>JAVJOW010000033.1:0-192805 GCA_040216555.1 Arenibacter sp.
TTGCACAGGGAAAATTCCCCGAAAAAAGGGAAAACAATTTAATACTTTTTCACTCAACCGCAAAACAATGCAGCGTTAAAATTGAAGCCCCCCGCGTTAGGCCTGCCCGTGCCGGTAGGCAGGGGCGCAGCGGCATCCCCGAAGCAAAGCAAGGGATACAGCACAGCACACGGACCGACAAAAGGAGGGAACGCACAAAATAGTCCACAACCTTGAGTTTACTTTAAAAAAAATAAGGGATATCCAACCTTACTCCTTGGACTTGTTCTGATCTTTCCAAATATTGGTAAGGGTAGCGTAATCGTATTCTAAAACGGAAGGTTGTCTTTCCAAACTGAAATCGGCAAAGGCCCTCTGAAGAATATCCTCTATAAGGTAATCCTCGTGCACCAGATCCGGATGGAATTCTTCCTTAATACTTATGCTGAACATTTTGGCGGTAGTATTGTACCAAAAGGCACGCCAGCCACTTCGTAACTCTTTCACCAAATCGAAAGCTGTGATACCTGTTTGCCTGTAGATCAACTTCACCAAAATCTGACCTTCCGTTCGCGTTAGCTTCTTTAGTTCTTCAGAAAATTCGTCTTCAATGAATTTTTGAACCTTGCGCGTAAACCTTCGTTTGTGGGAATTCTTTTTTATGTGCTCCAAACTGTCATTAAGTTCCACCAACCTTTCGGCAGCCAATTTGGCATAAGGATACACCTTCATGGTTTTCCTTCTTAGTATATAATACCTTAACTTATCATTATAGGAAGAGAACTTAAGTCTACCAAATACATAAACCTCATTAAGGGCAATGGAACTTTGGAGAACGGAGTCGCCCTCCATTATAATATACTGCTGGGCCAAGGAATCCAAAGTCTCTTCAGGAACCTGAGCCAACCCCGTAAATCCCATTATCCATAAAAATATTACCAATAATTTTTTTTCCATTGAATCTTAAAATACAAAAGCCTTGCCAAAATTAATGATAAAGAAAGCAGCTTGCTATTAATTAAAAGTGAATATTGTTAAGTTTGCATTCAAAATATACGTAAATGAGCGCTAAAAAGATTCTTACCAAAAAGTCCATTGATTTTTTAGAAAAATATTTAAATAATCCTTCTCCTACCGGATATGAATGGGAAGGGCAGAAATTATGGATGGAGTATTTGAAACCGTATGTAGATACTTTTATCACGGACACCTATGGAACTGCTGTGGGGGTCATAAACCCTGACGCAGAATATAAAGTTGTTATAGAAGGACATTCTGATGAAATATCCTGGTATGTAAACTACATTACCGATAACGGCTTGATCTATGTAATCCGCAACGGAGGAAGCGATCATCAGATTGCCCCTTCTAAATGGGTAGATATCCATACTAAAAAAGGCATTGTAAAAGGAATATTTGGATGGCCGGCCATTCACACTAGGGATAGCTCTAAAGAGGAATCCCCTAAATTGGACAACATTTTTATAGACATAGGTGCCAAGGATAAGGCCGAAGTAGAAAAAATTGGAGTACACGTAGGTTGTGTAATCACCTATCCGGATACCTTCCAAATTCTAAATAAAGATAAATTTGTTTGTCGCGCTATTGACAACCGAGTGGGCGGTTTTATGATCGCCGAGGTGGCCAGACTGCTCAAGGAAAATAAAAAGACCCTTCCGTTTGGGCTTTATATTACCAATTCCGTACAGGAAGAAATTGGACTTAAGGGAGCTGAAATGATTACCCATAGAATAAAGCCGAATGTCGCCATCATCACCGATGTTTGTCACGACACCACGACGCCTATGATCGAGAAAAAGAAACAAGGACATACCGAAATTGGCGCAGGACCAGTAATCTCCTATGCCCCAGCAGTACAAAACAAACTTCGGGAACGTATTATTGAAACTGCCCAAACCAGCAAGATCCCATTTCAACGGATGGCCGCTTCCAGATATACAGGTACCGATACGGATGCCTTTGCCTACAGTAATGGCGGCGTAGCCTCGGCTCTGATATCCTTACCCCTTAGATATATGCATACTACTGTGGAAACGGTGCATAAAGATGATGTTGAAAACGTTATTCGCTTGATCTACGAAACACTATTGAACATAAAAGAAGGAGAAACTTTTAGTTATTTTGAATAGCCAACTCTTAAATCCTCCCTCTTGGGGAGGATTTTTTTGATTTAAGTATTTTGTCATTAATTAAAATACAATAATATATGGATGAGTTAATAGACGTATTGGATGCCGATGGGAATTACACGGGTACAACCATCATGAAGTCGGAAGCCCATAGAAAGGGGGTTTTTCACCCGAGTATCCATGTTTGGCTTTATACCAAAAATGGAGAAATACTTATTCAGCAACGCGCCATAAACAAAGATACCCATCCAGGACTTTGGGATGTATCCGTAGCCGGACATATAGGTGCCGGCGAGGATGTAACGGAGTCCGCCATTAGGGAGGTGAAAGAAGAAATCGGACTTAAAATATTGAGCAAGGACCTGCAGAAAATAGGAGTATTCCAATACAGCTACCAGCATCATAAAGATCTATTGGACTGCGAATTTCACCATACATTTTTATGTGAACTGAAAGTCCCTTTGGCAAAGCTTGAAATGCAGAAAAGCGAAGTGGCCGATCTTAGCCTCATTACAATGCCCAACTTCCAAAGGGAACTGGAAAGCAAAATACATTCTAAGAAGTACGTGCCTTATGATTTGGATTATTATGAAGCCATATTTCATGCCATTAAGAAAAAGCTATAAATTCTTCAAAAACTCCTCAGGTTTATCCAAACTATAGGTTTCCTGCCCTCCTTTGACCATATCCTTTACCACAAAGGAATTGCCGACCAATTCCTGCTCCCCGATCAACACCACATAAGGAACATTCCTATTATTGGCATATTTCATTTGTTTCTGCATCTTGGCATTGGACGGATAAAGATCACATTTTACGCCTGCCCTCCTTAATTGATTAACAAGTTTTAATGACGTCAACGCTTCCTTGTCCCCAAAATTAACACAGAGTACTTGTAAGGATTGCTCAATGGCCTCCGGAAATAATCCAAGTTCTTCCAAAACCAAATAGATCCTGTCCAAACCAAAAGAGATTCCAACCCCGCTCACATCCTTAAGACCAAAAATACCGGTAAGGTCATCGTAGCGACCACCGCCACCTATAGACCCCATGCTTATCCCTTCCGGAGCAGCTACCTCAAATATGGCCCCGGTATAGTAATTAAGTCCCCTGGCCAAAGTAACATCTATCTTCAGATTTGCGGTTTGCAATCCCAGTTCCTCCAAGGTTTCAATTATAAACTTTAGTTCCCCTACCCCTTTGCTTCCTTCCTCGGAATCCTTCAGCAAGTTGGCCAAAACCGAAAGCTGTTCCAGATTAGTGCCCTTGAGTGCGAACAGGGGGGCCGCTTTATTAATGGCAGCCTCTGAAATATTCTTTTCCCTCATTTCTTTAGAAACTCCATCAATCCCAATTTTGTCCAGCTTATCAAGGGCCACGGTGAAGTCGATCAATTTATCCCGCTCCCCGATTACCTCGGCAATCCCGGCCAATATCTTTCTGTTGTTGAGCTTAATGGTCACCCTTTCCAACTTCAAATCTGTAAAAACAGCATCGTACAACTGTACCAATTCCACTTCCTGCAAAAGTGAATCTGACCCTACCACATCTGCATCGCACTGAAAAAATTCACGAAAACGTCCTTTTTGTGGTCTATCGGCACGCCATACTGGTTGGATCTGATACCTTTTAAAAGGAAAGTCGATTTCATTTTGATGCATTACCACGTAACGGGCAAAGGGCACGGTAAGATCGTAACGCAAGGCTTTTTCTGAAATCTTTGAAGTCAAGGCACTGGAATCCTTAGTAGAATACAACTCATCATTCACCTTATTCAAAAAATCCCCCGAATTAAGGATTTTAAAGATAAGTCGATCGCCTTCGTCACCATATTTCCCCATTAAGGTTTCCGAATTTTCAAAGGACGGTGTTTCAATAGGTTGAAAACCGAAGGTTTGAAAATGCTTTTTTACCACATCAAAAATATAGTTGCGCTTATTGACTTCTGAAGGGGAAAAATCCCTGGTTCCTTTAGGTATGGATGGTTTTTGTGCCATTGTATTTTAATCTATTGTAAATATAAGGGATTAAAGAAGTTTTCTTGGATAGGAAAAATCAAAATTAACCAATTAAATCATTGAACCATTGGTAAAGCTCCCCTTTGGTAATTACGGCTCCCTGTTTTATTAAATTAAACTTATCCAGGTTTTTATCTGCAGAATAAGCTTTGGAGGCCGTTAGATATTCTACAAAATCTGATTGATAGTTTTTTCTGAACCAAGAAAAGCCTTCTTTGGTACTAAGATCTATATCCGGATTCATGACTTTTACAGAAATGAGCTTCATCTCTTTTTCCTGAAGATGAAAAAAATGCATTTGCTGTGCGGATATATTTTCCAGAAACTGCACTTTGGACAATACACCCTCCCAAATTAAATCACTAAAAATATCCAGTTCCTCCTCAGCTACCTCCGGTTTTTCTTTCTTCAACTTTTCCCATTCGTCCCCTGTTATGGACTGTGTAGCCAAAAAGTTGATAAACTCTTGGTGCAACTCCTCTAGTTGTTGTCTTGTTAATCTTAAGTATTTCATTTCGCCACTAAATTTCGAAAATGCCCTGCCCATGAAACCAGGACGGACATATGGAACAATTTTTTGTTGTAAATTTTAAGGTAATTAACATAAAAAAGGCCACATAAATGCGGCCTTTCATATTACTTATCCGGACAGTATTATCCTTTTGCCTCTGCAATTACTTCAAATGGGAAATCGATTACCACATCTCTGTGCAATCTTATTTGAGCATTGTAAGGACCTGTCCTTTTTACCGCTCCACCCTGAATTGCAATATATCTCCTATCAAGAGCATGTCCAGCTTTTTCCAAAGCATCGGCCAAATCCATATTGGTGATAGATCCAAACAATTTATCTCCAGCACCAGCCTTGGCTGAAATTTTAATTTCCAATTGTTTAATGGCTTCTGCCGTCTTATTGGCTGCATCAACAATCTTCTTCTCTTTGTGAGCTCTTTGTTTTAGGTTCTCTGCCAATACTTTTTTGGCTGATGGCGTAGCTAAAGAGGCCAATCCTCTTGGGATTAGGTAATTTCTACCAAAACCATTCTTCACATTCACCAAATCGTCTTTAAAACCTAAGTTTTGTACGTCTTCCTTTAATATAAGTTCCATCGTCCGTTTCTTTTTATTTTAATAAATCGCCAACATATGGCATTAAAGCTAAATGACGCGCTCTTTTTACAGCAACGGCCACTTTACGCTGATATTTCAAGGAAGTTCCAGTAAGTCTTCTTGGAAGCAATTTACCTTGCTCATTTACCAATTTAATCAAGAAATCAGGATCCTTGTAATCTACATATTTAATACCCGACTTTTTGAAACGACAATATTTCTTTTGAGTATTGGTCTCTATATTAAGAGGAGTAAGATATCTGATCTCTCCGTCTTTTTTACCTTTTGCTTGTTGTTCTATTGATGCCATAATCCTTACGCTTTAGCTTTTAACTTTGTTCTTCTTCTTTCTGCCCATGATACGGCGTGCTTGTCTAATTTCACAGTTAGAAAACGCATAACTCTCTCATCCCTTCTGAATTCCAATTCGTAAGGGGCAACAACGTCGCCTTCAGCTGTAAATTCGAACAAATGGTAAAAACCACTTTTCTTGTGTTGGATAGGATAGGCCAATTTCTTTAGCCCCCAGTTTTCTTTGGCTACCATCTTGGCACCTTTGTTAATTAAGAAATCCTCAAATTTCTTAACTGTTTCCTCTATCTGAACATCAGATAGAACGGGATTTAAAATGAAAACAGTTTCGTAATTGTTCATATGTTTAAAATTTTTTAAGTGTGCAAAAGTAATTATTTTTTATTCATATCACAAGAAATTGGAAAAATCTTCGTTATACCTAGAGAAAACATAATATTGAACTTAACCAAAAACAATTAAACTATGGTCATTGCCATTTACACAACAATTACTGCAATGTTTACAACTTTTGTTGTACATCAGCGTGATTTTTAAGTACTTTGTCGATGATTTAACCCCACAAATCAACCATTTATGAAATTAAGAAGCATTATCGTGGACGACTCGTCCATGCAGCGGATGGCAGTTGCCAAACTGGTGAATAACCATCCGAATCTGGCTTTGGTAGCTGAGTACAGTAATGCCATTGAAGCCAAGAACGGCATCAAGAACAATGAAATCGATTTAATTTTCCTAGATGTAGAGATGCCAATTATCACTGGATTCGACCTATTAGAGTCCCTAGATAACAGTCCTCAGGTAATTTTGATCACCGGTAAACCGGATTATGCCCTTAAGGCATTTGACTACGATGTAACAGATTACCTTCACAAACCCATTACCCTATCACGTTTTGACGCTTCCGTTAAGCGGGCAGTAGCCAAATACGAACAAATCAATAAGGTAACGGAAGACGAAGAACATATCTTTGTTAAGAGTAACTTGAAGAAAAGAAAGGTTATTTTAAACGAGATAAAATGGATAGAAGCTTTGGGCGACTACATAAAACTAGTTACCGATGAAGCCAATATCGTAATTTTATCAACAATGAAATCTTTTGAAAAACAGTTGCCGGAAGATAAGTTTTTAAGGATTCATAAATCCTACATTGTCAACTTGGAGAAAGTAGAGAAGTTTAACAGTAAAAATGTAGAAGTTAGCGGAAAACAAATACCTCTAAGTAGAAATAAGAAAACTGAATTGGCAGAGGCACTAAATAATTTTTAATTATATGTGATCTACATTGTAGATTACCCGAACACCTCTATAATAGGAAATAGCATTAAAGGATTTTTCAATTCTTTTAATGCTATTTTTTGTTTTTACCAAAGAGTAGTTTCCCCCGATCTTAATAATAACATTCTTAATATATTGATTTCGAATTCTTGCCACAGGCGGATATTCGGGCCCCAGTACGTTTCCGCCAAAACTATTCCTCAAGGATTTGGCAAACCATTCCGCAGCATCGTTTAGTTTATTGTAATCCTTGTGCTTAAACGTAATTTTGATAATTCTGTTTATAGGAGGATACTTATACTGTTCCCTTTCATAAATTTGTTCCTGGAACATTCCAATATAATCATTGGTGGTTACCTGCTGTAATATTCTATGATTGGGATTATAACTCTGAATAATTACCTTACCCCTCTTCTTGGTCCGTCCTGCCCTGCCGGACACTTGGGTAAGCAATTGAAAACTTCTCTCATGAGCCCTAAAATCAGGAAAATTCAACAAAGAATCCGCATTCATGATTCCTACCAGGTTCACATTCCTGAAATCCAGCCCCTTGGTCAGCATTTGGGTACCCACTAGAATATCCATCTCCTGTTGCTCAAAGGAATTGATGATCTTTTCATAACCATGCTTTCCCCTGGTGGTATCCAAATCCATTCGCCCAACATTGGCCTTTGGGAACAATGTATTGAGCTCCTGCTCTACCTGCTCGGTCCCAAAACCTTTGGTATCCAAGGTGGCATTACCACAGGCTTGGCAAGTTTCCTGAAGGGCTATATGATAACTGCAATAGTGACATCGCAATTGTTTTCTTTGCTGGTGATAGGTTAAACTTACATCGCAATTTGGACATTGGGGCGCATGCCCGCAGGTAGTACATTCCATAATGGGCGCAAACCCTCGTCTATTTTGAAAGAGAATAACCTGCTCCCCGTTATCCAAGGTCTCCGCAATCTCTTCCAATAACCGCTCCGAAAAATGTCCCTTCATCCTCTTTTTTCGGGACTGCTCCTTTATATCGACCAGTTCGATGTCCGGCATAAGTACATTCCCATACCTTCTTTCAATTTGGGCATAGCCATACTTGCCGACCTGTACGTTATAAAAGCTTTCCACACTTGGCGTGGCGGACCCTAAGAGAATATCGCTCCCGTGCAAATTTCCCAAAACAATGGCGGCGTCCCTTGCATGATATCTTGGTGCCGGATCATATTGTTTAAAAGAACTTTCATGCTCCTCATCCACAATAACCAATCCCAGATCCTTAAATGGTAAAAACAAAGCAGACCTGGCCCCTATTACAATCTGTGCTTTTGGCTTGCCCTCCAAAACATTATTCCAAACTTCCACCCTTTCCTGAACATTATATTTTGAATGATAAACGGCTACTTTTTCACCAAAATAGGCCTGTAATCTGGAAATCAACTGGGTAGTTAGGGCAATTTCCGGAAGTAAATAAAGTGCCTGCTTTCCTTGGCTTAAAAATTCTTCGATCAGTTTCACATAGACCTCTGTTTTCCCCGAAGAGGTAACACCTTGCAAAAGCACTACTTTGTTGTCCTGAAAGGAGTTTTTTATATCCTTGAGAGCAGCCTTTTGATAGTCGTTCAATGATTTTAAGGTTTCGTTTTCATCATCACCCTCGTAAACCACCCTATCGGTCTGAACAAATTGTTCTTCCAAAACACCCTTGTCTATCAACGTCTTAATGATGGAGCTTGAACTATTACTGGCTTTTTCCAAATCGCTCACCTTTACCGGCTTTTTGGTTACTGCTTGTAATTGAAACAAAGACAATACCACTTGGCTTTGTTTGGGAGCCCTGGTCAAACCATTCAACAAGGCTTCCAAATTCTCTTCAGACCTATAGTTTTTTCCCAGTTGAACGTATCGGACTAATTTGGGTTTATATTGTTCGTACATCTCCTCCTTGAGAAAGATGATATTCTTTTGAAGCAACCTATTTAAAACTGGGATGATATTCTTTTTGTCCAGGATATCACTTATTTCCTGAACCCTGAGAATTGATTGATGCTGTAAGGCCTCGAACACCATAAATTCATCATCGAGCAAATCGCTTTCCTCTATATTCGCCCTATCGTTCTTAAGTATCAAAGTTTCACTTTCCAATAAAAGGGCACTGGGTACGGCAGCACGAAAAACTTCCCCTATACAACACATATAATATTGGGCCAACCAATGCCAGAATTTTAATTGGATATTGGTCACAACCGGTTGATCGTCCAAAATTTGATCGATTTCCTTTGCTTCGTAGACTGTGGGAGCGGTGTTATGGATTTCGAACACCAAGGCCGTATATATTTTTGATTTTCCGAAGGGAACGGCTACCCTCATTCCAGGTTTTAATATTTTGGCCTCTTCCTCGTTAACTTTATAGGTAAAGAGCTTTTCTATAGGAATGGGTAAAATAACATTGATAAAATCCTGCATATTCCCTAAAATTCTATCCTTCCACCCTTATCCAAGTCTGGGTGCGGTAGATAAAAGCCAAATATCCTCTCACCTTTAATTCGTCCGGATTATCGGGATTTAGCCACAATTTGCACCTAAAGGTCATTGCTTGTTCCGGATCGAACAAGGTTTTACCCTTCCATTCGCCATTGCCCACGTGCTCCACATCTTCAATTATTTTCATGCCAAGAATAGGCTGATCTTTTTTTTCACCATCACATTTTCCACAAACGGCATTTTCCTTACCTTCTTCCAAGATCTCAACAACATGACCGTACATAAGTCCATCTTCCTCATAAATACTAATAATGGCTTTGGGATTACCAGTCCGGTCATCGATGGTCTTCCATTTCCCAAAGATACTTTGAGACCAAGTGGACAAGGAAAAAAGCATAAAAACACCCAACATTACCCATTTATTCCTTTCCATCATGTTTTTCATATTTTTTTCTTAAAGAATTTAACGAGGCGTTCAGTTCAAAGCCCAACAGCAAGATATTGGAATTTAACCAAATAAATACCAATAAAATCAACAAACCTCCCAAAGCACCATATAATTCGTTATATCGGGCAAATTTTTCAACATATACCCCGAACAAATAGGAAGTAAGGATAAAAAGTAAGGTAGTCATCAAGGCCCCTGCCGAAAAAAATTTGGCCTGCTTTCCCTCCTTGGTGCCAAAATAATACAAAATAGCCGTTACAAAATAGGCCAACATACCCAAAAACAAAAACTTACCCCATTGCACTAAAATTAATTCACTTTGGTCCACCTCCAATTCCACTCCCCTGTGTGTTATATCATATAATCCAATAAGTACATATGCCTCAAAATAAACAAATATGACCGCCCCCAACAAAAGCAGTATAGACAGCATCAACCCCACCATCAAGGCATAGACATACTGTTTAAACATACTGCGGTTGAGATTTACATGGTAAGAGTTTTCAAATCCCACAAAAATTGCATTCACGCCATTGGCCATCAAAAAAATTGAGGTTATAAATGCTATTGCAGAGGACAGGACATCGCCTCTTTCCTGCTCACTGATCTGCAAGTATATTTCACTAAAATAATCACCCGTTGCCCTAGGTAGAAATGATTCCAAAAAAATTAGGAATTCCGTGTCAAAATTCGAATTTCCCACCGCAACATAGGGAATGATGAAAGGAATTAAGGTAACCAAAAAAATCAACAATGGAAATAAGGCCAAAAACAAACTAAAAGAAATGGAGCTTGCCCTAGTGGATAAGGCCCCCTTTACTATCCCCAAAACATACATCTCCATAAGGTCATAAAAAGAAAGGCCCTCAAAGGCTGGCAACTTAAAACTTTTCATTAGCCTCACAACCCAATTAATTATGGGAATCTTCTCCAGTTTTCTTTCGATTTCCTGGGACATTTATACGGCTTTAAGACTAAGGTCCATATTGTATATGGAATGTGTCAATGCTCCCGAAGAGATAAAATCAACACCGCATTCTGCATATTTTCTTATGGTTTCCTCATTAATTCCGCCAGAAGATTCTGTAAGGCATTGATCCCCTATCATTTTAACCGCTTTCTGGGTATCCTCAAAACTAAAGTTATCCAACAGAATCCTATATATTCCATTAGACTGCAGGATAACTTCAACCTCTTTGAGGTTTCTAGCTTCTACAATAATTTTTAAATCCAATTTTTTGTCGGCAAGATATTGTTGTGTTTTTTCAATTGCCTTTGTGATACCTCCTGCAAAATCGATATGGTTATCCTTTAGCATAACCATATCATAGAGGGCAAATCTATGATTTTCACCTCCACCTATCTTTACCGCCCACTTTTCCAGTGCCCTTATTCCAGGGGTTGTCTTACGGGTATCCAAAATCTTGGTGTTGGTACCTTCCAAAAGTTTTACAAAATAATTGGTTTTGGTGGCAATGGCACTCATTCTTTGCATCCCATTAAGAACCAACCTCTCTGCCTTTAAAATACTTTGGGAACTTCCCGAAACATAAAACACGATATCCCCAAATTTTACCGCTGCACCGTCCTTAATAAGTTCTTCCACGACTAAGTTACTATCCACATATTGGAAGACTTTTTTGGCAAAATCCACTCCGGCAATGATTCCCTTGTCCTTGACCAACAGCTTTGCCTTTCCGGTTGCAAAGGTTGGTATACATGCCAGCGAGCTATGGTCCCCATCTCCCACATCTTCCCGTATGGCATTCTTTATAATTAAATCGAGTTCCTTCTTAAATTGTTCTTCTGATATCATGCACTATTTTTTCTATGCTAATTTACTAAAATGTTTCTCCAATTCCGCCTCCTTTAAAATTTCATTAAAGGCCAAATGTTCCAAATAAAACAATCCTTCTAGTTAATTTGAATCCTATTATTTCCCATTGTCACGGTAATTCTTCCTATAATTAGCACCATGCGTGCATAATCTTCTTTTTGGAGTTTGAAATATGCACATTACATTTGCCCAATGACTATAAAACTATTAGTACTGGGAAAAACAGATAGTACTCAATTGAACCAATTAATTGAGGAATATCAGAATAGGCTAAAACACTATATTAAGTTTGAACTGGAAATAATTCCCGACATAAAGAATACCAAAAATCTGTCCGAAAAACAACAAAAGGAAAAAGAAGGGGACGCCATACTGAATAAACTTAATGCTACAGATTTACTCGTGCTGTTGGATGAAAACGGAAAACAGAAAACTTCCATGGAATTCTCGGAATACCTACAAAAAAACATGAACTCCGGCCTAAAGCAACTTGTATTTGTCATTGGTGGACCGTACGGATTTAGTGATGCGGTATATCAAAAAAGCCAAGGTAAAATTAGTTTATCAAAAATGACCTTTTCGCACCAAATGGTCCGACTGTTTATGGTGGAGCAACTTTATAGGGCATTTACCATTCTAAGGAATGAACCTTACCACCATCAATAGTAATACGTGATTGTCAAAGAGGGTACCAACCTTTTTAAAAAATGTATTTTTCAGTTAACCGCCAAAGGTTGGGTTCCCAGTATTCTTCCGTTATAAAGCATAAAAAAACTGCCTGAAAATAAATTTCAGGCAGTCCTTTAAGTTTAATTACCAATAACATGCTAATATAGAACCCTAAATTTAATAGTGTTATCTATTTTTTTAAGGGCCTTTAGAACATCCTTATTATATTCTTTGTCCAAATCGGAAATTACATATCCTACCTCGTTATCCGTAGAAAGATACTGTCCCGAAATATTCATATCATAACGGGCCAAAACTTCGTTGATCTTCGCCATAACTCCTGGAACATTCTTGTGAATATGTAAAAAACGATGTCCATTATTTTGTTTAGGCAGTCTAATATTTGGAAAGTTTACAGCATCTACAGTATTTCCAGAATTAATATAGTCCATTATTTTATTGGGAACAAATTCCGCAATATCACGTTGTGCTTCTTCCGTACTACCACCAATATGGGGAGTAAGAATAACATTATCCAAACCTTTAAGCTCTGTCAAGAACTCTCCATTGCTTCTAGGCTCCTCTGGAAAAACATCTATGGCCGCTCCAGCAATCTTTCCGCTTTTTAAGGCATTGGCCAAAGCTTCAATGTCCACCACAAAACCTCTGGACAGGTTTACAAATAAGGCACCATCCTTCATTTGGTTAATTTCCCTTTCCCCTATAAAATTCTTATTGGCCTTATTATCGTCTATGTGCAAGGTTACTACATCTGAAACATTTAACAAATCTTCCAATGTATTGCATTTGGTGGCATTACCCAAAGCCAATTGATCTCCTACATCATAATAGTAAACACGCATCCCCAAGGCCTCGGCCAATACAGACAATTGCTTTCCAATATTTCCATAACCTATTATACCCAGATTTTTACCGCGTACCTCTTTTGAATTGGCCGCAGTTTTATTCCATTGACCTGCGTGGATTTCAGTACTGCGCGGAAAGATACTTCTCATTAACATGATGATCTCACCAATAGCCAGTTCCACAACAGACCGTGTATTGCTATATGGGGCATTGAATACTACTACTCCCTTTTTCTTGCAGGCCTCCAAATCTATTTGGGTAGTACCAATGCAAAAGGCACCAACCACCATTAATTTGTCGGCCGCAGCCAACACATTTTTAGTGACTTGGGTCTTGGAACGTATTCCTAGGACATGTACACCCTTTATTTTTTCAATTAGTTCATCCTCTGATAGGCTATGCTTCAGAAGCTCTACGGAAAATCCTTCCTCAGAAAGGGTATCGAAAGCATTTTGATGTACATTTTCCAATAATAAAATCTTAATTCTATTCTTTGGGTAGGATATCTTTCTTGGCAACTTGTTCACAAATAAAAATTCATCTAAATTAGGTGTAATATAGTCTGCGTTTCTCGCAGCCTTTTCTCTATGCACATTCTCGGTATAGGCGAAAAATTTATCCGCAATACCAGCTTCGCGCATTACATAGTCACTATAACCGTCTCCAATTACCTGTACTTCCCCTTGTAAATCCAAGTTTTTTAGACAGGCAATTTTTCCATTGTGCGAGGCCAATACGTTGGCCTCGTCAAATCCGATTATTTTTCCGTTTTCGTCGAATCGAAATGTATTGGCATACACCCTATCCGCAGGAATATTGTATTCGGCGACTATGGGATCTATAAACTCTTTAAAGCCACAGGAAATTACATAAATATCATCGGAATAATTATGAAAAAATTCCTTGTTGGATTCTATCGACTTGGATATTTTTTGGCGAAGTAATTGGACCAAATTCTCCAAGTCGTCCTTGTGTGCGTTTAATAAATTAATTCTTTTTTCCAAGGACTGGGTAAAAGAGATGTCCCCATCAATGCCCAGATTGGTTATTTTTTGGATTTCCCGAATAATATCATCTTTATCAGCTCTTCCATTTAGCGTAATTTCCGCCAAAACATCCAGTGCCTCTACCCTAGTTAGGGTACTATCAAAATCAAACACATATTTTCTGCCTACCGCAACCATTGAATCTGAATTTTAAGGGGCAAAAGTATGAATTAATTTTATCCAACTCCCTATTATTACGAAGAAAAGTAATCGATACTTGATTTTCATAAATATATATAAGAAAATGATTTTTTTACCCTGTTAAAATTAAGGAATTGATAAAATTTTCTCTTCACCCAACCTTCAAGCCAATTTCTAAATCCACCAATTATCACTACTAAAGTGAAATTGATTTAAGACAGATAAGATCTACCAATATTCTTGCCATGACCTTATACACTTTTAGCTAACCCCAAGATAAATTAATCCGGTTATGATGGCCAATCCAAAACTCAGTAAGGTGCCGATCAATATATACTCCGTAAGCTTTCTTGAGTTACTTTCCTTAAGGTCATTGAACCTGAAAACAGATTTGGCGGTAATCAATAGACCAATTGCCTCCCATCTACCTAAAATTATAAAGATCAATACGAACAATCGTTCTAAAATTCCAATATACTTTCCCGCATTTGGAAGGGATTTATGGTCCAATTCTATCCTGTCCGACATACCTTCCAACAATTTGGCCATAATAATGGAGGAGGGATAACTAGCAAATACAACTGCCGTAACCAACGGCCAATTCATTTCCAGAAAAAGACCCACGGTATGTTCTACTAAATCAGAATTAAACGCACAGCAATACAAAACAATCAAATGCAATACCTGGTCTATAAAAAAAGGAATGGCTTTATTCTTAAAATAAGGGTTGGCATATATTTTTGAGAGGTCTATAAAATAATGTGATATACCAATGACCAAAACCCACCTCCACAATTTTAAATCCCACAATAACAACATGTTGATTATAACATGAACCAATATATGTAGGTATAGATATTTGGACGCTATCTTATTTGCCTCTTTGTGCACCACCCATTTATTGGGCTGAAACAGAAAGTCTCCTAGAAGGTGGGCCAACAATAGCTTAGTAAACAATATCATTCCTTAATATATTTTAGATTTTCATGGTAATACGCCAGTAGATCCAACACCAAATCCATCCTGGCCCGCTTTAATCGCTGGCTTACCGCTGATTGCCTTATTTTTAATTGGTCCGCAACCTCCTGTTGGGAAGCGTTTGGCTTTGCTAGGGCCAAACTCACCATTTGTGCGGAAACAGGAGACCAATCGTCCATAAAATTCAAGGCAAGTTTCAACATAAGGTTCAACGTTTCATCCTTATCTTCATGGCCTGTAACTATGGCCAAATTAAGCTTTTGCTCCTTTAAGGTTTCAAAAATTCTACCAGAGCGTTGGTAGGCCTTCCCGTTGGACTGACTCACGCTACTACCTACAAACGTTTCGGACCCCAGTCCTATCCCCATTCTTACATCCAAATTCTTGATGGATTTAATGAGGGCTTTTATCTGAATGGCCATAGGCAAAGCTCTTTCCGGGTTTGTTCTTATTTGAAATTCATCGCCCCTATAAATCTCCCAATCATTGGGCGTTTTCCCCTGACGACCAAGGTATGGCTTCAGAATATCCATCCATTCCGAGGCCTTATAGCGGTCGGAATTAATAATATCCCCTGTAATTATAGCTACCATATATAAGTTAAAATGCTAATATATTAAAATATAAGCTAAAATACTAATATTTTTACTTATAAGTTAAATCGATTATAAATAAATGATTAAAACCACCGACGAACCATTACGCAATACTTTTGATACTCCTTCCCGAACATATTCGTCAACGCTTCCTCCTCGGGTATGATCTGATAAGTATTCATATAATAGACAAACCCGGCGGCCAATAGCGTATTAAATGCGTTTCCCAGATACAGTCCCCAGGTCAAAAGAAGTAGCAATAATGCCAAATACATAGGATTTCTGGAATATTGATAAAGGCCACCTGTAACCAATTTAGACGCTTTGGAAGGGACAAGCGGGTCTATACTGGTTTTTGATCCAAGAAATTGAAACAAAGTAACAACCCCGATTAATACAGCAAGAAAAAAAAGTAAATACGTTAAATAATTTCTACCAAAAAAATCAAAATAACCTACTGGTAAGTATGTAGCCAATAGATACATAAATAAGGCAAAAATAAAAGTAACAACAAGGGGCGGGATTTTTAACTTCATAGAATATAATAAAATGATAAGGAAATAAAATTACTACTTTTAGACCTTTAATATTAATTTGCCCTTAAGATTATCAAGCCCGAATCAAAGAATAATAAAACTAAGTAAAATGCAATTGGTATTTGCAACACACAACCCCAACAAATTAAAAGAAGTACAAATCCTATTTCCCAAAGAAATAGAACTACTGTCTTTAGAGGACATTGGCTGCATGGATGAGATTCCTGAAACTGCAAACGATCTGGAAGGCAACGCAACCCTTAAAGCCAATTTTGTCACAGAAAATTACGGCTATCCCTGTTTCGCAGACGATACCGGACTTTTAGTGGATGCCTTGGACGGTGCGCCAGGGGTATATTCTGCAAGATATGCCGGCGAACAAAAAAACTCAGATGACAATATGGCCAAATTATTGCTCCAATTGGATAACCAAACCAACAGATCGGCGCATTTTAAAACCGTTATCGCCTTAAATCTTAACAATGAACAATTTCTATTCAAAGGAATTGTACAAGGGGAAATAACAACCCAAAAAAAAGGTACCAAAGGTTTTGGATACGACCCTATTTTTAAGCCCGAAGGGTATCACAAAACTTTTGCTGAATTACCTATTTCGGTAAAAAACAAAATAAGCCATAGGGCCAAAGCCATTGAGCAATTACTTGCATTTTTCAAAAACCAAACCCATGTCAACAAATAAATCCGAGGAAAAAACTACTACAACTCCTAAAATATTGGATCGTACCGAGACCATAGGAGGAATACTGATTGCTGTATTCGCTGCTTTACTGGCCATTGCGGAACTTGTTAACAATAATCTGGAAGAGGAGATGATGATTGCCCACAGCCAATTCGTAAACTACTCCAATTGGTACCAATCCAAAAGTATAAAACAAAGCTTAAAGGAAAGTGAATTGGATTATTTGAATGCCTTAACGGAAACAGGTATAATACCCGAGGATAAAACTAAAAATATTAAAGCCAAAATAGCCCAGACCAAAAGCATGGTATTAAAATACGAAGCTGAAAAAACTGAAATTCTAGTTGGATCATCCAATGTTCCCAGAGAACATTGGGCACAGGACCTCGATGGGGAAATGGGGAAAATTATAGGAATAAACGAATGGGAAAAACTCACCCAGGATTATGAAACAGCGACCAAGAAATTCGACTTGGGAAAATTATTGTTTCAAATATGTATCGTACTAGGGGCTGTTTGCATCATCATTCGTGATAACAAAAAATTACAAAAAAACTTCATTGTACTCATGTTGGCATTCGGAGCCATTGGAATTCTGATTTCTGCATACGGTTTTATCTTGGCCCCATAAAAACCGCTTTCAAAATAAAATATTTTAATTAAAAAATTAGCAGTACCTTTGCCGCTTCAATTAACGCCGCTGGTATAGCATGTGTTGCGCTGAGTCTAAATAGGTTATAAAGAATAATCGCTCTATGCAACATACATATTTGCGATTATTTAAAACATATTATGACAAAATTTGAAGCATTGGGGCTAAAGAAGTCCCTATTGGATGCTATTTCTGATTTAGGATTTGAGTCACCTTCAGAAGTACAAGAAAAAGCTATTCCGATCTTATTGGAAAGTGAAACCGATTTAGTTGCCCTAGCACAAACGGGTACCGGTAAAACCGCAGCATTTGGATTCCCACTAATTCAAAAAATAGATAGCGACAGTAGAACTACACAAGGTTTGATACTTTCCCCTACAAGGGAACTTTGTTTGCAAATCACCAACGAACTTACATTATATTCCAAGTATGAAAAAGGGGTCAATGTTGTTGCAATCTATGGTGGTGCCAGTATTACCGATCAGGCCAGACAAATAAAAAGGGGTGCCCAAATAGTGGTAGCTACCCCAGGTAGAATGAAAGACATGATTGGTCGTGGCCTGGTGGATATCTCCAAAATTGACTACTGTGTTCTTGATGAGGCCGATGAAATGCTGAATATGGGCTTTATGGAGGATATCAAAGATATTCTTTCCAACACTCCAAAAGAAAAGTCCACTTGGCTGTTTTCTGCAACCATGCCGAAAGAGGTAGCAGTGATCGCTAAAAAATTCATGCACAGTCCGCAAGAAATTACGGTAGGAACAAAAAATTCAGGAGCAACTACGGTTCAGCACGAATACTATGTAGTAGGTGGTCGTGATCGTTACCCTGCTCTAAAAAGGCTGGCCGATACCAATCCCGATATATTCTCGGTTATTTTCTGTAGAACAAAAAGGGACACCCAAAAGGTGGCTGAAAAGTTGATCGAGGATGGTTACAACGCTGGTGCACTACACGGGGATTTAAGCCAGAACCAGAGGGATTTGGTGATGAACTCCTTCCGTAAGAAACAAATACAAATGTTGGTTGCTACGGATGTAGCCGCCCGTGGTATTGATGTTGATGATATAACGCATGTAATCAATTACCAATTACCAGATGAAATAGAAACCTATACACACCGAAGTGGACGTACAGGAAGAGCTGGTAAATCCGGGATTTCCATGGTCATCATCACCAAAAGTGAATTTAGGAAAATCAAGGCCATCGAAAATAAAATACAACAAGCCTTTATTTCCAAAAAAATTCCTACTGGAATGGAAATTTGTGAAATACAGCTCTACCATTTGGCCAATAAAATTAAGGAGACAAAAATTAATGAGGAAGTAGACAACTACCTACCCGCAATTAATGATGTACTTCAAGGTATTGATCGGGAAGAACTTATCAAAAAAATAATCTCGGTAGAATTTACCCGATTCTTTAATTACTACAACAAAACCCAAGACCTAAACACCTCTGACTCCCGTGAACGCGGTGATCGTGAGGACAGAGGAAGATCAAGAGATGGTGATAGCCGAATCCCAGCAGATGGCAATGTTAGATATTTCATCAATGTTGGAGAAAAGGATGGCTATGACTGGATGACTTTAAAGGATTTCTTAAGAGACACGGTTAATTTGGGCAAGGATGATATTTTTAAGGTGGATGTAAAGGACAGTTTTTCGTTCTTCAACACAGATGCATCCGCCACAGAAGCAATTTTAAAGACATTTACCGAATTTAAGGTTGATGGCCGATTTGTTAATGTAGAAGTTTCAAAAAGTCCAGGCGGTGGCGGTGGAGGCGGCCGAGGAAGACGTGACAGAAGCCGAAGTGGCGGCGGCGGAAGGGATTCTAGGGACAATGATAGAAATAAAGGAAGAAGAAGAGACAGAAGTGACTTCAAAGGAAGCTCTGCTAGTAGTTCTGGTAAAAGGAGAACGAAAAGAAAAAGTGATTCCTATTAGTTAATTCTATATTAAAAAAATACGCTTCGGCGTATTTTTTTAGTTAGTTTACCAATTATAATCATCGAAATTATTTAATGAAAAATTCTTTAGTGGCCCTATCCCTCTTATTTATCGCTTTTGGATATTCTCAAGTGGACGAAAATGACGAAGAGGTAAAACAATTAAAAGCGGTTGTCCAAAATGCCCAAACCGACCAGCCTATGGAAAGTGTACATGTCGTAAATCTTAACGAAGTGGTGGGCACAATTACTAATGAAAAAGGAGAGTTCAATATTCCTGCTAAGGTCAATGATACCCTATATATAACTTTTTTAGGGTTTAAATCACAAAAAGTGAGGGTTACCAATGATATGTTCAAATTTAAGGAGACAAAAATTTCCCTTACGGAATTGGCATATGCCCTGGAAGAGGTAATCGTGAGACCCTACTCCCTCACAGGCTATTTGGAAATAGATGTCAAGAACTTACCCCTGAACAACGCTTTTCAATATAGTATTTCTGGCTTGTCCGTAGGTTATGAAGCCGGGAGCAAGAACCCAAGTGCGGTCACCAAGGTATTGGGCGCCATACTTAACCCTGCAGATTTGTTGAGAAATTTATTCGGAAAAAAACCCAACCAAATGCGTAAACTGCGCCAAATGAAGGAAGACGATCAAATTAGGGATCTTTTGGCTTCCAAATTTGACAGGGAAACTTTGACCGAGCTACTGCAATTGGAAAAGGTGGATATTGAGGACATCCTTAATAATTGTAACTACTCCAAATCCTTTATTACTACGGCCAATGACTTACAGATCTTGGATGCCATTAGTAGCTGTTACGAAGAATACAAAGTCCTAAATAGGAAAAAATAGACCCGTACCTTAGCATCGCTATAAGCGAGGCTCATCTTTATTCTCTTAAATCAATATTTTTGAATCTCGCCCCCATTGCGTTTCGTTTAAAATAAATTTTCTTTTACCGACATCATTTTATAGCTTTAAGCAAAATAGATGCTAATGAAAAAGGGACTTCTTCTTGCCGTGCTTTTATTGTTTTTTTTATCTTGCAAAGAGAATAAAAATGAAGTGGTAAAAGAAAGTGGTTCCTCTGCAGAGGCGCCACAAAAAAGGAAATTGAAATCGCCTTTTTTCTGGAATGCCGCCAACATTTATTTCTTACTTACCGACCGTTTTAACAACGGTGACACTTTAAACGATATTAGCCTAAACAGAACTAAGGAAACCGCCGTATTAAGGGGATTTATGGGAGGTGATATCCAAGGAATAACCCAAAAAATAAATGATGGCTATTTTTCCGATTTGGGAATTAATGCCATTTGGTTTAGCCCTTTAGTTGAACAAATCCATGACAATGTAGACGAAGGAACAGGTAGTACGTATGGGTATCATGGATATTGGGCCAAGGATTGGACTGCTCTGGACCCCAATTTTGGAACAAAAAAAGAATTGGAAATACTTGTTAAGACAGCGCATAAAAATGGCATCAGAATCCTGATGGATATTGTGCTCAACCACACGGGACCGGTTACGGACATAGATCCAGTATGGCCAAAAGAATGGGTACGCACTGGACCGATATGTGAAAACACAAATTATGAAACAACAATCAAATGTACCCTAGTGAAGAACTTGCCCGATATATTAACGGAATCTGACGAGGCCGTTGAACTTCCGGATGCCCTATTGGCTAAATGGAAGGAAGAAGGGCGACTAAGCAACGAACTGGACGAACTACAAGTTTTTTTTGATCGTACCAAATACCCCAGGGCACCCCGGTTTTATATTGTTAAATGGCTCACAGACTATGTAAATGATTTGGGAATAGACGGTTTTAGGGTAGATACGGCTAAACATGTAGACGAAAAAACATGGAAGGAATTATACAGCGAGGCTTCCTATGCCTTTAATACTTGGAAAAGAAAACATCCGGCAGAGGTCCTGGACGACAATCCCTTTTTTATGGTCGGAGAAGTATACGGTTATGAAATATCCAGTGGTCTTGAATATGATTTTGGGGACAAAAAAGTAAATTATTTTGACAATGGGTTCCACAGTCTGATCAATTTCGAATTAAAAGATGATGCCAACAAGGACTACGAAGCCATATTTAGCAAATATAACGACCTGCTTTTTACAGAACTGGAAGGAAAAAGTGTGGTTAACTACCTTACTTCACACGATGACAATAACTCCTTTGACAAAGAGAGAAAAAACCCGTATCACGCAGCAAATGTTTTATTGCTTACTCCTGGTGCCTCCCAAATTTATTATGGGGACGAGTCTGCCCGTAGTTTAACCATTGAAGGTACCCAAGGTGATGCTACCCTTAGATCTTTTATGAACTGGGGCGAATTGGACAGTATTCCATTGAATAAGAAAATATTGGGCTATTGGCAGAAACTGGGAAAATTCAGAAACGATCATCCCGCAATAGGAGCTGGAAAACACCAAAGGCTCTCGAAAAGCCCGTATGTTTTTGGCAGAACTTATTTAAATGGGGAATATAAAGATAAGGTCATAGTTGGCTTAAAACTACCCAAAGGCAAAAAATTCCTATGGGTAAAAGGCTTTTTCGGTGATGGAACAAAACTACACGATGCATTTTCCGAAACCATAGTTACAGTAGAAAATGGCAAAGTTTTCCTAGAAAATGACTTTGATATTGCATTATTGGAATTAGTAAAGAATTAAGGGGCAAGATGACACTTACATTGTCTCTATGAACGTTGATGATATCAATTTAACTTTTTCACATGACTATTTCTAAATATGTTTCCTAATTTCGTGCACTTCCTTTTTAATGCTAAAAAATGTTTTCAACAGATATTAAATGAAATTGAATAGAAGACAATTTGTCCTAAAATTGGTTTTGGGGTCCATTAGTTTTGTTGTACTTGATTCTTTCTGGTTGGAGACCAATTTTATAGAGTGGACGGAGCACGACATTTCTGAATCGGAATCCAATAAAATAAAAGCCATTCACCTAACCGACCTGCATTTGCGCAGTATAAAATCGGTTCATAAATCCATTGCGGACCGAATTAACATGGAGCTGCCAGACGTCATCTTTTTCACAGGGGATTCTATAGAGCGGAACAAGAACTTAACTGTTTTGGAAGATTTTTTAAGCCTAATAAATACCAACATTCCCAAAATAGCTATTTTGGGTAACAAGGAATATTCAGGTCGAATAGATTTGCAACAATTAAAAAGAACATATGGGAGATATAATGGGAAAATACTGGTGAACGAATCACTCATTTTTGAAACCGAAGATAGAAAAATCAACATATTGGGTATTGATGATTTTGTTTGTGGGTACCCAGACTTTACTAAATCTGCCCAAAATATCGATTTATCCTTAACTACAGTCATACTCAATCATTGTCCTGTCTACAGGGAAAAAATTGACCAAATAAGCGCAACTCTAAATATAAAACCCAACCTGATATTATCCGGGCATACGCACGGAGGGCAGATTACATTTTTTGGAAAGCCCTTTTTTACGCCCTACGGAAGCGGAAATTATGTTAAAGGCTGGTACAACAATGAAATTTCAAAAATGTACGTTTCCAAGGGAGTTGGAACTACTGTTTATCCAATACGCTTTGGAGCGAGGGCTGAAGCCAGCATTTTCTACATCTAGTGGCTAATTTTGTGAATGAAGCGCTATCCTGTTGCCTTCCATTAGCTTTACCACAGGCATATACCAATGTCCCTCACCTATCTCTTCGCAAACTGCAAAATAATGCCCCGGTGAACTCCACACTCTTCAACTCATGGGACAAATATTTATAAAAAAAACACAATAACTGTCTGTTCCAAGTTGGTCATTGAAATTTGGAACTAACCATATTACTTTCGTGCCTAGTTATTTTTCCAGTATCGATTTTAAATTTAGCAGTCCCTCCTCAAAATCCTTACCAACGGCTTTATCCATGTTCATAAACAACATCATGATAGTCATTGGAAACTTACTCTCTCCCTTAAATCCCCAGGTAACCTTCGTTTTTCCATTTCCCAGTTCCACGAGATCCAAATAGCTATCGGAGGTTGACTTAAAAGGCTTCATGAACCGAAGTTCCCCTTCAACTCTTTTACCTTCAACTATCTTTGTTATTTCCTGCTCACCCTCACCCACATCCTTGTTGCCGTTCCAATAACTTATGGCCCCCACCTCGCCATCAACACCTGTGAATTTCTTTTCCATGTTAGGGTCTTTTATGGCCCAAGGAGACCACTCCTGCTGTTTCTTTAAATATCTTATATTATCAAAGACTTCAGCCTTTGGTTTGGAAATTTCTATGGATCGGGAAACATCATAACTTTTGGGAGCTATTAAGGCCAGAACGGCAATCAATATAATAATCCCTATAATTATATAAAGTAATATGGCCATGAGCTTTTAGGTGTTGGTTAGTCCTGTACTAAATATACTAAAAATATCATTTTGTTCCATGAAATCTGGCCAAAACATCATTCAAACTCCGTACAGATTTCTTGGTCCAATCCAATCTTTTTTCCAGTTTCTCATTTTCGGTCAACCTCCAATTTATATTCTCTTTGCGTAATTGGCACGTTAAGGTATGCAAGATTATTGCGGCTGAAACGGAAATATTTAAACTTTCAGTAAACCCGACCATAGGTATTTTCAGGAAAGAATCTGCGTTTTCCAACACCTCTTTACTTAAACCGTCCCGCTCCGTTCCAAAAAATAGCGCTGTCTTACCATCAAACTTAAAACTAGTTAGGGAGCAATTATTTCCATGAGGGGTTGTGGCCACAATTTTATACCCTTGTCGCCTCAAAGTGTCAATACAATACGTCGTGGTATTGTATCTTTTTATATCCACCCATTGCTGGGCTCCCATGGCAATATCCTTGTCCAGTCGCTTGCCAAACTTGCTTTCTATAAGGTGGGCCTGTTGTACCCCAAAGACATCGCAGCTTCTTACCACAGCGCTGGTGTTGTGCATTTGGTAAACATCCTCTATAGCAACTGTTATGTAATTTGTCCGTTCTTCCAGAATATCCAAGAATCGGGCTTTCCTTTCCGTGGTTATAAAACCTTCCAAATAATCAAGCAACTTGAGATCGACCATAATCCTAAGGTATTAAAAAAGAAAACGATTAATTTTACAAATATTACGATATTCTATCACAATGAAAAAAATAGTAGTTTTAACCGGCGCAGGAGTCAGTGCGGAAAGTGGAATTAACACTTTTAGGGATTCGGATGGATTGTGGGAAGGTCATGATGTCATGGAAGTGGCCACACCGCAAGGTTTCCAGAGGAATCCCGATTTGGTACTCAATTTTTACAACGAGAGAAGAAGACAATTGTTCAAAGTCTTCCCCAATTTGGCCCATAAAGCTTTGGTGCGCTTAGAGGACCATTTTGACGTTAGCATTATTACCCAAAATGTGGATGACCTTCACGAACGGGCAGGTAGCTCCAAGGTAATCCATCTGCACGGGGAGTTATTAAAGGCAAGGTGCAGTCATAATCCCAACAAAATAATTGACTGGAAAACCGACATTAAAATAGGCGACCTTTCGGAAGATGGAAAACAATTGCGCCCCCATATTGTGTGGTTTGGTGAGGAAGTTCCATTGTTGGCAAAAGCAGCAAATATCACCCAAACAGCCCATATTTTAATCGTAATTGGCACCTCGATGCAAGTTTATCCAGCAGCAAGTTTAATACACTATGTACCCCAGGATACGCCAATTTACTTTGTAGACCCCAAACCTAATATAAGTAAAACGGATTTTAACGGACTCAATATAATACAAGCGAGTGCCGTAAACGGGGTATCCCAATTGGTTTCGGAGTTAATTGAAAGAGAATCCTAAATTTGGTTGTCCAATGTATATAAGACTATAAAACTTGGCCCGTTTAGCCGAAAGTTTAAAGTTCTTTTTATATTTATTTTTTAGAATACCAACAGCTGTATAAAACAATACCATGCTTACAATCCAAAAACAAAATTAAATTTTAGGTGTATCCGTGACCTACTCAGAACTCTATAACACCCTTAACTACATTGACCATTCCAGGACCAAAAGAATGGAAATGTCCAACCTTATACTAAACAATCCGTCCTGTATTGCAACCCTAATGGAAATTGCTTTTCAAGTAGATGACCCTGTTTCCTGTAAAGCATGTTGGGTTTTGGAATTTTCTTCCAAAGAACATTTAACCTACCTCTTTCCGTGTATGGATATTTTTGTCCATAATATTGGTTCGGTACATTTGGATTCGGCAGTAAGACCCATGGCAAAAATATGTGAGATCTTAATGAAGTCATACTTTCAATTCAAGGACCAGGAAACCCGTGATACTCTGAGCGAAAAACACCTGGAAAGTATAACCTCCGCCTGTTTCGATTGGCTTATAGGAGACCATAAAGTGGCGGCTCAAGCATATTCTATGACCAGCCTTTTGTTATTGGGCAGTAAGTTCAATTGGATTCATCCGGAATTGCGAATAATATTGGAACAGAACTATCAAAATGGGAGTGCAGCTTACAAAGCTAGGGCAAGGATGACCTTGGCAAAGCTAAGGTAGGTAACGGCTTTTGTACAAATAATGGAACAATATTCCACTTCACTTTTAAACTCTTTAACTTATAGCTACCTTTGCGCTTTTCCAAAATCAATCAAATAGCATAAGATGTCATTAAACAAATTAAACGCCATATCCCCTATTGATGGCAGATACAGAAACAAAATAGATTCCCTTGCCTTATATTTTTCTGAAGAGGCCCTTATAAAATATAGGGTGCGCGTAGAAATTGAATATTTTATAGCACTATGCGAAATTCCACTTCCTCAGCTTTCAAATTTTGACAATCCAAAATTTAATGATTTGAGAAAAATCTACATTGATTTTGACTCGGAGGACGCCATGGCTATTAAGGAAATTGAAAAGGTAACCAACCATGATGTCAAGGCTGTTGAATATTTTATAAAAAAGGAGTTCGACAAATTAGGTCTGGAGGCGCATAAGGAATTTATCCATTTTGGACTTACCTCTCAAGATATAAACAACACGGCTATTCCCCTGTCTATTAAAGAGGCCATGAACGAGGTTTACGTACCCCAATATTTGGAGGTATTGAACAAGTTAACGGCTTTGACCAAGGAATGGGAAGCTGTACCCATGTTGGCAAGAACTCACGGTCAGCCAGCATCCCCAACCCGGTTAGGAAAAGAGATCGAGGTATTTGCGGTTCGTTTGGAAGAACAGTTCAATTTGCTTAACGACATACCAAGTGCAGCCAAATTTGGTGGCGCAACAGGGAACTATAATGCCCACAAGGTGGCCTATCCTCAAATTGATTGGAGGGATTTTGGTCAAAAATTTGTTCAGGAGAAGCTTGGTCTACACCATTCCTTCCCCACTACCCAGATTGAACATTACGACCACATGGCCGCCTTGTTCGACTGCCTAAAGAGAATCAATACTATTATAATAGATTTGGACAGGGATTTTTGGACCTATGTTTCCATGGACTATTTTAAACAGAAAATAAAAGCTGGCGAAGTGGGATCTTCCGCCATGCCCCATAAGGTAAACCCAATCGATTTTGAAAACTCCGAAGGGAATTTGGGAATTGCCAACGCCATTTTCGAACATTTATCAGCCAAACTTCCTATTTCCAGGTTGCAGAGGGATTTAACAGATAGTACGGTGCTTAGAAACGTTGGTGTGCCTTTTGGCCATACACTTATAGCCTTTCAATCCACATTAAAGGGGTTGAATAAACTATTGTTGAATAAGGAGAAGTTTGAACAGGACCTAGAAAATAATTGGGCCGTAGTAGCTGAAGCTATTCAGACCATTTTAAGGCGTGAAGCTTATCCCAATCCTTATGAAGCATTGAAAGGATTAACACGGACCAATGAGAAGATTACACAGCGGTCCATTTCCAATTTTATCGACACCTTGGAAACAACTGAAGAAATAAAAACTGAATTGAAACAAATTACCCCAAGTAATTATACGGGTATTTAAATAATATCAATGTTAATAACCCTTACAAAAGGTTAAAACAACATCTTTGAATTAAATTTAAAGCAATCCAGAGTACCATATCGATACTCTGGATTACTTTTTTTATTGCTACCACAAAGGATCAACGCTTACCCCTTCTTTTGTATCTCCACCTGATGTGGATATGGTATCTCGATACCTGCCTTATCCAGTGCTAACTTGCAATTTTCCAATGTCTCAAAATATACCGACCAATAATCTGCCGGAACACAAAAGGGGCGTACGGCAAAATTTACTGAGCTATCCGCCAACTCCGATACGTTAACCGATGGCGCAGGGTCTTTCAATACCTTTGGATTGGACTCCAATACCGCCAATAATACTTCTTTGGCCTTCTTAATATCCTCGCTATATCCAATTCCAATGGTAGTGTCCACTCTCATCTTACCTTCAGCGGTATAGTTTATAATATTGCCATTGGCCATGGCACCATTGGGCACAATGGCCAGCTTATTTTGAGGTGTTATAAGTTTTGTAGTGAAAATTTCAATTTCCTTTACGTTACCCAATACTCCCTGTGCCTCTATTAAATCTCCAATTTTGTAGGGCTTAAAAATCATGATCAAAACCCCGCCTGCGAAGTTGGACAATGAACCCTGCAATGCTAGGCCAACAGCCAAACCAGCAGCTGCGATTACCGCGGCGAAGGTGGTAATATTTATCCCTAACTGCCCAATAACCACTAGGATCAAAAATATTTTAAGGATCCATGATACCAAACTAAGTAAAAAACGTTGTAGGGATTCATCGTATTTACTGCTGTACATAACCTTTCTTGTGCCTCCAATGATCCTTTTAATAACCCATAATCCAATAATAAAAATCAGCAAAGCCGTTAGTACCTTAGGTCCGAACTCCTTTGCCAATTCTATTCCATAATTAAGCCATTCTTCTGCTTTTTCCATTATAATATATAGTTAGTGTTTTTTATAAGTACTAATATAGAAAATAAAAAAACTCTAGAAACTACTTTCCCAAGACTTGCCAAAAAGGAATCTATAAGCCTATAAATCAAGAGCTTGCCATGTCTTTTTTTTTAATACCAAGGAAGTACTTATAATCCGATATTACATTGCCAATCCTAAAAAAATGATAATAGAAAAGCTCTGAGTTGCCGTTTGGCTACACAGAGCTTTAAAACTTGAATAACATTGAATTGTCTGATTCCTTATTTAACTTTTCAAAAAATTTCCGATTTTGCCCAAGCCCTCTCCCTTATAATCTGATTTCTCCAAAGCGTTCATAAACTGAACCAATTTGGCTGGGTTCATATTTTTGCCCAAAACCCGGACCAGCATAAGACCCTTATCCTCACTATCACCATAAATGATAACCTCATCAATGGCGTCATCATCACCCAAATATCTTACCGATGCTTTGCCGAATCTGGTATTCATTTTCATCAGCTCTGTGAATTTGCCGTTTTTTAAGATGGCCGATATATTCGCTTTTTCCTTTTGAAACTCCATAAGGTTATCCTCGGTTATTTTAAACGCCAGGATATTTATTTTTTTTAATGACCCAATTGCTTCCCTTTGGTCTTCAGTTAAATCTGCCTTCTCCATGTTCAATAGACTTACAGGCAGATCTACCGATAAAAAATTGGGATTATCCGCATTGTCCACATAATATTCCTGTATACTTTGTGTTGACGAACAAGCAGAAATTGCAAAGATCAACAATATGGCCCAAGCCAATTTCCCAGTAGTTGTTTTCATTTCCTTTGTTATTAAGTTTTGATCAACGAGGGTAATGGTCTTTTTAGTTGGACACTACCCTAACCTGATATTATTTGTTCTTACCTGCCTTATTTAGCTCGGACGGCAAATTCATCTTTTGAGTCAACGATCCAATCTTGTTTAGATCTATATCCCCGGTCAGCGAAAGCAATACTGTTTCAAATTTCCTGTCATTGATTTCCACATTCCCATTAGTAATACCGGTAACAAACATGAGTAATTCGCTTACATGGTCTTCATCCTTCCCGCTCTTGATGTAAAACTTTACGTTGGCATCCTTATCCTTAACCCTCATAAGTTCCTGTAATGATGAGGATTTCAAATACTTCTCCATGGTAATCTGCATGTCCGAGGAAATCTTTTTATCCTCAGTAATAAAAACCTTTAAATTTTTTAGGTTTTGGGCTATATCCATAAAATCCTGAGCCTCTTTGTCATCGACCTCAACGTTTATCTTGCTCAATAATTTAAACATGCTTTCATTGACCACAACGGCACTTACATTGTCCAAATCTTCAAATTTATCGAACATAGATTGTGAAAACCCAATAAAGGGCAACACGGCCACTAATACTATTATTATATTCTTCTTCATCTTTTTTAATTTAATTTTTGTTGTAAATTTTTTGTTTTGTTTCTTCAAACTCCCTTAAATAAGCTACTTTCTCGGTCCCCTTACCAAGATTGGTCGCCAAAAGGCTTAATGCCTTTTTAGTTTCCTGATAGGCGTATTCCGCTTCACGTTGTTCTTGATAACTTCTTCCAAAATATATACCAAATATCAAAATGCCCACTGCTGCAACGGAAATCCACTTTAAATAACTTTTTTTTCTAGGTTTTAGTGGAACTTGTCTGGTAAACTTTTCTTCTCTGGCTATGGAAAAATACTGAAACATTGGGGTATATTCTTTTAAGTGTAAAGGAACATCTTCCTTTGTAAAATATTCCCTCAACATTTCTTCTTCGGCAACCGTAGCAGTTGCCTCAAAATACCTTTCCAATAATTTTTCTATGTTACTTAATTCCATAATTGTGCTTTTGAACTAATTTTTCCCTCACTGTTTTTCGCGCTCTGGATAAAGCTACTCTAACCGCGGTAGCACTCATACCCAAAAGTTCTGCTATTTCCTCAAATTCATACTGTTCCACATCCCTTAACTGTAAGACCATTTTTTGCTGTTCCGGCAAATCCTCCATGATTCTTTCTATCCAACTTAGACTATCACTAACTTCCACCTGATTTTGTAGTGAAACGTTTTCATCCTTGTAATTACTGTGAACCAATTTTAAGTTTCCGGCCTGTTTGGATTTAAGTCGGTCCAAGCAAAAATTCTTGGTCATCATCATGGCATAGGCTTCCACATTATTATAGTCCTCCATCATATTGTTCTTGGACCATAGCTTCATTAAGATTTCTTGTGTGGCATCTTCAGCTTCTTCTGTAGAGACCAATAAACGTTTTGCCAGTCTATACAGTTTATCCTTAAATGGCAATACCACATTTAAAAACTCCGTTTGTTGCATTTTGGTTTAGTTGTTTATAATCCTAAATAACAGGCTTACAATAGGAAGACGACATACATCGAATTTTGTTACAATTAATTTCCAATTCGTTACAATGTAAGTAAATTAGCGCAACGGAAACCAAATTGGCATTATTACCGTATATAAATAAATCGTTCCCCAAAACTGATTCATACTTTTTTAATGGAATGATATTTGTTAGCCACTACTCGTTATGTTTTGGCAATTATTTTATAATTATGAAGAAGTATTTATTGTTTTTTTTAGGATTGAGTTTGTTCCTCACCAGTTGCAACAAGAATAATGACACCCAGTTTGCCGAGGAAATAGAAGAAAATGTTACTGGCCCGGAAGCAGAAATAGATGTAACAGTCCAAAACTTTATGTGGCAGACCATGAATACCTATTATTTTTGGCAAAGTGATGTAGCTGACTTGGGAGATTACCGTTTTGATTCCAATGACGATTACGTGTCATATTTGGAAACCGAGGAAGACCCTGGAACATTTTTTGACGAAAAACTACTTTACACGGAAGACCGATTTAGTTTTTATTCCGATGATTATAAGGAATTGACGCAATCATTCGCAGGTATATCCAAGAGTAATGGCTTGGAATTCGGTTTGAGCCTATTTGTTGATAGTGATGATGTTTATGGATATGTACGTTACATTGTGCCTAATTCCAATGCCTCTACCAAAGATATCCAAAGAGGGGATATTTTTACCGGTGTAAATGGCACTTCCCTTAATTTGGATAACTATATAGACCTGTTATTTGGTGATAGCGACATCTACACATTAAATATGGCAGAAATCTCCAATAATGTTATTTCCAATACAGATAAGGAAGTTATTTTAACAAAAGAGGCCAACTTGACCGAAAATCCGATCTTTATCAACAAGGTATTGGAAACTGGAGGAAAAAAAATAGGCTATTTAATGTACAATGGCTTTACCAACGAATTTGATGAACAATTGAATGATGCCTTTGGCGAGTTCAAGTCGGCCGGTGTTACGGATCTAGTGCTGGACCTAAGGTATAATCCAGGTGGATCGGTCAATTCGGCCCGATTATTATCCAGCATGATTTATGGCACCTATACCAATAATGTTTTCCTGAAGGCAAGGTATAATACAAAGCTGCAATCGGAGTTTAAGGAGGCCGACCTCATTGAGTATTTTGCCGACGTAACGGACAACAATACTCCTATAAATACGTTAGGCCTAAGCAAGGTGTATATCATTGCGACAGGCAGTAGCGCATCGGCAAGTGAGTTGGTCATGAACGGCTTGGACCCGTACATAAATGTAATACATATTGGGACCACAACAACAGGGAAGAATGAATTTTCGGTTACCTTTGTAGACGATTTGGATAATGGCAATGTTTACGATCCAGATAGAGAGGATAATATTAACCCTGATAATCATTGGGCCATTCAGCCATTGATAGGCCGAAATGAAAACGCCAATGGCTTTTCCGAGTATACGGACGGACTTACACCTGATATTTCGTTGAGTGAAAATCTATCCAATTTAGGAGTATTGGGCAATATGAATGAACCCCTGTTGGCTAAGGCCATTGCTGAGATTACAGGAACTACCGCAAAAATGGATTTTACGGTGGATATGCCGGTAAAATTGGTAAGTAGTTCCAAAATGTTCACAAAGATTAAGGATAATATGTTTATGGATATCAAAAAACCCTTAAACTTGACAGTTAAACAGTAACCAGCGCTCTATTTAAGGTGCTGCTAAAGCCTACAAGGATTAATATGGGCTCTTTAATATATAATGTGCGACAAAATTAATAAGACAATTACATTATGAAAAAATTCCTAGGCCTACTTTTAATTGCCTTTGTTCTTTCTTGTTCGGACAAAGATGATGACGCTTTCGTTTACCCAAAGGAGTCTACTGTGCAGAACTTTATGTGGCAAGGCCTTAATCAATGGTATTTTTGGCAGGCAGACGCCCCTAATTTAGGAGATAACAGATTTGCCAACAATGACGACTATATTGCTTATCTTGAATCCCATACCGACCCTGAGGAGTTCTTCTACCAAACTTGTTACAAACACACTAAGGTAGTTGGTAGTAGTTCCGCTATTGATCGGTTCAGTTTTGTTGAGGACGATTACGAAACACTAGTTAATTCCTTAAGTGGTGTTTCAAAAAGTAATGGACTTGAGTTTGGCCTGGCACGAAATGAGGGCAGTACCGATCTTTTTGGATACGTACGATATATAATTCCAAACTCCAATGCATCTACCAAAGATATAGCCAGAGGGGATATTTTCACTAGAGTGAACGGGGTTCAACTGACCGATGCCAATTATATAAGCCTACTTTTTGGAAATTCAGATACCTATACCCTTGGTATGGCAGATATTTCTGGTACTGTAGTAACTGATAATGACAGGGAAGTAACATTGACAAAAGCCGAAGGATTGCAAGAAAACCCAATATTGGTAGCGAAGACCGTAGAGGTCAACGGAACCAAAATTGCCTATCTAATGTACAACGGTTTTACAAGTGACTATAATGAACAACTAAATACAGTCTTCGGACAGTTTAAAACAGCAGGGGCAACGGAATTGGTGCTTGATCTTCGTTACAACCCTGGAGGTTCGGTAAACAGTTCCAGATTATTGGCCAGTATGGTATATGGCACCAAAACCAGCGAATTATATGTAAGACAAAGATGGAACGATAAAATACAATCCATGCTGAATAAAGAGCAATTGGAAGATTATTTTGCAAATAAAACAGACTCCGGATCTGCATTAAACAGTCTAAACCTTAGCAAAGTATATGTTCTGGCGACAGGAAGCTCCGCATCGGCCAGTGAATTGGTCATGAACGGACTGGCACCTTATGTCAATGTTTTTCATATTGGCGAAACTACCAGGGGCAAGAACGAATTTTCCGTTACCATGGTAGATGACGAAGACAATGATTATATCTACAGGTCCGACAGGGAAAATAAGATAAACCCCAGTAATAGATGGGCCATGCAGCCTCTTATGGGGAGAAATGAAAATTCGGACGGTTTTTACGACTATACCTCTGGCTTGGCTCCCGATGTTGTATTAGCGGAAGATCTTGCTGATCTAGGAACATTAGGGGATGTAAACGAACCACTTTTTGCAAGGGCAATCCAAGAAATTACCGGAGTAAGTGCCAAAAAGGACTTTAGTGTAAAAATGCCAGTAAATGAAGTATCCAACTCCAAAATGTTTACGGCTATTAAAGATAATATGTATCTGGACAAACCTATTGATATTACTTTTCAATAAGCTTTGCCTATAGATTAATACCCCACGGGCTATAAATCAAAAACCCCTCTTCTACTTGGTCCTTGCCATGTAAAAGAGGGGTTTTATTATGCCTTCGTTATTGGTCAAATAACTTTCAGGAATTCCCTAACCAAAGAATACCCAACCTTATGGACCAATAACCTAATTAAAGTAAATTCCACCAGGAATAATCCCCACTGTTATAGCTTCTATAGCCATTTTGGTGTTTAGATCATAAACAGTAAGCATTCCGTTACTGGCATAATCGCCTGCATCTGTACCATACAACCTACCATTATTTACCACCATGGTATAAAAACTAACGCCTTCCAAAACAGTTTCCAAACCCAAGGTGGTTGACGACAAACTCTGTTCAAATACGGTATCTCCCAAATGATAGTACAAAACACCTCCGTCCAAATTTAAACCACTGGGATGCTGGGTTGTTTCAAACTGGATATTGTTGTCCACCTCATTGGTAACCGTATTGATCTTTGACAGTACCCCTGCCGTTTCATCTTCCGTATAGGCTGGTTTACCTGAAGCCAGTACCCATAAGTTGCCAGAGGCATCCAATTGCATAGAATTGGGTGCATCCCCTACCGCAAGCGTTTTTATTACCTCATTGGTAGCAGTATTGATAACCGAAACCTTATTGTTCTGCCCCCAAGCACCCTGATGGGCTACATAAACTGTATTGTCCTTGGCCAAAATGGCTTCAGGGCCCAAAGCCACAGATATGGTGCCTTCCACCGTATAATTCTGAAGATTGATAATGGCTACAAAATCATCTGTTTCATCTGCAGCATCACCCCAGTTGGTAACATACCCCTTGCCGTTGGCTTCAATAAAATACCTCGGGTTGTTCAATCCGTCGGTAATGCTTGCTATTTTTTCAAAAGTAAATCTATTTACTACATTTATCTTGTTGGAGACATTGGCTACTATAAACGCCTCATCCTCTGTAAATCCTATCGACTGTACAACATTTCCAAGATCTTCATCATTCGTCATTTTATAAATTCCGTTATTTACTACGGATAGATCATCGGAAATAAATGTGATCGTTCCCGTGCCATTGCTAAAGGGACCTTCATTGGAAACCAATATTCCATTTGCGTAATCACCCAAAGGCTCTTGATCCTGCTCATCATCGTTGGAACATGACCAGGTAAGGCCTATAGTCAATAGGGATAAAAAAACATTTCTACTCTTCATATGTTTAAACTGTTTTAAAATTTAGTAATTAATTGTAGTTGAAAATTTCTATTGGGCATGGGCCTATAGGCCACGTTCTGATAATTTTTATTAAACAAGTTGTTCACTTTTAAACCTAAAATAAATTTGATTCCGGAAATGTCCGGCCAATGGTAATCCAGTCCTATGTTTCCAACTATATAAGAGGGCACACTGTCGCTATTGTCGGTAGTTGTATAGACCGATCCATTGTATAAAAATTGATAAAAGGCAACCAACTTCTTATATTGATAGGCCAAATTAGAACTCAACATATGCTCAGGGACATAGAGTAGTTGATTTCTGGTTGCATTATCGATTGATTTGGTATAGGCATATTCACTTTCCCAAACCAATTCTTGGTTTCCCCATTCCCTTTTCCAGTCAAAACCCATTTCCAGACCGTACTGGGAAACATCCTGAACATTCATCGCCATCCACACTCCTTGTGCATTGGGTCGCCATTGAATTAAATTATCGGTCGTTATGCAATAGGCATTTAACGAAAGTGCTAGGCTTTTAACTTCAAGCGTCTGCCCAAGTTCCACTTGCCAAGAGGTCTCCGGCAAAACTTCCAAATTACCCCTGGCTCCTGCCCCAGACCAGTAAAGGTCATTAAATGTAGGAACCCTATGGTTTTTGGATGCGTTCAAATTTATAGTGTAATTTTTGGCTGTCCTATAACTGCCATTCAATGAAAAAAGAAAGGGGTTTTGATAATCGCTCACCACTTCCTGTCTCAAGTTTACACCATAATTCAATTTATCAGAGAGTTCATGGGAAAACAGAAAAGTACCGGAAACAAAATTTCTTTGGGCATTGTCAATAGAAGTGCCTTTGGCCCAAATAGATGAAAAATCAATGATTCCGTTCAGGGTAATTTTGTCCAATTGATATTTGTAATCGTAGTTGGCAAGGAGGGTGTTGGCTTGCCCAAAACTAAACTCGTCCCTTTGCTTATTTGGGAAATAACGATAACGTTCATACAAATGCCCCACTTTTAAACGTGCAATCTTCCGTTCGTTAAAGCTGCTCAGCTCTATGAGCGACCTGTTGTTTAAATCCCTGTAATTTTCATCGGCCGTAGCCGTCAAGGTACCAGAAAAATTCCTGTCCCCCTTAAAGGTATTTTGGTACAATTTTAAGATTTGTTGATCGGACAAAATAAAACCAACATTGGCATTTAAATTAAGTTGATCATAAGCACCATTCTCGTTTCTGCCGTCTGTTCCCAGGTACTTATAATCGTTATCCGAAGCTATGTGGTTGATTCCGATATGAAAAGAGGTTTTTTCTGTACCAAGGGAAGTATTAAAAGCTAGTTTGCTAGTATTGAAACTACCATAACTTGTCTGTAAACTATTTTTCCAGCTGTCATTAAACCTGAAGCTATCGTTTAACAGAATTGTTCCTCCAACTGCACCACTCCCATATTGCACGGAGCCCCCGCCACTTCTCACCACTACATCCCCATAATTAGCTGGAATTAAAGTATTGAAATCTGTCTGACCGGTAAGTTGGGAATTTATATTAATCCCGTTCCATACTACAGCAGTTTGCTGGGCATTGGTGCCACGAAATGAAGCCGAAGAGACCATTCCATAACCATTTTCTTTAAAATATATAGCGGAATTATACCGTAATAGATCGGTTAGTGATGTGCCACTTTTTTGTTGAACAGAGTCATTGACTACCCTAACTTTTGTTCCTTTTGAAAAATGAAGCAGTTTGGCGTCGCTCAAAATAACCTCGTCCAAAACAATAACGCCATCTCTCTGCCCAAAAACTTGAACAAAGGCCAATAGTCCAATAAAAAATAAAAATATTTGCTTTTTTTCCATATTCAAGAAGATCCTTTGCCCGAAGATCTATTCTATTTTGTGCTGAATATGGCAGGTCTCCTGACTTGCGTACTATCATTTACCTTCCCACCCCAGAATTTAGGGCAGTGGTATTAGAAGAAATGATAGCCATCCAATAAACATGGATTAAGCTCACAGTTGCGGGAACAGTTTCGGAGTTTCACCGAATTCCCTTTTAATCCTATCCCCAAAACATTAGGGAATAGAAACCAAAATTCGCAGCGAAACTACTACTTTTTTTTGGAAGTATCACTGTCCTTTTTTCTATTTAGTTTATAGGCCAACCAGATAAAACCAATAATAAAATGTAAGACTATGACCGTGGCAATAATATATATTAAGGTGTTGGACTCTCCTCTCATAATTTTTTGGTTTGCCCAAAAATAAATACTCTGGTCGCAATAATTTATGACCAATGTTAGTCTTTTAGAAATTCTGATTCAAGAAATTAATGCTACTTTTGAATTCTTAAACTAACTTTTAGCCTCTTGAACAAAGCCCTACTATTTCTATTCCTTCTATGTATTTGTTCTTGCAAACAGCATAAAAAGGAAACTGTTTCCAGTTCCGTTTTATCGCAGCCCATAAACATAGAATATGCCCAGGGTTTTACCATTAAGAGGACATCGCCCAATGTAACCATTGTTAAAGTATCCTCACCTTGGCCAGAATCGGAAACCAGTTTTACCTATGCCTTGGTGCCTAAAAATAAATTGTCGACTATAACATTGAATAGGGATGAGTACGATGCCATAATTGGGGTGCCCGTCCAAAATATAGTAGTAACCTCTACCACCCATATCCCCGCATTGGAAGCACTGGGAGAGGCTGATAAATTAATAGGATTTCCAGACACAGAGTACGTATCCTCCCCAAAGACCAGAACACGAATAAATGATGGATTGGTGCAGGAATTGGGCAACAATGAATCCTTAAATTCAGAAATGGTAATCTCCCTAAATCCCGAATTAGTGGTCGGATTTAGCATTAACCACGAAAACAAGGCCTACGAAACTATTCAACGATCCAATATTCCGGTAGTGTACAATGGGGATTGGACAGAGCAAACACCTTTGGGAAAGGCGGAATGGATAAAGTTTTTTGCCCCATTTTTCCAAAAAGAGGAAATGGCCGATAGTATATTCCGTACCATTGCAGGCAATTACAATAACGCAAAGGCGCTGGCAAAAAAGGCGCATAAGAGACCTAGGGTTCTTAGCGGAGCCCTTTATAAGGATATCTGGTACCTGCCAGGTGGAAAAAGTTGGGCCTCTAATTTTATAGAAGATGCAAATGCGGAATATTTATGGAAGGATACAGCTTCAAATGGAAGCCTTTCCCTAAGTTTGGAAAGTGTAATTGAGCGTGCCCATGATGCCGATTTCTGGATTTCACCCTCACAATTTGGCAGTTATTCGGAACTAAGCGAAGCCAACAGACATTATGCCCAGTTTTCCGCTTTCAGGGATAAAAAGGTTTATACCTATGCCAATTCACAAGGGGAAACTGGGGGGTTGCTGTATTTTGAACTGGCACCGAATAGACCGGATTTGGTGTTAAAAGACCTTATCCAAATTTTTCATCCCGAGCTGCTTCCCAACTATATGCCGACCTTTTTTAAACCCTTGGATTAAGTGATTCAATTAAAAAAATATAGAACCCGTTTTATCCTTCTCCTGATGGTAATGTTGGTTTGTTTTATAGTGAACATTAGCTTAGGCTCTGTGTCCATTCCCTTACAGGATACGTGGAAGGCTATAATCGGAAGGACCACCCAAGTAGATTCTTGGAGCTATATTATATGGAACTATCGAATTCCCAAAGCCTTTACCGCCATATTAGTTGGTAGTGGTTTGGCCTTAAGTGGTTTATTGATGCAGACCTTATTTAGAAACCCCTTGGCCGGCCCATTTGTCTTGGGCATAAGCGCCGGCGCAAGTTTAGGTGCTGCCCTGTTAATTCTAGGGTCCTCCATATTCTCCGGTATTTTTGCCTTCGGAATGGTAAATGATATTTCCTTGGCATTGGCCTCCAGTATTGGGAGCTTTCTGGTGCTATTGGCCGTTATGGTAGTAGCTGCCAAGATAAAGGACACCATGGCCCTTCTTATTATAGGCCTAATGTTCGGAAGTATTACCACCGCAGTGGTGAGCGTACTGTCTTATTTTTCCACGGCCGAAAAATTACAGCAATATGTATATTGGTCCTTTGGAAGTATCGGGAATTTATCCTGGAACCAACTTTTGTTGTTGTTAATGATAATAGCGATCGGGATTTTGATCAGTATTTTTTCCATAAAACCTTTGAACGCCCTCTTATTGGGAGAAAGTTATGCCAAAAGTCTGGGCGTAAATATGAAGCGATCCAGATTTTCCATTATTGTTGCCACGGGACTATTGGCAGGTGGTGTAACGGCTTTTGCCGGACCCATTGCCTTTATAGGTCTGGCAGTACCACATTTGACCCGACAAATTTTCAACACCACCGATCATAAAGTTTTGGTCCCGGCAGTATTGATTTATGGTGCTATTTTAATGCTCATATGCGATGCCATTGCCCAACTTCCCAGTTCGGCCAGTGTCTTACCCATTAACGCCATAACATCCATCATTGGAGCACCTGTGGTTATTTGGCTGCTATTAAGGAGAAGGAAAATGATTTTTTAACTTATGCTTAATTTCGGGCGAAAGTAAGGCAACTTCTATGGATAAGTTAAGTATAAAAAGATAAAAAAACGGCAAAAACCAATACCTTAGCAACAATAAATTCACTTCAGATAGATACCAATACTCCCCATATCGCCCTAAAAACGGAAAACCTAAGCATTGGCTATTCCAATAGGAAGCAACAGTCCTGCATTGCCAAGGATATCAATTTTTCCTTAGCCAAAGGCGAACTTGCGGCCATTGTTGGTGTTAACGGTATAGGAAAATCTACCTTATTGCGTACCCTCGGCAATGTACAGCCCAAATTATCCGGTAGTATCACTTTGAACAAGCTGCCTTTGGAACAACATACCATAGCCGAACTGGCTGCCGAAATAAGTATTGTTTTAACAGAACCCATTGCTTCCAAAAATTTAACGGTGCAGGAGCTCATCAGTTTAGGACGGCAACCATACACCAATTGGATAGGGACCCTTACTGAGGATGATAAGGAAAAGATCTCCTTGGCATTGGACATGGTCCAGATGTCAGAATTAAAGTCCAAAAAGTGTTACGAACTTAGTGATGGACAATTGCAGCGTGTAATGATTGCCAGGGCCATAGCACAGGATACCCAGCTAATTTTACTGGATGAGCCTACAACACATTTGGATCTCTACCATAAGGTACAAATATTGAAATTGCTCAAATCGATTGCCCATACAACCAAAAAGACCATTCTCTTTACTACCCATGAAATCGAAATTGCAATTCAGTTGTGCGACAAAATGTTGATTTTGAAAAAAAACCAGAGCAGCTTTGGATCACCCTGTGAATTGATACAACAGAAAAGTTTTGAAAATCTGTTCCCAAAAGACACCATTACTTTCGATGCCCAAACAGGTTCTTTTAGAGTTAATAAGTAATAAAAGTCAATATCACTTTTTTTAACACAATCCACTATCTTTACGGCAAAGATCCATAATTAAATGAATGAATTGCTAGTATATGCAGTCCTTGCCCTAGTAGGCCTTGCCATTGGATATTTTCTAGGGAATTATATCCAAAATCTAAAAACAAAATCCAGCCAAAGTGCCCTTTTGGAGCGGGAACAGCAATTGAGAACCAACCTCGGCGTCCTGGAACAGAAATTATTGGATGCAGAGGAATACAAAGCGCAATTACAATCCGAAAAGGAACAATTGGGCAATAAAATAGTCCGTTATCAGGCGGAAATGGAGAATTTAGACCTAAAAAACAGGGAACAAAAAGGGGAAGTAGAAAAATTACAAGAAAAATTCACCAAGGAGTTCGAGAATTTGGCCAATAAGATATTGGATGAAAAGAGCACCAAATTCACCGAACAGAACAGGGAGAACATTAAAAATATATTGACCCCCTTACAGGAAAAAATAATTCTTTTTGAAAAAAAGGTAGAGGACAGCCAAAAAGAAAGTGTGGGCATGCATTCTGCCTTAAAGGAACAATTGGCCAATCTTCAAACGCAAAATCTTAAAATAACCCAAGAAGCCGAAAATTTGACCAAAGCCCTAAAAGGCGACAGTAAGATGCAGGGCAATTGGGGCGAATTGGTATTGGAACGCGTGCTTGAAAAATCGGGTCTGGAAAAAGATCGGGAATATACGGTGCAACAAAGCTTTACCCGCGAAGACGGAAGTAGAGTACTGCCCGATGTTATCATAAACCTGCCAGACGGTAAAAAGATGATCGTGGATTCCAAGGTTTCCCTAACGGACTATGAACGATATGTAAACGCGGAGGATGACCTTAAGGACAAATATCTTAAAGATCATATCAATTCTTTAAGAAGGCATGTGGACCAACTATCTGCCAAGAAGTACGAGGACCTTTATGAAATGGAGAGTCCGGATTTTGTACTCATGTTCGTTCCCATAGAACCTGCATTTGCTATTGCAATAAACAACGATAACAACCTGTACAACAAGGCATTTGAACAGAACATAATCATAGTAACCCCTTCCACCCTATTGGCCACCTTGCGTACAATTGACACCATGTGGAACAATGAAAAACAGCAACGCAATGCCATTGAAATTGCTCGTCAGGCAGGAGCCCTATACGATAAATTTGAAGGTTTTGTTGGGGATTTGATGAAGGTGGGGAAAAAGATGGATGAGGCCAAGACGGAATACAAGGGAGCTATGAACAAATTGGTCGACGGCAGGGGAAATATTATTTCCAGTATAGAAAAACTAAAGAAAATGGGGGCCAAAGCAAAGAAATCCATACCAGAATCGATTCTCAAGAGAGCTGAGGATGATGATGACGAAAACGAGGAACCCTTAACGCTGCTTTAAGCAAATTAAAGATTTAAAATGAAAAAATTTCTCGGATTAACTGTACTAGGCCTGGTTCTAATATTTACCGCCTATTTTTTGTTTGTATATTTTGTTCCTTATAGCGAAGGAATCCGTTCCGGAGAACTAATTAAAATTAGTCACAAGGGAGTAGTCATAAAAACATGGGAAGGTGAGATTAGTCAAGGGATATCCGGAGCACAAATATTTTCCTTCTCGGTCTTAAAAGACGATGTAATTGCCAAATTGAAGGAATATCAGGGGTCTTATGTTAAAGTGACCTATATTGAGCGCTATAGGACCTTCTTTTGGTTAGGAGATACCAAATATTTTGTTACTTCTGTTGAAAAGGAAAAATCTCCCCACTTAAATTAAAATCGATGGACAAATTCAAAACAGCAAAACAATCCAGAGTATCCATAACGGAGCTAATGTTACCTTCCCATTCCAATTTTGGGGGAAAGGTACATGGTGGCCACATATTAAACCTTATGGATCAAATAGCCTTTGCCTGTGCCTCAAAGCACTCTAGAAAATATTGTGTAACGGCTTCCGTGAACAAGGTGGATTTTTTGAATCCTATTGAAGTTGGGGAGTTGATTACACTTAAGGCCTCGGTAAATTATACCGGGCGCACGTCCATGGTTATAGGCGTTCGTGTGGAATCTGAAAATGTAACTACAGGTAAGAAGAAGCATTGCAATTCCTCTTATTTTACCATGGTCGCCAAAGATGCAGACGGACGTAGCACCCCTGTGCCCGGCCTGATCATTGAAGACGAGCAGGGGGTTCGCAGGTTTGCACGCAGCATTCAAAGAAAAAAACAGGCCATGTCCCGAAGCAGTCAATTTGAATCGTCCCAATTTAAAATTAATGACCACTTAAAGGATTTGGAACACGAAAATGTAAAAATTAATCTGGATCCCGCCTAGTTAATTTGAGATGCGGCCTCCTCATCCAAGAACCATATTAATTCCCCTGATGAAGGCGACACCAAAGAAGCTGGATAACTTTCATGACCTTCCTCTTTGGCAATGATAGACCTGACTTTTTCAGCCTTACTACCTCCTGTCACCAAAAACGCAACCGTTTTGGCGTTATTGATCATTTTTCCGGTTATGGTAATCCTTCTTTGTCCCGAATCCGGATGAATTGCTACTTCACAGTTATTTGTTGAGTCCCATAGGCCAATTTCATGTGGGAATATAGATGCTGTATGTCCGTCATCACCCATACCAAGGATCACCAAATCAAATTGAGGCATGTTGTTCGCTATGGGCAATTCCTCTTCCAAGACCTTTCCATATCTTCCGGCCTCCAATTCAGGTAGGTCTTCCCCACGAACGCGATGAATATTATCCTTAGGAATATTGATCTTGGACAACAAGTGGTCTACCGTCATTTTGTAGTTACTTTCCGAATCGGTTGGAGGTACACAACGTTCATCGCCCCAATACAAATGAACCGTGGACCAATCCACATCCTTATAATGCGCTGCCATATAATCAAAGACCACCTTAGGGGTACTACCCCCGGATAAGGCAATATGGGATGTTTTATTTTCTTTTATCAATGCTTCCAAATAATCCGAAAAGTTTTTCGCAACTTCCGTTTTGGTAGGCGATATATTAATATGCATCTGTAATTTTTTTTTAGATTATTGTTTACTTAATAACACAGAAACCTGGATCATCTGCCAAGTTTTCACCTGGATTCCTCCATTTTAAGTCCCCTTCCAACAAGCGGTCCGAATTGGTTGGGCCCCAAACGCCTGAAGAATAACCATATATATTAACATCCGAACCATTCTTCCAATATTCCAATATTGGATCTACAAACTCCCAGGCCGCTTCTACTTCATCCGCTCTGGCATAAAGGGTCGCGTCGCCCTGCATGGCGTCCAATAGCAGTCTTTCGTATGCATCCATTACGTTGTTATCTGCCAGACTGGAATAATAGAAGTCCAAATTGGCCCGTTCTACCTTAAAGCCCTGCCCCGGGACTTTAACCCCAAATTTAACAAGGATACCTTCATCCGGTTGAATCCTAATGATCAACTGATTATCCTTGTTGTTCATATCAGAATCTTTAAACACTTGGTGGTGGGGCGATTTAAAATGTATTACCACTTCGGTTACCTTGGTTGGCATTCTTTTGGCGGTCCGCACATAAAATGGGACGTCTTTCCATCTCCAATTATCCACAAAAAATTTGATGGCGGCATAGGTCTCCGTTTTGGAATTGGGATCAACACCATCCTCTTCTCTATAACCCTTAACTCTTTTACCATCTATGACAGATGATAGGTATTGCGCTCTAACGGTATTGTTATACAAGGTTTCCTCATCACGCATAATTCGCAATGATTTTAATGCCTTAACCTTTTCGTTCCTAATTTCCTGAGCGCTGGCATCGATTGGTGGTTCCATTACTATTAACGAGACTATCTGCAATAAATGATTCTGGAACATATCCCGAAGCGCGCCCGATTTATCATAATAGCCCCCCCTTTTTTCCACGCCAACACTTTCGGCATTGGTAATTTCTATATGGTGTATGTAATTTCTGTTCCATAGCGGCTCAAAAATACTATTGGAAAAACGCGTCACCAATAAATTTTGAACCGTTTCCTTGCCTAAATAATGGTCAATTCTATAGATCTGGGATTCCATAAAATAGGTTTGCAGACCTTTATTTAGATTTTTTGCCGTCTCCAAGCTATAGCCAAATGGTTTTTCAACAATGATTCGCTTCCAGCCGTCAGTTTCGTTATTTAAGCCTTGCTCGGAAAGATTTTTGGCTATTAGCTCGTAGAGACTGGGTGGAGTGGAAAGATAAAATATATAGTTGCCTTCGGTACTGAATTTATCATTTAAATCAGATATCCTGGTTGCCAAATTACTGTATACCTTATTGTAATCATCGCCCAAATCTTCATAAAAAAACTTATCGGCAAAGGTGTTTATAAAATCTGAGGATGCGTCTTTTACCTTATCCTTGAGGTACGTACTTTCCTGAACCACCTTTCTCCTGAACTCACCATCGGTCATGTTACTCCTACTTACTCCCAATACCACGAAATTCTCAGGAAGTTGTTTTGCCTTGTATAAATTAAATAAAGCCGGTACCAGCTTTCTAGCAGTTAAATCTCCTGATGCCCCAAAAATAACAAGCATTTGATTTGCTGTTTTGTTCATATTATAATTATTGGAAGTTTTGTTCAATTTGTTGGGAATTTAAAACTTTGGTTCTAAAAACCGTATAATTGACTATTTTTGATTTTTGAATTATCGTGCGAAGATAAAACTAATTTAGATTATTCATTTATAAACAAGGACACTTAACAAAAGCCACTTTATTTTGTTAAATAACTTTAAGGAAAAAACATGAAAAACACATATGATTTTGGATTGATTGGCCTAGGGGTAATGGGACGTAATTTTATTTTGAACGTTGCAGACAATAACTTTTCGGCCATGGGATACGATCTTGATGATGAAAAAGTAAATGCACTGATCGAAGAAGGTAAAGATACCAAAAGAGTAAACGCCTCTACAGATATCGAACACTTCGTGCAATCCTTATCACAGCCTAGAAAAATCATGCTTTTAGTACCTGCCGGTAAAATAGTGGATTCCGTAATTGAAAGTCTATTGCCCTATTTGGATAAAAACGACCTTATCATAGATGGTGGAAATTCATTTTTTACCGATACCGATCGTAGGGAGACCTATTTACAAGGCAAGGGTATACACTTTTTTGGCTCCGGTGTCTCTGGAGGGGCTAAAGGCGCCAGACGTGGCCCTAGTATAATGCCTGGCGGAAATAAAGAAGCCTACAAAGAGGTGCAGCCTATATTTGAGGCAGTCTCTGCAAAGTTTAAAGGGGAACCCTGCGTAGCCTATTTGGGACCTAAATCTGCCGGAAACTATGTAAAAATGGTACATAACGGCATTGAGTATGGCCTAATGCAACTTACCTCCGAAATATATGACCTCCTAAAGAAAGCTGGCAAGTACACTAATGATGAACTTCATGACATTTTTGATTCTTGGAATAAAGGTAGATTGCAGTCCTTTTTAATAGAAATATCTGCCGAGATTTTTAAACAGGAAGATGACAAAGGAGAAGGTAGATTGGTAGACAAGATATTGGACAAAGCCAAACAAAAAGGCACTGGGAAATGGACTTCCCAAAATGCAATGGACCTGGGTATTCCAATTCCCAGCATAGATATAGCCGTAAGTATGAGGGAAATTTCGGCCCTAAAGGAAGAAAGGGTCTTGGCCGATAAGTTGTATAACAGGCCGGAACCGGCCATAATGGACAAAAAGGAAATAGCCAAATGGGCAGAGGAAGCCCTATACTTTTCCTTTATTACCACCTATGCCCAAGGACTACATCAATTGGCGGATGCCTCCAAGGAATACGGCTACGATCTGGATCTTTCCGTAATAGCCAAAATTTGGAGGGCGGGATGTATTATCCGTGCCGGATTGCTGGAAGACATATCCGCAGCCTTTACCAAGGACAGGCAATTGCCAAACCTTTTGTTATCACCACAGTTTGTTCCCAAGGTACAATCTACAGTAGGGGCCACGAGAAATCTTGTAGCCTATGGGGCCAAAAATGGCGTTCCATTGCCAGGTCTTTCCAACTCCTTAACGTATTTTGATGCTTATACCTCTGGCAGATTGCCTTTGAACCTAATTCAGGCGCAACGCGATCACTTTGGATCGCACACCTATGAAAGGACAGATATGGAAGGCATCTTCCATACCGAATGGGAGTAACACCGCGAGGATAAATAAACTTTTGCTTACAAGTTTTTTTGGGCTACTTTTAATTAATATTGAAAATAGCCCAAAAAATTTAATATGAGCGGAAGCATTCAGGACATGAACAATAGAGTGAATCAGAATCGCTCTTTAAAAACTTCCAATCGAGCACGGTTCAAGGATAATAATAGGGACAATATATATTCCGATTCCATACCTGAAATTACCAAACTTGACTTCAAGACCGTTTCCGAAATTGAATTAAAGAAAATAAAGGAAAGAATTAAAAATAGGGCTCTAAGAGATCGTACTAGGGAAACTTATATTTTCCTTTTCATTGTTGTGGCCCTTTTGGGATTGCTGATTTTACTTTTTAAATAAAAAGAACAGCACTAAAATTTTTGCCATGGTGTTTCCACCATAAAACTGTATTGCACGAACCTTCGGAAGGTTCAAATCCGTAAAAATCCACGATATCCGCAGAAGTTCCCTTGGAAGAAGGCGCGTCTATGTGATCCGCAGCCACTAAAATAGCGCCTGCCACCACTAACAAGCCAAGTCCAAATAATAATTTTGTTTTTTTCATAATTAAGATAAAATTAGATTAAAATCACCCCTACCTGTGGAGGTATAATTGTAGGGGTTTGGTTTTAAATGTTAATATTATGTTAACTTATAAATGGGCCCATTTGCCGAAAAAACGAGCGCGATAAGAATGAAGTCCCATATTTTAACTTAATTTTACCCTCTAAAATTTGGATCTATGAATCCTTCGGCCTCTGGTTGGATAGATAAGTTTGGGTATCTGGTAAAGGACAATAATGATTATTTCGGCTCCTTTGAAGATTTATATGCCCTTCTAAAAAGTACCGGCTTTGTATATGGGATCAATTTGGATATCCCCCCTTTTATCATAAAGGAAGTTCCCTTATCCGAAGATGAAAAAGCAAAGATCAATTTAATAACTGCACTCTATTTCACCTATAAGCTCAAAAACAGGGAACACAATTTTGAATCCTTTTTAGGATATATCTTTATGTTCTATAAAGACTTGGGGATAAACAGAATTTCCTTTTTAAACAAATTCCTGACTGGAAAGAAAACATCTTCCAAACTGGAAAACCTTTTAAATTCTAGAATATATCTGGAGGATAATGTTATCAGCAAGACCTTTAATAATATCATAACCAATTCGCTACTTTTTATAGATGTACTAAGCTTCAAAAGATATCTTGAAGGAGAAACATCCATAAAAGAATATGCCCAACGCCTGGAACATATCACTATAAATATTACATATCATACCTTAAATTCAAAAGAGAAAAACAAGAGTGATGAAAGACTGGCGCAACTTTTCGCCTCCTCGCTGACCTTTATTGAAAGTGCAAAACAGGATTTTGACGGCTCCTATAGAAATGAATTGGTCAACAAATATTCCACCTCGGAAAATAGGTATTTCTTGGATGTTGCCTGTTTGACGGTATGGGAAGATCAGTCATTGGATTACACCGAATCGGACTTTATTTTTGGTCTTGGCAGGGACCTAGGTTTTGACCAAAATGGCATAGCAAAATCGCTTCAGGATGTTACCGGTTTTTTTCAATTAAATGGAGACAAAATACCCCATCTAAAAGACCATAATTTGGCCGTTCAATTTTACGATAGTATGTCCAAAATTGTAAACAAACTGATTCTCAGAAACAGCAAACGTCTTCAAAAGGAACTTTCGGAAAGTAAGGAATTGGTCTCCTTATTATCCAAATCAACGGTCAAGGATCTCAGCCCGGAAGAGAAGAAAAAAGTACAAAATCACCTAGTCGATATTTTCAAAAGCATCCCTTCGCTGGCGATTTTTATACTTCCTGGAGGGGCGGTTTTACTGCCGATATTCATCAAATTAATTCCTAAATTACTACCTTCCTCATTTGACGACAACAGGGTTGAAGAATAGTCTAAAATTGCCCCAAAAAACTACTATAAGAAAAACCTATAGTGGATATTATTTACAATTAACATATTTAAAATCAATTAATTAAATCAATTTACTCCAACCATAACTTGAAGTCTTTTACCCTTTCCCTACTTACTATGATTTCCTGGCCATTAAATCGGTTTAACTTGATTTCCAACCTAGAATTGGTGTAGGAAACAATGTCTTTTATATGGCTTATGTTCACATAGAATTTTCTGCTCACACGGAAAAAAGAGTTGGGATGAAGTTCCGATTCCAAGTTTTCCAAAGTATGATCCAGTAGATAATTTCTTCCATCAATTGTGGAGGCATAGGTGCCTTTATTCTCACTATAAAAACATTCTATTTCCTCAGCATTGATAATTTTCAGATGTTGCCCTACACTCACTGTAAACCTCTTTTTGTACTCCCTCTCCAAAGGGTTTACCAATAACTTTTTTATGTCTTCAAAATCGAGCGATATTTTCTGTTTTTCAGGCCTAAAAGCAAGGTACTTTTTTACGGCAATTTCCAACTCTTCATCATCAATTGGTTTTAACAAATAATCTATGCTGTTCAACTTAAATGCCTGCAATGCATATTCATCAAATGCAGTGGTGAAAATTACCGAACTTTGAATTTCAACTGCCTCAAAAATCTCAAACGATAATCCGTCCGAAAGCTGAATATCCAAGAAAATTAAATCAGGATGCTTGTTTTCCCGAAACCATACAATGGCCTCCTCTACAGAATAGAGCATAGTGGACACCCCTACCTTCAAATTGGATAATAATCGCCCCAATCTTCTGGCTGCTGGTTTTTCATCTTCAATTATAATTGCATTCATTTTAGTTGGCCAATTGGTTTTTATTTGATTGCTCTAGCACTATTTAATCATTCCCCATGTATTTTCGCATTTGCCTTACCTCCCACTTCCTAAAAAAAACCAGGTTTCAATTTCAAAAAGTAAACTCCTGTCACCAATAGGATCACCCCCCAAATAACCGGAATAAAGATCATGTTCCATTCCATCCAATCTAAGAAACCCTGGTCCTCAACTCCATTGGCTGTAAAAAAAATTCAAGATCCTCCCCTTAACAACAAATAGCAGGATATTCATAACCAGGTAAACTGCAATATGTGCGTAAAAATTTTTAAGATTATCCACTCGCTTTTTCGCCTTAATGTACTTTTCCAAATTATCCCTATCCATTTCCATTATTTATATTTTTCAGCTTCCCTTTTTTCTTTTTCCATATACCTGTGGATTTGCCTTTCTTCCCAATTTTTATTGAAAAATGGATTATAAGAAAAAACCTTTAAACCATGAAACAATAACCCAATGCCCCAAAACAACCACACCGCAAAAGTCCCAAAGTCCCAAAATGCCTCCAGAAAGGATTCTCCATTACCCAAACTTCCTATAATCTTAGTTGTAGTAATAAATACGTTAACAGCTAGATACACCACAAGGTGAACATAAAACCCTTTTAATTCCGCCACGTGTTTTTTGGCTCGCCCCAATTTATTTTCATTATCCAATGCCATTATTTCCATCTGTTTTCACTTTCATCCTCCTGCATATACTCTTTAATTTTCCGTTCTTCCCAATTCTTTCCAAAGAAAGGGTTTAGACCAAAAACTTTTACGGCATGAAACACCAACCCTATTCCCCAACCAAAGGCTGCCCATAGAAACCAAGGGTACCTCCATTGATTGGTCCAGTGATTTAGGGCTGCCAGAAACCCTATAAAAACAAAATAGGACATTAGGCTCATATAGAACTTCTTAATTGCAAAGACCCTTCCCTTGGCCCTGATATATTTGCTCTCCTTATCTAAATTTTCCATAATTTAATTTTAATTCAAAATTCGCGCACCTTCCAATCTTTTTCAAAAATAAACTTATGAATTGTTGATTTTACAGGATGGACCGTAACCCTAAAAATTTTCATCTTCCATATATTTTTGAATTTTTCTTTCTTCCCAGTTTTTCCCCAATAGCGGATTGTAACCAAAAACCTCCATCCCATGGATAGCCACACCAAATCCCCAGCCAACTGCGGGAAAAAGTACCCAGGGAAAACTTGTAGTGCTATAATTAACTATAGCCAAGACCGGCAGCACTGCACAATAGGATATCAGATTGCCATAAAACCCCTTTATGGCCTCTACCTGTTCTTTTGCTTTTTGATAGCGTTTTTCCTCCAAAAATGTTTCAGTTGTTTCCCTAGACCCTCTCCTTTCCATAAGTATCGGGAGCTTGACCGTAAATTCCGAAGCAGATTTTCCGATCTGAACTTCCCTACTGGATAACATTTGATAACGTTCCTGTATATTTCGGAGCCCAACTCCACTACTTTTTCTAATGACCTGCTTCTCTTGTAAATTATTCGACACACAAAGCATACCGTCCTCCTCATAAACACATATCCTCAAAGGTCTTACAGCCGTTACCACATTGTGTTTAACCGCGTTTTCCAATAGAAGCTGCAGGGACAAGGGCACTATTTTTGCCTCGGCATTACTACATTTATGAGGGATATCAAAAACTATACTGTCCTCAAACCTCATTTTCAATAATCTTACATACGTTTCTGCAAAGGCAAGTTCTTCATCAACAGTAACCAAGTCTTTGTTTTTCTGCTCCAAGACATAGCGATATACTTTTGAAAGGGAAGTAGTAAATTTCTGTGCCTGCTGGGGATCCTCCTCAATTAAACTGGTAAGCACGTTTAAACTGTTGAACAGGAAATGCGGATCTAATTGATTCTTAAGGGCATCGAACTTGGCAGAGGCTGTACCCGCTATTATTTTCTGCTCCTTAACCTTGTTCTCCTGCCGATATTTAAAGTACCAGGCCAAATAAAATATTGCAGAAATTAAAATCGCAAGCAACAGAGAAACTTTGTAGTGCCCTAATTTCTCATTTACCAAAAAATTCGAGATGGACATATTTCCAATCCCAACCTTAAGAATTAAACGGGACACGAATATCCCTACCAAGGAGAGGAGTATATTGCCAGAAATCCCCATCAACAAACGTTTCCCGCTGTATATCCGATGCTCATATTTAACAATAAGATAATGAATCCAATACGCATTCACCATATAAAGGATTACAGCAAAAATCATATTAGCATAGTATTCCTGAAAACCCCTACGAAAACTAAATCCCCCATCAAATTCTCCCATAAAAAGGAAAATTGCGAGAAAAACAAAGTATATCAAGGTCCCTATAAACAGTGCATTCCCTAAATATTTAATAAATCGTATCATTAAGCCTTATTGTTCACCCACTACCTGATAATTCCGGAAGTTCACCTTACCATTGTTTGCACAATGGGATACTCCTGGCTTAAAGTTAGGAAAAAGTTTCCACGACCGTTCAAGGTCCATTGGAATGTACCGGGGCAGGTTCTCGGTATTCACAGATGGTTCCATAAATATTACCGGCATCCACATATATTCACTAATGTATTGATTTGCAGAAATAAATACACAGTTATCTACCAATTTACTTTCATCATATGCCGCCGCCAAATCATTGACGACTATTGCGAGTATTATCAAAATAACTTTATGCATAGCTCATTTTACGTAATGTTTTCATTGGTCAAATGTGACTTAAATAAAAAAGGTAGGAAAATTGGAGCTACCGAATTGTAGATTTTAAGGGATGAACTGGAGTGGGAATAACCAAAAATAAAAAAGAGGACGCACCCCTACGTCCTCTTTTAAAAAGTTTAAAAAATAGATTTGTTCTTACAAACCTATTTTTCAAGTCTTAACTTATGAATTATAAAGTTAACCTTTATTCTCCTGATTAATGGCCTTTTTTGAAAAAAAATTAACCCTAATGACAAATATATTATCAATCTTGACGCACAAAAAATTCAATTAAAAGAATATTATTTATGAGTGGGAACCTATATTAGACCCAAAAGATCCTGCATAAACAAATTAGGAACTTGAAAATAAAGTTGAAGGCAGAATGCATCTAGGATAGCTGAATAAGTAAGAAGACATTATTAAAATGAAAAAGAGGACGCACCCCTACGTCCTCTTTTAAAAGTTAAAAAAAAGTCTTTTTAACAAATACTTATTTTTTAAGTCTTACTTATGAATGTTAAAATTAACAAATATTTTAATATGTTCGGTGCTTTTTTTGCAAAAAAAGTAGCTCTAACCATAAATGGCACTACTTATTTATAATTAAACTACCATTTAATGGTTTAATTTACAATAAATTAAGAACCCTCTATTTATGTTGAAAAGGTAAACTCAGGCAGCTTGATAATCTCCCCACCTTCAATCGCCGACTTATGGGCCAGAATTCCTACACAGGTAATATTGGCCGACTGCTTGGCATTGGGATATGGCGCTCTATTTTGAATCAGAGCATTTACAAATTCGTGTACCAAATGTGGATGCGAGCCTCCATGACCGGCTCCTTGAGTAAAGGAAAGGTGCTGGTGTCCTTCAGAATCATACACCCCTTGGGTGGTAAAATGCTGTATTTCTTTAGGCAATAATTTTGCGAAGTCCGGGCTTTCCACTTCCTCTGGAATCTCTGGTTCCGGTTTTTTGGCCGTGTGCACTACCAATGGCTTTCCTTCAATGAGAGGCCACTCTACTGATTTTTTTGAACCATACACCTCAAAACTTTCCCTGTATTGTCTTGCCACATCAAAAAGTGAACGATACACCTGAGCGCTTACATCTGAGTTCCGAAATTTAATATGCGTGGTCTCCACTGCATATGGCGAGTTGTAATGCGGAATTAACTCCTCTCGTATAGTTCCCGACCCAAAACAGGATACGTATTCAGCTTCGCTTCTTAAAAGGCCTAGAACGGGGCCTACACAATGTGTTGCATAATACATAGGTGGCAAACCTGGCCAATAATTGGGCCAACCGTCCATATCCTGCTGATGGCTAGCCTTTAAAAACTGCACCTTGCCCAGCTCGCCTTTTTCGTACAACTCCTTCATATATAAGAACTCCCTAGCATATACCACAGTTTCCATCATCATATAGGTGAGGCCGGTTTCCTGTGTTAGACGTACGATTTCCTCACATTCTTCAACTGTAGTCGCCATAGGCACAGTACAGGCCACGTGTTTCCCAGCTTTTAGGGCTTTTATGGACTGGATGCCATGGTCCGGAATAGGGGTATTGATATGTACTGCATCTATTTCCGGGTCCTGGAGCAGGTCGTCATAGGAAGTATATCTTTTTTCAATATTGAACATATCGGCCAACTCATTTAATTTATCGGGATTTCTTTGTGATATAGCCACTAAATTGGCGTTTGGATGCTTTTGGTAGATAGGAATAAATTCGGCTCCAAACCCCAAGCCTACTATTGCGATATTTACTTTTTTACTGCTCATCTTATTGTTTTTTTATTTAAACGTCTTTCTCAAAAAATCGATTCCTAGGGAAGCAAATTCATCCTGGCTCTCTGCCAAATTTTTCCAGATACATACTGCCCCCGCCAGCTCCTTGATCTCTGGAGTAAAACTTTCGATGACCATTGCCCCTTTATAATCAATGGCTTTTAATCCCTCTGCAAAATCGGTCCAAGGGGTTAGGCCAGTACCTGGAATACCCCTATGGTTTTCCGAAACCTGCACATGTAGCAACTTATCCCCTACCGTCCTTATGGCTTGGGCGATGTTACTTTCCTCAATGGTCATATGAAAACCATCAAGTAATACTTTAGCATTGGTTTGGTTAACATCTCCAATAAAACGCATTACATCCTCGGAAGTATTGATTAGGTCCGACTCAAAACGATTAAGCGGTTCCAATGCAATGGATAATCCATGATCCTTGGCCATAGCACAAACCTTGTGTATATTGGTCACCGCCAAATCCCATTCCTTTTGCCTTTCTTCCTTAGGCAACATTCGTGCTTTACCCACAGCTGCATACATGGGTCCAGCCAAAAAATCCACTCCCCACAGATTACAAAGTTCAAAGCATTTTTCAATGTAGTCAAAGCAATTTTGATGTACAGCGGCCTCCTTATGGGTCAGATCCTTTGTAGGGCCAAAAGCGCCACAAACAACGGCCTGTAGTCCGTTATCTTTTAGCGCATTCTTTATCACCTCTCCATTGATCAATTCTGGGTCTTCCACAGGAATTTCCACCAGATCATACCCCATCCCTTTAATTTTAGGGAACAGGGAAATGGATTGGGTATTGAAGGGTGACTCCCAAAGCCAGGTACTTACCCCGTATTTTATGTTATTTGTCATGCTTTAATAATTACTATAAATAAGATACAGTTGTATTCTTTATTTCAATTCTTTATGCATATAACCAACCGATTGGATCTAACACTACTTTGCCTTTACGACCTTCATTACACCCTGCATAATTCTCCAGTGTCCGGGAAAGGTGCAGATAAAAGGGTAATCTCCTGGTTCTTCGGGAGCTGTAAATTTTAAGACAACCTTTTCTTCAGGGTTAATAATGGCAGTGGCATATAGTACCTCGGGCATGTTAGGAACATAATTTTTTTCTGCACCATCGGGATCCATTGCCAATTTATCAGCGGCCATCCCCACCTTTTCCTTTTCGCCTATCTTAGTAATGACAAGGTTGTGCTGCATAAAATCTGTGTTCTCAAATACAAGTTCAACAGCTTTTCCTGCTTCCACAACAAACTCTGTGATATCGTATTTCATCTCATTTTTAATGGTCTTTATATTAATAATTACAGCGCTGGAACCTGTCTCCAAAGTGCTGTCTGCATCCAATTCCACCTCATTGATGTAGGTTTCGACCAATAGCTGCGCCAAGGATTTATCCGCAAAAACGCTTTTGGTACTTTTGGAGTAGTCCGATTCCACTTCGTATTTCCAATCCCCGGCCAACGAAACGCTAAATGTACCTACCTTGAGAAACATCTGCTCTTTTTTACCCCAGATGCCGCCTCCTCCGCCAGTATCTTCAACACGGACTGCAATAGAATTGCTCCCTGCCTTTAGAACACCGGATGGAATTTTATACACCCTTTCTGCCTGATAATCCTTTTCAATACCCCCCATGAAAATACCATTAACGTAAACCTTGTCCGAATCGTCAACAGGTCCCAAGGATATGGTACCGGACTTGGCAGCTGCGCTGGACGGAACTTCCACATTTTTACGAAACCAAATAATACCATCCATCTGCAATCCCGCATCTTCTATAAACTGTGGAAGACGCATGGTTTTCCAATTGGAATCATCCAGGTTTGCCGCTTCTCTTTGACGTTCACTAAACTGTGCCATTTCAAAATTGGGATTGGCAGCTAGAAAGGCCGTAATAAATCCCTGATGATGCTTACTTCCCGCTGCATAAAGTGCCATTGCCAACCAATTATCGACCAATACTTGCTCATTCCTGCTCAGCTCGAACAACTTTCGCCCAATTTCTATGTTGGGTTCCCTTTCGGAAAAATATATAAGTGCAGCTAATTGTACTTCCGGATCCTTATCCTGAAGTATATTGGACTCCAATAAAAGCGCATCTACACTATTGTTTTTCGGCAAGATCTGTATGGCCGCCTTCCTAACCGTTCCTGACGGATGTTTCAAAGCCCCTTTAACTACTTCTAGTGCTTCCGTATTTGAAGAAACGGCCCCAAGTCCGTCAAGGATCCATAAAGCATGCAGTGCGCCCGGATTAAGTCCCAAAATATCCACTTCGGTATTCTTGACCAATGAAATGAGTTCTGGTACTACAGCGGTATCTCCATTTTCAACCAATAACCGCTGGGCGGTCATACGCCAGAACATATTGTCATTGGAAAGGGCTTTTACCAAGCCTTTTGAATCCTCCTTAGCCAAAGTCATGGTTGCCTTATCTTCCATATCTTGAGGCACAATGCGCCAAATACGACCCTTGGACTTATCACGTAACGGATTTTCATATGCATTCCCCAGGCCGTTCACAGCATCATACCCACCTCTTTCCACTCTGGGGGTCGGATTGTGCTGAATAATGAAATTATACCAGTCCAATACCCAAACTGCACCGTCAGGTCCTACCTTGGCCTCTACAGGGGAAACCCATTCATCCGAACTAGCCATCAAATTCCCACCGTCTTTTTCCAAATACCCAGCGCCATCCTTTTCAATTTTAGCAATATGCACTACCCCTCCCGTTGGTTCGCAGACAAAGGCGTATTTATTCCAATATTCTTTGGGGAATGTCCTAGCCGTATAAAAATGGTGGCCCGCGGCCGCTGTAAAGCCCCCAAAAACATCTACCTGTCTTATATTTTGGGTAATGGGCAACATGGCATAATGGCCATCAATTTTTGAGCTGCCTTTTAAGGAAACCCCTTTTACATCCTTTAGGTTCTTGTTAGGTATACCCATAAATACACTGTGGGTATTGTTCGCTGTGGAAGCAAAAATGGAGTTATCCTCGGTAATCCCCAATCCCCATGTATTGTTGCTGGTATTCGTCAAAAATTCAAAATTGCCAATTTCGCTATTAAAACGATATATTCCTTGACCAAACTCGAAGTTTTCACCCGCAATACTTCCCTTAAATCCTGAATAACCTACTACACCGTAAATATTGTTGTCAATGCCACGCTGAAGGTTGGAAGGCCCGGCGTGGGTATCAAAAACTCCCCATCCATCGATTACAATTTCCTTTACATCTGCCTTGTCATCGCCATCTGAATCCTTTAGGAATAAAAAATACGGTGCCTGGGAAACCAAAATTCCTCCATTGACAAAGGTAAAACTGGTTGGGATATTTAATTTGTCGGCGAATACCGTAAACTTGTCCGCTTTGCCATCGCCATCGGTGTCTTCGCATATTTTTATTCTGTCGTCTCCTAAGCCTTTATCGTCCCGTACCGTATTGGGATAATCAACAGTCTCTATTACCCATAGCCTTCCTTTCTCATCCCAATTCATAGCTATAGGGTTAATAATATTGGGCTCCGAAGCAAACAGCTCCAATTTAAACCCAGCTGGTACCTGAATTAATTTTGCCGATTCTTCTGGTGTTAAAGGCAATTGATATTTTGGTGCAGGATCCCTTTTCTCGTAATTGGGAATATTGGCCATTTCCTTATATTCCAAGGTTGGTATGTCTTTTGCAAATGCTTCCCAATTCTTTTTTACCTGATCGTCTACTGCCCAAAGTATACCTTCTTTAATAAGATTTTGAAACCCGGGTTTGCCCCACGTTCTTTCATCATGCCCGTATGCCGTATAGAATACCTTGCCCTTGCCAAATTGCTTTACCCATGTCCATGGCTCATGATGTTCCCCTTCTACCCTTTCCATCAATACGGTGATATCACTAGCCAACTTATCATGCACATAAGTTTCATCCCAAGTGGAAAACTCCTCTAAATTTTGCATTATGGGGTGTGACTTATCAATAATTGTGGCCGTAAAGGTATCCGTACCGTGGGTTTTAAATTGCCCCCCTACCAAATCCACATAATCTTCCGACTCATTAAAACAAAAACTTGCACAATGAATCGGGATAAACGCGTGTCCTTCTGCTACATAATCCAGCAAAGCCTTTTCCTGTTCTGGAAACCTTCGTTCATGATTCGCATAAATAATTACACCATCATATAAGGCTAAATTCTCTGGATTAAGGTCTTCCACCTCTTCCGTATAGGTGATGTTTATACCACTTTGGGTCAAGGCAGAAGCTAAAATAGGCATATATACCCGAGAATTATGATGTTCCTGGGCATGGCCCAAAAATAGCATCTCTATTCGCCTGGGTTGATCATCTTTCTTTTTCTTATCAGAAGGATTACAACTTAGGAAGGTGGTAAGTACAATTAGCAAACAAACAAAACAAGCCTGTAAGGTTTTCATGATATAGCTGTATTTATGTTCAACAATTATAACAATTAATCGAGTACAAAGAATCCTCGATGTTATCTACAATTGACTGTATTATACCATTGAATATGAATTTTATATATATTTATAGACAAATAATTATTATCTTATAGATATACAGCCAGGATTAGCTGATATATTTATACCTAATTAAACCCTTGTCAAATAGTGAAATCTGCCTTACAAAAATCGCCCATTCCCAAATCCCATGCCTTTGTGGCCAAATTTTTGCGACAGCCCAATTTTGACCCTATTTGGCATTTTCATCCGGAATACCAATTGTTTATAGTGTTAAAAGGTAGAGGCACCCGATTTATAGGAGACCATGTAAAACATTTTAAGGAAGGGGATATTACCTTAACAGGGCCCAATTTACCCCATATGTGGCGCAGTGACAATGAAGGTTATGCCGTAGAGGAAAATTTATGGTCCGAGGGTATTGTAGTTTACTTTCATGAAGATTTTATTGGCCAAAGTCTATTGCAAAAAGAAGAAATGATCAAATTAAGGCAATTGTTCCAAAAGAGCTTTCGGGGTCTGGATGTTACGGGTAGAACCGCCGATACTGTCCGTGGCATGATCAACAACCTTATATATCTTGAAGGGATGGAGAGTGTTTTGGAACTGTTTAAAATTCTGCACTGTCTTGCCAATACTACTGAAAGCACAATACTGGCCAGTCCGGGCTATACCAACTCTTTAAAGGAAGGTGATACAGAAAGGATGAATAATGTACACGCGTATGTTATGAAGAATTTCAGGGACAAAATAGAATTGGGCACGGTAGCTTCTTTGGCCAATATGACCCCTACCTCCTTTAGTAGATACTTTAAGATCCATGCCAACAAAACATTTTCCGAATTTTTAAGCGAAATTAGAATTGGCCATGCCTGCAAATTACTGATCGAAAATAAAATGAATATTGGTCAGGCCTGCTACGAGAGCGGTTTTCAAACACTGTCCAATTTCAACAAACAGTTCAAGGCAATTACCAAGAGAACCCCACTTTCCTATAAAAAGGAGTATAGTGCATAAACAAAAGTGTTACACACTGGGTGCTGCTGTTTTTTGAATAAATAATTACTTTAATTAAAGTAATTTTGCGCTATGATAAGAAACATTCAGCTAAGGACTACTTTATTGGAAGAATCGGTAGAAGATATCCTAAGAAAGAAAGCTTCAAAATATTTGGGAATCCCTATTGAGGAAATTTCAAAAGTAAACGTACTCCGGAAATCGATCGATGCCCGTAAATCTACCATATATTTCAATTATAAGGTTTCGGTCTATATCAACCAACCTGCACCCAAAACCAAGGAGTACATCTTTGATTATAAGGACGTGTCCAAAGCCAAAAAAATACACATTGTAGGTTTTGGACCTGCCGGAATGTACGCCGCGCTCCGCTGTATTGAATTAGGCTATAAGCCTATTGTCCTGGAAAGGGGCAAAAATGTTAAAGACCGTAGACGGGATCTGAAAGCTATCAATAGGGACCACATAGTCAATGAAGACTCTAATTATTGCTTTGGAGAAGGTGGTGCGGGTACTTATTCCGATGGCAAATTGTACACCCGAAGTCTTAAAAGAGGGGATGTACGGCGAATTTTTGAAAATTTGGTCTACCACGGCGCAACCGAACAAATACTTATAGATGCACATCCACATATAGGCACCAATAAATTGCCCAAGCTAGTGCAAAATATAAGGGAGACCATTATAAAGTATGGAGGGGAAATACACTTCCAAACCAAGGTGGTCGATTTTACCATTTCCAATAGCGCCATAAAGGCCATTGTTTTGCAAGATGGTTCCGAATTGCCCTCGGAAAGGGTTATTTTGGCTACAGGCCATTCCGCTAGGGATATCTATTATTTGCTGAACGACAAAAAAATCGCCTTACAAGCCAAGTCATTTGCCATGGGGGTCCGGGTAGAACACCCTCAACATATTATAGATAGCATACAGTACCACTGCAAAGGAGAACGGAACGAATTGCTCCCTGCTGCCTCCTATAGCCTGGTAGAACAGGTAAAGGACAGAGGCGTATATTCCTTCTGTATGTGTCCGGGCGGATTTATAGTTCCCGCGGCAACCGCGCCGGGAGAAGTAGTTGTTAACGGTATGTCCCCTTCCAAAAGAAATAACCTATTTGCCAATTCCGGTATTGTAGTGGAAATAAATGTAGACGTCGATATTCACAAATACGAGCACTATGGCCCATTGAAGGGTTTGGAGTATCAAAAGGATTTAGAGCGATTGGCTTTTACTTCAGGTGGGCGTAGTCAAACTGCACCTGCACAGCGACTTACAGATTTTGTGGAAGGTAAACTTTCCAATGACCTGAACCCTACCTCCTATCAGCCAGGATTAAAATCAGCCCCTCTGCATTCGCTTTTACCCAAATTGATAGGTAGCAGGCTACGTTCGGGGTTTACCGCTTTTGGGGAAAAAATGAAGGGCTATTACACTTCGGAGGCTAATGTAGTGGGGGTAGAATCAAGAACCTCCTCCCCTGTTAATATTCCAAGAAATGAAAACTTGGAACATCCGGAAATAAAGGGACTTTATCCCTGTGGGGAAGGTGGTGGTTATGCTGGGGGCATTGTATCGGCTGCCATGGACGGGGAACGTTGTGCAGAGGCCGCTGCTGCTGGATTCTAAGGTCTATTTTTTTGATTTAAACGGTTTATCCAAACTAATCCCCTACCTTTGCCGCTTATTTTACATACTACATGACATTCAAAGAATTAGGTATTATTGAGCCTATCCTAAAAGCCTTGACGGCTGAAGGCTATACAAATCCAACCCCAATACAAGAACAGTCCATTCCCATATTGCTTAAGGGTAAGGATCTATTGGGTTGCGCGCAAACAGGAACGGGTAAAACGGCAGCGTTTTCCATTCCGATCATTCAACAAATGGTAATGGACAGGGAAGCCGATAAGCAACAACGAAAAATTAGAACCTTAGTGGTTACCCCGACAAGGGAGTTGGCCATCCAAATCGGCGAGAGTTTTACCTCATATTCTAGATTTACAGGAATAAGAAATACTGTGATTTTCGGAGGAATAAAGCAGGGAAGACAAACAGATGCCCTTAGAAAGGGAGTGGATGTAGTTATAGCTACCCCAGGAAGGTTATTGGATTTAATGAATCAAGGATTTATTTCCCTAAAGGACATAAAATATGCGGTATTGGATGAGGCCGATCAAATGTTGGACATGGGTTTCATCCATGATATCAAAAAGATTATTGCCAAACTACCGCAAAATCGTCAGTCCCTTTTCTTTTCCGCTACCATGCCACCAGCTATAGTGGAACTATCCAAAAAAATATTGGGCGATTTTGACCGTGTTACCATTAAACCCCAACAGGCTACAGCTGAAAAAGTGGAACAGGGCGTTTATTTTGTTACCAAAAAAAATAAACCAAACTTATTGATCCATCTTTTGGAAAAGGATCCCAATGATTCGGCCCTTGTTTTTTCACGTACCAAACACGGTGCCAACAAAATAGTAAAACAATTGGCCAAGGCCGATATTAAGGCCGATGCCATACACGGCAATAAGTCACAGAATGCACGTCAAAAAGCTCTTGGCGATTTTAAAGAGGGGGAATTAAAGGTATTAATTGCAACCGATATTGCTGCTAGAGGAATAGATGTTGAAGAACTTTCATTGGTGATCAATTATGACCTGCCCAACGTTCCGGAAACCTATGTGCATCGAATAGGCAGAACAGGCAGAGCAAGCGCCAGTGGGGTTGCACTATCGTTCTGTGATGCTGAAGAGCGACCTTACCTAAAGGATATTCAAAAATTAATAAACCAGCAGGTTCCCGTTATTACGGACCACCCTTTTGTGGATGATGGATCGGAAGAGATACCCTTGGAAGAGAAAAAACATCACAACAATAGACAAAAACAAAGGACAGGACACTCCAATCCTAGAGGGGGTAGAAATAACAACCCTGGCAGAAACAGAAACAATAGACCAAAAAGGGATTGATATTAAATATCAGTTCCCTTTTTTCATTTATTTTGATGATATATACCACAAAGGATTAGTAGGTATTTAAAAAATTCAAGATATTTATTCTTTTAAAGATTTACTCTTAAAGTCAAAAATAAATATCCCATGAAAAACACACTTGCTGTCCTATTAATAGGCTTGTCCCTATTTATTATTCCGAAAACCTCATTTTCCCAAACCACCAATCTTATCAGTTTTAATATTCGGTACGACAATACTTCTGATACGATCAATAATTGGAACAAACGCAAAGCTTCAATGGCCTCATTAATTCAGCACTATGATGCCGATATTGTAGGTATCCAGGAAGGTCTGCACCATCAGGTAGATTATTTGAACAATGCCCTTAATGGTTATTCCTATGTAGGAGTAGGTCGTGACGATGGGCAACAAAAGGGAGAATACTCGGCAATTTTTTACAACAGCGATAAATTCAAAGTTCTAAAAACGAATACCTTTTGGTTATCCGAAACCCCAGAAAAAGTATCGGTGGGTTGGGATGCCTCTATGGAGCGAATCTGCACCTATGCCTTGTTTGAAAATGTAAAAACCAAAAAACAATTCTATGTTTTTAACACACATTTCGACCATAGGGGAATGCAGGCCAGAATAAATTCGGCCCAACTCATTTATAAAAAGATTAAGGAAATAAACACCTCCGACCTTCCTGTAATTCTAATGGGAGATCTAAATTTAACCCCGGACACCGAGCCTATACAATTCTTAAAAAATAACCTAACGGACGCAATGGGAATATCAAGGAAACCTTTCTATGGACCTATAGGTACTTTTAATGGTTTTGATCAGGACCGGATTATGGAAAATAGAATAGACTATATCTTTGTAAATAATATTGACGTCCTGTCCTATACCCATATTGATGACAGGATGCCCAATAACATGCATATTTCGGACCATTTGCCCGTTTTGATGTCCTTAAAGGATTAAATTGGGTTTAAAGTATTTGACCACTAAAGCATTACATAGAACATGTACACCCCATCCCATTATAGAAATGAAAATCTGGATGAAGTTCGTGAATTCCTAAAGCAAAACAGCTTTGGCATTTTGATCAACCAAACCGATGGCCGTCCCTGGGCCACACATATCCCCTTGGAATTGGATTTAGATGCCGAAGGAAATGACATATTGGTCAGTCATATCTCCAAGGCCAATCCACAATGGAAATCATTCATGGAAAATGAAGAGGTCTTAGCTATTTTTAATGGTCCGCATAGCTACGTCTCCTCGTCCTGGTATAAGGAAGAGGAAGTACCGACCTGGAACTATATTGCCGTACACGTCTACGGTAAAATACGAATACTAAATGACGAAGCGGTCTTGGATTCCCTTCATAAATTGGTGGATAAATATGAAAAAGGATCTGCCAACCCGGTTTCGATACATAATCTGTCCCCCAAAACCATGAAACAAATTAAGGGCATTGTTGGATTCCAAATCAACATTTCAGATATTCAAGCAACTTATAAGTTATCGCAAGCAAGGCCGGAGGACCATCCAAAAATAATAGCGGAATTACAAAAGACCCATAATCCGGGTTCCCATGAAATTGCCAACATGATAAAACAAAAAAAATAACAACAGAATAGTTTTTAATTTTTTTTTTACACAATTATAAGAGAAATGAACCTGGATAGAGAAAAACAACTTGCAGCCAAAGAGGCCGTAAAATATGTTAAAAGTGGCATGACAGTGGGTTTGGGAACAGGCTCCACTGCAGCCCACATGGTTAAGGAATTAGGCCAATTAGTACAAAACGGACTGGAAATAGTTGGGGTGCCTTCCTCTGAAAACACCAAAAAATTGGCAATGGAATTGGGAATTCCCCTTACTACCTTGGAAAAAACAAACACTATTGATGTATATATTGATGGTGCCGATGAATTTGACCCTTATATGCAACTTATAAAAGGTGGTGGTGGTGCCCTATTAAGGGAAAAAATATTAACCTATAATTCCGATTATGTCATTATTATTGCCGATTCCCAGAAAGAAGTAAAAAGGTTGGGCGATTTTAAACTCCCCGTGGAAACCATTCCTTTTGCTACCAAAAAAATTGAGCAGTCGCTTGAAAAAATGGGACTACAGCCAAAATTAAGAGTAAAGGATAGTGAAAATTTTGTTACCGATGAGGGCAACTTTATTTTGGACCTTAATATTGAACATATTTCAAATATCCAATTATTGGAAACCAAACTAAAACAAATTCCGGGTGTTGTGGAAACCGGCCTATTTTTGGACATGGCAGATATCATAATAATAGGACAGGGAGAAACCACCATTACCCTAAAGAAATAAGTAGGCACAAACATTTTTATATACCTACCTTTCCCTATAACTAGAAATTTTCAAAAGAAAAACCTATAATGTCGACATTATAGGTTTTTCTTTATGTGGTCCGACAAACTATGATCAATGTTTAACGGACTTTTCTGATCAAATTGGCCATATAAACATATTTCATATCCCTTAGCGCTATGGCATCCTGCATTGCTTTGGTGGAGGCCGGCGTTGCCCCCTCACCCCAATTAATATTTTGGTTCAAGGCCTGCTTGTAATCCTTGAACATACTCACGGTCATATGCGAAGCATAGGTATCACTTCCTATTGGAGAAATAAACCGTATTAGACCCCAATTGGCCTTTCCACCAGAGTCGACGACTTTTTGGTGGATCGGCAGGAAGATTTCCCTCTCCGCTTTTTCATAAGGATCATAATCCATTAAACCTACCTTCATCATATCCATTTGGGCTACTGTACCTATTGGCATATCAAATTCCCCATTGGTCGTGGCAATTTCCTCTGAAAATATTCTAACAGCCAAGTCCCGTGTTGCCGAGGAGTGGTTTAATTTTTTATTAAGATCTGCTTCGGACATGTTTGGATAGGCGGCCTTGGCCCTATCCATAATATGTACCCAACTGCTACCATCCATCATTTTCACAGGGTCATTGTAAACTGTCACAGTCAGGTATTGATAACCTTGCTGTGTTCCTCCAGGGCTCAGGGCCCATAGATCCCAACCGCTAATATCACCAGCTTTTACGCGCTGGGCCTGAATTTTCTCCCAAAACTCTTCGGTTGCGCTATACTCCGCTTCCTGCTCATTGTCCACTTGCATAAACTCAAAAAGCAAGTACAATTTTTCTTGGGCCACACTCATGTTGCCCATCATCAATAATGCGATAAGAATTAATAAATTTTTCATAATAATCAGGTGTTTTGGATTAATAAAGTTCTTTCGAGATTATTAACTCTACAGAAAGTCAATACCCAAAAATGAACTTGGTGATAAGGTTGGCTTGAACCGTATGTTGCGTTATATTAATCTATAAATCACAAATAATGCAGGAGGAAAGGACGAATTAAGGCAATTAATGTCCGTATACAAACTTAAATTTACCCAAGGTTCGAATTAACTTGGTTAAATGGTGTGCAGATGTTTTAGTAGATGTTCCTTAAAGGATTTACTTAGGGGAATAACTTTCCTGTTTATTTCCAGATGGTTATCAGCAACCACATCCAATTTGGAGATATTGACCATATAAGATCTATGGACCCTAAGAAACATATGGCTTTTCATTTCATTTTCCACTACCTTAAGGGTGGTACTCACCAAATAATTTCCAGTTGAAGTGACTATGTTGCTATAATTCCTATCCGCCTCTATGTATAAAATATCATCCAGAAGCAGTTTTACCATTTTTCCATTATGTCTAACAAAAATTCGATCCAAAAGCACCTCCAAATTCTCAGATACCTCATTGGTATCCATATCATTATCCTTTATTTGATCTACCACCAAGGCAATTGTCCGCTGCAGATTTAAGCTATTAAATGGTTTTGAAATAAATGCATGCGGTCGAGTGGCCTTGGCCTTGGCAAAAGTAGCCTCGTCACTATTGGCCGTGAGATAGATAATGGGAATCTTTTTGTTTTTCTGTATTTGTTCAGCTGCTTCAATACCATTTATATTGCCCCTTAAGTTAATATCCAACAATATAATATCTGGACAATTGGCGGTGGCATGTAAAATTGCCTCCTCTCCCCTAGTTTCGATCCCCATTACCTCATAACCCAAATTGGAGAGTTGCAAAGAAATATTGGCAGCGATGATCATATCATCCTCTACAATTAAAATACGGGTCTTTTGTTCCATAATTAAGCTGCTTTATGGTGTTGAAATTCGAAAGAAACCGAAGTCCCTTTATCTTGATTAAGAACCATTTTACCATCCAATTGCTTGGTTAATAACGATATCAATTGGGTACCAAATCCTGTACCATGGGTTTGATTTCCTTTAATGATACCTATACCATTATCCGTAACAGTGAGTTCCAAATGTGCAGGCTTCTGGACCAAACTAATTGTGATTACACCATTAAGACTATTGGGAAAGGCATATTTTAAAGAATTCGTAATCAACTCGTTAACTATTAATCCTATGGGGGTTGCTATGTCTACATTTAGTTCTATCTCCTCCATGTCATAAACCATAACTATTTTTTGTCCCGCACCGAAGGATTGCAATACATAATCCCCTAAGATCTTGAAATAATTTTTCATCTCAATGCTTCCTAAATTCTTTCCCTGATACAAATTTTGATGGATCATACTCATGCTCTGAATCCGATTTTGGATTTGGTGCATATTCTCCTTAATTTTTTTATCCTCTATATGGGTAGATTGGAGTGAAAGCAAACTGGAGACCACCTCGAGGTTATTCTTTACCCGGTGATGGATTTCCTTAATAAGAAATTCCTTTTCCTGGTTTTGTTGTTGAAGTAGTTTATTCTTCCTGCGGTTAATTCTAATAGCTACAAAGCCCATGATCAAGAGAAACAATAATAATCCCGTGATCGTGGAAGTTAACATCTGATTGCTCTTTTGCTTGCGGATGGTACCCTGTTGGAGAAGTATGGTGTCCTCCTTCTGTGCAACTTCAAATTCGGTTTGTAGCAGGGCTATTCGTTGATCGGATTCTGCCGTAAAAATCTCCTGCTTTAACCCGTCATACTTTGAAAAGGCTTTATAGGCTTCCATATAATCGTGGTCTCCCGCGAAAGCCTTTCCCAAAGCTTCATACACCTGACTCAAATAAAATTCGTCTCCAAATTCGGTGGTCGCCACATCTAGGGATGTCTTAAGGCTTTCTATGGCGTATTTATATTTTCCCTGGAGATTTTGCAGTTTCCCAATAGAAAGCCAAGATCGCATCAGCATAAAGTCGTTATCCAGTAAGGTCGCATACTTAACCGCATTGATACCGGCACTTTCTGCTTTGCTGTACTGACCTAAATAGGCGTAAAGATCTACGAGGGAGATATAGACATCGCTTAAATTATTATAAAATCCGTAGCGTTCACCAATGGCCAATGAATGTTCGTAATATTTTAAAGCCTCTTCATGTCTATTCAGTTTTAAGTAGTTGTTGGCCACCACATAAAGGGTAAAATCATAATCAAGGTCAATAATCTCCCGTTCCTCAAAAATGACAATGGATTTAATACCATATTTTAAACCCTTATCATATTTTGCCTGTTTCCAAAAAATATTACTTAAGTCACTGTAAGCCAATGCAATAGCCTTTTTATCATGTAAATCCTCTCCTAACCGCAGTGCTTCCACGGCATAATCGGCAGCCCTTGCGAGCTGCCCCCGGCGTTCATAAACATAGCCCAATTGCGTATTTAAAAAAGGGAGGTCTTTTTTCAGCACCTTAGCTTTGGCCTCTTCCAAAACGGCTTGGGCTTCATCCAGTTTTTCCATTCGCAATAAAATGGCACCCTGGGTAATTTGAAATCTACCATGCCAAAGCATATCTTCTTTTGCCAAGGTACACTTTAATCCTTCCTCAGTAAAAATTAAGGCCTTTGTTAAATTACGGGTATGCCAATAATAAGCAAGGTCGTTCAACATTTCGAACTGTAGGCTATCAGTCGGTGCCCGTAAATAGGAATTCTCCAAATGTTGTAGATAGGAAACTCCAAAATTATCGGTATCCACAAATACTTTTTCATAGGGAGTCTCTCTGTTAAAGTCTATGAGTTGACCATATAGCACAGGGCTGCTAAGAATAATTGCCAAAATTGCTGTCAAGAGATTTTTGCCCATTTTTTTAAACAATGATATACCTTAAAAATCCGGGGATGATCAAGATACGATATTATTGGCATTAATCACAGGCTAAATAAAACTAGTTGTTCGGACATTAAAACAAGGACTCCGTCCCCATCAAATTGATAATCAACATAAAAACCTATTAATTAGTTCTAGGCATAGAGTTATTTGAAAGACATGAAATCACCAATAATATTTTTAATTTTTATGGTTATAGGTTGTATTTCATGTAAAAACAACCAGGTTAAAGAGAGCAATGAAACCATTGAAATGTCCAGTAGCAACAATATGGTCGCTACTAAAAATAAACTGGAAACAACTATAAAGGCCTATCTGAACCTTAAGGGTGAAAAAGAAATTGATAGTCTGGTAACCGAAGATTTTTTACGAAACATGAACGGAATACCCGTGGTTACCAATAAAAGAGAGTTAAAAGCAAAATTTAACCTATATGGCACTGGATTCCCAGATTATGATATAAAATTGAAAAATAGCCTTGTTTGTGATAACCAAGGGTATGTTGACTGGATATTTTCAGGGACCAATACTGGCCAATTTGCTGAAGTAATGGCTACAGGTAAAAAAGTAAAAGTAAATGGATTTTCACATCTATATTTTAATGAGGAGGGTAGAATATACCGAGAAGATATTTTTTACAATGAATTGGAATTTTTACAGCAAATGGGGTACTCCCTAAAAGCACCTATTCTGAAATAGCTCAACATATGAACTCCCCTGTAAAATAAATATCTAAACCATAAATCAACAAATAAAATGAGAGCACTAAGAAAAACAATTTTTATTGCGCTGGCAGTAGCACTATTACCGCTTACAAGCACAGCACAGGGCGAAAAAAACCAGGCCTATTACATTCATGAGGATCAGGTGAAACCTTCCAAAATCCATGATTATGACATGGTTTCAAAAGATTTTAAAGAAGCCTGTATAAAACATAATATTCAGGACATGAGCTGGCAGGTAGGTTCCACCGATTCCGGAAGGTACTTTAACATTTCCCCAATAGAAAATATGGCGGAATTGGACAAAAACGTTATGGCTCCCTTAGCAGAAAAAATGGGAGAGGAAGCTTTTAGAAATATTTTTAAGCGGTATAATGAATGTTATGACAAACATGGTGATTACGTGATTTATCTAAACAAGGAACTCACTTATATGCCCCAAGGCATTAGCACAACCACCGAGGGACAGAACTATAGAAAATGGCATTTCTTGCACGTTACCCCCAGCAACATTCAAAATCTTAAGGGAAAATTGAAAGAATTAAAAGCCCTTTATACTTCAAAGGGATCCAAGGAGTACTATCGCATATACCACAATGGGTTTGGAAATATGGGCGATTACTATCTTGCTGTAATTTCAGCAGTAGACGCAGAGGACTATGCTAAAAAATCCAAGGAAAACGAAGCCTTATTGGGTGAAGAAGGGAAAAAACTTTTTGATGAAATGTTCAGTTACGTCCTAAAATATGAAACGGAGACCGGACAAATGCATCCCGATTTAGCCTATACACCATCAAATTAAATTCATAAACAGGTAGGCACAAGGTTTCAAAGAAATCTTAGGGTAACCAGTAGTTTGCAGATTTTCAATTTGAATTAGCAATTTCCTAAAGAAAATAGACCAAACCATTACTACAGCCCCCCCTACCTGTTTTTAAAACAAGAAAAAGGAGAATAATAACAAATAAAAACAACAGTATGAGAACTATGAAATCAATTATCGGAGCACTAATGATCGTTGCTCTATTTATTCCCAATACAGGATCTGCACAAGAGGGAAACTATTTCACTGTAACCACTTGGAAGCTAAGTATACCTGAAAATGGAACCCGGGGCGAGCTCAATGGACTTTTAAAAGATTTTTCTGAAAAAATATCCTTCAAGAACGATAAGGTCATCAGTGAAAGGGTGCTACATCATATATCCGGTGGAGACTTGCGCGATTTGGTTATCATAAGTGAATATGCCTCCTGGAACGATATTGATGCCGCTGCTAATATGCAGAATGAATTGATCGACAAGGCTTGGCCAAAGGAAGAAGACCGCAATGCCTTTTTTAAGTCGTGGAATAAATATGTTATTACCCATTCTGACGAGATTTATCAAGAAAATCCGGAATTGGCGAAAAAATAGTAGAAAATCGTGATCGGATATTTAAAAAGGAACTAATCCGGTCCATTAATCCCATAATATCATGAAAAAACTAATCATAATTGGGCTTGCAATAGCTTTTATAGCGGCCTGTCAGGAGAAAGGACCGAAACGTTATACCCAGGATTCCCCACAAATTAATACCGTTAAGCAATTAATTGGGAATTACAATAACAAAACCTACGATACGAGCATCTATGCCGATACTTCAAAAACCTATTACAACTCCAAGGAAAACACTTTGTCTCCAGAAGATGTAATGGCCTACCACAAAGAAAGGGATATGGCCTACGCCCAGAGAAGTTTTCTGGACAAGGACCAAGAATATGAAATGGTACTCACTGATGATGGGGAAACTTGGGTAAACTGTTGGTTGGATTGGCAGGGTACCCTTGCAGGAAATGGACAAGTAGTCAATATCCCAATACACTTAACATATCAATTTGTAGATGGTAAAATTGTAAGAGAAGTGGGGATGTGGGACCCCACAGCGGTAGTGCTGGCCCTTCAGGAAATGGAAATGAAAAACAGTATGTCTGCCGATGAAAAAGCAATTCAGGCAACCATAGATAATGTTACCAAGGCTTGGAATGCAAACGATAAGGATTTAATGTATGCTAATTTGGTACCAAATGTCATAAGAACGGCCAATGGGGTCACCATCGCCAAAAAACAATCAGATTATGGAGATTTTATGGATATCTACCACAGCGCTTTTCCCGATTTTAAGGTAAACTTGGACAAAACAGTAATTGATGGCAATAAGGCCTATCTCAACTGGACATGTACCGGTACTAACAAAGGTGAATTCATGGGAAATCCACCTACCAACAAAAAAATTGAAACCCACGGTTTTAGTGTGTGGATGTTCGACACCGAAGGAAAAGCCGCTCGCGAAGACGCCTTTTATGACAATCTAGTAGTTTACGAACAATTGGGATATTCTATGCCTACTCCATATAAATAATAACCTATTTCATATTAATAGGTTAGATAATATAATTAGGGCAATACTTATTAAAAAAATAGCAAAAATGAAAAGAAGAACATTCATTAATAATTCGGCTTTGTTTGCAATTGCAATAAGTACCTCTGGGTTCATTAAATTTGATGGGCACAGTTATATTGGGGATTGTGAAACAACAACCGATATCTTAGGTCCGTTCTATAGACCGAATAGCCCTTTACGTAATAATCTATCTATTATTGGTGAATTGGGAGAGCCTATTGAACTGGTCGGAACAATTAATCATAATGACTGTAGAACCCCGTACACCAAAGCCAAAATAGAACTATGGCATTGCGATGGAAAAGGGGTTTACGATAACACATCCCCAGATTATCGTTATCGCGGTACGGCCTATTCCGATTTGAACGGCAATTATGCATTCAAAACAGTCTTACCGGTTCCTTATGACATAGGAGATGGAACTTTTAGGCCAGCACATTTTCATTTGATGATATCCGCCGCCGGCTATCAACCCTTGGTAACACAACTCTATTTTGTTGGGGATGAATACTTGGACAAAGACGAATCTTCTTCTTCCCCATCTGCAAAAAAAAGGATATTGAATGTGGAACAATTGGACGGTAGAAGTAAAAAAGTTGCTTTTGATGTCAATATGTCCGAAAACCTTAGTCCGGAATCTGCTGCTATTGACAAATTAATTGGGGTTTATACGGACGATAAAAAACTTCTAAAAAAGGAATTCTTTAATAAAGACAATGCACTTTGGGTGAAGAACGAGCTGTTTGGCGACTATTTCAACTATTTGGGGGACAACACCTTTACTCCTCCTGGGGTTGACTCAGGACGTAATTTGCGCTATCAATTTGAAATTTTATCGGTAAACACCACTAGATTGACCATTTCCGAATTAGATCATAATGGGAATAAACAGGTTCAAGTATTAACTAAAGAAAAAGTATAAACTAAAATGTCCAAGGCTATTTAACTATTCATTGTAAAATAGATAATCCTAACAACCCATAAATGGAACTAATATGAATTCAAAAAATCAACAAAAATCTAAGGTTGTTGGTCGTAACCCAATGACTCGCGCTATTCTAGTTTTACTAGTAATTCCAGTTTTTTCCGCTCTAGGAATTGCTCAAAAAAGCAACATCAAAAAGGACATTAAAATGTATTCCCAGGTATGGGACGAAGTTATTAATCACGGGAAAATTAGCGAAATCAACAGCAAGAATTTCGACCCCAACATAACCCTCGTTTCCCATCCGGAAAATATTGTTGGTCTAGAAAATTTTAAAGCATATTACCAAAACTATCTGACGGGATTTTCGGAGGTCAGCTTCACCATTGTGGATGTTTTTGGACAAAACGACAAAATTGTAAAACACTGGAATTTTAAGGGAACACATTCGGGCGATTTTTTTGGGATCCCCGCCACAGGAAAATCAGTAGATGTTAATGGGGTTACCTTGGTAAAGATGAAAAATGGTAAGATTGCCCAAGAGCAGGATTTTATGGATAGTATGGTGTTTATGCAGCAATTGGGCCTGATTTCCAATCCTGAGAATGTAAATATTATCGATGGTATCTATAAAGCTTTTGGCACAGGTGATATGCCTGCTGTTCTAGCTATTATGGATGCAGGTATTCTATGGAACGAAGCAGAAGGCAATGCCCTAGCAGACGGAAATCCCTATAAGGGGCCAGAAGCCGTTCTAAACGGGGTTTTTGCCCGCTTAGGTGCCGATCATGAATATTTTAACCTTACCGATATTCAACTTCACGAAATGAGTAATAATCAAGTTCTGGCCACACTTCGATACAATGCTAAATTAAAGAAAAACGGAGCGCTTATAGATGCCCAAGCGGCCCATCTTTGGACACTTCAAGACGGAAAAGTAATTGCCTTTCAGCAATACGTGGACACCAAACAACTTGATGAGGCTGCCAATAAATAGAAAAAGCGAGGATGAACGGGGATGCCGAAAACCAAGCAGAGTAGGCAAATATTAAAACTATATGATCAAAAAATAACAAATCATTAATGGTTTATTATTGGTTACATCTTTTATACATTTTTATAGGTTCCAAATTATTTTGGAAGGAAGTTGATCTGCTATCCGATCAAACTAGAGAACGAAGGGTTAGCATTTTAGATTGCGACACCTTCAGATATATGTCCAATGCCAAGTACGCTTATTATATGGACTTTATACGATTTGAAAAGATGTTCCGCTCAAAACTATTTGAAAATACCGTTCAAAAAGGAATGTACGCTGTCCTAGGTTCCCAAAAAATAATCTATAAAAGACCTTTAAAAATGTGGTCTTCCTTTAGAATCACCTTAGTGCTTGAAGGATGGGATGACAAATGGGTATATCACAGTCAGGTTTTTGAACAGAATGATCAAATCTGTGCCATTGGCTATACTAAAGCTGCATTTTGGAAAGACAAGAAGGCACAGGATTTAGAAATGATATTTAAAAATTGTGGTGTTAAAATTAATGAAATGAAAATTTCAGCAGAAATACATGACATATTTAATAGTGATTACCAACTTTTAAAAAATACAGTTGGTTCAGTAAAATAAAAGTCGAACTTATGGAAAAAGCATATAACAAATTAGGATACTTTTTGCTTCTGTTAATTCCGTTGACATTCTTGGGTTTTTATAAAACCTATTTTATTCAATTTCCCTCCTTTGAAAAAAGCATTACCATCTTCATTCACCTACATGCCATTATTGCCTCAATTTGGATCCTACTACTTATTGTTCAACCCCTGCTCATTATAAACAGAAAGTACAAATTGCACAGAAAAATTGGTAAACTATCTTACATATTTTTCCCGATTTTGATTTTATCCTTTGTTCCCCAAATGATTCGGATTAAAAATTCTGATGTTCCTCAATTTCTATTCTTCCCCCTGGCTGACAGTGTGCTTTTGATACTATTTTATTCTTTGGCTATCTACTATAGGAAAAATGCTTCTCATCATATGAGATATTTTATAGGAACTGCCACAGTTTTTCTTGGCCCCACGATCGGACGAATTGGACCACATATTTTCGCGTGGTCAGAGAATACAACCCAAAATGTACAATATGGAATAATCTATTTGATACTTATTGGATTAATATTTTACGACAAAAGAAATAAAAAGAATTACCGACCATACCTTCTAATACTAACAATGTGGGTAATACACCAAATTACCTTTAACCTTATATTTTAAAAACTAGGAAAAAGCATTTAATCAAAGTCATAATTGAACAAGAACATAATATTAATAAATCTTCAAAATGGAAACAACAGCACAAACACAAATCGACCCCTCAAAAATCATGCAGGTAGGCACAGGGTTTTTCGGAACCAAAACCTTGCTCACTGCAGTGAATATGGAACTTTTTACCATTTTGGCCAAACGGGAATTATCTGGTAATGACATTCAATCCCGGCTGGGATTGCACTCACGAAGTCTATATGATTTTTTGGATGCTTTGGTAGCCATGGGCTTTTTAAAAAGAAAGGGGTTAAAAAATGAAGCAATTTACGGCAATGCTGAGGATGCCGATTTCTTTCTGGACAAGAACAAACCTACTTACATAGGTGGAATTTTGGAAATGTGCAACAACCGTTTATACCCCTTTTGGAACAATTTGGAGGACGGACTAAAAACAGGCTTGCCGCAAAATGAAACCAAAGATGGCGGGAAACCTATTTTTGAAGCGGTCTATGCAGATCCAAAAAAACTTCGGGAATTTGTTGGAGCAATGGCTGGGGTACAAATGGGAAATTTTATAGAATTTTCCAAAGCATTTAATTTTTCGAATTACAAAACCCTTTGCGATATTGGGGGCGCGGGAGGATTTTTAGCGGCTCACGTTGCCATGAACAATCAACATATGCAATGTACATCCATGGATCTGCCCCCAGTAGAACCAATTGCAAAAGAAAACATCCAGAATATGGGTTTAAAGGATAAGGTGAAAATTACCTCAGGAGATTTCTTTACGGATGATTTTCCAAAATCGGACATAATTACCATGGGTAACATTTTACATGACTGGGGTACCAAGGATAAAAATATGCTTATCAAAAAAGCATATGATGCCCTACCTGAAGGAGGTGCCTTTGTTGTAATCGAAAATATTATAGATAATGACAGAAGTAAAAATGCTTTCGGACTTTTAATGTCCTTGAATATGCTAATTGAGACAGAAGGAGGATATGATTTCTCGGCTTCCGATTTTAATAAAATGGCAATTGACGCAGGGTTTACATCAACCTCAATAATGCCACTGAAGGGCCCCACAAGTGCAGGGATAGCCATAAAATAATTCATTTAATAATTTCGATCCAAATGGAAAACAATCTACCACCCAATATTGCCATTACCCAAATGATCTTTGGGTATGTCACCACCAAGGCAATCCATGTGGCCGCTAAATTAAATATAGCTGACCTTATTACAGCCCACGGTCCTATGGATAGCAATGACCTTGAGCATAGTACAGGTGCCGATTCCGGGGCAATATTCCGACTTTTACGCGCTTTGGCAAGTTCAGGAATCTTCATGGAAGGTGAAAATGGAAAGTTTTCACTTACGCCATTGGCGGAATGTCTCAAAGAAGATAGTCCAATAAGCGTAAAAGCTATGGCCCTTTCGGCCGGAAGTCTGTTTTATAAAACATTCAACGAATTCTTGTTTGCAGTCGAGAATGGAGGAGGAGGATGGGTAAAGGCCCTAGGTGCTCCTCCATTTGAATATCTGCGCGACCATCCGGAGGAAGGGAAGATTTTTGATCGCATGATGACCGATATTCATGGTGGTGAAACACAACCTATGGTAGAAAATTATGATTTTTCCGTGTTTAAAACGGTCATTGATATAGGTGGAGGCAATGGGGATGTAATCTCAGCAGTTCTTCATAAAAATCCAGAAACAAAGGGGGTTTTGTTTGATCTGCCCGAAGTTATTCTAAGATCAACTGAAAATATAACGACAGCCGGACTAAACGAAAGATGCCGACTGATGGCCGGAAATTTTTTCGAATCTGTAACTAGCGGGGGGGATGCCTATATCTTAAGGCATATTATTCACGATTGGAGTGATGACGATGCTGTCCGCATATTGACTAATTGCAGAAAGGCTATGAATCCAGGTGGAAAAATATTGGTGGTCGAAGCAGTAATTCCAAGAGGCAATGAACCTCACCCTTTTAAATGGCTAGACCTTACAATGCTCATGATCGGAGGAAAGGAACGGACAGAAGAACAATATGACTACGTTTTTATGAAGGCTGGTCTAAAACTAACGAGGATTATACCTGTTACACCTGCAATCTGCATAGTGGAGGGAGAAGTGAATTAATAATTAATTATCTTTAATAAAATCAATGGCCTTCTTTATGAAATCTTGAGTTTTAAAACTAGGTGTAAATAATTTTACATTTAGCTGTAATTTAATTAAACCAAAGACCTGTCTATCCCCCTATTTCTTTGTAACCTCATTGGTCTAATACATTTTTTGATCACTAAAGTATGCCACCGGATAGGACTGGACAATATAGATCGTTAGCAAAATTAAAACATGATATAGTTATGAAAACCATATTTCTATACACCAGTATTTTTCTAGTATTATTGGTTTCCTGTGGGAAAAAACAGCATCCAAAAATAGAAATGGAGGCAACGTCGCCCTATTTGGATTACTCCAACAGCGATGATCAATTTACAGGAGGTATTACAATGATACCGATTACCACCCCCAAAGGCACTTTTAAGGTATGGACAAAAAGGTTTGGTAACAATCCAAAGATGAAAGTGTTATTGCTTCATGGCGGTCCGGGTGGTACACACGAGTTTTTTGAGTGTTTTGATGGTTATTTGCCAAAAGAAGAAATTGAATATATTTATTACGATCAATTGGACTCCTATTACAGTGACAAACCAAATGATTCCACTCTTTGGACCACAAATCATTTTGTTGAGGAAGTGGAGCAAGTTAGAAAAGCCTTAAACCTTAATAAAGACAACTTTTACCTTCTTGGGCAATCATGGGGCGGTATTTTAGCAATGGAATATGCCTTAAAATATCAGAATAATTTAAAAGGTCTTATTATTTCCAATATGATGGCCAGCATCCCGGAATATGAGAAATATGCTGCTGAAGTCTTAGGTCCACAACTGCCTCCCGAAGTCTTCAAGGAAATAAAGGATATGGAGGCCAATAATGATTTTATGAATCCCAAATATACTGAACTAGTAAAGCAACATTACTATACAGAACACTTTTTAAGATTGCCTTTGGATAAATGGCCAGAATCCATTAACCGTGCCATGGCCCATCTAAATCCCAATATTTATGTTTTTATGCAGGGGTACAGTGAATTTGGGGTTACCGGAGATGCCTCCTTAAAAGGTTGGGATGTCTCAGAGCGATTAAAAACAATTAACATCCCTACTTTGGTAATCGGCGCTACCCATGACACTATGGATCCGAAATACATGGAATGGATGTCCAAGGAATTACCGAAGGGCAGATTTTTATTATGTCCAAACGGTAGTCATTTATCACAATACGATGACCAAAAAACCTATTTCAACGGTTTGATAAAATTTATCAAGGATGTTGACCAGAAAACCTATTGATCCAAAAAAAAGAAATCATGAATAATTTCAATTCTTCAATTGATGCATTTCTTTACTGGGAAAAAAAGACACCCGGTAATCCATTTTTGATTCAAAATTTTGAGGACCATCAAATGACCTTATCCTATTCAGAGGCCGGGATAGAAATTAGAAAAGTAGCCTCTTATTTATTAAAATTAGGTTTACCAAAGAAAAGTCATATCGCCTTGTTATCCAAAAATTGCCCACATTGGATTATGGCGGATTTGGCCATATCCATGGCAGGATTTATTTCCATTCCTATCTACCCAACGTTGACATCCGAAGGGATAAATCAAATCCTAATGCATAGTGAATCCAAAGCCATCATTTTGGGCAAACTTGATGATTTTGCTTCACAAAAAGAAGGTATTCCCAATATTCCTATTATTAGTGTAAAAACATTTGGCGGGAATACTGGTAAAACATGGGAAGACATTATACAACAAGAAGACGAGTTATCAAATATATATTTACCGGAAAATGATGATCTAAGGACTATTATTTATACCTCAGGAACCACTGGGCAACCAAAAGGAGTAATGCATACCAACGGAAATTTCACCAAAAGCTCAAGTATATTTATCCATATCTTGAACTTACCCAAAAACCCTAAATTCTTCTCTTATCTACCATTGGCACATGTAGCGGAAAGGGCCTTTTGTAATGGAATACTTTTTTTTGGAGGCCAGATAACCTTTCCCTATTCTTTGGAAACCTTCGCTGTAAACTTAGAAGAAATACAACCTGATATTTTCTTTGGGGTACCTAGAATTTATACCAAATTTCAAGAAAAAATACTGGAAAATCTTCCTCAGAGGAAGTTATCATTGCTATTGTCCATCCCATTCGTAAACAAAGTAATTAAGAAAAAGATCAAAACCAAATTGGGACTGTCCAATGCATCATTCATCGCCTCAGCGGCTGCACCCATTTCCAGTAGTTTGATAAAATGGTACAATACTATAGGTATTACCATTCAACAGGGCTATGGTATGACCGAGGATTGTTGTATTTCGCATACCAATTTATCTGGTCAAAACAAAATAGGTACCGTAGGGAAAGCGCTGGAAGGGGTGAAAATTAAATTCTCTGAAGAAGGTGAAATATTGATTTTAAACGACTGTCTTTTTAAAGGTTATTATAAAGCTCCCGAAATTACGGCCGCTGTTTTTGATGAGGACGGATATTTTAGAACCGGCGATATAGGGGAATATGATCATGAAGGTTATTTAACCATTACGGGCAGAGTTAAGGATCAATTTAAAACCGATAAAGGAAAATACATATCCCCTGCCCCTATAGAACTCAAAATTTCAAAAAATACAGATATCGAACAGATCTGCGTGGTGGGCACCGGCATTCCCCAACCAATTGCATTGGTAACGGTATCTTCCCTTGGGAAGTCAAAATCTAAAGATGAACTATGTAAAAGTTTGTATCAATCTATTTTAGAAATTAATCCTAGTCTACAAAAACATGAGAAAATAGCAAAAGTGGTGGTAATGCCAGAGGAATGGAACGTAGCCAATGGATTTACGACTCCAACTTTAAAGATTAAGAGAAATAGCTTGGAAAGAGTATTTCAACCTTTATACAAAACATGGTTTGATGCCGATCAGAATGTAATTTTTAAATCATAGGGACCCTTATTCAATATCTAAAAACTATTAAAGCAGGGCGAGTGTTAAAAAACTTCATTATTTGGTGACCACGTCCGCATTTATTTTAAACATTGGTTTAGCTACAACAAAGAAATAAAATAAAATCGTGATCTATGCAACTAAAAACCAACCGAATAGAATCCATTGATATCTTAAGAGGTTTGGTCATGGTTATTATGGCCTTGGACCATGTCAGGGATTATTTTAACTACGGTTCTTTTTTTATAGACCCCACGGACGTAGCAACCACTACACCAATATTATTTTTTACACGTTTTATAACCCATTATTGTGCCCCGGTATTTGTATTCTTAGCTGGAACTTCAGCTTTTTTATATGGAATCAATAAGAGTAGTAATCAACTCTCAAAATTCTTGCTTACTAGGGGTATTTGGTTAATTTTTATGGAAGTCGTGGTGAACAATCTGATCTGGACCTTTGACCTTACCTACAGTTTCCCCATACTGCAAGTTATTTGTGCCATAGGCTTTAGTATGATTTGCCTGTCATTTTTAATTTATCTACCGAAAAAGACTATTCTGGCCATAGGCCTTATTATAATTGTCGGACACAATCTTCTTGACGGAATAGTAATGGAAGGAAACAGCTTTGAAGCAATAATCTGGTATCTTTTGCACCAGAACCATACCTTGGTGCTCGCACCTGATAAAATGATATTATTTCACTACCCTGTGATCCCCTGGATAGGATTGATGGCCTTGGGGTATTGTTTGGGACAGCTATATCTAAAAGACTTTGGTGCAAAACTGAGAAGAACATGGTTGTTACGTATGGGTTTAAGTGCCTTGGGCTTATTCTTTGTATTAAGAGGATTGAATATCTATGGGGATTTGGTACCCTGGACCACGCAGGACACTAATACCAAAACAATTATATCTTTTTTTAACGTTACCAAGTACCCTCCTTCCTTAGCATTTGTACTAATTACCATTGGTCCAGCACTACTTTTCCTTTATACCATTGAAAATGTAAAAAATTCAATTACCAATTTCTTTTTGATCTTTGGGAGGGTACCCTTCTTTTACTATTTCCTACATGTATTGGTTATCCATATTGCAGCGATCATAGGGATTCTAATATTTGGTGGAAATTGGAAGGATATGATATTAACGGCAGATGTATTTATGAATGAGAAGCTCGCTACCTACGGATATTCCCTATGGATCACCTATATCGTTTGGATCGGTATAGTGCTAGCCCTTTACCCCTTGTGTAAGCACTATATGATCTACAAGATTAACAATAAGGATAAATGGTGGTTGAGTTATTTATAAAAAAATGTATTGGGCAAGGAAAAATTTCTACCTCATACCCCAACAAAGACTTTTTTCTTTTGGGAAGTGTATACCCAAAAAGCAATAGTAATAGTAAGTGTTATTAACGTACCTCCTATATAGGAAATTTCATTGGGCAATTGGAAACCTTCCGGGGCAATTAAAATATACGTACTACATACCATTGTCATAAAAATGGCCGGCAAAAGGGTAACCCAATAAGCCTTGTTTTCATAAATTAAATAGGCGGTTATGGTCCAAAGAACGATCATCGCCAAGGTTTGGTTGCTCCATGCAAAATAGCGCCATATAATTCCAAAATCGATCTGAGTAAGAACAAATGCGATAACAAATAGCGGCAAACTAATAAGAAGCCTGTTCACTATTTTCTTTTGGTTGGACTTAAATATATCGGAAAGTATTAAGCGTGCAGACCTGAAGGCGGTATCGCCGGAAGTTATAGGGGCTGCAACAATTCCCAATAAGGCCAGCACTCCTCCAATTTGGCCCAGCATATTAAGCGATATTTCATTGGCCGCCCAAGCTGCATTGTTATTATTGGCAATCATAGCGCCGTTTAAACCTTCCACATTACCGAAAAATGTCATAGCGGCAGCGGCCCAAATCAAGGCTACTATGCCCTCTGTAACCATTGTACCGTAGAATATCTTCCTTCCTTGGGCTTCGTTCTTCATACAACGCGCCATTAGCGGGGATTGGGTGGCATGGAATCCGGAAATAGCACCACAGGCAATAGTTATAAAAAGAATTGGAAACAAAGGAGTTGCCTCTGGATCACTCGTCATATTTCTTAAATTACTTGGCACCAATTCAGGAATATTGTAGTCCCCAAAAAAAAGTGCAATTACCAAGCCAATGGCCATAAGCAACATGGCCACTCCGAAAATAGGGTAAAGTTTACTAATTAATTTATCTATAGGCAGTAGCGTGGATAAAACGTAATACACCAAAATAATGCCTACCCAGATCCAGACGTTCCAGATGTTCCCGGTCATTCCATCGATTATTTTCGCCGGACCTACCAAAAAAACGGTCCCCACAAATATTAAAAGGACTACTGAAAAAAGACGCATAAACTGTTTGGCAGTAGGCCCCAGATAAATTCCGACCACTTCACTAATACTCAGCCCATCATGCCGTATGGACAACATTCCGGAAAAATAGTCGTGCACTGCACCTGCAAAGATACTACCCAAAACGATCCACAAGAAAGCGGCAGGCCCAAACATGGCTCCGGCAATGGCCCCAAAGATGGGTCCCAGGCCTGCTATATTTAAGAATTGTATCAGAAAGACCTTCCAAGTGGGCAAGGTCATAAAATCAACATCGTCCCGAAGTCGAACTGCCGGGGTTTCCCTATCCTTGTCCACCCCAAATATCCGTTCCATAAACTTACCGTAGGTAAAATAACCCAGGATTAAAGCTCCAATTGACAATAAAAATGATATCATTTCAGTACTGTTATAATTTCAAATATAAGTTTGCTCCAAACCAATTATCCCTGCTCTATAATTATAAAATTTCAAAAATCACTACTCAATGATCCTAAATCTAAACGGGAAATTCTAGAAAATAAAGTCTTATTATAAATAAAAAAACATTTAAAATCAATCTATTCCATCCATTTTGTAATCCCCTAAACCTCTAAAAATTCAACTGTCTCTTATAAGCTATTTACCCCCTTGGCAACACCCAGCCGTTATGATAATGGGCATTTATCAAAGCATTTGAACTGTCATCTAAAAATTTGCCCTCATATTCATCCCAGTAAATTCTGTTACCGGTTTTAAAGGCAATATTTCCCATGTGACATACCAAGGCCGCATCATACCCAACTTTTAACGGGGCTTTTAATTGGGAACCATCACGGGATTTTACCGCCTCAATAAAATTTACGGTGTGTTTGTCCAGACCGTTGCCTTGGTTTTTTTGTAATGGTATACTTTGCATCTTATCTTTTTCCGATATCACCTCCCAACCGTTGCGATCCAAAACAAGCGTTCCATTATTTCCTATAAAAGAAATACCGTGATTACGGCCGTAATTACCGTTATCTATCCCTGTAGCATGCTCCCACAAAATTGAAAAACCATCGTACTCATACACGGTCTGCAAGGTATCCGGTGTTTCCGAAGCATCATCGGGATAGGCAAACTTGCCCCCTAGGGCCATCACCGATTTTGGTGTATTGGCCTTCATGCCATACAAGGCATAATCCATTAAGTGTACGCCCCAATCTGTCATTAATCCTCCGGCATAATCCCAGTACCATCTAAAATTGAAATGGAACCTATTGGCATTAAAAGGTTTCTTGGGTGCTGGCCCCAACCACATGTCATAATCTACTCCGGCAGGAGTAGCGGTATCAGGCAAAACGGGAATAGACCCCATCCAACCTTGGTAGGCCCAAGCTTTTGCCAAGCGAATTTCTCCCAGTTTTCCGGAATGGACAAAGTCTATAGCATCCACGAAATGAGGCTGACTCCTTTGCCATTGCCCTATTTGTACCATTCTATCACTTGCCTGAACAGAATTTAACATAAGGTTACATTCCTCTATGGAATTGGCCAAAGGTTTTTCACAATACACATCCTTGCCTGCTTTAACGGCATCGGAAAGCTGTAGACAATGCCAATGATCGGGGGTTCCAATTATTACCACATCCACATCCTTATCCTCCAATAACCTTCTATAATCCTTGTATAACTTCGGCTTTTTAATTCCTGCTTTTTCCAAGTCGGCCGTTCTCTTTTTTAAAACACTATCATCCACATCACACAGAGCCACAACCTCAATTTCACTCATTTTAAGCATGGAGGTCAAATCGCTAAAGCCCATACCATTGCAGCCTATCAACCCTACACCAATTTTATCGTTAGGACTAATATTTCTTCTAATGGAAGCCAATAGTTCCATAGGAAATAAGAATGCCGCTCCTGTGCCCATAGCTAACAGGGAACCTTTTTTTATGAATTTTCTTCTATTCTGAATCATGGAATTATAGATTTATTAAGACCATAATGTACAAAATTTTATAACAAAAAAGCACCAACTTTTGGTTGGTGCCTTATAAATTATTTCAGAAAAAAATTACTTCTTTTCGGGAGCGTTTACTTTTTTGCTCATCTCCATGGATATGGCAGTACGGTCAAACTTTATTTTACCGGCCATGGTTTCTATAACACAGGAAAAATCACTGTCATTTAAATCGACTACTTTTCCGTGCATACCACTCTTGGTCACAACTTTATCTCCCTTTTTTAATTCTTCGCTAAATTTCTTCTCTTGTTTTTGACGTTTTCTTTGAGGTGCAATCATAAAAAAATACACCACTACAAACATTAATATCAGCGGAAGATATGGATATTGTTCTAACATAATTTTATCTACTTATTTAACAGGACCTACTGGACCTGCTCCTTTTGGAGTTACAAATGCTTTGATTGTAAGAGTTTCCGTTCCTTTGCTAGTGTTGGCGGTAACGGTTATATTTTTGGTAACCTGATTTTGTCCAGAACCGTTAAACTTTACCAACAACTCACCTTTTTCACCTGGTGCTATTGGAGTGTTTTTTGGATATTCAGGAATTGTACATCCACAGCTACTTTTTGCATCAGTAATAATCAAGGGAGCATCGCCAGTATTTGTAAATGTAAAAATAGTTTCCTGGGGAGCATTTTGATCTATTGATCCAAAATCGTGCTCTGTTTTATCGAATTCCATAACAGGAAGACTTTTTGCAGCTGCATCCCTTTCGGCAGCAACTTCCACATTGGATGCTTCAATTTTACTGGAGGCCTTTTCCTTACAGGAGGAAAGGACAAGAACAGAAATAATACTTAAGGTTAAGAATACTCTTTTCATCTGTTTAAATTTAATTATTTCTTAAGTGGTAAGATACAAATCGCCAATAATCATCTTGGTAGATTTCAAGAATTACTATGGCTCATTCCATCCCTATTAATTTTTATTTGCGCAAAATTAAGGAATATTTGTTTATAATAAACCCCTACCTACTTTTTTTAGTTTCCCATCCTCCTTGTATTCCCTCACCAGCTTATCCAATATTCCATTAATGAATATACTACTCTTGGGAGTGGAGTATTCCTTTGCAATTTCTAAAAACTCGTTTATGGTAACCCGTTCCGGTATAGATGGAAAATTGAGTAGTTCACAAATTGCCATTTTTAAAAGTATGGCATCAATATCTGCAATTCGATCCTTGTCCCAATTGGGTGTCTTACCTTCTATCTCCTGTTCCAATTTGGAATTGTTCAGCAATGTTTTCGTCAATAGCCTATTGGCGTATACCATATCATCCTCATCCTTAAAAAGAGGTGGTAAAAAATAAGACGGGACAGTACTTTCCTTTACTTTTTTAAACTGCTTTAAGAGAAAGGTGTTTACAATGGGAATATCATCAACCCATGTTAATTTGTCATCTTCAAAATAATCGTAAATCTTTTCATTGGGCGCAATGATTTCTCGGAACAAATCGATTATAAGCCTTTTGTCCTCCTCATAAGAACTGTCGGCATTGGACATATATTTGGCATAAATCTCACTTTCCATAACCTCATTGTAAATTATCCTAATGTACTCCTCGTTCAAATACCAGTTGTTCAATTTTCTTTTGGACAATTCATCCTTTAATGTCTTGTTCCCAGCAATTTGCAGCAAAAGCTTATTTCTTAGGAATTTTTCCTTGTCGGGATACGAATCTGTATTGTTTTTTAGATATTTTTTGGAGGAAAGGCTAACTTGATTCTCCGCCCTTTCATGTAACTCTATAAAAAGACTCAGCATTAACAGGTAAAGAGTGTACATGTTCTCTATGCTTACTTTCAAAAATTTCTCTTGTTTTTCAAGGGAATCATCCTTCGATTGCGTCAATGCATAAATACATTGCATAACTTTAACCCTAATGTGCCTTCTTGTAAGCATTTTTAAAGAACTTTAGTAAGATAAATAAAATTTCGGGTACAAAAATAGGATTATATTTTTTAATCCTAACTACCTTTTTGGGTATTATCTTATGTGTTTTATAACATTTGGTTTAGATCCAAAAAACTATCTTTGCCGAATTGTAATCCAAATTCCTGCAATTCCTGTTTCATATCCAATGAAAGAACTTCAACATCTAAATAAGTATTTTAAAAAGTACCGATTTAAGCTCCTTGTTGGTATTGTAATTACCATGATAGCGCGTATTTTTCAATTGGTCATGCCTTCCTATGTAAAAAAATCCATTGAAGTGGTTGAACGCTTTATAGGTAATGATATTCTAAAGGCAGAAGCTAAGGAAATGCTATTGGAATACATCCTGATTATTGTAGGAGCAGCTTTGCTGTCCGGTTTTTTTACCTTTCTAATGAGACAGACCATTATTAATGTTTCCAGATACATAGAATATGATTTAAAGAATGAAGTATTTGACCATTATCAACTTTTGAGTCTCAATTTCTACAAAAAAAATAGGACAGGCGATTTAATGAACAGGATCAGTGAAGATGTAAATCAGGTAAGATTATATGGTGGGCCAGCCATTATGTACGGTATCCAAACGCTTACACTTTTTGTTTGTCTGGTTCCCTTGATGTTTATAAAAGCACCTGTACTGGCACTCTACGCTTTGTTGCCATTGCCTATTCTTTCTGTGTTGATCTACCAGATCAGTAAAATAATTCATAAACGAAGCACAATTGTGCAAGAATTCCTATCAAACCTATCCACTTTTACCCAGGAATCCTTTTCAGGGATTTCGGTTATAAAAGCCTATGCCCTGGAACCCAAGGTAAACGCCGAATTGAAATATTTGGCACTGGACGGCAAAAACAAAAGTATGGATCTGGCCAAGGTCAATGCCTGGTTTTTCCCTCTAATGATTCTATTGATCGGGATCAGTAATATTTTCGTAATATACGTTGGCGGTAAACAATATATTGATGGCGAGATAGCGTCAATTGGCATTATTGCAGAGTTTATTCTATATGTAAACATGCTCACCTGGCCGGTAGCCGTTGTGGGCTGGGTTACCTCTATAGTACAGCGGGCGGAAGCCTCACAAAAGAGGATCAATCAATTTTTGCAGGAAGAACCCAACATAGTAAGTACGGTCAAAGAAGAAACTCCTATAAAAGGAAAAATCGAGTTTAAGAACGTAACCTTTACCTACGAGGATACCAATATTACTGCCCTGAACAATATATCCTTTACTATTAACAAGGGTGAGATGGTTGCCATATTGGGAAAAACGGGTTCGGGAAAATCGACCATATTGGATCTAATTGCCCGCTTATATGACATAGAGTCCGGAGAAATTCTAATAGATGATATCCCAATTAAGCAATTAAACCTACAAAGCCTAAGACAATCCATAGGGGCAGTACCACAAGATGCTTTCCTTTTTTCCGACACCATAAAGAACAATATTAAGTTTGGAAAAGAAAATTCTACAGATGAGGAAATTATTTCCGTAGCCAAGAAAGCGGTAGTACATGAGAATATCATGGGCTTTAATAAACAATATGAGACTATATTGGGAGAAAGGGGCATTACCCTAAGTGGAGGCCAAAAACAACGTGTTTCCATTGCACGCGCCCTCCTTAAAGACCCTCAGATCTACCTCTTTGACGATTGTCTTTCAGCAGTTGATACTGAAACGGAGGAAGAGATTTTGAACCAACTGAAAAAAGAATCCAAAAACAAGACTACGCTCATCGTAAGCCATAGGGTTTCATCTGCTAAAAACGCAGACAAAATTATCGTTTTGGAAGCTGGAAAATTAATACAGGAAGGTACTCATGAAGAATTAAATTCTGTGGAAGGATACTACAAAGAGCTTTATATGCACCAACTTTCTGAGAAAGAAAAATAGAAAAATGTTGTTATATTAGGTTTTTTTTTCCACTTTTGACAGATATATACCTATGAAAAATTAACTATACACTAGACGAAATGAGCGATAAAGATTTAATGGACCAAGAAGAAATTTATTCAAAAGTTTTAAGAGCAGGAAGAAGAACTTATTTTTTCGATGTTAGAAGCACAAAGGCAGGAGATTATTACTTAACTGTTACCGAAAGCAAAAAGTTCACCCATGACGATGGTTCTTTTCATTATAAAAAACACAAGATTTATCTATACAAAGAAGACTTTACCGCCTTTAAGGAGAATTTGGATGAGATGATGGATTACATTATCGATGAAAAAGGTTCAGAGGTTATTTCCGAACGTCACCAAAAAGATTTTAAGAAAGAAGATTCCGAAGAAAATGGATCCATAAGTTCTACAGATAGTTTTACAGATGTAAGTTTTGACGATATTTAGTCTTCCTATTTTTTTATAAAAACATAACGGTCCCTCCAATAGGGATCGTTTTTATTTTAACCTTGTTTTAGCCTTCCCATTACAATTTAACCAGGGCGATATTTAAAGTTATATGGGCCAGACAAATAATTAAGGTAGCCGGCCAATGAAGAAACATGAACATGCCTGAAATCAATAATAGATAGAAGAAGGGATAAAACAATAAGGCAAACATAAAACGGGTAGTACTCAAAAATTCCGGTTCGCTTACCTTTGGTTTAATGAATTTTGACCATATAATCATCATTGGGAAATTCAAAATAAAAAATACTCCTATAAAAATGTACTTCTTCAGCCCAATTTTTTCATTTCCACTTGTCGTAATATTTTGTATGGCTCCTTTTTCCAATATTCGATTAACACCTACGGGATCCAAATAATCCACATTGGCCCTATCCAATGTATGTACTTTTTCTTCATAACTTGACCCCTCTTCTATGTGGGTGGTAAGCTTTTTTAAATGATGATACACTTCCTCCTTGAGTCGACTTGCCGATCCAGACATATCCTCCTTGTCAAAAAAATCCTGTACCCTAATCTCTTTGCCATAATACAGTGCGGCCTTATCAGGAAACTTTGCGGCATGGGCATAATTGACGCCAATTGGGACAATACCTATTTCCATTGACGGATTGTTTTCCAAAGCCAAAAACAAAATACGGGTAAACCCCTTACTCAATGGCCGGACCCTACGTTTTAAAGAATGGTTTCCCTCTGGAAAAATAAGTATGGCCTCCTCCCTTTGGAGCAGTTGGGCACAACGTTCAAAAATAGCAGTATTACCTGCCAAAGAATTCTTTCCATCCCTAATCCTATATACGGGAATCATCTGCAAAAATTCGAAAAACACTTTCAACAAGTCCGTTTTGAATACATCGGACCTAGTCAAAAAATAGGGCTTCCGCTTACAATGGGTTGCTATCAATAAGGCATCAAGCAAAGCGTTTTGATGATTTGCCAAGAACAGAATGGGTTTTCCAAAAGGCACATTGTGTGAACCCTCAATCTTTATTTTTGAAAAATAGAAAGTCAAGGCCATTCGTATCCAAACCCAAATAAAAAGATATCCTATTCTTCTCAAACAAATTCTTCTTTATCAATTGGAAAATACCCCCAAAAAGTAGCTATGGTCAAACCGGATATCAAGTGCCATATACCCCAAAAAGCAGTCAAAAGAGCCATCCCTCCCAGTCCGTCAAAAAAAGTAAATATGAGCAATAATCCAAGGCCCGAGTTCTGAATCCCCGTTTCTATTCCAATGGTTCTTTTATCCATTTGTGAAAGTCTAAAAAATTTAGCTACCGAATAACCTGTAACAAAAGCCAGAAGGTTGTGCAAAACTACTATCCAGAATACGTAGAGCACATATTCCATAAAAATATCCCTATTGTCATACAAAGCAATAAAAATCAGGGTTACAAAGAACACTAAGGAAAGTACCTTTAGGACCTTGGTTATTTTGGATGCAATTTTTGGTCTGACATGGTTTATCCACATCCCCAAAATCAACGGCAATGCCAAAAGCAATGCCACTAGTTTCACCATTGAAAAAGGAGCAATGGCAACTTCTTGAAGGATTGATGCGGTAGGCCCATAAAGGGAACCCCATAGTTGAAGGTTCAAAGGGGTCATAATAACGGCCAGCAAGGTGGCCACAGCCGTTAAGCTCACTGACAGAGCCGTATTCCCTTTGGCCAAATGTGCAATAAAATTGGAAATATTTCCTCCCGGACAGGCAGCGACCATAAACATTCCCAAGGCAATACTGGGCAAGGGCTCCACTAGCAAAACCAACACAAAGGTCACCGCTGGCAATAGAACAAACTGACTCAAAACACCCACAAAAAGTGGCTTTGGTTTTCTAGCCAAACGTCTAAAGTCATCTATGGATATATCCAAGGCTATCCCAAACATCACCAATGCCAATGCCATGTTAAGCACCCAAAGTGATTGTTCGTTAAAATCTATATGGATCTTATCCAGGGGGGTAGTTACCAAAAATTATGAAATTTTAAGTCCATTGTCAACTTCGGCTTCCGGTCGCAACAAAATGACATCAGAACCATCAACAGCCCCTAATATAAGACATTCGCTCATAAAATTTGCAATTTGCTTTTTTGGAAAATTAATCACCGCAATTATCTGCTTCCCCAAAAGTTCTTCTTTGGAATACCTTTGGGTAATTTGGGCCGATGTTTTCCTAAGCCCTATCTCCTTGCCAAAATCTACATGTACTTGGTAGGCCGGTTTCCTTGCCTCCGGAAAATCTTTAATTTCAATAATAGTGCCCACTCTCATATCTATTTTGGAAAAATCGGGCCAAGTAATAGTTTCGTTCATCTAACAATTCTGAGTTTATCAATAATATCCTTAGGAATATTTCCTGAATATGCCCCATAAGCATCAACCAATAGGCCCTTGTCTCCAGCTGAAGTTTCAATTACATATAGGACCATGTTATCATCTGGATCACTCATTCCCTCGAACCTGTAAAATTTAATCACATTAAAATCCTTTGCAGAATGTATTTTTTTTAATTTTTTATTTTCTATCCCTACCTCACACAAATTTAAATCTTCTGTGAAACCTGCATTTTTTAAATCAGTTATAGCCTCCGATAATGTTGGATAAGAATTTTTCATTTTCCATATAATTTATGGTTTAATCTAAAAACAACTAGTTTACGATCTACATACAGGAATCTTTAATTTAGATTAACTTTGTACAAGACCTATTTTCAAAAGACAAAAGTCATGGCCAATACACCCAGCAACATGCTTCCTTTGGGCACAAAAGCTCCCAACTTTAAACTACCGGATACCACTTCGGACAAACAAAAAAGCCTTCAAGAATTAAAAGGATCCAAGGGCACTGTAATTATGTTCATTTGCAATCACTGCCCTTTTGTTAAGCATTTGAACGCCGAAATCTCCAAAACTGCAGTGGAATATCAACCTAAAGATATTTCATTTATAGCAATTTCCAGTAACGACGCAGAAAACTATCCTCAAGATGCCCCCCATTTAATGAAACTGATCAGTACAGAACAAAAGTATACTTTTCCCTATCTGTACGATGAGAGCCAAGAAGTAGCCAAAGCATATAATGCTGCCTGTACCCCTGATTTCTATTTATTCGATACCAATTTAAAGCTGGTATACCGAGGACAGTTTGACAACTCCCGACCAGGCAACGGCATTCCTGTTACAGGAGAGGATCTAAAAACTGCTATGGACGCCCTTCTTGCAGGAATCGAGATAAATGAGAAACAAAAACCGAGTATGGGCTGTAATATAAAGTGGAAAAAACAATAGTTTCTAATACATTTTTACTTTATTTCATTAGGTGAAGTCCATTGCCATTCTAAAGAATTCTTCCGCGATGTATTATGGACATTTCCAACCTTTACGATCAAGGATGCCTTCTATGTGTGCCAAATGATGATTGCCGTGCCAAGCGTATTTTCCTATATTTTCCAGAAGGCTTACCGCAACATTACCATCGGGATGAATATACACCCTTTCCAAATCTTCCTTGGACAAACCTTTTAAGAGATATACCAATTTAGCATGTAGTGCCTTAAGATAATTTAAGGAAAGGATTATTGGTGCACTTTTGGCATCGAACAGCTTGCCCCACTCTTTCTCATCATACGCTTTAATAATAGGTCTGTCCTCTGTTAAAGCCCATTTGAATCTGGTATAACTATGATGATGGCTATCGGCAATATGATGCACCACTTGCCTAATGGTCCAACCACCAGGACGATATGGTGTATTTAACTGTTGATCGCTAAGATGAACAACCAAGTCCTCCAAACGGGTAGGCAAAGCCTCCAATTCGGATATCCAATCGGACAGAGTCACATCACTTACCGTCTTTGTAAACACGAAATGGCCAATGGGATATTTCAATTCTTCTAAAGTTCTTTCTTCCATAGCATAAAATTAAAGAAGAATAACGAATATTAATAGCAAAACCAATGATTAAAACCACAGTATTTTGAGATTTTCCCTATCCACTATTTGAGTTGAAGGAATGGTTGCCCAAAGGATTCCCTGTATTAGGAAAACAAATATTTTGCTTGAAAAAATAGTCCGTAATACAATTAAACCAAATGCACTAGTTGTTGAATTTCAGAAGATTATAGAATCATAGCTAAAAAGAATTTTTATCAAATAAAATCCAAAGACCAGTTGTTTTTTTTTGTTAAATTTTAATACATTTTTAACCTTTTAAAAAAGTCGGTTACAATATAATCTACTAATTTTATAGGATAATAAAATTTTAACTAAAACACTAAAATATGGCAACAATACGATTGGGCGATGTAGCCCCTGATTTTACAGCAGATAGTTCAATGGGAATGATCAATTTATATGATTATTTGGGTGATAGTTGGGGAATATTGTTTTCACATCCAGCCGATTTCACTCCTGTTTGTACCACTGAATTGGGAACTGCTGAAAAATTTAAACCCGAGTTTGACAAAAGAAACGTAAAAATGCTGGCACTTAGCGTTGATGGGGTTGCGTCTCATGGCGAATGGATCAAAGATATTAACGAAACACAACATACTACCGTTAACTTTCCCATTATTGCCGATGTAGACAAAAAGGTTTCCACCTTGTATGATATGATTCACCCAAATGCAAACGACAGCTTAACTGTACGTTCTGTCTTTATCATAGCTCCGGACAAAACGGTAAAACTAATAATTACTTATCCGGCATCTACAGGACGTAATTTTCACGAACTGCTTAGGGTAATAGATTCATTGCAGTTGACAGCTAATTATAAGGTTGCCACTCCGGCCAACTGGGAAAATGGCGATAGGGTTGTTATAAGTCCATCTATAAATACAGAGGATGCCAAAAAAATATTCACCAAAGGTGTGGAAGAAATCAAGCCATATTTAAGGATGACCCCACAGCCGAATCTTTAATTTTTTAATTACAACAATCGGTCACTATTCAATAATGGAGTCTTCCCTGACCCGGGAAGACTTTTTTTAGTATTAAATACGTTCCCTTCTTATTATATATCAATTTGGGGTACATCCAGAAATAATTATCTCACCTGTCCTTTAAAAGAAAGGGCAGTACAAAAACTTTATAGGGAATAGAATAGAAAATTATAGCCCAACACCATTAACGTACAGTTCATTAGCCACTTATTTTCTTTTCAAAGAACGCTTCAATATCCTCAAAAAAAAATATAACTATCAAAAAATCATGTAGTTAAATTATAAAACCTTATCTTGCCAGCTAATTTAATTTTTTTAATTTTTTATAATGAATAAAGGAACAGTAAAATTCTTCAATGACTCTAAAGGTTTCGGATTTATCACTGAAGAAGGCTCAAGCGAAGATCACTTTGTACACATTTCTGGTTTAATCGACGAAATCCGCGAAGGTGATGTTGTAGAATTTGAATTACAACAAGGTAAAAAAGGATTGAACGCAGTTAATGTAAAAGTGATTTAATAATTACGGTACAATTTTTTTAGAAAATAGAACCCATCCTAACGGATGGGTTTTTTATTGGACCTTAGTACATATATAAGCACACCTCCATAGATTTTTGACCACTTATTTTCAATGCCAATTCTGCCAGCATTTTGAAACTATAAGTTAAAATATTTATATTTTTTACGCAACCCTTCACCTATTTCATCATCTTGCTTTTAAACACTGAATATACACCATTATAAATAACTTTAGCATGACCACTTTTTTCACCATTCTTTTGTCCTTGTTGGTAATAAACATAGCCCTTTTAGTCTTAAGTCTAAATAGAACCAAAAGGTAGAAAACAATTTCGAATTTGCCGCTTCTGGCTTAACTTCATATTATGCACTATGTGGTTAAATACATTTGTCGGCTTCCAATTTTACATAAAAAAAGGCCCTAAGAAATTAGGGCCTTTTTTTATGTAAAATTGGGATCTTATCCTATCCCCATTAATTCAACGTCAAATATAAGGGTGGCATTTGGAGGAATAACCCCACCAGCACCTGCACTTCCATAGGCCAAATTAGAAGGAATTACAAATCTGGCTTTGTCCCCAACCTTTAATAGGCCAATACCTTCATCCCAACCTGGAATTACTTGGCCCACACCTAATTGAAAACTAATAGGTTCTTTTCTTTTATAGGAAGAATCAAAAACTTGACCGTTCAACAATGATCCTTCATAATGGACCGAAACATTTTTTCCGCTGACAGCTTGAGCTCCTTTTCCCTCTTGAACAATTTTATATCTAAGCCCGCTTTCCGTTTGGTTGAAGCCTGCGGCTACCTTGTCCAGTTCAGCAGCTATTTTTTTCTTTTCCTCGGCAAGTCTTTTTTCCCTTGAACCCTCAAAAGTCCTAAAAGCTTCTACAGCGTTCCATTTATCGGCTTCCGCACCAATTCTTTCTATGGTTAAACTTTCTATTTTATCACCTTGCTTAATGGCATCCACTACATCTTGACCTTCTACTACGCGTCCAAAAACAGTATGTTTGTTATCTAACCAAGGAGTGGCCACATGGGTAATAAAAAATTGGGTGCCATTTGTTCCAGGACCGGCATTGGCCATAGAAAGCACACCAGGTCCGTCATGGGTAAGATCTGGATGAAATTCATCATCAAATTTATAACCTCCGTCACCCGTGCCCGTTCCCAGTGGACAACCACCTTGAATCATAAAATCCGGAATAACCCTATGAAATTTTAATCCATCATAATAAGGCTTACCTTGAGCTTTGATACTATTTTCTAGATTACCTTCTGCCAGGGCTACAAAGTTACCCACAGTACCAGGGGTTTTATCATGGGAAAGCTTTACCAGTATTTCTCCTTTCGAAGTATTGAATTTTGCGTAAATTCCGTCTTGCATATCGCTGTTTTTTAATTAGTCCGCAAAGGTAAGGATAAGTTTTCTGTTTATAAAAAGCTCTATAGATTTCAAATCATTAATCTACTTTCTATTATGCATTATTTACTATAAATTTCCTTCTTCCAAGATCCATGCCTATAGCTAGAGTCAGTTATTCTTTATAACCATACTGATCAAAAAGGTAGATTAAACTGGCCATAGAGGCGGCTCCAAGTTCCAATTCCCGTTTATTTACATGGGCAAAGGTATCATTTGCAGAATGGTGATGGTCAAAATATCGTTGGGAATCAGGTATTAGACCTGCCAAAACAATATTGTCATTTTTTAACGGTTCAATATCGGCTTCACTCCCACCTTTTACAAACAGATGTAACAAATAGGGTTCAAACAAGCTTTTCCATCCCTCCACTTGTTTAAAATTGGTCTCATTGCAATCAAAAGAAAAACCGCGGGGCGTAAAACCCCCGGAGTCACTTTCAAGGGCAAAAATATGTTTCTCATTTTTATTTGATGCCTCCTCCGCATAAGTGGTTCCCCCACGAAGTCCGTTTTCCTCGTTCATAAAGAGTACTACACGTATGGTGCGTTTAGGTCTGTATCCAGTGGTCTTTATCAACCTCAACACTTCCATGCTCTGCACACATCCAGCACCATCATCATGCGAACCATCACCCAAATCCCAGGAATCCAAATGCCCGCCCACTACCAAAATTTCATTTGGGTAGGTACTACCTTTAATTTCCCCAATTACATTGTAAGAGTCTGCATCTGATAATATTCTGCAATTTTGTCTAAAGAAAAAATTTATATCCGGATTAAGTTTCAAGGTGGCACTTAGCAGTTCGGCACCATTTGTACTTATGGCAGCACCGGGAATCCTACTTTCAACAGGGGTGTCTCCATAACTCATGGCACCTGTATGGGGAAAATCGTCTAATCTAAAATTCAAAGATCTTACTATTATTCCTACCGCTCCGTATTTGACCGCTTCGGCCGCACCTGCATAACGTTGATCCACACTACTGCTATAGGACACAAAAGCATTAATATTGGTTGGGTCCATGGCTTTATTAAAAAATACAATCTTACCTTGAATTTTTTCTTTTCCCAATACTTTTAAGCCTTCTATCCCATGTACCTCCACGACCCCAGCTTTTATACCGCCGAGTGGAGTAGCCACAGATCCTCCTAAGGCGCAAATTGGAACATTGTTGGTTAATCCGGGATCGCTCTCTATATAAGCAAATTCCGGTGTGCCCCTTACCCACTTTGGGACTTTAACGGGCTGAAGCCAAACGCGGTCCAGCCCCATAGAATCGAGAATTTTTTTTGTGTAGTCCACGGCCTTCTGTGCCTGCAAAGATCCTGAAAGTCGTCCTCCTATTTGGTTGGATAGATAATTTAACCAAGAATAGCCTTTACCATTGGTGAGAGCTGTTTTGTATATTTCATTAATTTGTCTTTGATCATCGTTCTGCGCTTCAATCTGTGTTGCAATTAGTAAGAATACCAACAATAAATACCTCATTCGTTTTCCAGTTGTTTTTTATATTCTTCTAAATTAGCCTTTATTTTATCATCCAGTTCCGGTTCCTTTATATCTTTGTATTTTTTTAACTCTTCATGCAAAATACTGGCAACTATTAATCGGGCTGCCTTTTTGTTATCCGAAGGAATGACAAACCAAGGTGCATGTGGTTTTGATGTATTGTTAAGTGCATCCTCATAGCATTTTTGGTATTGACCCCAAATAAGCCTTTCTTTTAAATCGGTTGGGGAAAACTTCCAATTTTTCTTCCTTAATTTCAACCTTCGCAATAATCGTTGTCGCTGCTCTTCTTTGGACAAATGCAGAAAGAATTTAAATATGATTGTCCCATTTTCCGCAATATGTCGTTCAAAATTATTTATTTGTTCAAAGCGTTTGTCCCAAAAACTTTGATCAATGTCATCTAAACTATGGATCCCGGGAATATGTTCGTTCAATATGTATTCTGGATGTACCCTGGTCACCAAAACATTCTCATAATGCGTACGGTTAAAAACCCCAAATTTTCCCTTTGCCGGCAAGGCAATATAGTGCCGCCAAATATAATCGTGCTTTAATTCCAGTTCTGTTGGCACCTTAAAACTATGGACCACCACTCCCCTAGCGTTAAAATCTTTGAATACTTCCCTAATCAAGCTATCCTTCCCTGCAGTATCGGTGCCCTGTAAGCAGATTAAAACGCTGTATTTGGCATGGGCATACATGGTATCCTGAAACTCCCCCAACTCTATCCTAACACTTTCCAGCGCTTTCCTTAATTTTTTATCAGAAGACTCCAAATCTTCCCTCGTATTTAGATCTGACAATTTAATTTCACTATCAACCTTATAGGTCGCTGCTTCTATGTTCTTCATGAATACGTTTTAGTGCCCCATTGTTGAGCAATTAAAAACAAAAAATATATGAAATTTTTCATATTACCTAAAAGTTAGGGACAGAATCCCCTAAGCAATGGGATTTATTCAATAATTGTTAAATAATATGTCTTCTCCTAAGCCTTATGACCCTAGTAGGCCATTAGATCTTAACTGAGATAAAGAATTGCCTTACCCTTCCAAATAGCGATAGAATCTTATGGAATTTTATCGATTATTTACATGGAAACCCAGATCAAAAAATAACCATATAACCATGGAAAGTTTCAGTTGGTCTAAAAAAATGGTCAATATCTGTACTTCATCGAAAAAATATAAAAAAACAAAGTCGTAAGATTACCTTTACAAAGTTATATTTCCCAGTATAACAATAAACTAAAACCTACTTTTATGAGACTTTCCGTTATAGCTGTTTGTTCTTTGGCGTTGTTTATTTTTTCTTCCTTTAAGAGCAACAAAGCCTGTGAATATGCCGGTTCCAATATTGGCTACATCCAATCTCAAACTGAAAAGGCAATAGCCACCGAGGACATTAACATGTCCAAATATTTCGCCTATAAAGCGTTGAACGCCATAGTGAAATCCAAGTCGCAATTAGAGGATTGTGGCTGTGAGCACGCTATGGAACTTATAGACGAAAGTTCTGTTAACTTAACCAACGCCACCAAAGCTACCTCCCTGCCAAGTGTTAAAATATTATTAAAAAAGGCTTTGGACAACGCTTTGGGAAGTAAGGAAGCCTTGGATGAACACGGCTCCCATGACAGTAGGTACAATAATGATGTTCTGGCCATGAATACCAAGACTTCCATAGCTGAAAAAGAATCGCACAAACCTCTGGATAAAAATACCCTTGAAATAAAAGTGGATATTGCTTTGGAAAAGTTCAAAGAATCTTTGGACAAGGTGGTAGAGTCTGTGGACTGCAAAGAAGCCACGGCATTTGCTCAAAACGTGTACAATATTTGTGAACAGCAACTTATGAAGCCTAATCTTTCCGAAGGCAAAAAGTATTATAACTTAAAAACCAAGGAAATTGCTGCCAACGCCCTTAAAAAGTTGAATGGCTGCGTGAACTAAGAATTAGTGCTGGAAAATAAAACAGGCGGGGATTAATTCCCAAGGGGCTAATTCTACAGAAACCTTATTCGCGCTTTATATTTGCTACTCCCTATTCTTCACATTTCTTCTTGTACTCCCATTTAGCCCTGAACCGTTATAAACAATGTTGCTTATTTACTGGCAAAAGATTTTACATCTTCCTCGGTTACTTCATTGCCCCCAAGTATTATAAGGCGCTCCACAACATTTCTCAATTCCCTAATATTTCCGGTCCAATCATAACCCTTTAGTAAAGCAATGGCCTTTGCCGAAAAAGTTTTGGGAGCACTTCCTTGCTCGGCCGCTATTTTTTCGGAGAAATGCTTTATGAGCAATGGAATATCATCCCTTCTTTCGTTTAAGGCAGGAACCTTAATCAGTATTACGGCCAACCTATGGTATAGATCTTCACGGAACCTTCCATTTTCTATTTCCTTTTTTAGGTCCTTATTGGTCGCGGCCACTACCCTGACATCTACTTTGATATCTTTATCCGATCCAACCCTGCTTATTTTATTTTCCTGAAGTGCCCTAAGCACTTTTGCTTGGGCAGAGAGGCTCATATCTCCAATTTCATCCAAAAATATGGTTCCACTATTTGCCGCCTCAAATTTTCCGGCCCTATCCTTTACAGCTGAAGTAAAAGCTCCCTTAACGTGTCCAAAAAGTTCGCTTTCAATTAATTCGGAAGGAATCGCCGCACAGTTGACTTCTATCAAAGGATTGGCATTTCGTTCGCTTTTTTCATGTATCCAATGGGCCACAAGTTCCTTACCAGTACCATTGGAACCCGTAATAAGGACTCTGGCATCGGTAGGGGCCACCTTCTCAATCATTTCCTTGATCACTGAGATTTCCTTACTTTCCCCGATCATTTCATAGTTCTTACTAACTTTTTTCTTTAAGATCTTGTTTTCTAACACCAAATCCTTTCTGTCCAAAGCATTGCGCACCGTAGTCAACAACCTGTTAAGATCAGGGGGTTTGGAAATATAATCGAAGGCCCCTAGTCTCATGGTATTCACGGCCGTATCCAGGTCTCCATGTCCTGAAATCATAATAAAGGGAATTTCAGGCTTTATTTTTCTTGCTGCTACCAAAACCTCCACCCCGTCCATTTTGGGCATCTTTATATCGCACAGCACAAGGTCAAAATCATTCTTTTTTATTGTTTCCAATCCCATCAACCCATCTTCGGCCTCCTCTACTTTATAATTTTCATTTTCTTCCGAAAGGATTTTCACCAAAACCCTTCTAATGGCCGATTCATCCTCTATAACTAGTATTTTAGACATAATTAAGTATTTTAAATTCCAATTCTAAAACCTGTTCTAAAATAGAAACTAGGTTGATCGTTCAATGTAAAAATATCATTTCGGTCTTCATCCCTCAACACCCCTGCCTGAAACAAGGTGTGACCGGCGTAGCCATAGAAGAAAATATTTTTGGCCACTGCATATTGGTATCCCAATGTAAACAAAGCCACGGAGGTGGAAATGGAAGAAGCAACACCAGAATCCGAGCTAATGACCGTATTCTGTAAATTAACGTAATATCCATCCAAAATAAACTCCGTTTGCAACATATGGTTCTCGTTGAAAAAGTACTTCATGCCACTTTTGGGAGCCCCTACCACATAGGCCCAATTGGGATGAAACCTTTTTTCGAAATAGACTAAGGGCAAGGGCACTCTAACGGCCACAGTGGAGTTATAGGCTATTCCCAATACCAAGCGCGTTGGTTTCTCTATTTTTGGCCTATCCCGAAGCGCCCCTACCGTCACGTTCACGGAGACATCCCCTTGACCAATATCGTTGGTTAAAGTGGACGACAGGCGAGGTGTTAAGACCCCAACAAAACGCCAATCTTGATTGTACTGCAATATGTAAGCCATATTTAAATCGGCCACATGAAAAGTTTCTGTAATTAAATCGTCATAAGGTGTTCTACGATTTAGGTCGTAAGCAATGCGATTGTATTCGCCCCCTACAATAATATTGTCATTCTTGCCGACTTTAATTGGCATGTTGGCCACCAATTTAATTCTGGATAATTTTGCTTCAGCCGTATTTCTAGGCATTAGCATATACTCTAACCTAAAAACATCCGGAGTTTGGGCAATACAAAAATTGTACGACAAAAGGAATATCCATATACATTCCCTACCCTTTATTCTAATTCCCATTACCAATATCCTTTTTTTCGACCTGCATGGTTTGAATTGGACGGGATTGAAATACATGAACGTCCCTTTGAGGAAATGGAATACTTATATTGTGATCCCTAAATTTAGCATCAATAATATACCTCATAGCACTTTTAATTTTTGGATCTCCATAACTGTCATTGATGAAAAAATTGATGGAAAACAACAAAGCAGAATCCCCAAAATCTTCAAAAAGTACAAATGGCTTGGGATTTTTTAAGACCCCTTTCTGTTCACTAGCTATATTTTCCAAAATTTTAGTCACCAAAACAACATCGCTTCCATAAGCCACTCCAACCTTAACGCTCTCTCTAGTGCTTTTATGATTTTGGGTATAATTATATATACTATCCGTTAAAAATTGATGGTTGGGAATTATGATCACTTTGTCATCCCTTGTAAGTGCTCTAGTAGTCCTCAATCGTATTTCAAATACCTGTCCTACTTTTTGATTTACCTCCACAATATCCCCTACGCGCAACGACTGATCCATAATAATCAGAATACCGGAGATGATGTCTTGGAACAAATATTGAAGGGCAAATCCCAAACCAACAAACAGCGCCGCCGATGCGGTCAACAAGACAGTGAGATTGACGCCTGAGGTATGTAGGATAACCAATACCACCAATATGTAGAACAAGTATCTTAAAAATCCAAAAACGCTAATAAACTTATTCTTGTCCTCCTCGGGCAACTTTGCAGTAACCAATCTGTGAAATAGTTTTAGGGCATAGTTAACTACGACCAAAGAAATAATAACAGTTAAAAAGGTAGCTGCAGTTATATCCACCTTGTCTCCATTCCAAATTTTGTAGGCGAGAAATTCATCCAAAACCTTTAAAATACTCTTTATTTCTTCCATACTAATATTTCAGCCATTTTAGCAAATCCTTATAAGAAGGTTTTTTTCCGTACATCAATATTCCCACCCTATATATTTTGGCCGCCAACCATACAATACCTATAAAAGTGATAATCAATAGAAGAATTGAAACTACGACCTCCCAAATAGGCACCCCTCCTTCCCCAATACCCCCTGGTAACCGCATGAGCATTACAATAGGTGATGTTAATGGAAATAAAGAGAATCCTACAGCAATAGGACCATGAGGATTATTAAAGACCGAAAAGAAACCTACATAAATGGCCAACATTAAAGGTAATATTATAGGGAAAATAAACTGTTGTGTATCTGTTTCATTGTCCACCGCAGCCCCTATTGCTGCATATATTGAGCTATATATTAGGTAGCCCAGGACAAAATAGATCACAAAAAAACAAATAAGCATTATCCAAGGAATCCTAAAAAGTTCGTTCGCATATAATTGCATGGCAGAATCGGATGCTGCCACATAGGCAGCCCCCCCTATCAAGCCAGGTGCATTATTTGCACCGGTATTAATGGCGGATGGATCTATGTCAAAAACCAGAATCAATACACCAAACATTAAAAAAGCCGAAATAATCCAAATAGCGAACTGGGTAACTCCGGCCAAGGAGGTACCGATAATTTTTCCCAGCATAAGCTGAAAAGGTTTTACCGAAGAGATGATAACTTCTATTATCCTGGTCGTTTTTTCCTCTATTACGCTACGCATAACAAATCCACCATAAATAATGATAAACATCATAATCAGGTACCCGAATGCCCCGCCTATGAACGCCTTTATTTCAGTTATTCCTTTCAGGTTCTGTTCCCCGGTAAAGGTTGCAGTTTTAATTTCAAAATTATTGCCCACACTCTCAAAATCGGATACTGAAACCCCTAATTCCTGTAATCGTTGCATGCGCAAACGGTCTTCGAAGACATTTTCCAAATTATCCAATAGAGACGAACCCGGAGCGTCCTTGCTATAAAAGAAAGATCTGCTTGCCACTTGTTCCAAGTCTTGTTCGTTGGGGATGTAAAGCAGGCCATAAAATCCCATTTTTTGGATGGTGTCCTTGGCTGCCTGTAAGTCAATATCCTTAAACTTGACAAAGGAAGTGCTTTCCGTTCCCTGAAAATCTGTGGAAAAATAATTGCTCTCATTTAATATTCCAATAGTCCTTACTTCGTTATCGTTGATCTTGGTCAGATAAACAATAAGCACTACCATTCCCACCATGAGGATCGGACTCAAGAAAGTCATTACCACAAATGATTTATTTCTAACTTTTGCTAAATATTCGCGTTTAATGATCAGCGATAACTTACCCATGAATATTATTTGGATTGAACGGTTCTAATAAATATGTCGTTAGCCGACGGAATTGTCTCCATGAATTTATTGACATTTGCCTTGCCCGATAAATGGGATAGAAAGGGACCAGTATCCTCAGAGGGCAATTGCACAGTAAAATTTAGTTGCAATCCCTCATCTACATATTCCGAAGATAGAATCTGAAATTTATCCTTTAGGTCCTCCAAAAGTCCGTTGGCACTTTGCACACCTAGCCCTACCTTATAAATATTATTTTTATACGCTTTTTTAATATCGCTAAGTTTCCCATCCAATATTTTTTCCGACTTATGCACCAAAGCAATATATTCACATAGTTCCTCAACGGATTCCATTCGGTGCGTAGAAAAAATTATGGTCGTGCCATTGTCCCTTAATTGAAGGATTTCATCCTTAATAAGGTTGGCATTTATAGGATCAAAACCGCTAAAGGGTTCATCAAAGATCAGAAGCTTTGGCTCGTGCAAAACAGTAACAATAAATTGTATTTTTTGAGCCATCCCTTTAGAAAGTTCCTGTATTTTCTTGTTCCACCAATCTCCAATCTCCAATCTATCGAACCAATATTTTAACCTGATTTTGGCATCGGACTTTGACAGTCCTTTTAATTGGGCAAGATACAGGGCCTGCTCCCCTACTTTCATACTTTTATAAAGTCCCCTTTCCTCTGGCAAATATCCAATCATAGAAATATGTTGGGCCTGCAAAGGCTTACCATCAAAGAATATTGTCCCTTGATCCGGATAGATTATTTGATTAATTATCCGTATTAATGTGGTTTTCCCGGCCCCGTTGGGTCCAAGTAGACCGTAGATGCTATTTTCGGGAATTTCCAATGAAACTTTGTTGAGAGCTATATGGCTCCCAAACTGCTTGGAAACCTCATTAGCGACCAATATATTATTCATGCATGCAATTTCCCCAAAGATATATAATTGCTATTTAAGAGATAGGCTGGAAAATTATTAATTGTACTTTTTCACATAATTTAACTTCGATAATTATCAAAGGTCAAGTCCACTATAAAATTCTGAAATTAGCTATACCAAAAAACGAAGAAAACAGAATTGACCAAAAACGCCATGCACTTCCCATCATTTCCAAATCTATACCATCAACCATATTTATTACGCTCCTTCCGAGATTGTGGAGACTCCAACAAAGTGATCCCGCCCTGGGCGGGATTAGTGCAACCAACCATATTCTTGGCGTTCATTTGGAACTAGGGGACATTCCAAGTAATAGATCCCGCCATGGGCGGGATTAGTTCAACCAGCCGTGTTTATTGCACCTCCTTCGGGGTTTATAAAAACGGAGTTTCACTAACATAACCCACCGGGCATAACGTTAAGATCCCGCCATGGGCGGGATTAGTTCAACCAGCTATATTCAATGTGCTCCTTTGGGCTTTTGAAGATAGGGTTTCACTAAAAAACAAAACCCACCCTCAACGAATCAAGGATGGGAAAAAAAATTGCTATGAAAAAGAAAATAATATTGGTTTCCCAATATTATCTCAAATATACGTTTTTTATTTAAAACGGTAAACCCTCTTTTAAGAGAACATATCCTTGACCTTTTCAAAGAAAGATTTATCCGATTTCTCGGGCTTAGGCTCAAAATTTTCGTTATTCTGCATGCGTTCAAAAAAATCTTTTTGCTCTTTGTTCAATTCTTTGGGCGTCCAAACATTTACGTGAACCAATAAATCCCCACTGCCATATCCGTTTAGACTCGTAATACCTTTTCCTCTTAATCTTAAGATTTTACCAGACTGTATACCAGTTTCCAATTTGATCCTTACCTTACCACCTACGGCATCAATCTCTTTAGAAGTCCCTAAAACTGCTTCAGAAATACTAATATAAAGATCATAATGAAGATTATCCCCTTCCCGCTTTAGCGTTTCGTGCTCTTCTGTCTCAATGGCCACCAATAGATCCCCGGGAACTCCATTCCCAGGAGCATCGTTTCCTTTGTTTGGCACTTTTAACTGCATGCCATCCTCTACGCCGGCAGGAATATTGATACTCACCGTTTCCTCAGAAACCTTTAGACCATTGGCATCCGCATCACTGGGTTTCTTATCTATTATTTGACCACTGCCTCCACAGGCACTGCAGGTAGCTGCAGTCTGCATTCTACCGAGAATGGTATTGGTTATTTTAGTAACCTGTCCACGACCTCCACAGGTCCCACAGGTTTGGTAGGTTACCCCTTCTGCCTGAACTTTTCTCCTTACTTTTATTTTCTTTTCAACACCATTGGCAATTTCCTCCAGGGTAAGCTTAACCCTTATTCTTAGATTGCTTCCCTTAACACGTCGTTGGCCGCCACCACCACCGAATCCGGAAAAGCCGCTAAAGCCTCCACCGCCAAAGGCACCGCCGAAAATATCACCGAACTGACTAAAAATATCATCCATGTTCATACCGCCGCCGCCAAATCCGCCGCCACCCTCAAAAGCTGCATGGCCATATTGGTCATAACGAGCCTTCTTATTGGGGTCACTTAATACTTCATAAGCTTCGGCCGCTTTTTTGAACATTTCTTCCGCTTTGGCATCCCCTGGATTTTTATCTGGGTGGTATTCGATTGCTTTCTTGCGATAAGCCTTTTTTACTTCAGCCGCAGTAGCATTTTTACCAATGCCCAAGATATCATAATAATCCTCCTTCATAAAATATTTTTAATTTCCAACAACCACTTTTGGATGGCGTATGATTTTGTCACCCAATTTAAAACCCTTTTCAACCACATCCACTATTTTACCCTTCAACTTTTTGCTTGGAGCAGGAATTTGAGTGATGGCATCGTGAATTTCTGCATCAAAAGCATCACCTTGTTTAACTTCAATTTCTTGAAGACCCTTATTTTTTAAAGTTTCCTTTAATTTATTGCTTATTAATTCTACCCCCTTGAATATTTCCTGGTCCTCTGATTTGGAAATTTCCTTTAATGCACGGTCAAAATCATCTATAACTGGCAATAACGACACTATAACCTCCTGACCTGCAGTTTTAAACAAATCCATTCTCTCTTTGGAGGTACGCCTTTTGTAATTCTCGAATTCTGCAAAAAGACGTAAAAATTTATCCTTTTCCTTACTAAGGTCCTCCTTCAATTGCTCTTCCTGGCTAAGTTCTTGGCTTTTCTCAAAGTCCCCGCTCCCAGCAGAAGGACCATCTTGTTCCGATTCTTGATTCTCAATATTGCTCAGAACATCATCTTCCATCTCTTCCATTTTATTTTCGTTGCTCATTTAAAATACATTTATATGCTTCCGATTTCAGATGGCAAAAGTACTGCCAATTCTTTAAAAATGTCATAATGTCATTAAACTTTATAAAAAAACATCCGCCAATGGCGGATGTTCAAAGCTTATTAACTTATTATAATGTTATGTCTAGGAAATAAACTCATTCCGGTAGAGCGCATCTATGGATGGTTCCGCTCCTTTGTCCAAATAAATATTTTCCAACGCCCTGCAGATATTGGGATATATAAAATCAAATCCTGAATCTTGAATTTTTTTACTGCTCACCCGCTGACTGGCAAATAACAAATAAGACATTTCACCCAAAACCAAACGCATCACTGTTCGTGGAATATTGGGCAAAAACAAAGGTCTTTCCAAAACTCTAGCAATTTCTTTTGTAAGCTTAACATTGGTCACAGGATTTGGGGCCACTGCATTGTAAATTCCCGTTAAGTCATTTGAAATTACATGTAGAAATAACCTGCCGAGATCCTGCAGATGAATCCAGGATTGCCATTGATTGCCCGAACCCATGGCAGCACCAATATAATATTTTACGGGTTTGGCCATTTCTGGTAATGCCCCACCTTTGTTTGACATTACCAATCCAATCCTGATCTTGGCTGTTTTAATATTTAATTTTTCAAAGGCATCGACCTCTTCCTCCCAAATAGATACCACCTCCCCTAAAAAACTGTCATCCACTTCTTCTACATCTTCCCTATAATACTGGGAAAGGGAATTGGGGTAAATTCCTATTGCCGAAGCAGAAACTATTGTTTTAATGCTATGTTCCCCGACTTTGGATAAAGCACCCAACAGAGTTCGAAGGGACTTTACCCTACTGTTAAGAATCTTTTTTTTATTATTTCGTGTCCATCTCTGAGAAATACTGGACCCCGCAAGGTTAATAATTGTGGTTACTCCCTTAAAGCAATTTTCATCTATTTCATTCTTTTCCGGATTCCAGTAAAAGCCATTATAATCGATTTGGGATACAATTTTATCCTTCCTAGTGGTCAAATAATTAATAGAAATATTGTTTTGTTTGCACAAATTCACAATTTCACTCCCCACTAGACCAGTTGCACCTGTTACTAAAACCTTCATACCCTTTCTTTCTATCAACTTTGATATAAATATATGGGTTTTAAAGATTTAAATGGTGGACTTTAGTTTAGGTTTAACAGTCCCAGCCCTTTATATGTTAAACAATACATAATAATAGCATTACAATTATGAAATCTTTAAGGCTCGTAGCATTTCTCTTTTACCAGGAGGCCCTGGCAAACGTTCCACAACAAAACCTACAGCCTGCATAGCTCTCCTAACACTTCCTTTTGCCGAGTAGGTAACCAGCACGCCATCTTTTTTTAATGCCCTGTACATCAGGGTAAAAACTTCCTCGGTCCAAAGTTCCGGTTGCACCCTTGCTCCAAAGGCATCAAAGTAAATTAGATCAAATAGATCAAGGTCTGAAATTTCTTTAAAATCGATCTGTTGCTTTATTAGTGAAAAATTGGCAGTTATTGGATGTGATTGCTCCCAGGAAGTTTGGTGCATACTTAAAAAATCTTGTTCCAAGTTCCCCGCATTCAAGGCTGATGTATAGTCCAATTGTTGTAATTCCTCCGGGACAACGGGATAAGCTTCCACACCTTTGTAAACTATATCCAAACCCCGCTTTTCAGATTCCAACAATGTTATAAGCGCATTCAAGCCCGTTCCAAATCCTATTTCCAGAATTGACAATTCTCGGTCCTGAAATAAGGACAATCCGTTTTTAATAAAAACATGATAGGCTTCTTGGATAGCACCATGGATAGAGTGGTACTGCTCGTTCCAATCTTCGATCTGAATAGTTTTGGAACCGTCGGCCGTAGTTATGATTTTTCTTTTCAATTTATTTTTTTATCAGTACGCCATCCGCCTCAAAGGCATATTTCTTTTCAACCTTTATTATAGCGGCAATTTCCTCTTCAGATTTCCCCCCATCACGGGCTAAATGTCTTTGGTCATCAACAGTCATTTCTTCAACATAGGCCAAACCATTTACAACTACCTCTTTTCCCACCAATTTCTGTGGCACAAAGAATCCGTAGTCCTTAAATTTAACCATGCTAACCTCGCCGTTCCCCAGTTGCAGTTTCATCCAACATCCTTTTGCTTTACAAACCTCCGTTACCAGACCGGAAAACCTGGATACCAATGTATCCGTCTTGGACATTTTTTCATAATTCCCAAGCATATCCCCACTGCTTATGGCGTCGGAAACGTCAAATTGAGTTCCAAAATAATCATTACCCGCGTTGATCATGGGCGTTTTGGGAGGGGTCAACGGCTTATTTTGCGCCACACAAGCCCAAAAAACCATAAAAGTCACAATCAGAATGTTAAATTGTCTCAAAATATTCAGAATTTATATCACTTTACAAAACTGGGTATTTTTAGACGAAAAAAGAAGCACTACTAATGATATTTGCTTAATTTTATTGCTTTAAATCAGAATTCTATGCAAACTGTTTCAAATTCAATAAAAGTTGAGAAAGTTAAAGAGTCGAAAATTAATAAAGTAGATTTTAATAATTTATCTTTTGGAAAATATTTTACAGATCATATGATGGTCTGTAATTATAAGAATGGCGCCTGGGAAGTACCAAAAATAGTACCATATCAACCCATTACACTTGACCCATCCGCTAAAATTTTTCATTACGGACAATCGGTTTTTGAAGGAATGAAGGCCTATAAGGATAAGGATCAAAATGTTTGGCTCTTTCGTCCTTTGGAAAACCAAAAGCGTATCAACATTTCGTCCAAAAGACTTGCTATGCCAGAATTCCCCGAAGATTACTTTATGGAGGGTTTAACGGCACTTCTAAAATTGGACCATAAATGGATTCCGACTGCCGAAGGAAGTTCCTTATATATTAGACCTTTTGTATTTGCCTCAGGGTGCGGATTCCATGCTTCCCCTTCGGACGAATACAAATTTATAATCGCTTGTTCTCCATCGGCTTCCTATTTTGCAGGGAAGGTAAAAGTTTTGATAGAGGAGAAATATTCACGATCGGCCAATGGTGGCGTAGGTTTTGCCAAGGCCGGCGGTAATTACGCCGGACAGTTTTACCCAACGCAGTTGGCAGTTGAAAAAGGTTATAACCAAGTAATATGGACAGATGACAATAACCATGAATATATTGAGGAGGCCGGAGCCATGAATATATTTGTCAGGATAAACGACACTTTGATTACCAGTCCTACAAGCGATAGAATATTGGACGGTATAACCAGAAAGAGCATTATAGAAATTGCCAAGGACGAAAACATAGCCGTAGAGGTTAGAAAAATTACTGTAAAAGAGGTGGTGGAAGCCTCCAAAAATGGTAGTCTCAAAGAAATGTTCGGTGCAGGTACTGCAGCGGTTATTTCCCCTATAGCCACTTTCGGTTATCAAGAAAAAGATTATGACCTACCGGAAATAAAAGATAGTTACGCCTCCATTTTAAAGAAGCGAATTACCGACATACAATATAACAAGGCCGAAGATAAGTTTGATTGGAGATATAAGGTAGAACTTCAATAAAAACAACCTTTACGAATTAAAAAACCTCTTCTTTAAGGAACGAGGTTTTTTTTTGGCCTTTATTGAGATTTCCCAACAGCTATATCCTACTTTTTATCTAAAATATCCACAATATTGGGCTTAAAATAATTTGGGCCCTTCAGCACTTTTCCATCTTCCCGATAGATTGGTTTGCCATCATCCCCTAATTTACTCATATTACTTCGCTGTATTTCCTCAAAAACTTCCTCTATTTTATACTGCATACCGTGCTCCAATATAGTACCGCACAATATGTATAGCATATCGCCCAGTGCATCTGCAACTTCAACCAAGTCATTGTTGTTTGCTGCCTCTAGATATTCCTTATTCTCTTCATCCATCAAATTAAAGCGTAGTAAATTCTTGGCCTCGCCCAAATTGGCCTTGATTTCTTTGGAAACACCCAACCCAAATGAATTATGGAACAATTCTACAGCATTAAGTTTACTTTTCATAATTGAAATTATTTAAGTTAGATTTGCGTAAAAATATAAATATGTTCAGTAAGGGACAATTAATTTTTGCAGGGCTTTTTTTTGTTGCATTTGTAGCTATCATCATATTTTCCTATTTAAAAGACAAAAAACTTCATAAAAAAAACTACCAAGGCGTCCAATGGGTAGGACTTTTCTTCATAATTTTCATAATAATTTTGTTTCTAATTAAGTTTTTCCTTAAAAATTAACATTTTCTTTCCTTTCACCATAAAAAGAACACTTTCCAATAACATTCCTATTTATTACAACGTTTAATATACGAAAAGGCGTAATTTTGCGTTGAGTAACTAAATCATTTAGTTGTATGGTAACTTTTTTCATTATTTTACTAGTTCTTATTGGTATAAACGCATTGCTTTTTTTAGTCAGTTTTAACGGTAGCTCCAAAAAGAAAGAAAAGTCCGTCAAAAATATTTCAGAATCTACCACAGTAATCTTCCCCCTAGATTTAATTAATTCGAAATATAAGAAGGCAGTTTAATTCTTGTCTAAATTAAAATTAATGTATCCTTATCTATAGACTATAAGGGTAGTATTTTCATTTACACTACACCCATCATTAAGATCTTTATAAATATGATATTTTTTATTTACTTTGAACAAGAAATAAAAACTAAATATACATGAAGCAGTTTCTACTCGTCTTTCTTGGAGGGGGTCTAGGTAGCGGCTTACGTTTTTTAATAAGCAAAACATTCAACAACACTTTTCATAATTTTATTCTCGGCACTTTTATAGTAAATATATTAGGTTGCCTACTTATCGGTTTTATCCTAGGACTTTCACTTAAAAACAATTACTTTACTGCCAATCAGACCTTATTATTAACCACAGGCTTCTGTGGCGGCTTCACTACTTTTTCAACTTTTGCCTTGGAACAACACTCGTTTTTAAAAACCGGAGATTTTATCAACTTCACTGCTTACACACTTGCCAGTCTTGTAATTGGAATCCTTGCCGTAGCTGTCGGATTCTGGTTTTCAAAGCTATAAACTCCTTTTAAAATCTTTTAACACCTTGATGGACCTTTCTATTTATTTTGATGGAATTGGTCATTTTTCTGCATTATCAATAGCAAAATACCCAAAAAGACGCGATTTTTTCAGCTTTTAGCCCAAACAAGTGTTAAAAGTTTTAACAAATCAACATAATATTCATTCTGAATCGCCATACCCTTAAAATAGGTAGGTCATTTTTATATAAAATGTAATTCTGACGTATATACCCCCCAAAAAATAGGGGGGTATTAATTTAATATATATTTTTGCCTTATAAATAATAAATCAATTATGAAAAAAATCGAGGCAATTATTAGGAAGTCAAAATTTGATGAGGTAAAGAAATCGTTACATCAAATTGGAGTAAACTTTTTTAGTTACTGGGACGTAACGGGAGTCGGAAATGAAAAAGAAGGGCATGTCTATAGAGGCATTTCCTATAGCACATCCGACATTCAGCGCAGGTATCTTTCCATTGTAATATCGGACGATTTCTTGGAGACTACCGTAAACACCATTCTGGAAACAGCTTATTCCGGCAACGTAGGTGACGGTAAAATTTTCGTTTCCGAAGTTTTGGAAGCATATCGCATCAGAACAAAAGAAAGCGGAAAAGCAGGAATCAACTAAAAAATTAAGAACCAACAAACAAAAAACAACATGGACGTAGGATTATTTACAGCAAATAACGTTTGGATGATGATATGTACGGCTCTCGTATTCTTCATGCATTTAGGGTTTTCACTTTTGGAAATCGGACTTACCAGACAAAAAAACACAATCAACATCTTATTTAAGAACGTATTCATTATCTGTATAGGGTTACTCTTATATTATATAGGAGGATTCAACCTTATGTACCCAGGTGATTTCAACGGCTATCTTGGTTTTGCAGGATTCGGCATTGAAGCCCCTATTCTACCAGATGGTAGCCTGGACCTAAGTTACAATGAAGGGTATACCTATTGGACAGATTTTCTTTTTCAAGCGATGTTCGCCGCAACAGCTGCTACCATAGTTTCTGGAGCAGTAGCAGAACGTATTAAACTAGGCGGCTTTATGATATTCACCATAATCTATGTAGGTCTGGTATATCCTATTGTTGGATCTTGGCAATGGGGTGGTGGATTCCTTTCTACACTTGGTGGTGAAGATGGAGGTTTCCATGATTTCGCGGGGTCGACCTTGGTACATTCCGTTGGAGGATGGGCAGCTTTGATTGCTATCTATATATTAGGACCAAGGATTGGTAAGTTTGGCGAAGATGGCAAACCAAATGCAATTCCAGGACACAACATTCCTTTAGCAGCGGCAGGGGTACTTATTCTGTGGTTGGGTTGGTTCGGCTTTAATGGAGGATCGGTATTATCTGCAGATCCAGCTGGGACGTCAATAGTATTGGTTACTACTTGTTTGGCAGCAGCTGCAGGTGGCATTGGGTGTTTTATTTTCTCAACAATACTTTACAAAAACTATGACCTTACCATGATGTTGAACGGTATCTTGGGTGGTTTGGTAGGAATTACAGCCGGAGCTGACTTAATGTCTCCTTTCGAGTCTATCATAATAGGTTTAATTGCCGGTGTAATTATCGTACTCGGCGTTGCCTTGGTAGACAAAATAAAATTGGACGATCCAGTTGGAGCAGTTGCAGTTCACCTTATCTGCGGTATCTGGGGTACTTTGGCAGTAGGGATCTTTGGAGCTAAGGCCGGTGTAACACAATTTTTATATCAACTAACAGGAGTAGCTGCCGCAGGTGTTTTCTGCTGTCTAACTGCTTTTATCATTCTTTTCGCAATCAAGAAAACTTCTGGAATAAGAGTTTCCAGAGAAGAAGAATTGGAAGGCTTGGATTTACATGAGCACGGAATGGATGCTTATTCCGACTTCAGAATGAACCAACACTAAAAAACAAAACAAAAGGTAACGGAGCGTTTTGCAGAACGCTCCGTTAATAACCTTTTTTCAATACAACAACTCAATAATTAGCTAACATCCTTAAACAAAGGATATAAACAATTGAATTATGAAAACGATTATTTATACAAAATACGTAAAAAATTTATTATTACTTGCATTTGCTCTTGCCTCAACCGTAACTTTCGCCCAAGAAGATGAAGAAGAAGCCAAAAAATTTAGCCTAAGCGGAAGTGTGGATGCCTACTATAGAACCAATATAAATGGCGACAACGGTTTTGACGATGCCTCAGGCTTGCCAAATGCGGCTCCAGGATCTTCATTTGCCAACTTACCTGGTTTTGCTTTAGGGATGGCCAATGTAATAGCGGCTTACGAAGGAGAAGATGTTGGGTTTGTCGCGGACCTTGTTTTTGGACCTAGAGGAACAGATGCTATTTTTGCTTCTCCTTTATATTCAGCCACCGGAAACATTGTAAACCAATTGTATGTATACTGGAATTTAAGCGAATCGGTTAAATTGACCTTTGGTAACTTCAACACCTTCTTAGGCTACGAAGTAATATCTCCAGTTGCCAATTTTAACTATAGTACATCCTACTTGTTTTCTTATGGTCCTTTCTCCCATACTGGTCTGAAGGCTGACTTTACCCTATCTGATGATTTTAGCTTAATGTTGGCCATCATGAACCCAACAGATCAAACTGAATTGAATCCTACCGAGAAATATGCTTTCGGTGCTCAATTGGGATATAGCGGTCAATTCCTAAACTTCCTTGCTGATGACGGGGCATTCGAAATTGACTTTACAGGTGGATTTGATTTGTCAGAATCATTCTTTTTAGGAATCAATGCAGCTCTTTATGATAATGATGATGTTGGTTTTGCTGGTGTAGCCCTTTATCCACAATACGCTACTTCTGAAAACTTTACCTTGGGATTAAGAGGTGAATATTTCACAGAAACTGGAGACTATGGTGCCATTGGAACTGGAGTTGAAGATTCCAGTGTTTTTGCAGTAACTCTTACAGGAAGTGCCACCATAGGCAATTTAATAATCAAGCCTGAACTGCGTTTGGATAGTGCATCGGATGATTCCTTTAATTTCCTAGATACAGATTTGGCTCCACAAAAAAGTTTATCCTCATTTGTACTAGCAGCCGTTTACTCTTTCTAAAAAAAATTGAGTTTATTATTTATAGCCCCGCTTTAAGCGGGGCTTTTTATGTTCATTCCTTTTTAAACGCCTTCACCCCTGCCGCGATCTCTATATCGAGCCTATTCTGCTTGGGAACCAAAGGACAGGAGTATTTGGGATTGTAGGCACAATATGGATTATAGGCCTTATTAAAATCCAAAAGAATTGTATCTCCTGAAGGAATGGTCAAATCTAAATATCTACCCCCACCATAAGTGTCCTCCCCATTGGTAAGGTCCGCGAAGGGCAAAAACAAATAATCCCTATATTTCTCCTGTTGCATCAATTCCTGGTTTTGATAAACTTCCAATTTATGGATACGTCCTTTTAGACTAAAAGTTATTATTCCAAAAACAACCTCCTCTGTCTGTCTTTCTGTAGTGGTCGGCATCATAAAAGGCAAGGCCTCGGGTGTCCGAGTAAATTTTGCAATAAACCTATAGGTAGTATCTGGCTGATAAAAATCCAAAGTTGTGAAATCCTTTCTAAACCTATCCGGCAAGGGCGAGGTTTCAGGATCCTTGAATTCTTCGTTCATTTTTTTCTGAAATTGAATAATATCCTCTATGGCTCCGGACTCTAGTTGCACCGTATTCTTTTCCACTTGATCGTGGTACCTTTTTTCCTTACAGCTCAATGTCAATAAGAATAAAACCAATAATAACTGCTTCATTTTCCTTCTTTTGGCATAAAAATACAACATCCATTTTTCTGAATAAAAGAATTTTGGGTACCAAACTTACCCTGGGCCGATTTATGAATTAAATCCGAAAATATTTATAGAAATTTTTTTCTAATGCAAAAGATATAATTATTAAAAGTAGAACCCTTGCACTTGTCCGCTTCCCAGAAATAGAAATTAAATATGTCTGGAAAAATAATATTAGGGGTCCAGAAACTTCAACAAACAGGAATTCCCTTTATGACAACAACTTATTCTTCTATAGTTTCGTAACGGGCATCTTTTAAGTATTTGGCCACAATTTCATTGAATTCAGGGGTTATACGCAGCAAAGCCGTATTTTCCAGACTATATAATTCAGCTTTGTCCATATACCCTTTCTTCAATAATTCTTCCAAATAAAACAGAGAAGTTCCGTAATCCTCCATTTTAGCACTATTCGATATTATTTTGAGGTAATAGCTATGGTCTGTGGGATCCGTTATCGTTTTTAACATCCAAAGTAGACTCAGGACTTCTTGATCCACCTGAGTACCTGAATTTACTATATCAATATTATCCTCAATTAAAGCATTTACATAACCTAAAAGACGTTTTCCCATTTCTCTTTCCGCCTCTATTTTACTGTTGTCGTATTTCTTCAGCTCGTCCATTTGGTATATCCACCAACCCAAATTATTATAATTATAAGTAGCTAAATCCTCTTCCAAATAATATACATAATCCTCTTTAATAAATGACTCCTTTAACAAGGTGTTGTTCTCATTCCGCGTCATGGTTTTAAAAAGCTTATTTTTTTTAAGCTCGCGCTTTATTTTCTTGAGGGAATCACTATCCTTCAAGACCCTATATACAGATATTACTTCATCCAATAAATTATCGGCCTGGATTAACCTGTTGGATCCAATCAAGAGATTTATATCCTTCAAATTTTGGGCATAAGTATCATTTATATAGGTCTCATCTTTCTCGGATTGACCCTTGGCCATGGCCGACAAATTAAAAATTTCCAAGGCTTTCCCAAGATATTGGGTATTGGGCCATTCATGCCCTCCGTTAAACACCAATAATTGATTAGGAAATTTTAAGCGACCCATTGTGGAACTCCCTGCCAACATTTCTGGATATGCATAATCTTCCTTCCCTACGATTCCTATAAAATGAAATAAATTATTCGTATCCAATATGTCCATATTGGGATATACGGCACCAGAGGAAATTACTCCGGATATACCTTTTACAAAAATGGGCAGCACAGAGGCAAATCTGGCACCGCTATCAAAGCCAGCACTGTAGATTCTGTTCTTTTGAACAGGTAATATCTTGATGACATCATTGAACATCCTTCCGGTTATCAGAATATTCTGGGATGTGGTCAAAGTATCGTTTACATTGTTCGATGCCGCCAGTATATATCCTTGCTTTTCCGCTGCCCCTATAAACATACGAATAGCTTGCCTACCCCTACCTTCCATATCAAAAACAAAAAGGATGGGCCAATTTTTATCCATTTCAAAACTGGTAGGAATATAAAGTGAAAAACTTTCGGATATGGAATCTTTGACGCCAATTGAATCGATTACGACACCTTTTTTCAAGGTCATCTGTTGTGAATTACCCAATAAACCGGCCCCAAGAAACAGAAATAATATAATTTTTTTCATAGAATTATTGACATCAAATATCTAGCCAAATTAAAAAAAAATTCCGGCCATTCCGAAACGCCACAGATAATGGCAACAGTTGTTATAACAAAAAATACTGCCAGCTCTTTACACCAAGGCCTTACAATACATTAAATTAAATAATAAAAATATAGCACCAAAGCTGACAACCCTTTTAATTTAAAATTCCTTATTACTTAACTACCCTAGGCCTCCCTCTTTTTAATGGGAGCATTGGACACTACATCGGATAGAATAATATGGGTCCTGGTCTCCCCATATTGAATAAGCTTGTCTATAAATTTTTCCAAATGAAATTGATCCTTTAAGACCACCAACATTATAATATTTTCATTACCTGTAATCCTATAACAATTAACAACTTCTTCATAGGTGTTTACAATATCCAAAAAAGGTCGCAACTTCCCCATAAAGGCACGTAATGTAATTATAGCTTTTAATTGATATCCTGTATGCGAATGGGATACCACTGCCTTATAACCTGAGATAACCCCAATGTCTTCCATTTTCTTCACCCTTTCAGCAACTGCAGGGGGCGTTAAACCCACTTTCCTGCCTATATTGGCAAATGATTCCCGGGCATTTTCCTGAAGTAATTTTAAAATCTTCCAATTAAGGACATCTATCTTTGTATTCAAAATAAAATAGGTCAAAATTATTAACTATCAACAGCTAAATTACAATTTTACTTTGTTATATAAACTCAAATTTGCTAATTTCGACGTAATTTTATACTACACAAGTTATTATAAAAAATGCCTTACAAAAACTTAAGTACGATTCCGATTTATCGCAAATCCTTGGATCTTTTACAGATGAGCAGGGAAATTGCTTCGTACCTATCCTACAACAAGGATCTGCTAAAGTTATACCAATCAAACAGCCATAGGGATATAATGGTAGATTCCTTATTAACCGATTCCATTTTAATTCCCCAACAAATTGCAGCAGCAGAACGCTCCGAATGTTATGCTGCCCGAATGAGAAGCGCAACCTTTATCAATGTTATCATAAGAAATATAAGTTCTTATTGTACCGGTTTGGAAAAGGATGGGGTAAAGGAAAAGGAATACTTAAATCTTTTAAGGAGCGAAATTAAAAGTTTCAGAAGATTGTACAAAGTTTGGAGACGATCTATTCGGAGCTAGTCCTTTCTGCTTTTTTTCCTGTATTTGTATTTCAAAAGAGTCTTATATTTTCCCCATAATCGACCTTAATACCAATTAAGGCCATATCCTTGCAACTACATATTCCTCCTATACTGCCCCCCTACCGCAAACAACGCATCTGTGATTTGGCCCAAGGAGCAGAACTTGGTAACCTCCATCAACTTTTCAAAAATATTCCCGTTTTTAACCGCTATTTCCTGTAATTCCTTTAATTGGGCCTTGGCCCTTAGCCCCATCACAGCATGTAAATTTTCCAAGGTGCCTATTTGGGCCTGTTTTTCGGACTCTGTTGCCCGGATAACTTCTGCCGGCATAATTGTCGGCGACCCTTTGGAGCTCAAAAAGGTATTTACTCCTATAATAGGCAGTTCCCCGTTGTGCTTTAGCGTTTCGTAAAATAGGCTCTCCTCCTGAATTTTAGATCTTTGATACATTGTTTCCATAGCCCCCAGTACACCCCCCCGTTCTGTAATACGGTCAAACTCCAGTAACACGGCTTCCTCCACCAGATCTGTCAATTCTTCAATTATAAAGGAACCCTGCAATGGATTTTCGTTTTTTGTCAAGCCCAATTCTTTGTTTATAATCAATTGAATGGCCATGGCCCTGCGTACGGACTCCTCTGTTGGAGTTGTTATTGCCTCATCATAGGCATTGGTATGTAATGAATTACAGTTGTCATAGATGGCATACAGAGCTTGTAAGGTAGTACGGATATCATTAAAATCTATTTCCTGGGCATGTAAGCTTCGCCCCGAAGTTTGAATATGGTACTTTAACATCTGCGCTCTTGGGTCTGCGCCATACTTAAGATGCATTGCTTTTGCCCATATGCGACGTGCAACCCTTCCTATTACGGCATATTCCGGATCTATCCCATTTGAAAAGAAAAAGGATAGGTTGGGACCAAATTTATTGATATCCATTCCCCTACTTAAATAGTACTCCACATAGGTAAAACCGTTAGATAGCGTAAACGCCAATTGGGTAATGGGATTGGCCCCCGCCTCCGCAATGTGATACCCTGAAATGGAAACCGAATAAAAATTACGTACCGAATGCCGAATAAAGTATTCCTGAACATCCCCCATTAATCTCAGGGCAAATTCAGTTGAAAAAATGCAGGTATTTTGAGCCTGATCTTCTTTTAAGATATCTGCTTGCACCGTACCTCTTACCGTATTAAGTGTCTTCTTTTTAATTTCGGCATATACATTTTGGGGCAAGACCTGATCACCCGTAATTCCCAATAGCATTAACCCCAACCCCTTATTACCTTCAGGTATTTCCCCTTGGTATTTTGGCCTGCCCAATCCTTTCTCCCTATACAAAGCAGCTATTTTCCCTTCAACCTCTTTTTCAAGCCCATTTTTCAAAATATATTTTTCACAATTCTGATCAATGGCGGCATTCATAAAATAACCCAACAACATTGGTGCAGGACCATTGATGGTCATACTGACAGAGGTAGTGGGACTACACAGATCAAATCCGGAATACAATTTTTTGGCATCGTCCAAACAGCAGATGGAAACCCCTGCGTTGCCAATTTTCCCGTAGATATCAGGTCTAAAATCAGGATCTTGACCATAGAGGGTTACCGAATCAAATGCAGTGGATAAACGTTTGGCGGGCAATCCCAAACTAACATAATGAAAACGTCTGTTGGTGCGTTCAGGACCACCTTCTCCCGCAAACATTCTTGTGGGATCTTCCTCCGTTCTCTTAAAAGGATAGAGTCCGGCCGTATATGGAAATTCCCCTGGTACATTTTCTTGGAGTATCCAACCCAAAATATCGCCCCATGCCTTATATTTTGGAAGTGCAACTTTTGGAATATCGGTATGGGCCAATGATTTCGTATGGGTTTTCAATTCAATCTCCTTCCCCCTTACCTTATAGCTAAAGATGGAAGTTTTGTACTCTTGAATCTTTTTTTTCCAATTTAGGATCAGCTCCCAATTATGGGAATCCAAATCCATTTTTATTATATCGAACTCTTTGAACAGGAGCGTTAATAATTGTTTTTTATCCTCGGATAGTGATAACTCCAAAAGTGCTTCTTTATTCAATCCTTCTTTTAACAAAAATGTATTAAAATCTACCTTGGTATCTTCCCTTGTAATGGCCTGTATAGTCTTAAAAATACCATATAAGCTTTGGGCCAGCTCGGCTTGATGAAGGACCTTTTTATCATAGGCCCGGTTGTTAGCGGCTATTTCCGACAAATAACGCGTGCGCGAAGGGGGAATTATATAAACCTTCTCTTCATTGCTATTTCCAATTTGGAATTGGGACTTCAAGGCTGTTCCGGTTTTTGAAACCAATTTATCCATGACGGACTTATACAAACGATTCATGCCAGGGTCATTGAACTGCGAGGCTATAGTCCCGAAAATAGGTAGCTCATCATGATCTGCCTCCCATAGTTGATGATTGCGCACATATTGTTTTTTTACGTCTCTTAGGGCATCGAGCGCTCCTCTTTTATCGAACTTATTAATAGCCACGATATCCGCATAATCCAACATATCTATTTTTTCCAACTGTGTAGCGGCGCCAAATTCGGGCGTCATAACATATAAGGATACATCACTGTGTTCAATTATCTCCGTATCTGACTGACCGATGCCCGAAGTCTCCAAAATAATTAAATGAAACCCTGCCGCTTTTAAGACTTGCACTGCCTCCTCCACGTGTTTGGATAATGCCAAATTGGACTGTCTTGTAGCAAGCGATCTCATATATACCCGGGAGTCGTTGATGGCGTTCATACGAATACGATCTCCCAACAAAGCACCTCCCGTTTTTCTTTTGGACGGATCAACAGAAATTATTCCGATAGTCTTATCCTGGAAATCCAATAAAAATCTTCTTACCAATTCATCTACCAAACTCGATTTTCCAGCGCCTCCTGTCCCTGTGATGCCAAGCACGGGCACAGCACTTTTCTTTATAGCCAAACCTGAAAAATCCTTTTCAAAGTCCTCATGTCTATTTTCGGCCAAGGTAATAAGCCGTGCAATAGCATTTACATTCCTTTCCTTTAACAATTGAACCATTGACCCGCCTTCGGGAATTTTTAAATTGGGAACGGGGAAATCGCTTTGCTTTACCAAATCATTTATCATTCCTTGTAGCCCCATAGTCCTGCCATCATCAGGGGAATATATTCTGGCTATCCCATAATCAATTAATTCTTTTATCTCTGCAGGAAGAATTACTCCTCCTCCACCTCCAAAAATCTTAATGTGACCTGCTCCCTTATCCATCAAAAGATCTTGCATGTACTTAAAATACTCCATGTGCCCTCCCTGGTATGAAGTTATGGCAATGGCATTTACATCCTCCTGTATGGCACAATCAACTACCTCGGACACACTGCGATCATGACCCAAATGAATTACTTCCACACCGGTAGACTGAATAATACGCCTCATCATGTTAATCGCCGCATCGTGACCATCAAACAGGGATGCAGCCGTAACAATACGAACTATATTTTTAGGAATATATGGTGACTTCTGTTTCATAACATCAATACTAATTCCCTTTTATCGATTTAATAAATACCTCTATCCACAATCACTCCTTAAAGAGGTAATGGAAAGAATTGGAATAACGAGGCGCTCTCTTTTTAATAGATAAAAAAAGGAACATTATATGGGTGCAATTTAACAAAAACGCAAAAATTATAGTGATAAAATTAGAATTTTATAAAAATACCTCTCAACTAGACTACTTCATTCCTAAAATCCTAATTTTACCCCTAAAACAGTTAAACTTTGAAGACAACTATCCTCATTAATTGCCCCGACCAATCAGGAATAATTAGTACAGTAACCGGATTTATACATAAGAAAGGAGGCAATATTATTTATATTGATCAGCACGTTGATAAAGAAGCTGGTGTATTCTTTATGAGATTGGAAAGTGATTTTGAAAAGAACATTCCAGCTGTAAAAAATTTAAAGCAAGAATTTGAAAATGAATTGGCCAAACCCTACCAAATGGAGTGGAGTTTGCATTTGGGCTCTGTAAAGCCAAAAATGGCCCTATTCGTTTCTAAATACAATCATTGTCTATACGATTTATTAAGCAGGTACAATATAGGTGAATTAGAGGTTGAAATACCCTTTATCCTTAGCAATCACAATGACTTGGAATATGTCGCAAATCAATTCGAAATTCCTTTTTTCCATATACCGGTAACCAAAAGCACCAAAATTGAAGCTGAAAATCAACAATTGGCGCTTTTAAAGGAGTACCAAATAGATTTTATTGTATTGGCCAGATATATGCAAATTGTTACTGGCAAAATTATAGATCAATACCCTAATAAGATTATCAACATACACCATTCCTTTCTTCCAGCATTTGCTGGTGCAAAACCATACCATGCGGCCTTTGAGAGGGGTGTCAAAATTATAGGTGCTACCAGTCATTACGTTACCGAGGAATTGGATGCCGGCCCTATTATAGAACAGGATGTTACAACCGTAACCCACGCGCATAGTATCAAGGACTTTATTACCAAGGGACGGGATTTGGAAAAAATTGTACTATCCAGGGCTGTAAAACTTCACATTGGAAGAAAGACCATGGTCTACAACAACAAAACCGTAATTTTCTCATAACCCCAAGTACTAAATCCCTATAGCATAAGTTATAGTTATAACTCTAAAATATTAAAATGAAAAAAGTCTTATTAGCCGTTATCCTATTTCAATTTATAGGATGTTCGGAATTACAACAAGTGGTCAATCAATTACCCCAAGGAGGTACCCTTGGCAATGAAGAAATTGCAAAAGGATTAAAGGAAGCCCTTAATATGGGAATCGACAAACAGGTTAGCAAACTTACCCAAACCGATGGCTTTTTTGGCAACGAACTGGTGAAAATTATGCTTCCCGAAGAATTACAGAAAGTGGACAAGACCCTCAGGGACATTGGCCTGTCCAGCTTAGCCGATGAAGGTCTAAAAATACTGAACAGGGCCGCGGAGGATGCCGTTGGTGAAGCCACACCTATATTTGTCAATGCGGTAAAGGGAATGACCTTTAGCGATGCCAAAAACATTCTTTTGGGATCGGACAATGCAGCAACCATATACCTGACCAATGCAACACAAACAGAACTCTACAATAAATTTAACCCTGTGATCAAAAATTCCTTTGAAAAAGTCGGGGCAGATAAGATCTGGAACAACCTAATTACTAGATACAACAACATTCCCCTTACCAATAATGTAAATCCGGACCTTACAGATTACGTTACCCAAGAGGCATTGAATGGCGTATTTACGATGATTGCTGTTGAAGAAAAAGAGATTAGGAACAAGGTTTCCTCAAGGACCACTGATATGTTGAGAAAAGTTTTTGCCCTACAAGATTAAAAATGAACAATTTATGGGCATTTTACGCAATATATCCGATTACTTTACGTTACATTTAAACAAGTACACATTACAGCCTTTAATTTGCCTAGTAAAGCAATAAAGTTATACCTAAAGAATTTGAGTTAGTATTTTTTGAGTTAGTTAGTTTAAAACCGGTGGGAGCACCGGTTTTTTTGTTGGTGCAGTAGGTTTTCTGCGCCGAACCCAAAATTCAATTGGATTCAATGATAATGTCGGATATAATTTCAGCTACTTCACTTTAGAAAATGCTCAAATTATTTTACCAAAAGATATTTTATGACCGTATCATTAAAAAACTGAGGCTGCTCCACGTTCACTACATGTCCACAATTCTGGACCACTATCAGTTCTGCACTTTTATGATCCTCTACAATTTGTTTAATAGTAGGCAAGAACAAATAGTCCTCCGCTCCCATTACGTAAAGCGTCGGAATTTTTATATCCACTGTTCTAAAAAAACGAAGCAATGGATTAATCTCCGAGGTTAATTTGAACCAACGAATAAATTCCTTTTGGTACAATTTTTTCGCTTCGCGAACAAAAAGTAAACGCGATTCCTTATGGTTCTTATTGGGCATAATCACAAAGGCAAAAAATTTGTACAGCCATAAATAAGGGACGATGGATTTTAAAATAACGCCAAGCCTCATCAATATTTGTGACCTCAAGTTCAATTTCATAATGGCCCCTCCCATAATCATGCTCTCTACCCGATGGGGATGCTTCTCTGCCAAATTTCGAATTAAAATTGTACCCAGAGAAATTCCAATAAAATGAGATTTTTCAATCTTTTCAAAATTGATCACCTCCAATATATCCTCGGTTATATTGTCAAAAGTATACTTATTCTTAAAGGCATCCTTTAGATGTATCTTAGAGTTCCCATGACCCCGTAGATCCAAGAGAAGTACATTAAAATGCTTTTTAAATTCCCGAAGCTGCTTATACCAAATAGTTGAGCTGCCTCCTGCACCATGTACAAAAGTCACCCATTTGATAGAAGTATCATGGCTATGTATATTATAACTTATCAATATTCATTTTTTATAAATGTAGTGTTAATTCCAATACACTTGTTATGGATCCAATAAATCAAAATATACTTTTCAATATTGCTACAAGGTTAAAAAATAGATAAATTACCTGATTATTAGATAAATGCACTTTCAGATAGTCCCCCTTAAACCTTGTTTCTAGCTATATTTGTAAGAAAAAAAATTATATGGAAAATCAGTATTGCAAAGTTGGATCAGTATCCCCAATGATCAACGGTTCAAAAGAAATAAGCTTTTTGGAATACCAATACCAAAGTTTCATGGACAAGGCTACCAGCGAAAAACATTCCAATTCAAAACTTGCCGAATTTTTTGAATTGAAAGCTGCAAAAATCCAAAAAATCATTAAAACCTTGACTCATTAGGAAACTTAGCGTTTTTTAAGTTCCAAACTCATTTCCTGCTGCAATTCTTTTGCCTTTTCGGTAGAAGCTTGTGCAAAATTGTCTTGGTCCGAGGCATAAATAATTCCCCTGGAGGAGTTTACCAGAAGACCTACATTATCACTCATTCCATATCTGCACACTTCAGCTAAACTGCCACCTTGTGCCCCTACTCCCGGTACCAAAAGAAAACTATCAGGAATAATATTTCTTATTTCTGTCAAAAAAGTCGCCTTGGTTGCACCTACAACATACATTAAGTTTTCAGAATTTTCATAGGTTTTCGAAATCTCCAGCACCTGCTTGTATAGCTCCTTTCCATCTACCATTTTAGTTTGAAAATCGAACGCCCCCATATTGGAAGTTAATGCCAACAATATAGTATGCTTATCCTTAAAAGCCAGAAATGGTTCCACAGAATCCCTGCCCATATAAGGTGCAATGGTCACAGAATCGAATCCTAAATCCTCAAAAAAGGCTTTAGCATAACGGGTGGAGGTATTACCAATATCCCCACGTTTGGCATCTGCAATAGTAAATATTTCAGGATAATTGATATTTAAATAATTGATGGTTTTTTCCAAAGCCTGCCATCCCTTTATCCCATAAGCTTCATAAAAAGCGGTATTGGGCTTATAGGCCACACATAAATGGTGTGTAGCATCAATGATAGCCTTGTTAAAAGCAAAAATAGGGTCTTCCTCTTGTAATAAGTGCTTTGGAACTTTATCCAAGTCCGTATCTAACCCAATACAAAGAAAGGATTCCTTTTTTCGAATCTGTCCAACTAAAAAATCAGTGGTCATAGGAATTAAAATATCTCAGAGGCTTCCTTTAATTTCTCCGTATTGTCAACCAAACTTAGTTCGTCTATAATGCGTTGAATATCGCCATTAATAATGTTTTGAAGGTCGTAAAGCGTTAATCCGATCCTATGGTCCGTTACCCTTCCCTGTGGGTAATTATAGGTTCTAATTTTAGCTGAACGGTCACCACTACTTACCTGGGAATTTCTCTTGGCGGCATCTTCCTCCTGTTTTTTGGCCAATTCCATGTCGTACAATCTGGAGCGTAAAACCTTAAATGCCTTTTCCTTGTTCTTATGCTGTGATTTCTGATCTTGACACTGTGCTACCAAGCCTGTTGGAAGGTGGGTTAAGCGTACGGCAGAATAGGTGGTGTTTACAGATTGACCTCCTGGACCAGAGGAACAGAAAAAATCTATCCGCACTTCCTTGGGATCTATCTGCACATCAAAATCTTCGGCCTCAGGAAGCACCATTACCGTAGCAGCACTGGTATGCACCCTTCCTTGGGTTTCGGTCTGAGGTACACGCTGAACACGGTGCACCCCGGCTTCAAACTTAAGGGTACCATATACATCCTCGCCTGTAACCTCGAACTGAATTTCCTTGTACCCGCCACTTGTACCTTCGCTTAGGTCAATAACATTCGTCTTCCATCCTTTGGACTCGCAATATTTGGTGTACATTCTGAAAAGGTCACCGGCAAAAATACTGGCTTCGTCCCCTCCAGTACCTGCTCTTACCTCCACCACTACGTTTTTGGAATCTTCAGGATCTTTGGGAATCAGCATCAATTTAATCTCCTCCTCCAATTTGGGCAATTTTTCTTTGGCCTCGTCCAATTGTATTTTGGCCATATCCACCATTTCAGGATCACTGCCATCGGACAGAATCTCCTCTGCCTCGGAAATATTATTGGTATACTCCAAATACAGATCCCTCTTGTCTACAAGTTGTTTTAAATCCTTATATTCCTTGTTTAGCGCAACATAACGCTTTTGATCAGCAATAATACCAGGCTGAATTATAAGGTCCGAAACCTCATCAAAACGCTGCTTTACTATGTTTAATTTATCTATCATATACAATCTACACTTGGACTGCGAATTTACGATAATTTTGTACATTTAAGCATATCCTATTCAATAGATGAATTCAATTTTCAATTTCAGAACCTATCAATTGAGTTTCCACTTTGCCAAGCCTTACCTTTGGATATCATTTCTTATTACGGTTTTTATGCTATTTAGTGGGAGTGTTATTTTTAAGATATCCCACCTAAATACCATGATCCTGAGTTCCAAAATATTGTTCTATCTAGGGATCTACCTGGCCTATTATGACATAGGGTTAAGAAAGCGCTTAACGTTTTATCAAAATTTCGGCCTATCCAAAACAGCCCTTATCTTGATTTCATTTCTCATAGACACCTTCATAACCGTAATATTCATTAAGCTCATCCGTTTATTTTGACCTTGGAAATAGACAGCGTTGATTTGGAGTTTGCTGGAAGAAAGATCCTGTACGGGATTTACATTAAGTCGGAACAGGGAAAAGTCACTGGTATCCTTGGAAGAAATGGCAGTGGCAAAACTTCCTTGTTGAGAATTTTATTCGGGGATCTAAAACCCAAATACAAGAACATTCGCAGCAATGGAAAGTGCCTTCCAAAACCCTTGTACTTAACAGAAAAAATAGGTTACCTACCCCAATATTCCCTTTTGCCCAAGCATTTAAACATTAAGCTAGCCTTTGGACTTTTCAAGGTTTCATGGGGGCAATTCATTAACCATTTCCAAAGTTTTAAAGTTTACGACAAGAACCGGATCAAAAATTTATCCAGCGGAGAAATTAGGCTTATCGAAGCTTACTTAGTGCTCATGTCCAACAAGGAAATTATACTTCTGGACGAGCCCTTTTCATTCATTGCACCAATATATGTGGAGAAATTCAAAGCTCTTTTGAACCAAGTGAAGAAAAGAAGTATTATAATCCTGACCGACCATTTTTACACTGATATTTTAGCCGTAAGCGATACGGTCTATCTTCTTAAGAACGGTTGTTCCAAAAAAATTGAAGACAAGAAAGAGCTCAAGAGGGAAGGGTATATTAATTAGGACTCAATTAAATAAGATGCCGCTACTTTTGTGCATTTTGTTGTTACCGTCCACAATTATTGCCTCGGTCCCCTTTATTTGATTTATCAGTGCCATTCCCGAATCCACACCAAGTACAAAAATAGCCGTGGCCAAAGCATCCGCCCATTCGGCTGTTTTTGAAAAGACCGATACACTATTTATTCCTGAAATAGGATTTCCGTTACGGGGATCGAGAATATGGGAATATTTCTTTCCGTTAAATGTGATATATTTATCGTAACTCTCGGAAGTAGCTACTGAAGATTCCAGAACGGGCAGCCACGAAAATATTTTGTCTTTGCTCAGAGGGTTTGCAATGCCGATCAACCACTTTTCTCCAGTAGCCTTGGTACCCCATGTAGTTAGATCACCGGAAGCATTGATAACCCCCGCACTAACCTGCTTCCCCACTAAAAGCTCTTTGGCCTTATCAGCGGCATAGCCCTTAGCTATGCCTCCTAGACCAATCTTCATCCCTTTCGATTGCAGGAAGACCGTATGCTCTTCCTCATTGAGAATGATTTTTTTATACCCCACCTTACTTACGGATTGTAAAATTTCGTCCTTCGTAGGCTTATATTTCATGGAACCATCAAACTTCCAGATCTTATCCAACCCGGCAAATGTAATATCAAATGCACCATTGGTTATTTCAGAAATCTGATTTGCCCTTTCAATAAGTTTAAACAGTTCTACACTTACCTTCACCGGTTTTATTCCGGCATTTTTATTGATTTTTGAAGTTTCTGATTCCTCGTCCCATGAAGATATTAGTTTTTCTATCCTTTTAATTTCAGAAACAGCCTCTTCAATATTTATATAACCTATTTCCTCATTATCCGCCACTACGGTAATATCAAATTTATCGCCCATTAAGTTCACCGATCGCTGAACGGTAACATATTTAAGCTCCTGGGCATGGCCAATTAGCACCATACAGCAAATTATAAGAGAAAATAAAGCCCTCACCCTAGAACAAAATTAAAAATGGAACTTTTTTTCTTTTTTTCCAGAATAAGTGTATTGTCATTGCAGAGCTCAGATCCACTCAGGGCAAACCAAAAAACATTAACCGAAACGGCACTACTTGACGCGAGAATTTTGAACGACTTCCCAATGTAAAGAGATTGCAAAGGAAATGGCCATAAGACATAAAATAAGAGTCCGAACAATGATTCTAAGGAAAATCCCATTTAAGCAAGTAGGTTAAAAAAAAATTGATTACTCAAAAACACGCAGGATCTGCCCGTCCAACTCCGTTTTAAATATTTTCAGGGGCTTTGAAACATCATTACCAATTTGATTTAAAGGGGTGCCGGTCTGACTAAAGGTGGAACCATGGGTGGAACACTTGAAATAGCCTCCATTATCCGTTTTAAAACTTATCCCATCGGTCTGTTGATGACTGCAGACTTGACTTGCTGCCACAAAATCACCCTCCAAGTTTTTTACAACGACCACATAATTCTTAATTATGAAATCTCCTTTGTTTTGCAATTTGGCTCCTTCTGCGGAATTTAAATCAATGGTAAAATCCACCCCTGTTGGTACGGGTTTAGGATCTATAACTTCATCGCTATCCGATGAACAACCATGTAAGCAGGGAAAAGTAAGGGCAAATGCTGCTCCGGTACCTAAAGTCCTTAAAAACTGCTTTCTTTCCATAACGTAATTTCTTTATAAAACAACGTAGGAAAAAGGGTATTCGTATACCTTAATACACAAAGGTGCCAAACTCGCTTTTAATTGTGAGCTTTTTAACAGAATTCTCTTCCACTCTACCTACAATTTGGGCCGAAACCCCAAAGCTTTCCGAAATGGCAATAAGGTCTTTGGCAATTGAAGGATTTACGTACAATTCCAATCTATGTCCGCAATTAAAAACTTGGTACATTTCCTTCCAGTCGGTCCCCGATTGTTCTTGAATTAATTTGAACAAAGGAGGAATGGGAAACAGGTTGTCCTTAACAATATGGAGCCTATCTATAAAATGTAGAATTTTGGTCTGTGCACCTCCGCTACAGTGTACCATTCCATGTATATCGTTAGCGCTGTATTTACCTAGAATTTTTTTAACAATGGGCGCATAGGTACGGGTTGGGGATAACACCAATTTTCCCGCATCCAAAGGGGCGTTCGGAACCTTATCCGTCAACTTCACATTACCGGAATACACCAGATCTTCGGGCACTGCCGCATCGTAGCTTTCCGGGTATTTTTCCGCCAAGTATTTTGCAAAAACGTCATGCCTGGCAGAGGTAAGTCCGTTGCTCCCCATACCGCCATTATATTCCTTTTCGTAGCTGGCCTTTCCAGAAGAGGATAAGCCAACAATTACATCTCCAGCTTCAATATTGGCATTATTGATCACTTCACTCCTTTTCAATCTTGCCGTTACTGTGGAATCCACTATAATGGTGCGTACCAAATCCCCTACATCTGCCGTTTCCCCTCCGGTTGACCTTATCGTGATTCCATGTTTTTCCAAATCCTCGATCAACTCTTCCGTACCATTGATTATGGCGGATATAACCTCTCCAGGAATTAAATTCTTGTTTCTTCCTATAGTAGAGGACAACATAATATTATCCGTAGCCCCAACACAAATAAGATCGTCCACATTCATGATAAGGGCATCTTGAGCTATTCCTTTCCATACGGAAATATCACCTGTCTCTTTCCAATACATATAGGCCAAGGAGGATTTAGTACCGGCGCCATCGGCGTGCATCACCAAACAGTACTCATCATCATTGGTGAGGTAATCGGGCACAATTTTGCAAAAGGCCTGAGGAAACAAGCCCTTATCAATATTTTTTATGGCATTGTGCACGTCTTCCTTGGAAGCAGAAACCCCTCTTTGATCGTATCTTTTGCTATTTGATGAGCTCATGAATAAAAGTTTGCGACAAAAATAGGAGAATCCACAAAAAAAAGCCCACTAATTGTAGGCTTTTAATACAATAATATCTAAATGTCCAATTTATTTAATAAACAATAGTTCCCTATATTTGGTTAGTGGCCAATATTCGTCGCCTACCAATTGCTCCAATTTATCGCAATGGTACCTTATTTCATCGAAATAAGGACGTACACTATCGCAATAAGCAATGGCTTTTTTGTTGATGTCCGTCATATTGTTGGCTTTCTTTCTTTCGTCAACCATAGCATCGGTCTTAATTTTTATGGCGCGGATATGCTCGGAAATTCGCTCTACAATATCCAACTGACTTTCCGACATTTTTTTATGGGCTGCACCGTAAATTTCTTTTAGACCTACCACATTTTTTATCAATTTATTCTGATACTCCACTGCAGCAGGAATAATATAGCTGTAAGCAAGCTCATTGAATACCCTACCTTCAATTTGAATATGAAGAATATATTCTTCCAACTCCACTTCTTGTCGAACCCTTACCTCAATTTCGCTCATGACATTCATGGACTTGAACAGTGCCAAACTTTCTTTGGAGGTAAGTATCTGCAACGCCTGGGGTGTATTCTTGTTATTGCTCAAGCCGCGGGATTTGGCCTCATTTTCCCAAACCTCGCTATAACCATCGCCCTCAAACCTAATTCTTTTGGAGGTTTTTATATATTCCCTAAGGACATTAAAAATTGCCTCATCCTTTTTAAGACCTTTCTTATCCACTAGTTGATCTACCTCCTTTTTAAAGGCCATAAGTTGCTTGGCCACAATGGTATTTAGTACCGTCATAGGCTTGGCACAATTGGTTTTGGAACCCACCCCACGCATCTCGAACTTGTTTCCTGTAAATGCAAAAGGCGAGGTGCGGTTACGATCGGTATTGTCCAGAAGAATTTCCGGAATCTTGCCTACCACGTTCAATTTTAATTCGGTCTTTTCTTCAGGGGACAATTTCCCCTTGGTCACCCCTTCAAGTTCATTTAAAACTTCATTCAGCTGTTCCCCTATAAAAATCGACAAGATAGCAGGAGGCGCCTCATTGGCACCCAATCTATGGTCGTTTCCTGCAGAAGCAATGGAAGAACGCAATAATTCCTCATAATTATCCACAGCCTTTATAGTATTTACGAAAAAAGTTAAGAACTGAAGGTTTTTCATGGGGGTAGACCCAGGACTAAGCAAATTAACACCGGTATCCGTAGACAAAGACCAATTGTTATGCTTGCCGGACCCATTTATACCCCTAAAAGGTTTTTCATGAAAGAGTACTTTAAAAAAATGCTTATCAGCTATCTTTTCCATAACATCCATGAGCAGTAGATTGTGATCTACGGCCAGATTCGTTTCTTCAAAGATTGGAGCTAACTCAAATTGATTAGGGGCTACTTCATTGTGTCTGGTTTTTACCGGAATTCCCAATTTGGTACATTCCCTTTCCAGATCTTTCATGAAATTCAAAACGCGATTTGGAATAACCCCAAAGTAGTGATCGTCCAATTGTTGCCCTTTTGCAGCAGATTGGCCTATTAAAGTGCGGCCTGCCAAGCTAATATCTGGTCGGGAAAAGGCCAATGACTTATCTATTAAGAAATACTCCTGCTCCCAGCCTAAGGTGGCGTATACTTTGGTAACATTTTTATCAAAGAATTTAGCTACGGCAGTAGCGGCTTCATCCATGGCATTCAATGCCCTTAATAGCGGAGCCTTATTATCCAAGGCTTCCCCGGTATATGCCACAAAAACTGTTGGTATACATAGGGTGGTGTCGTAAAGAAATGCCGGAGACGTTGGATCCCAGGCCGTGTAGCCCCTGGCCTCAAAAGTATTTCGTATTCCGCCGTTTGGAAAACTGGAGGCATCCGATTCCTGCTGCACCAACTGGCCACCACCGAACTTTTCCATCACCCTTCCTTCGGGCGAAAAATCAAAAAAAGCATCGTGTTTTTCAGCAGTGGTTCCTGTTAGTGGTTGAAACCAATGGGTGTAATGGGTTGCTCCCATGGATATAGCCCATGTCTTCATCCCTTCCGCCACCTGATCAGCAACTTTTCTGTCTATTTTAACACCGGATACCACGGCCGCCTTTACCCTGTCATAAGCATCCTTGGTCAAGTATTGCAGCATACGTTCCTCATTGAACACGTTCATTCCAAAATACTCCGAACGTCTTCCAGAGTCTTCCACAACTATTTCAATTCTAGTATGACTGCTTTTTATGGCCTTAAATCTTTGATTTGACATAAATTCTTTTTTTGACAAAAATAACAATTCATTAAAATAATCCACATAAAATACATATTTAATAATATACCCCCTAAAAAATAGGGGTCTCCAAAAAAATATCAACATTATTATCATTTAACCCACTAATAAATGGCATATATGATGGAAATTATTATTTTTGTCTGCGTTAATAATAAAAATCAACAATACATATTATGAGCAAGTCTAAATTAGAATACATTTGGTTGGACGGGTACGAGCCCACACAAAACATGAGGAGTAAAACTAAGGTTGAGGAAAACTTCAGTGGTAAATTGGAAGATTGCCCAATCTGGTCTTTTGATGGAAGTTCAACCCGCCAGGCCGAAGGAGGATCTTCTGACTGTGTGTTAAAGCCGGTAGCAATTTATCCCGACCCGCATCGTGTTAACGGTTATTTAGTAATGACCGAGGTAATGAATCCTGATGGTACCCCACACGTGTCTAACGGTAGGGCTACAATTGAAGATGAAGACAATGATTTCTGGTTTGGATTTGAGCAAGAATATTTCATTATGGATACTAGAACAGAACTTCCTTTAGGTTTCCCTAGGGGTGGGTATCCAAAACCTCAAGGTATGTACTACTGTTCTGTTGGTGGTCTAAACACTCATGGACGTGACTTGGTAGAAGAGCATGCAGATGCTTGTATCGCTGCCGGTCTAAACTTTGAAGGAATTAACCAAGAAGTTGCCTGTGGACAGTGGGAATTCCAATTATTCGCCAAAGGTGCTAAAAAAGCTGGTGATGAAATTTGGGTTGCAAGATATTTATTGGACAGACTGACCGAAAAACATGGTTACTATATTGAATACCACCCAAAACCGCTTGGTGATACCGATTGGAACGGTTCAGGAATGCACGCCAACTTTTCTAACACTACTCTAAGAACTTGTGGTTCAAGAGAAGTTTACGAGAAAATATGTGAGGCCTTCCGTCCAGTTGTAAAAGAGCATATTGCAGTTTACGGAGAGTTCAACGAACAACGTTTAACTGGAAGACACGAAACAGCTTCTATCCATGACTTTAGCTATGGTATTTCCGATAGGGGTGCCTCTATTAGAATTCCGATCATTACAGTTCAAAAAGGCTGGAAAGGTTGGTTGGAAGATAGAAGACCAGCTTCCAACGGTGATCCTTACAAAATAGCAGGTAGAATCGTTAAAACAGTTAAATCCGTTAAAATATAAAGAGTTAAAAAATAATTGTTGATTATTTTTACCGACCGTTCCTTTTGAGAAAGAGGGGCGGTTTTTTTATACGTTTTATTTTATAATGGCTCCTTCATTACGCAGTGGCGTGTTCATCCAAAAATCACTGTAATTATAAGGTTTAACAATGGGTTGATCCTGAAATATGGGCCAATTTTTGTCCATATAAAGATGCTTGCCCGGATATTGCCCAACCGGTTTTCGTTGCTGTACAAAAAATTCCCTGAATTGCATTAAGGAATAGGTTTCGGAGTAATCCAACTTATTCCCATCCATATCTATAATATTATCCATTACTACACGAAAATCATCCTTACCAATATCTCCCGGATCAGCGTAAAAAATTTCCAAGGCCTGGTCTCCAAGGCCCATCTTAGGATACAACTGTACGGTTGCACTGTCTTTAAGAACTATCTTCTCTATGTCAACACCTTTACCTTTATAACTAATATTATAATTTTTATCCTTAAGTACCTTAAAATGCAAGGGCACTCTATTAAATATAATTTCAAATAGCTTTTTTTCAAAGTCTACGAACACGTTCTTGACAGTAAAGACCGGTGGTACTTTTACCTCAAATTTATTACTAAAGGAAATATAACTGGGAAACATTATATTGTCCTCCTTCTTGTATCCCACTACTGTGCGATAAAGTAACCTATCCTCGATTTTTTTACTGGTCTTGCTTATTTTCCTAGTTCCCAACAAAGCGTCATAAGTTGCGTATTCCAATTTAACGATTTCAAAATTATCCTTGGAAATATAAATCTTTCCCCGGGCCATAATCTTTCTGTTGTGCTTATAAATATCTATTACATACAGTGGCATTCCGTCCAAGAAGGTATCTTCCTGAATGGAAAAATCATGGTTCTTTATAAAATCCGTATCCAAATGGTCAATGTAGGAATAAGAGTAGGTGTTATAATTCCTGATAGCATCCATGATACGCAGTATTACAAACTCATTGCCCCCGTAACTATTTAAATAGGCTTTAGGAATGGTCTTGGTCTTGTATTCGCCATAATCATATAGCCTCTCACTTAAGGAATCCGTTGGAAAGTTGGCATTTCTGGAGTATTCGTATATCCTTATATTGGTATCTTCATAATCCAAAGTCCCGAAACCCTTATCAAAAACCTCAACAATTGCCTCATTCAAATTGGTATAACCTCCAGATTTCCATTGGTAATCCCTATAGTAGCCAACATAAGACTGTGGATTAAAGGGATAATTTAGAGGGATTTTTTCTATGGCCTTCGAAATAATCTCTTCCGCAGTAACAGGCCTATCATTGTCATTTCTGCCTCTTCGCCTTTTCTTGGACGCGCTCAAGGTAACCTCATCCAATTGGATAAGCATAGGTCTTAAATATATCTGATTAATTTGATCCGTTAATAACTCGCCAATTACAATTTCCTTGGAATCATACCCCATGGAGGTGATCTGCAAAGTATCATTAAGCTCCCGAAACTTGATAGGTATCCTAAAACTACCGTCATTATTGGAAATAACCCCCACAGCCCTATTCTTGACCCGTATGCTTGCAAAAGGTATTGGCTCTATGTTTTCCGAATCAATCAACATTCCACTTATAAATTCGCTTTCTTGGCCCTGAACAATGGTACAAAACAAAATTAAGAAGGCTATAAGGTTGACTCTCATTACCTAATTACTGTCTTTTAGGATATTGTTAAATATACAAATAGAACATACACAGCCAAAAGGATTACTCCGTCCTTCCAGCCTAACCTTAGTCCTTTTGGCAAAAACACTAGCGGAAGAATTAAAAAGGAGGTACCCAACATCCAAAAAATATCGTTGGTCAGCAAGCCTTGATCCGATACTTTAATGGGCGTTATCATTGACGTAATACCCAAAACAGCCAACAGATTAAAAATATTGGACCCTATAAGATTTCCTAAAGAAATGGCCTTTTCCTTCTTTAACACTGCGATTACAGAGGCAGCCAATTCCGGAATACTGGTGCCGATAGATACTACGGTTACCGCAATTACCCGCTCACTAACACCATAAAAAGTAGCAAGCCCTACGGCACCCTTAATCAATAGTTCAGAACCTCCCCAAAGGGCAAGTCCGCCCAAGCCCAAAAATAGCACCGTTTTATATAAAGGCAGAGGAACATCATCCTCAGGCAATTCATCTACAACCGCAGTTTTCTGAAAGCGCAAGAGATATACCAAGAAAATAAAGAGTACAATCACCATTAAAAAGCCCTCATATCTTTGTAACTCTCCATCGAAATAAATAAAACCAAAAAACAATAGGGATGCCAGCATCATAACTGGCCAATCTGTAGTATAAAAACTCTTTCTAACCTCTATACTTCCCAGAATAACGGTTATTGCCAGTACCAGACCCAGATTGGCAATATTGGAGCCTACAACATTGCCCAGCGCCAAATCGGGAAAGCCCTCCAAAGCAGCATTTACACTTACTATTAGCTCGGGTGCGGAGGTCGCAAAGGAAACCACTGTCATACCTATAACAATCTTCGGTATATTAAGCTTTAATGACAAGGCCACCGCCGCCTTTAAAAGCCAATTTCCTCCCGCAATCAACAATACCAATCCTAAAACAATAAAAAGTATATCCAGCATCAAAAAATTTTCCTACAAATATAACCAAGAATCCGACTTTTTTTCACCAACATAACTGCCTTTCCAATAAATCAAGAAATTCAAACTAACCACCTAAAAATATCCCCGGCCATAAAGGGAATCCAATAAAATATTCAATTTTAGATCACCTCCAGTACAATTTGAAAAGAATAAACCAGTGACTTTTAACGATTGATCCCATATTGGCTCCAGATGAAAATTTTCGGAAGCCTTATTTTGCACCCAGAACTACACAATTCTTGATTACTCCATACAAGCTTCAAACTATCAATTCTACTGCCTCTCCACTCCTAAGAATGGAGCTGGAGCTTTATTACCAACACCTCGGATTACGCACAATATAAAAATAGATTTTTCAAACAATGGCATATATTATTAAATTGTATCTTTGCGCGCATGAATTTAGAGATTATAAAGGCAATTAAGGGGTTGTTGGATATACCCCAGAAAATTGTAATTATACCGCATAAAAATCCGGACGGAGATGCTATTGGTTCTACTTTGGGACTATGGCACTACCTGAAAGGAAAAGGGCAGGATGCAACCATCATTGTTCCCAACGATTTTCCCAAATTCTTAAAATGGATGCCGGGAAGCGAGCATATAGTCAATTTTGAAAGAGACAACTCAGCAGCGAAAGCCCTCATTAACAATGCTACCGCTATATTTACTTTAGACTTCAATCACTTGGGTCGGATTGGGCAACTGCAACCTTTATTGGAAGGTTCATCGGCCACATTTGTAATGATAGATCACCATCAAGAACCGGATAATTACTCCAAGATTACCTACTCTGATGTTCGTATGAGTTCTACATGTGAAATGGTTTTCAATGTAATTGAAGGACTGAATGATGTAGACAGCATTACCCCCGATCTTGCAATTTCGTTATACACCGGTATCATGACCGACACTGGATCTTTTAAATATTCTTCCACCACCAGCCGGACACATTTGGTTGTTGCCAAATTAATAGCGCAAGGAGCCAAAAATACAGAAGCACACAACAAGGTATATGATACCAATACGCCAAGTAGATTACATCTTTTGGGTTGTGCTTTAAAAAACATGGTCATTCTGGAAGAATTTAATACGGCATTTATCACTTTGTCGCAAGACGAACTGGATACCTACGATTATAAAAAAGGAGATACCGAAGGTTTCGTGAATTACGGATTAACGTTGGAAGGAATTGTTTTTGCTGTTATCTTCATTGAAAACCGCGAGGAAGGAATTATCAAGATCTCTTTTAGATCTGAAGGGGATTTTTCGGTCAATGAATTTGCTAGAGCCAATTTTAATGGAGGTGGACATACCAATGCCGCAGGTGGACGAAGCGATGTTTCCATGGAAGAAACCATAAACCAATTCAAGGCCTTACTGCCGCAATACAAAGAAGATTTAAACGCATGAAACACTTGATATTGCTTTTGCTTATTCTTGCCTTCTCCAGCTGCAATGGACCTGAACCGCGTAAGCCTGTTAAAGTTAAAACAGGAAGTATTTTACAAAAATCGGTCGAACGCAATAAAGACCTTTTGGCAAAGGAGGAAAAACAAATAATGGAAATTATTAAAAATGACTCCTTGAACACCTACTTTTCCAGTGGCATCGGTTCTTGGTATCATTATATGGTCAAGAACGACCAGACCGATTATCTCCCAAAAACAGATGACCTGGTGACACTGCAATACAATGTCATGACTTTCAACAATGACACCATATATTCCAAAGAGAATATTGGGACCATAACCTACAAGGTAGATAAGCAGGATCTGTTCCCCGGTTTGAGAAATAGTATAAAACTTTTAAAAGAGAAGGAAAGCGCAACGTTTTTGTTCCCCTCCTCCCTATCCTACGGTTACCACGGGGACAATAACAAAATTGGGGTAAATGTCCCCATTAAATCCACCATTACCATTTTAAACATAGATAAACAAAAAGACAACAATTAAAACTAATTACAATGAAGAAAATTTATTTATTATTGGCAGTAGTATCCATAGCATTTTCAAGCTGCAAGTCCAGTAAGCATGCCGATTTGGGAGATGGTATTTTTGCGGATATTACCACCACCAAAGGTGAAATACTACTTAAATTGGAGTACCAAAAAACCCCTTTGACCGTTGCCAATTTTATATCCCTGGCCGAAGGAAACAATCCTTTTGTTACCGACAGCCTAAAAGGCAAAAAATATTATGACGGTATTATCTTTCATAGAATTATAAAGGACTTTATGATTCAAGGTGGAGATCCAACTGGAACAGGGATGGGAAATCCGGGATATAAATTTAAGGATGAATTTAACGACTCCCTTACCCACAATAAGGCCGGTATCCTATCCATGGCCAATTCTGGACCTACTACCAACGGAAGTCAGTTTTTCATCACCCACAAGGAAACTCCCTTTTTAAATGGCAGACACACTGTTTTTGGTGAGGTTGTCCAAGGAATGGATGTTGTTGATTCCATTGCCAATGTTAAAACTGCGGAAGGCGACAGACCAGTTACCGATGTGGTAATGAACACCGTTGAAATTATCAGAAACGGCAAGGAGGCCAAGAAATTTGATGCCGTAAAAGTAATGAGCGATTACTTTGCCGAGGAAGAGGAAAGGATCAAGGCGATGGAGAAAATGAAAACCGATTTCGTTGCCCAAATTACCGCAGAGGAAAGTACCGCGGAAGAGCTACCATCAGGACTTAAAATACTTACCCTAGCAGAGGGCAATGGAGAGCAGCCCAAAGTGGGGCAAAAGGTAAATGTGCTATATGCAGGATATTTGTCTGACGGATCACTCTTTGACAGTAACTACGAAGAAATCGCTAAAAAATATGGCGTTTATCAGGAGGCCAGAAAACAAGGTCGCGGTTACGAAGCCATTCCAATGGACTACAGCCCGGAAGCCAGGATAATTCCAGGATTCAAGGAAGGTCTTATGCAAATGAAGGTTGGAGACAAGGTTCGTTTGTTTATACCATCCCATTTAGGCTATGGTGAAGCTGGTTATGGCCCTATTCCCCCAGATGCCAAGTTAATTTTTGATTTGGAAATTACTGGGATAGCCCAATAGTCATATTCCAAAAGATCAAAATCCTTGTTGGCCTCTATATTGGAGATCAACAAGGATTTTTTTATTGCTTATTCAGTTATTCTGATTAAGTGCGTATCCGAAAAGTAACCACGGATTAGAAAAATTTACTCCGCCAAACAAATACATAAGGGAAATCTATTTCCAGTTGGTCGATTTAAGCTTTAAGGTAGCCTTTAATATATCTTTCTGGGAAATCTGTCCGACCAACTTTCCATTTTCCACTATTGGAAAACGTCTGCGCTTTTCGTTCAAAAACTTATTGGCAGCATCAAAAATATTCATATTGCCGTCAATGGTTTCCACATTTTTTATCATGTGTCCTTCCACGGTCAAATTGGAACTTGGCAGATTGTGGTATCTATTTTCGCTTATGTGTTTAATACAATCTCCTTCAGAAATAATTCCGATCAATTCATTTTTGTCATTTACCACAGGGCCCCCTGAAATTTTATACTTTAAAAGAGCCACTATTACTTCTTCCACAGATTGGTCTGGCCTAAAAGTAATCAGCTTTCTGGTCATATAGTCACAAACCCTTAGTGGTGCTTCTTCACTGGGTTGTTGAACTCTAGGACCCTGAAAACTTTTGATTCCCATATCGGCTTTCTTTTGATTCTCTTAAATATAAGAAATTTAATCATGTTAACCTAAAAAAAATACCCCCATCTTTTTAAAAGGGAGGCATTTTTCAGAAATCTATGTAATTGTTTTACAGCTATGTACATCTTAATTCCCATATAGCATTCAGGCCATCGTGCTTCTATTTTTTTGGAATTTCCTCAAGTATCTCCAAAATAAATTTCCAAAATTTTCGCAATGAAGATATACTGGCACGTTCATCGGGAGAATGGGCACCTTTTATAGTTGGTCCAAAACTTATCATATCTACCGTAGGATAATTCTTTCCCAAAATTCCACATTCCAAACCTGCATGACAGGCAACGACTCTTGGCTGATCATTAAAAAGCTCCTGATATTTCCTTTCTAAGAGTTTCAAAATATTAGAATCAGGATTGGGATTCCAACCAGGGTAATCCCCACTTAAAGTTACTTCATACCCAGCCTTTTCAAAAGTGCTCTGTAAGTCTTTGGCCAATTCCATTTTACCGGCCTCTACGGATGACCTTGTTAGACAGGCTATTTTTATTTGACCCTCTCCTACCTCCACTCTTGCAATATTATTTGATGTCTCCACCAAGTCCTTCATAGTTTTGCTCATTGCATAGACTCCATTAAGGGCGATCTTAATAGCTTCCGTTAAAACCTGCTGGTCCTTGGGGTCCATTACCCTTGTTGGAAGCTGCGCAGGTTCGCAAACAATCTTAAGGTTTGGCTCGGTTACTGCAAATTCTTTCTTAAAATTATTGGCCCAATCTTTAAACAAGGCATCCAATTCTTTGGCGTCTGATGCTTTTATAGCTACCAAAGCAGTACTTTCCCTTGGAATTGCATTTCGCAATCCTCCGCCGTCAATTTTGGAAATCTTTAAACCAAGTTGCTTTTGCCCCACTATCAATAAATCATTCATGATCTTATTGGCATTGCCCAGTCCTAAATGGATGTCCATTCCACTATGACCTCCGGAGAGTCCTTTCACCTCTATTTTGTAGGCAGCAAAGCCATCGCCCAAGGGAATTTCGCCATATACACCTTTCGCAGTAATATCTATACCTCCTGCACAGCCAATATCAATTTCATCGTCATCCTCTGTATCCAGATTCAACAAGATATCCCCTTTCAACATTCCCCCCTTTAGTCCCTTGGCACCGGTCATTCCAGTTTCTTCGTCGATCGTAAACAGAGCTTCCAAAGCCGGATGGGAAATAACCTTGCTCTCCAACAATGCCATTATGGTGGCTACCCCTAAGCCATTATCGGCACCCAAGGTAGTACCTTTTGCCCTTACCCAATCTCCATCAACATACATCTCTATACCCTGGCTATTAAAATCGAAATCCGTATCCGCATTTTTTTGATGTACCATATCCAAATGTGACTGCAGAATAACGGTCTTCCTATCTTCCATTCCAGCCGATGCAGGCTTTTTAATAATTACATTTCCCACAGCATCTTTGGTGGTCTCTAGCCGAAGCGCCTTTCCAAAGTCCATCATAAATGCTATTACCCGTTCCTCATGCTTGGATGGTCTTGGAACAGCATTTAAATCGGCAAATTTATTCCATATATTTTTAGGCTCTAAAACTCTTATCTCCTTATTCATATTTATAAATTATGAATTCAAAAATACAGATAGAAAAACAACCATGCTAGATTATTGGCTATTTTTGAACTGATGAATACTAAAATTAAAAATCTTACCGCCCTTTTATTGGTTCCACAAATAATCTTGGTAAAATGGCTAGGGCAATATCCAGAATTTATAGAAACCTATTACAGCAACGGGATATATCCTTTTATATCTGGATTTTGGCGCTCCTTAATGGGATGGATTCCTTTTTCCGTAGGCGATATACTGTACGCACTTCTAATTATCATGGGAGTCCAATATATCATTGTGAACAGAATGGCCGTTAAAAAAAACTTATTAGGGTTTACAAGGGACATTGCTATGATCTTATCTGTGACATATTTTACATTTCATCTTTTATGGGGATTAAATTATTATAGGCAACCCCTTTCACAATCCCTGGAACTTGGCGAAAAACACAGCCAGCAAGATCTGGAAAATTTTGTGGACCAACTGGTCCTGAAAACAAATGAAATTCAATTCAGGATAACTGCTGATACCAGTAAAATGGTACAAGTGCCCTATACCAAAAAAGAAATTATGGAGCGTACCTTGGAAGGCTACCAATCCTTGAAAAATAAAATTCCACTTTTTGCCTACCACCACCCCAGTTTAAAAAAATCCATTTTCAGCATCCCTTTGAGCTATATGGGGTATGGCGGCTATTTAAATCCGTTCACCAATGAAGCCCAAGCCAATATCGCACTGCCGAATTTCAGGTTTCCCGTTATATGTGGTCATGAGATAGGACATCAATTAGGATTTTCCGCAGAAAATGAAACCAATTTTATTGGTTATTTGGCAACTGTTAGCAATGAGGATATCTATTTTAAATATTCGGCATATGCCTATGCCTTAAGTTATTGTCTAAATGAACTTGCCAGTTGGGACCAAGAGGAATTTAAGCATCAGTACAACAAACTGAATCCCGGGGTAAAAAAGAATTATAAGCAAGTGGCCGAATTCTGGGAGGCACATAAAAATCCTATGGAGCCCATTTTTAAATCTATATTCAATGCTTTTTTAAAGGCCAACAATCAAAAGGACGGAATAAAAAGCTACAATGCCGTGGTGACCCTTTTGATAAATTATTATCATCAAAATCCCTTATAAAAAAACATGGCACAATAAAAGCCATGTTAAATTGCAATAACATTAATTACCGGTACTCATTAATTTATGGTATAAAATACGATAAGCAACCAACTAAACTCGTTAAGGAACATTAAGCACTATTATCACCGATCCTTTGAACAAGTATTTCCTAGGATCGGCAAGAGTAAGTTCATTTTTGGCAACACCCTGTTTTTTACTCTTGTACTTTTCCCTCTACAAATACCCCATTTTCAGGCTTTCCAAAGAAACTTATCGGTTTGGCCTGCTCACTAAACTCTATTCCTTCAAAAATGACCGGTTTTCTAGGCTCCTTGATCTTGCGTCCTTCGGAACTGTACCAAGTCAATGCCTTAGGGACAGTAAGTCCATTTACCTCTGTCCAATCGTGATAACCTATCCAACTTAATTTATCGGAACGTTCACCACTTCTGTAACTAACGGTATAACCAAGCCAGGCCATTTTAAAAGTATTGGGGTCGTAGTGTAGAAAGTACTCATCTTTATAGGAAGTGCCTATTCCCGAATTGAAACTTACGGCAATTCCGGGATAATTAACACCTTCATATACCAAATCTTCCGTTTCAGCATAGACAATGCCTTTATCCCCCAGCACAAAAGGCATATTGAAAAAATAAGACCTAAGGTTGTGATAAAATACGGGATCGCCCTTAAACGCGTTTTCTTCGTTGAGCAACCAAACCTTATTGCCGTCAAACCCGAGGGAATACGCTGGTCCGTCCACCCTATCCATTCTAGTTTTAAGATCCAAAGTATGAAGCTCCTCCCCTTGCTTAAAAACCAAACTCTTCTTGTTTCTCCAATTCGCCAACCCCCCATGGGCCTCAAAAACTTTTAGTAATGGTTCTGGATATCGATCCAAGTCAACCCTTGTTTCTGTCCTAGGTTCGGTCAATTCCACTTCAACTTCCTTAGTTTCGTTTTCCATTTTACAGGATATCGTACTAGCCAATAGCAGCGCTACAATTACATATTTCATCCCAATTATTTTAGTTGCCCCATTGGTCGTAAAACAATAATTATGTTAACATAATATATTATTTTTGCACCAATGAGCTATATAAAAGAGATTAGCAGTATTCACAACCCCTTGGTAAGGAGTACAATATCATTAAAGGAAAAATCCCGTGAACGAAAAAAAAATGGGCTTTTTGTCATTGAAGGCATCAAAGAATTACAGCTCGCCTTTAAAGGAAAGTATATACTAAAGACCATTCTATATTATCCAGAACTCGTTACCAGTGATACTATTTTGGAATTATCACATGGAATTTCACCTACCCCCGAGATAATTGCAATTTCAAAAGATATATTTAAAAAAATAGCGCATAGGGATACTACAGAGGGCATATTGGCCATAGCAGTAGCCCGGGAGCACTCCTTGGAGGCGTTAAAATTTAAAAACGACAGTCCACTTATTTTAGTGGCGGAAGCCCCGGAAAAACCGGGCAATATTGGTGCCCTTCTGCGTACCGCCGATGCTGCCGGCCTGGATGCCGTAATTATTGCCAACCCAAAAAGTGACCTATACAACCCAAATATAATCCGCTCCAGTGTTGGATGTGTATTCACTACCAATGTAGCCATGGGATCCACACCCGAAATTATCCAATACTTGATCAATCACAACATCTCCATCAACTGTGCGGCATTAAGTGCCTCCAAGCCTTATACTGAAGTAGATTTTACCAAAGGCACGGCCATTGTGGTTGGAACAGAGGCTACCGGTCTATCCGAGCAATGGCTGAATAAGGCAACCCAAAATATTATAATTCCCATGCATGGAGAAATAGACTCCATGAATGTTTCCGTATCAGCAGCAATACTTATCTTTGAGGCAAGGAGGCAAAGGGGATTTTAAGAAAAGGAACCGGTATCCACAAAACTGCAACATTAAATAATATTGAAATCCATTAGTTTTTTAAATGAACAGTAACATCCTATTTTATATCATAATTGCCATTTTGTTGATTCAATTTATAATTGAAAGTGTGCTGGAATATTTAAATTCCAAACGCTATACTGATGTTGTCCCTAGTGAATTAAACGACGTTTTCGACGAGGAGGAATACAGAAAATCACAAGAGTATAAAAAAACCAATTATCGTTTTGGGATGACAAGCGCTGTCTTCTCCCTATGCCTAACCTTAATGTTTCTGATTTTCGGGGGCTTCGAATGGGTAGATTCCATTGCTAGGAGCTACAGCGACAACCCTATTCTAGTTGCCCTTATATTTTTCGGAATAATAATAATCGGCAATGATATTGTTACAACCCCCTTTTCCTATTACCACACCTTTGTAATAGAAGAAAAATTCGGCTTTAACAAGAGTAGCAAAAAACTATTCTGGACAGATAAAATTAAAGGTTGGATTATGATGACGATACTTGGTGGTGGAATACTGGCATTGATCATCTGGTTTTTTCAATGGGCAGGCACCAACTTTTGGGTTTATGCCTGGGCCCTCATAGCCGTTTTTTCACTTTTCATGAACCTATTTTACAGTAAACTGATAGTACCGCTTTTTAACAAGCAAACTCCCTTGGCAGAAGGAAGTTTAAAAAGTAAAATAGAAGCTTACGCCAAAAACGTGGGATTTGAATTAAAAAATATATTTGTGATCGATGGATCTAAAAGATCTACCAAGGCCAATGCTTATTTTTCCGGTTTTGGTAAAGAAAAGAGAATAACCCTATATGACACTCTGATCAACGACCTGGAAGAGGACGAAATTGTAGCTGTGCTGGCGCATGAAGTGGGGCATTACAAAAGAAAACACGTTATCTTCAATTTATCGGCCTCTATTTTACTTACTGGTTTCACCCTATTTATCCTATCCATTTTTATAAATAATCCGGAGGTATCTTTGGCTATAGGTGTTTCGCAACCCAGTTTTCACGCCGCACTTATCGGTTTTGGAATACTATACAGCCCTATATCAGAAATTACTGGATTGATCATGAACGCCATGTCCAGAAAATTTGAATATCAGGCAGATGATTTTGCAAAAAAAACTTTTGCTCCCAAACCTCTAATTACCTCCTTAAAAAAATTATCCAAGAATAGCTTAAGTAATCTTACTCCTCATCCCGCTTATGTTTTTATGCATTATTCGCACCCAACCTTAATGTCCAGAATTCAAAACTTAAAGGCATAATTTTTGTTGTCTACTATCATAGTTTGTGCTATTTTTAATTTATGATGACCGAAGCTGCCATAGAGAAAGAAAACAAGGAAATAGCGAAGCAATACAAGGAACTGCTCCGCATAAGCTATCAAAGTCTTACCGATGAGGATAAGAAATTGATACGTTCTGCTTTTGATATTGCTGTGGATGCCCACAAAAATCAAAGAAGGAAATCGGGAGAAGCATATGTTTTCCACCCAATAGCAGTAGCAAAAATTGTGGCTTCCGAAATGGGTCTGGATGCAGTTTCCATAGCCTCTGCCCTACTCCATGATGTTGTTGAGGACACCGAATACACCCTGGCGGACATAGAACGTTTGTTTGGCGAGACCGTTGCGCGAATCGTGGACGGACTCACTAAGATTGCCCACCTGAAAAAGGATATGAACATTTCCCAACAGGCAGAGAATTTTAGGAAAATGCTCCTTACACTTAATGACGATGTAAGGGTCATTATTATAAAGATAGCGGACAGATATCACAATATGCTCACTATGGATTCCATGCCGGAGCATAAACAAGTGAAGATAGCATCTGAAACTCTCTACATATACGCACCTTTAGCGCATAGAATAGGGCTCTACAATATTAAAACGGAACTGGAAGACCTTAGTCTGAAATACACGGAACCAGATGTTTACGAGGATATCCTAGGTAAGATTGAAGAGTCCAAAGAAGAACAACAGGCCTATATAGATGCTTTTTCCGGGGTGATAAGCGACTCCTTGGATAAAGAAAACCTGGATTACTACATTAAGGGCCGGATGAAATCGATATTCTCCATTCGCCGAAAAATGAAAGTTCAGAATGTATCCTTCGACGAGATATATGACAAATTTGCAATTCGGATCATATACAAATCGGACCGGCATAACGAAAAGTTTTTGGCTTGGAAAATATATTCCATTGTTACCGATCACTTTACCCCTAACCCTGTTCGCTTAAGGGATTGGATTTCTTCTCCCAAATCTACAGGATATGAAGCCTTGCACATCACCGTAATGGGCCCAAAGGGAAAATGGGTAGAAGTTCAGATCCGTAGTGAAAGAATGCATGAAATTGCCGAAAAAGGATATGCCGCGCATTTTAAATACAAGCACGGCAATCAAAAAGAACAGGGAATTGAGGAATGGCTTAACAAACTGCAGGAAGCCTTGGAAAATGCAAACACCAATGCGGTCGATTTTGTAGAAGAATTTAAACTTAACCTTTATTCCAAAGAGATTTTTGTATTTACGCCCAAGGGAGAATTAAAATCCCTTCCCAAAGGAGCCACTCCCTTAGATTTTGCATTCAATATACATACCGAAGTAGGCATGCATACCCGTGGAGCCAAAGTAAATGGTAAACTGGTACCCCTGAATACTACCTTACAAAGTGGGGACCAAGTGGACATTCTCACCTCGGACACGGCCAAACCCAGCCAAAGTTGGTTGGACTACGCCACAACGGCAAGGGCCAGGGCCAAAATAAAATCATCGTTAAGGGAAGAAAAGAAATCTACGGCCATGGAGGGCAAGGAAGTCCTTAGGCGTAAATTAAAATCCCAAAAAATTACCCTTAACGAGGATACCATAAACAAATTGGTCGTCTTTTTCAAGCTCAAGACCAGTCTGGACTTATTTTATAGAGTAGGCATAGGGGCTATTGACAATCAGATGCTAAAAGATTTTGCGGCCTCCTATAGCAATGCATTTATAACCTTCTTTAAAAATAAGATAAAGAGAACCCCTGTTCCTGAGGATATTCACAGGGAAGAAATTACCACAAAATATGACACCCTTGTTTTTGGTAAGGAAGAGGACAAGTTGGAGTATAAATTGTCCCAGTGTTGCAATCCAATTCCTGGCGACGAGGTATTTGGATTTGTGAGCGTGAACGACGGAATCAAGGTGCATAAGAAAAACTGCCCCAATGCCATTTCCCTGCAGTCCAACTACGCCTATAGAATCATATCGGCCAAATGGATCGATTCTTCCCAAGAAGAATTTACTGTGGAAATAATGCTTACAGGGATAGATAATATAGGTTTGATCAGTGAAATTACCGAGGTAATATCTGGCAATTTACATGTGAATATGAGAAATATTAATTTCAGCACGGATGGTGGAACATTCTCGGGAAGAATCACACTTGTTGTAAAAAACAATGCTATCCTTAAAAAAGTTATAGATAATCTAAAGCGCATTAACGGCATCGATAAAGTATCCAGAATTTAAATTTTAACTGTACATTTGTACCCTAACGCTGGGTAAATGCTATGGGCGAAAATAAGAATCAAGAAATAGTTAAAAATGTCTTCACCACTTTTCTGGAGGAAAATGGTCACAGAAAAACACCGGAGCGCTACGCAATCTTACAGGAAATCTACGACAGCGAAGAACATTTTGATATAGAATCGCTCTATATCACTATGAAAAACAAAAATTATCGCGTAAGCAGGGCTACACTATATAACACTATTGAGCTTCTCTTGGAGTGCAAATTGGTAAGAAAGCACCAATTTGGAAAAAACCAGGCCCAATACGAAAAATCTTATTTTGACAGACAGCATGATCATGTGATCCTTACAGATACCGGTGAGGTTATGGAATTTTGCGATCCGCGTATTCAAAGTATAAAAAAGACCATTGAGGAAGTTTTCAATATTAAGATCAATACTCACTCGCTCTATTTTTACGGAACACGAAATAAAGAAGAGAACACGAATAATTAATCCAATTACATAAATAATGGCAGTAGATTTACTACTAGGACTCCAATGGGGAGATGAAGGAAAAGGGAAAATAGTTGATGTTTTAACAAAAAACTATGACATAATTGCACGTTTCCAAGGTGGACCAAATGCTGGGCACACATTAGAATTTGATGGTATAAAACATGTTTTGCATACCATTCCTTCAGGAATTTTCCACAAAACCGCGGTGAACATTGTTGGCAACGGAGTGGTTATAGACCCGGTTATTTTTAGAAAGGAGCTGGATAATCTTAAAAAGTTCAATCTAGATATTAAATCAAAATTATTTATCTCTAGAAAGGCCCACTTAATTTTGCCCACCCACCGTTTACTGGATGCCGCTTCCGAAACCTCTAAAGGCAAGGCTAAAATAGGCTCCACTTTAAAAGGTATTGGCCCGACCTATATGGACAAAACCGGAAGAAACGGAATGAGGGTAGGAGATTTGGAATTCTCGGACTGGAAAGAAAAGTACAGGATATTGGCCAACAAACATGAGGCCATGATCAGCTTTTACAATGTAGAGATTCAATATGACCTAAAGGAATTGGAAGCCGATTTCTTTATGGCTGTAGAAGAGCTGAAAAAATTAACCTTCATAGATAGTGAGGAATATATTTTCAACGCACAAAGGGAAGGTAAAAAAATATTGGCTGAAGGTGCACAGGGATCTTTATTGGATATCGATTTTGGAACCTATCCTTTTGTAACCTCATCCAATACTACTGCAGCTGGAGCATGTACCGGATTGGGTGTGGCACCCAATAAAATTGGTAGCGTTTTGGGTATTTTCAAAGCGTATACCACCCGTGTGGGCAGCGGACCGTTCCCTACAGAACTTTTTGATGAGGACGGCGCAACCATGGGCAGGGTCGGTAACGAATTTGGCGCAACCACAGGTAGACCAAGACGATGCGGATGGCTGGACCTTGTAGCTCTTAAATACGCCGTTGAAATTAATGGGGTTACGCAATTGATGATGATGAAGGCGGACGTGCTCAGTGGGTTTAAAACCCTAAAGGTATGTACGGCATACAACTATAAAGGAAACCAGATAAAACATTTGCCCTATAGCATAGAACCGGAATATGTGACTCCGGTCTATACGGAAATGAAGGGTTGGGCTAAGGATTTGACTAAAATGAGCAAGTCAGATGAACTTCCTGACACCTTGATGGATTACATTAAGTTTCTAGAAAAGGAATTGGAAGTACCAATTAAGATTGTCTCAGTAGGACCGGATAGGACCCAGACCATATATCGATAAACAAAGGCCATCTTAAAAGATGGCTTTTTCGTTATTGGGGATTTACTAAAACTATCCCAAACTATATTATCCTCCCTCAAAATATACTATTTTTGACCAAAATTTTGAACATTGCTTAAGTCCGTATTTTTATTATTAACTATATTCATTTGTTGGAGTGGTTGGGCACAGGAGCCTCAAGCAGAGGTTAAACAAATAAACATTGTTTATGGAGCCAACTTTACCAAAGATGAAAAACAATATCCCGGGGCAGCCATCTTTAGCAAGGATGACCGGCAGGTACAATTTGAGCACGAAGGAGCGGATCTATGGTGCGATATTGCAATATATTATCAAAAGGAAAATAGACTCAAGGCCATTGGGAATATCAAACTAAAACAGGGAGATTCCGTACAGTTGACCAGTGGTAAAATAGATTATGATGGCAATTTAAACCTTGCCAAGGCATGGGAAAATGTGGTATTGAACCATACCAGCATGACCCTTACCACGGACACCTTAAGGTTCGACAGGGAAAAACAAGAGGCTTACTATGAACATAATGGAACAGTAGTTGATTCCTCCAACACCCTTACCAGTAGAATAGGGCGCTACTTTACACAACTTAAAAAATCCCAGTTCTTGGAAAGTGTGAACCTGGTGAACCCAGAATTCAATTTGGTTTCCAAACAATTGGATTATTACACCGTTTCCAAAAATGCCTATTTGTACGGTCCGTCTACCATCACCGGGGAAACCTATAAAATGTATTGCGAGCGTGGGTTCTACGACACTAAAATCGAGAACGGATACGGAATCAAAAATACCCGTATAGACTACAACAATCGAATAATTACCGGAGATAGCCTGTATTTTGACAAGAAAACGGAATTTGCATCCGCCACGAACAATATTACCATAAAAGATACCATAAACAATGGATTGATCAGGGCGCACTACGCCGAAGTATACAAAGCCAAAGATTCCGTTTTTGCCACCAAAAGGGCGGTATCTATCAATCTGGTAGAACAGGATTCCTTATATATGCACGGGGATACCTTAATGATTACAGGCAAACCAGAACAACGTATCCTTAGGGCATTCAGAAATGCAAAATTCTACAAGACCGATCTAAGCGGCAAATGCGACTCCATCCATTTTAACCAAAAAACGGGGATTACCGAATTAATTACAAATCCTATTATTTGGAATGGAGAAAATCAGATGACCGGCGACAGTATCCACTTACTGTCCAACTTGGAAACCGAAAAATTGGACTCTTTAAAAGTGATCAATAATGCCTTTATTATTTCTATGGATACGGTAGGCAAAGTAGGCTACAATCAGGCCAAGGGCAAGGATCTATTCGGGAAATTTATAGACAATAAACTTAGTCTTATTGATCTGGTCAAAAACACCGAGGTCATCTATTATCTGTACAATGATAACCAGGAGCTCATTGGAATAGACAAGACCATATGCAGCGCCATTAGAATGACCCTGGCCAATAACGAGATAGAGGATATTACCTTTATTACCAATCCTGATGGCGATATTTTTCCAGAAAAAGAACTCCCCGAAAACAGTAGGCTACTAAAAGGTTTTATTTGGCGTGGCAAGGAAAGAATTCTCAGCAAGGACGATATTTTTGATGAGGACGACAACAATATTAAACTGGTCACTATCAGAGGAGTGGAAAACCCTATAGATTTGGACGTTGAACCAGAAGAAGCCATAGAGGACCAAAGGAAACGCGATTCCATAAATTCTTCTAACTTATTGCCTCCCAACCCCATTAAGAAGAAATTGGAACCAAACAAAAAAGATCAACCAAATAAAGAACCCAAGCCCAATGTTTCAGAATCAAAAAAAGAGTTACGATACGAGGAAGGCGACAAAGAGGACGGTTTGCATCCCGGATACTATTTAATAGCGAACGTTTTTGGAGTAAAGAAAAATTACGAGAAATTCATGAAAAGCCTTACCAAAAAAGGTTTGGAACCCAAATACTTTTTTCGAAATTTCAATCAATACCACTATGTCTATTTAGAGCGTTTTGACACCTGGGAGGAAGCGCTCAAATCGCGCAACAGTAATTTCAACGGTAATTACATGGATGAAACCTGGATTTTAAGAATCCTTGACAAATAGTACAAATGAAAAAGGATTATTTTAAGTACCAGGCTCAAACTTCTTCGCATCCTTTGGCTTTGGAAATTTCACATGCCAAGGGAAGTTATATTTATGATACCAAAGGAAAGGCACATCTCGATTTTGTTGCCGGAGTATCCGCGTGCAGCTTGGGGCATTGCCACCCAAGGGTGGTTACAGCCGTTCAGGAACAAGCGCAAAAATATATGCATGTTATGGTCTACGGCGAGTACATCCAAGAACCGGCCGTAGCTTATACCAAGTTGCTGGCAAGCCTACTACCTGCACCGTTGGAAACCACCTATTTGGTAAATTCCGGGACAGAGGCTATTGAAGGTGCCCTAAAATTGGCCAGAAGGTTTACCGGAAGAAGCCAAATTATTGCAGCTCGGCACGCCTACCACGGAAATACTATGGGAAGTCTCAGTATAATGGGCTTCGAGGAACGGAAAAGTGCCTTTAGGCCGCTTATTCCTGATGTTGGCTTTATTCACTTTAATTCAGAAGAGGATATATTATCCATAACTGAAAAAACGGCTGCAGTTGTATTGGAAACTATCCAGGGCGGTGCTGGTTTTATTTTACCCGAGAACGGATATTTAAAAAAGGTAAGGGAGCGATGTACCACTGTTGGTGCAATGTTAATATTGGATGAGATTCAGCCTGGATTTGGACGAACCGGAAAACTGTTTGCTTTTGAACATTTTGATTGTACTCCGGATATTTTGGTTATTGGAAAGGGCATGGCCGGCGGAATGCCGGTAGGCGCATTTGTAGCTCCCCACCACATGATGCAATCACTTATAGAGAACCCAAAACTGGGCCATATTACCACCTTTGGAGGCAATCCTGTAATTGCAGCGGCATGTCTCGCTACCTTGCAAGAAATAACGGAAAGCCTGCTTATTCAGGAATCCTTGGAAAAGGAAGTTCTTTTTAGAAAACTTTTGCAGCACCCATCGATAAAGGAGATTCGAGGTAAAGGATTAATGTTGGCCTTAATAATGGAAAAACCTGAAGTGGCCAATGAGGTAATCCTTAAATGTGCCGAGAAAGGCCTAATACTTTTTTGGCTCCTTTTTGAACCAAATGCAATTCGCATATCACCTCCATTGACCATTAGCAATCAGGAAATTAGCCTTGGCTGTGCCCTAATTTTAGAGGTATTGGACGGCCTTAAACAATAAATTGTTAACTAATTTGTTAATATAATAGACCAAATCTGTCGGAATTAAGGGTTTCAAAAGACTACTTTAGTTCCAATGAATAATTAGAAGTTCCTATGGCGTTAGAACCAAACGAGAGACCAGGGCAACCAATTGCTAAGTTTGAATCCATGCTCAAGACGGATGATGTCTACTTCTTTGACGCGGAAGATTTTCAAGATATTATTCACCACTACCTCAATAACGGTAAAATTGCATTGGCCAAAAAAGCCATTAAAATAGGGCTGCAACAGCATCCTGACAGTATCGAACTTAAGTTATTGTCCATAGAAGTCCTTGTTTTTGAAAATAATCTGGAGTTGGCGGAGAAGATGCTGGATGAACTACAGGTAATAGACAGCAATAATGAGGAAATTTATATTCAAAGAGCCAATATTTATTCCAAGAAAGACAATCACGAAGCGGCTGTTTCCCTATTGACCCAGGCATTAAATTTAACTGATGACAGTTTTGACATCCATTCCTTACTGGGAATGGAATATTTGTTCATGGATAATTTTGAGGACGCCAAACAAAATTTCATGATGTGTGTATCCTATGATGAAGAGGATTATTCATCACTTTACAACGTTATCTATTGTTTTGAATTTCTTGAGGATTATGACGGAGCCATCATGTACCTAAATGATTACCTTGAACGAAATCCTTATAGCGAAGTTGCGTGGCACCAATTGGGCAAAATGTATTTTACAAAAAAAATGCACAAGGAGGCCCTGACCGCTTTTGACTTTGCCATTATTTCCGATGACACTTTTATCGGTGCTTATTTTGAAAAGGGAAAGGTATTGGAAAAAATGGGCAAGTACAATGAGGCCATTGAGAATTATGAGACCACCATTGCCATTGAAGACCCTACCTCGCATGCTTATTTAAGGATCGGTAGATGTCATGAAAAATTAAAGAATGATGAATTGGCCAAATCCTATTATTACAGAACGGTTCATGAAGATCCGTTGTTGGATAAGGGATGGTTGGCAATTACGGAATACTATATTAGACAGAAGGATTATAAAAAGGCACTATACTACATCAATAAAGCTATAAATATTGATGGGGAAAATTCCAAGTACTGGAAAAAATGCGGAAAGATCCACTCCACTTTAAAAAATAATGACGAGGCCTACTATGCTTATCAGCAGGCGGTAGACCTAGGAAATTACGAATTTGACACTTGGTTTCATTGGGCCGATGTAGCAGTACAAAACCTGGACGTTCATGCGGCCATAGAAATACTGCTCCAGGGTCATGAATTTTATCCACAGCGATGTGAAATGCAATATAAAATGGCAGGATATTACCTGCTAATAAGCGATTTCCCTAGAGCTCAATACAGGTTGATAAACGCCCTTAAAATAGACCTTGACCAACTACATTTATTTGAGGACGAATTTCCCCAATTCTTCAACACAGAATGGGCTCAAAACTTAATTGAAGATGTGAAAAAGGCTTCCAGATAAATAAACTATTTTTGTTTTTTTTATCATTTATGGAAAATCGCAATCTTTTATCTTACATCTTTATTTTATTAAAAGGAATGGCCATGGGTGCTGCAGATGTTGTGCCCGGTGTATCGGGAGGCACCATTGCTTTTATCTCCGGTATTTACGAAGAACTCATCACCAGTATTAACAACGTAAACATTTCCCTTTTAAATACATTGAGAAAAGAAGGAATAAAAGCCTTTTGGTTCAAACTTAATGGTAACTTTCTGCTGGCTCTGCTTCTTGGTATTGGCATTAGCGTCCTTTCCTTGGCCAAACTCATTAGTTGGTTAATGGAGAACGAACCCATACCGCTATGGTCTTTTTTCTTTGGCCTGGTCGTGGCCAGTATTATATTGGTAGGCAAGGAAATTAAAAAATGGAATTTGGCCGCAATAATAATATTGATTCTGGGAGCTGCCATTGCCTTTTACGTTACAAAATTGCCGCCTTCCGAAAATTCAGCATCATTACCCTATTTATTCTTCTCAGGAGCCTTAGCCATATGCGCCATGATTTTACCCGGGATATCCGGAGCATTTATCTTAGTGCTGCTGGGATCCTATAAAACGGTATTGGATGCAGTTCATGAACGAGATCTGAAAATTGTAATCACGGTTGGCCTAGGAGCCATTTTTGGACTACTGAGTTTTGCAAAACTCCTAAAATGGATGTTTACACATTACAAGAACCTAACCTTGGCGCTGTTGACCGGATTTATTTTAGGTTCCTTAAACAAAATATGGCCATGGAAGGAAGTCTTGGAGACCAAAATGTTCGGGGAAAAAATAATTACTATCAAGGATCAGAATATCTCCCCATTTTCTTTTGAAGGAGACCCTCAATTAATAAGTGCGATTATCCTCGCTTTACTTGGTTTTTCCCTTATTTTTATACTGGAAAAATTGGCCGCCCAAAAATAAACGCCCAACCCCCAATGAAAAACCCCAGAACATTAACTGATAAATTTTTCCTTGTTATCAAGGGCTTATTTATGGGTGCAGCCAACAAAGTTCCAGGGGTATCAGGAGGTATAGTCGCCTTTGTAGGCGGATTTTACGAAGAATTTATCTACTCCCTTCAAAAGGTAAATGGAAAAGCCTTTAAACTGTTGATCAGTGGAAGGTTAAAAAGTTTCTATCGCTACACCAACGGCCAGTTTTTAACACTCCTGATTTTTGGCATGTTGGTAAGTTATTTCAGTATCTCAAAAATTTTGGATTATTTTTTGGAAAGAAATGAGCTCTATGTGTGGTCTGCCTTTTTCGGGATGATATTGGGCTCCATTTACTACATTGGAAAGGACTTTGGACATTGGGGAAAAAAGACCATACCGGCAGGAATAATTGGATTGATCATTGGTATATCCATAAGCTTCCTCAATCCTGCTACACAAAACGACAATTTAATCTTTATATTTTTTTGTGGCATTATCAGTGTCTCGGGAATGACCTTACCTGGACTATCAGGTTCCTTTATACTGATCCTTCTAGGTAATTATGTGCTTCTATTGGTAGATTCCGTAAACGCACTTTATGATACCTTTTCGGAAATCTTAACGGGCAACTATAGTTTTATTAAAAACGCAACACGGCTCAATACCCTAAAAATACTGGCGGTATTCACTGCCGGTTCAGCTGCCGGCCTAGTAACCCTCTCACATCTATTGACGTTCGTACTGAAACATTACAGGCATATAACCACTGCAGTGATTATAGGTTTTATTACGGGTTCATTGGGAGTGGTATGGCCCTGGAAACGCACTTTATTTAAAACGGATATGAATGGCAATTTACTCTTGGATACCAACCATAACCCGATAATAAAGAATTATGAAAGATTCCTGCCAAATTTGGGATCTTCCGAGACTTGGTGGGCCATTTTTTTTATATTTTTTGGGATATTAATTTTATTAGGATTAGACTGGTATGGAAAAAACAGAAAGAGATAAAATTAGATTTGGATTAATTGGAAAAAATATTTCCTATTCATTTTCAAGGGGCTATTTTACCAAGAAATTCTCTGAAATGGGATTGGAAAGACACTCATACGAGAATTTTGATTTGGAGAATATTGACCAGTTTAAGGGCCTATTGGAACAAAATGGCAATATACATGGCTTTAACGTAACTATTCCCTACAAAGAACAGGTTATGCCCTTTTTATCCAAAATAGATCCTGAAGCCCAAACTATTGGAGCTGTAAATACCATTAAAATAAAGGGGAATCAAACAATAGGCTTCAATACAGACGCCTATGGCTTTCAAAAATCCATAGAGCCCCATCTTAGGGAACACCATAAAAAAGCGCTTATCTTGGGTACCGGTGGCGCTTCCAAGGCAGTGGCATATGTATTTAACAAATTGGGAATATCCTATATATTAGTATCTAGAAATCCCAGAGACAAACAGCTCAACTACACAGATCTTAATAAAGAAGTGTTAAAGGACCATACAGTAATTGTAAATTGCACTCCTTTAGGTACTTACCCCAACATGAACGACAAGCCAGACCTGCCATACAGCTTCATCACCAAACGGCATTTACTTTTCGACCTTATCTACAATCCCGAAAAAACAGCATTTTTGCTAGCAGGTGAGCAGCAAGGTGGCAAAATAAGCAATGGCGCCAACATGCTTCAATTTCAGGCGGAAAAATCCTGGGAGATATGGAATTCCTAGTACAAGAAGGAATTGGACCTCTTAATACCAAGAAAAATACGGGATTCCCCTCTCTAAAAAACCTTAAAAAGAAGTTTCATTACCTTTGATATATAGACGGATGTAATTATATTTCCGTACATTACATTTAGAAAGCTATAAACATTCAGAAAATGTTAGAAGATAAAGACGACAACCTACAGCATAATGTGGGTACAGAGGAAACCTCAGGAAATACCGAAGCAATAAATAATTCGGAAGCCAAGAATGAAACAAAATCCGCTCCCAATCCTGAGACCATTGAAACAGATTCTGTAAATAACTCCGAGGAATTGGCGGAAGATAAAAGTGCATCTATCGATTCGGATACCAAGAACGAAGAAAAGTTGAAAGAATCTTCAACCCAAAAAGCCCCGGAAAAAGTATCCATTGAAAAAAGCGCTACTTCCGAAGATGTTTTAGAAGATGTTGTGAACAATGAAACTTCCGCCGAAACAACTGAGGAGAAAGAGGAAGATGTTCTGGAGGAAATAGATGAATCCAATGCAGAGGATGCCGAAGATTCGGACAACCATCAGCGACACCATATTCCCATGCCGGATTACCACGCTATGTCCATGGAGAATTTGGTAGGGGAGCTTCAGCGATTGGTAAGGAACGAAAAGGTGCAAGCTATTAAAAAGCATGTTGACGGCATTAAATATGAATTCGATCAGAAGTTTCAGGAATTCATAGATGAAAAGAAGGAAGACTTTATAAATAGTGGTGGAAACGAAATTGATTTCCGATACAATTCCGTTGACAAAAGACAGTTTAACGAGGTATATTCCGATTACCGGGAAAAAAGAAATAGTTATTACAAAAACCTGGAACAGGGACTTAAATCCAATCTTGCGCAAAGACTGGAAATCATCAACGAGCTTAAGGCGTTGGTTAACGTTGAAGAGGATATAAACACAACCTATAAAAATTTTAAAGACCTTCAGGAACGATGGAAAAATGCCGGGCCTATTCCACGTGCCAATTACAATGATGTTTGGCGCACATACCACCATCACATTGAAATTTTTTACGACTTCCTACATCTAAATAGGGAGCTAAGGGATCTGGATTTCAAGCACAACTACGAGGAAAAACTAAAGATCGTGGTGCGGGCAGAAGAGTTGGTCCAAATAGAGGATTTAAACAAGGCATTTCAGGAACTTCAGACCCTGCATAAAATCTGGAAGGAAGATATTGGCCCTGTTGGCAAAGAGCACAGGGAAGAGATTTGGGACCGTTTTAGCAATGCTACCAAATTGCTGCACCAAAGACGACAGGATTACTATAAAGACCTGGAAAAGGTCTACGAACAGAACCTGGAAAAGAAACACGAAATAATTGAAGCTATAAGTACAATAGCCACTCACATTGCTTCCAGTCACAAGGAGCTGCAACAACAAATTAGAGAGGTGGAAAAATTGCGCGATTCCTTCTTTAAAGCAGGGAAAGTGCCGCAAAAAGTAAATGAGAAGACTTGGGCAGGTTTTAAGGATGCGGTACGTGAGTTCAATAGAAACAAAAACAACTACTATAAAAATTTAAAGAAAGACCAACAAATAAATCTAGATAAAAAAAGGGCATTGTTAGAGCTTGCGGTTTCCTTAAAGGATAGTGAGGAATGGGATACCACCACCCAGGAAATGAAAAGGATTCAGAACGAATGGAAAAAAATTGGGCATGTTCCCAGAAAATACTCCGACAAAATATGGAAGGAGTTTAAAACCGCATGCAACCATTATTTTGACCGTTTACACGCCTTAAAAAATGAAGCCCATAAGGAGGAGATAGAGAATTTTGACAAGAAAAATGCATGTCTGGAAAACTTAAAAAATTTCCAACTAAGTGGGGATAAGAGTAAGGATTTAACCGCCATTAAAGAGTTTATTGCAGAATGGAAGGAAGCTGGTAGGGTGCCCTTCAATAAAAAGAGCATAAATGCCAAGTTTAACAAAATTCTAGATGCCCTGTTCAAAAAATTGGATGTCAACAGGCAGGAGGCGGAACTGCTGAAATACGGTAACAAGATTCAGCAGCTGGCGAATAATGACAACGACTACGCCATCTCTAACGAACGTACTTTTATCAGAAGAAAAATAGACGAAAGCAAAAGTGAAATTAGGCAATTGGAAAACAATCTTCAATTCTTTTCCAATGCTTCCGAAGATAACCCTGTGGTAAAAGAAGTAATTAAAAACATAAACAACCATAAGGAATCCTTGGCCACATGGAAGGCCAAATTAAAAAAGTTGAACATTCTGGAAAATAATTTGATAAAAGAAGCCGAAGATGCCGAAAATGAAGATGAATCCTCTACCGACGAAGAATAGACCTCGCTCTTAACAATTTAAAATATAAGCACATTAGTAAAATTAAGGTTAGTGTAATGATGGCTTTATGGTTTGTTATTTTACTAACAAGCTGCGGCACTTCTAGAATAGTTGTAAAAGAAACAGCTGCTCCCCTTTCCAACCAGTTACCGGAACCAAATTTGGTATTTGTTATTACAAAAGAGGATCCAAACCTCAACGATTCCCTACTTATAGGTACTATAGCCACCAAGCACAATGGTTTTATCGGGGATTGCAATCTTAGGCAAGTTAAACGGGCAGCAGAAAAAGAAGCTAAAGAAATTGGCGGTAATTTAATATTTATAACAAGACACAAGCTCCCAAACACCCTATTAAATCCTTGCCATAGAATTAGGGGAAATATCTATTCCGTTCCCAATCCAGAAGCTTTTGAAAAGGAAATTCTTTGGAATACCAATAGAAAACTTAAAGTGACAGATTTTAAGGGATCAACTAAAGGCAAACCCTTTGTTGCAGCCACAAATGCCTATTTTGGTTATACTACAAGTCTAAAATCTGAGGAAAACATGGTTATTGTTGAAGTCGATACCTATTTCGATTGCGAGCTTTCCTATTTTAAAAATAATAAAGACCAATCCTTAGTTTTAAATCACGAACAATTGCATTTTGACATAACCGAAGTCTACGCCAGGAAGTTTATCAAAAGACTACACTATGAGGTTAATAGTTTTAAGGATCTTGTAAAGAAAGTGGAGCGCATAGGGAATGAAGTAAATAAAGAACTTCAATTAAAACAGGAGGCTTATGATACGGCAGTGTATAGCGATCTATCAAAACAATCCTATTGGGACGAATGGACCGAAACGGCCTTAGAGGAATTGGATATGTACAATAACAAAACCATAAGCAGGCCCTATAAAAAAGATTAGAAAATTCCGGCGGTTTTAGTAATTAGGTCTAGACTTCTGCTCCACAATAACTTTCATATTCAAAAGCTCCACAGGGTTTCCAAATTGAGTAAAGATGGCAACGTCCGCTGCGTCACGTCCATAAGCTATTGCAATACGACCTCCCTTCATATCGGCTTGTGTAGGGTCGAGTGTGTACCATCGATTTCCAACATAGACCTCGAACCACGCGTGTAAATCCATGGGCACAAGGCCCTCCAGATATCCCACTACCATTCGCGCCGGGATTGAAAGCGCTCGGCAACAAGCTATTCCCAAATGGGCCATATCCCTGCATACTCCGCTGCTTAATTGGTTCAACTCTGATGCACTTATAATCTGCTGCCCGGCTCCGGGGGTGTACTGTATGGTGTTCCGGACATAATCAACGATGGCTGTGCACTGATCATAACCCGAGGAATAGCCTCTTACAAGAGATGCGGCCATTTCAGTAAATCGATCCGACTCGCAATACCGGCTTGGGTAAAGAAAAGGCAGAACATCGTCAGGCAATAGTTGTACTTCGACAAATGGAGCATTGGGAGCGGTATCGGAGGAGTCCGCTGTTTCCACATATGCAGATGTTCGCACTGAAAAATTCCCAGCCGGTGCAACCAGTCGCTGACACAAATTGCCGAAATTATCCGTGAACTCGTTCACCGTTGCACTAGGTGACAAAATATACTCTTCACGTGCAATCCACTGTTGCCGTCCACTTCGTGGACGCAACTTTAGCAAAAATGGAGTAGGAACCGGTATGTGGAATTCAAGTAAGCAGGATGCGTTTAACCACATAACAATTTTTCTGATTAAATTACACGTTCGCATTCACCTTTGTGAATAGATACGGAGAACAAAAGAGGTAATAGAAGGAAATGTGATTTGTTTTCCATTTCCAACTATAATACTTGCCCCATTAAATATGATCAAGAAAGCAAGCAATCTACTTGTTCTCTACTACAGATAAAAGAACTTCCCCAAAATGATTATGAATGTCATTTTGGGGAAGTTCTTTTAAATTCCTTACAAAATTACTTGGCCACGTTTACCGCTCTAGTTTCCCTAATAACAGTAACTTTCACTTGCCCGGGATAGGTCATGTCAGTTTGGATTTTTTGGGAAATTTCAAACGAAAGTTCGGCCGCTTTGTCATCGCTAACTTTTTCACTTTCTACAATTACCCTTAATTCCCTTCCTGCCTGAATGGCGTATGCCTTTTGCACTCCACCAAATCCGAAGGCGATATCCTCCAAATCCTTTAATCGCTGAATGTATGAATCCAATACTTGTCTTCTTGCCCCTGGTCTTGCTCCACTAATAGCATCACACACTTGCACTATTGGTGCAATAAGTGTTTTCATTTCGATCTCGTCGTGGTGGGCACCAATAGCATTACAGACATCCGGTTTCTCACCAAATTTCTCGGCCCACTGCATACCAAGAATGGCATGAGGAGTTTCTACCTCAGCCTCGGTATTTGGAACCTTTCCAATATCATGTAATAGACCGGCACGTTTTGCCAGTTTTGGATTTAATCCCAACTCGGCCGCCATAACACCACATAGTTTGGCAACTTCCCTGGAGTGTTGCAATAGGTTCTGGCCATAGGAAGAACGATATTTCATTCTACCCACTGCTTTGATCAATTCCGGATGCAGACCGTGTATACCTAAATCGATAACTGTGCGTTTACCAATTTCAACAATTTCCTCCTCTATCTGTTTTTCTGTCTTTTTAACAATTTCCTCAATTCTTGCTGGATGTATCCTACCATCTGTCACCAATTTGTGCAAAGACAAACGTGCAACCTCCCTACGTACAGAATCGAAACAGGAAAGGATAATGGCCTCGGGAGTATCGTCTACAATTATTTCAACCCCAGTAGCCGCTTCCAATGCCCTAATATTTCGTCCTTCACGCCCAATTATCCTTCCTTTTACATCATCGGATTCCAAATTAAACACGGAAACACAATTTTCCACTGCCTCTTCGGTACCAATCCTCTGAATGGTATTGATAATAATTTTCTTCGCTTCCTGTTGGGCCGTAAGCTTTGCCTCTTCCACCGTAGTCTGAATATAGGCCATGGCATCTGATTTTGCTGTATCCTTAAGGGACTCCAATAATTGTGATTTGGCTTCCTCGGCAGATAGACCGGAAATTACCTCCAACTGTTGTACCTGGCTTTTGTGAAGTTTTTCAAGCTCAGATTGTTTCTTTTCCAAGAATTCACTCTTATAATCCACCTCTTTCAGCTTACTCTCTAGCTGCTCTCCCAATTTTTTGCCTTTTGCAAGTTCACTACTGACCTGGGATTCCTTATCCCTTGTTCGTTTCTCTGCCTCTGAAATTTTCTTGTCCTTATTGATAATTACCTTCTCGTGCTCTGCTTTTAGCTCCAAGAATTTTTCCTTTGCCTGAAATATTTTATCCTTCTTAATATTTTCCCCTTCAATGTTGGCTTCCTTAACTATATTTGCCGCCTCTTTTTTTGCGCTGGCTATGGTTTTGGAGGCCTTGCCCTTTTCCATAAATTTCGCAATGGCAAATCCAATTCCCAAACCAACCAAACCTATTATTATTGCTATACTATCCATATTTATTTTGAAAATTATTTATAAAAAAAGCCCACATTGATGGAAGATTTGTACAAACCCCGATAAACAGGTTTAGGGCTACCAGACTGCTCAAGGATCCTTATACAAGTAAGGCCTGCTTTTACAATCTAAACTCACCCTTTTCAAACAAATTAGTGTTGAGTTTGTCAAAAATTAATTACCAATGTGGGCAGTAACTATATTTATTTTAAAGAACGTTATTTCATACCTAGCTTGGAACTTACCAACATGTTTAGTGCTTTTAGTCGCTCTGCAGCTTCTTTTACACCTTCTGAATGGTCTATTCCTTTTTGCTCAATCTTAGAGGCAAACTGAAGTGCGCACATGGCCAGCACATCTTGCTTATCCCTAACGGCATAGTTTTGCTCAAATTTCTTTGCCAGCTGTTCTATATTCTTAGCTGCCTTTCTTAAGCCCTCTTCCTGTAAAGGATCAATTGTTAAGGGATATACCCTATCTGCTATAGAAAGCTTAATTTTGAGCTTTTCTGCCATATTGTTTATTTACACTATTCCGAAAGTTGGGCAATGCAATGGTCCAACTCCCTTATCAATGTGTTTATTTTAAGCTTCGCTTCAGTCTTATTATTATCACTGCCCAGCATAGAACTCGCTAATTTTAGTGAATTGTATTTTTCCTGCCATTCATTCACCGAAACTCTTGTAGCTTCATGATCATTTTTTACAGCAACCAATTCTTCTTCCAATTTTATATTGGTATGGTGCAAAAGCTCTAGCTTATGCAATAACTTACTAATTTTATTTTCTAAAGAATCAACAATATCTACCAATTCACTCATTTGCAAATATCAATGCATTTTACACAAAGTTAAGACACCTCTTTATACTTAGCAATTCTTTTTTCATTTATTCTTAAAGTAAAATTTCCAACCTCAATTTAAGAAAAAAAAATGACCTTTTTTATATTTTATATAACACAGACTTTTTTTTGAATTAGAACGGTATTAATTACTTTCGTACCAATTATCACTTATATGAAAGGCTTTTTCTTAGGATTTTTTCTTTTTACATCAATGTTTTATGGGCAAACTCCATATCCAACGGATTATTTCCGCTCTCCCTTGGATATTCCAATTGTTCTTTCTGGAACATTTGGGGAACTGCGCTCCAACCATTTCCACGCAGGTATCGATATAAAAACACAACAGCGACAGGGATTACCGGTCTACGCTATAGGTGAGGGTACGGTTACCAGAATAAAAGTATCGGAATGGGGCTATGGAAAGGGACTATATATTGCCCATCCCAATGGTTACACATCTGTCTACGGACATCTTCAAAAGTTTTCTCCCGAAATAGAAGCTTACGTAAAGAATATCCAGTACCAAAAGAAATCTTTTGAAGTGGAAATTTTTCCCCAATTTTCGGAGCTTAAGGTTCAGAAAGGTGATCTCATTGCCTATACCGGAAATACAGGTGGATCTGCCGGACCGCACCTTCATTTCGAAATTAGAAGCAGTGCCTCTGAAATGCCCACAAATCCCCTTCTTTATGGTGTGGAAGTAAGGGATGCCACAGACCCCACTTTATTGAGTGTATATGCCTATCCGCTTTCAGATAACGCTCAAGTAAATCAAAGTCAGGAAAAAATAAAACTGAAATACCACAGACAAAGTGATGGCAGCTATCTTGCAGACAAGGTAACTGCCCTTGGCACCATTGGATTCGGAATAAATGCATTTGACCGCCAAGACCTCGCTGCCAATCAAAACGGAGTTTATTCCGTGAAACAAATAGTGAACGGAAAATTGTACACCGATTTTAATTTTGAAACATTCTCCTTTACAGAAAGCAGATACATAAACACCTTGATAGATTACAACCATTACAGTACCTACAGGGAGAGGATTCAAAAGTGTTTTAAAGATGATAGCAATCTATTGGGTATTTACAAGACCATTTACAATAATGGAAAAATAGAGGTAAGTGAAGGTTTATCCTATAATGTGGAAATTGATATATATGATCTTGCAGGTAATCTTACAAAATTGGTTATCCCAGTGGAAGGAAAGCTTGAGGAAATTAAAATTCCAAAAATTGAAGAGAAGACGGACAACTATATTATTGCCAAGAAACCTAACAATTTTGATTTGGGGGCAGCCAAAGTATATTTCCCCGCCAATACGTTTTATGACAATTTTTATATCGATCTAAAAAATGGTCAGGATACTATTACCATTCACAATAGCAAGGTACCCGCACATAGAAACTTTACAATAACCTTTGATGTTTCGAAATATACGGACGAGGAAAGGAAACAGCTATTCATAGGAAGATTGGACAATAATAGCTCTGCAAATTACGCCTCCACCTATAAACGGGGTACTACCTTTACCACAAGAACTAGGGACCTTGGCACCTATACCTTGGCAAAAGACACTGTTGCCCCAAAGATTAAACCTCAAAATTTTAAAGATAAACAGTGGCTTACCAACTACAGTTATTTAAGTTTAAAAATTACGGACGACCTAAGTGGTATTGACACTTATAATGCAACCCTAAATGGTGAATGGATACTTCTGGAATATGAGCCCAAGACCAATACCATTACCTATAATTTTGATGATCTTATATTGGATAAAAAACAATGTAATTTGAAAGTAGTGGTTACCGATAATGTTGGTAATACCAGTACTTTCACAAGTACTTTTTACAGAAAATGAAACATTGAGACTTTTTAAATTTTTTTTTCTTGTCGTTTTAGCATTTTCGGCAACCATTCTAAAAGCACAAACGGCTACCATAACCGGTGTGGTTTTTGACGAAAACCAAAAACCTTTGCCCAATGTCAATATTGCATCCAAAAACCAAGGAACTTTTTCCGATGCGAACGGGTTTTATATATTGGAAATTATAGCGGACCAGGAAATAACAATAACTTTTTCCCATTTAGGCAACGAAAAACTAATTATCAAAGATCTTATTCTGAATACCAATGAGAATTATGAATTCAACCCTGTTCTAAAAAATGAGGCAATACTTATTGCCGAGGTTGTCGTAACCCCTTCCGGCAGTAGGTATGCTGAGGGAGTTACAACCATTTCATCAGATATTGTTCGAAATATTCCAGGACCCAATGCGGGAGTGGAGAATATCCTAAAGCTTTTGCCCGGGGTATCCTCCAACAATGAGCTTAGCACACAATACATGGTTAGAGGCGGCAATTTTGACGAAAATTTGGTGTATATCAATGACATTGAGATCTATAGGCCCTTTTTAATACGCTCAGGACAACAGGAAGGTCTAAGTTTTATAAATAGTGATATGGTGGGAAACCTTCAATTTTCCGCAGGAGGCTTTCAAGCCAAGTATGGGGATAAACTTTCTTCAGTTTTGGATATCAGCTATAAAACACCTGTTTCTTTTGGACTTAAAATAAATGCGACCCGCCTAGGGACTTCGACCACTTTGGAAAGCGTATCCAAAAACAAAAAAGTATCTTCCTTGACCAGCATCAGGTCCAGGGACAACAGTCTCCTTGTAAATAGTCAGAACACCAATAGCAACTATGACCCCTCATTTTTTGATATTCAACAATATACCACCTTCATATTTTCCAACAAATTTCGAATTAGCTACCTAGGAAATATTTCTATTAACAATTACAGAAACCAACCCTTTACCAGGCAGACCAATTTTGGTACTCTGAATGACATAAAAACCTTGACGGTCTATTATTCAGGAAGTGAAAAAAACCAATATAGGACCAACTTAAACGCCCTGAAAGCGGAATACCAATTAAACGATAAAACCACTTTAAAATTTATTTCCTCCCTTTATTTTAATAGGGAGCAAGAGTATTCCGATGTAATATCCCAATACCGGCTTAGTGAATTAAATGCAGGTCTTGGAGACGATATCCCTGGGGAACCTGCCACTATAAATGGCTTGGCCACACAATACAATCGGGCCAGAAATGATCTGGATGCAAAAATTTTCAATTTGGAGCATAAAGGCACCCATACCAAAAATGGAAGGTCCATTTCATGGGGGCTTAAATACGAGCACACCCACATTAGAGACCAAATTAGGGAGTCAGAATTCCTGGATTCTCTGGGATATATGGTAAGGCCTCCCGATGCCGGTTATAATCGCAATGAACCCGAAATACCCTTTGAAGCTCCCTTGCTGCCCTACGAGGGTGTTATTGCCAGGAATTCGGTAAACACCCACAAATTCTCAGGCTTTGCGCAATACAGCCAGAGAACACAGTGGAACGATCATAGCATATATTATAATATTGGAGCCAGGGCCGGCCATTGGGTAGTGAATGGCAAAAACCTAAAAAACAGCTCACATACCATATTTAGTCCCAGGGCCCAATTTTCAATAAAGCCAAATTGGGCAAAAGATATGCTGTTCAGACTCTCCGGGGGCGTCTACCAACAGCCGCCATTATACAGGGAATTAAGGGATATCAATGGTACCGTGCATCCTGAAGTGGAGGCCCAAAAATCCTATCACATTGTATTTGGAAACCAATATAGTTTTAAATTGTGGCAAAGGCCCTTTACACTGATCAGTGAGGCTTATTGGAAAAAAATAACCCATGTAAATCCCTATACCTTGGAGGATGTACGTATAAGATATGCAGCCCAAAACAATGCAAAAGCCTACGCATATGGGGCAGAATTAAGGCTTAACGGCGCCTTTGTCCCCGGTACGGAGTCATGGTTTAGTTTAGGTTACCTCAAAACAAAGGAGAACATTAATGACCAAGGCTATATTTCAAGGCCCACAGACCAGCGATTAAAGGTCGGTATTCTCTTTCAAGATTATATGCCAGAAGTACCGGACCTTAAGATGTACCTTAACCTAGTTTATAACACTGGATTGCCGGGAGGTTCACCTAGCTATACCGACCCTTACCTTTATCAAAATAGATTAAGGGATTATAAGCGTGCAGATTTGGGAATTTCCTATATTTTTGTAGGAGCTAATAAAACCAACGACAAAAATTCGTTTTTACGTGTTTTCAAGGATTTAAGTGGCGGATTTGAAATATTTAATTTATTTAATAACCAAAATTCCATAACAAACACTTGGGTTAGGGATTTGGTAAATGAACAACAATTTGCAGTACCCAATTTTATGACCGGTCGTATCTTAAATATAAAAATAGAGATGCGCTTTTAGTACTGAAAATAAGTTTTATTAGCACAATGAAATGCACATGGGGCAATTACATTTTTAAACCCCAATTGGAAATATCAATCCAAATAATGTGTAAAATATAAAGAACAAATAGTAATAGATGAAAAATATTCTGGTAATAATTTCCGCCTTTATTTGCCTAGGTGTATCCGCTCAAAAGAACATTTATGAAAGTGAAAAGTTTGATGAATTGAGCCAAGATCATGCGAATTTGGCCATTATCCCATTCTTGACCAATTTGGAATTGAAGGATGAAATATCCAATGCAGAATTAAAAGATTTGGAAGAGAAGGAAGGCTACGCCGTACAGGACGCCCTGGAAACTTATTTTTCCCAAAGAAAAAAGAAAAAGAAGTTTTCTGTTGACTTCCAGAATACAAAAAACACCAATGCCATCCTTAAACAAAATGGTATTTCGTACGACAATATTGATGTTTACAGCGTAAAGGAACTAGCACAAATTCTAGAAGTTGATGGCATCATTAGTGGCACGTTATACTTAAACGTTCTACTATCGAAAGGTGTTCCAACAGAATTTAGCCTTTTGGATTATATTAAGGGCGATGCCAACTATGGCCGCATAGGCGTAAAAATAAGTGACGGTTCAACAGGCAAATTACTCTGGAAATACGAAAAACAGATTAATAAGAAATCGGGAAAGAATACTACAGACCTCATCGATCTGATGATGAAACTTGCTTCCAGAAAATTCCCTTACGACCGGGAACGCCCAAGAGACCGAAAAAAGAACTAATCGGAACCATATTCACTTAACACCTCAACAACGTAATCCAATTCTTCTTTGGTATTATATTTTGAGAAGGAAAAGCGCAAAGAAGGCTTTTCCATGTCTTCAGGGGAAAGTATTTCCGCGAGAACATGCGAACCAATATCGCTACCGGACTGGCATGCACTGCCTTTGGAACAGGCTATACCCTTTAGATCCAAATGGAACAATAACATCAGCGCTTTATCAGAATCAAAAGGTAGGCGCACATTCACTAGGGTATAGGTACCGCCCTCACTGTCTCCGGAAAGTCCATTAAAGGCCACATTGGGAATTGCTTTGGATATTTTTTCTATAAAATATCTTTTTAGCTCCGTCACATAACTCCTTTCTTCATCCAAGTGATCATAAGCCGATTTAAAGGCCTCTTCCAAACCTACAATATTATGAAACGGTTCAGTTCCTGCCCTAAAACCACGTTCTTGCGATCCTCCAAAAATCAAGGGTTTTAGACCAGTATGTCTTTTAATATAAGCAAATCCAACCCCTTTGGGACCATGAAATTTATGTGCTGCAGCGGTCAAAAAATGGGCATTGGATTTCTGCACATCCCATGGGAAATGTCCAATGGACTGTACCGTATCCGAATGAAATAAGGCATCATGTTCCTGGCAAAGTTTGCCGACCGCCTCTATATCCGTAATATTGCCTATTTCATTGTTCACATGCATTAGGCTTACTAATTTTTTACTTCCATCCCTCTTCAGCAGCGCCTCCAAATGGGCAAGATCCGGATTTCCATAGCTATCCAAATCTACAAATAGGAGATCAATATCATATTCCTTGGCCAGTGCTTCGGCCGTGTGTAATACGGCATGATGTTCTATTTTTGAAGTGATCAAGGTTTTTACCCCAAGATCCCTGACACTGCATCTAAGAATCATATTATCCGCTTCGGTACCTCCAGAAGTAAAGATTATCTCCGCAGGGTGAGCATTTAAATACTTTGCAATAGTTTTTCTTGTTTTTTCAATAGCTGTTTTAGCCGTCCTTCCAAAACCGTGGGAAGAAGATGGATTACCATAGCAATTTGCCAAGGCATCTTGCATTGTTGAGATCACTTCGGGTCTAACCTGTGTGGTTGCGGCACTATCCAAATAAACCTTTTTCATTAAAAAAAATATCAAATTAAAAACTTTCCGAACACCAGAAAAGATTGCCAAAATTACTTGAAATAAAGTTAATTTCCTGTAAAATGCTCATAAACCTCTAGGATTATAACTTATATTTCGATTAAATTTGAGGCATGAAAAATCTCTTGACTTTCCTTTTGTGCTTATCCCTGTATTCATGCAATGATGGGGATTTAACCATAGAAACCATAGACTTTGACGATATCGATATAGATTACTGTGGCACTAAGGTAACTACAAGCACCACATTATTCTTCAAAATTAACGGCAACGAAGCGCTAATACTCACATTAGCCAGTGGGACACTTAAAAATGAAGCTTCTGACGGCGAGGTTGAATATCCTATCTCCTCTAGCACCACGCTCACCTATCGTGATTTTTCCGATGATGTTTCAAGTAATTATTTTTGCGATCTTATCCCGGCAACCGAACCTACGGTAATCGAAGAAATTGAAGCAGAAAGTGGCTCCGTGCTTATAACCACCACAGAAATAGTTGATGGTGAGAGCACTTCCTATGAACATACCATAAGGCTTAGCGAGATTACTTTTATCAATGCATCCAACAATCAGCGCATAACCGATTTAAGTATCAATGATTTTGGCACTGTGACGACCAATTAATCATGGGGTGTTCTGAAAAAAATATACTTCAGTAGCCCCCATACCGTATTTCTGGTAGTCCGCGTCATAATACTTTGCGTTTTCATACCTCTTAAAGAGATAATGTAGTTCTTCTTTCAAAATTCCTTCCCCGACTCCGTGAATGAATACCACCTTTTGTATCTTTTTACGAATAGCGAAATCCAGTTGACGTTTGGCCGTATCAAGTTGAAGGTTCAACATTTCAAAATTGGTCATTCCTTTTGTGGAGGGTGTTAACTTATCTATATGCAGATCAACTTCCATCTGTGGGGCGTACCGTTCCTTGGGCCTTATTTTCCTACTGTGCCTATTCTTCGGCAATTCCTTCTCTGCCTTTATTTTGGCCACCTCAAAATTGGACACTTTAATAACATTGGATCCGGCAATTTTCAATAATTCGTCCGCCGTATATTTCAATAAGAAACCGTCCTTACTTTCCACCATAATTTGCCCACCATTTATTTTTACCACAATCCCTTGAACAATATCATCGATGGCCTCTACTTGATCTCCTACCTTAAAATCCATTAGCTATTTTCTTTGTCTTTTTCCTCATCCCTATTTTGATCTATACTCCACAACTGTGTGGTCTTGTAAAGACCAAACATTAACAGGACAATTCCAATGCTCAATGCATATTCCTCATGCATTATATAGTCTCCCAACCCAGCAATTACAGCTCCTGCCAGTATCAGTACCAAATAAAAAGTCCGTTTTGTTTTCATTGCCCAAAAATAATAGTATTTTTCGGTAAAGAATTATATTAGTACTTTAAATAATCCTGATGGCAATTCTCTTGGAACTGGAAAATTATATGCTGCCTTGTATGAACAAGCAGATTTTCGGCATTGAGTGTCCAGGTTGCGGAATTCAACGTTCTATTTCATATCTGTTGGACGGCAATTTTATAGAGGCTCTAAAGATATACCCGGCCATTTATACCATTATATTTCTAGTTGGTTTTATTGGTGCCTCCCTCTTGTTCGATATCAAAAACTCCTTTAAGATCAAAATCTATCTTTTATACCTAAACGCTGGAATCATCATAGTTAGTTACATTTACAAAATGGTTCATCTAATACTTTAAAAAAATTATGGAACAACAAAAATTACCCAACGCAACACTAATATTGGTTTTCGGGATTATTTCAATAGTTACCTGCTGCTGCTATGGAATTATTGGACTGATATTTGGGATAATAGGCCTTATTCTAGCAAAAAAATCCACTATGCTCTACGCAGTAAATCCCAGTATGTATGAAGGGTACAACAATGTTAAATTAGGTAAAACCTTATCGATTATAGGTATTGTTTTGAATATTCTAGTAATCTTCTTCTTCATTTGGATCATCTCTATTATTGGTTGGGATGCCTTACAGAACGAAGAACTTATGAGGGAGAGAATGGAAGATTATTTTCAAAACCTTCAATAGATTTTATTACAACCCATCAATTTAATCAAGCATTTTTATGGAAAACAACCAAACCCGTCCCAAACCGAACAATTATTTGGTTTTAGCGATTATCAGTACTGTATTCTGCTGCCTGATTCCTGGTATAGTGAGTATTGTGAATGCCGCCAAAGTAAATGAGGCTTATGCCCTAGGTAATTATGAACAGGCCGAAAGAGCCTCTAAAAATGCGAAAACATGGGCTATCGTTGGTATTGCTATAGCTGGCTTGTTTTGGCTCATATATATCGCCTTTTTTGGCCTTGCCCTTTTTGGAGGATTAATGAGCGGAGGTGATTTCTAACAAAAAGAAAATATTTGGAGTGATAATTTTAGGAGTGGTATTCTTTGGAATATTGCTCCTTTATTTTTTCAGCAACCCAAGTAGTTCCAACCACTTTCCACAATGTCCATTTTTGACTGCCACAGGCTATTATTGTACGGGATGTGGAAGTCAGCGGGCACTGCACGATTTACTCCATTTGGATATAATTGGTGTAGCCAAACATAACCTACTCTTTATTCCTGCGTTTTTATTGATTGCCTACCATTGGTTTCGAAGCTATGCACCGGTAAAAGGCAAAGAAAGTTTACCAGATTTACTATATCACCCCAAAACTCCCATGGTGCTATTGATAATAATTACCCTCTTCACAATTTTTAGAAATATAGACCTATATCCTTTTACCCTTTTGGCTCCAGAATAAAAAAAGCCCGTTACAATATCCATAACGGGCAATCTGTTCGGGGTGTGGAATATTATTTTTCAAACTTCTTCAGCGTTTGAATTATAATCCCAACACATTCCAAAAGTTGTTCTTTATTCATTACTAAAGGAGGAGCGAACCTAATAATATTTCCATGGGTTGGTTTCGCCAAAAGTCCATTATCCCTTAATGCCAAACAAATGTCCCAAGCAGTTGAGCTATCTTCCGTGTCGTTAATCAAAATGGCATTTAACAATCCTTTACCCCTGACAGCTTTTACAATATTACTATTTGGTATAAACTTATTGAGTTCCTCCCTGAACAACACACCCAATTGATATGCATTTTCCGCAAGTCCTTCTTCCTTGACTACCTCTAGAGCAGCTATGCCCACTGCTGCTGCCACTGGATTACCTCCAAAAGTACTACCATGACTACCAGGTTTTATAACCTCCATGATTTCGTCATTGGCCAAAACTCCGGAGATAGGATAAGCTCCTCCTGAAAGTGCCTTTCCCAAAATTAATATGTCCGGTTTCACCTCTGGCAGCCCACTGCAGTGCCTGTCAGGACAACTACAATTGCCACAGGTAGCCAATAATTTACCTGTACGGGCTATTCCTGTCTGTACCTCATCGGCAATAAAAAGTACATTATGCTTTTTACACAATTCTCGCGCCTCGACAAGATAATCATCAGAAGGGACATATACTCCAGCTTCTCCTTGAATTGGCTCAACAAGGAATCCAGCAATATTCTTATCACTTTCCAAAACCTCTTCCAAAGCGTTTATATTATCGTACTCAATCTTAATAAAGCCTTCTGTATAAGGGCCATAGTTTTTGCGAGCAATAGGATCATTGGAAAATGAGATAATGGTAGTAGTCCGTCCGTGAAAATTATTTTCACAAACAACAATCTGCGCCTGGTTTTCAGGAATACCCTTTTTCTCATAGGCCCATTTTCTACAAATTTTAAGAGCGGTTTCCACCGCTTCGGCCCCAGTATTCATGGGTAATAATTTGTTGTAGCCAAATGTTTGTGTGGCCAACTTCTCAAATTTTCCGAGCATATCATTGTAGAAGGCCCTGGAAGTCAAGGTAAGGGTTTGAGCCTGTTTTATCATGGCATTGACAATTTTAGGGTGACAATGCCCTTGGTTTACAGCAGAATAGGCGGACAAAAAGTCGTAATACCTTTTTCCTTCAACATCCCAAACAAAAACTCCTTCTCCCCTACTTAAAACAACAGGCAGCGGATGATAGTTGTGCGCTCCGAATTTTTCTTCCAATGCAATGGCATCTTCAGAAGATAATTTTTCCAAAACCGACATGATTAAATAACTTTTAAATAAAACTTTAGCAATTCCTTCTTGGGGAGAGAAATCATCCTTCTTTTGTAGAGACCGCAAATTACGAATTGTAACTTGCATCCTAAAATTTTAGGACATTGATTTTTGATTGGAAAAACCTACCACTCAATCTTTTAGATCAAAAGTGGCACTTACAGGATAATGATCGGACAAAAACCAATTCTCTGGTCCGTTATGGACTTGGGCATCCGTACATTTTTCAGAAAGCCAAGGTGAAACCATAATATAATCTATGCGTTCCATACGTGAGAGAAGTTGATCGGTGGCTTTTTGATTGACCTCACCCAATACCCGCCCTGGAAAACTACCTCTTTCTGCTAATCCTGCAGTATATTTTTGAACTACATCAAATAAAGGCAATGAAAGAAATTTGGACATTACAGCATAATCCAATCCTCCATTTTCTATATTGCCGTTTAAACCCTTTCCCAGGTTGGACTCCCTTAATCTTGTTAACAAATAACCATTAGGGTCATATAAATCAGCCTCAAAGGGCGAATGGGCATTAAAATCGCCCAATACTACGTATTTAGAAGTAGATTTGGTGATGGCATCCACTTTCGCAGATAATATACCGGCCTCTTCCCGTCTTCTTGCAATGCTTCCTGGGTGGAGATGAACTACCAAAAAATCAATTCCGTTAGTTTTACAGTGCAAAGCCCCGTGATGCATACCATCTACTATTTTCTCCTTTAGTTCAATAGGATACTTGGAGGTAAAACCAACTGAATAACCCGTTGTTTTCAATAGCACGGAATATCCATGCCCCCAAACTTCGGCATCTTCCTGCAACTTTTCCAGGGTATAGGCACACAATTCCTGAAGGGCCACCACATCTGGAGTTTGGGCACTTATCCAATTTTGAACCTTCCCCCTTCTTTCATTATCCTTGCCCCAATCATATCCATTCCAAATGTTGTAGGTAATAATTTTAAAATCGCCCAGCTCACTTTGGGACATAAGTGAAAATGGGAGAAATGCAACTACGGTTAATAAAATATTCCGTAAAATCATTGTTCTAATTTTATTTATATGTTCATCGTATAGAATATGGCAGCCTTCATAAACACTTCAATTGGTAGCCCGACATTTAAACTAGTTTATCGCGTTTATTTAGGACAAACACCTATCTAATTATTCATCCCGTATTCAATTCCTAAATCATTTTTCCTTATGGATTTCAGTTTTTCTGTTAACTTCAGCTGCATTTCCTGAACCACATCATCATAAGCTGGATTATGCGCCAAATTATTATATTGTTTGGCATCGTACTCCATGTCAAAAAGTTCCATTCCTGCTCCGGCATCTTCATTATATTGTATATAAGCCCATTTATGGTTCCGTACTAAAAACGACTTGCCTCCCTGGCTCACAGAAAAAGCAAAATTCCTTACTTCCACTTGGGGGTTGTTCAAAGTTTTTACAAGACTTCTCCCCTGTAATCCCTTGGAAGCCTCCATCCCCGCCAAATCGGCCAAGGTGGGATACAGGTCCAAAAGTTCAGCAAAAGAATTGCAGACCGCCGGTGCTTTTCCAGGCACCTTGATAATCAAAGGAACCCTAACCGATTCCTCATGCAGGCTTACCTTCATCCAAAAACGGTGTTCCCCTAAATGAAATCCGTGGTCCGAAGTAAAAACAACAATGGTATTGTCCTCCAAGCCTTCTTCCTTTAAAGCCTTTAATATCTTTCCCACCTGTGCATCCATATAGGCTACAGATGCATAATACCCAGCTACTGCCTTTTTTTCCTGTTCCTCCGACATTTCCCCATTTACAGTGGTTACATAGTTAATTCCACGAGCAGGAATATCGTCCCAATCATTTTCAACTTTAGGGGGCAATACCATTTGCTCATGGGGATAAGGTTCAAAATACTTACTTGGAGCCACAAATGGCACATGGGGTCTTACCAGCCCAACCGCCAAAAAGAAAGGATTGTTTTTGTGCTGTTTAATAAGTTCAACAGCTTTTTCAGCAGTTTTCCCATCAGAATGTGCCAAATCATCCCCATCCGCTTTTACAATGGTCATAACATTTCCGCCTTTCCTTGGCTTAAGACCGTATGGATTATTTTGCACCAATTCGGCCTCCCCTTCCGCAGTCCATTCCGGACCTTGACTATTAAAGCGTTCGGTCCATGAGGCTTCGTCGTCCTGCCCATTGGAACCCGTCTCAATATCTATAGGCACTCCCATATGGTATATCTTGCTTACCCTTGCCGTATAATATCCGTTATCCTTGAACAATTGTGTAAGTGATTTTCTTGAGGGCCCCACGTTTTCCCTGCCACTGACATAGCCATAGGTATTGGTAGCATTGGGATAATAGCCGAACATTAAAGAAGCTCTAGAAGGGCCACAGACGGGATACTGGGTATAGGCTCTGGTATATTTGGTACCGTGAGCTGCCAAATTATCAATATTCGGGGTATGAGACATCTTATTTTCATACGACGAGACTGCAGTAGCAGTTAAATCGTCCGCAATTATGAACAGTACATTGGGTTTATTGTTCTTGTTCTTTTTACTAGGTTTGCCCTGTTGTGATTGTCCTAAAAAAAAACACAACATAAAGAGACAAAAAAGCCATTTTCTCATTTTAAACATACTTTTAAGTTTGATCAATAGAAACATATTAAACACATTGGAATATTAATTAATGCCAATTTATTTTTCACAATCCCGCCAATCTCAAAGAAGCTATGGTATTAAAGGGCCATTGCATGTTAGTTTTCAGCGTTGGAAAAACGAATCTAATAAATACAAATAAGACTGTGTTAAAAAGCTACATAAATCCTAAAAAAATCTCCTATTTTTGCGCCATGCGCAGAAAGAATACAAGACAAGTTTTTGAAAACGTAGAAGTAGTAGATGCAGGAGCCAAAGGCAAGACAATAGGAAAAGCACCCGACGGACGTGTAATTTTCCTGACCAACACTGTCCCGGGAGATGTAGTGGACGTTATGACCACTAAAAAGAGAAAAGCATATTTCGAAGGGGTTGCTACTAAATTCCATACTTTTTCCAATAAAAGAACTACTCCAGTTTGCGAGCATTTTGGAGTATGTGGCGGTTGCAAATGGCAGGATATGGGTTATGAGCACCAGCTGTTCTACAAACAAAAGGAGGTAGAAAACAACCTTCGTAGAATTGGCCATTTGGAACTGCCAAAAACCAGTACCATCCTAGGCTCAAAAAAACAGTATTTCTACAGGAACAAAATGGAATTTTCTTTTTCGGATAGCCGATGGTTGACCCTGGAGGAAATAAACTCCGGTAAGGAAATTGATAATAAAAACGCCCTGGGATTTCATATCCCTGGTATGTGGGACAAAATATTGGACATTAAAAAATGTCATTTACAGGAAGATCCTTCCAATGCCATCAGGTTGGAAATAAAGGATTTTGCTATTAAGAACAATATATCTTTCTTTAATCCCAGGAATCAGTGGGGTATGCTGCGCACCGTGATGATACGCACCTCCTCTACGGGTGAAATTATGGTCATGGTCCAATTTTATGAGAACGATTTGGAAAAAAGGGAATTATTAATGGACCATTTGGCAGTAAGTTTTCCAGAAATAACTTCTCTGCTATATGTTATCAATCAAAAACAAAATGACACCATATATGACCAAGAAATCATATGTTATTCTGGAAGGGATCATATATTTGAAGTAATGGAAGGCCTTCAGTTTAAAATAAATGCCAAATCCTTTTACCAAACCAACTCGGACCAAGCCTATGAACTTTACAAGGTGACCCGTGATTTTGCCGGACTTACCGGCAATGAATTGGTCTATGACCTTTATACAGGTACAGGTACCATTGCACAATTTGTGGCCAAAAAAGCCAAAAAAGTAATCGGAATAGAGGCCGTTCCCGAGGCTATTGCCGATGCCAAGGCCAATGCTAAAAGAAATAAAATAGACAACGTAGATTTTTTTGTTGGGGATATGAAGAATATCTTTAATCCTGCTTTCATTAAAGAACACGGTAAGCCAGATCTAATTATTACCGATCCTCCCAGAGATGGTATGCATGCGGCCGTTGTGGAGCAAATACTATCCATTGCTCCAGAAAAAGTTGTTTATGTTAGCTGTAATAGCGCTACACAAGCCAGGGATTTGGCAATGATGAAGGAGGATTATGAAATATTGAAAGTGCAGCCGGTGGATATGTTTCCACAAACCCATCATGTTGAAAATGTTGTACTTTTGAAAAAACGGACCAAATAGTCCATCCGAGCATGAAGAAATTCTATATTCCTATACTAGTTTTAATTACATTCATCAGCTTTGGAGCCTGCGAAAAAGATGATATTTGTATAGACGGGGACACCCCACTACTAGTGATAAGATTTTATGATGTGGACAACCCCACCGTATTAAAAAAGGTAACCAAATTTAGAATTGTGGGAGTTGGTCAGAATACTACAGTTACAACCGTATCTGACAGAACCGATTCGGATTCTATTGCCATTCCCTTAAAGGTTACAGAAAAGACCACAGGTTTTTATTTTATTAGCAATTCTTCAAATGTTGAAACTACAGATTCCGGAGGGGAAACAGTTACCGTTGAAGGGGGAGATTTAGATACCTTGTACTTTAATTACAATAGAATAGATAAGTTTGTTTCCAGGGCATGTGGATATATTGCCAATTATGAAGATTTAAGTAGCGATCTAAAAACGGAAACCGATAACTGGATAAAGGATATAGAAATTGTAACCCCATTGGTAGAAAATTCAACAGCGGCCCATGTTAAGATATATCATTAGTAGTTATTTATTTTTCACCTTCTTTTTGGGATATGCCCAAACCAAGCCTATCGACTTGCAGCCAAAAGATACTGTGGCCCACACCGACCCTTACGGTATTAGGGTAGGAATAGATCTTAGCCGCCTGTTAATTTCATTTTTAAATGATGATTACCAAGGACTTGAATTAGTTGGGGATTATAGGATAACAAACAAACTGTATGTGGCCGCAGAACTGGGTAATGAAAAGAATACCAGACAAGAGGACCTCTACAATTTTACCACTTCCGGAAGCTATTTAAAACTTGGGGTAGATTATAATACCTATAGCAATTGGTACGGCATGAACAACTCAATACATGTAGGGGGGCGCTATGCTTATAGTACCTTTAGCCAAACTTTGAATAATTATCAAATTTTTGACACCAATCGGTATTGGAGCGATCCAGATTACCAGATTAACCCTGGTCCAGATGCTGTAAACGATTTCGCTCTTGGTTCGGATGTAGCCCAAGAATTTAGTGGACTAAATGCCAGTTGGCTCGAGGCTGTGCTCGGTGTAAAAGCGGAACTCTTCGCCAACATATTTTTGGGAGCAAGTGTTCGCATTGGATTCTTGGTCAGCAATAAGGAACCGGATAATTTTAGCAACCTATGGATCCCTGGATTCAATAAAGTTACCGACGGGAGTAAATTTGGCGTTGGCTACAATTATTCCATCACCTATTTTTTACCACTCTACAAAAAAGCAAAAAAAATTAAGGAAAAGGAAGAAGAGCAACCACCGATCCCAGAAAAACCTAGAGCTCCCGGAAACCCTTAATAAAAATCCATTTCATCATCAGTTTTTCACCTGATTTTGTTTTTACAGCACTAAATTTGGGAGCCAATAAACTTGCGGCCACCGCGGCTATAAAAGCTAGGACCAGAGTATTGAGCGATAAGAACATCCCAAGTAATAATCGGCCTGCCAAAAATAAAATGGCGAAGCCTAGAAAATTTAAGATAAGGGCCTTGTGTTTAGGTTTCAAGATAACTATACTTTTACATTATCAAATTCGGGCTATTCCGCTTTATTAAACTTTGCCTTCTTGCTTCCCTCGTACATTACATATTTTACCAAGCGCGACTCCAAATGACTATTAAAGACCTTGATCTTTCTTGAAGGACGAAGGCCCACAAACTTTAAGGCCTCCAAATTGGATGTGATGAACCAGGCATCGGTCCCTGGGTAATTACGTTTTAAGGTGTTTCCTATATCGGTATAAAAATCCTCCATTTCTATATCCAATCGCTCACCGTAAGGCGGATTGAACACCATATGCAAATGTTTGTCCGTGAATTTTTCCGTATCAAAAAAGTTTTTCCTTTCTACAGTTATATAATCCGATAAATTGGCATTGACTATATTATCCTGAGCCTTTCGAACTGCAGATGGTGCCTTGTCATATCCTATGATCTTATGATTAAACTCCCGCGTCCTTTTGAGACTACTGTCCACAATTTTTTCAAAAAGATCGGCATCAAAATCGTGCCATTTCTCGAAGGCAAATTCCTTCCTATTAATGTTGGCCGGAATATTACAGGCTATCATGGCTGCTTCTGTCAATAAAGTGCCACTTCCGCACATAGGGTCCAAAAAATCGCATTGTCCATCCCATCCACTTAACAACAAAAGACCGGCGGCCAAAACCTCATTTATGGGCGCAATATTGGTTGCCGTCCTATACCCCCTCTGGTGTAAAGATCTTCCTGATGAATCCAAGGCCACATTGCAGTGATCATTTTGAATATGGATATTGATCCTAACATCCGGGAATTTTATATCTACATCCGGCCTGCTGCCATCAGTATCCCTAAATTTATCTACTATGGCATCTTTGGTTTTTTGGGATACATATAAGGAGTGGGTAAAATTTTCACTATTTACTGTGGCGTCTATGGCAAAAGTTGTGGAGGTCGACAGATAATCGAACCAATCCATGGCATAGATTTTTTTATAAAGATCGTTCTCATCCCGAACGCGAAATGAATGAATAGGTTTCACTATTTTAATCGCAGTCCGCAAACAAAGGTTCGCCTTGTACATAAAACCCGTATCGCCTTCAAAAAAAACGCTCCTAACCCCTTCTTCAACATTTCCTGCACCAAGGTTTCGTAGTTCCTTTGCCAAAATTTCTTCAAAACCAAACATGGTCTTGGCCACCATTTTAAAATTATTGTTCATATCTACCTTTAAGATTACCGCAAAAATACGTTAATTTTAGCCCTTATTAGCCAATATGGTAATTTTGTAGAATACCCGAACTAATCCTAAATGAAATATTTATTACCCATTCTTGGCGTATTGCTGAGTTTTATATTTGTATACTTCACAAAACCAAAAAACAAGGAAGTCTTTAAACTTCTCCTAGCTTTCAGTGGCGCTTTTTTACTGGCACTTACTGTATTTGAATTGTTCCCCGAAGTTTATGGCAGTGCAGAACCAAAAACAGTCGGGGTATTTATTATGTTGGGGATACTGCTCCAGATTTTTCTTGAATTTTTTTCTAAGGGGGCCGAACACGGGCATGTTCATTTAGATCCAGAAAAATCGGATTTTCCGTGGATGCTTTTCATAAGCCTATGTATACACTCCCTGCTTGAAGGATTGCCAATAGAAAATCACGGTACTATGCTATATGGAATTTTGATACATAAAATTCCCATCGCCATAATCCTTAGCATATTCTTATTAAGCTCTAAGATAAAATTGCAATCCGCATTATTTTTTATCGTTCTTTTCTCTGTGATGACCCCCATAGGTACCTACATTGCTGCCAATTATGAGTTTGTCCATAGGTATGCCGTCTTGCTGAACGCTTTGGTAATTGGTGTTTTCCTCCATATCTCAACGGTGATTTTGTTTGAAAGTTCGGAAGCTCATAAATTCAACCTTCGTAAATTGGTAGTCATTATACTGGGTATCGCAATAGCTTATTCCCTATAATGTTTAGTAAGGAAGAAGCGAAAAAGTTGAGGCAGGATTTCTGGATTTCTTTTGGAAAGTCATTTCCCAGAAAATGGATTCTTTATAACACGGGAATAAAAGATTTCTCATTTAAGTTCCACTTTGATTTGTCCTCTGCCATGGTTTCGATGGATATTGAAAACCAAGACTTGGAGAAACGTCTGGAATTATGGGAAAAATTGATTTCCCTTCAGTCGCTTTTCAAGGAGGAATATCTACCAAATGCCCTTTTCCAGGATACGGTTATTCTTGATAACGGCAAGGAAATTTCAAGGGTATCCGTGCGTTTGGAAAATGTATCCATACATAATAAAAATACCTGGCAGGAGACCATGCTATTTTTAAAGGAGAACATGGCCAAATTTGAAGATTTCTTCAACGAATATGAAGATATTATTAGACCCTAAACCACATCTATCAAAATAAAAAACCAATGACTGATGGCTCCTCCCAGCACGAACAAATGCCAGATAAAGTGATTATAAGGAATTCTTTCAATGGCATAAAAAAGAATCCCTAAGGTATATAATGCACCCCCTAGAAAAAGTGCCCCCAGCCCAAAGGCTGAAGTATTACTTAGCAAATTGTCCAAATCCAACACGATCAACCAGCCCATTACCAAATAAAGTAAAAGCGATATAAATTCGTATTTACCAGTATAAAATAACTTCAATAGCGTACCAACGGCAGCTATACCCCAAACGGTATAAAATAGTAGCCATCCATTACCTTTTTCAAGCATTATTAAGGCCACTGGCGTATAGGTCCCAGCAATTAAAAAATAAATGCTGATGTGATCCAATATCCTTAATTTGTTTTTCAAATTGGGATCACTGACAAGATGGTATAAGGTTGATGCAGTAAATAAAAGTACAAAGGTTAGACTGTAAACAACAATGGAAAAAATTCCATAAGAATTATGCCGATCGTTAATCTGATAAAGCACAACAAACCCTATCAATCCAAGAATGATTCCTAGGCCATGTGAAAGGGTATTCAATTTTTCTTCTTTTTCCAGCATGTATAGGATGTTGATTATACAAAATTAACTAAAGTTAATTTTACATAAATACCCTGCCTTAGGAAATAAATAACATTGCCCCTTCCACAAAAATAAATGTTCTAACAGGCAATAACTCCATTAAAATATTAAATATACAAATTACATCTACCTCATTGGGCTACGATTAATCTACCTCAAAAACAGCTTCTGAAACCAGTGGCAAACCATCGTTGGTAATTCCTTGTAAAACGACTTTATAGATGGAAGATTTTGTACCTGCAGGGAAAGTCACTTTGCTCTTTCCACTATTGTCCATTGTAACTGTAGGCTCCCAGTGGAGGGTGGAACTAAATTTTTTTCTATTTGTTCCCGGATCGTCATTAGCATAAGCCGGTTCGTAAAACTTTCTGGGCTGATAAAATCCCTGGTAATTAAACACATTGCCAGCAACTTTATTTTTCTGATTCTTCAGCTCCTTCCCTGTTAATGTGTATACCGCAATAACGCCGTTTCCTCCTTCGGAACCAAAAATGGAAGCTCTAGCTCCCTTTAAAACATCTATAAAATCGACCTCCCAAACAGGAACGTTTTCAATTGCTTCCTGATTTACTGGTACGCCATTCAATAGGAAAAGGGGCGTAGTCCCTCTTTCCGAACTCATGGAATTAACACCTCTAATTGCAACAAATCCTCCATACACATCAACTCCAGGGACACGTGCTCGTAAAGCCGCCAATATGTTTGGATAGGGTTGATTTCTTATTTCGGAAAAATCCACTGTATTGGATACACTGCTGTAAATAGAATTGGTACTTCTTTTTGTATCCATCTCCTTCTTCTTGGACCTTCCTTCAGTTAAGATTAATACTTCATCCAATTGGATCAATTTCATCATTTCGTTTTCAAAATTCGTATCAAAGCCTTTTCTTGCATAAGGATTCTCCAAAAATTGTTCAAAGCTGGTAGCTTCCCTTAGCCTGAACTCTTTCTTAAGGGAACTGATTGGTGCAGGTCTTATGGAATCCAAGTGAACAGCAAATTCCTTCATTGGACGCTCATAATCCACCATTTCAAAAGCCAATTTATTATCTTCCATAATATCCAGCCCCAAAAACTTAAAACGTCCATCTTCGTTTGATTTTACACTAAGGCGCCCCATCAAATTATTGTCTTGGAAAGTTAATTTCACAGTGGCTGCATCCGGCTTATCAAGATTATGAAATTTACGCACCTCTCCTTCCACAGAGATTCCCAATTCCTTAATAAACTCAAACGAATCACCCTTGATATTCGGCAAATCGTTTACCATAAATTGTCGCCACCCCTGAGTCATCATCAAGAGGTCCAAGAACTGCCTTCTTTTAGGATCTTCGGAATAAAAGTAGTAACCAGGATGTTCTATTTTCCCTTTTACTTCTGAATTTAACAACAAATACGTTCGTATGTCGGACTGATGCTCCCTAGGTGATGAAGCCGCTAAATCCGTAACAGAAATGGACATATTTGCTCCGAAATTCGATATCTCCTTCCCTTGGGAATCCAGTTCTACACTTAGTTCCACCGTGCCATTTTTGGCATTGGTTTCCGAAGTAGGAATAATTTTTATTTGGGGAGACGGACTGCCGTCATCGTAAAATACCAATCTCTCGGATATGGCTTTACTCTTTTCATCAATGAGTGTAAATTGGGCAATACCGGTCGCAAGGAGCTTTTTATCGACCTTGAAAACAGCTACAGTTTTATCCTGGTTAATTTGGGCATTATACATTGTTCCCGTTCGCTGGCTCCCTAGCAAACTAAAGCCTTTAAGCCCCTTGACACTTGCTGTTTGAATATTTATTTGATAATAATCCCTTAATTCCTGGACCCGCATTACAATTCCATCATTGACTCCTTGTGGCAGATCATAGGAATATTTTTTATCATTGTACATAATATTGGCAGTGTATTTTCTTCCCATTACTGGCTTAATATTAAATAGTCCCATCCCTAAATGGGCAGATGTAAATTCAGTAATTTGTACACCCGTATCATCTAAAATTACACCTTCAATGTCTATAGACCTACCATCTACCCCTAATATCTTGAAACCGACTCGGTTAAAATAATCATTGACCAAGTGCCCACCCTCAGGAAAAAATTGCAAATCAGGCATTTGTCCGTCCAATACCACATCCGCTTCCACCTGGTCTTTCCCATCCAAAGCCGACTCAGCATTTTTCGTTATAAAGTTCAATGGGTTAATATATAACTGTTGCCTAAAAAAATAGGCCTCGTCAAAATTTCTCATATAGTTTGTATAGGCCCTTACCACATACTCACCTCCATATAAATCTGAAGGCAAGGCAAAATCCCCATTGCCAATACCATCTTCTATCCTAATTATTTTGAAGTCTATTATTTTGTTTTCCGGGCCAACAATATCTACATATACTACATTCCTTATAACATCCCAGAGGTGGGAAGCCGCGCTTAAGAGGTATACTTTAAACCAAATATCTTCCCCTGCATTGTAATATGACTTATCCAGATGCAAGAATACCTTTTCCCGATAATTTATGGAATCATTAGCTAAAGAATATTTTGATGTATCCTGTCCTTGGGAATAAGTGAAATTAGTGAACACTATCCAAAGAAATAGTGCTAATGATGATATTTTCAAAAGGTTCAATATTTAGTTCGACTGTAAAATTAAATCTACAATTTTTTCTTTAAAAAAAATGTGATTTAACTTTGGCAATAATAAATATTCCCGAACCATTTGCACATTAAAACTTATAAGTGAATATTTTCACCATGGACCAAATAAGGCCCCTATAAAAAAGAATTAAACCAATAAATTGCAGATGATCTATTTCCTTATTATTGGACAATAAGCTTGGCCCTCATTACCGATGAATGACCTGGAAAAGTACATACTATCCAATATTCACCAGGTTCCTCCGGCATGTTTACGTAAATTTTTTCAGCTGTTTCCGGTTGCATAATAGCGGTGTGATAAAGTACTAAATCGGTATCTGGTACATAATTATAATCCGGACCGTCAAGTCCCAGCATCAAGGCCAATTGCCCTACCTTATCCACCGACTCCTTGCCTTTCTGGGTAATGACCAGATTATGCATCATATCGTCGTTATTATTAAAGGTGAGCTCTACCTTGGCCCCTCTTTTAACCTTAACTTCCTCTACATCATACTTCAATCCCGGCCTGGTTCCTATAATTAATTTCTGATCGGACTTATTATTCCAATCAGATGGCATTTTCAGAATTCTTTTTGGTTGGACAATATTTTTACCCGATTTAACCATACCTGTCATCTGCGGAGACTTTAATACTCCCCCAGGAACTTCGTTCAATGTGTAGTAGCCTGTGTCGTGCAAAAGTTTTTTGCCGTTATCAGAGCTAAGGTGAGGTGCTTTTAATTCGTGGATAAAACCCAATCGCATACCGTGCAAGGTTAATTTAACTGATAATCCATCTGCAGAAACCTCGGCTTTTTGGACCATTACCGGTTGTTCTTCCACAATGGGACTACCGTAGGTATTGTGATATTGATACGTAAAACTTTTCATTTCATAATTAGCTGCGTCACTGGCCAACCTTTTATTCACAGGTTGTGTGAATTCCAATTGAAATCCATCATCAAGCGCTTTCATCGTTTTAATTTCAAAGGGTACTTTCCCGGTCCACTCCAATCTTTGCAAACCATATGGAGCTTTCCCTGTGGAGGCCCATCCCCTGCTTGTCATTCCTACAAAAATACTGGAATCACTACCCCAGATCATGCGCAATATCCCTGAGGAAAAACCCTCACGAAATAAGAAGGAAGCCCCTTGGTACACTCCATTGACCTTTTCCATATATACCCTCATTATCTTACTGTGACCTTGGTCGCCAATAAAGATCTGGCCTTCAAAGGGTCCAAATTTTCCATGGGTAGTATCATAGAGGATATCCGAAGTAGAAATCCCCTGAATGGTGTGCGGGAACCAGATGGCTGGAGCCTTAAGAGCAGGTACCTTTTTTGCATATTCATAAAGACTTAAGCCCGAATGCTTTTCAATTTCTTCCTGTTTCAATTTTAGGGGCGATTGCGGATCGTCTGTCCACCGCAACCCTTCCGGATTACCGGCAAAATCGCCTACTTCCAAATGGGTCATCCTTCCGGAACCTACCCAATCCCCTTGATTTTCAGTATAAAAATAATCGCCCTCAGCATTTACATTAAAACCTGCAGGAGACCTTAAGCCGGTTGCAATAGGGGTCATTTCCCCTTCTGGTGTTATTTTTAACATCCATCCCCTCCATTTTACCAAACTAGCTCCATGGCCAATCCAGGATAAATTTAAGGTGACCAACATATCCCCATTGGGCAGAATTAACGGGCCATAGGAATAATCGTGGTAATTCCCGGACAAAGGCCATGTATATATGGTCTTATAACTATCGGCCTTTCCGTCCCCGTTCCTGTCATCCAATCTAGTAAGTTCTCCTCGTTGGGAAAGGTAAAAACCATTGTCCTTATAGGCCAAACCCAAGGTTTCGTGCATCCCGTGCGCATATCTTTTATAAACTGGGTTTAAACTATATGGTTTATCTATTAACCATACTTCACCCCTTCTGGTAGACACCCCCAATTTATCGTCATCCGTAAACGCCAATCCTCCTACTTCCAATACAATATTATTTGGAATTGGCACATCCACTATTTTATAATATTCTGCTTCCTTATTGGCCATTTCCGAACTTTCCTGTCCAAATGTACCTTGTACTGTTCCTAATAGGAATACAAAGAAAACTGCCTGTCTTAAAATCTGCATAATTGGTTGTTTTGGGTTACCAAATAATATTGTATGAAATGTTCCCACTGCCTGCGGGTATTTTTAGAAGCAATTCTTCCTTTCCGTTCGATTGACGGATAATAGGATTTAAGTCGCTATTTCCGGAGAAATCGATAAAATAACTTTCATCGTTGACAATGAATGTGCCATCCTCCAATTGTTTAATTGATTCCCCTTCGGCAATTTTATGCCAAATGGCCACATTGCCTGTATTGTTGATGATACGCTCAAGTCCACGTCCATCTTCCGAAGTTTTAAATGAATTGCTAATGGCAGTCCCTGCCTCTTGATGTTTAAAAACCGGTATTCCATTGTCCCGAATTTCATACCCCAATGGCTTAAACCTTATGTTGGACGGTATGGTATCCGGCCAAATCATATCCTTATTTTCCAAAGTCATAAAATCTGGATCTCCATGAAAGGATACAGAGAATCCCTTTGGTTCCGCCAACTGACTATTGCCACGAGAATGCCACATTTGGGTAACATCCAGAAAATCGCCTTGCCATACCTGTAACAGGGCTCCTCTGCTTAAATCGTATGAATAATTTACACCGTCAGGACTCCCTACCGCAATACAATGTGTTCTTTTTTCACCACCATGCATCATATATCCACGTTGGGTAATAGTCTCATCCCCCACCTTAATAACAATATCATTATCAGATACTTTATTAGGAGAGCTTAATGAGTTTTTTGCATTCAAGGACATCTTTTGTATTTCTGGACCTTCCACTTCTATTCTAAATCCAGAATTCCAGGGATTGTGTTTATTATAAATAAAAGTGAAAGGCAGTTTACCCTTTTCCAATTCCACTTCCCCTATCCCCGGGCTTTCTAAACTATAATCTCCATTTAAATCAACTACCGTATCCTGACCTATAACTAAAAGGGCCCCTCCATTGTTTACCCCAACATCAAAGAGATAGGTCCCTGAATTTGGAATATCCAATTGACCATCATACTTCAATATACTTTTCACCCTATCCCCTGTGACCATTTTGGCAGAAATACTATCTGCCTTTATATCCCTAACCACAGTAAGGGTGTCGAAGCTGGTAATTGAGTCAGAATTACTTTCGTATTCGGTCATATGGATATCCAATAGAGATACCTTGTTATCTTCGTAAAGCTTGTATTTAATATTTCTTATCGCTACCGGTCCGTGATCTCCTTGAATCATGAATGGACCTCTAGCCTTTTCATCGTCAAAGGCAGAAGACCTTGTAGGCCCTGTAACCTCAATATTTTCCTGAATCAATTCGCCATTTAACCATACCTCCTGAAAAACAGCATTTTTGGTTTTATTACCTGTAGTGTCAAACTTTGGAGCGTGAAATATAATTTTTAAATGTTGCCAAAGTCCTGGCGATTTTGAAGCATTTATTTTTGGGGGGTGGCCCTCATAACCTTTTTGATCACCTTCCCTATTATCGTCCCATCGTTGATAAATACCTCCTATATCTGCAGATGTAGGTTCATTTTCTCCCCAACTATCCAATAATTGCACTTCATATCTACCTTGAAAATAGAGTCCAGAATTTGAGTTGACTGGCATCATCACATCCAACTCAATTTCTATATCCCCATGCTCAAAATTTGTAAAAATGTGCCCATTCTTAGTCTGTTCAGTGGGGATATTAGCCAAAACACCCTTTCCTGGGAAAGATTTTAACATCTTGTCCTGTGACCTATCCACATAAACATCCCCTACAATATTCCAATTATCGGTTTCTAGCTTAAACATGGATAGATCATTCAATTGAAGCTCAGAGAAAGGGAGATAATCATTAATTATGATGGATTCGGTAGCTGTTATCGCAGTTTCTTGGGAAGGACGATCAGCGCATGAAATTAAAATCAGCAATAATCCACTTAAAAACAATGGAGTTTTCATAAAATTGAAGCTTAAGTTATTTGAAACAGTAGTTCCAATCCTTAAATATATAACTATAAGTTATAAAACTCCAATATACCCTTTTAGTTGTCAAAAAACATTTTAATGCGAAGCCCTCGAACACTGGCCATACAAACTACGAAAAGGTTTTCGTAAATATAAAACAAGGCTAGTTACAGTAGGGATATATCCATATTGATAAGTTGGCTTGGTTAACCAATATTATTATTTGTAAACTGAGGGTTGCTAAAGGTAAACTTATAAGTTATAGGAAGATTTTGCAGGTTTTAAATAGGCATTTCACAATAAGACTAAATCGTACAATATACCAATGAATTAATGTAGCGATTGGTTGTTTAGGAAATGTAACATTGTTATAATGTACCGCTTTGCAAAGTCTCCCGGCTTTGAGCTTTCCATCTACTTGGGCCTGCCATATTTGGATATAGGGCAAAAAAAAATCCCCTCATCGTAAGATGAAGGGACTTCAAAAAAGGCGGCGGCCTATTGGTGACAGCCCGATACTGCAAGCTTGGCGAAGCAGGAACGGCTGTTGGAACCAATCACGCCCAAGGCGTGCATTCAATGACCGTCCCCGGGTACAAACGCAGTGCGGTACGAAGGGCTAGGGGAACCGATCACGCCAAGGGCGTGCCATTGTGTTGTATATGGGCAAAAAAAAAGTCCCCCCATCGTAAGATGGAGGGACTTCAAAAAAAGGCGGCGGCCTACTCTCCCACTTGGTGTAGCAGTACCATCGGCGCAGACGGGCTTAACTTCCCTGTTCGGAATGGTAAGGGGTGGGCCCCGTCGCCATGGCCACCTAAAACTGTTGTGTTTTTCCATAGCCTTTG
>JAVJOW010000034.1:0-37017 GCA_040216555.1 Arenibacter sp.
GGCCTCCTTTGATAAGTATTCCCCCGCCTGGTGCAGTTTGCCCAGCTATGGTTAAATTTGGGTTTTTTATGACTATCCCGGAAGATAGATTGATAGTACCGCCAACTCTAAATATTACCGTGCGCGGGCCAGAGGCTTCCAGGGCTTCCCTTAGGCTTCCCGAACCGCTATTGTTCAAGTTTGTTACAAACAGGACTTTACCGCCCCTACCGCCAGTGGCATATTTTCCAAATCCTTCAGCGCCTGGGAATGCCTTTAATCCACCCATTTCCACAGGTTCTTCCGAAGTAGGGGTTTTGTCGGTCACGGTTACGGTTACCGATCCGGTTTCTGTTGTAACAGTATTGTCAGGATTGGTAACAGAAGCGGAATAATCGAACTCATCGCTGCCTGTTTTGTCGGTATCCGGAGTGTAGGTAATGGTATTATCTTCGTTAACCACTGCTGTACCCATTTTAGGTGGAGTTACCTCCGTAATGGCCACTTTTTCAGGTTTTTCAAAAGTATCATTACTTAAAGGAGAAATAACAATTGGATTGTTGGCCAGTGTGACAACCACATCATTTACCAAAAAAGATTGTGGATTTTCTATTACATATTCTGCCAATAAATCAGAATCCTTATTACAGGAAAAACTTAAGATTAGGGCAAAACAAACTAGGGTCACTTGTAAGAGATTCGTGGGGTGAAATTTCATAAGTTAAGACATTAATTTAATTGTTACATGCTTGGGTTCTGCAATATTATTTATTTTTACCACATCATCGGCAAAAGACCTACTATTTTCGATGAAATGCACAATTCTGTTGCAATGATGGTGTTACGTTTGCTTTTCGTAGTTTGGATTTTTGAAAGTGATATTTTCGATGAAATGCACTTTTCTTTAAGATATTTTAATGTTCTCAACACCTAGACAAGGATTTTAAGAAGGTTTCCGTTCTAATTGTCCTACTGTTTTAAGTCCAATTATAATGTAGTGATTGCGAACTGCATTTCTGTTTTTTAATGGAACAGTTGTGCTTAGGCGTTAATTGGGCGATTTTTTTAGAAAAATAGGAAGTGTAAGGTTTAAATTATTTATTAATACGGATATGACAGGTTGATGTGATATAATGAACGAATTATCAACTATTTTTTTTGGACAAAAAACCTAATAAATAAAATAGGATAGGCAAGGGAGTTATTTTAATATATTACCGATTAACCTGGACCAGCCAACCGTTAGTGAACAGAATTATATCGACATCAATAACGCTCTAAACGTTTTGTTTAGAAAATAGTGGGATAATACCAATGCAATTTCTACAATCTAAAGCTTAAAGGTCAAACAAATGTTGTAGCTTAATAAAAGTGATAGTGGATGAAGGGTTATTATTTGGGTTGAATTTTGTTTTTAGGGTAGTTAAACGATATTTTTTATTCTTAAACGAAATTAAAAGCCATAATGATTTATTACCGAAAAGTATATTTATTTTTGTTGTAGAGATTTAAATAAACCCTAAATTTTAATGACCATTACTACTTCGAAAATTTGGCTTTCTTCCCCCCATATGGGGCAAATGGAACAGCATTATGTGAACGAGGCTTTTGATACCAATTGGGTAGCGCCTTTGGGACCCAATGTAAATGGGTTCGAAGCTAGTATTGAAAACTATTTGGATAACGAGGTAAATGTTGCAGCCTTAAGTTCGGGTACAGCGTCCATTCACTTAGGGTTGGTGTTACTTGGGGTGTCAAAGGGTGATGAGGTAATTTGTCAAAGTTTTACCTTTTCCGCTTCAGCCAATCCAATTTGTTATTTGGGAGCCAAACCAATATTTGTGGATAGTGAGAAGGATACTTGGAATATTTCACCTGTTTTGCTGAAAAAAGCTATAGAGGACAGGATTTCAAAAGGTAAAAAACCAAAGGCTATTATTGCGGTCCATCTTTATGGAATGCCCTATAAGGTTAATGAGGTAAAGGCTGTTGGCGAACAATATGGTATCCCTGTGTTGGAAGATAGTGCAGAAGCCTTGGGGAGTGCCTATGGAGGTGTGAAATGTGGCAGCTTCGGAGATATTGGAGTGTTGTCTTTTAATGGAAATAAAATAATCACCACTTCTGGAGGTGGAGCTTTGGTTACAAAGAATAAGAAATACAAGGAAAAAGCCGTTTTTCTAGCAACTCAGGCCAGGGATAATGCCCCACATTACCAACACTCCGAAATTGGTTATAATTATAGAATGAGCAATGTGCTGGCCGGAATAGGAAGAGGGCAAATGGAAGTTCTGGACGACCGAGTGGCGGCCAGAAGATCTAATTTTGAATATTATAAACTAAAATTGGGGCATATTTCAGAAATTGAATTTTTGGAAGAAATGCCAGAAATGTATTCCAACAGGTGGCTTACCTGTATTTTGACACCATCTGTACAAATTCGTGAAAAAATACGCCTAGCTCTGCAGGAAGTTGATATAGAATCCCGACCTTTATGGAAGCCAATGCACTTACAGCCTATATTTCAAAAATGTGATAATTATGTTGATGGCACTTCTGAAGATTTGTTCGACAGAGGTTTGTGTCTTCCCAGTGGTTCCAATCTGCAAATAGGGGATTTGGACCGAGTAATTGAAGTAATTAAAATGACAATGACCAAATGATACAACACTACTTAACCAATAGGGCACAAAAATATACTTCCAAATGGATCGTATTGGTGATCGATTTAATGTTGGTGTCCATAACCTTTGTGTTTTCCTATCTTATCCGTTTTAATCTCACCCTGAACTTTGATATAGATAAATTACTATTACAGCTACCTGTTATAATTGTAATTGGTGCAATATCTTTTTTAATAACCGGTTCTTATAAAGGGGTAGTTAGACATACTGGGGTACGGGACGTTTACAATATCTTTAATGCCATTTGTTTGTCCAGTATCATTACTATTTTTATGGTAATCCTTAATCGGGAGATGGATTATATGGAGGGTTTTACTGTTCCCTTATCTATTATTATTATACATAGTCTATTAAATTTTATAGCCCTTACAGCATCTCGATATGTATTTAAGACAGCCTATTACAATTTTGTGAAGCAGTTTAAAATTACTAAAAATGTTATTATTTACGGTGCCGGGGAATCCGGTATCCTAACCCAAAATGCCTTGACGGGCCACAGTGGTAGTATTTCCAAAGTAGTGGGTTATATAGATAAGGATTATGAAAAAGTTGGTAAAAATATTAATGGGGTGCGTGTATACGCTCCAGAGGTACTTACAGACTATTTTATAAAAAGCAACGATATATCCGAGATTATTTTTTCTATACAGAACATAGATCACAATAAGCTTAGACAATTGGTAGAAGAATTAGTGGATTTCCCAGTGCAAGTAAAAATTGTTCCTCCTATTGAAGATTGGATCAATGGTGAGCTAAAAATATCCCAGATCAAGCAGGTACAGATCGAAGACCTCTTAGATCGGGTCCCGATCAATATTAAGAATAAGAGAATAGCCAATGAACTTAAGGATAAGGTAATCTTTGTTACTGGTGGAGCAGGTTCAATTGGTAGTGAACTGGTAAGGCAGATTGTCAATTGCGAATACAAATCTTTAATTGTTATTGATCAGGCAGAATCTGCGTTGTACGACTTGCAGCAAGAATTAAAGCAGAACGGGTTCCATAATTTCATTCCAATAGTAGGAGATATACGGGATAAAAATAGGATGTCTTCTATCTTTCAGGAATATAAGCCCAATATGGTGTTCCATGCGGCAGCCTATAAGCATGTGCCGCTTATGGAGTATAATTCCTATGAGGCCATTAAAATTAATGTGGCAGGTACTAAAGTTATCGTGGATCTTTCATTGGACAATAATGTGGATAAATTTATTTTTGTTTCCACAGATAAGGCCGTTAATCCGACCAATGTAATGGGAGCCACTAAGAGGATAGCAGAAATGTACATTAGCTGTGCCGAACAATACAAAAAGACGAAGTTTATTACCACTAGATTTGGAAATGTTCTTGGGTCCAATGGTTCCGTAATTCCTCTGTTTAAAAAACAAATAGAGAAAGGTGGCCCGCTAACGGTTACCCATAAGGAAATTACTCGGTATTTTATGACCATACCTGAGGCTGCGCAGTTGGTTTTGGAGGCAGGAGGAATGGGTCAAGGGGGTGAAATATTTATATTTGATATGGGCGATTCCGTAAAGATTTTTGACCTTGCAAAAAATATGATCAAATTATCTGGCCTCAGGTATCCGGAAGATATCGATATCAAAATCACAGGGCTTAGACCTGGGGAAAAATTATATGAGGAACTGCTGGCCAATGGGGAAGATACTATGCCTACCTATCACAAAAAAATAATGATCAGTAAGTCCAGGGAATTGTTTTATGAGGAAACCAAATCCAAAATCAATGAATTATGTGTTTCTAACATGTTTTTTAATGAGAACACGGTAAAGTTGATGAAGGAGATTGTACCTGAATATGTTTCAAATAATTCAGAACTTTGTAAACTGGATAAAAAGGATTCCAAAACCGTTGAGGAAGTTGAGGTTGCAGCCCATACAATCCTTACAAAGAAAATTTTACAGTCCTAAATTTTCATTATACTTGTATTAGAAATCCGCTAAATTATGTTTAAAAACACTAAAATTATGGGCTTAAGAGCTTTTGCCTTAGTTGTATCTACTGTATTAATATCCTCCTGTGGGTCTAAGAAAGATGTGGTTTATTTTCAGAATGCCAGTGCTTTTGAGACCATAGTCAGCGATAATTCCAATTTAAACCGGTTTAAGATTGATGATGTAATCAGTATTAATGTTTCTACCTTAGACCCGCAAGCTAGTGTGCCTTTCAACATTATGAAAGGTTATGTGGAGGGAGGAATGAGACCGGAAGAGTTGGATTATATCATTGATAAAAATGGTGAAATAGATTTTCCTGTTTTGGGCAAAGTAAAATTATTGGGACTTTCTCCAGGTGAGGCGAAAACCTTGTTAACCGAGCGATTAAAGGATTATTTAAAGGATCCAATTATTAACATTCGTTTAAAAAATTTCACCGTTACGGTATTGGGTGCCGTTAACAGGCCAGGTACATATCCTGTAAATGGTGAGCAGATAACAGTGCTTGAGGCCTTGGGTTTGGCCGGTGACCTCAACATTAAAGGGATGCGTGAAAATGTTATGGTTATCCGTGATTTTAATGGAACTAAAGTGTATACCCGTATTGACCTTACCAAAAAGGAAGTCCTGAACTCTCCAGTGTATTACCTAACACAAAATGATGTAGTGTATGTGGAGCCCAATAAATCTTTAATAGCCTCCGCAACCCTTGATAGTAGGTCCTCTATTGCACTGTCTATCGCTTCAATTATAATTACTACAACCGTAGTATTGATTACTAGAAATTAATTACAATAAAATTATTGATTACAATGGGTTTAAACTCTCAAAATCTATCCTCTGAACCTGGATTAAAGGATATTATTATTAATTATACCAAACATTGGAAATGGTTTGTCCTTTCTGTTCTTGTGGCCTTGGCTATCGCTTTTGTAAAGCTCAGATATTCTATTCCAGAGTATGCGGCCGAAGCTAAAATTCAAATTTTGGATGATGAAAATTCAACCTCTGAACTCAGTACCTTCCAAGATTTAGGTGTGATGCCGGGTGGCGCAAATAAGGTAGAGGATGAAATAGAAATAATAAACTCCAGGTCTAATTTTATTGAGGTCGTAAAGAAGTTGGGCCTGAATGTGAAGATTACCGCCTTGGGGAAAATATTGGATTCGGAAATTTATCAAAACCCACCCTTTAAAGTTAATTTTATTGCCAAGGATTCCGTAGTAAATAGTGCTAATTTCAGTTTTTATCTCACTTTGTCAAATGCAACTACCTTTGGTTACAGTCAGGAGGAGGACATGCCGTTAATGCCTTTTGCTTTTGGAAAAAACATTAGTACCCCTATAGGGGATATTGTTATTACCCCAAATGTCAGGGATATTGATAATTACAAGGATAGAAGGTATAAGGTGAGTGTTACCCCGGTTGTAATGGTAGCGCAACAATATCAAAGGAAAGTAATGGTTTCTCCAGCTGCTGAATACTCCAATATTCTTAATATTTCTTTGAACGATCCAATACAAAAAAAAGCCAATGATATTATAAATACTTTGGTAGATACTTATAATAACAATGCCATTGCGGATCGAAAGGCTATAGCGGATAAGACATCGGAATTTATCAATGACCGAATTACCGATATTTACTCTAACCTTTCTGTCCAGGACCAAAATGAGGAAGATTACAAAGCAGGGAGGGGTATTACCGATATCGCTTCACAATCAAGCGTTAATCTAACGGTTAGTGCCAGTAGCCAACAAGAATTGCAAAATACTTCTCTGCAATTGGACATTGCTTCCTCTATGAAAGACCTGGTTGAGAATCAGGAAGGTTATGAAATTCTCCCCTCCAATGTAGGTTTGTCGGATCCTACCATTGCTAATACAACAGCTAGATACAATGAGTTAGTCGCAGAGAGGAATCGTTTATTAAAAAGCTCCAATGAAAAGAACCCAATTATTGTAAATTTGGATCAGCAATTGGAGGGCCTAAAGCGAAGTATGCAATCCAGTTTGGGGAGTATGACCAACAATTTGGGATTACAGGTTAATAGCCTTAGTAGTCAATTATCCAAGGTGAATTCCAGATTGTACGCTGCACCTAAAAATCAACGTGCCCTAAGGGACATTGGTAGGAAACAGGAAACTACGGAATCCCTTTATCTTTATTTGCTTCAAAAACGGGAGGAGTCCCAGATTTCTTTTGCATCGGCCAAACCCAAGTCAAAAATAATAGATCAATCCTATAGTGTAAGTCCAATGCCAGTATCGCCTAACAAAAAGATTGTTTATATGGCATTCTTCCTAATTGGTCTTTTTCTGCCATTTTCAGTAATATATGCCAATGATTTATTGGACAATAAGGTGCATAGTAAAACCACTTTGGAGAAATTGATCAAGGATATACCTGTATTGGGGGAACTGCCTAAGCTGGGTAAGAAGGAGGCAAAGTTGGTGGGTAAGGATGATCGTTCTATTTTGGCAGAGTCCTTGAGGATTATTAGGACCAACTTAGACTACATGATAAAGTCCAAAAGCGACTCTGGTAAGGGCAACTTAATATATATTACCTCTTCCGTTCCAGGGGAAGGGAAAACGTTTCTTTCCTCTAACCTTTCCATGATTTTTGCCAGTACCAATAAAAAAGTTCTTCTAATTGGGGCAGATATTAGAAATCCAAAATTGTACAGTTTCTTTAAAAATAAAAATATCGATGAATTAGGTGGCTCAACAAGAAATAGAGATACTGGGTTAACGGAATATTTGTACGATAAGGATTTGAATATTAAAGAAATTACACATTCCATGTTGGTCCATTCCAATACTATAGATGTTATATATTCAGGAAAGATACCTCCCAATCCGGCAGAACTTTTAATGAGCAGCCGAATGAAAGAATTATTGGAGGAGGTTTCTGGGAAATATGACTATGTTGTAGTGGATACCGCGCCTTTGATGGTCGTTACAGATACTTTATTGATTACAGAATATGCAGATCACATTATTTATGTAACCAAAGCTGGGGTTACAGAGAAGAAAGTACTGGACTTCCCTGTTAGATTAAAACAGGAAGGAAAATTAAATGGATTATCCTTTGTTGTGAACAATGTAAAGGTATCCAATTTGGGATATGGCGGTTCTTATGGATATGGATATGGCAAATCCCATAAAAAATGGTGGCAGTTTTAATTTAATAGAAATCGCCTATCGTTTTTTCAATAACAGGGTAAAGTAATTTCATGAGATTATTGCTCAGCTGTAATTCCTTTATACTTTGCAACTGTTGTTGATTGTGGACATCTGAGGCTACATAATCTATTAATCCGTTTTGAAGAAGTTTGTGAGCCTTTTTTTGTACGTCTTTCCCATAGAATTGCCCCAAGGACAAAAGGTTCATCTGAAATAAAATACCACTATTTTTATATTTTTGAAATTTAGAGGATTCTAGATGTAGGAAGGAATATCTTTCGGGATGGGCCAGAATTGGGAAATACCTATGGGCGGCTATATTTAAAATTGCCTCAGCAAAATTGATGGGGGGTTGTAAGTAGGACATTTCTATCAATAAATAATTATTTCTTAAAGGCATCACTTTTTCCTGCTCAAGAAGGTGATCAAAATTGGAATCTATCATATGTTCCGCAGCCACATCCAAAGTGATTTCTTTCATGTCTTCACTTAAAAGCTCGTTTTGTAATATTCCATATGCAGCGTGGATGGTGTCATAATCATTGGGGTAATAATTATGCATGATATGGGGAGTGGCAATAAACTTTTTTACACCAATATCAGAGAACCCTTTTATAAGTTCAATGGAGTCTGCACCGGTTTTGGCACCATCATCAATTCCAGGCAGAATGTGATTATGTATATCAATAAAATTTTCAAGGGAGTCTACAACGAATTTTTTCTTCTGAAAAAAATAAAACATGAATGGTAATTTCCGGCAAAGGTAGGATATTATTAATTATTATTATTGAATATCCATCAGGGCAATTGTGTTTTTGACTACAAAATTGAAGGGACTACCAGAGTCTTTTTGTCGGTTTACAAATGAAAATTTAATAGAAAGTTTCCACGTTCCTATTTAAAATAGGGATTAACTTATTCAAGGTACTATTGCATAGTTTGATGCCTTTGAGTAATTCCAATTGCTTTACGTTGTGTATGTCCGTACCGACATAGTCAATATGATTGTCCATCAGCAGCTTTTTCGCGATTTTTGATACTTGCTTCCCATAATAGTTGCTAAGCGACAGTAAATTTAATTGAAGAAAAATTCCTTTGGATTTAAAGTCTTGATATTTTTTGTAATTGGAATGGAGGTAAAAGTAACGCTCTGGATGGGCCAATATTGGATTATAACCCTTGGTTGCTATTTTAAAAATGGCTTGGTCAAAGTTGATCGGGGTTTGTAGAAAGGGCATTTCCACTAATAAAAATTTATTGCGAATTGGGGCTATGAGTTTTTGATCCAGTAAATTTTCAAAATTTGGATCTATCATATATTCCGAGGATGATTCCAAGGCAATGTGCCTTAGGCCTAATTCCAATAATTGGTTTTTAACCTCGTTATGTGCACAATGAATACTTTCGTCCGTATTTGGGTAGAAATTTTGACTAACATGGGGAGTAGTTATTATATGCGTAATGCCAATTTCATTAAAACCGTTTATTATATCCAAAGAGTCCGAAATATTTTTGGCCCCGTCATCGAGTCCAGGTAGAATATGACTATGGATATCTACGAAGTGTCCTAGATAGTCTACCAGAAATCTTTTCTTATTTAATATTTGGAACATATGTAGTATTGGATATTTATGAAGTATATCAATTGGATAAACATTGGGGTTCTTTAAAACCAACTTATGGTCTCTGTGCGACTCATATGGGTCTGAAGTTGACTATAATTTTATACCCTTTATTTTAATTAGATATTTAAATTTCACATATATTTGTTTCAAATTTATTCACTATTGGGCACTAGCTTGGTATATTGAAACCTTCTCACAAATTCGGGCATACCCTTGTTATGCTTTACCGTCCAAAACATTGGACACCGAATTACTTTAACGAATATTTATTAAAATTGTTTTGTTTTGGAAGGGAAATAGCTGGTTTTCAGCCTATTTTACGTTTTAAAACTTTACCTTGAGCACTGTAGTTTAAAATAAATTTGCTAACTAATTCTTAAAAAATTAATATATCTCAATAAATTGAAAAAAGAGAAATTAAAGAGTCAAATAGAAATTAAACGAAATTTCTTGATCGTATCCCGTTGGGGGGAAACATTGGATATGGCGGTAGCCATTTTGAACGAAGGCCACTCCGTTAAAATGTATATTGAAGATAAACACTCTAGGGAAATAGGCTATGGTTTTGTGCAAAAGGCTAAAGATTGGAAAAGCTATATCGATTGGGCAGATGTCCTTATTTTTGATTATACCGGTTATGGTAAAATATGTTCGGAATTAAGGGCACAAGGTAAATTAGTGGTCGGAGGAACTGAATATTCAGATCTTTTGGAATTGGACCGTAATTTTGGACAGGCAGAATTAAAGAAACATGGTATAAAAATATTGCCATCCAAAGAGTTTTTCAACTTTCAGGATGCCATCGACTATGTCAAGGCCAACCCCAATGCCTATGTCATAAAGCCTTCTGGCGAAACCCAAGAATACAAACAATTGTTATTTGTGGGCAGTGATGACGAAGGGCTCGATGTTATTAGGGTTTTAAAGGCTTACGAAAAATCCTGGGGTAATGATTTTGGCAATTTCCAATTGCAGCGTAAGGTAAAGGGGGTGGAGGTGTCCGCGTCCGCCTACTTTAACGGGAAGGAGTTTATATATCCCATAAATATTACTTTCGAGCATAAGAAGCTTTTTCCAAAAGAATTGGGCGTATCCACAGGGGAGATGGGATCCAGTATGTTCTGGACCAAAGATTCCCCTATTTTTGAGGCGACCTTAAAAAAGTTTGAAAGTTCTTTGGCCAAAGGTGGTTTTATTGGTCAATTGGATATTAATTGCATTGTAAACGGCAATGGAATTTATCCCTTGGAATTCACTTCCAGATTTGGATACCCACAGATATTTATACAACGTGCCGGAATTATGGAACCGCTGGGAAACATGTTTTATAAGTTGGCCTCCGGAGAGAATTTCAGGATCAATGTTAGAAAGGGATTTCAGGTAGGGGCCTATATGGTTGTACCCCCTTTTCCCTTCGAGGATAAAAAGACCTTTGAACTATTCTCTAAAGATTCTGTCATCGTATTCAAAAAGGATATGAAAGATGGTGTGCATCCCATGCATCTCAAGAAAATTAATGATGAATGGCTGATTACCGGAAATACGGGTATTGCTTTATTGGTTACCGGAACGGGCCTTACTATGAAAGATGCTCAAAAAATGATGCAGAATAGGATAAGTAATATCATTATTAATAATGTTTACTACAGAACCGATATTGGTGATAGGTGGTCCGATGATTTTGACCGCCTGTGGTCTTGGGGACTGCTATAGGGAACAGCCAGTCATTGTAGACATAGATTACTTTATATGGGACTGATAAATTTAGGACTAGAGGGGCGTAGTTATTTTAAAATCCTTCCAGAAGATTGGCAAGAAGTAATTGAACCTGTTTGGGACGATTACAAGAATAATGCGACTGTCTATGTTTTTAAAGATGACTTGGACATAACCGCTGGGGGAATTGTATTTAGGACGGCCCCTCCAAATATGACGGATTTTGAAATTGAGGAGTGGCAAAAATATGTGACCGCGAATTTTCATTATATTGGTTTTTTATTTGTCGATCCCAAGTATCGTGGTAAGTCCTTGGGTTCAAAATGGCTTACTGCCTTAAAGGACCAATTTCCTGATCAATCTTATTGGCTAACTATAGAGGAGGAGGGGTTAAGGTCTTTCTACGAGAAAAATGGATTTAAGTGTGTTTCTACAAGTAGGGATATGGATAACCCGGAATGGATTTTAATATATCAACCTGAAAAAGACAATTAGTATTAGATCTTTTTGGAGAGAATTGAAGTGGTATTTGCTAAATACCACTTTCGTGTTCCTCCAAATCTTTTCTCAGATCCAGTTTTCTAAAAGTAGGGGAGATGGCACCAGTGAATATTACTGTAATCAAGGTCATACAACCGCCAAAAACGACCGCGGTGACCGTGCCCATCAATTTGGCGGTAAGCCCACTTTCAAAGGCTCCCAGTTCATTGGAAGACCCAACGAACATGGAGTTCACTGAAGCTACCCTTCCACGCATATGATCTGGCGTCCTTAATTGTAAAATGGTTTGTCTAATGATCATGGAAATTCCATCGGTAACTCCACTAAAAAAAAGTGCTATTACGGAAATCCAAAACGAAGTGGAAAGTCCAAAGGCAATTATACAGAGGCCAAAACCAAAAATGGATCCCAGAAGTTTTAAGCCCGCGTGTTTATTTAATGGAAAATAGGCGGAGGTAAACATGATTATCAAGGCTCCGACGGCCGGAGCGGCACGTAAAATTCCAAATCCCTCCGGACCCACTTTTAGTATATCCTGTGCATAAATGGGTAGCAGGGCTATGGCTCCACCAAAAAGTACGGCAACCATATCCAAGGTGATAGCTCCCAAAATAATTTTGGTCCCAAATACAAATTTCACCCCCTCTTTTAAACTTTTTATTACCGGTTCCCCGATATTGGGGTTCAAAATAGGTTTCTTTTTAATTTTGGTTAAGATCAGAAGCGCCATTAAAGAAAAGGCAAAAATGAGACACATGGACCAATGCACCCCGATTAAATTTATACTAAAACCCGCCAAAGCAGGGCCAAGAACAGCTGCCATTTGCCAAACCGAGCTACTCCAGGTAGCGGCATTGGGATATACCTTTTTGGGGACGATCAATGCAAAAAGGGAAAATATGGTGGGCCCTAAAAATGACCTTACTATACCCCCTAGAAATACTAAAAAATAGATGGAATACAAAATGGAGTTTTTAGACCAATCCTTTACAATTTGCGGCCAAGTGAGTAAAAACAGTCCCAAGCTAATTATAGAAAAACCTAAAATGCATTTTAGGAGCAATCCTTTTTTTTCCTTTTGATCAACAATATGACCGGCAAACAAAGCCAATGATACTGCAGGAATAACCTCCATAAGTCCTATCATCCCCAGGGAAAGGGGATTTTTGGTCAAGGAATACACCTCCCATTCTATAACCACAAATTGCATGGACCAAGCAAAAACCATGGCAAAACGGACCAACAGAAAAATGTTGAATTCCTTATATCTCAGTGCGGCATAGGGGTCTCTATTTGCCATGAACCATACAGTATTAACCTAGATATTAAAGTATATTCCCGTGTTGGGCAATAAGTAATACTATTGCTAACCAGGATTCACATTTCATTTATTGGTAAACAGGAACTATATTTTCTTAACAAATTTAGTTAGGATAACAATTTGTTGGCCATCAACTTTTCCTTCTATGTATTCCACATTTTCATGATCAAGGGAAACACGTCTTACTGCCGTACCTCTTTTGGCTACCATACTGGACCCCTTTACAGGTAGGTCCTTGATAAGGACAACACTGTCACCTGCTTCAATAACGGCACCATTGCTGTCGCGATGTATTATTTGATTCTCGGAAGGTGCACCTTCACCCGTTGCCTTGGCCCAATCCAATACCTCATCCTCCAAATAAAACATATCCAATAAATCCTGGGGCCAGCCTTCCTTTCTTAACCTGCTCAAAATACGCCAGGCCATTACCTTTACTGGTGTATGCTCACTCCACATGCTATCATTTAAACAGCGCCAGTGATTTGGATCTGTGTTATCCGGGTTTTCAATTTGATCCCTACATATTTCACAAACCATTAAATTAGCTTCCAAATCTCCATTTCTGGGTGGTTGAACTTCAAATACACTTAATTTTTCAGTACTGGTGCATAACTCACATTGGTGATTGCTTCTTTTGCCCAATTCCCTTTCAATATTCATTGTAATAGATTTTATTGGGACAAATGTAAACGAATTGAATAAATGGTTGCTATCGAAATGTAAAAAAATGGGAGGATGGATTTAAGTGAAAACCAAATTCATGTATTTTATTCGAGTCGTTGTTTTAGTTTGGCAATGTTTATAAGTTCTGTTAGCTAATGAGGGTTTAACTAAGATAGACCTTTACTTTTGTTTCCTTTTTTTATGGAAGACTTAAAGGTAGGGGACAGATTATATAATGTAGGTCAAAACGGATTTGGCGATTTTTTTAGGTATTCATTTTCCGAAGTGGTGCGTCTTACCAAGACTTTGGCGGTCTTGGAGAATGGGGTTAGATTAAGAAATAAACCCGTAAGATCTTTGATCAATGACGAGATTGGTTATGCGCTTGCCACAAACAGATGGGTGTATTGGCATATAGTATCCGATGATATTTTGGATAAAGCCGAAAAAGAAAATGAAAAAATTGCTATACACGATTGGTTTAAGGAACGTTCCTTTAATCTTCAGGAAAAAACACTGATCTATAATTTATTTAAGGAAAAGGAAATACTTTAATCAGTCTTGGATTTTAATTTTTTGGTAGCTCATTACAAAATTTAATATTTGTCATAAGTTATAATGATTCATGTTTAAAAAACACACAGTCGACGGAAGTGTACTCAAATTCTGATATTGGATATTTATTTTCAAATTATAATTTACTGGCTTCCGTAATATTGTATTACTGAATCGAACACGAATTTCATCTAATCCATTTTCTTATTATAACAATTGTGTTTCTTTCAAATTTCTCTAGGAGTCTGGGAGCCGGATTTTATTGGAGTTATTTCACGTTATATTTCGTTTATTTTGACTACTTTACAAACCGGTTCCGAAATTATAGCCAATGAACAGCTTTTCTTGTAGAACACAGCTTAGCCTTTTTCTGTTTCTTTTTTTTAAAATAGTTGTTCTGTATTCACAATCCCTAACCGATAATGAAATTCACAAGACGTATAACGACCTTGTTGGTTTGGAAAATATGGGATTTTATAACGGGCCGGAATTCAAGGATGAATATGCCAATAGCAGTGGGGACAGTCGATATTTCAATCAGAATATTTTTGCCGATGGTACCATAGAATACGATGGTCAATTATTTGTAAACGTACCATTGGAATATGATATTTTTAGCGATAATGTAATCACAAAATCCAAGGATTATATGGGCAACTTTATCGTCCGATTAATTCCGGAATTCATTTCAAAATTTACTATTGATGGACATAATTTTATCAAATTATATGATTCCAAATTGCAATTGGCAGGTAATGGTTTTTATGAAATTGTAACTGCTGGAAATCAATTTAAGCTTTATTTGAAGCACATAAGAAAAGTTAAGGAGCGAACTGTGGATTTTTCGGTCCAATATGGTTTTACCAGTCATAATTTTTATTTGGTGCAATGTGATGGTGATTATTTTATTATAAGTTCCATTAAGGATTTTAAGAGGGTTGTTCCTGTCCGATACAAGGAAATTCAAAAATTCCGCAAAGATTATAAATTGATGTATAAATCTAATAACCATGGATTTATGATAAAACTAATAGAATATCTAAATGGGTATTAATAAGCATTTATTTTGATCTTTTTTATGAAAGCGAAATTATTGGTCATATTATTTCTATTGCTATCCTTTTATCAGATGGCTGGGCAAAATGACCAAATAATATCCATAAGTTTTCATAATACTCCTCTTAAAGAAGCAATTCTTCAGTTGGAGGAACAGACAAAAACCACCTTTTTTTTTAAGGAGACATGGTTAAATAACCAAATTATAACTAAAAGCTTCAATCAGCAAAATTTAAGACACGTCTTGGATGGTATTTTAGAGAACACGACCATCAATTATTTTATAAAGGGCGAAAGTGTAATTTTATTGAACAATACTATAGTATATCCGGAATTACCTCCAGGTTATTTCTATAATGACGAATTGGGATGGCAGACAGACCGGGCAAGCCAAAAAGCAGAAGAGAATCAGGCTAGATCTGCTCCCATTTTTCAGGAACAATTTGCTTCCCCTGCGGCTGCCCAAAAACGGAGTATCATTACTATTGGGAAACAGAACCCCAACTCGCAAAAAACATCTTTTACATTATCGGGGTATATTACGAATCAAGTCACATCCGAACCAATTCAGAATTTATCCCTATCAATTATAAACGGATCAAAGTATACCATTACTGATGAAAATGGCTATTATTCCATTGAATTACCACAGGGCATAAACAAGCTTGAAACTAATTTAATGGGATTTCGAAAAATATATCAAACGGTAATAATATACGGAAATGGCACCTTCAATTTTGAAATAGCAGAAAATGTTGAAGCACTTGAAGAAGTGGTGGTGGAATCTAATAGGGATGCGAATGTAAAGGCCGCAACGGTAGGTGCGGTCGTAATTAATTCGGAGAGCATAAAAACCATTCCCTTGGTTCTAGGCGAACGTGACCTCTTAAAGGTGGCGACCACGTTGCCAGGTATCAAAACGGTAGGCGAGGGATCCAGTGGATTAAACGTTAGAGGTGGAAGAGCTGACCAAAATCTATTTATTCTGGATGATGCCGTTGTTTTCAACCCTGTACATTTCTTAGGGTTATTTTCGGCTATAAATCCCTTTACAACCCAGAATCTAGAAATCTATAAGGCTAGTATCCCGGCAGAATTTGGCGGGCGGTTGTCTTCCGTTTTTGACATTGAAACCAAGTCGGGGAATACAGAGAAATTATCTGGAGAAGGTTCTATTGGCCCCATTACGGCCAACCTTGCATTGGAAATACCAGTGGTTGTGAATAAATCTTCTTTGGTCGCTGGTGTCCGTGCTACCTACGCGGATTATATTTTGAGAAGTCTTGATGATGAACAATTGAAGAATAGTGAGGCATCTTTCTATGACGCAATTTTAAAATACTCCCACGACGTAAACGAAAAAAATTCCGTTGCTGCAACTTTATATTATAGTAAGGACAAATTCAGTATTACTTCCGATTCTCTTTTCGGCTATAGCAATAGATTAGCCTCCGTAAAATGGAGTCATACCTTTAGTCAAAAGAGTAGGGCCACCTTGATTTTTGGCAGTACTCAATACAAATATGACATAGCTTACGAAGCTGACGCCAATACCAATTTTGACTTCCGTTATGTGTTGAATGACAACCAATTTAAATTGAATCTGGACAACAAGCTGAACGATCAACACAAATTGAGTTATGGTCTTAGTAGTAAGCTTTACGTTACGGACCCGGGGACAGTTAAGCCGGTAGGAGATTCTTCAGAAGTGGAAGAAAAATCGGTTCAACGTGAAAAGGGATTGGAGTCGGCACTTTATGCAACCGACCTTTTTAATGTATCCGATAAATTGTTATTGGACATAGGGTTGAGATATTCCTTCTATGCCGCACTTGGCAAGTCAACCCAAAAAGTATATGAAGAAGGTGAACCCAAAAGTGAAAATTCGGTTAAGGAAATCAGAAATTACACCAATAATGAAATTATAAAAACTTATGGAGGGTTGGAGTATCGAATATCGGGAAGGTATTTATTGGGTAATGATTTATCCTTGAAGGCAGGGTTCAATAGAACAATACAATATCTTCATCTATTGACCACCAATACCACACAATCCCCCACGGATATTTGGAAACTCTCTGATCTGAACATTGCACCTCAGCGCGCCGACAATTTTTCTGTTGGCTTGTTCAAAAATTACGGAGAAAATGATTTCGAAATAAGTATCGAAAGTTATTATAAGAAAATGAACGATCTCTTGGATTATAAGATAGGGGCACAATTAATTCTTAATGATAATTTAGAAACAGAACTATTACAGGGTGAAGGAAAAGCATATGGGGTAGAATTGCTGGTCAAAAAAAACAAAGGGAGATTGGTTGGGTATGTGGGATATACGTACTCCCGTGCTTTGATCAAATTGGATGGTGAAATAGAAGAAGAACAGGTGAACAATGGAGATTACTTCTCGGCAAATTTCGACAAACCTCACGATTTTTCATTTGTGGGCAATTATCGTTTCAATAAAAGGATCAGTGCTTCGGTCAATGTAACCTACCAAACTGGGAGACCTATTACTTACCCCATAGGAAAATTTGTATTTGCCAATGAGGATCAGGTGGTCTATAGCGATCGTAATAAATATAGGATTCCCGATTATTATCGGTTAGATATTGGAATGAATATAGAGGGGAACCACAAGAAAAAGAAGCTTGCGCATAGTTTCGTTAATATATCCGTGTATAATGTCTTGGGTAGAAATAACCCATACTCTGTATTTTTTGTAAATAAGAATGGGGGTATAAAAGCATATCAGACATCAATATTCTCGATTCCTATACCTACAATAACCTATAATTTCAAGTTTTAGATAGAGGATGAAAAAGATAAAAAACATAATGTCCTATTTAATACTATTACTGCTAGTGGGCTGTACAGAACCATTTCCTATTCAGGATATAGCTTTTGAAGATATATTGATTGTTGAGAGCACTATCACCAATGAAAGGAAGCATCAATTAGTTAAATTGTCGAGGACCATTTCCCTGGAAAGTTTCGGACAGAAAATAGAGGATAACGCTACGGTAAAAATTAAGAGCGATAATGGCGTCATCTTCAATTTTACACAGGATACCGAATCAGGGAATTATATTTCTGACGAAGAATTTCAAGCGGAACAAAATGTATCCTATACTTTATACATAAATACCAGTGATGGCAATAGTTATACTTCAAAGCCTGTACAAATAAAGGCGGCAGTTCCTATCACTCGTTTATATACTGAATTGATTTCGGAGAATGGAAAACAAGGTATAGAAGTTTTTGTTGATACGGATAATGCAAACGGTAATGGTCAATATTTCAGATATGAATATGAAGAAACCTACAAGGTTCAACTCCCGAATCCGAAAACATTTGATTGGGAAATTGTGAATTATAACAATTTTACTAGAACCTACCAACTAGAACTTACCCAAATAGACCAAGAATTTATTTGTTATTCATCCGTCGGATCACAGGGAATTTTACAGGCCTCCTCTTCTAATTTGAGCGAGAATAAAATACGTCGCTTCCCAGTGAGGTTTATAGACACGGAAGATCCCATTCTTAGGGAACGTTATAGTATATTGGTAAAACAATATGTTCAAAGTCTTGAGGCCTATTCTTTCTTTGCTATCCTTGAAAATTTGGGGAATGCAGGTAGCCTATTATCACCAGGCCAACCAGGTTACGTTACTGGCAATATTAGCTCTGATGCCAATACCGAAGAAAAGGTATTAGGATTTTTCGAAGCATCCTCCGTAAGCTCACAAAGAATATATTTTAATTATAATGATTTTGGATTGGAGCTGCCACCATATTTTGTAGAATGTGAGGTTGAGGTAGTTGAGGGACCGACGGAAAGTCTAAAGAGAAAATTAGAATTCGAAGGATTTCAAATCTTCTTTTATGAAGAGATTGATCTAAAGGCATTTTATCATATAGCACAATCGGAATGCTCGGAATGCACATCTTTTTCATCAAATATAAAACCCGACTTTTGGGAAGACTAACTATGTACAAAATAATCGTTTTCATAGTATTATGGATTAGCGGCTTTCTAGGGCAAGCCCAAATTAGCCATGACCAAATTTTGAAGGTTAAGGACGTATTTCCTAAGGAAATCCCTCAGTTGGTAACCAACACCGATTTATTAATTTGCGGAGAGCGCTTGCACTACGAACTAATCAACCTTACCGAATCGGGGCGGACTAGCCCACTAAGCAAGATTTCGTATGTGTCCTTAAGAAACGTTAAGGACTCGGTAATTTTTAATCATAAATTAAAACTGGAAAATGGCCTATCACATGGTACTTTCTTTATTCCAACCACTTTAAAAACAGGGGTTTATCGGCTCTTGGGCTATACAAATTTCTCTTTGAACAATTTGGATAATCCCATTGCGGAAAGAAATATATATATTATCAATGCCTATGTGAAGTCCACCACAAATTATAATAAGGACAATACTAAGTTGAACAATGTCCTGTCTTACAGTAGTGATGCCGACTTAGACGTTGCTCAAGAGTCCCCTTCCTACGGTCTTTTACTAAAGACCGACAAACCTACCTATAGGAAGCGAAGTCAGATTTCCCTTAGCATTGAAAATACTAATGGAAAATTTGGGTATGGTAATTATGTGCTTTCGGTACGGAGGGTCGACCCGGTAAAAATTTCAAAGAGAATCGCGGCAGATGAAAGTATTGAAATTGAAAAAAGAAAGGATTTTTACATGCCCGAACTTCATGGAGAAATTCTATCAGGAAGAGTAGTAGCAAGTGAAAAAAAGGGAGATGTCGCCAACAAAATTGTAGCATTTAGTATTCCAGGCAGAAATTATGTTTTTAAAACAGCGAAGACGGATAACACGGGGCATTTTTATATTTCAATTGATGAACCATACAATACTCGCAATTGTATAATTCAAATTGATGAACCTAGTAGGGAACAATATGAAATTATTTTAGATAATAATGACTTAAAGTTAAAGACAAAGGATAGTTCCCAGGAACCACCGTTGGATCCCAGTCTGAAAGATTGGTTGCAAGAGCGAAGTATTCAAATACAAATTGAAAACGCCTATTTCACCCTGGACAAGGAACTGGCCGGAAGTGGTTTTGCTAGTCCTTTTTACGGTGGATTGGCTACTGAGTTTATGTTGGACCAGTATACCCGATTTTCTTCATTGGAAGAAACATTCGTCGAAGTGGTTACACTTGCCAGAATTAGAAATAAGGCTGGGAAAAAGGTATTTCAGGTTTTTGACCCCTATAGTCCCATCAATTCCGGACCTTTTAGTTCGTTGGATCCATTATTATTGTTGGATGGTATTTTGGTGCAGGACGCTAATGATATCTTGACACATAGTGCCAACGAATTTAGCAGTATTAGGGTATTTCCTCAAACTTATCGATACGGTCCAAAAATATATCTTGGAATAATTGATTTCTCTACCAAGGAGGAAAATTTTGCGCCTAGCTTGGAGGGGACATATATACAAGAATTTGAACTGATAAGTCCATTGGCCGACAAAAAAAATGCTTTTCCTGATCACTCTGATCAGTCCTATGATAGACTTCCGGATTACAGAACCCAATTATATTGGGAGCCTCAGATTGAATTATTTTCAAACGAAATGGCGCATATTTTTTATGCTTCAGACGTTGCCGGTGTGTACCAGATTACCTTGGAGGGATTTACCTTAAATGGCCAGCATGTGGCTGTGCACAAAAGGTTTATAGTGGAATAACTTGTATACCTGCCAATGCCAAATGGATGTAATATTTAGGCCAGTTTTTTGGATTCCATTTTAAGATTCTGCATAATATAACTAGGTAGATTGAAATAAGGAATTCCAACTAGCCTGATAATCCTATCCCACTACCTGTTTTTCGGTTACAAAGGGTTGATGGTAATGCCGCTGTCCTGTTGCTTTGTACAGGGCATTGGCCAAAGCCCCTATAGCAGGCGGCAGACCTGGCTCACCCAATCCTGTTGGGTCTATTTCGTTTTCAACAAAGAACACCTCAATTTCCTTCGGCGCCTGCGAATGTCGGATCAACTGATATTTGTCAAAATTCATTTGGTTTGGTGCTCCATTTTCGAAGGTCAGTTGGCTATACATGGAATGTCCAATACCATCGATAACGCCTCCTTGTATCATATTTTTTGCAGCATCCCTATTCACTACAATACCGCAATCAACAGCGCACCAGACCTTTTCCACTATCGGTTGTCCATTTTTCATGACCATGTCAAATACTTCCGCAACATAGGTAGAGTGACAAAAATAAGCGGCTACTCCACGATGAACATCTGGTTTTGTTACTCCCCCCCAATTGGCTTTTTCCTTGACCAGTTTCAAAACTCCTGCGTAGCGCTCTGCTTCGTATTCATGTTTTTCCCCTACAGGGTCTTTTATGGCACGATCAAACAATTCCAAACGAAAATCAATAGGATCTTTGCCTGCGGCTTCAGCCACTTCGTCAAGAAAAGCTTGTTCGGCCCCCGCCGTAAAATTAGATCTTGGTGCTCGCCAGGCCCCTGTGGTAACATTGGTTGGCGCTATTATTTTTTCAGCGGAATAATTTTCAACGGCCCCAGCCGGGAATCGGTTTGGAAATACAGGACCTTCGGGTAATCCGGCACCCTTTACGGTGAAAGCGATCAGATTATTGTTCTCATCGAGTCCCGCTTTATAGACAGAACGATAGGTTGGGCGATAGGTACCCTGGGTCATATCATCCTCTCTACTATATATAAGTTTAACGGGAGCTCCGATTTTTTTTGAAATGGCAGCCGCTTCAACACCAAAATGCACATAAAGCCTTCGGCCAAAACCCCCTCCTATACGGGTCATGTTTACGGTTACATTTTCCAGTGGCAGGTTCAATAATTTGGAAACCGAACCTTCTAGGGCTTCAGGGGTTTGTGTTGGACCAATAAGTTCTGCCGAATCAGCGGTAACATTTGCGAAGAAATTCATTGGTTCCAAGGTATTGTGGGCAATGAAAGGGGCACTATAGGTTCGTTCTATAATTTTAGTGGCCTTTTTAAAGGCGGCTTCCGGATTTCCATCCCTTCTACTTTCTTGTACCTCTCCGGACACCAACGCTTTTTCCAGTCTATTTACATGTATTTCGGAACTTTCCAACTCTCCGGTAGTTTCCCAGTTAGCTTTAAGGGCTTTTTTAGCTTGCATTAACTGCCAAGTAGAATCGCCCACAATAGCAATTAATTGCTTGAAACCTTTTTCGTCGAACCCACCAGGTTCTTCAACCGTAGTATCAACGATAAATGCATCCTTCACCCCGGGTATACTTTTTATTTCTGCTTCGTTGAAGTCTTTGATGGTCATACCAAAAGCAGGAGGGTGCTGAATCATTGCCAGTTGCATACCATCCCTATGGAAATCCAGTCCAAATAATGGTTGGCCTGTAACTATTTTCTTGCCATCTACATTCTTGATACTTGTACCTATTAATTTAAAATCCTTGACTCCTTTCAGGTCTACTTCCTTAGGGACTTCAATTCCTACCGCCTTGGAGGCTATTTCTCCGTAGGTGACTGTTCGTTCTCCATTAATTTCTTTGATTACGCCATTACTTGCGGTCAAATCCGACACATTTAAATTCCATTCTTTTGCTGCAGCTTCCATTAACATTCTTCTGCCCGTAGCACCGGCCATTCGTAGTGCATTCCAGCTTAAACGAATCGACAAACTTCCACCTGCAAATTGATTTTGGTACCAACCTGTGTTTAGAGGCGCCTGTTCCACTACCACATTTTCCCATGGCACATCCAGCTCTTCCGCCACAATCATTGGCATAGAGGTCCGCACATTTTGTCCTATTTCAGGATTGGGAGAATAAATGGTAACCATGCCCGTATCCCCAATTTTGATATAGCCGTTGATTTCGAACCATTCTTTTGGTACTGCCACTCCAACTTCTGGTTCAGGTGTATTGGGCTTACAGCTATTAAGCCAGCTAAACCCTATTAGCATACCACCACCTGCAGCGGCTGAAACCTTTATAAAGGAACGACGATTATATTCAGTTTTTATCCGTGTCATGATTTTTCTTTTTTTGATGTGCCTAGCATTTTTTAAGCGATTTTTGAATTTGCAGCAGTTTTGATAGCCTTCTTGATTCGTAAGTATGTGCCACAGCGACAAATATTTCCATTCATGGCTCCTTCGATCTCTTCATCGGTCGGATTTGGATTCTTTTTTAGAAATGCACTAGCGTTCATAATCTGTCCAGCCTGACAATAGCCACATTGATACACATCCTCTTCCATCCATGCCAGTTGCACGGGATGATCGCCATTTTCTGATAGGCCTTCGATGGTGGTAATATTTTGATCACCGACTGCTGAAATGGGCAATTGGCAAGAGCGTACGGCATTATCGCCAAGATGTATAGTACAGGCGCCGCATTGTGAAATGCCACAACCGTATTTTGTGCCTACCAATTTTAGATGGTCCCGTAATACCCAAAGCATTGGTGTAGTGGGATCTACATCCAATTGCTGGGTTTTTCCGTTGATTTTAAGATTGAAGTTCGCCATGTTGTTATTCTAATAGATTGATTGGTTTGAATTTACGAAATTATTGGATGCATATTAAGGGGGAAATCAATTATTTATCAAGAATGTACCTATAAATCTGTTAAATTTTTAGGTATTGCTGGGTATAACCATTTGGACATTGGTATTCCGAACATTAATAGGCGAACAATAGAAGGCAAAGGATTTCCCAATTTTGACTACAATGTATTTGTTTAGAGCCTCCAATTGGTGGCCCTGTTATATGGGGATCAATAAAAAAAGGTAACAAAGGAAGAGACATCATGGAATAGGTATTAGATCAACTTACATCTCACATCCTTAGTATGAATATAAAATTTATGCAATCCACGACCTTTTAGAATGATTAGTATTCCCAGTAAATAATGACAGATAGGCTCTGATTTTTTGAATAGAATACTGAGACTAGACTAAATTTATGGTATAGACCAAATGATTCCTTTATAAGGCTCAAATTTTAATTGGGGCAAAATTCCTCGATTGGGGTGAAATTCTCCAGTTTAAATTTTCACTTTTATTTTTCGTAGATAACGTTACTCATTGTATTTCAGGTGTTTAGTGTTATGGTTTTTAGTTTGTCATTGCCCATGGCATAACATTTGAGCTGGGCAGACAAATATGCAATAAGCATTTCACAATATTCTTCGAATAAACAAACAGATGTTAATGAAATTCGGAGGCCTATTTTAAAAAAAGAAATATTGATTAAAACTTTTAAAAACAGAGTTATGAAAAAAATAATTTTTGCGGTCCTATTGATGGTAGGAACCTTAAGTATTAATGCGCAAAGTGGCGGGCGCGAAGTGGTTAAAGAGGTAAAAGCAGGAGACATATTTCAGATTGGTCGTCCTGACGCGCCTAATTTTAAGCATATAGATTTTCCAAGAGCTAATACTATTATTAAAAATGGCGGTATTGCCAACTATAAAAAAATGGAAGGGGTCAAAGTGGTTGTTACAGCTGTAAAGGAAAGAAAGGACGGTACCCTACAGGTCAAGATCAAAAGGACTGATGGTGGACGATTTTTTGGTCTCCATACCGTTGTATCCGCAGCTTTAAGGGATGCACTTGAATCTGGAGAACTTAGAGGAATTTAGTGTTTAAATGGTTGGTTTTTCCGTCCGGTTCTGAATTGAATTAGTTGTAAAACAGGATTAATATTGGGCTGGACGGAATTTTCATAGGGTAAAAATAGACCTTTATATATAATTTAATGTAACCTCTAATAAATCAAAAAATGTATAAAAAACTGACTTTAAAGCAGCGCCTTAATACTGGTTTTATCTTGGCCATAGCATTTTTATTGGTGCTTACATCAAATGAATTAAACAGAAGAAACTTCTCTACTGCAGACCATATCGTGAATTCTGTTTTTGAAGATCGGGTGGTAGCCCTTGAGTATATCTATAGACTTAACAACCTTTTTCACCAGAAAGAGTTGGAGTTGACCTCAGCAGAAAGGAGTACAGCCCATGATGACAAAGGCAATAGCATTACAGAACTGCTAGAGAATTTTTCCAAAACCAAATTAACACCTAATGAATCGGTGTATTTTGAACTGCTAAAGGAAAATTATACGGAATTACAATCCTTGGAAAATAAATTGTCCACAACACCGGCATCTGCAGAAATGGGACCTACAAAAGAATTGAATGTCCTATTTGCAAAAATAGGGGACAATCTGGATAAACTTTCCAAAGTGCAGCTTTCTGAAGGGCGTCAGTTGACTTATTTATCCAATAAGGCATTAAGTATGAATCTATTGCTATCTAAACTTCAGGTTGCATTTTTGATTGTCATTGGACTTTTGATAGTACTCATTATTTTTCACGGGGAACAACCGTTCATGAGGATGATTGGTAAGGATGCTTAAAATATTCTGGCATCTTGGTTAACCGTAGAGTTTATTCTATTATCTTAGAACGTTTTGTGAGGTTACTTTCCCGATACAGAAAGTGACGAACCCTTATTTTACCGGGGTTCGGAAGATTCGAGGTACACATGGGGTACAAAACTATATTTCTGGATACCAACTAAAAACCACAATCACCTTATTTTCAGTACCTTATAAAAATAGAGAAATTTAGTGATAAATATATAGAATAATGCCATATGAGCCGATTAAACATCTTAATCGGCTCATTTTTTACTTATATTTGAGCCGATAATAACTTAAAATTGGCTCGTGCAATACAATTGGCAACATAAAAACTGGCCTAATTTCACCTATGATACATCAATAATTGATGAACTCGTTTTAGAATTTGCAATGGAAACTGGTGAAGTTAAAGGTTTGATTGATGGCTTAACCAAAGAAGAACAACAGGAAACCATTCTTCAATTTATGATCAATGAAGCCATAAAAACCTCCGAGATAGAAGGGGAGTATCATAGTCGGCAGGATGTGATGTCGTCCATCCAAAACCGTTTGGGGATTCATGCTATATCGTCTAACATCAGAGATATTAAGGCTAGAGGTATTGCAGAATTGATGGTTGAAGTTCGGGAGAATTATGCAACGGAGTTATCAGAAAACTTAATTATACACTGGCACCAAATTTTATTTTCAAATACAAGTACAATAAAGGTAGGAACCTATAGAACTGGAACGGAACCTATGGTTATTATTTCGGGTAGTATTGGTAAGGAGGTTGTTCATTACGAAGCTCCCCCATCAAAACTTCTAAAAAAGGAAATGACTCAGTTTGTCAATTGGTACAACACTTATAGTGTAGACTACAATAACATTAAAGAGAGCTTGATAAGAACAGCTATTGCACATTTGTACTTTGAGTCGATACATCCCTTTGAAGACGGCAACGGTCGTATAGGTCGTGCAATAGCTGAAAAATGTCTCTCGGAATCATTAGGGCGACCTCTAATTTTGAGTATCTCCACCATCATAGAGAAAGACAAAGCGGCCTATTACGACGCTCTTAAACAGGCCCAAAGAACATTGGATATTACAGAGTGGATCTGTTATTTCGCTCAAACCATTTTGAATTCTCAAAAACAAGCCAAGACCATTATAAGATTTACTCTGGAAAAGGCCAAGTTTCTAGATGAATATAAATCGAAATTAAATGAGCGTCAAGTAAAGGTAATTATGAAAATGCTTGCCTATGGCATCGAAGGTTTTAAAGGGGGAATGACGGCTAAGAAATATATGTCTATCGCCAAAACATCCAAAGCAACTGCTACCCGGGATTTGCAGGATTTGGTTGAAAAACAATGCTTACATGCTGTAGGTACTGGACGGGGTGTACATTATCATTTGAATATAATATTTTGAATAGGAGATTTACTGACCGATTTATAAGTGAAAAATTGTGATAGTTGGTTATTTTGCCAATCCTTTCATTTCGCCGCCAAATATTAGAAACATTATCATCTCATATTTCTTTCCAAGTTTTTCCCTAAGGATTCCAAATGCCTTGGTAATTTGAGCTTCTACTGTTTTTATAGAGATGTTTAGGTGTTCAGAAATTTCAATATTGGTAAGCCCCTCTTTTTTACTTAGAATAAATACCTTTTGGCATTTTGGGGGTAGATTCTTTATTTCAGTATTCACTATGGTAATCATCCGTTCTATAATGTTCTCATCTGTTTCCTCTACGACTTCACCTAGCGACTCCATATATTTTTGTTGTAATAACATCATCGCTTTGTTTTTTTGATAATTGTTTATAAACTCATTGTAAACAGCTTTGTATAGAAAGCTTTGAATGTGAAATTGTTTTTTTAATTTTTTTCTAGATTTCCAAGTTTTCAAGAATACGTTTTGCACAATATCTTGAGCTTGGGCGGGGTCATTTACCAAGGTTAGCGCATAAGTGTTTAATCTTCTATGATAGGTGTCCAAAAGAAACATATACGCTTTCTCATTCCCAATTATCAGGTTTTCTACTAGAGCCTCATTGTCATCGAAATTCATAAAAAGATGTTTTTATCTCACTATTATTCTAAATATAATGTGAATATATAAAAATATTTAATGAAAAAGTTAGGGTATAGTAATTCTGTCTTGTATTATATAAAAGAATGGTTTAAAAATGATTTCCAAAGAAATAGAAAATCTAATTGTTAAATATTTATCCCAATCTGCAAGAGCAGAGGATTTGGATGTTCTTAATAATTGGATTGCAGATGACAAAAATCATCAGGTCTATAAGGACTTTATTAAAACTCATTTTGCAATTACTTTGGCAATGAATGATTTAGATATTAATAAAATTAAGGTAGAACTAAGGAAGGAGATAAGGAAAGGAAAGAAGCAATTCTATGGTCGAAGATTACTATCTGTAATGAAATATGCGGCCATAGCTATTTTTTTTATTGGGGTTGGAATTATTTGGCAGCAGGGTGTTTTTGATAAAACCCAGAATGCAGTAATCGTTCCAAGAACTGATGTAATTACACTTGAATTGGAAAATGGGGATATTGAAATTATCACAGAAGCGGGAACTACCCGCGTTCAGAATTCTAATGGAAAGGTGGTTGGAGTACGGCAAGGTAATAAACTTGTTTACGACAAGAGTGTAGAATTGGAATTGGTTTATAATACATTGACAGTTCCCAATGGGAAGCAATTTAATATTGTCCTTTCAGATGGTAGCAATGTGCACTTAAACTCAGGTAGTTCAATTAAGTACCCAGTTAATTTTTTAAAAGGACAACAGCGGCAAGTATTTTTAACTGGCGAAGCTTTTTTTGATGTTGCCCATGACCAAGAACATGCTTTTGTAGTTAATGCCCAGGATTTGGATATACATGTCTATGGAACAAAATTTAATGTCTCCAATTATCCGGAAGATAGGGATACTGAAGTAGTTTTGGTGGAGGGTTCAGTTGGCCTTAGGGAATCCAATTTGGAAAACCTTGACAAAGCAGAGATTTATCTTAAGCCTGGTTACATGGGTATCTATAATAGGTCCGACAATAATATTTCCCAAGAGGAGGTGAACACCTCCATTTATACTTCTTGGATGAATGGAAATTTAGTTTTTAGAAATATTTCCTTTGAAAATATTATTCAAAAGTTACAGCGACATTATAATGTTGTTATAATAAATAACAATGAAAAATTGGCTCACGAGACTTTTAATGCCACCATAGAAACGCAGCATGAGACCATTGAACAGGTATTTAATTATTTTAACAAAGTCTATCAAATTGAATACAAAATAATAGAGAATAAAATCATAATCCATTAAACAAAAACAGAATATGCCTATGAAAATAAATTGAGTAAGTAAATTCAATCACTTGACATATTTCGATTTTACATAAAATCAGAAAAAAAATCGGAAAATGCTGTAACATTTCCCGATTTCGTAAAGTGATTACAACTTTTAAAAAGTATAACCACCAGTAAACATTCAAAATTATGAAAAAACCACCAAAGTCTGGGGTAATTATCCCATGGCACTTAAAATTTAATTTAAAAATGAAGTTGTCACTTCTTTTTTTAATAACCGTTTCCTTTGTAATGCAGGCCAATTCGTCCTATTCCCAGAAAACCAAAATATCCTTGGATTTGGGGAATGCCACTATGGAAGAGGTAATTGATGAAATTGAAGCCAATACCGAATTCAAATTTATTTTTAATACTAAGACTTTAGACTTAAAGCGAAAGGTATCTATAAATGTTAGAAAAGCTACAATTAATAGGGTTTTGGAAATACTCTTTACTAATAAGGATATTTTATATGCTATAGAGGATCGCAAAATTCTTTTAAAAAGGAAGGAGGCCACTGCAGAAGTTTTTAGTCTGTCTTCTTCCAATACAGATGTAGGAAGTATACAATTTCAGCTTAGTGGAAGCATAAGGGACAATGAAGGACAGCCCTTGCCGGGAGCAAGTATAGTTGAAAAAGGTACCACCAATGGAACCCAGTCCGATTTTGATGGGAACTATACCATGGAGGTAGCAAATGGGAACGCTGTACTAATAGTATCCTATATAGGTTATGCATCCAAGGAAATATCCTTGAATGGTCAGTCTATCCTTGATGTAGTTCTGGAGGAAAGTGCTGCTGGTCTGGAAGAAGTTGTGGTTGTGGGCTATGGTACAATGAAAAAGGCGGATTTAACAGGTTCTGTTTCCCAAGTAAAAACAGAAACCCTTGAGGCTGTCCCGGTATATAACATGGAGCAAGCATTAAAAGTTGGCGCTGCAGGTGTTAGGGTATCCCAAAACTCTGGTACACCTGGCTCACGGATTGAAGTCAGGATAAGAGGTGGTAACTCTATGATTGGGGATAACCAACCTTTATATGTTGTTGATGGTTTCCCGGTAACTGGAGGTATCGATTTTTTGAACCCCTCGGATATTGAATCTGTCGATATATTGAAGGACGCATCAGCTACCGCTATTTATGGTTCTAGAGGAGCCAATGGGGTAGTAATTATTACTTCAAAACGTGGAGCGAAAGGACAGGACAGTAAAATTGAAGTAAATAGCTTTTTTGGTATGCAAGAGGCTATCAACCGTTATGACTTACTGGATGCGCAAGAATATGCTATAATTGCCAATGAATGGTTGAAGAATGAAGGTTTGGAGCCCTTTTTTGATCCGAATACCGTTGTAAATCCTGGTACTGACTGGTGGGATGCCGTTTTTAGGGTGGCTCCCGTTACTAACAATACCATCACATTTTCTGGGAGTTCTGAAAAAGGTAGGTATTCTATTTCCGGTAACTACTATGACCAAGAAGGAATTATAGAAAATTCCGGTGTTGTTAGAGGTTCTGTACGATTAAATCTTGACCAGCAGTTAAAAAGCTGGTTAAAAATGGGTGTCAATCTTCAATTATCAAGGAATGAACAGAATTTAGTTTCGGTGGATAATGGTAACCGTGGGAACTCTTTGCTTTCGGCTGCAGCCTCGGCCCCGCCAACTTTACCGATTTATGATGAGAACGGCTTGCCTACACAAATTGAACAGGCCTATAATTTCGGATCCGCAGATATGCGTAATCCAATCATATGGACGCTTAGAAAGAATCAGAATTTTGCCAATAGTGTTTTAGCGAATACAAATTTAGATATTGCTTTTACTCCTGAATTATCGTTTAAGACCTTGGTTGGCCTACAATATCAAGATGGAAGAAATGAAACGTTCATACCTATTATCTACGGTAATGATAGAGGCTCGGCTTCTGAAAGCAATTCCTATTCAAATTCATTCCTAACGGAGAACGTTCTTACCTATTCAAAGGTTTTTAATGAAAAACATAGTGTAAATGTTATAGGTGGAGCTACATACCAAACCAATATAAGTAGAAATTCTGGCATAAGTGTTAGTGGTTTTGCCAATAATGTTACGGAGAATTATGAGTTGGCAGCGGCGGAATCGATAGGTAATCCTTTCTCGGGGTATACAGACTGGACCTTGGCATCTTTCCTTTCTCGAGTTAATTATTCCTTTGATGGTAAATATTTGTTCACTGCTAGCATAAGGGCAGATGGTTCTTCGAGGTTTGGCGATAACCATAAATGGGGATATTTTCCTTCTGGGGCCATAGCTTGGAGGATATCCGATGAACCTTTTCTTAAAGAAAGTGAAGTTATCAATAATTTAAAATTACGTGCCAGTTATGGTATTACAGGAAATACGGCGCTTAATCCATATCAATCCTTGGATAGGCTGGGGTCTGTTAAATATATATATGGAAATCAAACAGATGTCATCGGATTTGTGCCCAGTGGAATTTCAAATAGTGATCTGAAATGGGAAACCACCGGTCAGTTGGATGTGGGTTTTGATTTAAATATCTTGAACGATAGGCTGCGTTTTGTTTTCGATTATTACAAAAAGAATACTAAAGATTTGTTGGCATCTGTGCCACTTCCGCCATCAGTAGGATTTGGTTCCATTCTTAGAAATTTAGGAGAAATACAGAATTCTGGTATTGAATTGAGTGTAGACGCCGATATACTCAGGGGAGATTTTAAATGGGATATTTCAGCTCAATTTTCAGCAAATAAAAATGAGGTAATCGAACTTGCAGGTGACAGTGATATTTTTGGAGCTGAACAGGGTGCAGTTTGGCCAAGTGCCAACATAGCTAGGGTAGGTGAACCATTGGGAGCATTCTATGGTTTGCTAGAGGATGGTTTGGACGAGAATGGTTTTATAAAGTATCAGGATCTTAGTGGTCCGGATGGGGTACCTGATGGTGTGGTCAATGCTTTGGACCGGGTTATTCTTGGCAGTTACCACCCTGATTTTATTTATGGGTTAACCTCAAACTTTAGTTATAAGGGAATAGAGCTTAATATAGCTTTGGAAGGGGTACAAGGAAATGAGTTGTTTAATGCCACCAATGGTACTCATCTAAATTCGTTTCAGAGAGGAAACAATCAATTCAGGGATATATTAGGCAATTACTGGACTGAGGAAAATCCCGATCCAAATGCAAAATATCCTAAAATAAGCAGTGCGTCACAGATAACAGTCTCCGATCGTTTTATTGAGGATGCAAGTTATTTAAGAATTCGTTCATTAAGGTTGGCATATAATTTACCTGTACAGCAAATAGGGTTGACTGGTTTTGATATGGCCCAAATATATCTATCAGGAACAAACTTATTCACGTTTACAAGTTATACAGGACTTGATCCTGAAGCAAATACTCGTGGTACCGACTCAAGCAATGTGGCTGATCGACTAAGGTTTGGGCATGATCAAAGTAGCTATCCAAATGCAAAAATTTATGCTATTGGTTTAAAATTTAGATTTTAACTCTTAATGTAAAAAAAATCATGAAAAATATATTTCTAATAATAATAACAACGATACTGTTTTCTGCCTGTGACAAGGCGCTGGAAGAAGTTCCCAAAGATTTTGTTTCCAAGGCAAACTTCTATAAAAATGAACAGGATGCCGAGGCTGCTATAGCAGGCGCATATGCAGGAATGCAAAATGATTTCTTCGGAATAACAAATTATCTTATGACCGAACTTCATGGGGATTATTTATTTGGTAGAGGCTCGCAGGCTCCTATTACCATATGGGATCAAATCTTGAACCAGCAGAATATTGGGAGGTGTGCTACCAATTGGTCCTCATTTTATACAACTATCAATCGAGCCAATGCCGTTTTGGACAATGTTCCCAATATTGAAAATATAGACACCAATACCCAAAAGCAGATATTGGCAGAGGCTCATTTTCTTAGGGCTTTATGCTATTTCGAATTGGTAAGAGGTTGGGGGGCTGTTCCTCTTAAAACCAAGGAAAGTATAGACTTGAGTGCTGTTGAGGCGCCTAGAGCACCGGAAAGTGAAGTATATGAATTAATCGTTCAAGATTGCCAGATTGCAGAAAATGATTTGGGAGAAGTAGGTGGCGAAACTGGTCGTGCCTCAAAATGGGCAGCCAAGATGTTACTTGCCCATGTTTATCTGACTATGGAAAATTGGCCTGGGGCCGCGGAAAAGGCTAATGATGTAATTACTAACGGGCCGTTTTCACTAATTACAGTGTCTGAGTCCGACGATTTTTACAAAATCTTTGCGGTTGACACTAGTACAGAAGATATAATGTCAATGCATCATTCCGAAACTAAAGGCTCAACAATTCCAAACTATTTACATAGAGCTGGCAATGTTCCATATAATTACTCTTCAGGAGGGGTTTTTGCATGGTTACCGGACACGAATTCATTTATCGGAGATAGCTGGGACAATAATGATCTCAGGAAGAATTTTAATCTTTACACACAGTACCAAAATGCCAATGGAGATTGGGTGCCATTACCGTCCACGACACCTGTGTTGTTCAAAAAGTTTATTACCAACACTTCCGGGATCAGTTTGTACAGTGTTCCTATTTATAGATTTACGGAGGCCTATTTGTTTTATGCCGAAGCTTCCAGCATGGCAGATGGTAGTCCTTCAACTTTGGCTTTGGAACGGCTTAATATGATTAAACGGAGAGCATATGGTTTTGACCCCAATTCTGTATCTCCTGTGGATTATCCTTCTGGAATGAGTGGAGATGCCTTCAGGGATGCCGTAATACAGGAGCGAGCTTATGAATTTATTACAGAAAGAAGAAGGTGGTTCGATTTGAAACGTACAGGCAAAGTGAAGGAAGCTTTTGCAGCTGCAGGAAAAACCATTATTGATGAGCGTCTTCTATATCCTATCCCCGAAGACGAAATTAACAATAACCCAGCAATTAGTCAGCAAGATCAAAATCCAGGTTACTAATTGATAATCAAATCAAGGGAAATATTACAGGCTTTTATTTAAGCCTGTAATATCCTAATTAAGATTTTTTTTTCCCAACTTTTAATTACCGCTAAGGAAATGACTATGTACTCAATGATTTTGAGGGTGTTAACCATAAGGTTCTCTGTGCTTTTTATTTTGGAGTTGTTCGTTTTTTCCATAAATGGATATTCCCAAAAGATTGAAAATAAGCCTCCCAATATAGTCTTTATTTTTCCTGACCAATTAAGGTCGGATTATATTGGAGCAGAAGGCAACAATATGGCTTATACACCAAATATGGACCGTATAGCAAATGAAGGAGTTTTATTTTCAAGGGCCTATAGCGCTTCGCCAACTTGTTTACCAGCAAGGGCTGCTTTGATAACCGGAATGGGTCCATGGAAAAATGGTTTATTATCATATGCGCCAATAGCAACTAAATACAAGTATGAAATGCCCCAAATGTTAAAGGATGCAGGTTATTATACCTTCGCTACGGGTAAACTCCATTTTAAACCTATTGGAAGTGCTGAGCTTAATGTAAAAATGAGCGAGTTGGATAATAGCAAATTCATGCATGGCTTTCACGAAATAAAATTATGTGAAGGCTGGGGGCATCCGCAAAATGACTATAACATATGGTTTAAGGAAAACGCTCCTAATTTAGAAATAGATGCTACAGGTTTGGGCCCGACCGATCATCGAACGGGTATCTATCCATATGACGATGAATTACATCCAACGGCTTGGACCGCCAATCAGGCTATTGAATTCATAGATAGCCGTTCTAGCAAGGAACCATTTTTTCTTAAAATCGCATTTCATAGGCCTCATCCACCATTTGACCCGCCCAAAAGATGGTTGGATTTCTATAAAGATAGAGAGATTCCAAAAGCTATTATAGGGAATTGGTCGGAAGAGAAATATGGAGGATTTAATGAGATACCCTCACCAAACGAACAGTTAAATGCACCTAGAGGAAATTACAGTGATAGCATTGTTCGAGATTCGCGGGAAGGTTATTTGGCTGCCATTAGTTTTTTGGATGAACAAATTGGAAATGTCATAAGATCCTTAGAAAGAAAAGGGGAGTTGGAAAATACTTTAATAGTAATTTCTTCCGATCATGGAGATATGATGGGGGATCATCATTTATGGCGTAAATCTTACCCCTATGAAGGATCAGCAGGTGTGCCCTTGATCATTAGATGGCCTGAGAGTCTAGGTATAAGGGCTAGTCGTGGCCAAGTGATTGAGGAATTGGTGGAACTCAGGGATATACTTCCGACTTTTTTGGATGTTGCTGGTGTTGACATACCCTCTGAAATGGATGGAATGAGCATGATGAGATTAATAAAAGGTAAGAAAAAGGGATGGCGTAAAGTACTGGACATGGAGCATGGTGAATGTTACTGGAAAGAAAACAGTTGGACCGGTTTAACAGATCACCGGTATAAATATATCTACTATTCTGTTACTGGTGAAGAACAGTTGTTCGATTTGGTCAAAGATCCCGGAGAAGAAAATAATTTAGCCAGTCTTTCCAAGTATAAAAATATCCTTGAAGGATGGAGACAAAAAATGGTAGGTCATTTAACTGAAAGAGGCGAGGAATGGGTTAAAGATGGTAAGCTAGTAATCAGGGAAGAAAACATAATTTTTAGCCCCAACTATCCAAAAGAATATTATCCAAAAGAAATAAAAAACAATCCTTTAATTAACTAGAAGATGAAAAAAATAATAAGCTTGTTTATGTTGTTCTTGACGGTTCAATTAACGAACGGTCAAACTAAGAAGTATGATATTGTTATATACGGTGGAACTTCCGCTGGTGTTTCGGCTGCCTTGCAAAGTAGTAGAATGGGTAAATCCGTTGTGCTCATAGAACCCACAAACCGAATAGGAGGACTCACCACAGGAGGCCTGGGCCAGACCGATATTGGCAACAAGCAGGCCATTGGGGGAATTTCGAGGGAGTTCTATGAGAACATCAAAAAATATTACGATGATCCCGAAAATTGGAAATGGGAAGAAAAATCGGAATATATGGATAGTGGACAGACCCGTACGGAGGAAGGGGAGGCTACCATGTGGACCTTTGAACCCTCCGCCGCCCTGGCTGTATATAAGTCCATGATGGACAAGGAAAAAATTAAAATGGTCTATAACGAAAGGCTGAATAGGGAGTCGGGGGTAAAAAAAGTAAATGGCAGAATAGAGTCGATTACCATGGAAAGTGGAAAGACCTACAAGGGAAAGGTTTATTTGGACGCCACTTATGAGGGCGATCTAATGGCCTCTGCCGGAGTTGCCTATGCCGTGGGCAGAGAAAGTAACGCGGAATATGGGGAAACCTTGAACGGGGTACAAGCCAATAGCATAAATAGGGCCTTGACAGGATTTGTTTCCAAAAATGCGTTCAACCATAATTTTATACCAGGGGTAGATCCTTATGTTAAAAAGGGCGACCCAACATCCGGGCTCCTACCAAATGTTAACGAAAAACCGGGCCTCGAAGGTGAAGGCGATAAAAAAATACAGGCCTATTGTTTTAGGATGTGCCTAACGGATCATCCCGAAAACCGTATTCCCTTCCAGAAACCCGCAAATTATGATGAGGTGAATTATGAACTTCTCTTTCGCAATTACGAGGCAAGAAAGGGTCCCATAAGGGAAATGTACAGTTATGGCAATTCACTGTTGCCCTGGATCAATTCCAGCATGCCCAATAGAAAGACGGATACGAACAACAAATTCGGTTTTTCTACCGATTACATAGGCAGGAACTATGACTACCCCGAGGCCAGCTATGCGGAACGGGAAAAGATTATTGAGGATCATAGAAATTACCAGATGGGACTTATGTGGACCCTGGCCAATCATCCAAGGATTCCTGCCGAGGTACGGGAGGAGGCATCCAAATGGGGTACTACCAAGGATGAGTTTGAAAGGGCCGATGGTTGGCAGCAACAGCTTTAT
>JAVJOW010000035.1:0-2512 GCA_040216555.1 Arenibacter sp.
GGCCTCCTTTGATAAGTATTCCCCCGCCTGGTGCAGTTTGCCCAGCTATGGTTAAATTTGGGTTTTTTATGACTATCCCGGAAGATAGATTGATAGTACCGCCAACTCTAAATATTACCGTGCGCGGGCCAGAGGCTTCCAAGGCTTCCCTTAGGCTTCCCGAACCACTATTGTTCAAGTTTGTTACAAACAGGACTTTACCGCCCCTACCGCCAGTGGCATATTGGCCGAAGCCTTCAGCGCCTGGGAATGCCTTTAATCCACCCATTTCCACAGGTTCTTCCGAAGTAGGCGTTTTGTCGGTCACGGTTACGGTTACCGATCCGGTTTCTTCCGTCACAGTATTATCCGGATTGGTGACCGAAGTAGTATACGTAAAGGTGTCCTCTGCAGGTGTGGTTTCTTCTGGAGCAACCTCCTCTGTAGTAACTTCTTCTGGGGCAACTTCTTCAGTGTTGTTTGTGTTTGGCGTAAAGGTAATGGTATTATCTTCATTAATTACGGCAGTACCATTGGAGGGTTGACTTACTTCGGTTATTACAACCTCACTTTCTTCCTTAAAAGTATCGTTCTTCAAGGGTTCTATTACTATAGGTTCCTCTGAGCTAACCTCAACTATATCCTCTACAACATCGGTTACGGGCTCAACTGTCACATCAATGGTTACAACCTCTTCTGAGGTAGTTTCGTCCTCATTAGTGACTTCCAATGTTATTTCAATATCGTCCTTCCCGTTATAGTCGCTCGGTGGGGTGTATACTGCTATACTGTCCTTTTCTATGGTGATGGCACCGTATTTCGGTTTGGAACTACTTTTATATCTTCTACGTCCTTTCCTTTCACTAGAAGTATTATAAAGCAAGTTAAAAGTTACAGGTTGATCTTCTTCAGTAGTAAATACTGCATGGGCTAAATCAATACTCACTTCTTTGGGTATTTCTGAGATTTCATTTTCTGAATTTACCACATATTCTGCCAATAGGTCGGAATCCTTGTTGCAGGAAAAATTTAAAAAAAGGACAAGGCATACCAAGGTCACTTGTAATAGATTCGAGGGGGTGATTTTCATAAGTTCTAAGACGTTAATTTAATTGATAAACATTTGGGGTTTACAATTGGGGTTTATAATAATGTTTAATTTCACGACAACATCGACAAATGGCATATATTTTCGACCAACTGCCTATATTGTATGTGCATTGTTAGTTTTACGGATGCTTTTAAGGTTTGGATGTTTAGATTTTCCTTATTCGATGAAATACCTTTTTCTTTATGATTTGATTAAATCTAATCTCGTTGAATGGTCGTTTTCCTTAACATCTATGGATTGGGTTGTCTTATTGGCAATTTTGTTTTTTCGCATTGTAATAGTACAAAGAGGACTTTAGTGTTTGATTATAGGTACACAAATTAAAAGGCTGCCCTGTGTGGTTAAATGTATCTTTGGAGAATGCCATTGACGCCATCTCTTTAAATTTTGGTTTGATTGAGTCATAGAATGTTATGAATAAATGCTTAGGGCATTTATTAGAGTATTTGGCGGATAGGATAGGGGGAACGGTAAAAGGGGTAAATAGTCAAGTTATAAAGATAATTGGTCGGGCTTTCGCTTCGGCATTCTTTTTTTTATATTAACTTATTTAGAAGTTAAACCTTGTATGGGGCTTTTTATTAGAATTCATTCAATAGAGGTATAGGATTTTCCTGCTACTCGTTTCAAGTTTTGGATTTATTCGATTGAACACAGATTTCCTTGAAATCTACTATTATTTTAATGGTGGAGTTGGACTATTTTCATTAATTTTTTTAAAATTTAATTAGTTCAAAACTTTTTCAGGCCTTCTGGATTTGAGAATTGCTGTGGGATTGGATATGGTTAAAATGTGTATTGTAAATTAATTATTAAATACTACTTATTTAAATTGAGTGCGATAGATTATTTTGAGGGATTTTCTTGTAATTTTAATATGTTTCTAGTACATGATAATAATAAGTATTACGGAGAGAAGCTTAGTTCTGGCTTTGGCGTTCATTTTATTAAAAAAAATGCAAATAATTTTTTTCACTTAATAACATTTAAATTTTTTTTAAGGAATATCTATAATGATTAACATATAGATTCCAGTACGGTTGTACAATACAAAAAGCAGGGTTTAAACCCTGCTTTTTGTATTGTATATTGATGGTAAGTTTTATTTAATTGTTAAATAGTGCAGGAATTCTTCTAGATTGGTATATCCATCGCCATCACTATCTGTGTCGCCTTTTGAAGTAAGGTTTTTCCAATTTGTGATTTCAAATGTATCATCGATTCCATCCTTATCCGTGTCGATATAGGCGGTTCCTGCAGAGATGGACGGATAATTTTGGGAACCTGCTCCAGCACCTGTTATGTACCCTGCTATTAATCTAGTATCCACTGCATCAAGAGGAAAGGCACCTACATTACTAAAAAGAGAGCTCTCCAGTGTGTTGGCCGGTACCGGGTTGATACCTGAGTCATTAAATGGAG
>JAVJOW010000036.1:0-176876 GCA_040216555.1 Arenibacter sp.
GTGCCTTTATTCATCAATGTAATTTAAAGCACAAAGAAAATTATTTTTCTCTTTAGACCCAACTTTTGAGATTGATCCATCTTCAATAACACCTCAGATTTACTATATTTACTTTATAAATAAATATGATCAATCATTAAAGTGGATTGATTGTGGACAATGGTTATCAATTATATGTCAACTAAATTATTATTCCTTTTTTTATTACTAACCAATGGTTTATTCTCTCAGGTCAATACCATTGAATGGGAACCAAATTATGATTTCAAAATTGAAGATTTTCAAGGCACAAAAACAGCTATCAATAGGGATGTAGACAAAGTATTGGTACAATCTGGGGTTATATTGGATTTTGAATTTCAGATGTCCAATGTTGAATTTATGTTTACAAAGAATTTCAATTCCAAAGTGAGTTGTACATTTCATAAGGATGCAGCAGTGATAATGGCTACGGATAGTTTGACAGCGGAAAGACTGATAGCCCTTGTGAAATATGATTTTGATCTCTCGGAGCTTTATGCCAGAAAGATTAGGAAAGAACTATTCGAAAATAAAAAAACCTTTTCCAACGCCACGTTTTTTCAACCCTATTTTGATAAAATGATAGCTGAACGAGATAAGATTAGTTCAAGGATCTATTCAGAAAGCGATTTTGGCAACGAGTCAGAAATATTGGAAAAAGAGCATAAAGTCGTTAAAAAGGAGATCAACACATTATCAGGTTTCTGCAAGAGGTGCAAGTCTCCCAAAAACCGTAATAAAACTAATTGACCAATCCTCTTGGCCAATTTCAACTAATATAGTTCCAAATATTTTTGTACTTGACCAGTTGCGTATAGGCATGGAGTATAACAGGATGCCTATGCAAACTAATATCTTCCCTTAATATTTTGAGGGCATGGTACCTGGCTGTTTTTAGAATATCATTGTCCTTGATTATATCTGCTATTTTTAGATTAAGAACACCACTTTGTTGGGTACCCATTAAATCTCCGGGACCACGTAGCTTCAAATCCACTTCGGCAATTTGAAATCCGTCATTGGTGCCTACCATGGTTTCCAATCTGGTTTTTGAATCTGAGGATAACTTATGTCCCGTCATTAGAATACAAAAACTTTGATCGGCCCCACGACCAACCCTGCCCCGTAGTTGGTGCAATTGCGACAACCCGAACCGCTCCGCGCTTTCAATGATCATTACAGAGGCATTGGGAACATTTACACCCACCTCAATTACCGTTGTAGCAACCATAATTTGTGTCTCTCCCTTAACAAATCGCTCCATTTCGTAATCCTTGTCTGCTGGTTTCATTTTACCATGCACTATAGAAATCTGAAAATCCGGTAAGGGAAAATCCCTGGCTATACTCTCGTAACCATCCATAAGGTCTTTATAGTCCAAGGCCTCGGATTCCTGGATCAAGGGATAAACCACATATATTTGCCGTCCTTTCTTAATCTCGTCCCTTATAAATTGAAATACTTTTAAGCGGTTGGAATCGTACCTATGGACCGTTTTAATAGGTTTTCTTCCCGGGGGAAGTTCATCTATGATAGAAATATCCAAATCCCCATATAAACTCATTGCCAAAGTCCTAGGGATAGGGGTAGCGGTCATAACCAAGATATGGGGAGGAATATCATTCTTGTGCCATAGCTTGGCGCGCTGTGCCACACCAAATCTATGTTGTTCATCCACAATGGCAAGTCCCAGATTTTTATAGGCAACCTTATCCTCTAAAAGGGCATGGGTACCGATTAGAATATGGAGCTCCCCATTTTCCAATTGCTCGTGGATTGCCCTTCGGGCTGATTTTTTGACCGATCCCGTAAGCAAGGCTATGTTAACGCCAATATCGCCTAGAAGATCTTTTATGCCCATGAAATGTTGGTTTGCCAGAATTTCTGTTGGAGCCATTAAACAGGCCTGGAAGCCGTTGTCTATGGCGAGTAGCATGGTCATCAAGGCTACTATTGTTTTGCCCGACCCTACATCTCCCTGTAGCAATCTGTTCATATGAGCATTGCTGCCCAAATCGGCCCTGATCTCCTTGATTACCCTTTTCTGGGCATTGGTAAGTTCAAATGGCAAGTGCTGCTCATAAAAAGTTTTAAAAAGTGTTCCAACCTTGTCAAAATTATAACCCTTTATTTTCTGTTTATGCATTAAGTTCTTGGAAATCAGCTGCAATTGTATATAAAACAATTCCTCAAATTTTAGCCGAAATTGTGCCTTGGCCAATAATTCCTGATTCTTTGGAAAGTGGATATTAAAAAGTGCCTCCGCTTTAGAAATCAGGCTTAATTCATTTATGAGGCTAGGGGATAGGGTCTCCGTAAACCGTCCTTTGGTTTCCAAAAATAACTGCTGTATAAGTTTGTTGGTCACCCTATTGGTAATACCCTTGTTTGCCAATTTTTCGGTGGAAGGATAAACGGGTTGCATGTATATTTTTAAGCCTTTTTCATGGTCTTCCCACAATTCCATTTCAGGGTGTGGCATAGAGAAAGTGCCATTGAACCAATTGACCTTACCGAAAATAACATATGGAATGTTTAACTTGAGGTTTTCCCTGGTCCATTTTTGACCACGAAACCAAACCAGTTCCATTTCTCCCGTATCATCTATAAATTTGGCTACCAAACGTTTTCCCTTTTTTTGTTCAACTGTTTTAATGTTGACAATCTTCCCAACAATTTGAACATCCGAACTGGTTCGCTGCAGCTGGCCAATTTTATAATATTGGGTTTTATCAATATAGCGATTGGGAAAAAGATTGATTAGATCTTGATAGGTATGTATTCCAAGCTCCGATTGTAAGGTCTCCGCACGGTTGGGACCAACGCCTTTCAAGTAGACAATTGGCGTTTGTAGTACATTGGAGTTCATTGGGATATACTTGATTATAAGAAGTCCTATCAATTAATGTTGAAAAGTAAGACGACCGGATTTTATGTTGCTATATTTAATCAGACTAAAATAGGAGTTCCATCAAACAACTGCAAGTATGGGTTTAATATTATAGGCCCAATAAAGAAAAAGTAAACCATCTATTCTTCAATGCTGTTTTCTCTTCAAGCCAAATACTATTGCCAAAAATCCAACAAACAATAGTGAAGCACCCCACCACCAAAGAGTATTATGGGGTTTTTCATAAGAGTCAATGGCTCCATAATACGCAAAACCGTTCCAGTAATAGGGCGATTTTTTGGAATTGGGCACATTTTCATCCTGTAGGTAGGACAGCTTTGCCTCTTGATTCGATGCAAATATGGAAGCTGTAGCTCTAAAAGATTCATAAAATCGGGACATTACCGAGGCAGTGCTCTGATCGTTTACTTTCCAAAGTGAAAAAAGTACAGAGGAGGCACCTGCATACTGAAAACCACGGGCTACGCTGATAGCTCCTTCCCCTTTTTGGAGTTTTCCTATTCCGGTCTCACAGGCACTTAAAACAATGGCCTTGCCATTCATATCCAAACTATGTAGTTCAGGCAGGTACAGCAGATCATCATAAAATTGTACAAAGGCCGGAACTACAAAATTACCACTGCCGGCATGGGTAGACAAATGTATAAGGTCATGGTTCTTTGCCTTCTTGATAAAATTGTGTTTCGTGGCCTGGGACTGCATAACCAATTCAGCGGACATAGCGTCCCCTAGAGCTTTTGCCTCTTCTTCGGAATAGGACAATTCTTCAGAACTTCCTTTAAAAACAGGAAAAATTCCTAAAACCGATTTTCTTTTGCTATTGGATTTTGATGTAAGATACTGTTGGGCATTTACCGCATAAGCTACTTTTTTTGATACTGCTAAAAAAGGCATTTTGGAAAACGACATTCCTTCTGTAGGTTCGGTCAAAAGCGATTCAAAAGGAAGAAAGTTAAGTAGTCCGTCCGGAATCAACACTAGATGATTTTTATTCAGAGCATTCTGTAATTGTAGCAAACCAAATAGCTCATAAGCGGTCTTTGTATAATTGGATACGTCATTATTTATAGCTTCTGGACCATCAAATAGATGTACAAATTTCAAAATATATGGGGACAGTTCTACGGTATCGGGAAGTTGGTGCATCCGTAGTCCTGAATTGTCAATTGTAAATTGATAGTTGCTTATTGCACCCATAAAATACGATTGTAGTACCGCATCATCCGTGTTGAGCTTCTGTTGCAATTCAGCTAGATCTAGTTCTGTCCGGAGTATTTTGGGTAAAGTGGATTGTACCATCTTTATTTGCCGGTCTAGGTCCGCCAATTCCGAAATGAAAGTTTTCAATATTTTATCTCCCAAGTTTTTGAATTGCGCCCGTAATAATTGATCGGTGAGCCTATCACGATTTCTTAGGAGAACTTCCAACCCGTTAGCTTTTCCATCCTGCTGCTTGTTAAGCACAGTTCTTTCCATTAAAACCGAAGCCTTTCCCTGTTCTGTATAAGTAAATGCCCTTTCGGCCCAAATTGGATCCCTACTGTCGGAATAGAGGTTCCAGATAAGGTCCAAACATTTTTCAGTACGATGTTTTACATCGGCCTGGTGTATTATTTTGGTTTCTTGGGAAGTATAATCCTGTTGTATTAAATTGGCCACATAAAATGCCAGATCATATGCTCTCAAGGCATCCGTGACAGTTTCAGTGGAAGCGGCATAGGCATCAAAAATGCGCAGAAAATTGCGATCTGGAAATAATATGGTTTCGTCCGGTAGTCCTTGGTTGGAATAGGAGGGAAGCAGTACCGATAATGCTTTGTGCAATGTGTTTTTAGCATCAAGGGTGTTACCTAGTTCCAATAATAATTCCGCCTCTTCCACCAATAAGTTTACCCATTGGTGTGCAGATAAACCTTTATCGTTCAAAAGTGCAGTTTTCGCTTTTTCAAAGTAATCCAAAGCCATTTTCTTCTGTCCCTCTTTAAGTGCTATAAAAGCGAGACTTTTGTAGGTATTAACAAGATCAACTCCTGCTATTACTTTTATATCAGAAAGCAGTTGTTTTGCTTTTTCAAAATCTCCGACCCGAAAATAAGACGTGGCAAGGTTATTCTTCAAAGCCGCTGCAGTTCCCTTAGGAATGCCTTTCATCTTCAGAGTTTCGTTTATCAACAAATACGACCTTTCATATCTGGATGTGGAATTGTAAAGGGCAGATAGCGATAATACGGTATTGAACAAAAGGGAACTATTTGCTGTGCTTTTGGCATGGGAAGCACACTGTATCAACAATTCTTCTGCTTTTAAATAGTCGCCGTGGCGGATATAAATAGCAGCCAAAGGCAGTACTGCATTTTCATAAATATTGTAATCCGATAATTGGTTGGATTTAAAGCGATGATAGGCATCTTCATAGTTTTCGACACTTTTGGAAAGGACTCCGTTTTTTTCGAAATAATATCCAAGATTAGATCTGACTATAACCAATGCAAGTTGTTGGTCAGAAGATTTGGCCGCTGAACCAAAGTTGTCCGCAAAACTTGCAAGTCGTTGGAGGTTTTCAAGCGTTGGCTTTGCCACAACATAGTCCAATTCCTTGTAAAGTTCATCCACTGTACCTTGGGCCGAACTCCAGAAGGGGAGCGCCCAAAAAACACAGACGAATATTTTGCTTAGGTTTTTCAATTAGAATCGCCATAAGGCGTAAAGTTGCCAATAATTAAAATCTGTTTTATTGTTCATAACATAGCGAGCACCTAAACTTGGTCCTATTCGGGAAAATCCTGCAGTAAAGTCCAACAATATACCTGTTCTCCAGTTGGTAAAAGATTCCTTCATGGAATTGGTATCGGTCTTGGAATCCATTAAAAATTGGTCCGTATCCCCTTCATAATATTCGACGGTTGTACTGTTCTGGGTCGTATTGCTCACATTAATATTAGATTGCATACCCGCACCTATCCCAATATAATTATTGATATTATAGCGAAGCAATATTGGCACCTCCCAATTCACACTTTTCTGTTCAGTGCGGGTAATGGTACGTTGTAGCTGTATGTTTCCATTTCTGGGATCGTCAACAACTTGGTCAACACTTGTTGTACTTGTACTGGAATTGAAACTATTGCTGAATTCCGCCTGTCCATAGAAACGATACGGTTTGTACGGAGAGACTACAGCACTTAGAAAATAGCTTTTTGCGTTTTCTACATTGGGATAGTAATTATACCCCGCTTTGATCCCGATGGAAATACCTGGTGTAAACCGTGTTGTTGCATAATTGGTTATAATCGGTTCATTTTTATCGAATATAATCGCCGTGCGACTCTTCGTTTTCTTCTTGTGGAAATCTTTTGCAAAACGGATGCTATATTTTACAAATCCTTTGGTGGAATCTTTTTCCTGTACATTTTTCTGTTCTGTCCCAGGGAGGTAAATATTCTTAAAGGTAAAAATGGCCTTGTTTTTAAGGAAAGTGGTATCCAAACAACTGTAACGTACCGGTTCTTTCGGACAAATGGGGCAGGCCGGATATTGGTCCTCCAACTTTAAGGTAGACATATCCAACATTTCCGGAATATCCGTTTCCAGTCTGATGGTACGTGCTGGTCCCTCCCCGTTGTTCTGAAATTTGATCTTGTATTTCAAGGTCTTAAATCGAACCAATCGGTAATTCATCAATACCCCGTTCGAGGACATTTTATTGGGGTCGTGCGAGGTCACGATTTCCATTTCCATATCTTTTACAGTATGGTCTCCGTAATTATTATCGGGTACGTAAATACCTCTAACCGAAATAATAGCACTGGTATCCTTTATCATTTCGGGTGCTGTGCGCATGGTTAAAAACACATTTCTTTCTTCACCGGGCTGCATATGCTCAAATGAAATTGATTTTTGCGAGCGATAGACTTGTTTAGCTTCCTCCAAACTTAAAGGAAGGTTGGTTCTTATTGTGGAATCCTGTGGCTGGGTGCTATAGGAATCCAGTTCGTTTTCTATGGAAGCCAAAAAGGAATTAGTTGGATTATCGTCCTTATTGTAGACCATTACATCCATCGGAATCAAACTTTCACCGTGATGCATCCTAATTTCAGGTTCTAAGAAGTTATCGTTCTTAAACGCCATTTCGTTATAAAACAGATGAATGTTACCTGAAGAGGTGTAATTGTTGGTGTTCTTGTAGCTTACGATCATGACCATTTCTTCATCGATCATTGGTTCACGATTGCGTTTCAACATGAAATCGTCGGTCATCGTAGCTAGATCGTCTGCGGACTTTGTAATTTCATTAATGACCACCTTTTGGGGTCTTGTGGCCGGTGGTTTCCCAGTATCATAATTGTTGGTGGCCCAAAGTCTTGCCTCATAGCTACCCGTTTTTTTATAGGTATGTTTTGGGTCTTTTTCAGTACTATAAGTGCCATCCCCAAACTCCCAATAATAACTGTAAAAGGCTTTTGGCGCACCAGCTATTTGCTGTAAAGGTGGGGTGTCGGAAAGAAATGACACCTCATTGCCCTTGGCATCATACCCTATATTGGCGTAACGCACTACCGTATCCTTGGCAACCGTTTCTTGGGCATGGACAATTGATCCGAAAAATAACAGAAAAAGTAATGTGAGTTGTTTTTGCATTGGAGCGAAATTGGGTTTAACATTTAAAACTCCCAAGTACCTAACGTTTACTATAACTCTTTGGTATATGTTAAAATTCTTTTGCGGGATTAGCGAATTATAGAATGGTGGCCTTCTCTGGCCACCATTCTTGAAATATAATTCAAAACCATTTCAATATATAATGTCTGCCTAATTGCTATGGTAAATTATTTATCAAGGCTTTAAGCTGGGTATCCGATGCTGTTGCCGTTTCCGTTAAATCAAAGGTAATTGTCCCATTGTCCACAATCGTTACCCCTTTTATGGCATATAACCAGTTTCCATCGTCTTCACTTACAAAGATGACGTGTGACTCCAATCCAATAGGTATTTGACCATAGTGCTCTGAAAACAATTCTAGATCATCATCATATTTATCCAAAAAGGCAAGGGCATTTGGTTCTCCATCATAGGAGATATAAACGGCACTATTTTCTTCATCAAAGCCTTCAGGTACATCAACCAAGAGTCCGGTTTTTGGTCTGGGGTCGCTAGCAAAACGGTCAACATTGGTCCATCCGAATTCTTGGAAAAAGGTGTAATAGGCATCTCCTTGTGTTATACCTTTTCCAATTTCGATTCCAGGCATATTTCCTTCTTCATCACGAATTTCATCCCAAACAATATCGTCACAGCCAATGGTAGCATCACAATCTTCTCCTACTGTTCCTTTCCATAATGACATTGCGTTATCGGCACCACCGGTTAAATCAACCGGTATAATTACCTGCATATTACAACCTAAGGTCAATTGTTCACCTCCTTGGGTGGCGTTTACGTAAAATTCACCCCCGGAAATCAGAATATCTTTTCCTCCATCCATCGTCCTACCCATTGTTGTTTTGTTGGTCAACAACATATTGCCCCTATCATAGAGTTCTACAATTTCAACAGCTACCTGCCCAGTAACGGCATTCCCGTTTTTTGTTAAACAAGCACCATTAATGCTTATTTGGGTTCCATTTTCGGTGGTAAAAACTCCCATTCCAGAAGCATCGAACTGAAAATTTTGGGTCAATTCTGCCAGGGCATCCAATTTAACTCCTGCAAATGCCTGAGGTGTGGCAGCTTGGAACGGTACTCCCTGTTCGTCTGTTTGATCTCCTTCTTCCCTTGAACAACTGGCCAATGTTATAACCGCCAGTGCTAGCATTCCGAATAATTTTCTAGTATTTTTCATAATTGATTGTTTTAAAATTTGTTTATTTTTTGTTTTACATCCTTATATAAACCGGTCTTTAGTTTTGTTACCCCTTTTTTATAATTTATTTAAAGATTATATCAATATAGGGCACTCCAAAGTCGATGGCCGGTCCGCCATTTTGATGAAAATTTGAACCTGTAATGGTTATTATACCATATGTATAGGGAAAGCTCATGGTGTTTGTCGTGGCCAATCGTCCAATAGTGTTTCCAATATTGGCTCCCCAATTTGTTTGAATCCGTTTTATGGTATACGAGGTTCCCGCTTGTAAAGTGATAGTAGCCAAAGGTGCTACATATGATGTTCCTGTCGCAGAGAAGGTGTGGGAACCCGAATATATAATAGTTGATGTAATGTTGTCCACTATTTCTATTACATAGGGTGTAGTTGCAATACCAGTTTGACTTTGATAGCCTATTTCACATACCTCTTCGGTTGTAGCAAGCTCAAAAGTGTATTCATGTATTTCCGTATCATAAGTTACTGTGTCCGTATGACCGGATGTAATCATATTTTGATATAATGCTTGGAATTCAGAAGTAGAATTATCGCAAAACACTGTGGGGTCACCATCGTCGGGAGTACAGGAAACAATTCCGAGAACTAATATTATCATCAATTTTTTCATAATGGGTTATTTTAAAATTTGTATTATTTATTGTCTTAGATTCCTATATCAACAGTACTTTATTTTTATTACCCTATTTCTTAAACTAATTTTTGTTTTTTGTGGTGTGCACATAATTAAAGGGATGATTTATAAAAAAGTCATCCCTTATTATATATAGGATTTGTTATGGCAAAGCGTTTATCATCGTGATCAGTTGGCTCTCTGTGGTCGTGCTTAAGTCGCTCTCTTCAATAACTATAGTTCCATCTGCAATTATTGTAACCGGGTTGATGGCATACACCCAATTGCCGTTTTCCTCACTAATAAAGATGACATGACATTCGAGCCCAATTGGAATTATTCCGGTATGCTCGGAAAATAATCCAGTCTCAGAATCATAGGCGTCCAAATTGGCCAATGAACCTGCTTCCCCATTATAGGACAGATAAAGCGCACAGTTCCCATTGTCAAAACCTTCAGGTACTGCAGCCCATAACTTGGTTTTAGGTCTAGGGTCACTCCAAAAACGGTCAACATTTGTCCAACCGAAATTGCTGAAAAAGGCCGCATATAATGATTGCCCTGCAGCCCCTTGACCAATGTCTATACCCGCTCCTTGGCCATCACGCTTTTGTTCTACCCAGGTAACGTCATCACATCCAGTTTCAAGGTCACAATCCATACCTATGATGCCGTCCCATAAAGTCATTCCATTATCATCACCTCCTGTAAGCGCCGTAGGAACGAGAACTTGCATAGGGCAAATAAGTTGTAACACCTGTCCATTTTGCGTTGCTTCAATAAAGAATTCACCTCCTGTAACCAAAAGTTCCTTGCCTCCTGTAGGAGAAAGACCCATAGTAGTTTTATTGGTGACCAACATAGTACCTCTTTCAAAAAGTTCTATTACTTCTACATCTACCATCCCTGTAACGGCATTACCATTATTGGCCAAACAGCTTCCGTTAATAGTTATCTCAACTCCTTTTTGGGTCGTGAATGTTCCGGAGCCATCTACATCGACATGAAAGTTTTGTTTTAGATTTTCCAAGGCGGTAGCCTTAAGATCTGTAAAACCTTGGGGAGTAGCCCGTTCAATTATAATGTTGGAAATATCGTTATCACCATTTTCATTTTTTTGGCAACTTGTCATCAAAGCCGCTGTCATTAAAAAAAGTCCTAAAATTTGTTTTGAATTTTTCATGATTATTATTTTTTGTTAAGAATGAATTTTTTATTGTTCACCCTTATATCCATTTGCTTTGGAATTTGTTACCCCATTGGATTAAAATATTTTCATTTTATTAGGTTTTATTTAGGATGCCAAGATTTTTTTGGCGCTACCAAGGGACTCTTTTATCAATTATTAAATTATTTCGTAGGACAACATGGCTTATACCTAAAAAAGAATACTATAACAGAGTTGAAACGAGAATGGCTGGGATTCTAAAAGCTTTGTAGAGTTGATATTCTATTTTACAAAAAAGGAACCCAGAGTTTTCTTATTTTAGGCAAAATTTTCAATTCATGGCAGGATCAAGCATCCATCCCGATCAGAAGTACATAGAGGGTTTATTGATGAACAGTCCTTTGGTGATTAAAAGCATCTATGATCGCTTTGTACCAAAGGTTGTGGGGTATATAAATAAAAATAGTGGTAATGAGGATGCTGCAAAAGATGTTGTTCAGGAGGTGTTGGTTGCTATTTATAATCAGGCCAAACATAAAGGATTGCAGTTGACCTGTCCGTTCGACGCCTATTTCTTCCTGCTTTGTAAACGGCGATGGTTGAACGAAATCAAAAAAAGTTCTTTAAAGGAGGTAACAATAAACGAAGAGGTTGTATCTATAAATGACGATACGCTGCAACTGGCCGATGAATTTGATATTGAACAACAAAAGAAGTTGTTGTTCAATCGCATGTTTCAAAAACTAGGGGATGCCTGTAAAGATCTATTAAAATCAACCTTCGAAATAAAATCGATGGAGGAAGTGGCGCAAAAACTAGGAGTAAGCTATGCCTATGCCCGAAAAAAGAAATCTTTGTGCATTGGCGAATTGACACGAATGGTGCAGGAATCGTCGGAATATAAAAACCTAAAAGCCTAATATCATGAACGAATTGGATTTAGAACTATACGACGCATATCTCGACAACACCCTTGATCCGGCAGCTAAAAAGACGTTTGAGACGCGTTTGTTGGATGATACATCCTTTGCGGAATCTTTTGAAGCCTACAAGGAAACTTCGGCCTACTTGACTGAAAAATTCTCCGACCAGGAGGATTTTAACGCGTTTGAAAATAATCTAGAAAATATAAGTAAGGAGCATTTTACCAAAAAAGCACCCTCCAGCTACAAGACTGAAATTTGGAAATACGCAGCTGCAATTGCACTGTTGATAACAATCGGAGGTTATTTTCTAATGGACAATGATCATCCACAGTATAATGATTTTGCATCCTATCCTTCTATTTCCTTGGTACAGAGAAGTAGTGGAGACCTTATCGCCAAAAAAGCAGAGAATGCGTTCAATAACAAGTCGTTTGAAGAGGCTACTTCTTATTTAAACGAACTATTGAACAATGATCCCAATAATCAGGAATTGTTGTTATATAGGGGTATTGCCCAAATTGAAACTGAGGCTTACGCCAATGCATATAAAGATTTGGATAAAGTTGCCGCTGGCAGTTCGGTTTATAATAATGAAGCCTTATGGCAAAAGGCCTTGGGACTTTTAAAACAAAAGAATTACAATAAATGTAAGCTGGTTTTGGTTGAGATACCTCCAATGGCCGATGAATATAATAAGGCACAGGCTCTGCTTAAAAAATTATAGTCTGTAAGCCATAATTAATTTAAATAGGCAATATCAAGGCCTTATATTTGAAGTATGAAGCATTACCTTTTTGTTTTTGTTTTTCTTTTTCTGACAAGCCTTATACTTTCTGCCCAACAACAGGACAAGGTAGATTTTATTCAAGGAAAAGTAGATATTAAAATAGACCCCAAGGGCGAAACCATTACGGGTTCTGTAACCTACAAATTGAAGGTCCTACAAAAGGTGGATACCGTTTTTCTCGATGCCCAAAATATAAATCTAATAGAGGTCAAACTCAACAACAAAAAGGTCAAGACTACTAACAACGGCAAAAAAGTAGTGGTTCATAAACGTTTTAAGACCAATAAAACCTATACCTTGGATATAACCTATACTGCCAATCCCAAACAGACCGTTTATTTTTTAGGTTGGAAAGACGACTTGCTTGGCAACGAGCAGGTCTGGACCCAAGGTCAAGGAAAATATACCAGTCACTGGCTTCCCAGTTTTGATGATATGACCGAAAAAGTAGAGTATGATCTGGATATCAGCTTTGATAGGACCTACGAAGTAATTGCCAATGGTGCCCTGGTGGCAACCAAAGAACAGGACGGACTCAAAAAATGGAGTTTTAATATGGACCATCCAATGAGCAGCTATTTATTGGCTTTTGCTATTGGCGATTACCATAAGAAAGAGGTTAAATCCGATTCCGGGATTCCCATTGGTCTCTATTTTTACCCAAGTGATAGTGCTTTGGTGGAACCAACTTATAGATATACTACTGCGATATTTGATTATTTGGAAAAGGAAATAGGAGTGCCCTATCCGTGGCAGAATTACAAGGAGATACCTGTTAGGGACTTTTTATACTCGGGTATGGAAAATACGGGAACCACTATTTTTTCAGATTCCTATGTAATGGATTCCATTGCCTTTGTTGACAGGAACTTTGTAAATGTAAATGCCCATGAGATGGCACATCAGTGGTTTGGTAATCTGGTTACCGAAGTGGATGGCAGTAGTCACTGGCTTCATGAAGGTTTTGCTACCTATTATGCCTTATTGACCGAGAAAGAGCTTTTTGGCAAGGAATATTACTATTGGAAATTGTACGAAACCGCTATCCAATTGAAGGAACTATCCAATAAGAATATGGGGGAGGCCCTCACTGATCCAAAAGCGGGTAGCCTTACCTTTTATGAAAAAGGTGCATGGGCCCTAAACATTTTAAGGAACGAAATAGGGGAGAAGGATTTTAGGCAAGGGATTCAACGGTATTTAAAAAAGTACGGGTTTAAAAATGTAACAATAGATAATTTCCTGAAGGAAATGGAGGGGAGCGCTGGCCATGACTTGACAGCTTTTAGAAATAGATGGTTGGTTGATAAAGTTTTTCCTTTCGATGAAGCAAAAAAGATTCTTGTAAGTGAATCCGAGGATCTAAAAACTTTTTTTGAACTTCAAAAAGATATGATGACCAGTAGCATGGACAACGAATCCATCATCAAAAAGTATTGGGAAAGCACACATTCCGATCAGTTAAAGGCCAAAATAATTAAAACCTATTTCAAATCCCTATCTCAGGATTTTATAGGGGAAGTGTTAGGGAGTGAAAGTGTTCTAGTTCGGCAAGCATTGGCCACTTCCATAGTACAGTTGCCATTGGATCTAAAATCTGAATATGAATCACTGCTGGATGATGGGAGTTATATTACCAAAGAAGAAATGCTGTACAAACTTTGGATAAATTACCCAAATGAAAGGGAAAAGTACTTGAATAGGACAAGAGGCATCATTGGCTTTTCAAATAAGAACATTCGCATATTATGGCTCACCCTGGCCTTGCTCACCAAGGATTATGAATCCAATAGCACTAACGTGTACTACTCTGAACTTAGTGGGTATACTTCCCCAATTTACTCCAATGAAGTGCGGCAAGGGGCCTTTCAATTCTTAGCTCAATTAATAGGTTTTTCAGACCATAATTTATTGGATCTTGTAGATGCAACCCAGCATCATTCTTGGCAATTTAGAAAATATGCCCGTTCATTGTTGGACGAACTTTTGGAAAAAAAGGAATATAGGGATAGAATAGATAGATTGAGCGTAAAATTTAATAAGGAGGAATTGCGTTATATTAGCAACAAACTGATTTCGGAATGAGAGCAATGGTAATTTCTGGTGGTGGTAGTAAGGGTGCATTTGCCGGTGGCGTAGCCCAATACCTGATGCAAGAATTGAACCACAATTACGATTTGTTTTTAGGTACTTCTACAGGGAGTCTCCTGATTTCCCATCTCGCCCTACAAAAAATTGAAAAAATTAGGCAGGTGTATACTTCGGTAAATCAAGATAATATTTTTAGTAATTGTCCCTTTGTGATAAAGAAGAAGTATGGCATAGAGACCATCGGGATCCATCATATAAATGTGATGAAAAATTTTTTCAGGGGAAGCAAGACCTTTGGAGAAAGTCATAATTTACTTGAATTGATCAAGAATACCATTTCTATCGAGGAATTTGAGCATTTAAAAAGTGGCCCCTTGGATATAGTGGTTACCGTATCCAATTTGTCTTTAAACCAGGTAGAGTATAAGTCCATCAATGATTGTACTTATGAGGAATTTTGTGAATGGATTTGGGTTTCCTGCAATTATACCCCCTTTATGACCTTGGTAAAGAAAAATGGATGTGAATATGCTGATGGTGGCTTGGGTAGTATGGTTCCTATTGAAGAGGCTATTAGAAGAGGGGCAAAAGTAGTGGATGCCATAATTTTGCAAACAGAGGTTACACAATTAAATAGAATGCCCTCCAAGAATGTATTTTCACTACTTACAAGTATGTTTGCCTTTATGCTGGACAGAATAGAGCAACAAAATATTAGGATAGGCAAGTTTGTTGCCAACCATAATGATGCCATCATTAATTTCTATTATACGCCTACTGTACTCACTACCAACTCCCTTATATTTGAAAAGGAAAAAATGACGGTTTGGTGGGAAAGTGGCTTTAATTTTGCCAAGCACAAAAACTCCGAAACCAACCCAATAGAGACTGGAATTCTATGAAGGCATTGGTAATTAGTGGGGGAGGGAGCAAAGGAGCCTTTGCAGGTGGCGTGGCCCAATACCTAATGGAAGTTGAAAAACGGGAATATGATGTTTTGGTGGGTACCTCCACCGGCAGTCTATTAATTCCTCAATTGGCCCTGAACCAAATTGGCAAACTACATGATATTTATACCAATGTTAACCAACGTTCCATCTTTAGCCTTAATCCATTTGTAGTTCGAAAAAAAGGTGATAGGGAATATGTCTCCATAAATTTTCTAAACACCTTTCTTCAATTTGTAAAGAGCAAGCGTACTTTTGGGGAAAGCAAGGCATTGAGAAGGACCATTAAAAAGAATTTTAGTGAAGGGGAATTCCGGAAGTTGAAAAAAGGTGACAAAGATGTGGTGGTGACGGTTTCCAACCTTTCCAAAAACAGGATAGAGTATAAATCCATTAAGGATTTTTCCTATGATGATTTCTGTGATTGGATTTGGATTTCGTGCAACTACATTCCTTTTATGTCCTTGGTAAAAAGAGATGGATTTGAATACGGTGACGGTGGCCTGGGATGCGTTGTACCCATTAGGGAGGCCATTAGAAGGGGAGCTACTGAGATAGATGCCATTATATTAGAGTCCGAAAACATGGAACACAACAAGGTTTTGGGCAGAAATCCTTTCTCACTTATGTTGAGTATTTATGGTTTTGTTTTGGACCAGATAGAATATCACGACATTTCTGAAGGGGTATTGGCGGCAAAACATAATGGGGTGCAATTAAATTTATATTACACCCCCACTAAATTAACTGAAAACTCCTTGGTTTTTAATAAAAAACTTATGCGTCTATGGTGGCAACAAGGGTATAAGTACGCCGAGGAAAAATTTTCTAGCGTTGGTTAAGGTAATTTTTAGTTACCATAATTCCCCAATTTCCTTTTTAACGTAGGCCAAAGCAGTTCCTGAAGGAGAACTTTTCTCCATAGTTTCATTTAGAATGTCCTCACGGAGTTTGTCTGCTGAATCGGATTCACTCATACCAGCCTTCCTGATCATTTGTATGGTGGCACTTTTTGCCGCCTTAATAATATTCCAACATTCATCCGTCATATAGATTTGCTGGGATAAGTTATGCTCAAATTCATTTTCGATACTTTTGATCAACAAATTTTCATAATCATTTTTATTGCTATTTTTTGGTCCTACCCTTACCACCAAACTAGGAATTGCAATTCGCTCCAGAAATAGGGCCATTCTTTCGTAAGCTTGTAATCTAATGGGCAGTGTGTTTTTCTGGCTGTCTTTATGAAGTAGGTAACGTCTTCTTCCTTCTTCGTTTCTTGTATGCAATCTAAAAAAGTAAAAAGCAACCACTCCGGTTACAACAGCGGGCAACAAATAGGCAAATAGTTGAAAAATTTCCTCTCCAGTCATTTTGTATTGGTGTTTTTTGGTTTGTTGATTATTTAACGGCTTATTCCCTTAAAAATTATGGTAGGTTTCAAAATTTTAGCCGTCATAAGTATATTTAGTTTAATCTCGCCCAGGTCATAAAAAAAAGCGCTAAGAAGCGCTTTTAAAATTGTGGGGACTTTTCATCTGTTTTGTTTTATCGTTTGTTGAATTGACCTTCCTATAGGGAGGTGAATATAATTCACCATAATACTTTCCAGACGGTTTAAAGAGTTATCAAGAATTATTTCATGCTCTCCTTTACCAATTTAAAGAATTCATAAAATCTTGGTTGTACAATGATTTCGGTGGCAGTTTCAATACTGTAAAGTCCTAATTCCGATTTCCCAGTGGCGATGATTCGCTTGGGCTCTATTTGATATTTACTTTCCAAAATACGGGCTACGGTAGCAGCTTGTTGGGTTCCAATTTCCCAGTTATTCAATTTATTATCCTTGGATTCCACCAAATTGCTATTGCTTACAATTTGAATATCCATTGTTGGGTTGGCTTTTAAAACACTTCCAATATTGGCAATAATGGCCTCTGCCTTTTCCTGTACTTTGAAATTCTTGGAGTTCTCCCCAAATATATAACTGTTGTCCATTACCACCGCTACGGCACCATTACTAACGGTTATCTTGGGATCACTGCCCAAAGTCTGCTTAAATTGGGTAAAAACAGCTAAGGTTATAGAGTCGTGGCTGCTCAGTGCATCATTGATGATTCTTAATTGAGCTTCCTTTTTAACAAGACTCTCAAGGGTACTATTAATATGGTCAGATCTCTTGTTTGATGCTTCCGTAAAACTGTTTAAGTTTTTTAATAGGTTGGCATTTGTTTCCTTAAGTTCATTTACCTGTGCTTCGTACGACTCCACTTTTGCCGAAGCAATTCTTTCTTGGCGTTTGGATTCTGATAGAGCTGTTTCAGACTCCCTTAACTGAGATCTTAGACCATCTACCTCCAGAATAAGATCCTTTTTGCTCTGTGCCTGTGAAATGGATGTGTACATTAACAAAACTAGAATGGTAAAAATTCTTTTCATAGATAAAATTTGTTTATTTGAATGTTCCGGTACTTTTAATTAGTTGATTTACTGCAAGGATATGCAATTTATTTTTCATGCAAAATTAAGATTATATTTAAATAAGGGCCAATCTTATTTGTGCATTAACTCTTTCCCTCCCAAATAAGGGCAATTATAGAGATATTCTAAGGTAGAAAAGGGCCTGCGGTCATATTATATCCCTAAGTTGGGAAAAGTGACAGTTCAATTGGATATTATCCACATTTAGCTATATCAAAGACCATGCTTCTTTTGTGGAAAACCTCATTTTCAATTTCCGCTAAACACTATTCTTTTGTTGGAAGGTACTTTTAAAATGCTACATAAAGACTGCAAAATCCGTATACCACTATATTAAATTGGGCTTCCCCATTTGTTTTACAGAGTTTTTAGTTGTTCAGGAAGTCCAAACTCATTTCTGTGAGTGCCTTTACCCCAAGGATCATTCCATTTTCGTCTATGCTGAAGTCGGGCGTATGATGTGGAAAAGACGCCGCATTTCCCGGAGTCATTCCTCCCAAGAAAAAGAAGAATCCCGGTACCTCATTTTGAAAATAAGAGAAATCCTCGCCACCGGTTACAGCTTTTTGGATTTGCACATTATCCTGGCCCGCAATCCTTTTTAAAGTAGGTAGCATTTTTACTACCAGTTCGGGATTGTTAAAGGTAATGTCCGTATTACTTTTTATCTCAATAGTCGCTGTACCGCCATAGGCTTTGGCAATGTCAGGTACCATTTCTTTCATTCTCTCGGTAATCTGTTTTTGCATGTCATAGTCCAAGGTTCTTATGGTTCCGATCATTTCCGCACTTTCAGGGATAATATTAAAACGGACACCACTTGTAATCTTGCCCACACTTATAACCGCTGCTTCATTGGTAAGGTCAACTTCCCTGCTGATAATGGTCTGTAGGCCATCTATTATCTTGGCGCTGATAAGAATGGGGTCTATACCCTTCCAAGGTTGTGAGCCATGGGTTTGTTTTCCCTCTACCTTTATAACGAATCGTTGCACTGCCGCCATTAGTCCTTCAGATTTATACCTAATAACGCCAACTGGCGTAGCAGAGTTAATATGAAGTCCAAAAATAGCATCCACATCCGGATTTTTAAGAACCCCTTCCTTGACCATTAATAAGGCTCCACCTTCTTCCCCTGGAGGAGGACCTTCTTCGGCAGGTTGAAAAATAAATTTAATGGTACCCTTAATCTTGTCCCTATTTTTGGACAGAATTTCTGCAACCCCCATAAGGATAGCTGTATGGGTATCGTGACCACAGGCGTGCATAACACCGACCTCTTGCCCTAGAAATTCGGATGTCACAGTAGATTTAAACGGAAGGTCGTTTCTTTCGGTAACCGGTAAGGCATCAATATCGGCTCTTAAAGCGATTACCTTTCCATTTTTATTGCCCTTTAATACACCTACAACCCCAGTTTTGGCAACTCCTGTTTGTACCTCTATCCCTAAGGATTTCAGATGTGATGCTATTTTTTCAGCGGTCTTGAACTCCCTGTTGGATAATTCCGGATTTTGGTGAAAATCCCTCCTCCAATCTATTACCTTTGGTTCAATACCCTTATATTCCTTTTCAAAATTATATTTCTGAGCCGAGGAATTTAAACACCATAAAAGCATTGGGATAATTAAATATAACTTCATATTACTAAATGGGATTTAAAATTTTAGATGTCCAAGACTTCATTGTCTTAAACACTGAACCTAGTTTTCAATAATTTTACAGATGAGCAACATCATAAAAAGTGCTGTTTTTCGTAAAATTGGATTTGTAGGATAAATATATTCAAAATAGAACTATTAACTCGGTTGGATTATCACAAATATTAAAGTTGATTTTTTGATAAGGCTATTTATGGTTAAATTCACCGATCGTAACGAGCTTAATATCTACATACGTTTTGGAGAACTATATTAACGAATTAAATGAAGCCCAGAAGGCTCCTGTTTTGCATAAGAACGGGCCTTTGATGGTGATTGCAGGGGCCGGTTCCGGTAAGACAAGGGTATTGACATACCGCATTGCTTATTTAATGAGCCAGGGAGTGGATTCCTTTAACATTTTGGCGTTGACCTTTACCAACAAGGCCGCTAGGGAAATGAAGAAGCGTATTGCAGATATTGTGGGTACCTCTGAAGCCAAAAACCTATGGATGGGTACTTTTCATTCCGTTTTCGCGAAGCTATTGCGATTCGATGGCGACAAATTGGGCTATCCTTCCAATTTCACCATTTATGATACACAGGATTCCCAGCGACTTCTATCCGCTATCATAAAGGAGATGGGCTTGGACAAGGATATTTATAAATATAAGCAGGTACAAAATAGAATATCTTCCTATAAAAATAGTCTCATTACCGTAAAGGCTTATTATAACAATCCGGATTTGGTAGAGGCAGATGCTATGGCCAAGCGTCCTAGGATGGGAGAGATTTATCAGAACTATGTGGATCGCTGCTTTAAGGCCGGTGCCATGGATTTTGATGATCTACTGTTGCGGACCAACGAACTGCTCACAAGATTCCCCGAAGTTTTGGCCAAGTACCAGGATAGGTTTAGGTATATTCTTGTAGACGAGTACCAGGATACCAACCATTCCCAGTATTTGATCGTCAAGGCACTATCGGACAGGTTTCAGAATATTTGTGTGGTAGGGGATGATGCCCAGAGTATATATTCCTTTAGGGGTGCAAACATTAGCAATATTCTAAATTTTCAAAAAGATTATGACAATGTGGGGATGTACCGATTGGAACAGAACTATAGGTCCACTAAAAATATCGTGAATGCCGCCAATTCCATAATTGCCAAAAATACCAATCAATTGGAAAAAGTGGTGTGGACCTCCAATGACGAAGGTCCTTTAATAAAGGTTCACCGTAGCCCTACAGATGCGGAGGAAGGTAGATTTGTAGCTGGATCTATTTTTGAAAATAAAATGCAAAGTCAATTACCCAATGGCAATTTCGCTGTTTTGTACAGGACCAACTCACAATCAAGGGCCATTGAAGATGCCCTTAGAAAAAGGGATATACCTTATAGGATCTATGGTGGACTCTCCTTTTATCAGCGTAAAGAAATCAAGGACGTGCTATCCTATTTGAGATTGGTTATCAATCCAAAGGATGAGGAGGCGCTTAAACGTATTATAAATTTTCCGGCACGTGGTATTGGACAGAGCACTTTGGACAAACTTACCGTTGCCGCAAATCACTACAATCGTTCAATTTTTGAGGTTATGGATAACCTTGAAAGGATAGATTTAAAGATAAATTCCGGTACCAAAAGAAAACTGGGAGACTTTGTGGCCATGATCAAGAGCTTTCAGATTATGAATGAAAGTGCCGATGCCTTTACCTTGGCAGAACATGTTGCCAAAAAATCCGGAGTATTGCTGGAATTCAAAAAAGATGGTACTCCAGAGGGAATTGGCAAGATGGAGAATATTGAGGAATTGTTGAACGGTATCAAGGATTTTGTAGAAGGACAAAAAGAATTGGCAGATGCCAAAGGGGATATAGGCGAGTTTTTGGAGGATGTGGCACTGGCAACGGACCTGGATAAGGATACCGGAGATGATGACCGCGTAGCCTTAATGACCATTCACTTGGCAAAAGGCCTGGAGTTTCCGCATGTCTATATAGTCGGGATGGAAGAAGATCTTTTCCCTTCTGCCATGAGCATGAATACCAGGAGTGAATTGGAAGAGGAAAGGCGTTTGTTTTATGTGGCCCTTACTAGGGCAGAAAAGCAGGCATATTTAACATATACCCAGAATAGATATCGTTGGGGCAAATTGGTAGATGCAGAACCAAGCAGATTTATTGAGGAAATTGATGAAAAATATGTTGAAAACCTCACACCTCTCCTGAGATCCAGATACACTCCCTTAATTGATGTTGATATTTTCGGCGATGTTGATAGAAGCAAATTACGACAGAACAAACCCTTACAGGGCACACCTCCCAGTGGTGTTAAGCCCAATGAAAATCAGTTACGAAAACTGCGTAAACTAAAACCGGAACTAAGTACTCCCGTGGGAAACACCAATTCGGTAGACCCCAATTTATCAGAAGGTTCCCTAGTAAACCATACTAGATTTGGTAGGGGACAGGTTATAAAAATTGAAGGGGTAGGAAATGACAGGAAAGCTGAAATTAAATTTGATAAGGGAGACATTAAAAAACTTTTACTAAGGTTCGCCAAGTTGGAGGTACTTTGATTCTGAAGAGTCCCAAGTGGACTATTTTTGTTTGAGGATAATTATAAATGCTCTTGGATAAAAGCCTTTAATTTAATGGAAGTATCCCACAGATCCAATCCCACCCAGCCATGGCCACCGTTAGGGTATAAGGTAAATTGATGCTCTACGTTCAATTCCATTAATCTATCCCTTAGGCTTATTCCTTGGGAATTTGGAATTAAAGGGTCCTGTGCTCCATAAAACAATAGGGTTGCTGGAGAAGTAGATTTTACCTGGTACAACGGACTCACTTCTTCCAAAACCTCTGGATCATTCCCAAATTGATCTAACAAGGTCCTCAATTCTTGATTGGGTGTATTTATATATGCCTCGTCCAAAAGATTTGTAGGCCCTGCAATGCTACAGACCATCTTCACCTGTTTTTTGGTGTCGTGTGCGTAGCTCCATAATAAAGAAAGGTGTGCCCCTGCGCTAGCACCAATAAATCCGATCTCTGTGGATATTTGAAATTCTTGAGCTCTGTCGGATAATTCCTGAACTAATTGGTGAATGTCATCGATTTGCATAGGATATGGCGGATTGTTCTCATCGGCCAATCTATAATTCATGTTTACCACTGCTATGTTCGGTAATTGTTCCCTTATAAAATCTTTAAAGGCATTCATTTCGGATTTTTCGCCAGCATTCCATCCACCTCCATGTATCAAAATGAGAATTTTAGTTTCAATGCTCCTATTTTTTGGAAGATAAATGTCATATTTTTGAAGTGAATTGGAACCATATTCCAAATCGACCATGTTTTTGGCTACCAATGGGCCAGTGTCGATTACAATAGGATCTTCCGCACAGGAATTGATTATTACAAAGAGTAATCCAAGAAGTATGATAAACGGAAACTTATTCATAAAACATTATTTCTTAAATTGATAACGTTTATTTTGAACCAATAATATGTCTGAATTTATTAAAATTTATCCTGAAAATCCTAATCCTAAGGAAATTAAGAGGGTGGTGGATGTTTTGCGTAAAGGGGGCTTAATTATTTATCCAACAGATACCGTGTACGGCCTGGGATGCGATATTACCAATACCAAAGCCTTGGAAAAAATAGCGCGGATCAAAGGAGTAAAATTGGCAAAGGCTAATTGGTCCTTTATATGTGCCGATCTTAGTAACCTTTCGGATTACGTAAGACAAATAGATACCTCCACCTTTAAAATTCTAAAGCGGGCATTACCAGGACCTTATACCTTTATACTTCCCGGAAACAATAATCTACCCAAAGAATTCAAAAAGAAAAAAACAGTAGGTATCCGTGTGCCTGATAATTCCATTGCCAGGACCTTGGTTGAAGCTTTGGGTAACCCTATCGTTTCAACCTCCATTCACGATGAGGATGAGCTATTGGAATATACTACCGATCCGGAATTGATCTATGAAAAATGGAAAAATCTGGTAGATGTGGTTATTGATGGCGGTTATGGGGACAATACGGCTTCTACAGTAATAGATCTATCCGAAGATGAACCCATAGTGGTTAGGGAAGGAAAGGGGAGTTTGGATATATTTTAAGAACAAAGAAAGTTTTCCAATTGAATATTGAACAAAAAAAAAGCGACCGTTAAGGTCGCTTTTTAATTTGAATACGTTATTCTTAGTTGATCTTAGGATCTTTCATTCCTTCTTCGATCATACTGTAGAATTGATCAATTTTTGGAAGTACAACAATACGTGTTCTTCTATTTTTAGCTTTATCAGCTACATCGGATACAGGAATATATTCTCCTCTTCCTGCAGCAGTCATACGCCTTGGATCAACACCGTAATCTTTTTGTAAAATACGTACAACTGAAGTAGCACGTTTCACACTTAAATCCCAGTTGTCATATAAAACTCCACTGTTGTATGGATCAGTATCGGTATGACCTTCAACCATAAATTCGAAATCTGGCTTGTTGTTAACTACCTGAGCAACCTTACCTAAAATTTCTTTAGCTCTATTGGTTACATTGAAGCTACCGCTTCTAAATAAAAGTTTGTCAGAAATAGAAACAAAAACAACTCCTTTTTCTACACTGATTTCAATATCCTCATCATCCAAGTTTCCAAGAACACCTTTTAAACTTTGTACCAAAGACAAGTTTACAGAATCCCTTCTAGTAATGGCATCGTTAAGCTTTCTTATCGTTAAGTCCTTTTCTTTTAGACTTTCCAAGGATTTTTCCAAGTTATCGGCACCTTTACTTGTAAGAGTGGTAAGGTTACCCATATTATTTATCAAGTCTTGATTGTTGGCTTTAAGGAAGGCATTCTGATCTTCCAAAGTCTGCATTTTTGAAGTTGCAGCAGCTTTATCTTCTAAACATGTGTTTAATTTAACTGTCGCGGAATTTAATAAATCTTGTGCTTCTTTTGCTTTGGCTTCCATATCCGCATATTTCTTTTGCGACACACACGAAGACAACAAAAGGGTAATACCTAAACAGCCTAAAATGATTTTTCTCATAGTTATGATAATAGAATTAATAATTTATAATTTAATAGGTTCGTTTTAATGATGGCAAAATTATGTAAAACGCAATATTTTGCGAGACCAATTTAGTTAATCTTTTACTAAATTGTTAAAAATTTTTACATGATTTATGTAATAAGCCCAAACAATGGATTTTATAGTGTAGTAATTAGCTGAAAAATAGGCCTTTTCGCGTTTATTGTACATGGTGCTAAAATTTTTGTAAAAACTAAAATGGGCCCGCAATATTGCCCAGAAATGATTAAATCTGCCTTGAAAAATAAAATTCAACCCTGCCAGACCATCCAAAACAAGTCTCAAAAGTACTATTGGCAATATATTTCGTACTGGAAGGTTTTTAATTAGCGAATAAAGGGAATTTCTAAAATTAAGAAAGGTCTTCTTTGGATTCATACTATTTAAGGTAGAACCACCCAGGTGATACACCTCGGAGGCTCCAACATAATAAACTTTATGGCCCTTATTTTTTGCCCTCCAGCATAAGTCAATTTCTTCCTGATGGGCAAAATAATCTTCGTCAAATCCGTTTAGTTCCCGGAATACCTCTTTCTTGATAAACAAACATGCTCCTGCGGCCCAAAATATTTCCATAATGTCATTGTATTGACCATTATCCGTTTCCAATTCATTAAAAATACGTCCCCGGCAAAAGGGATAACCAAATTTATCTATAAATCCGCCTGCGGCACCCGCGTATTCAAAATAATCTTTATTTTTATAATCCAATATTTTGGGTTGAACAATTGATGCTAAAGGATTGTCTTCAAATTCCCTTATTATTGGAGTAAGCCAATCCTTGGTTACTTCCACATCGGAGTTTAAAAGGCAATATATATCGGCATCTATTTGAGGCAAAGCATCATTATATCCCTTAGCGTAACCCCCATTGCTCGAGTTTTGGATGACACTTATTTCTGGATACTTCTTTTGTAGGAAAGCGATAGAACCATCTGTAGACGCATTGTCGGCGACATAAATATCGGCCTCCTTGGAGAATTCTGTTACGGAGGGAAGAAATTTTTCCAAAAGTGATTCTCCGTTCCAATTAAGTATAACTACTGCTATTTTCAACATTTTATATAATGCCCAAAACAACAGGCATGCGCTAAAATTAAGAGGTTCTGATTAGGTAGGCAAGGTAAAGAAATAATTTATAAATGCCGCTGAATATTTTTATAACCACTATCCAAAATCCCTGGTTTATAAACAATAATTGGACATTTCCGATGTTTCTTATCTGGGACTATAAACTGGAATATCTGTAAGAAAACTATATTGTTCCCTCTCGAAATCCATACTACAAAAAAAATGATCCATACCGTTGGTGACCATTAAATATTTGGCTTTTAGCAAAAGGTTGTAACGGGCAATTTGATCAAAAACTACCTGGTCAATTTTAGTTCTGGGTGATTTACATTCTACCAGAATCTCAATATTCCCATTTGGATTGTAGACCACCACATCATATCTTTTTTTAAGATTATTAATAAGCAGTTGCTTTTCAACGTTGATATGCGCTTTAGGATAATTTTTGTCCGAAATTAGATTATGCACTACGTGCTGTCTTACCCATTCTTCAGGTTGTAAAACAACAAATTTTTTGCGTATGACATCAAAAATATAGATTTTATTTTCCCTATTTTTGAATCGAAAGGGATAGGGTGGAAAGTTTAATGGTTGCATTGTGCAAAGTTGATGATTTTTTTTAGATGGATGAGTTAAAACAAATTGTAAGCGATATAAAAAATGGGAATATAGCACCAATATATTTTCTGACCGGTGAAGAACCTTACTATATTGATAAGATAGCGGAGTATATAGAAAAGAATGTCCTGACAGAAGAGGAACGTGGATTTAATCAGGTTATTCTATACGGCAAGGAAATCACGATTGAGGACATCGTTAGCAACGCCAAGAGATACCCCATGATGGCGGAGCGACAAGTGGTCATTGTAAAGGAGGCACAACATTTGTCCCGCACCATAGAAAACCTGGTTTCCTATGCAGATCAACCCCAACCTTCCACAATTCTTGTATTATGCTATAAATACAATAAGCTGGATAAGCGTAAGAAGTTATATAAATCCATTAAAAAATCGGGAATTATATTTGAAGGCAAAAAACTTTACGAAAATCAAGTAGGGGAATGGATTAAAAAATCCTTGCATTCAAGGGGCTACGGAATAACTTTCAAGGCGGCCAATCTTTTGGTAGAGTTCCTTGGTACCGATTTGGGCAAGATAGATAAGGAACTTGAGAAGTTGTGTTTGGTTGTCCCAAAAGGTGTTGAAATTAATCCAGAAGCCATTGAATCCAATATTGGAATCAGTAAGGATTATAACAATTTTGAACTTAAAAAAGCAATAGGGGAGAGAGACGTTGAAAAAGCAACAAGAATTGTTAATTATTTTGCCCAGAATCCAAAAGACAATCCGTTTGTGCTAACAATAACCCTTTTGTACTCCTTTTTTATACAGTTACTTTCTTATCACGGTTTAAAGGATCACTCGCCAAAAAGTGTTTCCTCCGCACTAGGTATAAGGCCGTTTTTTGTTTCTGAAATTCAGACGGCGGCAAGAAATTATCCCATGAGGCGCGTTAGTGAAATTATTTCCAGCTTAAGAGAATTGGATGTTAAGGGCAAAGGCGTTGGTTCCAACATTTCGCAGGCGGACTTGCTAAAAGAATTATTGATAAGAATATTCTAGCCTTATTAGGGCGCTCAATGCCTAAGAGCAAGAAAAATATTCCCCCCTTGCTCATATAAAATGCTTGGTTATAGCTCTTATACAATAGATCCGAGGGACCTGAAGCACTTGGGAATTAAAAGAGTTTTTTGCAGTGAGATTTACTTCTTATCCAAACTATATTTTCCAGGGCCCAACATAAGTATTGAGATGAAGGCAACCAAAAATAAAACGGCCTTTTCTTTTACAGGGAACGGATCTGCTCCATGAACGATAAATGTGGCAACCAACATGGTTATAATAGTAGGAACTGTGGCCCAACGTGTTTTAAAACCAATAATAATTAAAATTGGAAAAATAAATTCCCCTATAACCGCAAGAAATAGGGAAGGGGTAGCACCAATACCAATGGGATCACCAAATTCAAAATTACCACTAATAAGTTTTTGAAATTTAGGTAGTCCGTGGGTTATCATTAAAATAGCGGAAGAAATCCGTAGAAATAGTAGGCCTAGGTCTTTCATTGGGGGAATAGGTTTGTTAAAATTATAGATTTAAAGTTGTTAAAAGTAGCTATTAGTTATTTAAAAACAAAAGGAATTATGGTGGTCAATTTTATGGAAACTATAGAAATACTGCAACGATTATCTTAATTTAGGAAAATCCGTAGGATTGGATTCGTGCATTATAGCATACACCTTTTCAAATATATCCTCGGCGTTAGGCTTGGAAAAGTAATCTCCATCTGTGGCATATGCCGGCCTATGTGCCTTTGCAGTAAGGGTCTGGGGAGCACTGTCCAAATATTTATATGCACCTTGTTTCTCAATAATTTCATGCGTAAGATAGGCGGAGCAGCCTCCTGGAACATCTTCATCTATAACCAACAACCTATTTGTTTTTTTAACGCTTTTAAGTACGTCATGACGTAAATCGAACGGCAATAAGCTCTGGGCATCCACAACTTCGGCATCAATACCCACTTCCCTAAGTTCTTCAGCGGCTTGCATCACTATTCTTAGGGTAGAACCATAGGACAGTAAAGTAATATCCCTTCCAGCTCTAACTACTTCAACAATTCCGATGGGTGTACATATATCCCCAAGATTATTTGGTTTGGGCTCTTTTAGGCGATAGCCGTTTAAACTCTCTATCAACAAGGCCGGCTCGTTTCCTTTCATAAGAGTATTGTAAAAACCGGCTGCCTTGGTCATATTCCTTGGCACTAGAATGTACATGCCGCGCAATAAGTGGATCAATCCACCCATTTGCGAACCCGAATGCCATATTCCTTCCAGTCGGTGCCCACGGGTCCTTACAATCAATGGAGCTCTTTGTTTCCCAACGGTCCTATAAAGTAGTGTTGCCAAATCATCGGTCAATGTAAAAAGCGCATAAAATATATAATCCAAATATTGAATTTCCGCAATGGGCCGTAAACCTCTCATGGCCATTCCAATACCTTGTCCAATTATACTTGCTTCCCTAATCCCAACATCGGCAACCCGGAGTTCCCCATATTTCTTTTGCAATCCTTCCAATCCCTGATTAACATCACCTATAGTTCCACTATCTTCCCCAAAAATTAATGCTTGGGAGTATCTTTCAAAAAGGGAATCAAAATTGTCCCTAAGAATAATTCTTCCATCAACTAGCTCGGGATCCATATCATAGGTAGGGATCACCTCAGGAACACTCAACGCATTGTTGCTTTGTTCGTTGTACAAAAAGGAACTGAACTTGGTTTGGGATTCATCCAAAAAATTCCTGGTCCAAGCCGCCAGAAGATCTTTTTCCTTGCTGCTTTCGCCCAATAAATAGCGCATCGCCTTTCTGGCCTTGGAAGCCATATCCTTTTTTATAGGTTCTTCAATGGCTATTAAATCGTTTTTTAATTTGGTGATAAAAATTTTGTTCATACTGGAATTCGCAGCATTTTCCAATAAGTTCACCAATATTTTTTTCTGTTCCCTATGGGGTGTCAAAAATTCTTCCCAAGCCTCTTTACGAGCACTCCGGACTTGTCTTTTAATATTCTTTTCAAGTGTTTTTAACGCCTCTTCGGTGGAAATTTTGTTTTCCAGTATCCATTCCCTGTATCGCTTATTACAATCATTTTCCTTTTCCCATTGCAATCGTTCCTCACTCTTATACCGTTCATGGGAACCTGAGGTAGAATGTCCTTGCGGCTGCGTTAGTTCTGTAATATGAATTATTACAGGAACATGTTCGTCCCTGGCAATATCAGAGGCATTTTCATAGGCGTGTATCAAGGCAGTATAATCCCAGCCCTTAACTTTTAAGATCTCATAGCCAGCATTGTCTTTATCCCGTTGAAAACCCACTAAAATTTTTGATATATCCTCTTTGGTGGTCTGGTGTTTCGCATGAACGGAAATGCCATAGTTGTCATCCCAAATACTAATTACCATTGGTACTTGTAATACCCCGGCAGCATTTATGGTTTCAAAAAAAACACCTTCACTCGTGCTGGCATTACCAATGGTCCCCCAAGCAACTTCATTGCCATTATCCGAAAATTTGGCGCTGTTTTTAACCTTTACGTTCCTGTATATTTTAGATGCCTGGGCCAAACCCAGCAATCTCGGCATTTGTCCGGCAGTACAAGAAATATCGGCGCTACTATTTTTTTGTTTGGTGAGGTCTCTCCAACTTCCATCTTCATTTAGACTAAAGGTGGTAAAGTGACCTCCCATTTGCCTTCCGGCACTCATGGTTTCCTTAGTTATATCGGTTGTGGCATATAGACCATGGAAGAATTCCTTTGGGGAAAGCAGTCCCAAAGCCATCATAAAAGTTTGATCCCTGTAATAGCCACTTCTAAAATCCCCATCCCTAAAAGATCTGGCCATGGCCAATTGTGGAAGCTCCTTACCATCTCCGAAAATTCCGAATTTGGCTTTTCCGGTCAGAACTTCCCTTCTGCCCAATAGACTACACTCCCTGCTCGTAACTGCAATTTCATAGTCTTTCAATATTTGTAATTGAAAATCGTCAAATGAAATATCGTTGCTTGCTTTGGAATCTATATTCATTACGCTATTGATGGTTTATCGCAAAAATATCAAATCAATATGGTTTTTGCAACCTATACAAGGGTATAATAATTAATAATTCTTTAAAGAAAATTGAAGTGTATTTTTAAATACTGAGAATATCGCAAAAATAGATTTAATATTTGAGAATATATTAATAATTTAGAACCATTTCCTAGTAAATAACCCGGTTAAAGTCCTTGGGCTAAAGGTTATAACAAATCTGATTTTTTGGTCGTACTGCGTTTGCGAAATTTCCCAACCGTTGTTCGAGTACAAGGGTAAATAAAGTTCAAAATAATCTGTCAACAAATTTAAACGTATACCGGAGTCGTAAACAAAACGTTCTTTTAATCCTTTATTTTTTATAAATCCCATATCGCCATAAAGTTCTATCCACCGCCAAATATTTACACTGGTATTGATCGTTGCCATCCAATCATTGGCAAAGGGGTTTTCCAGTTTGGATTTAAAACCGCCCTCGGCAACTATAATCTGTTGGCTATAAATCCCCGATCCTTCCGATCTCCCCAAATAGTCATAATCGAACAGATAGTCTGTGGGCCTATCAAGTGCAAAACTAAAAAATTCTGTACTTCCAGCTGTTTCATTTCTAAGAAACTTACCGGCGAAAAAACGCAAATTAAATTGCCTATTGTTCTCAAATAGTTTTCGGTATTCCAATTCGTAAGCAAGCTTGGTAAATTTATCGGAATACTGTGCATCTACTGACCAGGATAGATAATTGATGATGTTGTTGGTGGTATTATAATATTTTGCGTTGAACACATTATAATCCGGATCTGTTTCCAATCCCAAGCTTTGTAGATTTGGATCTATATCCCTAAATACACTTATGGATCTAAATATCAAGGTCTCCCTTTTATTAAGCAAAAGATTACTTGGCCTCCAGCCAAAACCTATAGAAGGACTCACAGTACTGTAGCGGGAGTTCTCTTGGAAATGCGAAGTAGATCCCCTTAAGGAATAGTTGGTAACGTATAGACCGCTTTTACCGTGGTATTTACGGAAATTAAACTTACCATAACCAACAAAAGTTTTTTCATTAGGGGCATAGGTAGGAGCCAGGTCAAAAACGAACGGTCTTTCCAATAAGGTTTTGTTATGTAATCTCATGCCGGGAGAGAGTCCGTCATATTTATTGAATCCCAATACTGGAACATAAAAAACCTGATTGTAGTAGGGATCCTCCGCATCCTTGAAAAACTGAAATTTCAGTTTTTTGTTGCTTGAAAAGAAGCCGTTCAATGATTTCCAATTATCCCTTTGGTTGAACTCCGGAATGGTTTGATCATAATTTAAAACCAAACGATCTTCCCCGTTTTTTGGAATTCTAAAGGCCTGTTGATCGGTAATATCCGTAAACCAATAATTAGAAACTACGGTGTCATTTTTTATCCCAAAAAGTGAAATAGGTACATTGGTGCCTTCCTTGTTTTTTAAGATGACCACCAATGAATCCTCCATTTTTCGGACCTTCTTTATTTTAAAATCGATTTTTTGGGTAGTGGACACATATTCATCAAAAAACCAATTGATATCCTTGTCGGAGTTCTCTACGACAATAAATTTAAAATCTGCCGCTGTGGATGGCTTTAATCTATAATTTATGTAAAATTCCTTCACACTGCGGTCTACGTGTTCTTTTCCCGTATAATCCGCCAAATACGCCAGTCCCAGCCCTGCCTTGTACCTGTTGGCTATTTTTTGATTGAATTTTACAAGAGAATCGTTGGGGGTAGTAAGGGACTGATCAATATTTCTTCTGGCCGATAGCATATGAAGCAGAGGATATTGCTCATTAAAATTCATTTTGGCCAAATGAAAATTCCGCACGCCCCAAATACTGGATAATTTGCCCAATAGTTTTTGATCCGGATAGAAATCCTCCACAAAACCGATCATCAGATAGTTTAAAATGGCATCGGTAACCCATTTTTCGTTTCTTGGATCCAGAAACATCGTTTCCTTTATAAAGCTATTGAGAGCTGTTTTTAGAAACTTCATTTCAAATTGAAACTTTTCCTCATAGGGTCTAATAAAACTAGGAAGTTGGTTTATTCCATATAAGGGATCCTTATCATAATCCAATTCGGAGACCAATAATTGTTTATGTGGAAAATCACCCAAATTTTCATATATATATTTTGATACCCGATTGATGGATATTCCTGAGGCTATATCATCATACTTCGGGGACCGCAAGTCGGTCACTATAGTTAATTCCGGGGTTACATGCTTTACAAATTGTTTGGACGGCCTTATAATTATTTCTCCACTTTTTTGATCAATTCCTTGAAAATAAATATGTTGAACATGACCTTCCTGGGTTTTGCCCAATTCATGAAAATTGGAGACGGCAAATAAATTTTCGGGAATAATAAGTTCTATGGCCGTATTGGCCATATCCGTATAAAGGTCTTCCAAATTTTTGTTGGAATATAAGTGCCATTCCCCATCATAAACTGCAGGGGTTAGGTACCAGTCCTTTAAATAATAACCACCCCTGTTATCATATCCGTAGGTAGTGAATTTATCCGATGGCAATTTTACCCTATAGGTAATAAATATTTTAGTTGATTCATTTGGAGGTAAGGGATGGTTCAGATTAATTTTAATAATGTCCCTTCCGGGGGCATAGTCCCAATCCAAACCTTGGTAATTATCATCAACGGTACTTGTAATTTTGGTATTTCCCCTTTCATCCTCCTTGGCAAGATGCAAGCCTTTTTTAAATTCTTCGGAAAATCTTTTGGCCAAGGCCGTATTCTTATTGGCATAGGCATTGGCCCAATCATTAAAGTAAATAAACTCCAAGGTATCCTTGGAATTGTTTTCATAAATAATTTCCTGTTGTATATTGAACGTTTTACTTTCTACATCCAAGGTGGCCGTAAGTTTATTGGAATGTTGGGCCATGGAAAGACCATTGATACATAAAATTATCAACAATAAAATGGGTTTCCGTATGTATTCCAACTTCTTCAAGAATCTTGCATTTAGAAATTAGGGCTCAATATATTACCTTTGTAAAAGGAATCTATTATGTCCACCACTTCATTTTCCGTGTCCACTATTTGAATCAAATCCAGATCATGGGGACTAATGTTCCCCATTCTTAGCATAGAATCCTTTATCCAATCCATCAACCCATTCCAAAATTCCGAGCCCACCAGAATAATGGGAAATTTCTCTATTTTATTGGTCTGTATTAGTGTAATTGCTTCGAAAAGTTCATCCAACGTGCCAAAACCGCCCGGCAAAACCACAAAGCCCTGGGAATATTTTACAAACATAACCTTACGGACAAAGAAATAATCAAAATCCAAACTTTTATCCCCATCTATATAAGGATTGTCATGTTGCTCAAAGGGCAAATCAATATTTAAACCAACAGAGGTACCTCCTGCCAAATGTGCTCCCCTATTCCCGGCCTCCATTATACCCGGACCACCCCCGGTAATAATTCCATATCCGGCCTCGGCAATACTCTTGGCCACACTTACCGCCAATTCATAGTATTTTTCCCCTGGTTTTATACGTGCAGATCCAAAGACGGAAACGCATGGGCCAATGGCACTCATTTTTTCAAATCCGTTGACAAACTCGCCCATAATCTTGAATAGGGCCCAAGAATCGTTTGTCTTTATCTCATTCCATCCTTTGTGATGCTGTTCTTTTCTCATGTTAGAATATTATCCATAATCAATTTAGACTACCGTTTTCATAAGGTTATAATGTTGTTTTGAAGAAAATAGTATCTTTTATTGACAGTTAATTTCACAAACCTAATTCTTTTCTTAAAAATTTCGAGGTGTAACTCTTTTTATCAAGGGCCACTTCCTCCGGTGTTCCTTCCGCAACTACCATACCACCATTGCGACCCCCTTCATAACCTATATCAATAATATGGTCTACCATTTTTATGACATCCATATTGTGTTCAATTACCAAAACGGTATTTCCTTTGTTTACTAGCTTATTAAGCACATGCATCAATACCCTGATATCTTCAAAGTGTAGGCCGGTGGTTGGTTCGTCCAAAATATAAAAGGTATTTCCAGTATCCCTTTTGGACAGTTCAGTAGCCAACTTTATACGCTGCGCTTCTCCACCGGATAGGGTGGTAGATTGCTGGCCCAAGGAAATATATCCCAACCCAACATCCTGAATAGTTTTTAATTTGCGATATATCTTGGGAATATTCTCAAAAAAATCCACGGACTCGTTTATGGTCATTTCCAGTACATCGGCAATAGATTTGCCCTTATATCTTATCTCCAAGGTTTCCCTGTTAAAACGTTTTCCATTACAGGTCTCACATTCAACATATACATCTGGAAGGAAATTCATTTCAATTACCCTAAGACCTCCTCCTTGACAAGTTTCACAACGCCCTCCAGTAACATTAAAACTAAAACGACCGGGCTTGTAACCCCTAATGGAGGCTTCCTGTGTTTTGGCAAAAAGCGACCTAATTTCACTAAAGACACCGGTGTAGGTGGCGGGATTGGACCTTGGTGTTCTTCCAATAGGAGATTGGTTAATATCTATGACCTTGTCTATATGTTCCAAGCCCTTAATTTTCTTGTAAGGCATAGGGACCTTTACTCCATTAAAGTAATAAGCATTTAAAATAGGGTATAAGGTTTCGTTGATCAAGGTAGATTTTCCACTTCCCGAAACACCGGTTACCCCGATCATTTTACCCAGAGGGAAACCTACTGAGACATTTTTAAGATTATTTCCCGAACAGCCCGATAATTCCAAGCTTTTTCCATTTCCTTCCCTGCGTTTTTTTGGAACTTCTATTTTTAATTTTCCAGAAATATAGTCGGCCGTTAGGGTATTATGGTTTTTTAGATCCTCGGGTTTTCCTTCCGAAATTATTTCCCCGCCATGCTTTCCGGCTTTTGGTCCAATATCTATAACATGATCTGCACGCTCTATCATATCCCGGTCATGCTCTACCACAATTACTGAATTACCCAGGTCCCTTAGCGATTCCAAGGACTTTATCAATCGTTCGTTATCCCTTTGGTGCAGACCTATACTAGGTTCATCCAGAATATATAGAACACCTACCAATTGAGACCCAATTTGGGTTGCCAGTCTAATACGCTGAGCTTCCCCTCCTGAAAGGGATTTACTACTTCTATTTAAGGAGAGGTAATCCAAGCCAACATCCAATAGAAATTGGACCCTTGTTTTTATCTCTTTTATAATTTCCTCGGCAATTTTTAATTGGTTGCCTTCCAATTTTTTTTCAAGACCGTTAAAGAAATCCGCCAATTCCGCAATATCCAAATTGGATAGATCGGCAATATTGTTGTTGTCTATTTTAAAATTTAGGGACTCTAGTTTTAGCCTGGTACCTCCACAAGTGGGACATTTAATTTTGTCCATATATTCCTTGGCCCAGCGTTTAATGGACGTGGAGTTGGCCTCATTAAATTGACTTTTGATAAAATTGGATATGCCTTCATAATCTATTTTGTAAAGGCGCTTTACTCCCAAAGTTTTTGAATCTACCTCGAAACTTTCCTTGCCACCATAGAGCAATACTCCAATGGCTTCCTCAGGAATTTTGGCCAATGGGCTGGTCAGTTCAAAATTATATCGCTGCGCTATAGTTTCTATCTGTTTAAAGGCCCAGGAATTTTTATATTCGCCCAAGGGAGCAATTCCACCTCCTTTGATGGACAGATTTTTATTCGGGAAAATTTTATTTTCATTTACCTCATAAATATGTCCAAGACCATTACAATCTGGACACATGCCCTTTGGGGAATTAAAAGAAAAGGTATTGGGTTCCGGGGAAGGGTATGAAATTCCAGTAGTGGGGCACATTAAATCCCTACTAAAATACCGGGGCACATCCGTACCTTCTTCCAAAATCATGAGTACGTTTTCACCGCTGTACATGGCCGTATTAATGGTTTCCGAAATACGTTTATCCAATTCGGTACTCTCCTCAATTTTGAGTCGGTCTATAACGATCTCAATATCATGGATCTTATAACGGTCCACTTTCATGCCCTTTACAATATCCTTGATTTCCCCATCTACCCTTACCTTAACAAAACCTTGCTTGGCAATCTGTTCAAAAAGTTCCCTATAATGACCTTTTCTGGATTTGATAATAGGAGCCAATATATTTATTTTCTTGTTCTTATAGGAAGATATGATCAATTCCTTTATTTGCGCATCATCATAACTAACCATCTTCTCCCCAGTATTGTAACTGTAGGCATCTCCGGCCCTGGCAAATAAAAGTCTAAGAAAATCGTATATCTCGGTAATGGTGCCTACAGTGGACCTGGGAGATTTTGAAGTAGTCTTTTGCTCAATGGCAATTACTGGTGATAGGCCATCTATTTTGTCCACATCCGGGCGTTCCAAGCCACCCAAAAACTGTCGGGCATAGGCCGAAAAAGTCTCAATATACCTTCTTTGCCCTTCGGCATAAATGGTATCAAAGGCCAAGGATGATTTGCCGCTTCCGGAGAGTCCGGTAATAACAACCAGCTTTTCACGGGGAATGGTAACATCTATATTCTTAAGGTTGTGCACACGAGCGCCCTTAACCTCAATATTCTCTTCGTAATTAATCATTTTCATTAGCAATATGCGAAGTTACGACTTTGACTGCTAAAAATGAAGAAGCTGCTATTTAGTTTTTTGTAGATTAAATGCTTAGCTATAAATTAGCGTTCTTAACTTTAAAATATTTTTAAATGCAGCTTTTAGGAATAGGTTCCAGGATTAATCACAGTGAATACGGAAAAGGGGTAGTTACCAATGTTACGTCTAAACATTATTGGGTTACCTTCATGGACAATGGTTTGGAGACCATAGATTTGGATTCTAATTTTGAAGTTATAGAAGCAGTGGAGGACGAAGTGGATACAATAAGTTTTTCCGAAGTGGAACAATCTTTAATTTCTATATTAAGGCGCTGGAGCGATGCCAGTTCCGTTACTCCAATTGCCGACAAATGGAAGGGCGGAAACCTAGTTTTAAAACCAGGCGATACCAACTTATCCGAAAAAGAAATTCCCATGGATACCTTTTTTCACAAAATAGTCATGGTCAGGGACCGAATTAGGGTAATGGAGCAGAAAATAAACAGTAGCAATAATTTGGATGACCAGGAAAAGGTTGACCTACAACAGTATATAACCCGAATTTATGGCAGCCTAACCACCTTTAACGTGCTCTTTAAAAATCAGAGCGATAATTTTGTGGGGGAAAAAACCAAGTAAGCCAACTTAGGAATCAATACTGTAATTTGATTACCCTGATTTGAAGACACTTTTAACATGCCTATAACCAGGACCAGTGGGTCTTGGTTTAGGCACTGCGGGAAATAAACACGTATATTCATTATACAGCAGTTTTTTCAGCCATATCGGCCATTTCGGGTTTTTTAGTATACCGTGAATGTGAGTGCAACTTATTACTTATAAGTTGTTTTATGTTAGTATTGGAAAGGTCTCCTGTGCAATCATAAACTGATAATTCCAAGGAGATAATTTCGACAGTATAGAGATTGTAATAAATGGCATACTTTCTTTTCTGATCGTACACCATGAATTCCTGACCATGAAATCTTGACCTGAAATATTTGGAAATCAGCGGTAGTACATCAAACCCAGGGGAAACATTGGAAAAGTAGACCTGATCCTGTGATAATTCAAAATTTGCAATGGCTTCTATTCTATGTTTTTCCCGGGCCACCATTCTGGAGTGTTGCTGAATTTTTAAAACAATTTCGGACATTCCCTCTATAGGATTATCATTGGGATTGGCGTACATGGAACGGATGTACTGGTATAGAAGAACTTCAATGCCTTTGGTTTCGCTTAAAAAAGCAAAGTAAATGGACTTAATGGCTGAGTTACTTTTGTTCTGTATGCTGTTCCAAACCCGTCTGGCCTTATCCATCTGGGTAAATACGGTTATTGCCTCCGAAAAGAGACCATTTTGAAGCTCCTTATTTTTTTGGATGTTCGCGACTGGGATTTTCTCTTCAAAAATTTTGAAAACCGTAGTTAAAAAACCATTGAAACTGCCATCGTAAATTAAAACCTTTGGATTTTCCATAATTAATCGAATAAACTGAGTTGAACACTTAATTCCTTTTTTAAACGTCTTCTTTCCGTTTTTACCATATGACCTTTGGCTGTGCCATTCCCTTTTTTAACATTAACGGAAACAAAGTGGGTGTCCTCCATCCCGGAATAGGCTAGACTGCTTAAAGTTTGATGTAAATCGTCCAAAGTCATAATTTTGTATTTGTAATTATTCCAAATATATGGATTATTTCCTAATTATGGAAATAGTCCAATATTTTTTTTGGATATATTCCAAAATCCGTATATTTGGATCTATTAGATATGTTTTTATTACTATATAAGGGGTATGTCTTTATCAACTAAATAAATTTAAAACCTGTACTATGAACGAGGATATGGAAATTGTAACAAAGCGTTTTACTGATCTACGCCGGGAATTGGGGTATACCCAATCTGACTTTGCCAACTTGCTCGGAATTTCAAATACAACTGCGGACATAGAAAGGGGCCGTACCAAATTATCGGGAAAGGTAGTGGCGGAACTGTTGAAACAATTTAAAATTAATCCCCTTTGGCTATTTGGTGAAAGTACCCAAAAGTATCTGGCAGTTACAAATATCAGCGTAATTCCCAAGGTGGTTACTGTAAATTCATCCGAAAACGAGAATATGGTATTGGTAAATGCCAAAGCCGCAGCCGGATACCCTCAAAATATTCAGGACACTAGTTGGTATAAACAGCTGCCTGCCTTTGATATTCCCTTACCGGAATTCAGAAATGCCACCTACAGGGGTTTCCAAATTGAAGGCGACAGTATGTTGCCGAATCTAAAGCCAGGGGAATGGGTATTGGCCAAGGCCGTTGAAGGTTTAAAGGATATTAGTCCCAACAAGATTTACGTGGTAGTATTACAGGACGCCGTTTTGGTGAAAAAAATTGAAAAATCTCCCGATCCAGCCGTAATTTCCCTAATATCATTAAATGAAAACTACCCTCCGTATAGCGTTAATACGGAAGACCTACAAGAGCTTTGGCAAGTTAGCAGCAAAATAACCTTTGGTGTGGATGCCACCTCCGAAAAGGGATTGTTAAGACAATTGCAGGAATCAATGGATGAGCTTAAAAATCAATTAAAAAAAGTCAATAATTAATATAGCACAGTCTATTGACTAAAATTGCCATATCCGGTATATTATTTTAAGGCAACTAATTTCCTGTAATATAAAATTTTTGAAACCAAATATCTCTGCCTGTTCCTCACTGAACAGCGCTGTAGCCATTCATGAATTTTTAGTTCAAATAGGATTAATATCATCTATTTGTAAGGGTTCCCTTATATGTTCTTTGATCGATGAAATACATAATTTTTACGATGAAATACAGAAATATCTTCAATTTCCATCTTTCACAACAAGATCGAGGTGTTACACAACAAAATTCCAAAATTCACATTTCTACAACATATTTTTGAACTGATAAAGAGTCCCAAATCTTATCATTACATATATAAAAAGGCTGTGCAAATTAATTGTATCGCCTTTTTTATTTTGAATCTTACTATAGGCATAACAAAATGTAGGCTAAAATAATGGTTAACTTGCCCACAAATCATTTAATTTGATTGGTGTAGTTTTTAGCCAATTAATGAAGATGGCAAATAGGGATATGCGGGGTACAACAATAACCCTGCTTTGGCGTTTGTAGTATTGAGTGTCAATAGCTAAAGGTTTAAAAATTATTAAAAAAACCAAGAAATAATTAGAATATTAAGACAACAATTGAACAATGGTGAAGTCTTTTAATAAAATGTTTGTTTCATTAATGATTTGTTCATTGTGTTTTTGGTATTCGTCTGCCCAAGACCCTTCTACCAAACCGGATTATTTCCAGGAGTTTCAAAATAAGAAGGGAGTACAGGAAAGATTTGATTATTTCTTTGGTGTGCCCAATCGCTATTTAGAGGATTCAGCCTATGATTGGCAAGCTGCGGTAAATGTATATCATAACAATGCTCAAAAAGTTAAGGATTCAACAAGCATCACCAAATATGAGCTTATGCAATCCCAACTTTATTATGATATTGGCGACTTTAGCAAAAGTGTGGCCATTGCCAATCAATTGTACAAGAAAATTGATAATTTGGATATGCCATCCAAAAAAATCCTTTTAGACCTGATAGACAGCAACTATGCGAAATTGGGGCTATACGATAGGCAATTTGAAATAAGAAATGAGAAAAAGAATTTAGGCCTGACGGATAAGGTTATTTTCTATGATATCTATTCCAATCTTGGACTTCATAGAAAGGCAATGGACGACTATATCAAGGACAAGTTAAAAACCATAAGGGAGGATGATTATTTTGGGCAGGCAGAATATCAGAGCAATGTTGGGAACTACCTACTTCTGGATATGTCTATCCCCACTGCATTAACTTATTATAAGAAGGCAAAAGGATTTATAGATGTTTACCTAAATGATATAAGCCGAGAGAAAACAGAACAAGAAATTAGCAAAGGAAATTTATTGAAAGCCATAATAGAAGGAAACATAGGTAAATGCCATGCACTGCTTAAGGAATACGATATTGCCATTCCATATTTAGAAAATTCCATTAGTTTGATCAACGAGTACAATAAGGGTAAGTTCTCCTCTGATAAGGTAGAAAACACCTTGGAATTGGCTGATTGCTATTTACAGAAAGAAGATTATGAGAAGGCCAAGGAATATCTGTTGAGTGGGCAAGATCCAGTGAAAATAGAAAATGTTCTTAGAAGGAATAGGCTATTGGCGGCCTATTATGACCGTATAGGTGATTACAAAAATTCGGTCGACTATTTAAAAAGAAACGTACGCATTAGGGATTCTTTGAACAGGAATGAATCCTCTATGAAAAAGCAGCAGTTAGCCGCTGTGGCCGGACAAGAAATAGAGTACTCCAAAAAAATGATGGAGCAGCAGAAAAAGGATTTGGAACAATCCCGAAGCGATTTACAGGCCAAAGAGGAAAGAATAAACATTGTTTTTATTTCGTTGATCTTTACCCTTTTGGGATTTGCAGGCCTGGTTTTTGCCTATTTGAAAAGTATTAAGAACCAGCGACTCATTGCTGATCAGAAGCGCATAATAGAAGCTTCGCTGGTAGAAAAGGATTCACTTTTAAAAGAAATTCACCATAGGGTAAAAAATAACCTTCAGATGGTTTCCAGTTTGCTTAGCCTTCAGACAAAAAACACCCGTAGTAAAGCGGCTATCGAGGCATTGGAAGAAGGCAAGAGTAGGGTAAAGGCAATGGCACTTATCCATCAAAAATTATATCAGAACGATGATCTCTCCGTGATAGAAATGCAGGGATATATAGAAAGTCTTATTAACAGTGTACAATCGGTCTACAAAAAAGGTGGCCATAATATAAATATTACCATTGATGCCGAAGGCGTTGAATTGGATATTGATAGGGCAATTCCCTTTGGTCTTATTTTAAACGAATTGGTATCCAATTCATTTAAATATGCCTTCCCCGACGATGACGAAAATGGAAAGATTTATATCCATTTGAGAAAAAATGGGGGACAGGGCTATTTTGAGTACACGGATAATGGCATAGGACTGCCAGAAGATACTGATGACAGGGCCAATTCCTCCATGGGTATCAGGTTAATGAATCGTTTGGTAAATCAGCTCCAATCTACTTTAAATATCGATAAAACATCCGAAGGAGTTCGTTTTTGGTTCAATTTTAAATAAATTTGAACAAAAACAGTTCAGCTTATGCAAATTACTTCTTTAGGCCATTGCTCTTTACTAATTGAAACAGGTGGAAAAAGGTTATTGGTAGATCCGTTTATTACAGGAAATGATAAAGTCCATGGCAAAATCGACATTAAAGATCTAAAACCCGATTACATCCTGGTTACCCATGCCCATCAAGACCATACTTTGGATGTTGAAGAAATTGGAAAAATTAGTGAGGCCAAAGTGGTAAGCAATTTTGAGATAGCCACTTACTATGAAAACAAGGGCCTAAAAGCTCACCCCATGAACCACGGAGGAAGCTGGAAGTTCGATTTTGGAACCCTGAAATATGTAAATGCCATTCATACCTCTTCCTTTGCAGATGGAACTTATGGAGGTCAGCCCGGGGGATTTATTTTATCTTCCGAAGGAAAGCATATTTATATTGCTGGTGACACTGCCTTAACGATGGATATGAAACTTATTCCGATGTCCTTTCAATTGGATTTGGCTGTATTGCCCATAGGTGATAATTTTACGATGGGTGTCGATGATGCCATTTTAGCGTCCGATTTTGTGGAATGCCCTAAGATATTGGGTTATCATTATGATACTTTCGGGTATATTGTAATTGACCATAAAGAATCTGTTCAAAAATTTTCCGAGCATGGCAAAGTGCTAATTCTGTTGGAAATAGGAGGGTCTTTAACAGTTTAGTTATCTCACTTTACTTTGCAGTACTAGCCTGTGGAGCAGTTTGGGAAAAAATCTTTTCATATAAACACCCATGACTTCTTTCTGGCCAATGTAAACTTCGAATTTCTCTTTTTCTATGGCATTGACCATTTTCTTGGCAAAAACAAGGAGAGATAGTCCATTTTTAGTAGCCACATCATTGTCGACCTGGGGACTACCATCTGCGGTAAGGGCATTTATGGCTACATTGGTATTTACAAACCCTGGACATACCATGGTTACCTTTATGTTGTCATCTTCATGTTCCATGCGCAGAACATCAAAAAAACCATGTAGTGCGTGCTTGGCCCCGCAATATCCAGAGCGATAGGGAGAGCCAAATTTTCCCATTAGGCTGGTTACGGTAACAACATGGCCTTTTTTTTGGGAAACAAAATAAGGAAGCACTGCTTTGGTAAGGGCAATAGTGCCCATATAATTTACGTCCATTAATTTCTGATAGACTTGCAAATCGGTTTCCATAATTAAAGAGCGCTGGCTTATACCAGCATTATTTATCAATAGGTCTATTGACCCATAAAAAGATAAGGCTTCTGTTACTTTTTCAGACATTTTATCCCTATCCATCAAATCCAATGGGAGCAGGGAGATAAGATCACCATTAGTGCAACGGGCCTTTACTTGTTGTAGATCTATTAAATTTCTGGAAGATATTATCAGTTTATAGTCTTTGCGATTAAGTTCATAGGTCAGTGCTTCACCTATTCCAGATGAAGCCCCTGTTATCCAAACTACCTTTTCAACTTTTGTTTTCATTTTTTTCATAATTGGAAAAAAAGATAGTTAAATTTGATTTTATATCTCATGAAAGCGACCTACAAAAAATACATTTTAGAATTTAAACGTCCCAGCGGTACTTCTAGGGGAATAATGACCCACAAAGAAACCTTCTTTATTATTTTAGAACAGGATAAAAAATTTGGAATTGGAGAATGCGGTATTTTAAGGGGCTTAAGTGTTGATGATGTGCCTGATTATGAGGAAAAGCTAAAATGGACCTGTGATAATATCGATTTGGGTAAAGACCAATTATGGGAAGCTTTGATGCATTATCCCAGTATTCAATTCGGAGTGGAACAAGCCTTTTTATCCCTTAATTCCGAGGATCCCTTTTTACCTTTTCCTTCAGATTTCACGCAAAACAATAGCCCCATAGCTATCAATGGATTGATCTGGATGGGAGACGAACATTTTATGCATCAACAGATCCGGCAAAAGTTGGAGGAAGGTTTCAAGTGCATCAAATTAAAAATTGGGGCCATCGATTTTGATATGGAAATAGCACTTTTAAAATCCATTCGAAACAAATACAGTGAAAGAGAAATTGAACTAAGGGTCGATGCCAATGGCGCATTCCTTCCTTCCGAGGCAATGCATAAACTGGAACGCCTTTCGCTGTTCGGCCTACACTCTATAGAACAACCTATCAAGGCAGGGAACGCCTATGAAATGAAGGAATTATGTTCAAATTCTCCAATTCCTATAGCCTTGGATGAAGAATTAATAGGGATTACTGATGTAACGGAAAAAGAGAAACTTCTACAAACTATAAGGCCACAGTATATTATCCTAAAACCAAGTTTGGTCGGAGGGTTTAGAGGAAGTATGGAATGGATCAAAATAGCGGAGAAATTAAATTTAAAATGGTGGGTTACCAGTGCCCTGGAAAGCAATATTGGCCTTAATGCCATTGCCCAATGGACATATACCTTGGATAACCCTTTGCCCCAAGGATTGGGTACCGGTGGGTTATATACCAATAATTTTGAATGCCCGCTAAAAGTAAAAAATGGAACAATTTCCTATGAACAAACCGGGAGTTGGGAAAACAATTTAATAGAGAATATATGTATATAGAACAGGGATATAAAGGAAACCATGAATCTTGGAGATACCTAGTCGGAATTTTGATCATATTCATTGGCTGGCAACTTTTGGGGTCCATTCCACTACTTGGGGTCTTAATCGTTAAGTCTCTTGGAGGGGAAGCCTTTCCCTCGGATGTTGTAGGAATGTCCAAAATGGTCGGAAGCAATTTATTTCTGTTCCTAATGCTTATTTCTTTCGTATTTGGCCTTTTGGCAACATTTCTTACCACTAAATTTGTCCATAGGCAAAGCATAGTATCTCTTACCACCAGCAGGAAGAAAATAGATTGGAAAAGAGTGTTTTTTGCTTTTGGTCTGTGGGGTTTTATAACTATTTTAATTACAGGTTTGGATATATATCTAAGCCCAGAGGACTATGTTTTTAATTTTAATCTAATTCCCTTTGTAATATTATGCCTTATTTCGGTATTCTTAATCCCGCTCCAAACCAGTTTCGAAGAATATTTTATGCGGGGATATCTGATGCAAGGAATTGGCTTAATGTCCGGCAAAAGATGGGTTCCCTTGGTAATCACCTCTATGATTTTCGGGTTGTTGCACCTTTTTAATCCTGAGGTAGAAAAATTGGGATATGGAATAATGGTCTATTATATCGGTACTGGATTTTTTCTAGGGATATTGACATTAATGGATGAGGGATTGGAATTGGCCATTGGTTTTCATGCTGCCAATAATTTATTGACCGCCCTTTTGGTGACAGCGGATTGGACCGCCTTTCAGACCGAATCCCTCTATAGGGATATATCGGAACCAGAATTGGGCTGGGATGTTTTTGTCCCAGTTTTGGTTATTTATCCCATTCTCTTGTATGTATTCTCCAAAAAATACGGCTGGAACAAATGGAAGGACCGACTTACGGGTGATGTTCAAAACTTAGAAACAGTACAATTAATAGAAGAAAGTGAGCCCAAGCTATAAAAATATCCACCCTAAATTCAAATTCCAAGAAATCCATTACGATTTTGAAGATTTAAAGGAACTATCTTATAGCCTTGTAAAAGAAGGGCAGGAGTATGAAAAGGCCATTGGAAATTTTCTGATGGATTGGCTGGATGATTCAGATTCCCTTAAAGTCCATACCTCCGGATCCACTGGTGTCCCCAAAACAATTACTTTGAAGAAGAAACACATGGTCAATTCCGCCTTGGCCACAGGAGCATTCTTTAAAATGGGACCTGGAACTAAAGCCCTTCAATGTCTGTCTACAGACCATATAGCGGGAAAAATGATGCTGGTCAGGGCCATGGTACTTGGCTGGGAAATAGACATAGTGCTACCCTCTTCCGATCCTTTGCAATTCACTTCCAATCATTACGACTTTGTGGCAATGGTGCCTTTGCAGGTGCAGGGTTCAATATCAAATCTAAACAAAATAGACACTTTAATAATTGGGGGAACACCGATTTCCCCTGAATTAAAATCAGGCCTGAATAAGGTAGATACACATATTTTTGAGACTTATGGAATGACCGAGACCATTACGCATATTGCCGTGAGGGAGCTTTCCAAAGATTCTGTCAACAACAATTTTAAAGCGCTCCCAGAGGTTGTTTTAACAAAAGATGAAAGAGATTGTTTAGTGATCGAAGCTCCTACAGTTTCGGACGGTATTATAACAACAAATGATGTGGTAGATCTTATTTCTACCTCAGAGTTCCAATGGTTGGGCAGGCATGACAACGTAATTAATTCGGGGGGAGTAAAAATAATTCCAGAACAACTGGAAAATAAATTGTCGTCTTTGCTCAAATCCAGATTTTTTGTAGCGGGCATCCCTGATGCATATTTAGGCCAAAAGTTGATTTTGGTAGTAGAAGGTAAGGTAGATGTGAATCAATTGTTCCATGATATCAAATCCCTTAGCTCAATTTCCAAATTTGAAATTCCCAAAGCAATATTTAGTGTAGACCATTTCGTAGAGACAGTTAGTGGAAAGGTAAATAGAAACGAAACTTTAGGAATTATAAAATAGAGAGGTTCAGGGGTTTATCTTAAATTAATTCCCTAAATTCAAGAATTGAATATGACTTTCAAATTCTAAAGTGTACCTAATGGCCCGGATTTTTGTAAGTATAACATTTCTCTTTGTTTTCATTTTAGGGACCTCACAGGAAACTAAGATTACCATCAGCGGCAAGGTCACTTATATGGGCCAGGCTTTACCCAATGCCAATGTGCACATTAAAGGTACTACCGTAGGAACAAAAACGGATGCCAAAGGAAAGTATAATATAGAAGTGTTTCCTGGAAATATATTGGCTTTTACCTATTTGGGAATGCAAACCATTGAAGTAGCTGTTGATGACATGCACAATGTAATGGACATACAGCTATCGGAACATGTAGAAGAATTGGATGAAGTAGTTGTAAAAAGGAGAAAACGTAAAAGCCAAAAAGACCTTCTTTCGGATTACGCTTCCAACACCAATTTAATTAAGTCCTCATGGGGAATACTGGACAAGGATCGGACATCATATTCGATGAGGGTCATTGATGGTAAAAATCTAATGCCCTCAGGAATTGATTTTTTGGATGCGCTACTTGTGTGGGTTCCTAATATGCTAATTGATAGGATAACTACCCCCTTGGATCCTCGAGTTTATTTGCTACAATATGGAAGTACAAAAGTCCCTGTCTTATTTGATGTGGATGGATTTGTGCATGAAAAAGCTCCTACATTTATTGCTGTTCAGGAAATTGAACGTGTTGCGGTACTTACCAGAAATGGTGCTTTTGCCAGATATGGACCTAGAGCTGCTGGCGGAGTAATTATTATAAATACCAAGGAGCAGACACGCATAGACGATTTAGGGGTAAAACGAATCTACAATAATTTAGGGTTAAGGGATAGTATTAATGATCAGTTAGCTATAAATCAGGCATATGTTCCAGAAATTCCTGAGTATATTAAAGAATATTCTTTGGACGATACGGAAGAAAAGGCAGATCATATTTTTAGAAATCAAAAAACAAGGTTTGGCAACTCTCCCTATTATCTACTTGACATTTCCGAATATTTCAGAAACACTTGGGGCAACAACAAAAAGTCAATTGCACTTCTGGATACCATGGCCCACCAATTCGCCCATGACGCCATAGCGCTAAAAGCATTGGCCTATAGGTATGAAAAATTAGGTTCATTGGAAAGTGCCTTACAGCAATACTTGGCGATTCTGAAATTGAAACCAAGGGATGCCCAGTCGCACAGGGATTTGGCCAATGCTTATGATGAAATAGGGAATTACCAAAAGGCATTACATATTTATTCCCGTTATGAGCTGGCCGTAAACGATCTGGATTCTGTTCCATTTGACAAATATGGTACTGACGAGCTTATTACTACGGAACGAATGAATATTATTAAACTCAACGCAGGGAAGTTTTTTTTGGAAAGTGGGTCCTTGGAAGAAAGTAATACATATCCTGGGAGCAGGGTATTATTTGAATGGAATAACAATGCAGCCCAATTTGAATTACAATTTGTAAATCCTGAAAAGTATTATGACAGTTGGGAATATACTGTTGCAACTAAGGAAGCCGAATTGTCCGCAGCAATTTCAAAGGGATACTCCAGTAAACAATTCTTTTTGGACGATAAACTGAAAGGGGAATGGGTGGTTAACATTTCTTACTTCGGAAATGGTTCACAAGACCCAACCTACCTAAAAGTAACCACATTTTTTGATTACGGCACTATGGAGCAAAGGCAGTCTATTAAGGTTTTTAAACTCACCGAAATTAAGGAAGATTCTTATTTGTGTAGAATCAATACGGATTTAAAATTATTTATTGAATAAACTTCGCGCCTTGGCAGGGCTAAAATGCAACTAGTATTACATCTACACATTGACACATTATTTCTTTTCAACATTGGTACCTTAAAACATTACCAAATTATCCCATTTCCAAATCCTCAAATTAAAAAATTGGTGCATTGTTAGATTGGTACTTTTCCAAATCCTCAAATTATCAAACCTGTACCACCCCCATATTAAATGGCTTTTCAATAGGAGCATGGTTTGCTGCCTCAATGCCCATAGATATCCATTTCCTAGTGTCCAGAGGATCAATTACTGCATCTGTCCATAAACGGGAGGCTGCATAATAGGGCGATATCTGATTATCATATCGCTGTTTTATTATATTAAAAAGTTCGTTTTCCTGCGCCTCCGTTATTTTCTCGCCTTTCTTCTTTAAGGAAGCTGTTTCTATCTGTAGTAACACTTTGGCCGCCGAATTACCACTCATTACCGCCAATTCGGCACTGGGCCAGGCCACAATTAGTCTTGGGTCGTACGCTTTTCCGCACATGGCATAATTGCCCGCTCCGTAACTATTGCCAACAATAACAGTGAATTTAGGGACTACGGAATTACTGACCGCGTTCACCATTTTTGCCCCATCCTTTATAATTCCCCCATGCTCACTTTTACTACCTACCATAAAACCGGTAACATCCTGTAAAAACACCAAGGGAATTTTCTTCTGGTTACAATTGGCTATAAAACGAGTGGCCTTATCCGCAGAATCAGAATAGATGACTCCTCCAAATTGCATTTCCCCATTTTTGGTCTTTACCACCTTGCGTTGGTTGGCAACGATACCCACTGCCCATCCATCTATGCGGGCATATCCAGTAAGTAGAGTTTTTCCATAGCCCTCCTTGTATTGTTCAAAATCGGAATTATCTACCAGTCGATTTATAATTTCCAACATTTCGTATTGTTCGGCCCTCGATTTTGGAATTAAACCATAGATATCATCTTCCTTATCCTTGGGATTTGCTGCTGGGATTCTGTTGTATCCAGCCTTATCAAAGTCGCCTATTTTCCCTATAATGTTCTTTATGGTATCCAAAGCGTCTTTATCGTCCTTTGCTTTGTAATCCGTTACCCCGCTAATTTCACAATGGGTAGTGGCACCTCCCAAGGTTTCATTATCAATAACTTCTCCTATGGCAGCCTTGACCAAATAACTACCCGCCAAAAAAATACTCCCCGTTTTGTCCACTATTAAAGCCTCATCGCTCATTATGGGAAGATAGGCCCCGCCTGCAACGCAACTGCCCATAACAGCTGAAATTTGGGTAATTCCCATACTGCTCATAACAGCATTGTTTCTAAAAATTCTACCAAAGTGTTCCTTGTCCGGAAATATTTCGTCCTGCATGGGAAGGTATACCCCGGCGCTATCGACCAGGTAAATAATGGGCAAGCGATTTTCAATGGAAATTTCTTGGGCCCTTAGGTTCTTTTTTGCGGTGATAGGAAACCAAGCTCCTGCTTTTACTGTGGCATCATTGGCCACAACAATACATTGTTTGCCCTGTACATAGCCAATTTTTACTACAACGCCTCCGGAGGGACATCCACCATGAGCCTCGTACATACCATCACCTGCAAAGGCCCCAATTTCAATCGACTCCCTGTCCTGGTCCAAAAGATACTCAATACGCTCCCTGGCACTTAATTTACCTTGGGCATGCTGTTTTTCCAATCTGCTTTTCCCGCCTCCAAGTTTTACCTTGGCCAGTTTATGTTTTAATGCTGATAGTAGTAATTTATTGTGGTCTTCGTTCTTGTTGAAGTTGATATCCATGTTGAGACGCCTTTCTTTTGCGCAATAAAGATAAGGAGTTATATTTATTAACTTTAACTAAATTATATTCTAAATGAGCGAAAAAGTAAAATGGGGAATTATTGGATTGGGTAATATTGCCCGTAATTTTGTTAAGGACCTTGCCCTGATCAAGGAAGCTCAAATTTACGCAGCGGCTTCAAGAAATTTGGAAAAGGCCAAGGGGTTTGCCGAGGAATATAATATTCCTAATGCCTTTGGAAGCTATAAGGAACTTTTAGAGTGCAAAGAAGTTGATGTGGTCTATATTGCTACTCCCCACACTTCCCATTGCGAGTTATCAATAATGGCCATGGAACATGGCAAACATGTGCTATGTGAAAAGCCAATGGGCATAAATAGGGGAGAGGTCGAAAAAATGATCGCATCGGCCCAACAAAACAAGGTTTTCTTAATGGAAGCGTTATGGAGCAGGTTTAATCCTTCCATCCGGAAGGTAAAACAAATGGTAGATTCTGGAGATATTGGTCCATTGGCATTTGTACGTGCGGATTTTGCCTTTTACGCCCTGGATAGGGACTTTGAAGGGAGGGTGCTAAATCCTGGACTCGCTGGTGGATCCTTATTGGATATCGGCATTTATCCCATTTTTATTGCCTATTTACTTCTTGGCAAGCCAGATCAAATATTTTCTACCTCCAACTTTCATGACAATGGTGTCGAGGTACAAACTTCAATGATCTTTAAATACCCCAAGGCCCAGGCGATTTTGTATTCAGGGTTTACAAGTCGATCAGAAATGAAGGCGGAAATATCAGGAGAAAAGGGAACTATCTATATACCGGCAAGATGGCATGAAGCCCAGGGATATACCGTTGAGAGAAATGGAGAAAAGGAAGAGTTCGTCATACCAACTACAGGTAGGGGGTATTTTTACGAAATAAAGGAGGTTCACCACTGTCTGGACCAAGGAAAGTTGGAAAGCCGTCTCTGGAGCCATCAGAATAGTTTGGATTTAATAAGCTTAATGGACACCGTGAGAAAACAAAATGGGATTGTATTTCCTTTTGAGGAATAAAAGGTTAAACCCCAAGGGAAGACCTGAATCCCTATTAGGAAACAATCCAAGGGTAGTGGTATTACACTAGAAACTCCACTAAACAGGCGAAATTCGTTCGACTATCGTATTTCAATGAGCCTGCGGCTCCTGAAATATTTGTTTCATGAATAAAGTTTTTTTGTAAGATGATAAATTCTTGTAAAATTTACGATATTTGAGGCTCTACAAACCAAACCAGTTAAAAAATGGGAATGAATAAGAATACAGTGCTTGCATGGGCAACCTTTATAATGATAATTGTAGGTCTTTCGCTTATTGCGTTGGGTGCTTTTAGATACGATGATGTAGCCGGATGGGGATTTGCCTCGGTTGGAATAGGTTTCTTTGCAATTGCATGGGTATTTAATGCACTAAAGGGAAGGGTATAAACAGCCACTGCGGATTTAGTATTTTGAAAATTGAGGTCCAACTTGGCATCATATTGGAAAACTAACAGCTAAAGACTACAAGTAACTGGCCTTCTGTTTATAATTAGAATAATCAAAATTAATAATACATATATAATATGTCGGACGATAAGAAAGTCATTTTCTCGATGTCTGGGGTTACTAAAACGTACAAAACTGCCAATACCCCGGTATTAAAGAATATTTATTTAAGTTTCTTTTACGGAGCTAAGATCGGAATTTTGGGTCTTAATGGTTCCGGTAAATCTACCCTGCTCAAGATTATTGCCGGCGTTGATAAGAACTTTCAGGGAGATGTAGTTTTTTCCCCGGGCTATAAGGTAGGTTATTTGGAACAGGAGCCGCAATTGGACGAGAACAAGACCGTTTTGGAAGTAGTTAAGGAAGGCGTGGCAGATACTGTTGCCATCCTGGATGAATACAATAAGATCAACGATATGTTCGGACTTCCCGAGGTCTATGAGGATGCTGATAAAATGCAAAAACTCATGGATAAGCAGGCCGAACTTCAGGATAGGATAGATGCTACCAATGCTTGGGAACTGGACAACAAATTGGAAGTTGCCATGGACGCCTTGCGTACCCCGGATTCCGATAAGAAAATCGGAATACTTTCCGGAGGTGAAAAAAGACGTGTGGCCCTGTGCAGATTGTTGTTGCAGGAACCTGAAATTCTATTGTTGGATGAACCTACAAACCATTTGGATGCCGAATCGGTTCATTGGTTGGAGCATCATTTGGCAGAGTACAAAGGCACCGTTATAGCCGTTACCCACGATAGGTATTTCTTGGATAATGTAGCCGGATGGATCTTGGAATTGGATAGGGGGGAAGGCATTCCTTGGAAAGGAAACTACTCCAGCTGGTTGGACCAAAAATCCAAGCGCATGGCCCAGGAAAGTAAAACAGCCTCCAAAAGACAGAAAATATTGGAAAGAGAGCTGGATTGGGTGCGACAAGGGGCCAAAGGTAGACAGACCAAACAAAAGGCCCGTTTACAGAACTATGACAAATTGATGAGCCAGGACCAGAAACAATTGGATGAAAAACTAGAGATCTACATCCCTAACGGACCTCGATTGGGGACCAATGTAATAGAAGCCAATGGGGTGAGCAAGGCCTACGGGGATAAATTACTTTATGAGGACTTGAATTTTAAATTGCCGCAGGCGGGCATTGTAGGTATTATTGGTCCTAACGGGGCTGGTAAAACCACTATTTTCCGTATGATTATGGGAGAAGAGCAACCTGATAAAGGGGAGTTTATAGTAGGGGAAACGGCAAAAATCGCCTATGTGGACCAGAGTCATTCCAACATAGATCCCAATAAAACTATTTGGCAGAATTTTAGCGATGAACAGGAATTGATCATGATGGGTGGTAGACAGGTGAATTCCAGAGCTTATTTAAGTCGATTCAATTTTTCCGGAAGTGAGCAGAACAAAAAGGTAGATATGCTTTCCGGTGGGGAGCGCAACCGTCTGCATTTGGCTATGACCCTTAAAGAAGAGGGCAATGTTCTTCTCTTGGATGAGCCAACCAACGATTTGGATGTTAACACCCTAAGGGCCTTGGAGGAAGGTTTGGAAAATTTTGCCGGATGTGCCGTGGTCATTTCCCACGACAGGTGGTTCCTGGATAGGATTTGTACCCATATCTTGTCATTTGAAGGTGATTCCCAAGTGTATTTCTTTGAAGGATCTTTCTCTGAATACGAAGAAAATAAGAAGAAACGTTTAGGAGGCGATTTAATACCTAAGCGACTAAAGTATAAAAAGTTGGTACGCTAATTCAACTGATTTATATAACAATACACTGTTGTCATAATTTTTTGTGGCAACAGCGTATTTTTTTTTTAACTGAAACCTATAGTTTAAGGGGGGTTGGACTTAAATCTAATTTTGAACTGCTTATTATCACTTTTTCTAATATGATGTTTCTTTCTCCTCAAGCAGCGGACAAAAACATCTCAAGTCGCTATTGTGACATACTTTCAAAACATTGGTTTTAAGGTAGATAATAAAGACGACTATGGTAGAGAGATAGCTGTAGTTTTAGGTTATAATTTGAAGGTTGCCAAGTAGTCATTTCGAATGAGTATGAGAAACCGAAGGCTCACGAATACCCTTAAAATAAATATGGCAAGGGATAAATCACACATGTTGTACCCCAACAGTATGTGCGACTTCTCTCCCGATAATCATCGGGAGTCCCGAAAAGGGACTCTGTGGAAGTGTCTACCGTTGGAAAACATTACCTAAATAACTCTTTACAATCAAAAATTAATTGAATTTACCTTAATAATCTTCCTTGGGATACCAATCCAACTGTACTACTTCAATATTGGGATTCTTAGCGTTTACCAATGCTTTAAACTTGGCGACATCCCCAACATCGGGCTTTCCTCTGTAATGATAGGGATAAACCTGCTTAGGTTTAAATTCCAACACAGCATCCGCAGCACTTTCAACGGTCATGGTGTAGGGCAGGTTCATACAGACAAAGGCTTTGTCTATATTCTGTAAGGCCCTCATTTCAGGAATATCCTCGGTATCCCCTGAAAAATAAATGCGTTCATTATTTTTACTCAATATATAACCATTGCCTCTTCCTTTAATATGAAAGTCCTTGGCTTCCTCCCTAAGATTGTACATGGGAATTGCCTCAATGTTAATTCCATAACGTTCCTTGGATTCCCCATTATTTAAAATATCCAGTTGGGGAGTAAATTCTGCGGGAATTTTGTCTGCAACTGCTTGCGGAACAACAATTTTGGCTTTTTGGGTATTCAAACCCTGTAAGGTTTCCAAACTGAAATGATCGCCATGAATGTCGGTAATCAAGATCAAGTCCGGTTCCTTTGCATTGGCAAAAGCATCCTTGCCTCCAACGGGATCTATATAGATGATGGTACCATCCCAATCCAACACCGCAGTGGCGTGTTCTATTGGCGAAATTTCAATATTAGAAATAACATCTTTCGTTTTGAGTTCAATAGCCTCTGCTTTTTCTAGGTCGGACTTGGATTTTTCCTTGCATCCCATAACCAATAGACCGGTTAATATAGCAGTTGTAATAAGATATCTTGAATGGCACATAATTAGTGTATTTTAGATTATTAATAATTCCATTTTAATGTCACTCCTGGCATAGGGGAGATTTTTTTCGATTTCAATTTCCTTAAAACCATACTTTCTATAGATATACAAGGCATTTTCCAACTTGGTGCTGGAGTATAAAATTATTTTTTTCCAGGCATTTTGTTTCCCTAAATCAATAGCAAAAGCTAAAAGTGCTTGGCCAATTTTCAATCCTTGATAATTTGGATCTACCGCCATTTTACCTAATTCATAGACCTTGTCCCTCACTTTTAAAAATGCAAAGCAGCCTACTATTTCCTCATTGTATTGGGCAAAATATATGTATCCACCTTTATTTATTATGTTGGTTTCACAATTTTCCAAAATAAAGGCGTCTTTTGGTTCCACATAAAAGTACCTCTCCAACCAAGCTACATTAAGTTCCTTAAACCTCTTGGCATATTGGGAATCAAAGGGAATAATGCTCAAATCCATCTAAATTAAATCAATATACCCATAAAGTTAAGGTAAGCATTTTGTATTCTTTAGAAGAAATGTTAATTTTTTTAATCTAAAAAAATCTAAAATCAAAACCTGATCGTATATAAAGTGTTACAAACAAATAAATTTAAGGTTTAAAAAAAATTAAATAATTAATAATTACAATTATGACTGAAACAAAAAGTAATAATGGACTGAAGGTTATTGCAGGTTTATTAGGTGTAATTTTACTTGGGGTAATCATTTACACAGTAAGTTTATATCAGGACAAACAAAAGAACACTGCATTACTTACCAAAGAAAAAGAATTGGTTGTTGAAGATTTGACCAGTTTGAAATCAGAGTATGACAAGGCTATCTTGGAAAGCAACGCTACCAATGAAGAATTAGTTTCTGCTAGGGATAACATTGCAAAATACATTGATTCTGTTAAGACCATGAAATCTGATATTGCAAGTCTATATCGCTACAGAAAGCAAGTAGGTATCTTGACCAAAGAAAGAGAGCAATTGATAAGAAAAGTTGATTCTTTAACCAGATCCAATACTTTCTTGGCCATGCAAAGGGACAGTACTTATGTTGAATTGGAAAAGCAGACTGTTTTCAACGATTCATTAGTAGTACAGAACACTCAGTTGGCAGATGTAGTTTCTAAAGGGTCAGCATTAAATCTATCCAAATTCTCTGTAGATGCAGTTAAGGAAAGAACAAGCGGCAAATTGGTATCTACTTCTAGAGCTAAGGCTACCGACAAATTAAAAGTTTGTTTCACAGTTGCAGACAACGTAATTGCACAAGCTGGTGACAGACAATTCTTTATTGAGGTTTTAGATCCACAAGGAAATGTATTGGGCGAAAGTTTTTCCAAAACAAGTGATTCCGGAGCTTCTGTAACTTACAGCAAAGGAACTGAATTCTACTATGAGAACCGCTCTTTGGACGTATGTGATTTCATTAACAAGCCAGCAAGTGAATTCCAAAAAGGGAATTATATGGTAAATGTTTATGATAACAATCTAAAATTATTGGGAACTTCCAAGTTTCAATTAAAATAAGGAACACTATCCATTTAACTAAAAAGGCCAATCTCTAGGGATTGGCTTTTTTTTTATTTATTGACTTCAAGAATTAATCCAAGGTCCCAACCATATCTTCTGGTTTTACCCACTCATCATATTCTTCGGCGGTTACATATCCCAAATTTATAGCCTCTTCCTTTAAAGTAGTACCATTTTTGTGGGCAGTATTGGCAATTTCTGCAGCCTTGTAATATCCTATTTTAGTGTTCAGGGCCGTAACCAACATTAAGGAATTGTTTAAAAGTTGCTTAATAACATCGTGATTAGGTTCTATACCTACGGCACAATTTTCGTCGAAACTAACACAGGCATCTCCTATTAATTGGGCAGATTGCAATATGTTCGCCGCCATCATCGGTTTAAAAACATTTAGTTCGTAATGGCCTTGGGTTCCACCTACGGTAATGGCAACATCGTTCCCCATCACCTGGGCACAAACCATGGTCAGTGCCTCACATTGTGTTGGATTTACTTTTCCCGGCATAATGGAACTGCCTGGTTCGTTCGCAGGAATAATAATTTCACCTATCCCAGATCTTGGTCCTGAAGCCATCATTCTTATATCATTGGCTATTTTATTTAAGCTTACCGCCAATTGCTTTAAGGCACCATGGGTTTCTACTATGGCATCGTGGGATGCCAGTGCCTCAAACTTGTTTTCAGCAGTTTTAAAGGGTAGTCCGGTAAATCTGGCAATATATTGAGAAACCAACACATCATAGCCATTGGGGGCATTTAAACCGGTACCTACGGCAGTACCGCCAAGCGCCAATTCACTCAAATGATCCAAGGTGTTGTTCAAGGCTTTCAGTCCGTGATCCAATTGGGAAACGTAACCGGAAATTTCCTGTCCCAAGGTTAGGGGAGTGGCATCCATTAAATGCGTTCGCCCTATTTTTACCACTTTGGCAAATTCCTTGGATTTTTTATTTAATGTATTCCTTAGTTGCGTAATTCCTGGTATGGTAACTTCAACAATTTTTTTATAGGCTGCAATGTGCATCCCGGTAGGAAAAGTGTCGTTGGAAGACTGGGATTTGTTTACATCATCATTGGGTTGAATTGTTTTTTCACCATCCCCTATCTTTTTCCCGGCCAATTCATGGGCCCTATTGGCGATAACCTCGTTAACGTTCATGTTGCTCTGGGTTCCCGAGCCGGTTTGCCATATCACTAAAGGAAACTGGTCATCGTGTTTACCATCCAATATTTCATCGCATACTTGAGCAATACGATCTCTTTTTTCTTGTGAAAGTACACCTAATTCATGGTTGGCGTAAGCTGCCGCTTTTTTTAAATAGGCAAATCCATAAACAACATCCAAGGGCATTGATGCCGCTGGACCAATTTTAAAATTATTTCTCGAGCGTTCGGTTTGAGCTCCCCAATATCTGTTGGACGGCACTTTAACCTCGCCCATGGTATCCTTCTCTATACGGTATTCCATAATTTAAATTGAGTTTATTGATATTTACAAATTTACATTTATCTCCTTAAGTAATAAAATTTCCACAAGGGTTAAGAGAGTACTTTCCGTGTTATAAAAATTTTGATTTTAGTTCAGGTGTAGGAATCATACAGGCGTCCTTTTTACCATACCATTGATACCTGTTTTTGGCAATATAGTCGTACACCCAATTTCTTAATTTTTCGGGTATCCATTCCAATACACTGGCAAATTGCCATGCGCCTCCAAAAGACTGGGCAATTTTAAGGGCTGCGGTAGATTTGGTATAATAGGCCACACCTGGCTCTATAAGAATAATGGAATCGATCCGAGAGGTATCTATCCCTCGCTCCTCAACCAATTTTTTTCCGATTTCGCTCTGCAGAGCTGCGAACCTAAATGCATTCTTCTTATCGCGTTTAATAACGTATTGCACCGAACTGTTGCAAAGGTTACAAACCCCGTCAAAGAGAATTATTTTATTGTTTTCAATCATTTCCGTAGTGGTCCAACCACTTTTTACATTTTTCTTTCAACCAATTCCAGTTGGTCTACCGCAACATTGGTAGTGAAAATACCATAGTTGACAATAGCCTTGTTCTTTTCCAAACTATCTATACTGCCCACAGCCTTACCATCCATTAGTCGTACACGGTCGCCCACTTTAAATACCGGACGTGGCTTGTTTTTCTCCGTTACTTCGGCCTTCTTTTTCTCAACTTTTTTCTTTTCGCGGATTACTTCCACCTTTTTTATCACCTCTTCTTCTACTTTGGCCTTCCTTTCTTTTTGTGCTTTTACTTCTTTGGTCGATTGCTTTTTGCGCTTACTGTTCTCCGTTTCCACAATACGTATTAATTCGGAAACCAAATTACGCTTCTTTTTATCCTGAAAATATTTTTCCGCAGCAGTATTTACCTTATTTCCTAAATAGATCATCCGTTGGTTATGGTCGTACAACTCCTGATAGTTTTCCAATTTGGATTTGATCTTGGAATTAAGGTCCTCCAATTTTTGGGCTTCCGTCCTGGCCTTGGATTCCTCCTCCTGAAGCCTGGAACCAGTTTTCTCCATTTTACTCCGCTCCTTTTGGAGCTTGGCAATGGTGGCATCAAAACGTACCTTGCCATGCTCTATTTTCTTTTTAGCCTTGTTGATTAGGCTATAGGGAATACCATTCTTTTGCGCCACTTCAAAAGTAAAGGAACTACCGGCCTGTCCCAATACCAATTGATAGGTTGGTTCCAACGATTGTCCATCAAAAAGCATATTGGCATTGGTAACATGCGGCAATTCATTGGCCAACAATTTAAGATTGGCATAGTGGGTGGTAATAACTCCATAAGCACCCCTTTCATAGAAAACCTCCAAAAAGGTCTCGGCCAGGGCACCGCCAAGTTCCGGATCACTTCCAGTTCCAAATTCATCGATCAGAAACAAGGTCTTGTCGTTGCATTTGCGCAAGAAGTAATTCATATTCTTCAAGCGATAGCTATAGGTACTGAGATGGTTTTCTATGGACTGGTTGTCCCCTATATCGGTTAGGACATTGTCGAACAAACATACTTTGGACCGTTCATGAACCGGAATCAATAAACCGCTCTGCAGCATTACCTGTAAAAGACCAATGGTTTTCAGGGTAATACTTTTCCCCCCGGCATTGGGTCCGGAAATAACTATAATTCTATTTTCAGGATGCAGGGCAATAGTTTGAGGATATGTTTTTTCCTTTTTGTACTTATTGCTCAAAAATAACAACGGGTGGTAGGCATCCCTTAAATAAAGCTCTCTATTGTCACTAATTTCCGGCAGCAGAGCATCCATTTCCAGCGCATATTTTGCCTTGGACGCCGTAATGTCCATATGAACCAGAAAATCTTGGTAGGCATACAATTCAGGTGCAAAAGGTCGTATACGGTTCGTGAGATCGTTCAATATTTTTTGTATTTCTTCCCGTTCTTCGAATTCCAAGTTACCGAGTTCCCTACTGTACCTAAGTGTAGCCTCCGGTTCAATGTAGACAATACTTCCTGTTTTGGAGGTTCCCATTACAGCTCCCTTTACTTTTTTTCGATACATGCTCTTTACGGCAAGTACACGTCTATTATCTACAACAGATTCCCTGATTTCGTCCAAAAGTTCCGAAGCATGATAGGTATTCAGGGCCGTGGCAAAACTTTGATTTATTTTACCCTTCACCACAACCATTTGGGAACGGATATTTTGAAGGTTGTTGGAGGCATTATCCTTTATTTCTCCAAATTTATCAATGACAGCCTCTATATTTCGAGGAATTTCAGTGTTAAGGGCAATACCATCAGAAACTGCAAATAATAGGGGATAGTACTCCTTAAATTTTATAAAGAACTTAATATGGGTAGCTACTGTTGTACAAATGGAACCTATTTTCTTAAACCCACCTACTTCCAAAGTGGTATTCTCAATTTTAAGGAGTTTCAACTCTGGATTAATGGTGTCAAAGTTATGATTTGGAATCCTATTATCGTTAGAGTAGGAGGCCAAATACTCCGAAGTTTGTCCCAAAACGTCCAATAATTCGGATTTGATGGATATTGGTTCCAAATCAACAACCTGTTCCTTTCCTAGCTCTGAGGTGCATCGTGCAGCCAATTGCAGTAGGACAGTATTAAACTCGAGATCTTGCAGCGTTTTTGAACTTATTTTATTCATTTATTAAATTTTCCTTGCCATAAGGTTTTATAACCTTCAAAGGTAAGGAATAGGTGCAATATGGGAGGACTGTAAATACATGTATTTATTGCCCCGATACACCTTTCTTTAGCACAAGGACCTGCTCTAGGTCTGAAAAAGAAGAGGAAAATTGGTTCTTGGAACAATATTTTTGGCACAGTATATGTTTTATAGCTAGGCTATTACTTTAGTTTTTTTAATAACCATTTAAAATAACCAGATGAAAAACCATAAATTAATACTTGGATATATTGGAATTGGTATTTTATTAATGTCCTGCAGCGCCACCAATAATTTAACGATGGGAGCCACAGAACCGGCCATAGTACATCTTCCCAAAGAAATACAGAGAATAGGTATTATCAATAGAAGTTTGCCTTCTGAAGGCAATAAACAAATTGACAAGGTCGATCAAATATTATCCGCCGAAGGACTTAATCTTGATAAAAAAGGTGCTGAAGTTGCCATAAATGCCCTATCGGATGAATTGGCCGGCACTGGAAGGTTTGAAGAAATACTTATTTTGGATAACGAAACGGAAATAAGAAAAGGACTGGATGTCTTTCCAGCCAGCTTATCCTGGGAGGTTATCGAAGAGATTTGTAAAGCCAATGAAGTTGATGCTATTTTTTCCTTGGCTTTTTACGATACGGATACACAGGTTTCCTATAAACCATCCTTAATGCAACTTCCCAACAGTTTGGGGGTTAAAGTTTCGGTACCGGCCCATGAAGTCACTCTGAACACACTTATAAAAAATGGATGGCGAATCTATAACCCCAGTACCAGGCAAATTGTGGACGAGTTTATGTACACCGACCATTTGGTATCCTCAGGGAGAGGTATTAATCCGGTAAAAGCAATCGAAGCCGTAGCCCGTAGGAACGAGGCTGTAGAGGAATTGAGTAGAAATATTGGATATGCCTATGGATCTAGACTTTCCCCATACAAACATAGGATCAGCAGGGATTACTTTGTTCGTGGAACCGACAATTTTGTAGTGGCCAAAAGACGCGCTCAAACCGGGGATTGGCAAGGTGCTGCCCAACTTTGGGAAAAAGAATTAGACAATTCAAAGTCCAAAATTGCGGGAAGGGCCTGTTACAATATGGCGATAATAAATGAAATCAACGGAGATTTGAATGCCGCCATGGATTGGGCTTCAAAGTCTTATGCCGATTATGACAATAAGGTGGCTCTTAGATATTTGAATATTCTTAAATATCGACTATCGCAAAATGAAGTCTTGGAACAACAAGCATCCCGATAAAAATATCGGCCTTTTATAAAGTACATTTCATGGGAATATAACAACAAAAAAGTCCGTGGTCCATATAAATGGAACCGGACTTTTTTGGTTTTAAGTGTATTCTTTCAACTATGCAAAGTTTAGGTTATGCTTCTAAAATTGTACAAAAAATGCTCTTAAAATGACGTTTTCTAAAAAAAAAGGACTTACAAACCCTAAAATTAAAGGGTTAAGGGTTAATTGGACAATATTTCCACCATATAATGAGTTTTACAAAGGTTATGATATTACGTCTAATTTTTTTAAAGCTTGAATTTAATTTACAAAGCATGGGCAAGTTTTGTATCCAGTTTGTATTGTTATGCCTAATAGTTATAACTGTAGGTTGCAGTTCCACTAAAGAAATTGTCCTTCAAACTATTGAACCTTCACCTGTACATATTTCCCAAAAAATTAAAAGGATAGGCATAGTTAATAGAAGTATCCTGCCTGAGTTAGAGGAGGATGAAACAGGCCTTAACGGAATCGTGGCAGCAGAAGAGCAATGGCTTTCGGAGCAGGGTAGAAATGCAGCCCTTACTGGATTGTTCAACGAGTTATTAAAAGACAACCGCTTTGAGACTATTAAAATCCTGGATTCGATACCACACGAAATTTTACATTTTGAGATGGGAAACGATTCCATTTCCTGGAGCTCTGTTGAAAATATTTGTAATACTTACGATGTGGATGCCATCTTTTCAATGGCCTTTTTCGATTCGGAAACCAAAGTATCCATAAAGAAAACATCTATGATGCAACCTAACCTCATGAGGGTGAAGGTAAAAGTACCTGCCCAGGAACTTACCCTGGAAACCCTTATTGAAAATGGATGGAAAATATACTATCCAAAATCTAAGGAAATAATTGATGAGATCGTATTCAATGATCAAATTATATCCAAGGGCAAAGGCACCAATCCTATAGAGGCCTATAAGGCCATTGAGGGAAGAAAGGAAAGCCTTGTTGAACAGAGCAGGACCACAGGTAGCAATTATGGACAGCGACTGTTACCTTTCGAAAACAGTGTTGAGAGATCATATTTTGCGCGTGGTACCACAAATTTTGAACAGGCTTGTGTACTAGTGGAAAATGGGGACTGGCAGGGAGCATCTCAACTTTGGGAAAAGGAATTGGATAATTCCAATTCCAAAATTGCAGGACGCGCCTGTTATAATATGGCAATTATGCACGAAATTAACGGCGATTTGGCATCGGCAATGGATTGGGCAACAAAATCTTATAAAGAGCATGAGAACAAGGATGCCCTGGAATATTTGGATATACTTAAATATAGATCATTCCAAAATCAAATTTTGGAACAACAGGTTTCTAGATAAGTGTACCCATTAGGTCATTCCAAAGCAAAATTGCCATATCTGAACACTAATTCTCCATCAAATAAAACTATAATTTTGTCACTTCCAGCGCAATCGAGAGGTTTTAGACAACTATGTCCATAAGATCAGTCCATCGACAAGGTCAGGTTGTGCAAGACAGACTCTACCGGACAGCATTTCACTAACACCTCCAATCAATGGAACTAGACATTGACAAGCCTTAAAATGACTGCATGGTAACCAACTTTTTATAGACTCCTTCCTTATCCATTAGTTGGGCATGGGAACCCTGTTCCACAATCTCACCCTTTTGCAAAACCACTATGGTATCGGCATTTTGTATGGTGGAAAGTCTGTGCGCAATAACAATGGAGGTTCTATTCTGCATCATTTTTTCCAAGGCATCCTGCACCAATCTTTCGCTTTCCGTATCCAAGGCAGAGGTGGCCTCATCTAGAATCATAATGGGCGGGTTTTTTAGAACTGCCCTAGCGATGGACAGCCGTTGTTTTTGTCCTCCACTTAATTTATTTCCACTATCCCCAATATTGGTATTATACCCAAGGGGCAGTTCACTTATAAAATCGTGGGCATTGGCTATTTTGGCAGCTTCAATTATTTCTTCCTCTGTAGCATCCTTTTTGCCAAGTCCAATATTATTTTTAACGGTATCATTGAACAAAATGGAATCTTGGGTAACAAGTCCCATTAAATTGCGAAGTGATTTTTTAGTAAAATCCCGAATATCAACGCCATCAATTTTTATTTCACCCTCATTGACATCATAAAATCGGGTCATTAAATTGGCTATGGTACTTTTCCCGCTTCCCGATTGACCTACCAAGGCAACGGTTTGGCCTTTGGGCACCTTCAGATTAAATTTTTTCAGTACATACTCATCCTCATATTTAAAAGAAACATTATTAATGTCTATTCCCTTATCAAATGTTGTTTTAACTATAGCTTCCTTCTTTTCAACAATTGGATTTTCGGTTTCCAAAACTTCCAATACTCTTTCTGCAGCGGCATTTCCCTTTTTCACTCCGAAAGAGGCCTTACTTATGGCTTTTGCTGGAGTAAGTATGTTGTAGGCAAGACCCATATAGGCAATAAAGGAGGCTGCATCCAAAGTCTTATCTACCAAGACCATTTTTCCTCCAAACCAGAGCAGAACCCCAATGACCAGTATGCCTAAAAATTCTCCAGCCGGGGAGGCTAGATTTTGTCTGTTCAGCAACTTGTTGGAAAAATGAAAAAACCTGGTGGTGGAAGTAGTAAATGTTTTATAAAATCTAGATTCCGAATTAAATGCCTTTATTACCCTTAGGCCTCCCAAGGTTTCTTCTACTACTGATAAAAACTCCCCTTGTTCCTTTTGTACCCGATCCGATTTCTTTTTCAGGGATTTTCCTATTCTCGAAATGATCATACCCGCAATTGGGATAAAAATAAATACAAACAGGGTAAGCTTTGTACTTATCCCGAACATTATCAATATGGTAAACAATATTGTTAATGGCTCTCTAACAATGAGTTCCAAAATGGATAGGAAGGAATGTTGAATTTCCAAAACATCAGAAGTAATACGGGCGATAACATCTCCTTTGCGCTTCTCCGAATAATAGGAAATAGGCAAATCCACTATTTTGGCGTACATCTTGTTTCTAATGTCCTTTAATACCCCATTTCGTAAAAAAGTAATAAAATACATGGCCAGGTAATTAAAGAAATTCTTTAAAAGAAAAAGAATCAATACCAAACCAATAACTAGGACCAATCCTTTCATTTCATCATCACCCGAATAGGCATTGACCTTAAAATTGATGTAATCCTGCAAATAATCCTTTAATTGACCCAAACCTTCATAAATCGGTTCTACCAAAACCTTTTTTTCCGGTGTGAAAAGCACATCCAACATTGGAATTAAAGCAGCAAATGAAAGCGCACTGAAAAGGGCGTATAGAATATTGAAAAAAATGTTTAAAAAACCGTATTTACGGTAGGGGTTCGCAAAGCGAAGGATTTTTTTAAAATACTCCATTAACCTATATTCAGTTCTTTAAGGATTCTTTTAATTTTAGCATCCAACTGACCGTCTACTTTTTTATAATCGGCCGCGTTCTTCAATTTGGTATTGATACTAAAATAAAACTTGATCTTAGGTTCCGTACCGCTGGGTCTCGCCGCCATTTTGGTGCCATCTTCGGTAATATATATCAATACGTTGGATTTTGGAATATCTATCGGGGTTACCTTTCCCGTTAATATATTTTTAGAGGTCGCCGTATTGTAATCTTCTACAACAACAACTTTGGAGCCGTCAATAGTTTCAACGGGATTATCCTTAAAATCGATCATCATCTGTTTAATTTCTTCCGCTCCCGACATTCCTTTCTTGGTCAAGGAAATTAGTTTTTCCTTGTAAAAACCATAGTCCACATAACAATCTATCAGATCCTTGTAGAAAGAACTGCCATTGGCTTTGGCGTTGGCTCCAATTTCACAGGCCAATAGGGTAGAGGTTACCGCATCCTTATCGCGCACAAAATCTCCGACCATAAATCCAAAACTTTCCTCGCCACCGCCTATAAAAGGCTGGCCCGGAAAATCTTTGATCATTTTGGCAATCCATTTAAAACCTGTTAGAGCCGTTTTGCATTCCACCCCATAGCCTTTGGCCAATGAGTCCATCATTGGTGTAGAAACAATGGTGGAAGCTATAAATTCCTTTCCTGTAATTCCTTTTTTCTTCCTTTGGTCCAACAAAAACTTGGTCATCATGATCATGGTCTGGTTGCCATTCAGGATTTCCATTTCTCCCTCAAGATTGCGTACGGCTACTCCTAGACGGTCGCTGTCCGGATCCGTCCCAATTACCATATCAGCACCAATTTCCTCGGCCTTTTTAATGGCCATGGATAGGGCTTCGGGCTCTTCAGGGTTTGGCGATACTACCGTTGGGAAATTGCCATCCGGTTTAGCCTGTTCCTCAATAATGGTCACATTTTTATAGCCGGCCCTTTTGAGTACCTCAGGGATTGCGGTAATAGAAGTTCCATGAAGGGAGGTGAAGACAATTTTAAAATCGTCCTTGCCCTTGGCATTGAAGTTCCCATTTTTAACGGATGCCTCAATAAAGGCTTCATCTACCTTTTTATCTATTAATTCTATTAAACTTTCATCGGCATTGAATTTTATATCTTCAAAGGCAAGGCTATTTATTTCGCCAACTATGGCACCGTCCTGAGGTGGCACTATTTGTCCTCCATCGGTCCAATACACTTTGTAGCCATTGTATTCGGGTGGGTTATGCGAAGCCGTTAAAACTATACCGGCGTGGCAGTTCAGGTATTTTACGGCAAAAGATAGTTCAGGAGTAGTGCGTAATTCCGAAAAAAGGAAGACTTTAATACCATTGGCTGCAAAAACTTCAGCAACGGTCCTGGCCAAGGTATCACTATTATGTCTACAGTCGTAAGCAATAACTACTTTGACCTGTTCCTTATTATATACCTGATTTAGGTAATTACTAAGACCTTGGGTACTTTTCCCCAAAGTGTATTTATTTATTCTATTGGTACCGGCGCCCATAATACCTCGCATCCCTCCAGTCCCAAATTCAAGGTTTTTGTAAAAGCGGTCCTTTAGTTCTTCAGTATTACTGTCTATTAACTTTTGAATCTCGTTCTTGGTTTTGTCGTCGAAAAAATCGGTCAACCAATTTTTGGCATTTTTCAGTATGGCTTCCATAGTCATTTGGTGTTATATGTTCTTAAAAATACAAAGAATATTTGTTTATTTTTCGGAGAGATTTATTTCCTCTGTGATATTGTAACGGGTTTCGTTCTTGCGGGATCTTACCATTATTTCCCCTAGAAAGCCTGCAAGGAAAAGTTGTGTACCTATTACCATGGCTATCAGTGCAATATAGAATTGTGGTCGCTCCGTGATGAGTCGCCCAAAAGGATTTATAAATACTTTATCGATACCCAAATAAAGGGCAAATCCAAAACCAATGGTAAACATCAAGACTCCCAAAGCACCGAAAAGGTGCATAGGCCGTTTTCCAAACTTGGAAACGAACCAGATGGTAATCAGATCCAAAAAGCCATTAATAAAGCGGTCCATACCAAATTTGGTCTTCCCATATTTTCTGGCCTGATGCTGTACTACTTTTTCATCTATTTTGTGAAATCCCGCGCTTTTGGCCAAAACGGGAATATAACGGTGCATTTCTCCAGAGACTTCAATTGTTTTTACCACCTCTTTTTTATATGCCTTTAGCCCACAATTAAAATCGTGCAGCCTTACCCCGGAAGTTTTGCGTGCGGCCCAATTAAACAATTTGGAGGGAAGGTTTTTACTGAGTATGGAGTCATATCTTTTTTTCTTCCATCCTGAAATTAGATCAAAACCCCCTTGTTTGATCATTTGGTATAATTCCGGAATTTCCTCGGGATTGTCCTGTAGGTCCGCGTCCATAGTAATGACGACATCGCCTTGCGCTGCTTTAAATCCGGCATGAAGAGCCTGCGATTTTCCAAAATTCTTTAAGAATCGTATACCTTTCACATTGGGGTTGGACTTGCCCAATTCGGTGATAATGTTCCAAGAACCATCGGTACTTCCATCATCTATAAAAAGTATTTCATATAAAAAATGATTGGATTGCATTACACGTACAATCCAATCATGCAGTTCTGTCAACGATTCTTCTTCGTTAAGTAAGGGAATTATAATAGATATATTCATTCGGTACTAGTGGAAAATCTTTTCAAAAGTACAAATTACTGAATAGTTTCTTTCTTTTTTAAAATTAAAGCAGGAATAAGTGATAATAAAAGGCTTGCTACGACACTATAAACCAATCCAAAAACGATTTGCATTGATGGTGTAGTAAATTTTTTGGCACCTTCCATTTGGGCATCAATTTGTTCCGGAGTCATTTTAGTAGTTTCCATGAGCAAGCCCTTTTGGTATTCCATGGCCTTGTTCATCATTTCAGGATCAATCACCCCTGCGAGGATTTGATTAAAAATAATCCCAATAATACCTGCTATGAGGCCAATACCAACACCAATTTTTAAACCTTCCCCAAAGGACATAAAACCTCCATTGTCCTTTTTAAATTGCAACATGCCAATAACGATTACCGCAATGGTTATAAGAAGGCTAACACCCATTACCATAGGGCCACCCTGATAATGCATATCCAACGAATATAACATCAATAAAAACGCTACACTTATGGCGCCTAGGATAAGGCCATAGGTTAACGCATAATTTCCTGTTTTTGGTTTGGTTTCTTCCATGTTGATTTTATATTTAATAGTTTTTACAGTTAGTGTCAGCAGGGTTAAATTTGTTACATTTAAAGATAGCTAATTTTTATTTTTCTTTTTTGAGGTTTTAAGTTGTTCTTTTCAGAAAAATATTTAAATTTGCACCTCGAAATTAAGCAGGAACAAACGTTTTTACAATGAAAAAAGATATACATCCAGGGAATTATAGATTGGTAGCCTTTAAGGACATGTCCAATGAAGAGGTTTTTATTACTAAATCCACAGCCGATACCAAAGAAACTTTAGATGTTGAAGGAGTTGAATATCCATTGGTTAAATTGGAAATTTCTAGAACTTCACATCCATTCTATACTGGTAAGGCCAAATTTTTGGATACTGCAGGACGTATCGATAAATTTAAGAGCAAATACGACAAGTTCAAAAAATAATATTTTCTTTACAAAAGAGTTATTAAGTCACGCAGTTGCGTGACTTTTTTTGTTATAATTTAGTTGTATGAACTATATTCTTTTTGACGGTACGGTAAGGAGGGCCTTGTTGCCGTTTACCTTTACAAGACCAGTTGCAGATATTAGGATCGGAATTCTCACCATAAGGGAAAAGTGGGAAAATTACCTAGGAAACACCATTACAACTATAACCGAGGATTATCTTTCGGAAAGGTTTCCTATGGTGGAAATGGACGAGAACGTGCTTATAAACGCTTCCTTTTGTCCCAATGCAGAATTGGTGGACCTAGTAGTCAACCTAAATGAAAAGGAAGCTGTATTTTACGGGGAGGAGGTTATAGCCTTTTATACTAAGGAGACACAGGAAGAGGTCGATTTTTCAACCTACACCCATATTGAATATGAAGGTCCCGTACTACGAATTGAAAATACCTGGGATATCTTTTCAAAAAATGGAGAGGCTATGCAGGCAGATTTTGACCTGTTGACCAAGGGCAGAAAAAGTGCCCCTATTTCCAAGACCAATAGTTTGGTAAACCCGGAAAATATATTTTTGGAGGAAGGTGCCAGCGTTGAATACAGTATATTAAATGCTTCCGAAGGACCCATTTACCTTGGCAAAAATTCCGAAGTTTGGGAAGGCAACCTTATTAGAGGTGGTTTCGCCCTCTGCGAAAAGGCAGTGGTAAAAATGGGTGCTAGAATCTACGGCCCCACTACCGTTGGCCCCTACAGTAAAGTATGTGGCGAAATTTCCAATTCTGTACTCATTGGGTATTCCAGTAAGGGCCATGAAGGCTATCTCGGCAATTCGGTACTAGGGGAATGGTGCAATATAGGTGCCGATTCCAATAATTCCAATTTAAAGAACAATTATGCAAAGGTGCGCCTATGGAATTATGATACCGAGAAATTTGAACAGACCGGGCTGCAATTCTGTGGATTAATGATGGGCGACCATAGCAAAACAGCTATAAATACCATGTTCAATACCGGAACCGTAATAGGGGTAAACTGCAATATTTATGTGCCTGGGTTTCCTAGGAATTTTGTTCCCAGTTTTAGTTGGGGAGGTGCCTCCGGCTTCACCACATACCAACCTCAAAAGGCTTTTGAAGCCGCAAAGGTTATGATGGCACGCAGGGGTGTGGAATTCAATGAAATGGATGCCAAGATATTGAACCACGTTTATGAAGAAACCAAACGATGGCGTAAAGAGTAACTTCTACATAATAAATTAACCATTCCCATGGCTATACTCCATGGGTTCCCAATTATTGGTATATTTGCAATCATTTTGGATTAATGTATAAGAAACCGAATTATTCGGTATAAGAAGAACAATGATGAAGAAAAAGGTCGCTTTCTATACCTTGGGCTGCAAGCTCAATTTTTCAGAAACTTCAACCATAGCTAGGGATTTGGTAGAGGAAGGCTTTGAGCGTGTGGATTTTTCTGAAAATGCGGATATGTATGTTATCAACACCTGTTCCGTAACGGAAAACGCCGATAAGCGATTTAAATCGATCGTCAAACAAGCGCAAAAAAGCAATCCAAATGCTTTTGTTGCTGCCATAGGTTGCTATGCACAGCTTAAACCAGAAGAATTGGCGGCGGTAGACGGGGTAGATCTTGTTTTGGGAGCTACAGAAAAATTCAAGATTGCAGATTATGTCAATGATCTCTCCAAAAACGATTTTGGCGAGGTTCATTCTTGTGAGATAGAAGAAGCCGACTTTTATGTGGGCAGTTATGCCATTGGCGATCGCACTAGGGCATTTTTAAAGGTTCAGGATGGCTGTGATTATAAATGTACCTATTGCACCATTCCTTTGGCCAGAGGGATTTCCAGAAGCGACACTCTTCAAAATGTAATAAAAAATGCTGCTGAAATCTCATCAAAGGGAATTAAGGAAATTGTACTTACCGGGGTTAATATCGGCGATTATGGAAAGGGAGAATTTGGCAATAAAAAGCATGAACATACTTTTTTGGATCTAGTAAAAGCCCTCGATAAGGTAGAAGGCATTCACCGCTTGCGAATTTCCTCTATTGAACCCAATTTGTTAAAAAATGAAACCATAGATTTTGTAGCGCAAAGCAATTCCTTTGTTCCCCATTTCCATATTCCACTACAGAGTGGCAGTGATGCCATTTTAAAATTGATGAGTAGAAGATACCTGACCAATTTATATGTGGATCGGGTTAAAAAAATAAGGGAAGTTATGCCGCACGCCTGTATTGGGGTAGATGTAATAGTTGGATTTCCTGGGGAAACCGAAGAACATTTTTTGGAAACCTATAATTTCCTTAATAAGCTCGATATTTCCTATCTCCATGTGTTTACATATTCTGAAAGGGATAATACCAAGGCAACGGAATTAACCGGAGTTGTTCCTAAAAAAGTCAGGAATAAAAGAAGTAAAATGTTGAGGGGGCTTTCTGTTAAAAAAAGAAGGGCATTTTATGAGGGGCAATTGGGTACTACCAGAACGGTATTGTATGAAGCCGAAAACAAGGAAGGCTATATCCACGGATTTACGGAGAATTATGTAAAAGTAAAAACACCATGGAATCCCAGCTTAGTGAATACCTTGCATGAAATAAAACTTATGGAAATTGATGATGATGGTATGGTAAGGGGCATAGAAGTTGGCAGTATGGTATCTGCATAACAATACCGTGAGTTACCTCCATTGCACAAATCATCTATTTTCACCAGGATTGGAAAACAAAAAAAACCTCTCATAATTGAGAGGTTTTTTTTATAATTATATTCTTATCCCAACGGGAAGCATTTCTTTGTATTGTCGATTCTTTCTCAAGAAACCAGCAATTTGAGGGCTTGTAGGCACCACTCTTAAATTTTGTTCTTGGATATGGCTCAAGACACTTTTAATGAACTCTTCTTTAAAACCTTCCTTTGTTATTTCTTCAGGAATAACAAGTTTTGTTAAAAAAACTTTGCGCTCTTGGGAAGAATATTCAATTTTAGCCAAGTGACCGTCAATCCTAGCTTCAAATTGTCTCAAGAAACCATTGTCCTTAATTTCTACTTCATTCATATAGTTTGATTTTAAATAATGACTAATTTTGGATTATGATCATAACGTTCTCAAATTACAATCTAGGCTCATAAACTAAAAAAACACATATGCAGGGACGAAAAAGCCAAGAAAACAAAGTTAGTGAAAAAATAGTTATTATCCTATTAAAATAGTATGCTAGAAAACCCAACGGTCCAAAATAAAAAACATGTTTATTTCATGCCAGGCATGGCTGCCAATCCATCCATTTTTGACAATATAGACTTGCCTGGGGAAACTTTCGAAAAACATTTCTTGGATTGGTCAGTTCCCGATAAAGATATTAGTCTGGAGGATTACGCCTTAAAAATGTCCAGTCGCATTAAGCATGAGGATGCTGTCCTGATTGGGGTCTCCTTTGGAGGCATTCTGGTCCAGGAGATGGCAAAGCACATTAAAGTAGCTAAGGTCATTATTATTTCGAGTGTCAAAAGCAATTCCGAACTGCCTAAAAGAATGATTTTTGCCAAGTATACAAAAGCCCACAAGCTATTACCCACCGGTCTGGTAAACAATATGGAGTTATTGGCAAAATATGCCTTTGGTGAAACTGTCCCCAAACGTCTGGCCCTTTATGAACAGTATCTGTCCATCCGAGATAAATATTACCTGGATTGGTCCATAGATGCTATAGTAAACTGGAAACAAACCCAATGCACGGAAAATATAATTCATATTCATGGTGAAAAAGACCCGGTCTTTCCTATAAGTCATATAAAAAATTGCATTACGGTTAAAAATGGGACCCATACTATGATCATTCACCGGTCAAAATGGTTTAATGAACACTTACCTACAATTATTTTGCAATAAGGCAGTTCTATTTAATATCTTTGAGATAGAAATAAGTAAAAGGCATGTGCTGGCCAGGAAGCAAATCAGCCAATCCAATGTAGAAAGGCACTAAGAAAATTTAGAAATTTAAAATAATTGAACAGATGAAGGTTATAAAGAATATTTTAATGATTTTGGGAGTTTTTTTCGTAGGAAGCACCTTGATATTTGCTGTGCAAAATCAATACAAGGAAACTGCCATGCTGGTCGAAGATTCCCAGCCCAAAACAAATGATGGAGAGGAAACAGGCTATCGTATAACGGCAATTGAGATACCCGAAGATTTAAATTTCTCAGGGGAACCGGTCCCTTTTGACGATCCTGAAATAATGGAACGTGTAGACCGCGAATTTTTGGTGAACACCTATTGGCAGTCCAACGCCCTTTTGCTTATGAAAAGAGCCAATAAATTTTTCCCTATAATAGAACCAATTCTGGCGAAAAATGGAATTCCAGACGACTTTAAATACTTAGCCTTGGCAGAAAGTGGGCTTCAAAACGTGGTTTCTCCTGCAGGGGCCACAGGTTTTTGGCAGATAATGAGCGCTACAGGAAAAGAATACGGCTTGGAAATTAACAGCAACGTAGACGAAAGGTACCACGTTGAAAAATCGACCGAAGTAGCCTGTAAATACCTAAAAAAGTCAAAAGAAAAATTTGGCAGTTGGACCTTGGCTGCAGCGGCATACAATGCAGGGGCAGGTGGAATCCAAAAGTATATGGGCATACAAAAAGCGGACGGCTACTATGATCTTCTCTTAGGCGAAGAAACAGGTCGCTACGTATTTCGAATATTGGCCATTAAGGAAATACTTTCCAATCCAGAGAAATACGGATTTCATCTTGAAAAAGAGGATATGTATACCGCTGTTCCCACTTTTAATGTAGAAATTAATGAACCGGTAAGTAATTTTGCCGATTTTGCCAACCAATATGAGATCAACTATAAAATTTTAAAGAGACATAACCCTTGGTTGAGGGAACCACATTTAAATAATTCTTCAAAAAAGACTTATACCATAGAAATTCCAAATAAGGGATACTACAAGATTTCCAAATAATGGCTTCTTTCCTGAAAGATAATATTTGGCCAGTTCTTTTAGGAATCAATTATTTGTTGGTTATTATTTTTTCGGTCTTAATCGTTCTTAAAAACAAGAATCCGGTTAAGACCTTGTCTTATATATTTGTTTTGGCAACATTGCCCTTTATTGGACTACTGGTCTACTATCTTTTTGGTCAGGATTATAGAAAGGACAAGATTTTCGAAAAAAAATATGTCGAGGATAATGACCGGTTAAAGAGATGGCGTAATAGCTTAAGTCTCGACCGGTCTGAAAGGGAGGATTTAAAGGAGTTTCTTGGAGAAGGTGTTTTTAAGATATACCGTTTAATGCGGAATAATGAAAAGGCTGTGCTCACCTTTGACAATGAGGTTGATATCCTGATAAATGGGGAAGAAAAGTTTAAATATCTCCGTAAAGACCTATTGAATGCAAAACACCACATACACTTGGAATATTTTGTGTTGTTCGATAAGGGATTGGGAAGTGAAATTATTGAAATATTATGCAAAAAGGCCCAGGAAGGAATAAGTATAAGACTTATTTATGATGATGTAGGAAGCAATATATCCAAAGCCTACAAAAAGAAACTTTCAGATAGCGGAGTGAAGCATTTTCCATTCATGCCCGTTCTGTTCTCCAACTCCACCAGCAAACTTAATTACAGGGACCATAGAAAGATAGTGGTCATAGACGGTAATATTGGATATGTTGGGGGTATTAATTTAGATCAGAAATACGACAACACCTATGACAATGAAAGGTACTGGAGAGATACTCATTTGCGTATTAGGGGAGGAGCAGTGGGCGCCCTTCAATCCTCTTTTGTTTTAAGTTGGAATTTTGCCGCCGAGGATACGATGGAAATCGATAAAATTCTACTCCCTGAACAAAAGTCCGCTCCCCAAAAACCAGTAGCAGTTCAAATTGCCGCAAGTGGTCCGGACAGTGACTGGGCCAATATAATGGAAGCCATGTTTTGCGCCATCAATTCGGCACGTGAAAGTATATTGATCACCACACCTTATTTTATGCCCAATTCAGCAATACTAACGGCATTGACCACTGCAGCGAGGAGTGGGGTAGAGGTGAAAATTATAGTACCCTACGAATCGGATTCACTGGTGGCGCAGTATGCTACCGATTCCTATATTGATGAATGTCTACATTCGGGCATCTCCATAAATCGCTATAAAAAAGGGTTTATACATGCCAAGACCTTAGTAATAGACGACATGTTTTCCAGTATTGGAACAGCCAATATGGATTACCGGAGTTTCTCCATGAATTTTGAAATAAACGCCTTGTTATATAATAAGGATGTCAACCAACAAATGCGGAAGCAATTCCATTTAGACCTTCAGGACTGTGAGGAAGTTACCTTGGACCGTTGGGAAAACAGAAATATAGGAAGAAGGCTAAAGGAGTCCTTTAGCCGACTTTTTGCTCCCTTGCTTTAAATAGAATAGGACACCAAAATTGGTAAACGCGAATTAAGCTAGATTTTTTTCAATTGTTGCTGCATCATCTTGATCTGTTCCGCAAGCATATTTTGTTTGTCCAGCTTCTTCGCTTCATTCAAGAGAGTAGTAGCTTCCCTTTTTCTACGTTTTTGCATAGCAATACCTGCAAGGCTCAATTTGGCCATTGCCACATCATAATCCATATTTAGACCAAATTTCAATGCCTTTTTAAAGTATTTTTCGGCCTGGGTAAGATTGGTCTGTGAGAAAATGATACCATTTAGGTAATTATAGTAGCCATTTTGCTTTTTGGTAAGGGCAGCCTCCGGATTTTTAATTTTATCGAGCCATTTTTTTGTGCCGGCCAAATCTTGCTTCCTCATTCTTAGAAATGCCAATAAAATAATTTCATTCCTAAAATATAGAAATACAAAAATAGAGGAAAGGAGAATCAAGGAAATCCCATTACCAATATTACCTTCTACAAATTGGTATACCGCATAAGCTATTATTAGTGCAGCTATAACTAGTTTTAAATTTTTATTGAACATATTACTTATTGATTAATTGGTACGTTATTTTAGATTTAATAGTGGTCGGTATTTCTTGTCCGCCCATTTGTGTCATTGTTGATATCCCCGTAGAAATTCCCTCTACAAGCATATTTATTATGAAACCAGTATTGATATCCGCAGTCAATTTAGTGGTTTGTGTACCGCTAAGTTTCATTACGGTATTGGCATCCGTAACATCCATCAACACCGCAGCTTTACCACTAATCTTGGCCTTATTGTCCTCAATACTATTAAGGGTCCACACATTGGTTGTCTTTAATTTTCCATTATAGACATTCTCCCATTTATCGTCAACATTAACTTTCTTATCAGGATAAATGAAGGTCATTTGCTTGTAACTATTGGACAAAGCCTCAGAACCAAACTCATTTTCCAAGGATTTCTTCATCATATTGATCGAGAATTCATCTTCCAGCCCAGAAGCCCTTGCCATTTTGGAAACCAGACTATCTCCACCTTGAACCTTTAAAATATCTCCTGTCTTTGCCAAAACCATTTTAACCGGATTATTCAATATAGTATTGAATACTTTGGATTGCATATCCTCATCATTAACCTCTTTGGCCTTGACATTCATTAATTCCCCTTGGATACTAGAAGTCATTTTTAGGTTTAAATCCTTGAATGTCAATGCAACCTCATAGCCATTATTCAGTACCCCCAGCACTTTAAATTCCAATATTCCATTGATGTGGTTCGTTATTTCATGGGTTGCACCGTCCAATTCCTGGGTTATAATTTGCTCGGCATCCTGTTTTACCTTAAAAACATCTCCCTTTTTTAAGTGATATTGCAATGTGGTTTGTGCATAAACTCCCATATTACATAGGATGCAAACCATTAAAAAAATAAAGCGCTTCATGTTAAATTGTCATACTGGTTAAGCCGTTGCAAAAGTAGTAAAATCCTGTGGGCCTTATAGTGGGCAATACTAAAAAAAATATTTTTTTAATTAGATTTGCCAATGAAAAAACTCTTTGTATATTTGCAGCCGGATTTTGCTGTCGATGAAGCAAAATTTAAGATTGTCAAAAAGAAATTTAAGCATACTATAAAAAATACGCTACGATGAGCAAAAGAACATTTCAACCATCAAAAAGAAAGAGAAAAAACAAACATGGTTTTAGGGAACGTATGGCTACTGCCAATGGTAGAAAAGTTCTTGCTAGAAGAAGAGCTAAAGGAAGAAAGAAATTATCTGTATCTTCGGAGCTGAAGCACAAAAAATAATGATAGAATTGTTTTTTTAAAATAACAAGGTGTTACTTTTTCCGAAGTAGCACCTTTTTTTTGTCCAATTCCTTTTTTTTCATATATAAATAACTAGTAAAATGCCCAAAAGAAAAGATTTAAATTCTATTTTAATTATTGGTTCCGGACCCATCGTTATTGGTCAAGCTTGTGAATTTGATTATTCAGGTACACAGGCATTGAGATCTTTAAGAGAAGATGGCATAGAAACAATCCTCATCAACAGTAACCCAGCAACGATCATGACGGACCCAACCATGGCCGATCATGTATACTTAAAACCACTGACTACAAAATCCATTAGGGAGATTTTGGAAAAACATCCCAATATAGATGCAGTCTTACCTACAATGGGTGGTCAAACAGCATTAAATCTTTGTATAGAAGCGGATACTAAAGGAATTTGGGAAGATTACGGTGTAAAGATCATAGGTGTTGATATTGATGCCATCAATATTACGGAGGATAGAGAAAAATTCCGTGAGCTTATGCTTAAAATTGGCATTGGCATGGCGCCTCAGGCAACCGCTACATCCTTTCTAAAAGGGAAGGAAATTGCCCAAGAGTTTGGATTCCCACTGGTAATCAGGGCTTCCTATACCCTTGGTGGTGCCGGAGCTTCCATAGTGTACAAGGCAGAAGATTTCGACGAACTTCTAAGTCTTGGATTGGAAGTGTCCCCAATTCACGAGGTCATGATAGACAAAGCCTTAATGGGGTGGAAAGAATATGAGTTGGAATTGCTAAGGGATAAAAATGATAACGTAGTTATTATTTGTACCATTGAAAATATGGACCCCATGGGAATCCATACCGGAGATTCCATTACGGTAGCCCCGGCTATGACCCTATCTGACACTACATTCCAGAGAATGCGCGATATGGCAATTCATATGATGCGCAGTATCGGGGATTTTGCGGGTGGATGTAACGTTCAGTTCGCCGTTAGCCCTGATGAAAAAGAAGACATTATCGCTATTGAGATCAATCCCAGGGTTTCCCGTTCTTCGGCACTGGCATCAAAAGCTACTGGTTATCCTATTGCCAAAATAGCCGCAAAACTAGCCATAGGGTATAATTTAAATGAGCTGAGCAATCAGATTACAAAATCTACCTCCGCCTTATTTGAACCTACCCTAGATTATGTAATCGTAAAAATACCACGATGGAATTTTGATAAATTTGAGGGCTCGGATAGAACTTTGGGACTTCAGATGAAATCGGTAGGAGAGGTAATGGGCATTGGCCGATCCTTTCAGGAAGCCTTGCACAAAGCCACCCAGTCCTTGGAAATTAAGAGGAACGGACTTGGAGCAGATGGTAAGGGATATACCAATTATGATGAGATCATCAGCAAGCTCACCATCCCAAGTTGGGACCGTGTCTTTGTAATTTATGATGCCATACAATTAGGAATTCCATTGAGCAGGATCCATGAAATCACTAAAATCGACATGTGGTTCCTAAAGCAGTACGAGGAGCTATATCAACTGGAAAAAGAAATTTCCAACTTCAGCATAGAAACACTTTCCAAGGAGCTGCTTTTGGAAGCCAAGCAAAAGGGGTTCGCCGACAGGCAGATTGCCCATATGCTGGATTGTTATGAGAGTGAAGTATATAATAAACGTGTTGCCCTGAATATTAACAGGATTTATAAATTGGTAGATACCTGTGCTGCCGAGTTCAAGGCCATGACTCCTTACTATTATTCTACTTTTGAGGCGGAAAGAGAAACTCCTGACGGTAAGAGATTTGTAGAGAACGACAGTATTGTAAGCGATAAGAAAAAAATTGTGGTCTTGGGCTCAGGGCCTAACCGAATTGGACAGGGTATCGAATTTGACTACTGCTGTGTACATGGGGTATTGGCCGCTTCGGAATGTGGTTATGAGACCATAATGATCAACTGTAATCCCGAAACGGTTTCCACGGATTTCGATATCTCGGACAAGCTTTATTTTGAGCCGGTATTTTGGGAACACATTTATGATATTATCAGACATGAAAAACCAGAAGGCGTTATTGTTCAACTTGGAGGCCAAACAGCCCTTAAGTTGGCAGAAAAGCTTGATAAATACGGTATCAAAATAATAGGCACCAGTTTCAAAGCATTGGATTTGGCAGAGGACAGAGGAAGTTTTTCCAATTTATTGGCCGAGAACAATATTCCTTTCCCTCAGTTTGGTGTTGCCGAAACGGCCGATGAAGCCTTGGCCCTTTCAGACGAGTTGGACTTTCCACTCTTAGTTAGACCGTCATATGTTTTGGGTGGACAGGGAATGAAGATTGTGATCAACAAGGAAGAATTGGAAGAGCATGTGGTAGACCTTCTGAGAAAAATACCTAATAATAAATTGTTGTTGGACCATTATTTAGATGGTGCCATTGAGGCTGAGGCCGATGCAATTTGTGATGGGGAAGATGTTTACATCATCGGAATTATGGAGCATATAGAGCCATGTGGAATCCACTCCGGGGATTCCAACGCTACTTTACCTCCCTTTAATTTGGGAGAATTTGTCATGCAACAAATAAAGGACCACACCAAGAAAATTGCCTTGGCCCTTAATACTGTAGGATTGATAAATATTCAGTTCGCCATCAAGGATGATATTGTTTACATCATAGAAGCTAACCCAAGAGCATCCAGAACGGTACCATTTATTGCCAAGGCCTACAAGGAGCCATATGTAAATTATGCAACCAAGGTGATGTTGGGAGAGAAAAAAGTAAAGGACTTTAATTTTAATCCGCAATTGGAAGGCTATGCCATAAAGCAACCGGTATTTTCCTTCAATAAATTCCCTAACGTAAATAAGAATTTAGGCCCTGAAATGAAGAGTACCGGGGAGAGCATTTTGTTTATAGACAGTCTTAAGGACGACGAGTTCTATAACCTCTACTCCAGACGTAAGATGTATTTGAGCAAATAATCCCTTGGATTATAAATATTGGAAGAAATTCACTTGTAAGGAAATAAAAAACTCCTTTTTCTATTAAGTTAGAAAAGGAGTTTTCTTTTTTTAGTGTTTTTAAATGAAAGTATAAACAGAACATCTGAAGACCACTCAAAAACTATTCCAGCAAGACCTAAAACTACCTAAATACAATTATTCAGTAGCACTTTTAAAGGCTTCTACGCCCCCAACAACAGGAATTGTTAATGTTGTCACATCCAAATCAACCGATAATTCTGTTCCCGGATCGGGCAGAAGCGTAAATTCCCTGTCACTTGAGAAAATCATGAGTGCTATTTGTTGGCCTTTGGGTATAACCTGGTCGTCCGGCATCAAATTAAAAGTTACATGGTAGAACTGTCCTGGCACCAAAGGCTCACCATGTGTAATGGAACTATGGTTTTGTGGGTCTGCCCAACCACGGGTTATGATGTTATCGGTTATTTTTACATTCCCACCTTCATTCCAAGGCAAGGAAACCAACCAAACCGATAAATTGGCAGTAGCTTTGCTGCTGGCCACAGAAATACTGATTTTAGGGGTTCCGGATAAGTGAATATCCTTTTTTAGGGTTGGCGTAATATAAAGCAGGCGATGATTGGTATTCTCTGCCTTGGCCAAGGTTTCTCCAGAAAAGGAAAAATTATCCACTAGGGTTTCCAAACCTTGAGCTGCCTTCTTTTCGGTACTTAATCCACCTTTCTCAGGTGCACCTCCCCGAAAATATAAAGTTACATCTGCTGCTTCAGGATTGGGATAATCTTTATAAGGTGTAGGACTTTGCTTGTCGTCATTCTCACGAACGATCCAGGCCTTGGCATCTTCTTCCACACCATTTTCAACTCCATGTAGATAACGGGTAAACCACCTGTTCATCATTGCCAGAGGAGGCTCCCCTCCATGCCCGTTCTGATGATAATAAATTTGGGCAGGCAAGCCTTTATCCTTGGCTGCCTTATAAATTCTATAGCTATGTTCCGGCATTACGTTCCAATCGTTAAATCCATGTGCCATCAATAAGGCGGCCTTCATAGGCTCCATATCATTTAAATAGTCACGCCCGGCCCAAAAATCGTTATAATCACCAGTGATCCTATCCATACCGTTTTTCATTTCGGTATCCCTAACAACCTTATTGTTATGGGCTCGTTTGGACTCGTCCCCGCTGTGTATAAAGTCGTAAAGCACATCAATATCTTCACCTAAGTACCCCCCTGGAGAACGTACAAGGCCATTGGACCTATAGTAGTGATAATAGGAAGTATTGGGAGCTATCGGAATAATAGCCTCCAATCCTTTAACTCCTGTGGTAGCTGCCGCCAATGGTATGGTACCATTATAGGATGTCCCGGTCATACCTACTTTTCCCGTAGACCAATAGGCCTCTACCTTTTCTTTGCCATATGGCTCCGTGTAACCTTTAGCCCTGCCACATAACCAATCTATGACCGCTTTTGGGGCCAAGGACTCATTGTCCCCACCTACAGTAGGGGAACCTTGGGATAAGCCTGTGCCAGGGGAGGAGGAGTGTACCACAATATAACCACGGGGAACCCAGGTCTGTATATGCGACTTGGAAATATAAGGTCTTTCCCCAGTCCTGACCACCTCTGGGTGCAAACGCTCTTTGGGACTTTCCCCTAAGTCATGCCGTACATCCCAAAAAATCTCATTCAAATTGGAAGCCACACCGGCAAAATAAGGACTACTGATGTAAATAACGGGTAATTTAAGTCCTTCTGTTTCAGTTTGGCCAGGCCTAGTGACCGAGACATGCATTCTATCTTTCTTACCGTCCCCGTCAGTATCAAATTCTGTTTCAACCCATAGGTCATGTGTTATCCATGCAGATTCGTCACTAAAACCGGGAACAACTTGGGCTTCACCGTTCTCAAAAACTGGAGCAGATTTATCTTCTAATAAAGCTTCACTTTTCTGGGCGCTAACTATGGTTAGTACTCCAAATAAAAATGTGAATAGAAATGCTATTTTATTTTTTATCATAATCGACTTTAAATTAATATATTAAATTTAGGTTTATTTTATCTGAGAGGCCAACTCGTTGATTCAAGACCGATATAAGGTTTGAAATAAAATTGATTCCAATACCTGTTTTTGGGTTGGCAATTCATTGGACGTTTCATTGCCTATACCACATAAGGCAGTAGTTAGATATGCACCTAGTCCTATAGTAACATATAATTTGAATGGAAAGGAATTCATGACCCTCATTTAGATTCGCAATAAATAGCAATTATTTAGGACGAATATAACCAATAATTGCAGTACAAGGTTTCAATCAACTTAGCCAATCTTTATGGTTTTATTACTTCCTATAGATGTAATAAGTAGACTAAAAATTCAATTATGGCTCAGCTAGAAACAATTTTAAGCCCTAATTGTTTCTCAATAACATTTAGAAATAATCTTTGGTAATCAATCCTTCTTCTTGATCATGGTAAGCGAGAACCATCCCAAAACAATCACAATAAGGACAATTATTCCCCATAACCAGGCCTTGTTTTTAAAAATAGGCTTTTTTTCCAATAATTGCCGTTTCTTCAATTCCTGTTCACGCCCCACTTTTAAGGGAGTAAGGTTCTCAGGGATATTTTTGGAAAATTGTCCAATGTCGTAGTTGGGCATGGCTACATGATTATTCCCATAAGTAAGATAATAAGTTGCTTCCGCGGTAAACCGGGCAACCAACTCATGTAAAAAGCCCTTAACTTCTATATTTTCAAAGTTGAGTGGTTGATTATCCCCATTGTAGACCGTGATTTTCATTTTCTGTACAATCGTACTGGGAAAATCCATACTACTTTCTTCCAAAGAACTCAATGTCCCGGACAACAAGTTGTTATAATTATATTTCCAGCCCCTTTCGGTTTTGATACTATCCGTTATATGAGATATGGTAATTGGTCTGTAATAATCATATTCTTCTTGCACCCCAAGGGAAATAGAACTAATAGGCACCGCTTTGGCCAGATCCAATGTAATTTCCGTAGTTCTTTCGGATTTATTCCCCTGAATATTTTTTGCTTTTACAGGATAGTTTATAAATTTCCCTTCTACGATTTCATTAATGGAAATTTGGGCAGTTGTTAAGTTTGGATTTTTATCACTTTTAATCAATAACCTAAAAAAGCGATACTTAGAACTTGGAAGGGCGATGGTGGTAAATTGGTAATCTGTCAATTCATTTTTAACGGATAAAATACGATAATCATTTACCAGTGTAAACCATTCCTCTTGTTGCTGACTACCGTGTAATTCTATTTTCCAATCGAAATTCCTCTCCTCAAAGTCTAATTTTATTTGGTCTATAACTGCTTCGGTTGCCACTTCAAAAGTGTAATAATAACCATTATGGTTATGTGAGGTATTCACTATATTGAAATTGATCGCCGTACTAGTTATTTTTTCGGAATTAATACGGAGTAGGTAGGGAACTTCTATAGTATCCTTGTCGCCAGCTAAGCCATATATCCTTAAATCTGATAAATTGTTTGAGACCTTTCCAAAAATTGAATCGGGCAGGGGTACCGTATGCCATTGGTTATTTACCCCTGTTATCAACCTCTTAAATTGATATTGTTCCATTTGACCATAAGACAGTGTACAGGCCAATAGAATTATAAAGGTGATACATTTATTCCTTCGTTTCATTGGTTATAATGTGTTTGTATTTATTGTACAAAAAGGAAATAATCAATAATAGAACTCCCAAGGAAACAAAGACGATAGTCTTAGCTAGTGTATCCAAATGTGATATATCATATAGGAAAAGCTTTATTAGGGTAACTCCAAACAGGGCAAAGGCCATTATCCTCAGATGTTTCTTGTTTTTCCATATCCCCAAAACTATTAGAAGTAGCGCATATACGCCCCACAGTATACTAAGTCCCAACTTATAGGACTGTGCAAATTCCAATATATCCATCCAATTAATCAATTCACTACTCGAAATCCAGAGCAATGAAATATATAATAAAAGATTATAGCCAATGTTAAAACGCAGCTTTAAAAATTCCTGCTTATTGTACCAATAAGTGGCAAGTAAAGTAATTCCAACAAAAATATAAGAGACGTATCTCATTATTATATTCCATGCACCAATGTGATAATATTGGCTGATGTCACGGTCCAAATAACTTTCTCTAAGTTCGCTAAGCTCATAAAGGCCGACAAATAAAAAGAAAGCAATAACCAAACTATTTATTACTATATTAAAAACGCCTAATTGATGACTTTTTAACTTTTTAATATTGATTAAAGAGAATGCAGACACAAATAACAAGGTGTAGTTAATGGTCCAAATGTTCCTTATCCTTCTAATATCGTAATTCCAAAAATAACTGGGTTGATCGTGGCCCTCAGGCGTGATAACTAGTGCGGAATCCAAATACAATTGGTCCCAATAGGTGACCAACTCTATCCTTAAGGCAAAATATATTATCAATACCAAAACTACGGGAATGGAAGAAGAGATTAATGTTTGGTAAGAGTTTCTGGGTTCATTAATGTTAGGGGAGTTCCTTTCCCTTAAATCTATCCAATACATATATCCAAAAGCGCAGATAGTTAAAATTGAAGTAAGAAAATTTAAATTTAATAAAGGTGTAATCTTAGTTCCACTATCTGCAGGATCGTAGCCACCATACACCCAAGACCAATCTTCAAAAATACTAAATACGGCCAATAGCATCAGGGGATAGGAAAGCTTTTCATAAATACTCACATGTTTGGATCGCCCAAGCCAAAACAGTAAAGTGGCTTCCCCGACCCATAAAAGTGTTACCCAATTTCCGTTCAGTTGAACAGGAACAGCAATGGTTATAAAAACAAGGACCAAGCCAATAATAAAATAAAACAAATTTACGTCCGCCAGTTTCTGACGATATATTATAAATCCTACCACAAAGTGAACCAGGGCGTTAATAAGCGTAAATAATCCCAAAAGTTGTTTACCTACTTCATGATTATTAAGTATGCTATATCCCAATCCAAAAAAAATCATGGAATTAAACAAAAGGAGTATCACATCTGTAATTCCAAATTTTTCCTTTTGCAAGAGTTTGTAGCCCAGAAAAGCCATATAGAATATAAGAAAAAACAGGCTCAGAAAAGTCATAGCCATTCCTAAATGTTGTTCCGTTTCATATTTTGATAGGAACCAAACAAAAAACATCAACCAAGTCAATCCAAAAGAGGAATAATAAAGTGGTTTCCAATATTTCTTAAAGGCGATGATAAGGATACCGATATTGATAATTGCCATGTAACTAAATAGTACGGTCACTTCATCCGAACCTTCACTCAACAAAAATGGAATGGCATAGGCGCCCACCAGTCCTATAATGGCAATCACCTGCCTATTATAATTAATTGCAGCGACTACTGTAAAAACAGTAAAAACAACCATTAGACCAAATGCAATTCCTTGTGGAAAAAGATTATAGAAACTATAGGCTGCGAAGGTTATAAAGTAGAAAATGGCCATGGCGCCACTTACCAATACAGCACTGTAGTTTTCGAATTTTTGTTTTAATCGTATACCAAATCCCAAAAGTCCGGCCCCTGCCAAATAGCCCAAAATTATCCTTGTGAGGGGACTAATCAACTCATGCTCTATGGAGTATTTTGCCCCTATGGCCACCCCGATGACCGTAATAACAATTCCAATTTTATTAATTAGGTTCTCGCCAATAAATTTTTCGAGATCCAGCTTTAATCTTGGCGTTTTTTTTACTCCTGGGGGTTCTTTTCCGAATTGGGTTATCGCATGCTTGGGCACACTTACCGGGCCTTGCAATACCTTTTCAGTGGATTCCTTGGACTGTAATGGGTCTGCCGTAGAAATTGCCCCGGAAAGACTGGGGTCATCTTTGGCTTCCCTTAGGAGATTAATGTCTTTACGGAGTATATATATTTCCTTAGAAAACTCGTCCTGTCTACGTAACAATAGCTCGAGCCTTTCTAAGAGTAAATTAATTTGGTCCTGGGAGTCTGTCATTATAGGTTGGATAACTTAATGTGTAGAGTTCATAATATCCTTGGCTGAAAAATAATAAATATTTACCCTCTCAATAGATTAATGAATACAAACGCTATTTATGCCAATGTATTTTAACCAAGGAGACAACAATTTACAAAGCTCTGCAATTTTCCTTGTTATCAATCAACTTCTATTGCTGATCATTAATAATGGATAAACCTCATTATTTAATAGCGTTGGCAATAATGGGCCATATATTATTGGCTATAATTTTTTGCCCTTCGGCTGTGGGATGTATTCCATCGGGTTGATTTAGATCTGGATTGCCTGCCACATCCTCCAAAAGGAATGGAATAAGGCCTATCTTATTTTTTTTGGCAAGATCCGGAAATATATCTCTGAATTCGCGGGTATAATCCTGACCCATATTTGGAGGAATTTGCATTCCGGCCAAAATAATGGTCGTATTCGGATTTTTTTGCTGCACCACATCTATAATTTCCTGTAAGTTACTACGGGTTTCTTCCAATGATATGCCTCGTAGACCATCATTGGCCCCAAGTTCCAGAACAAAAATCTCTATATCGGCATTAAGCACCCATCCAAGCCTATTTTTGCCACTGGCCGTAGTTTCCCCACTTAAACCGGCGTTGACTACTTTATAGGACAGCTTTAAGGAATCTACCTTCTCTTGGATCAAAGCGGGAAAAGCTTCATTGGGATCCAAGCCCATACCTGCGGTAAGACTATTCCCAAAAAACAATATTACTTTGCTTTCACTCTTGGTTTCAAGCTTGTTTTTAATGGCATTTTCTTCTTTTCCTGCTGCATCTGCCTTCTTGGTGGCCATATTTCCGCAAGAAGTGAAAAAAATGATTAATAAATAAGAAAATCTTAACAAGGTTCGCATGGAATATTGGATTAAAATCAAAATCATTTCAGTATTTTGCCTACTTGGGAAAATCATGAAATAAAAATTATATGGCAAAGATATTAAACGTAAACAATTTAGGGAAAATCTATACTAGTGGCTCTAAAAAACTTACGGTATTGCAAGATATTACTTTTAGCGTGGAGGAAGGGGATACTTTTTCCTTTGTAGGCCCTTCTGGAAGCGGAAAAACTACATTACTCGGTATATGTGCAGGTCTGGACCAACCGGATTCGGGTATAGTGACCTTGTGCGGAACTGAATTAGGGAGTTTAAATGAAGATGAGAGGGCCATGCTGCGCAATAAGAATGTAGGATTTGTATTTCAGGACTTTCAATTACTACCAACACTTACAGCTTTGGAGAATGTGGCCATTCCGTTGGAATTAAGAGGAGATAAAAACGCCATGAATAATGGGATGGAACTACTGGAGAAGGTAGGTCTGCAAAATCGATTCCATCATTACCCATCCCAATTATCGGGAGGGGAACAACAGCGCGTTGCCTTGGCCAGGGCATTTTCCAACAAACCTGCCATATTATTTGCCGATGAGCCAACTGGTAATTTGGATGCGGAAACCGGGGAAAAGGTGATACAATTACTTTTTCAGTTAAATGCAGATGCCGGTACTACCTTGGTTATAGTTACCCACGATTTGGAATTGGCAGCCAAAACAAAACGCATATTAAGATTAAAAGGTGGTAGGATTGTTGCCAACCAAGAAACAACAGCATTGTGAACGAACATAACAGCACTTCAAAGTCCGGGGTTCTATGGCTTCTTAAAATGGCATGGCGAGATGGAAAGGCAAGTAAAAAGAAACTTTTTCTTTTTATGGCTTCAATTATATTGGGGATTGCCGCGGTAGTCTCTATCCAGTCTTTTGGCGATAATCTTAAAAAAAATATCTCCTTGCAGTCCAAATCCCTAATGGGGGCCGATTTTATAATCGATAGTAGAAATCCACCAAATGAAAAGGTTTTAGAAATATTGGATTCCCTTGGCGGGGCCAATGCCAAAGAAATAAATTTTCCTTCCATGGCAGCTTTCCCAAAAACAGGGGCTTCCAAATTGGTCCAAGTTCGCGGAATAGAAGGTGGATTTCCTTTTTACGGTATACTGGAAACAGTACCGATATCAGGAGCAGATAACTACCAACAAAATGGTGGAGCCTTGGTAGACGCTACAGTCATGCTGCAGTATAACCTGCAGGCCGGTGACAGCATTAAAATTGGGGAATTAACCTTTCCGATTGCCGGATCCCTAAAATCGATACCCGGCAGCTCCGGGCTGTTCAGTTCTGTGGCACCTCCCGTGGTGATTCCCTACAGATTTATCCAAGAAACTGGATTGATACAGAAGGGCAGTAGGCTGGATTACGAATTCTATTTCTTCCAACCAGATACAGATCTGGAAGCACTGGATAAAAAGTTGGATCCCATATTGGATGCCGAAGGAGCCGATTTGGATACCCATACCTCCACTAGTGCCAATTTGGGTCGTAGATATGGGAATTTTGGAAAATTTCTTAATCTAGTTGCATTTATTGCCCTCCTTCTTGGCTGCATTGGAATTGCCAGTGCCATTAATATTTATATCAAGGAAAAATTAAGATCGGTAGCCGTATTAAAGTGTCTGGGAGCAACCAAAAAACAAACTTTTCTTATTTTTCTACTGCAAATTGCAGTGCTTGGTTTGATTGGGGGAGCTATAGGTACCATATTCGGTATAATTCTACAGCAAATATTCCCGTTACTTTTGGGAGACCTTTTACCTGTGGATGTACAATTGTCCTTGGCACCGAAGGCTATAGCCATGGGACTTCTATTGGGTCTCTTTATGTCCGTCCTTTTCGCCTTATACCCTTTAATGGGCACCTTATATGTCTCGCCACTTCAAGCTTTGAGAGTACAGGAAGTGGATAGGTCTAGGTCTAGACGGGGACTTATATTGGTCTCTTTGGCAATTTTAAGCTTCTTGTTCCTTTTTTCATATTGGTTATTAAAGGATTGGAAATATTCCTTGTCATTTGTTGCTGGCATTGTAGTTACCTTTGCCATAATGGCCGGCTTGTCCGCATTGGCTATGAAGGCTATAAAAAAATACTTTCCAACTTCTTGGGGTTTTACTGCCCGTCATAGTTTATCCAACCTTTTTAGGCCACAGAACCAAACCTTGACTTTGGTCTTGGCTATTGGTATAGGTACCTTTTTGATCAGTACCCTATATTTCACCAAAGACTTCTTATTGGCAAAATCTTCCATGGGAACAGATGACAATAGCCCCAATATAATTCTTTTGGATATTCAAACGGAACAGAAAGAAGCCGTAGCCAATACCATAAAGCGCGATGGTCATCCTGTATTAACGGATATCCCGATTGTTACGATGAGGGTAAATAGTATAGAGGGGAAGTCCGTAAACGAAATCAGAAAGGATACCACTTCCAACATTAATCCGTGGATATTGAACCATGAGTTTAGGGTAACTTACAGGGATAGTCTTATTTCCTCAGAAAAATTGGAATTTGGGGAATGGGTCAACGAAGTAACTTCTAAAGCGAATATACCTATTTCCGTGAGCGATAATTTTGCAAGGGATGCCAAGGTGGAAGTGGGGGATGAGCTAAGCTTTAATGTACAGGGCGTAATTATGAATACCGTTGTAGCCAGCATACGAACGGTGGATTGGGGCAGGATGCAACTAAACTTTTCCATTGTATTTCCCCTGGGTATTTTGGAAGAAGCTCCTCAATTCTCAGTACTTACCACGAATGTACCCGATGAAAATGCATCGGCAAAGTTACAGAAGGAATTGGTAAGGGCATTTCCCAATGTGTCTATTCTGGATATAAGACAGATCTTGGTGGTAATCGAGGGCTTGTTGAACAAAATTTCATGGATTATTAATTTTATGGCGTTCTTTAGCATCCTTACGGGTATAATCGTATTAATGGGTGCGGTAAGGACCAGTAAATATCAACGAATACGCGAAAGTGTACTACTAAGGACTATTGGTGCAAGGAGTAAACAAATACTAAAAATAGTGGCCTTGGAGTACCTCTATTTGGGTGTTTTGGGAGGTTTATCAGGAATATTACTTTCCTTAGTAAGTAGTCAGTTATTAGCTTTTTTCGTATTTGAATCGGCTTTTACACCATCCTTATTTCCATTTTTGGTGCTGTTCCCAGGAATTACTTTATTGGTATTACTGATAGGTTTATCAAATAGTAGAAGCGTTATAAAAAGTCCGCCTTTAGAAGTACTGCGGAAGGAAGCTAGATAATCATTTTACTCCTTAATTATTTTTAGTTAAGCAGATAAAGGACTTTTGCTTTGGCGAGGACCGATTTCGAGAGTTGCCCAAAGTCCAAAAAATATTCCAATTGCCATTTTTGGGTAGATTGAGCTGTTTTGTTGGTTGGTAAGGACCAAGGGGGATAAACCCTAAAACCTCGTTTCCCTTCTTTTTTATAATGGGTCACTATTCCTTTTTCCATTAGGGCAGATTTAGGAAATATGAATTGTCCTATATGTGGTCCCTCTTGGATATTTATTACGAATAAATCTACCTTATCGTATTCATCATATGGCGTGGTTTCGCCATTTTCATTTCTTTTCCATAAGGTTACGAATTGTCCTATTTTTTTTGGAGTGATTTTAGCCTTTCTTGCTACAACGTATAAGGCATTCAATTGACATGAAGAGGCTTCATATTCTTTACCTTCCTTATCCAGCACATAGTTTGATACCGTTAGGCCACAAAACGTATAGACTTCTTCAAGAATAGTAGTAAAATCTATGCTAGATATCAACTTCATTTTAATAATTTACCTCAAAATGCAACTAAATTAGCAAGTATTTTAAAATACTAAATATTGTTTTCGGCTAATTTAAGTCTTTCTGCTTCCCAACCATGGTCCACATATTCCCATGAAAAATCATTTCCGTTTATCTTAATTTTAACGAAGCCCTCCTTAGTATTGTGCCTTCTCCCTTTCCAACCGTTACCTGCAATGGAGCCTCCCGTTAAAAAATGAAATCGATCGTTGATGAATCCGTATTCCTTCCAATGAATATGTCCCTGTAGAACCAGCTTTAAATTATGGCCTTCCAGGATTTTAAATACATCGGAAGCATTCACGACCGTTCTACTACCTTCACTGCCGTGTAATTGGGAATAGGTGCAAATCATGGGAATATGGGTAGTAATGATAATGGGAGTGCTTTTATCCACCTTAGCAACATCCTCCTTTAACCATTCCAATTGTTTTTCATGGAAGATACCCTGATATCTCTTTTTTTCGGTTACATCCAAGGAGTTCAGGGTTATAAAATGCCAGCCTTTATGATCAAAAGAATAGTAAGTGTCCCCAAAATGTCTCTCCCACATACCGTATTTATAGTCGGGATGATCTTCAGATTCGGGACTTTCTTCATAGATGGCAAATAGGTCGTGATTACCGATGCAATTATGGACCGGCATGTTAAAGCCCTTGCTCATGTCTTTATAGAGGGTAAACAGGGATTCACTTTGTTCATAGTTACCGCGCATGGTGTCATAAACAAGGTCCCCTCCGGTAATTACAAAATCGGGATTTAATTCATTAACCTTATCTATGGCCATCTGAAACCCCTTGGGCGCATTCATTTCCGGTTTTATGTGTATATCCGTTAAGAAAGCAAACTCAAACGAATCCTCATTTTCTTCGGTTGCTTCCTTTTCTTTTGAGGTTTGACAGGAAATCTGTGTAAATGGTATCGCTACAGCAGCCAAACCCGATTGAAGCAAAAAATTTCTTCTGCCGCTAGTGTCTTTCTTTTGGTCCCCCATGACTTACTTTTTATTTAATTCATCTTGGTTTATAATCCAAATCTCGGAAACTTGGGATCCCCGTTCTCCCTCACCACAACTCCATTCCAGTTCCAATATTCCGTCTTTTAAGGCATTGGCAGGAACCTTAAAATCGTAGATGGGCTGGTCACCTGTAGTAATGAAGTCGTGGATCATTATATTCCCTGTCATCAATTTAATTTTTGAACGAAATCGCCCAGTATAGCCTACCCTAATTAAATAGGACCCTTTGGGGTCCAAATCAGGATACACCATTTTTAAAGGTTCATCATATAAGGCCGTAACTTGATTCATCCAAGATAATGGTGTTGTATGGCCGTCAAAGCCTACAGCCGTTATCTCATGTACCCATTCTTCACCTCTAAGACCTACCCCAAAACCGACCCTTGGCGATATTAATCCACCTGGATCTTCTTCATAACTATAATTGGTAACTACCCTGTTCCAACTTGCTGGTGTCCCAAAATTATCATAATATCCACCGGGACCCGGGTTGTTCCGCTCCAATAAATTAGCTATTGCCTCCAATTTATGCGCTTCATCCTCATTTTTTTCGATTAAGGAAAGTTGGTCAATCAGCCACAAACCGTCATTCAAAGGCACATCCATATTATCTATAAAATTTCCTCGCCCAGCAGCCGCAAAGTGTTTTCCCACGGTTAATTGGGCACCTATACTTTCAAACAGATCATCGGCCAAGGCATAACATCTATTTTTCCATTCGGACATAATTGGTTCCTGTTTGGCCTTATATAAGGTTTTTATAGCTTTTTCTATAGCATCAATGGTACCTATAACTTTGGCCTTCGACAATATTTCCTTTGCCTGTTGCTCCAATTCCGTCTCATAAATAATTCTTCTATATTGATAAGCGTCGAAATAGGCTCTTATGAGTCCCATTTGAAAACGGAAATTACCTAAAACTTCCTTTGTCGCATTCTTTTCCAGATTCTGCCACTGCTGTAAGGTTCTAATTACCCCATCGTTGGTAAGTAATGGACCTTGAAGGTTTTTTTCCAAGGCCATTAATCCATGGGAAACTGTCTCTTTATAATTGGGGCCAATAAAATAGCGAGCATAATCCCTTAAGGTTTCCATTACGGGCGTTTTTGGATCCCAATCCTGATCGCTCCATATCATTTTATTAACATCATCATTGGTGCCCTCGGAATAACTTATACTTCCTTGGGCATATTGGTCAAAGGCGTTATGGATTATTTTCTGGTCATGGGGCCTCGGATTAATGCATTCCCTCCCCAAAGTAATGGCATAGGCCAGGTCCCAGTGTGGAATGGGGTATTGGCTACTAAGACTATGGGTTATATCCGGGTACCTTCGTATCGGAATTCCTGGATTAAGGCGTTCCCTAATGTCTTTAATCGGCGTTTTTATCCAAGGTCCAAATACAATGCCACCAAACCACGGGTACTCTTTGTTTACATGTTCATAAAAAGTTTCGAACCAAGCATTTGTGGGCCTAAAAACCTGAGGGGAAACCCAAATTTTGGCATTAGGATGGTATTGGTGCAGCACTTTGGCTTCCTTTTCCAACCAGCTGAACAATTCATCCGGCTCCAAATCCCCTGGATCTCCACCTGGGACAAATAGTGCATCCAATCTGGGCACGGCTTTGAATACCTTACGGCGCTCTTCCATTTCCAACTTCAATGAGTCGGGACTTGTATAGTCGGACCCCAGATTGGGATACCACATCCAAACGTCCATGCCATATTTGTCACAGATTTTGGATTGTTCAACAATCATTTCAATGGCAGGAAGCTTCATATGAATACTGGTGTAATCATCATCTGTACGGGGAGGCATTATTTCAATACTATTGGCCCCAAAAATTACAAGATCCCGGATATAATTATCAAATTGCTCCACGGAAAATGCGTCATAGGAATTGGTCTTCGGTCGGTACCCCAATTGGTGACCCCTTATGGGATAGGCCGGACTGGAAGCAATATTCAGATCAGATGGTAGTAAAATTTGCCCCTGGGACAGTTCCAATTTCCTTAAAAGTTTTCCGATCCCATATAGTACTCCCCTGGAATCGTTCCCCACTACGAGGATTACATTTTTTTTAGGAACTACTGCTATTTTGTAACCTTCCGCTTTTATTTCCGGCATTTTGGTCAAGAGCTGCCTGTATTCCAATGGAAATTTATCAAGTCCATTTTCGAGTCCAATAATTATAGCCCTTTGGGATTGATTCGGAAATTTGTTCCCCTTAGTAAGTGTAATGTTGGTCCTTTTACTTATTTCCTCTTGTAAAATGGTAATGGCATTTAGGACCAATGGATCCTGTTTTTCCAAGCTGATTATTTTAGCCTGACTCAAATCGATCATTTGCCCTAAAAGGGCAGATGGATTAATGAAAACAAACAGAACAAAGATTAAGGGTTGTTTAAAAATTCTGTTCATATAAATTTATTTAATTATCTAATAATGAGATATTTAATAAACATCTCCTTTATTGTTAAATTGTCAACTCGCTGCCGGTGGACAAATTATGGCTATCGCCTACCGCCTTTTTAATATTATTTAGATCTTCTGAAAGTTTTTGACTAAAAAGTCGCATATCCGAACTGTGCAATACAATATTGGCACCATCCTTTACCCACTTTATTTGGTATTCTGGATGGGCGGGAAAATGTATTCCTGCGGCAAGCCCTTTTGTCCTTGCCTTGTTTATTATTTCTTTAACCGCCTTTTCAAAATCGGGATGATCATATTGTTCCGGTAAACCCATATTTATGGAAAGATCGTGTGGGCCTATTACGATGCCGTCCAAGCCAGGAACACTAAGAAGCTCGTCCAATCTTTGTACCGCTATGGTACTCTCTATATTTATCAAACACAAACTGTCTTGATTAAAGTTGTCCAAATAAGCTTTCAATACTGGAGATAATTCTTCCTTTCCGGTAAGCACATTCTGAAGTCGCTCTCCCTTCAAGGGTCTATATTTGGTGGCACCCACCATTTGCTGTACTTGACCTTTATTTTCAATATAAGGCGCCAGTACCCCCACAGCCCCTGCATCTTTGGCCATACATGCCGCATAAGGGTCTGGACTTGGTATGCGAACAATTGGAGCCATACCATGAGCGTTATAAACCTGACATAAAAAGGTTAGTTCCGTTCTATCCAAAGGAATATGTTCCGTATCCAGAAAAACAAAATCCAAGCCAGTGCCCTTGACTACCTTGGACCAAATAGGGGAGGTAGATAAAATACAGGTCCCGTAAATATTTTGGTTGCCGCTTAGTTTTTGTTTAAGGTTAAGTGCCATTGTTTAGTATTTTGAATTCCTCGTTAAAGGACATAGGATTAATTATTTACCACATTAGTAGGCTTACCCTTTAAAAAAGCTTCTAAATTTTCAAGAGCCGTATTCATCAATCTATTTCTAGACTCTTTTGAAGCCCAGGCGATGTGAGGGGTTATGATACAGTTATTAGCCTTTAACAATGGATTGTCCTTGTCTATAGGTTCTTTGGATACAACATCAAGTGCGGCACCTGCTAATTTTCCATTGTCCAAAGCTTCCTTCAAATCCTCCTCCACGATCAATTGTCCGCGTGAGGTATTTATAATCATGGCTCCAGCCTTCATTTTGGAAATATTGGAAGCATTTATAATACCGTCGGTTTCCGGAGTAAGCGGACAATGTAAACTTATTACATCCGATTTGGCCAATAGTTCCTCCAAATCAACTTGTTTACAAGTGTTACTCTCAAGTTCAGGTTTCCTTCTACTCCCTGAAGTCAATATATTCATACCAAATGCCTGGGCCAGCTTGGCGGTAGCTTGTCCAATTCTCCCAAAACCGATAATGCCCATCGTTTTACCGTCCAATTCTATAAGGGGGTAGTTCCAAAAACAAAAATCCTTGCTTTTGGACCATTCTCCCTCCTTAACGGCACGATCGTGTTCTCCAACATGATGGCACATTTCCAAAAGGAGGGCCATGGTCATCTGTGCCACGGCAGTAGTTCCATAGCCGGGCACATTGGTCACCACTATACCTAAATCTTTAGCGGCATCCACATCCACTACATTGTAGCCTGTGGCCAACACCCCTATATATTTTAGTGAAGGTATTTTGTCCAAAACCTCTTTGGGCAGAGGTGTCTTATTTGTAAAAATTATCCCTGCCTCGCCTATGGCATCTATAATCTTATTGTTGTCATATTCAGTTCGGTCATAGATGGTCAGTTCACCAAATTTATTAAGTCTCTCCCAGCTAAGGTCTCCAGGGTTTAATGTGTATCCGTCTAGAATAACAATTTTCATATTTTATTCTCCTATTAATATATATGGGTAAATATTACTTCACAAAAATCGTTATATGGCATTTTTATTGGAGCTAAAGTTACTGGAGAAATTAATTCTTATTTCCGTGAAACTACCTATTTATATATAAACTATACATATAAGTAAATAACACCAATCAACTGGTTGTTAATTATATTATCAAATAATTTGTTTATTGTAAATCACAAGCCCATTTACGGTAACGCCTACCACTTGTCCTATAAAATATGGTGCCAAAGATCTAGGAAGATTCAGGTGTTGGCAGCACTAACTTTTATCTATAATTAGCCTTATTTAGGCTTTCTCAAACCAATAAACCTGCCAAAGAACATTTTGTGTTTCCTACAAATATAAAATATATCCCAAGGGTTTACTAGCCTATATTTTATCGAATTCAGATTAAATATTACCTTTCGCGTTTTATAATCGATATTGCCTTTAATTGTTGTCCTATTTTATAATTTCTAATATTTCAATTGGAAGAGGACAATACAAGACTTATTTTCTTTAAAATGATTCATTCCTGGTCCAAAAGGCATCAGTTTTTAATCTATTTCTATCATTTACGGGAAAAGGATAATTTTTTTAATCTCTTTTTATGATATTAGAGGAATAATCACAATCATATTACCAACCTAAATTAGAGTTAAGCCATGAAAAAGCTAGTCTTATACACGTTTTTGGCAGTATTGCCCCTATATGCAAACGGTCAGGCCCTTAGTTATAAGACCATAGACAATGTATATTATTACGATTCCCAAACAGTCGAACCAACTACTTATATGAAAGAAAAAAATCTTTTGGACATCTATTATCCGGAAGGGAATCATAAAGTACCAGTGGTTATCTGGTTTCATGGTGGAGGTTTAACGGGTGGTCAAAAAGAAATTCCATCTGCATTAAAGGATAAAGGATTTTGTGTAGTTGGAGTAGGGTATAGACTTTCTCCAAATATAAAGGCCGAAATCTGCATTGCCGATGCTACCGCAGCCATTACTTGGGTATTTAAGAACATTGATCGTTATAATGGCGATCCCAAACAAATATTTGTCTCGGGACATTCAGCAGGAGGCTATTTGGCCTTAATGGCCGTTATGGACAAAAGCTGGCTCCAAAAATATAATTTGGATTCCGATCTAGTCGCAGGTCTAGTGCCTTTTAGTGGACATACCATTACCCATTTTACGATAAGAAAGGAACAGGGTATTCCTGGAGAACAACCCATTATTGATAGGTTGGCTCCCTTGTACCATGTTAGAGAAAATGCCCCACCTATCTTATTGATTACTGGGGACAGGGAAAAAGAGATGTTGGGACGTTATGAGGAAAATGCTTATTTCTATAGGATGATGAAAGTTGCCGGACATCAGGACATTACCCTATACGAAATGGATGGTTACGGACATAATATGACCCAACCTGCATTTCCTTTATTGGTTGATTTTGTAAAATCCAAATCGAAGGTGGAGTAGAAAGACTTGATATTAAAAAAATGGATATGATTTTTAACGTGCCAATATTTTGTACATTATTCCCTTGTATTAGGTGTCAAAAAAATAACCTGGAGCTAATCAATATATAATGAAGATCGTAATAGCCCCTGATTCTTTTAAAGAATGTTTATCTGCGCAGGAAGTGGCCAGCAATATAGCTATAGGCATACGAAAGATAGTGCCGAATGCGGAACTCTACGAAATCCCAATATCAGATGGAGGTGAAGGTGTACTTGAAGCGCTTATTTATGGGGTTGGTGGCCGTAGAATATCTGTTTCCGTATTGGATCCACTTATGCGCCAAATAAATGCTGAATACGGTATTTTAAAGGATGGGAAAACAGCCGTTATAGAGATGGCCAAGGCGTCCGGATTGGAATTGCTCCAGGAAGCTGAAAAGAATCCTCTAACAACTACAACCTTTGGTACGGGACAATTGATCAAGGATGCATTAAATAAGGGTTGCAATAAGATAATTATCGGTATCGGCGGAAGCGCCACCAATGATGGTGGAGTTGGAATGGTCAGTGCACTTGGAGCTAAATTCTTGGATGATAAGGGTCAAGAGATCCCTGAAGGAGGTGGAAGCCTGAATAGGTTGAAGAACATAGATTTGTCCAATTTTGATAAAAGAATTGAAAATTGCGAGGTAATCGTGGCCTGTGACGTATCCAATCCCCTTACTGGTGCCAATGGTGCTTCAATGGTTTATGGCGGCCAAAAAGGTGGTAGTACGGAAGATTTGGAAATTTTGGATAGGAACCTTACCCACTATGCCAATAAAATTAAGGCCGCCCTTGCTATAGATGTTTCACAGATTCCCGGAGCAGGAGCAGCTGGTGGAACTGGTGCCGGATTAATGGCCTTTTTGAAGGGCACACTGGTAAATGGGATAGAATTAATTCTACAGACCATTAAAATAGAAGAATTCATAAAACAAGCTGACCTGGTCTTTACCGGTGAAGGAAAAATAGACGGGCAAACCCTACATGGCAAAACTATTTCCGGAGTTGCTGCCATGGCAAAAAAACATGAAGTACCGGTAATCGTGCTTACTGGAAAAATAGGGGAGGGAATTGAGGAAATATACAACATTGGTGTAAGTGCGGTGTTCTCCATAGTAAGTCAGCCTATGGAGTTAAAGGCGGCTATAGAAAAGGCTCCTGTGTTAATTCAGGACTGTACCAAAAATGTAATGGCCACCATAATGAGTTTTAATAGTGATTAATATCAACGGATTTATAATAGAGAATCAAAGTCTAAAAAAATCAAATAAACTAAATAGAAAATCAATTATGCCGAATCCATGGACGGGGAAAGGAAACCCCTACACTAAACAAGAAGTTAGAGATAGATTACAAGCAGTTGTAAATCAAAAAAAAGCCATTATTGCGGCAGGAGCCGGTACTGGGATCAGTGCTAAATTTATAGAAAAAGGTGGGGCAGATTTGATTATCATCTACAACTCGGGCAGGTTCAGAATGTCTGGACATGGTTCAACAGCCGGTATGATGGCCTATGGGGATGCCAACGCCGTAGCTATGGAAATTGGGGAATTCGAGGTTTTGCCCGTAGTAGAGGAAATTCCTGTTATCTGCGGTGTGCACGGAAGTGACCCCAGAAGAAGGATGTGGCATTTCCTAGGAAAGGTAAAGGATATGGGATTCTCCGGAGTAAATAACTTCCCAACACATTCCATTATTGACGGTCACTTCAGAAATGTTCTTGAAGAAACGGGCATGAGTTTTCAAAAAGAAGTGGATATGGTAGATCTGGCCACTAAAATGGACCTCTTCTCAATCGTATATGTTGGTAAACCGGAAGAGGCCGTACAAATGGCCGATGTGGGTGCCGATGCCATAATTGCTCATGTAGGGACAACAGTAGGGGGGTCTATTGGGGTTACCAATGCCTCAGCATCCATGGACGATGCCCTGGAGCGCACCCAAAAAATTGTCGACGCCGTTAAAAAAGCAAATCCCAACGCATTTTTATTGGCCCATGGCGGACCAATAAATACCCCTGCCGATGTAAAATACGTACTGGAACATTGTAAGGGCCTGCATGGTTTTGTGGGGGCATCGTCTTTGGAAAGAATGGGCATAGAACAGTCATTGACCAACCTGACCAAGGAATTCAAAGCATTGACCCTATAGTTTGTCTATGGAAAGGAATTGGAAATTCGTCAAGGAAAAAGACCAAATGTTCGAAAGGGCCTTCGGGCGGGACCATCATTGGCATTATCATCCCGAAATTATAAAACAGGCCGACTCCTATATGGTGAAGGTGGTTATGCCGGAAGGCGGAGGACATAATTTTCACGTTCACCCCGAAATGCATGAAATACTTTACGTACTCAAAGGTACGGCGGAACAATGGATAGAAGATGAAATGCAGCTACTGGAGGCGGGCGACTCCGTTTATATAGGTGCCAATGTAGCACATGGTACTTATAATGCCGGACAAGGGGAATTGGAGTTTTTGGCTATCCTATCCCCTCCGGAAGGATGGGAAGCGGGTACTGTGGATGTAAGTAAAAATGCCCCTTATTCGGAATATCGTCCTCGAATATAATAATCTAAAAGTGCTTTTTTCTTAAAGTTATTTCTTTTACGCTTGGCTATAGTTATTTATAATTTAAAATTTAGAAAATGAAAAATGTAACCTTATACCTTTCTTTGTTATTTAGTGGAATGGTCGTTTTATCCAGCTGCTCGGGAGAAAAAGAACCACCTCCGCCTTTGACCTATACAGGAGAGCACCCAAGAGTTCAGAATCCTTTAAGTCCTGAGGATAGCCAAAAACATATTCAGCTTCCGAAAGGCTTCAAAGCGGAGCTCTATGCCGCCGAACCCAATATTATAAACCCAATAGCCTTCACTTGGGATGAAAGGGGCAGGCTATGGGTGGTACAGTCCCAGGATTACCCACATGGGCTGGCCAATGATGTTGGTGGTGATAGAATCACCATCTGTGAAGATACCAATGGGGATGGCAAGGCCGATAAATTTACCGATTATGCTACCGAGCAAAATTTAACAACGGGAATTACCTTGGTAAAAGGAGGAGCCATTGTGTCGCAAGCTCCCAATATGGTTTTATTGGAAGATACCGATGGGGACGACAAAATGGACAAGCGTACCGTTTTGTTCGAAGGTTTTGGAACCTGGGACACTCATGCGGGACCATCAAATCTGCGCTATGGGGTTGATAATATGATATGGGGTTCCGTAGGTTATTCGGGCTTTGAAAATCAGTTTCAGGGCAAGCCTGTGGAATTTAAAATGGGTGTCTACAAATTTGCCAAGGATGGTTCCTATTTTGAACCCGTAGGGCAGTTTAACAATAATACGTGGGGCCTTGGTTTTAACGAGAATTTTGAAATATTTGGTTCTACGGCCAATAACAACCATTGTTGTTATGTTGGTATTCCACTAAAACACTACGATTATTTAAACAAACTGCCCTCTTGGGCAGTCAATGCCGATTTTATCCAAGGACACTATGAAATTACCCCTGTAGATACCATTCCGTTGCAACAGGTAGATGTTCGTGGAGGTTATACCGCAGCTGCCGGGGCCAATTTCTATACCGCGAGAAACTATCCAGAAGCCTACCAAAATCAAATGTATGTATGCGAACCTACCGGACATTTGGTGCATATTGCAAAAATTGTCAAGGATGGGGCAGGGTATAAGGAAGTAGACGGTGGAAATATCTTTGCGAGTACCGATGCTTGGACCGCACCAGTTTTCGCAGAGACCGGGCCAGATGGAAATTTATGGGTCGCAGATTGGTACAACCCCGTAATTCAGCATAATCCTGACAAACGCGGGATGGACAATCAAATATGGAACGCGGATAAGGGAGAAGGCAACGCCCATTTAAATAAACTGCGCGATTATGGCCATGGTAGGATATACGTAATTACCCATGAGGACGCTGATGACCCAGATATTACCTCCTTAAATCCCGAGGATGATAAAGCACTTTTGGAGGCCCTCGGAAGTGACAATATGTTCTGGCGCACCACTGCGCAGCGCCTGATAGTGGAGAACAAGAAGGTGTCAATGATCCCGGACCTGATCAATATGGCCGGAAACAATGAGGTTGATAAAAGTGGGCTCAATACCGGAGCACTGCATGCCCTGTGGACCTTAAAAGGCTTGGGGGCACTTGACGGCTCCAATGCGGCCGCCAACGAAGTGGTCAAAAAAGCATTGACAAGCAGCTCCTATGGAGTAAAACGGGCCGCATTGGCTTTATTGCCAGCAACAAAAGAAAGTAGTGAAGTCCTGGCGCAATCCGGTCTATTAAGCAGTACAGATCTACATATAAAGCTAGCTGCCGTACTGCGCGCAGGGGAGTTACCGGAATCCAGCGCATTATATCAAGAAATAGAAAAATTATCCAAGGACGTTAGCAGCACCTCTGACAAATGGCTCAATGCTGCCATAAAAATTTATTTCAGGGTATTGAACTTTCAAGAGGTAGACCCCTCTACCGTAGTTATGCTAATACCATCGGCAGAAGAAAAAAAATCCATTTGGAATTACACTACTTACAAACCTGCCGATAACTGGACGAAATTGGAATTCGATGATTCGGATTGGAAAAAGGGTGCCGCCAAGTTTGGAGGCGATAATATGAACCAGGTGAACACCCCATGGAGCAGTTCGGATATCTGGATGCGGCAAGAAGTGGTGGTTTCTGATGAAATTACGGAACCTGTGATCAAAATAGCCCATGATGACGATTATGAAATTTATGTTAATGGTCAACTTTTGATATCGGAAGCCGGTTCCAGTGAAGCTTATAAGTACATAAAACTGGACAAGGAGAAAGGCGAATTGTTCAAAAAAGGCAAAAATCTAATTGCCGTTCATTGTGTTAATACCGGAGGAAATCAGCACATTGATATGGGCATTGGTAAGGTGGGTAGAATAAAGGCAGATGTAACCTTTATCCTCAATACCGTAAATCAGGAAATGGCTTATGATAAAAAGACACTTCACGCCACAGCTGGACAGACTGTGGAAATTGTTTTGAACAATAAAGATCAAATGTCCCATAATTTGGTGGTCATCCAACCTGGTAGTCTGGAAACTTTTGGAGCTATGGTAGATGGATTTCTGAAGAATCCTGAAGCTGAAAAAATGGGATATGTTCCAAAATCAAGATATGTGTTGGGTGCAACGGATATGTTGACACCAGGGGTTAAGGGGTCCGTAATTTTTAAACTTCCAGATACTCCTGGAATTTATCCCTATGTCTGTACTTTTCCTGGGCATTGGAGAATGATGCAGGGGGTAATAGTAGTAACGGCTCCTGGTTCCTACATTTCCGAAAATAAGGATGCTTTGAAAATCTCAGCTATGGGCGGTGGTGGTTCACATGATTTCCTTAAATTTTTTGGTATTACAGATGGAGTAATCCTTAGTGAGGGAGGGAAGAACACGGTACTCTACACGGAAAATTCAATGGAATTGGGAACCTTGCTTCCAACTACCGATGTGCTATTATTAAGCAACAACAAACCATTGGACAAAAATACCAAAAATGCTATTATGTCCCGCGTAAATGAAGGGGATATGAATTTGCTTATCTACCATCCCAGTACCTGGTACAATTGGGAAGACTGGCCGGAATATAACAAAACCCTGGTTGGAGGAGGATCCAGGTCCCACGAAGATCTGCAGGAGTTTGAAGTAAGGGTGGTTAAGCCAGATCATCCCATTATGAAAGGCGTACCCTCCAAATTCAGGATCGTGGACGAATTGTACCGATGGGAAAAGGACCCTGAAGCGGAAATAGAAGTTCTAGCGGTAAGTAGAGGCCTAAAATCCGGAGAAGAATATCCCACCGTGTGGATCGTAAAAAATCCCAAGGCCAAAATTGTCGGGAATACTTTAGGACATGATGAAAGGGCACATGGGCACAAGGCCTACCAAGCCATTTTAAAAAACAGTCTGGATTGGGTAAAAAAATAGTGTAGCACAATATCGTCATTTGGTCATGATCAGTGACTGAAGTAGGGGTCAAGAGTATGCAAGAATATTTTAGGTAAAATTCTTTATACAATGGAATTAAATCGATATGTGATTTTAATTTCAATCTTAAATAAGAACTCTTATTTTTACGGAAATACAATTAGTTCTTCATAATGAATTTAACCATTGAAAATATAGTCTTAGTCGGTTCAATACTACTTTTTATAAGTATAGTGGTAGGTAAGACTTCCTATAAGTTTGGGGTACCCACCTTAATTCTCTTTTTGGCTATAGGGATGTTGGCGGGTTCCGATGGCATTGGGGGAATACGTTTTGACGACCCCAAAATTGCCCAATTTATTGGAATCGTATCCCTTAATTTTATTTTGTTCTCCGGGGGATTGGACACCAACTGGGATGCCGTTAAGCCTATTATTAAAGAAGGTCTTGTTCTATCAACCTTGGGCGTTTTATTAACCGCCCTGACCTTAGGTACCTTTGTTTGGTTTATCACCGACTTCACCATATACGAAAGTATGCTACTGGGTTCCATTGTATCCTCCACGGACGCGGCTGCCGTTTTTTCCATTTTGCGATCCAAAAGTCTGGCCTTAAAAACCAATCTTAGACCTACCTTGGAATTGGAAAGTGGTAGTAACGACCCAATGGCCTATGTATTGACCCTTGCTTTCTTGACACTGGTTGTTCATCAGGACCAAAGCATTTTTTCCATCATACCTTTATTTTTACAACAAATGATTTTGGGTGCAGCTGCAGGCTTCGGTTTTGGAAAACTGAGTAAATATATTATCAATAATATTAAACTCGACTTTGAGGGCCTCTATCCGGTATTGGCAATATCACTAATGTTTATTACATTTTCTGCAACCGATTTTGTTGGAGGAAATGGATTTCTGGCCATCTACATATGTGCTGTATATCTTGGCAATCAGGATTTAATACATAAGAAAACGATTCTAAAAATGTTCGATGGTCTGGCTTGGTTAATGCAAATTGTACTCTTCCTGACCTTGGGTCTGCTGGTATTTCCTTCACAAATTATTCCTTACATAGGAATAGGTTTACTTATTTCGTTATTCCTCATTATTGTCGCTAGACCAATTAGTGTATTTCTAAGCCTTATCTTTTTCAAAATGCGAATGAAAAGACGATTTTATATTTCATGGGTCGGTTTACGTGGAGCAGTTCCCATCGTATTTGCTACTTACCCTCTTTTGGCTGGAATAGATAAGGCTCACATGATTTTTAATATTGTATTTTTTATCTCGGTAACCTCCATTTTAATTCAAGGAACCACACTCTCCATTGTTGCTAAATGGTTGGGAGTGGCCATACCGGAAAAAGCTAAGAAATTAACAACCACAGATCTATTGTTTTCAGAAAATCCCAAGACTATTATGAGAGAAATCACGGTAGGTACTGATTGCTATGCAGCAAACAAGAAGATTGTTGAATTAGGGTTCCCCAAGAATGCCATAATTGCAATGATCAAAAGAGGGGATAAGTATATCACCCCAAATGGATCCACCGAAATTAAAAGCGATGATACTTTAATTGTTCTGGCGGATCAACAAAGAATTATAGACGAAGTATATAAAACACTGGAGATAAATTAGTCAAAATTTCTGGAATCCTTGCAAACTATCATCTTCATCCCCTGATTGCCACTAATATTAGAATATTAGGTAAAAATTCACATACTTATGTGATTGTGGTTTAACAATATCTCCACGTACTTTGCTCCAAAATTTAATTTAATGGAAACATTTTAGATTCAATGTGATATCTAGAATTCCTCAAGGTTTTCATTGGTTCGAGTTTGCATAAATATTCTGGTTATTAAAGATGGATATATCCCATAATATATAAATGTCTGGAAGATGTATTGAGTTTATAATGAATTAATCAACTTATCAGGGCCAGGATAAATAATTCAAACATAGAATAAAAATTAAAAAGGGTAAAAAATGAATAAGCAATTTAATATCAACAAACCGGTTGCAATAAATATGCATAAGATTGTTACTATTGCCGTTTGTTGGATGCTTATTCAATTTCTCCTATACGTAAACGAATATTCCAATATTAACAATTTAATCGAATTAAATAAACTATCCGGCACCTATGAGTTTTGGCCTGGATTATTTAATTCACTGCACATTCATACCCTGAGCGGTATGGTTGGTGGGGTTATCCTTGTAGCGGATATGCCCTATAAAAATAAGCAGCGATTATTAAAATATGGGGTAATGGGATATGGACTGCTATTTGTTATTTCCTACTTGACCCTGTTTTCCTGTATTTTTATAATACTATTTGCCTACAACCTATTGCTGTGTGATTTTGGCATAGCCTTCTTCCAAACCCTTAATGCCTTGAGTCCTAAAATAATGGCGATGTCGTTTTTTATTTCAGTTATGCTATGGGGAATACTTGTGTCAACAACACAGTTTATGTTCAATATAAACGAAATATTGGGGAAAGGAGTTCTTTGGAGATTTATCCTGGGACACTTTAATAGTCCTAAGGAAGAGGAACGCATATTTATGTTCCTGGATTTAAAAGGGGCCACCACCATAGCAGAAAAAATGGAAAGCAAGTTATTTTTTGAAATGCTCAAAGAACTATATTACGACATTTCAACTCCCATTATTGAAAGTGCTGGTGAAATTTATCAATATGTTGGGGATGAAGTAGTAATTACATGGACTATGGAAAAAGGACTAAAAAACAACAACTGTTTGATGAGTTTTTTTAGAATTGAAAATAAGATTCAGGAAAAACAGCTAAAATATCTTAAAAAGTATGGCGTAGTACCAAGTTTTAAAGCAGGAATGCATATTGGTAAGGCCACCGTAGGTGAAATTGGCGTAATCAAAAAAGAAATTGTTTACTCTGGAGATGTCCTTAATACCACTTCCCGAGTGCAAGACTTATGCAACTATTTCGATGTTAAGATTTTAATTTCGAACACCTTGTTGCAGTTATTACATCTTGGTGGAAAATATATCAATATACCCATAGGGGAAATAAGCTTAAGGGGGAAAGAAAATAAAATCGCCTTAAGCACAATCGCACAAGTGTAAATAGGGTAGAGATTAAACATGGAATAATTTGTTTTAGGTGTACGGACCAAATTCGTTTATAAATAATCGAAACATTTTCTTTGTACAAACGGTATGGCATACAAGGATCCAATAATACCGTTCACAATCGGCAGTGATTATCCCTCTTTTCTGTCCATCCAGGGATTAGGGTAATTATCGGATTGATCTTCAATGGTTTCATCCAAACATACAAAGTCTTTTTCCACGAGTAGAAATAGTTCCTTGCCATTTTCCATCACAATGGTGTGTTGTAATCCAACACGATCACTATTGGCCCAGGCCAATTTATCCTTTTCAGGAAGGTACCTTATAATGGCATCGTTTTTAAAATCGGCTTACAAATGGGAAATATTTTCCTTGCTCAGCAAGACATATTTAAAGATGTGGTCCATAAACTCTGGCTGCTCTTTCTTCATACAGCCCTACTTTACAAAAGGTTTCTACCTCTATCTTGGTCAGTCTATAGCGTATTGAGTTTCCTTTTATCCTTATTTTTATATTAAACTTTGGTTTAAATAACTACTTCCCTTACATTGATGTCATTACTTTGGCTTTATTACGAAGTCGTAACAACCAATGGAAAATTCCGGAATTGGACAAAACTTATTCTTCTGAAGTAAATAATTCCTTGCTATCCGTTTTATAATTTATGGTGACCCTGGTACCCTTGCCGGGAATGGAATTAATAAAAAGACGTCCGTTGATATAGTTCATTCTCTCTTTCATAAAGAAAAGTCCCATGCCACCTTCGCTCGTATTTTTGGGTACTTTTCCCAAGATAGAATCGTCAAAACCCTTGCCATCATCGTCAATAACAACACTTAAAATATTGTCATTAAAATTTATGGTAACCAAAATATAATTGGCCTCGGCGTACTTTATGGCATTATTCACCGCTTCCTGCACTACGCGATAAATATTGGTTTCTGCCAAGGAATTAAAACGAATGTTCTCTTCAGTCTTATTTTCGAAGAGTATATTTTTACCGGTAAGCTTGGAAAGTTCATGGGTCATTTTGTGCAATGCAGGAAAGATTCCGTGATCACTGAGTTCTGGAGGGGTCAGGTTAAAGGTGGCAGTGCGCACTCCTTTGATCAAATCACTGGCAAGGCTTTTAATGTATTCTATTTTTTCGGCGGTTTTTTCCTTATTGCTAAGATTGATCGATTCTATATTAAACTTTAAAGCAGTCAACATTTGTCCAATGCCATCGTGGATATCCTTGGCAATTCTTTTACGCTCCTCCTCCTGACCTTCAACAATCTGGCTGGCCTGCAACTGCTTTTGTCTCATGGTCTCTTCGTAATTGGCTTGGGTCAACTGTGCTACTTTTAGTTCGTTCTGCTTGCGTTCCGTTATATCGGAACACAATATTAGAATGGATTGTTGGGCACTGGATTGGTGCATTGGGATAATGGACATATCCAACCAGAGCGATTCCCCTTTGGCCGTCTTGATCTTTATCTCTTCGGTCCTGATATTTTTCCTATTGCTTTTTAATACTTCCGCCAGATATTGTTGTTGCCCTTCATCCGTTGTCAATATTTCGTATAACGGCCTATTTATATCTTGATCATTACGCCCTAAAAGTTCATTGAATTTTTTACTGATAAATACAACATTTCCATCTTGCTTGGTGCTTGCGAAAAGAGCGGCATTATCTATCACAAAATTAAGCTCCTGTAATTCTTGTAAGGATTTTTCCTTTTCTTGGAAGAGTTTTTTAATCTCCTTGGTGCTTTCATCCGATTTTTTGTGGGCGACAATTAAATTCTTGATGGTATTTCTAATTTGGAGGGAAAGGGGTTTAAAGATGAAAAATATCTCCAAAATCAATATGAGGAGCGATATGGCCAATAACAGATATTCCTTAAATTTTAAATTCTGTAAATGTGTTTTACTAAGGACATCATATTTATTGACGATGGCATCCATCATCTTTAAAAAAGTACGTTCATTTTCTAAAAGAATATCAACATACAATTGGTTGGGAATTGATTTCCCTGTTTCCTTAAAATCGGCTAAAATAGTTTCTACGGCAGCCACCATAGCATTGTAATGCGGGTTTATTTTCTGAAAAAGCTCTTGGACTTCCTCATTCTCCTCATCTGAAATACCAATGGCCACATCACTGTGTTGTAACGCTTGATGGGATTCTTTCCAAACGGTTAAAGTTTCCCTTAATTCTACAAATATTTGATTCCTCTGTTCGGGATCCGACAATTCCTTTAATAGCAGTACTTCCTTGGTCAATTTTTGACTATAGGCCCTTTGCCTGCCCGCAACGTTGATTACTTTTGAATCGTCCAGTTGGGAATTTAAATGATGTTGGATCAAAATCTGGGCAACAATGATGCTTAAGGCGATAGCGGCCAATGCAAATAAATACCACTTCCGGATCCTTTGAAAGGTGGTAGTGTCCAAGGGTGCAAGGTATTTGTCATCGTCCATTTCCCAAAAGTGTTGCTCAAATTTAAATCCTATCCCTTAAGTGCTTTACCAATCAACTCTAAAGATTCCTTCGACAAGGGTAGTTTTAAGGCTGCTTCATGACCTTTATGGGACATTTTACGCCATGTTTTTTGAAGGATATCAATTAGTTTTTCCTCGGGGTATTTATGTGAAAATGGCTCAAAATAGAATTCAAGGAATACTAGGCAAATTACATCTTCCAATGTCTGCGTCTCTGCATTTTTTTTAAGCTGCTTCTTTTCCAATAAAAAAGCTACCTTATCTATCATTTCTTGATCATATCCCACTTCCCTGAGGATAACACCGGCCTTTTCTGCATGAAATTTTTTCAGGTCCTGCCGCCATTTTAAATAGCCGGTCCTATTCATTTCATAGGATTCCCTAGGAATTTCCCACCTGCGGATATGCTGACACCTGGCCGTAAGTTGTAAAGATTCCGGAGCCTCGGAATCAAATGCATTCAACTTCTCTGTCATTCTCATGGCGTACAACAACTCCTTGGGATACTCCTTGCCCTGCCAAACTTCCACATTGAGGTCATAGGCATTTGCTTCGTCAAACAGGCGGAAGGCATTTTTTAATTTTTCTGAGGCCATAATTAGCTTAGGTTTTTTCCAAAGCTATTCAGAAAAACCAATATAAACAAAGTCGTTCTCTATTTTAACCGGATATGTCGCTATGCGATTCAAATCCCCATTAAGATGCTTTCCGGTTTTTAAGGAAAAGGAGTTTTTATGTAGCGGACAGGCTACCTTGGGTTCGCCTTGATCTTCTCCTATCATTCCCCGGGAAAGTACCATTTCCATTTTATGGGGGCATAAATTCTGGCAGGCATACCATTTCCCTTCTCTTGTAAAATTGAAAACTGCAATTTGCATTCCCTTATATTTTACACAGGCACCACCGTTTAGTGGAAATTTTCCCACGGGGGCCGCCTTAAACCAAAGACTCACTTTTTCAGTTTTTACTGCTTCGTATGTGTTTAAAATTGAAATCATCTGTCTATATTTTTAAAGGTCACGTTGCTGCTTGACCTGTTATTAAACATAATTTTGAATTGGTTAGGTGTATATAGATCCAACCTTATAACTAAACCCACGCTTTGGGCATTTTTTGTTCCCTTAAGGAAACAAATTCAATGTTGTCGTCCGTTTCTTCGGCATTCACAAAATGAGTATACCTTGCCCTTATTTCTGGATTTTCTACAGCCTCTTTCCATTCACATTTATAGGTATCTACCAAATACTGCATTTCGCTGTCCAGCTGATCCGCAATACCTAGACAATCATTTATAACAACGTCTTTCACATAATCTATACCTCCGTCAAGTTTATCCAACCAAGCAGCTGTTCGGGTTAGGGGGGGAGCAGTCTGTATATAGTACATTAAAAATCGGTCTACATATTTGGTAGCCGTAATCTTGTCCACCTTTTCGGCAAGTAATTGTGCATGCTGTGGATTGGCTCCTCCATTTCCACATATGTATACGTTCCATCCGCCTTCAACAGCGATAAAACCGAAATCTTTATTCCTGGCCTCTGCACATTCCCTGATACATCCGGAAACACCACCCTTAATTTTATGCGGGGAACGTATGCCCTTATAGCGGTTCTCTATATCGATGGCGAAAGTCACACTTTCATCCATCCCGTACCTACACCAGGTAGAACCTACGCAACTTTTAACGGTCCGCAGCGATTTTCCGTAGGCCTGACCCGTTTCAAAGCCTTCCGCAATTAATTCCTCCCATATAAGTGGTAGTTCGTGCAATTGAGCCCCGAACATGTCAATGCGCTGTCCGCCGGTAATTTTAGTATACAAATCATATTTTTGCGCTATTCTACCAATGGCCAAAAGCTGTTTTGGGGTAATTTCTCCGGCTGCGACCCTAGGTACTACCGAATAGGTCCCGTTCCTTTGAATGTTGGCCAAATAGCGATCGTTCGTGTCCTGTATGGTTGCCTGCCTATTGGCAGTTTCATTATAAATACTGGCGAAAATAGAGGCCACTGCAGGCTTACAAACTTCACATCCATGTCCTTTTCCAACCTCGTCCAAGAGCGAATTGTAGTCCTCAATTTTTCTAAGTTTTACAATATCGTACAGTTCCTGTCTGGAATATTCAAAATGCTCGCAAATAGATTCCTTAACTACTTTTCCTAAGGATTTAAGGGTTTCCTTCACCAGATCGTCTACCATTGGTTTGCAACCGCCGCAACCAGTAGTTGCCTTGGTAGCTTTGGAAATTGCTTTTACGCTTTCGTTGCCATCATCTTTTACGGAGCAACATATTTGTCCTTTGGTAACCGCTTCACAGGAGCACACCACAGCCGTATCCGGTAGGTCCATAGCACTGCCAAATGACATATCCTCACCACCGCGACTTCCTAAAATAAGATTTTCAGGATTTTTGGGCAAGGGCATTTCATTGAGATACATCTGCAAGAGCATATTGTAATCTTGGGCATCACCTACCAAGATTCCGCCCAGAAGCCTTTTGCCATCATGGCTTACATTGATCCTTTTATAAAGACTCTCCGTTTTGTTTTCAAAAATGATGGAGTGCCCTTTTTCTGCCGGCATAAAGGGAGTCCCAAAACTAGCTACGTCCACACCTATCAGTTTAAGTTTGGTAGACATATCTATCTCTGCTGCCATAACAGTCTCCTCCATACCCAGAATCTGATCTACCGCTACACCTGCCATCTCGTATCCGGGAGCAACCAGACCATAGATCATTTGGTTATAAAGGGCTATTTCACCAATAGCAAAAATACTGGGGTCTGAAGTTCTCATTTTATTATCCACCACTATACCACCTCTGGTACCCATTTTAAGGCCGCAACTTTTTCCCAATTCGTCCCTAGGCCTTATTCCTGCGGAAATTACCAACATATCTACATTCAGGACATCATCTTCCCCAAATTCCATCCCTATGACATGGCCATTGCCCAAAATCTGATTGGTAGCTTTGCTCAAATGAATATTAATTCCCATAGATTCCAACTTCACCTGTAATACCTTACTACTCCTGGTATCCAACTGTCTGGGCATTAATTTAGGGGCAAATTCCACAACATGTGGCTCCATACCCATATCCATAACGGCCTTGGCCGCTTCAAGACCTAATAGTCCACCCCCCAAAATGGCCGCCTTTGGCCTTTCTACCATTTTCTTTATTTTTTCCGCATAGGCCAAGGTATCTTCCAAATCCTCTATAGTCCTATACACAAACACTCCTTCCTTATCTACACCGTTTATTTGAGGCACAAACGGACTAGAGCCGGTTGCCAACACCAAATAATCATAATTAAAGGTCTTTTCGCTAAGAGTGGTTATTGTTTTTGAATTTCTGTGAATATCCGTTACCCTCTCATTGGTATAAAGTTCAATGTTATTTTCCTGGTACCATTCTCTGGGAGCCATGGATAAACGCTCCGCATCACCATTTTCAAAATACTCACTTAAATGTACCCTATCATAGGCAACTCTTGGTTCTTCTCCAAAAACAATCAGTTTAAAAGAGTCTTGGTCTACTTTGGACACAAATTTCTCACAGAATTTGTATCCAACCATTCCATTTCCAACTACAATTACGGTCTTCATACGTATACTATTAAATGTTACGTAGCAATATTACGTATAATTACGTAATTCATATATGTTTTTATGAAAATAAATACGTAGGTTTGTTGCGAAATTCTTAATTGCATATTTAAAAAAGTAGAAATCATGAGTATATCCAAAGACCCAAAAGTTAGTTTAGTAGGTGCTGGTCCGGGAAGTAGCGACCTTATTACCATAAGAGGATACAGAACATTGGAGGATGCCGATGTAATCTTATATGATGCTCTAATAAGCACGGATTTGCTACAGGATCTAAATCCGGATATTCCCAAAGTCTACGTAGGGAAAAGATGTGGAGAGCATTCCCTTACCCAAGAGGATATTAATAAATTAATCGTGGAAAAAGCCTTTAACTACGGACATGTTGTGCGTTTAAAGGGTGGGGATCCTTTTGTATTCGGTAGGGCCAGTGAAGAATTGGAATACGTTGAATCTTTCGGAATACCGGTTACGGTGGTACCAGGGGTAACCAGTGCGATAGCCGTTCCCGCCAGTCAGGGAATCCCGGTAACCAGACGGGGAATTAGCAGTAGTTTTTGGGTGATGACAGCCACAAAACGCGATGGTTCCTTTTCCGAAGATCTGGAACTGGCAGCCAAGTCATCGGCCACAATGGTCATATTAATGGGCGTACGTAGATTTTTGGAAATTGCTGGTAAAATTGTTCAACATAGAAATGGACTAACCCCATTTGCAATTATACAAAATGGAACCTGTGAAAATGAAACTTGTATAACAGGACTTCTAAAGGATGCTAGCTCACTTGTTGAACAAATAGATATTACACAACCTGGAATAATAGTAGTTGGGGAAGTAGTAGCCGAACATCCATCCTTTTTTGAAGAGGAAATCCAACGGGCACTCTACTATTAGGTATCAAACTAAAACCTCACATTTACAATTTGGCAACAGGACTAACTAATTAATTACAATTTCACAATCGCAAGCTTAATATTTTCCCACCTTCATAAAAACACTACTTATTTTCAGTATTACGTAAAAATAATAAGTAATAATACGTAGAAATACGTATTTTTGAATTGTTAAACGAAACAACTAATCCTATAAACAATTCAGTTATGAAAGAATTTGTCTCTGCTAAAGCTACGAAATTAGAACTTTTAAACATGAGGAGTGTACCAATACGAACGTTTTGGATTACCTCCATCGCCTTTTTCATTTGTTTCTTTGCCTGGTTCGGAATTGTTCCTTTTATGCCCGACGTGGTCAAAGACTTGGGATTGACACCAACGCAAAAGTGGAACTCCATAATATTGGCGGTTTCAGGAACAGTATTCGCCAGATTGTTAATCGGCAAGTTATGTGACAAGTATGGTCCTAGACTGTGTTATACCTATTTATTGATACTCGGATCTATCCCTGTTATACTTCTAGGTTTTGTACAAACACCGCTTCAATTTCTAATTTGTAGGTTGTTTATTGGTTTTATAGGTGCTTCGTTCGTAATAACCCAATTCCATACTTCCATAATGTTTGCTTCAAATATAGTGGGTACAGCAAATGCCACTTCCGCTGGCTGGGGTAACCTTGGAGGAGGTGCCAACCGATTGGGAATGCCATTGATTGCAGCAGGAGTTGTTAGTTTTGGAATTGCTGATGAAGTAGCCTGGAGATATTCCATGGTCATTGCCGGTGTTATTTGCTTTGCTATGGGACTTATATATTACTTCTTTACCAAAGATACCCCCGAAGGCAATTTCAAGGAACTTAAGGAAGAAGGTAAAATGCCGGATTTAAAGAAAGATGAAGTATCCTTCTTGAGTACCCTAAAGGATTACAGGGTCTGGATCTTGTTTTTAGTTTATGCGGCCTGCTTTGGAATAGAATTGACGGTATATGGTACCATGGACGATTATCTTCAAAATAGATTTGGTCTGGATCGTTCTACCGCAGGAAATTTAGTATTGTCGTTTGCCCTTATGAATATTTTTGCCAGAACTTTAGGCGGCTATTTCGGAGACCTGTTCGGTAAGTTCCATGGCCTAAGAGGTAGGGTAGTTTTTCTTGCCCTGATCTTGGCTACGGAAGGACTAATGCTTTCCATCTTTTCAGTGACCACTAGTCTAGTATTTGGTATGATATTTTTGATCGCTTTTAGTCTCACCGTTCAAATGGCGGAAGGTGCCACTTTCTCTGTTGTGCCATTTATTAATAAAAAAGCCATAGGATCCATTTCCGGTATAGTTGGGGCAGGAGGAAACGTAGGGGCCTTTATGGCTGCCATGTTATTAAAATCCAAATCGGCCGTGGCCGAGAGTGCTGCCATAGCCGCCAACAGCGAATTAGGAGAGCAGACTGTAAAGGCAGCCCAGACTACTGCCGCCGCTTCGGCAGTATCCAGTGGATTTTTTGTCATAGGAGGATTTATAGTAATTGCAGCCATTCTTTCCTTGGCCATTAAGTTCGCAACTGCCGATGAATTGGCGGTTATTGAGGAGACAGAGGCAGAACTTATTTTATCAGGAGTCGATAAATAGGAGAAGAGATAAACTGCTGAGCCCATTGGTGGCACTTTTACCCAAAACAAACCTGACTACTGGAATTCAGATTGGAATACGGAATGGATAATTGCGATTATTTGATTTGGTATTCCGATCAAGATTTGAAATAGGCAATAATAATTCTTCATAAGAACCGGATCGATCAATGGCAATTTACTTCCTATATTTACAGGTTCTACTCCTAAAAAATAAATACATTTAAACAGATGAAAAGAATATATCTTTTATTTACGGTTATAGCCCTCTATGCATCAATTTCCAATGCACAGTTTACATTGGATGGAGAATTTAGACCCCGTACCGAATTACGTCACGGTTATGGTAGTCTAATAGCAGATGACGCGGATGCCGGTTTTGGTGTTTCAACCCGTTTACGCTTAAATGCAGGCTACACTTTAGAAGCCTATAAATTTTATCTAAGTTTTCAAGATGTTATGGTTTGGGGCGAAAACAGACAGCTTCTACCGGATGATGAGAATAATTCCTTCGCTGTCTTTGAAGCCTGGGTAGATATAAATTTGGGAAGTAATTTTTCAGCCAAATTGGGAAGACAGACCTTGGATTACGACGATGAACGCCTATTGGGCAGTGTTGGATGGACACAACAGGGACGAAATCATGATGCCGCTATTTTAAAATACGTCAAAGAGACATTTCAGTTGGATCTAGGATTGGCCTATAGCCAAGATTATGATAATCCCAGTGGTTTTCAATCGGTTGGTACGGCTTATAACACTACTGGATTCTTCACCTATAAAACTATGCAATACCTTTATTTGAAGGAAAATTGGAAAAATTTAAGTGGAAGCCTATTGGTATTGAACAATGGCTTTCAGAATTTTGAAACCGATGGGACCACACCTGATGGTATAAGTAATTTACAGACCCTAGGCACACATTTAGATTATAAAAAAGGAAGTTTTGGGACGGCTTTGAACGCTTTTCTTCAAACCGGGGAAAGACAAGGTGCAGTTGATGTAGGAGGTGCTTATTTGTTGGGACTGGATTTCAACTTTAATGCTTCTGCCAAAGTAAGTCTTGGTGCAGGTATGGAAATCATTAGTGGTAATGATGCCGGTACCACCGAAAAAACTGAGGCCTTTTTCCCCCTTTATGGTACCAATCATAAATTCAATGGATTTATGGATTATTTCTACGTAGGCAATCACGCCAATTCCGTTGGATTATTGGATGTTCATGTGAGTGCCAATTTCAAGCTTGGGGAGAAATCGAGCTTAATGGTCAAGGCACTTAACTTTAGTGGAGAACAAAAATTGCCCAGTGGGGAAAAATCATTGGGAACAGAAATGGATCTAGTTTTTTCACAGGCATTTAATGGCTACTCCTTACAATTGGGCTATTCCCAAATGTTTGCCAATGATGGTATGTACGAATTAAAAGGCATCACTGAGGATGCTTCGGCCAGTGGCCAAAACTGGGCATGGGCCATGTTGGTTTTCAAACCCAAATTTTTGAATACTTCCAAATAATCCAATTATCATGGGAGTCTTATTCTTAAGACGTGTTACCAAAATAAAAATATAGGTCAAAAGCTATTATACTCAAAATTATAGCATCTATTTTCACCGTATGAATACTTAGTTTTATTTTTATCCTATATTTGTTTGGAAAGAATAGACTATTGTGGATAAAACAACACGTATTGTACTGGCCGATGACCATTCGCTGGTAAGGGATGGTATTAGGGCATTATTGGAGGAAGATGATAATTATGTGGTGATCGGTGAGGTCTCCAATGGCAAGGAGGCCGTTCAAATGGTATTGGATAAAAAGCCCGATCTCCTGATCATTGATATCCGAATGCCCGAAATGAATGGTATAGAGGCCGTAGAGGAACTCAAAAAACATTCTTCAACAACGAAATCTATTATACTTTCCATGCACGATTCCGAAGAATACATCCTGAAATCGGTAAATGCCGGAGCAAGTGGTTATCTCTTAAAAGATACCGGAAAAACCGAGTTTCTTAAGGCCATTTCTACCGTTGAACAAGGTGGGAAATATTTTAGTGGTGATATTTCCAATGTTTTGGTAAACAACCTGTTGAGTCAAGGACAGACAAAGCAGGAAAGCAAGCTTCCGTCAAAAAATGGAATTAACTCCTTTGGGATTACAAGTAAGGAATTACAAATCCTGGAACTCGTCCTTTCAGGGCTTACCAATAAACAAATTTCTGAAAAACTTCAAAAAAGCAAACGTACCGTTGAAACACATCGCTTTAATCTAATGCGAAAAATGGGCGTTAATAACCTTATGGACCTGGCCAGAAAGGCACAGGAATATAAACTGATTTAATCTATCATATTTGGCTTTTTATTGATTTACAGCGGTTTATCATGTTTTAGATTCATGGTATATTCTGTAATATCCAATGAAAAAGCAATTTTATTGTCTTTTCGTCAATATTCCGCCCAACTATTATCAATAAATTACTACGTATTTATACTTAATTTGGTAATTTTAGTTCATATTTAATTGGATTCTTTTAATACAAGGATTTTATGCAGAAAAAGAACGAACATAAAACTATTTGCTCCTACTGTGGGGTGGGGTGCGGCATTGTGGTGGAACAGGACTCCAAGGGCAATATTAGTGTTGAAGGAGATCAAGATTATCCCGTTAACAAAGGTATGTTATGTTCCAAAGGGAAGAATCTTAATTACGTGGCCCAGGATGTTAGTGACCGGATCTTATATCCGGAAATGAGATGGAGCAGAAATCACCCTTTACAAAGAGTTTCGTGGGATACTGCCTTTGACAGGGCCGCTGCCGTATTTAAGAGCATTATTGAAAAACATGGTCCTGATAGTGTTGGCTTTTATGTTTCTGGCCAGTGTCTTACTGAAGAATATTATTTGGTTAATAAATTGACCAAGGGTTTTATAGGCACCAATAATATTGATACCAATTCCAGACTCTGCATGAGTTCTGCCGTAGTGGGTTATAAAAAAATGTTGGGAGAGGATTCCGTACCTATTTCTTATGAAGACATAGAGCTATCGGATTGTTTACTTATTGCAGGGGCCAATCCTGCCTGGTGCCATCCTATCCTTTTTAGAAGAATGGAAAATCACAAGGAGAACAATCCGGACGTAAAAATAATAGTGGTAGACCCTAGGAAAACACAGACCTGTGCCGCCGCGGATCTTCATTTACAAATTTTACCGGGAACGGATGTAATTCTTTTCAATGCCATAGCCCGCTGGTTGATTGAAAGGAAAAAAATAGACAGAAACTTCATTAAAAAGCATACCGTAAATTTTGATGCGGTAAAAGAGTGTGCCTTTCAACTTCCAATGAAAAAAGCAGCCGAACTTTGCGGAATTCCTGTAGAGGACATCAAGAAGGCGGCAATGTATATAGGCAATGCCAATGCTTTTATAAGTATGTGGACCATGGGCCTTAACCAAAGTGTCATTGGTGTTTCCAAAAATGTAGCATTAATGAACCTGTCACTGCTTACTGGACAAATCGGGAAACCCGGTGCCGGACCATTTTCACTTACAGGACAACCCAACGCCATGGGGGGTAGGGAAGTAGGGGGTATGGCCAGCTTGCTTGCGGCCCATAGGGAATTGGGCAATCCCAAACACCGCAAGGAAGTATCTGATTTTTGGGGCGGAAAAGAAATTAAATCCGAACCTGGCTATACCGCCACAGAGATGTTCGACGCATTGGAAAATGGCAAAATGAAGGCGGTGTGGATTATCTGTACCAATCCAATAGTGAGCATGCCCAATGTACATAAAGCAGAAAAGGCATTAAAAAATGCCAACTTTGTGGTCGTTCAGGATATTTCGCATAATTCCGAGACGACTAAATTTGCTGACCTCCTATTACCGGCTGCAGGCTGGCTGGAAAAGGAAGGGACTATGACCAATTCCGAGAGACGGATAAGTTATCTTCCCAAAGTAATTGATGCGCCAGGAGAGGCTTTACCGGACGCCGAAATTTTATGGAAGTTTGCTCAAAAAATGGGATATCATGGATTTGACTATAACAATGCCAGCGAAGTATATGACGAACACTGCCTTTTAACAAAAGGTACCGAAATAGATATATCCGGTTTATCCTATGATCGACTAAAGAACGAAGGCAGCTTTCAATGGCCGGTACCCCACGCCACGCATATGGGCACCCCTAGATTGTTTACAGACTTTCAATTTTTTACCAACGATAAGAAGTCGCACTTCAACGCCCCCCAATCACTTTACAATAAATCGGAATCAATAACACCCGAATATCCCTTAATTCTCAATACAGGTCGGGTAAGGGACCAATGGCATACCCGAACAAAAACCGGAAAGGTAAAGCGACTGCTTACCCATATTCCGGATCCATATTTGGAAATGAACAAAGTGGATGCCTATTTGCGAAAATTAAAGGAAGGGGACATTGCGGTCATCAAAAGTAGAAGGGGAACGGTTCGGGTTAAAGTGAAGGTGAATTTTGACATACGTGAGAAAGTAGTCTTCCTCCCCATGCATTGGGGCAAAGTGCTTAATAATGATTTTGGAAGGGCAAATAACTTGACCAATGACCTAGTTGATCCAGTATCCAAGGAACCGGATTTCAAGTATTGTGCCGTAGAAGTGGCAAAGTATGTAAAACCCAAACAGAAGATAGTGATTATAGGAGCTGGAGCGGCGGCCTATAGATTTATCCAGACCTATAGGGAAAAAAATGAAACAGATCAGCTTCATGTTTTCTCCAAGGAAAAGGATCCTTTTTACAATAGGGTATTACTCCCAGAATATGTTAGTGAGGAACTCTCATGGGAAGCTTTGGAAAAACTAAAAAAAGGGGAACTTGAAAAATTGGATATTACCCTACATCAAGGTTTAGGCGTAGCCCAAATAGATCGAAAAAATAAAACCATCAAAGACGACGATGGTTTTGAACACGCCTATGATATACTTGTAATGGCTACAGGGAGTAGGGCCTTTGTACCCAGTGAAGTACAAATAAACATGCCAGGTCGTTTTACTATGAGAGAACGTGGGGATGCCGATAAATTACGCAAATATTTAGAGGATACCGGCCTTCCCTCGGAAGAACAACATGTAGTTATTGTTGGAGGTGGACTATTGGGACTGGAGTTGGCGGCAGCGCTTAAGAACAGAAATGTTAATATCAGTATCATTCAACGTGCCCCTAGATTAATGGAAAGACAGTTGGATAGAATTGCGAGTCGACTGTTGGCCGAGGATGTGAGCGACCGCGGGATTAAAGTTTATTTTGATAATGAAGTAAGTACCGTATTCGAGGAAAGGGATGACAAAAACTCGCTTTCCATTACCTTAAAAACAGGAAGGACCATAAAATGCAATGCCATTGTATATGCCATTGGTACCCGTCCCAATATTGAGTTGGCAAAGCATTCCGATCTTAAAACAGGCAGGGGAGTGGTAGTCAATGAATATTTACAGACCAGCGATCCCAATATCTTTGCACTTGGGGAGATTGCCGAATTTAGAAATTCCCTTTTTGGCATTACGTCGGCGGCCGAGCAACAGGCCGATACCGCAGCCAAATATATTTTGGGCGACTTTAGCAGTATTTACAATGGATCTATCCTCATGAATATTTTAAAGTTCGAAAATCTGGACCTCTGTAGTCTGGGCATGGTGAATGCCCCTCTGGATGACAATAGCTATGAGGAAATTATCCTAATGGATGTCAGCAAGAAATACTACAAAAAATGTATCGTAAAGGATGATACCCTAAAAGGTGCTATCCTAATGGGGGACAAAAACGAGTTTGCCGAATTTAAAAGATTAATTGAGGAAGAAATTGAACTATCCGAAAAGCGGAACGAGCTACTTAGAGGGCAATCAAATTCTGTGCCTTTAAAAGGAAAATTGGTATGCTCCTGCAGTCAGGTCGGAGAGGGCAATCTAATTGAAACAATAAATGGGGGATGTGAAGACTTCTCAAAACTGTGCTCAGAAACTGGAGCAGGGCTTGGCTGCGGAAGTTGTAAACCTGAAATACAGGATATTTTACGCAAACAATTACAAACAGTTACCTCATAAAATATATCGCTATGAATGATGATTTACACCGAATATTGATCAAGGGGGGAGTAACTTCTCCAGGGGAATTAAAGGATATCATTGCCATGATGGAAGCAGGAGGGCTGAAAGAGGTATTTTTTGGATCGCGGCAAGATTTGTTGTTCCCTTTGCAAAATGCCAAGGAGGAACAATTGGAACAAATATCAAAATTCAACACCGATATCGTTAGTGATAGAAGTTATCAAAATATAGTAACTTCCTATGTGTCCGCCGATATTTTTGATATGACCAACTGGCTCAAGGGGTCTACTTATTTATACATTTTGGAGGGTTTTGATTATCTGCCCAAATTAAAAATAAACATCACCGACCCTAAGCAGCGCTTAGTACCAATTTTTAATGGCAACCTTAACTTTATTGCTTCGGATAGTGAGGATTATTGGTACCTGAGCATTAAACTTCCGCATTGGGCAAAATCTGTTTACTACCCTGTCTTAATTTATAGTTGGGACATCCATACCTTAGCCAAGGCAATTGAGGAAATATACCAGGACGTAGCGGATATAGACGAACTATTTTTTATTCTCAATAAAAAATTGGATACCAATAATAGAACCATGGAACGGGAGCTGGTGGTTCCCTATATTAAATTCCCCTATTACGAAGGAATGAATAGAATGGGCCTGGATCAATATTGGCTGGGACTCTATTGGCGAAACAATAGATACGATCTCGATTTTCTAAAAAAACTATGTGGTTTTTGTCTGGACAACAGCATCGGAAAAATATGCATCACGCCGTGGAAGTCGTTTATTATAAAAGGAATTAAAAGCTCCAGCAGGCCCGAACTGGAACGTTTCCTTGGACAAAAAGGAATCAATATTCGCCACTCACAATTGGAAATGAACTGGCACCTACCGGTGGATGATATGGAAGCACTGGAATTGAAAAAATTCTTAGTGCTAAGTTTTGATCAGAACGATATCAGCACCTACGGACTAACCTTTGGAATAAGTAATGAAACTGGGAAGCGCACTCATTTTTCTTCTGTTATTATTGAAAAGAACACCCCACCAACCATAGTAAAGGATTTTTCGGTAAGACCTACCTACAACGTATTGCATTTTAAAAATTTTGATCCCAATACCCAAGAATATCAAGTTTACGCCCAAGATGTGGATAAGATAGAGTTACCAGGTCTGTTAATGGAACTGAGCAAACATTATTTTGATCAATTGGGAAGGGCCGTGGCCAAAAAGGAATCCCCAATGAATACAAATGTTGATATTTTGAAAGAAGTTTATCAATGTAGCTCTTGTTTCACCGTGTACGACCAAACCTACGGTGATGCCAAAGCGCAGGTCGCTGTTGGAACTTCATTTGCAGACCTTAATGAGGATTACTGTTGTCCGGTTTGTTCCGCTCCCAAATCAGGGTTTGAAAAAATGAAACTACAAATATTGTAATGCCTCACAAGTCAACATAGTAGAGTTAACAAAATTAAAAGTAGGTTTGTAGATATAGGAAATATTATTGGGTCAAACCTTACCCGCAATAACTGGGTGGTTTGGCGCAGATTTACAGCCAATTATTTATTGTATAATACCAACCATTTTACAAATTCCTGCCGATTTTTGAAGTGAGGCTCCAAATATTTTAGGTCATCTTTAAAACCTCTTTTTTTATTAATAATTAGGTAGGTATTTGGACTTCGGGTAAGTGAATCCAGGCGTGAGACCATTAGATCATTATTTATATCCCAAAGGTTATCTTTCCATTCATCATCCTTTTGAAACTGAACTTCCCGATTTGTAGTGTTGTTCCTTAATTTTAAAGTGATTGGATTGCCCCCTGAATACACAGGTATAGATGACAGAAGGTAATCATAAACAACTATGGTCTTATTTTCTTTTGGGGTGACATTATTAATGAAACCGATCATGTCTTTGGTAGAGTTGAAGGTTGAGCCATTGTCCGCCATTATCGAGGTTGACATCAAAATTAAGGCTACACCAAAACTTGCACCCAATACCGCTGGTTTTTCGGGGATACTATTCTCTACATAAAAAAATAGTACAACAAAGACAATCATAAAAACAATACCAATAATTACTGTTGCCGTAGAAATCTGAACAATTTCTGGCTTTAAAATCAAAAGCCCTATAACCCCCAAAAACAAACTACTTAATAGGAAAACATATGCCAGACTCAAGATATTACGAATAGCCTTAGTAACCATAAACAATTGTACAGCAATTAATATGGCCATCATCCAAAAAACTGGAAGAATATAAAGCACCAATTTGGTCTTAAAGGCTGAGAAAATCAAGAAAAGGCAAGCAGTTGAAATCAACAGCAACTTATCTTCCCCTCCTAAATTCGAGATTTTATTAGTACCCCTTTTAAAATCCTGGGCAATGATCCCCCACCATGGAAAGGTTAGCCCAATTATCAAGGGAATATAAAACCAGAAAGGCTTGGATCGATTAAACGAATGGGATGCCATCCTAGATAAAATTTGCTTGTTTACAAAATAATCCCACAACCCAGGATTGCTCATAACCACCATAACATACCAGCTTGAACCAAGAAGAAGACAAAGCCCAAATCCCAAGATATGATGAATGCTAATTTTTGAATTTCGCTTAAATACTATCTTATAAACAATAACATAGGTCAGTATAAACAAAAGGGCTACAGGTCCCTTGGTAAGTAAGGCCATGGCCACCAATAAATAAAACAAATAAAGGGCTACAATTTTTCCCTTTGTAGTATAATATTGCCAGCAAAATAGAGACCCTAGTATAAAAGTGGTGAGATAGGCATCCGTTGTTAAATTACGGCTAGAAATCAGCACAAGGGGCATAGCAAAATACACAAGTCCGGAAGTAAAGGCTATTCTTCTATCATTGTAAAGCAAGTATGCCATACCATATACCAAAGCCAATTGAAGTACAATAGCAATTTGAAGAAAGAACCTTGCACCAAACTCATTGACCCCAAAAATACGATAGCCCAAGGTGGTTATATAGTAGGTTATAGGAGGCTTATGAAAGTGAAAAATACCCAGAAGCTTTGGATTGAGATAATCCTTGGAGTTAAGCATTTCTTTACTGATCTCGGCGTATCTGGCTTCACTGGTCTCCGCCAAACCATAGGAACCCAATCCTGCCAGCAATACAGCCAATACAACGGTCAAGAAAAACAAATAATACCAATTAGCGGCTACTCTGGATAACATTACTCCCTTTTAAACACTAAAAATACGAATCCTAAATTTTAAAAAGGCCAATAGTTATGTTATCATTAGTATAAATTAAATCTAAGAAAAAGACCTTAACGGGGGTCAAAAATTAAGGGTTTCAGGATTATTAAAATTTAACTTGTACGCTACTTTTATCAAGAAATTGATTTTCAAACTCTTGCATGTACTAATATTCAAAAACTAGCGACAGTAACTTCCAATATTTTATCTTTCCTTTCACCTCTATCAGACCTAACCCCATGATAGAACAAAATTATATAGGGCTGATGTAAAAAAGGTATTTTATTTTGAACCGAAATAATTGTGAATATTTTTCGATTTCATAAAAAAACACTGGATCCCAAGAGACTGTACTACTTTAATCAGCAAAAATTAATGCGTCCTTTTCGAATGATATTTCAGACTTGAATTTCCTAAACCAGTGATAGTCCCTACCGGCTTTTCACCACACAAAAATGCAGTTTCACAACAAATCCATTTATGTAGGTATTAAAGGGTATAAATAACCGCAATATATCTAAGGGTTGTCCCGTTATAGGGTCTTTCCTACAAAGTGGATCAATTCACTTGTATTTTAATATTAAGGGGCAAAATCATGATAAAATCGACCAAAAAACTACTGCTGCTAATCTTGTTGTTTAGTTTTAATGCTTGGTATAGCACAGCTCAGGTTACTACCAGTATGCCTAATACAAATTTCAATTCCTGTGGTAGCAATCTGCCACAGACCGAACTAAATCTTGGAAACCTGGTACTCTCAGAAACCTTGGCCACGGATTTCGGTGCGGGTACCTTCACCTTCTACATTGAGGCTCCCACCAATTTTGAAATTACGGCAACCGCATTTACCGAAACAGGTACCGATATTACCAGCGCATCCGTAGCCCAAGACTCAGGCAATACCTCCAGATTGGTAGTTACCATGACCACTAACGGCCAAGGTTCCTTGGATGTATTTACAATAGAAAATGTAAGAATTCGACTAATACCCGGTTCAACAACCACAAACAGTACTATAAAATATTTATTGGGAGGTAACCCCAACAAGATAAACGGACTTGCAAACTACCAGACGCTTGCAAACGTTACATTCACCGCACTCATTGGAGGAACAGGGGTTAATCAACAGGTTTGTGCCATCAACGATGTACAGAACATAAGTATTACAGGTTCCAATATAACCCAAACCAGAACCTTTGAATGGGAAAAAGATGTTAACGGAACCTGGACGGCCATTGCAAATTCCAACACCGAAATTTTGGTGGTAGATAAGCCATCCTTCCCAAATGGAGTAAGCAGGTACCGACGTGCAACTACATTTACTTTAAATGGGGAAACATGTACACAAATCAGCACGGTAGCAACCATTACCGTAAATGAAATATATGCTGGAACCATTACTGATGGGACCGGTCAAAATGTTTGTGCTACCCAAATACCGGAACAATTAAGTACTTCTGGCGATGTGGCGGTAACCCCTTCAGGAACCACAACTTATCAGTGGTACAAAAACGATTCTGGCCCATGGGATATAATTCCCGGAGCAACGGACAATTTTTATCAACCCAGCGCTTTAACCAAGACTACCTCTTTCAAAAGAAGGGTTACCAATGTTTTAAACGGATTTAGTTGTTTTAAAGAAACTCCGGCGGTTTCCATAATTGTAAATTCTGCCGTATTGGGCGGTACTGCCTCCAATCAAAATATATGTTCTTTAAACGAATTACAATTGTTAACGATCAACAATGGGGAAAACAATGGAACTTATCAATGGCAGAAATACGACGGCAGTAACTGGACAAACATTAGCGGTGCCACTCAAAGCAATTACAACGCCAATGCCAACCTAAATCCTGGAGTAGAGCAATTTAGAAGAGTTACCACCGTTTCCGGAGCCAGTTGCCAAGGTGTTAGTACAGTGGCCACCATTACTTATACCGATTTTACCGTAGGAAGTATTACCGGTGCTGAAACTGTTTGTTACAATCAAGCGCCAACTGCCATAACATCGGACACCAATGCCACAGGAAGTGGCACTATCTCCTATAAATGGGAACGATTTAACGGAAGTTCCTGGACTACAATTTCTGGCGCCAGTAATGCAGATTACCAGCCAACTGCCTTAACCCAGACCACGACCTTTAGAAGGCAGGATAACATACTCTTAAACGGTTACACCTGTTCGGATTATACCAATGAAATAGAGATTACTGTACTAGGTCAAATCAGCGGAGGAACAGCCAGCGCGGATCAGACTATCTGTGCAGGGGAAATTCCCAATTCAATTTCCATAAGCAATGCTACAGCAGCAGGGCCCAACATCACTTATCAATGGCAATCGGCTACCACTGGTAGTTTTACAAATATTAGTGGGGAAACCAATGCTGTTTATAATTTTTCCGTAGCACCTGCAGCTACCACTAAGTATAGAAGACAAACCATAATTTCCAATAACGCCAAAGTCTGTTTCCAGAATTCTACTGTAAGTACTATTTTTGTAAACAGCCTTAATTTGGGTACAATTGGTAATAATCAAAATGTGTGTGCAGGACAAGCCCCCAGCACCATTATTAACATAGCAAATACGACCGCCGCTGGTAACCTAACCTATTCATGGGAAGCCTCCACCGATAATGGAACAAGCTGGAGCCCATTAGCTTCTGCCACAGGTTCTACATACACCCCTGGAGTACTAGCAACGTCTACCAAATATAGAAGACTGGATACCACCACCCTAAACGGAAAGGTGTGTACAGGTTACACCAATGAAGTTACTATCACTGTAGCCGGAGCCATTTCTGGAGGGGAAGGGTCTGCGGACCAAGCCATTTGTGAAGGTGATACACCATCAACCATTACGGTTTCCAACGGCACGCCTGCAGGTACAGGAATTAATTTCCAATGGTATTCGTCTACCGATAATGTCAATTACACCGCAATGAACGGGGAAACTGGTGAAAGCCTAAGTTTTTCCACAGGATTGGCAACATCCACCTATTTTAGGAGAAACGTTACCAATACCAACAATGGCAATACTTGTGAGGCTTCAAGCCTTCCAACCTTGGTCACCCTAATAACCTTAAACGAAGGGTCTATTTCACAAACCCAAACCGTTTGCGGATCCAGCAACGTGGCACCGATTACCAGTTCCGCCGATGCAAGCTCCAATGGCGCTATAAGCTATACTTGGCAGCGTTCTCCAGATGGGAGCACTTGGACCGATATTGCAAATACCAACCAAGCTACCTACACTCCGGTTAATAATGGAGATTTACAAACCTATTATAGAAGAAAGGCAAGTTCAACATTACAAAGTATCACTTGCGAGGCCATAACCACAGCGGTTATAGTTTACGTAAATAAATTCGACAATGCTGCTGGCCATAATATTACTTTTTCATCTGGTGCAACTGGAACTACGGAGGTATGTAATGGTGGAGATCCACAGGCTTTTAGTACTAATTTTCAATTGATTGCCTCTGGAACAGTAAGCTACCAATGGCAGATTTCCAGTGATAATGTAACATTTTCAGACATTGCAGGAGCTACCGCAGCTACCTATGACCCGCCTTCGGTAACACAGACCAATTACTATAGAAGAATTACCACTTCTACCCTAAATGGACTATCCTGTACGGTAACTAGTAACGTTCTAGAAATCATAAATGGTGGAAATGCCACAGGGGGTGACATTGGTACAACCAATCCGAACGGCTCCAATGGAACCAATGAAGAAGTAATTTGTAAGGGGGACGATCCTAGCTTAATTCAGGAATTAACGCCCTCAACAGGGCAGACCCTAAGCTACCAATGGTACGCTAACGGAGCCATGATATCAGGAGCTACCGGAATTAGCTACGACCCTTCCAACATTACATTTACAACAACCTATATTAGAACTACTACCAGCACAGATATATCCGGAGTGGAATGTGTAGTGGACAGCAACCCTGTAACGGTCTTGGTGCCCCAAGCGGACAATATAGGAAACAATATTACCATCTGTTATAATACTATGGCTCCTACTTTGGGCAACCCCAGCGCCATAGAAGGATTGCCCTATTTGGCTTTTAAATGGTACGAATCAAATGATGGCGCTACCTTTACTGAAATAATTGGTGCAACAAATGCAACATATACTCCTGCAGCGGCCTTTACCGCCGATAAATATTATAGGAGGGATTATCAAGCTACAGTGGACTTTGTTGTATGCGCACCCTATGCTCCAAGTAATGTAATCAGAATTTTTGTCAATGATGTGGACGGAGGTACTATTTCAGGCGAACAAAAAATTTGTTTCGGGGATGATCCCGCTATCCTGGGAAATACCGTAGACGGAACTGCGGAGGGAGTATTAAAATATCAATGGTACTCTTCAGTGGATAACAGTAACTGGGGTATGATTAATGGAGCTGTAAACAGCACTTATGATCCACAGGCCGGTAATTTTCCAACGACCTATTTTAAGAGGACCGCATCATCAACCTTGAATAATGTGGTATGTACGGAGGATAGTAATACTATAGTTGTACAGGTTACAGAGCAATTGTTGCCCGGAACCCTTGTGAACGACCAGACCATATGCGAAGGTTTTGTGCCGGGAGCCTTGACCGTAACCGGTGGCAGTACCTATGTAGACCAGACCTATGACTGGTATTCCTCGCCAAATGGTACAACCTGGACAGATATCGCTGTGCATTCAGCTTCCTATACACCTCCGGTCCCAACAACGACCATGTATTATAAGCGGACTATTACCAGAACCAGTTTGGTAGACCAGACTTGTGTTGTGGAGACCAACCCTATAAAAGTTACCCTTAACCATATTTATGCCGGTAAAATAACGGACAATCAATCGGTTTGTGAAGGAAGTCAACCTTTGGCCATTGTGGAACAGGAATCGGCCACTGGTGCTGGAGTACTGACCTATCAGTGGTGGTCATCCCCTGACAATCAAACCTACGCTGCCGTAGCTGGTGCCACGCAGCCAAATTATACCCCCCCAAGTACCCTTACTACTTCTACCTACTTTAAAAGAGTAGTTACCAGTACGGTGAACGGTGTGGCCTGTGCGGATGAAACTTCGCCAAAAATTGTAACCGTAATTCCTTATGCCATTATAGATAATGATGCCATCATTGACAACGACATCACCAATGTGAGCTGTAATGGAGGCAATGATGGAAGTATTGTAATACCTAACGGAAGAATCACTGGAGGTAATACGGCCCAGAAGCAAATCAATACAATTTCGCTTTTCGGCACCCCGACTTTTGGCAATACCTATAGTATAATTATCGACAGTAAGGTCTATGATCATCAGGTGACCCTGAACGGCATTAATCAGCCTCAGGATAATAATGAGGTTGCTGCTGCACTTGCTCAAAAAATCAATGCTGCAATCGGCGCAAACTTAAGTCCGGCCATGGCAACAAGCAATTTCAATGAAATTACCTTGACCGCCAAAGTTGCGGGGATCGGATTTACAGCTTATGTAAGTACTGGAACCGACCCCAATGTAAGTGCTTCCAATGTAATCACCCAACCAAATTCGGTTGCAAATACCTATGTATGGTCCAAAATAGGGGATAACAGCTTTACTGCCTCAACCTTAAGCATAAGCAATCTTTCAGCGGGAGCCTACCAATTAACAGTGTACAATGAATTCTGCGGAACCACGTCGACTCCATTTATAGTATCTGAACCCGAGGTATTGACCTTGAATATTGGGGATACCTGTAATACGGCCATTACTGCCTATAGTACAGGAGGTATAGCACCTTTCACCTTTACGCTCACAAGGCCCAACGGAACAACCCTAGTACAGACGTCCAACAATCCAAATATTACTTATACCAATTTAACTGGTGGAGCTATTTACAACGTAAGTGTACAAGATGCCTCTTGTGGAATACAGGAATCGCAACCCGTGAGCTTGCCAATGGGGCTACAATTTGACCAAGCTTCCGTGGTGGTAGAAAACGCCACTTGTTATGGTCAAAATGATGGTAGTATTAGCTTAAATATTGGAGCTACAACAGTAACCGGGGGGAAAGCTCCTTATAACTTTAGTTGGACAGGCCCCAATAATGCCAACTTTACCACTGAAAATATTAGCAACTTGGCACCGGGAGTATATGTACTGTCCGTAACTGACCAACTTGGTTGTTCAGCCACCTATACTGCGAATGTGGCTTCAAAAGCACAATTGGAAATCAGTAGCGTGCAGGTTATCAACCAGCAGTTACAATGTGCTGGTGATGCCAATGCCGAAATTAGCATACAGATAAGTTCTGATCCCAGCAGCCAATTACAAATAAACTGGTACAAAAACGGAACAAGTTATTCTACCAACAACACCAGTCTTACCAATCTGGGTGGTGGTAGCTACGAAGTGGTAATTATCGATACCAATAGTGATGCCAATACACCATGTACCGTTAGACAGACATTTGTCATTACGGCTCCAACAGTATTTAGTGCTACAGAGGTAACTAGTGGCAACACCACATGTGTGGATGCCAGTACCGGAAGGGATTTTACTTTTAGGGTTCAGGGAGGTACATCACCTTTTCAATATACGTTGGACGGTGGAACTCCTGTAATCTTCAGCAGTACCCAAACCACAATAAGCTCACTTTCCAATGACAGTCATGTTATAGAGGTAACCGATGCCAATCAATGTGTCGTAGAAACCTTCACTATGGAAAGTTATGAGGCCATGGATTATACCGGTGCCAAATCTTACACCATTCCAGCTTGTGAGTTTGATTACGCATTTAGCCTGAATACCAATTTGGTTACTGGAGGAAAACCTTTTGTGGACGGAAGTAACAACCCATATTACTTTTATGATTGGAGAGGTCCCAACAATTTTGTAGCCCAGGACATTACAAGTTTTGATGCGGTTCCAGGCTCATATTGGCTGACCATAACCGATAGTAATAACTGTTCTTCAGAAGAAATTGAGTTTACCTTTAATACTACCTATACGCCAATTGTTGTAAACAGGACAATAACTCCGGTAAGCTGTGGTGTTACCAACGACGGAGCCATTTCCATTACCGTAAGCGGAGGATTAAGACCGTATAGTATTACATGGGAAAAAGAAACGGCCGGTACAGCGAATAATCCTGATCCGGTGTTTACGCCTTTCGGTCAAAACATAACGCAATTGAGCGGATTGGAAGAAGGAAGGTTAAGACTTACCATTACTAGTAATATTAATGGTTGTACCAATGCCGATCCAGCCTATTATTATAGGGAAATTATTACCATTAATAAAGCGGAATCGCTTCAGCTAATAGACGGACCTTTTTTGGATCAGTCACTTTGTTTGGGCAATCCCGGAAGTATTTCGGTATCAGTTTTCAATAGTCAACCAGGCAACCTAAGCTTTTACTATGAAGGTGCCCTAGTGCCATCCGTAAAAACAGCTGCCAATACTTATTCTGTTCAAATTGGAAACCCGTTGGACAACGCCACCCTTAATATAGTAAATGACCAGGGATGCGGAATTACGATGCCAATAAGTTCTGGGGTAACCGATCCTTCGTTTACCTATAGCTCGGACGAATATGAAATTACGGGCCTTTTAATGGCCAAGGAAGATATTCGTTTCAGCATAACCAGTGATCCAGGATATGGCAATGCTTCCTGGGATTTTGGAGATGGAAGTCCCATAATTAACATAGATCCAGAGGTAGACGGTGTTATGACCACACATATATATAGTTATCCTGGCATTTTTACTACCACCCTAACTTTATATAATGAGGAAGGTTGTAGTAAAACTATTCAACAGGACGTGCAGGTGGGTAACGGCTATGACGTAATGTTCCCGAATGTATTCTCTGCCAATGCGGATGGAATAAACGATTACTTCCAAGGCGAGTTTACCGGTATAGCCTCGTTTACCTTTCAAATTTATGATATGTGGGGCTCCTTGGTGTATAGCGTGGCCTATGACTATGATACAATGCCCGCAAATTGGGGTTGGAACGGAAACTACAGTTCGGGAAAACCATACAAAAACACTTCCTTCAGATATCTGTTTGTAGGTACAACGAAAGACAACAACCAAATAACCAAAACTGGCGAAGCCTCAATTTTAAGATAGAGATGAAGAAACTTAATCTAATAACCCTACTAATTGTTCTTATTACGTTGGGGGCCAACGCTCAGGAAAAATTTGTGAACAACCTAAGCAAGGTGCCGGCTTCCTTAAATCCCAGTTTTCATGCTTTTAAAGATAAGACCAGGATAGGGGTCTTGGCCGAATTTGCCAGTCAAAGCCAAGGAAACCAATCCCAGCATAAATATGCCTTTGGCTCAACGGCCTTTGAAGAATACAATTTTCAACTGGGCGTAGATCTGTTCAACAATAACCTGAACAATTCAGGCTTTAATTATACTTCTGCGGCATTGAGCTATATGTACAAATTGGTTTTAAAGAACGATTGGATTCTATATCCTGGAATTACTGCAGCGTATAGCAATTACAGGTACGATTTTAACAATCTTACCTTTCAAGATCAGATAAACATCTTTACGGGCCAAATTAGTGCCAATACCATAGATCCCATTACAGCCTCTGAAAATGTAGGCTATTTGGATATGGGGGCCTCGGTACTAATACATAACGATGTAAATACACTTTTTGGGCTATCCCTTAAACATTTGAATCAACCACGAATATCTTCCAGGCAAAGTGAAAATAATGTGAATTTAAACATGCTCATTTCAGGGCAGTTTGGATATGAAATGGATATCAATAAATATGGGCAGGCCAAATTGCCGGAGCATTCCTACTTGTATTTATTTAATGCCGTATCTATTCAAGGACCAAATACCAGATTGGATTTTTATCAGGATGTTACCCTTGGCAACTTTAGTATAGGCATAAATGAACATCTCAGCTATTTGGAAAATGCCTCTTTTTCCGAAATAGGTTTTGCCACCAGCCTTGCCCTGGAAACATTTGAATTTGGATTGAACTATAGATTACCCTTTGGAGGGGAAGCCAAGCAATATATTCCCAATTCCCTGGAATTGTTTTTAGTTTTTGATATTTCAAGGTTTAAAGAGCGAAGAAGATCGGACTACAGTAAGTTTTATTAACTGTTGCCTAATAATATTGCAAAACCCTCAATAAAAGTTGGGGGTTTTATTTTTGTTAGCAAAATGCATAAATGGATTGTAAATTAACACTTCCTAAACTTGAGGATAGTTGGTTAATAAATGTAGTCCTTATGGAATATTGCGGGTTTTCAACTTAAAAACTTTGTAGAATACTCGATGAATACCATAAAGTATTAACTTCAACAAAAAATAAGAATTGGTAATAGTTAATGAACAAACTACTTCCTAATCACGGAGCAAGGTTTATTTTATTAACTTGATCTATTCCATAATTAAAAAGCAAGGCCTATTCAACCTGCTTTACATACAAGTATGTATCATTAACCAAGATTCCGATATGAAATTCAAATTCCTTGTATCAATGTTTGTTTTAATTGTACAAACACAATTTTATGGCCAAAAGGACCTCTTGGTGCCAATTCAGGCCAATGAATATGTACTTATCTATAAACCGGACGGGGACTATTTTTTTGGGCCCGATACCCCCAACTTAAAGGAAGGGAAATGGTATGATGATTGGGTACCCAACGACCATACTTTTGTAAAGGCCGATGACGGCAATTGGCATGTTTTTGGAATTACACATCCGATAGTAAAAACCAAACCGTTGAACAAAGGTATTCACGAAGGGGAATATGCGTCCTTTCATGCGGTGTCATCTAGCACTAATTTTGAAGGATCGATCAAGGAGCATCACTACAATGATTTGCCCAAAATACTAACACCAAAAGATCGACCTGGTGAAATACCCCAAAACCATGCACCTTATATTATTAGAAAGGATGGACTTTATCAAATGGTCTACGGCCACAGTCCAATTCGATTGGCCGTGTCATCCAACTTGTACGATTGGGAAACCAAAGGGGAACTATTTGCAGATCCGGATGGAGCCCGCGATCCTAATTTATTATTATTTAACGGAACATACTATTTAACTTATTGTTCCATTAAAAGTGTGCGAATGGTCACTTCAAAAGATTTGATACATTGGAGTACACCTATGACTATTCTTAAAACCAATAAGTTCGACCCCGAATCACCCACATTAATTTTTCACAACAACACTTTTTACTTGTTTGTATGTGCATGGGAAGATGATTGGGATGGCAGGGATATTCAGGGGGCCTATACCCATAAGGCATATGTATATAACTCAGATGACCTGACCGATTTTGGCACTGATAATGAAAAGGAAATTACTATTCTAAATTCGCATGCCCCTGAAATCTTTCAGGGAGAGGATGGACAGTGGTATATTTCCAGTGTAGAGTGGCCTAAGAGAGGGGTAAGTATTGATAAACTTGAATGGATGAAACAACAGTAAATTCCATCAATAAATGTATAAGAGTGCCTACTGAATTGTTTTTGGTCTTTGATATCTCTCGATTTAAGGAACTTAGAAGATTGGACTACAGCAGATTTTATTAACTAAGGTTTACTTCAACATAGGTCAAATGAAGATGAAATAGAATAATTAAAGACGGAATAATTTCTTAGCATTTTCATATAAAATTTTCCGTTCGGTCTGCTGAGATACTAGTTTACGGATTTCTGCAATATCTAGGGTGCCGGAACAACTTTCTATATCAGAACCTGTTGGGTCTGCACAATCGCTTCCATACAATAATTTGTCTTGGTGTCTTTCCAAAAAAGCTATCGCATGGTCTTCATCTCTTTTAAGCGCATTAAGACCTGAGCCCGCAGATAGATCGCCATACATGTTCGGGTAATCGCTAAGATACCGGTCTGTAATCCCCCCAGGGGTAACCGTTTTTTTAGGATAAAGGATCGATTGATCCATATGATTTTTGTCAATATTGGCCCACCAAGTTTGCGCATGGCCTATGAAATTTACTTTCGGATATTTCTCCAGCATTTTATAAAAGCGTTCGAAGCCATAATTATACATTTCATGCTGCCAATGCATGAGTACCGGTACATTATAGTTTTCAGCCAATTGGTAAATTTTTTGCATCTCCGTTGAATCACATGTGACGCCAAATTTCAATTCCCCAATAACCACCGCACCCAATTTTAAATATTTTTCAATCTCATAAAGACCATCTTTCATATCCGGAACTGCGCATGCCCCAAAGCGGAATGCCTTCTTGTGTTGGCTTGCAAATAAGTAACATTCTGCATTTCCCCCAGCTTCAGCCTGCAATCCGTTGGCTATGCCCTGGTGAGTCGATGGCGAATTAACAGGACGACCCGATGGCAAAAGAATAGTAGTAGTAATGCCCATTGCCCTTTGATGTGCCAGTAGTTGTTCATCTGTACGTTGCAGATAATGAGTGTGCTGATGAATGTCAATTATTGGTTCTTTTTTGATGCTTGAAAAATCATTAAAAGCGTTTAATTTTAAGGAGGTGCCAAGTGCAAACAAACTAGTACCTGCTATAAATTCTCGACGCGAATAACCTTTTTTTGATTTTGACATAAGAACAAATTTAAAGGGGAGTGGTTAAAACCATTTTCTATTTTTTTCTAAATTTTTTCAATTATGTAATTATGGCAGCCCATTGAACACAGTGGCCCTCGAAATAAACAGGTCCTGTAAATAGGATGCATCCCCCACATTTTTTATTTGGTTTTGCAGGAATATAGAGCGCGCAATTACCACATGAATTATTAGGAACGACAGATTGTTTTACATACCCCAAGCTTTGGCGCTTTTTAATTTCCCCTTCACTTACATCTGTTAGGTCATTACAAGGGTCATTTAAATTGCTTTGTATCTTGGTCTCACTTTCATCGCCGGATGATTCATTTTTACCGCGACAGTTAAAAAGTAGCATACCCCCTAAAAATAAACAACCACTACTAAAACATTTATTAATAAAATTCCTTCTGGAATTGTTCTTTATGCCCATTTTTAAAACTGTTTTTTTATAGATATATTTAGATGTTATTAGCAACTGTTCATTTAGCATACAATGCTATTAAATCCTGGATTGCTTTAAGGGCATTGCCCTCTGCTTCCGATGAAATAGATTTTAATTTTTCTTTTAATGAATTTTCCAAGCCAGCAGATTTTTCAATTCCTTCCACCAATCCCTTAATACTTGCCGACTGCAAGCCTGCTGTATTTGAAAGTGAGGATTGGGCCAGCAAGCTTAATAAACCTGAGACCTGGTTTTTATCATTACGCGCACCAATTACATTGGAACCAGTCTCAATAAAATTCAGTTTCCACGATGAGGCGTCCTTAAAAAAAGAATTCCTCTCCAAGGTTTTTAAAAGGTCTAAACCCGAACCAGCTTCCGAGCTCAACACTGCAGTCCTGAACCATGAACTCTGACCATGTAGCTCCAAGGCCTTTGCCAGTGCAGTGACTACCGTATTATCATTAAATTGACCTAAACTCAAAGTAGCTTGGAAAGCGACCCTGATTGAAGGGTCATTGGTCATTTCCGCCAACTGGGATAAACAATCGGGAAAGCGTTCGGAAAGTATCGCAGCATTTTCTCTCACTCCTGCTGAAGGGTCTTTCATTGCAGTCATCACAGTAACAGCATCCAGAGCATCCATCCCTTCTAAAACATATAAGGCATGTAATCTGAATCTTGGATTTTCGCTTTGGGCAAACAAGGCTCTTACTTCGGGTATTACACTTTTATCCTGTCGCTCTAAAAGAAGCCTTTGAGCTGTAAGATTCCACCAACGATTTTCATGCTGTAACGCTTTAACCAGCTCGGAAGAAGATGCTTTAGTGAGATTGGGGTTCACTGGTTTGTAAGGACCAACATCCTTAGGTACAATTCTGTAAATACGCCCATATTCATTCCCGGCATCGAAGTCCATGGTCTCTTGTAAGTCTTCAGGAATAGACATTGGAGTCTCAATATGCTGCCGGTACATGTCCATAATATAAAGATAACCATCAGGGCCTACTGAAAAATTTGCAGGACGAAACCATGAATCCGTAGTGGCCATAAATTCTTTATCTTTTTCCTTTTCTCCACGCTTTGCTACCATATAAGGTAAACTATCAACAACAGAAAGAATATCCCTGTGCACCAAGCTGCCTGCAACATCGCCAGTGAATATATTACTATAATATTCTTTTGGAAACTTGTCGCCATCGTAGTACGTACCCCCTGAAGCCCCTGTAAAATGACCCCTTGCATATTCTACCCTGTCAAGGCTATTTTCCTGGTAATTCTTATTACGACGGTCGGTACGTTCCTGTCTCCAGTACGGCGTTTCACTTAACTGGTGCATAAGCGGATCATGGTCCGAAATATTTTGAATCGTGCTTTTAGCTGAAGCTGGCAAATAAGGGTTTCTTTCTAGGTATCGCAACGGAACTACCACCTCGCGGATGTGTAAGGAATTCGCTGTAAAAAACCGATGGCCCCAATCGTCAATGGCAAGGCCAAACTGACCTGGGCCTGTACTGCGTTCAAATTCATTGCGGTCTAGCCGAAAGCGAAAATCGGCACCCTGCACATTTAGCCGGGGTGCATCGGGTCGGCGGCTAAAACTTATTTCACCTGCCTGCCCACCATTGTTAGCATAGATCCAGTTATCAATACCAAAACGAAGATTGGTGATTTGCACTTCTTCATTCTTATTGAAAAATCCGCTAAAAAGAATCTCTTTAAAATCTGAACGTCCATCTCCATCAGTATCCTTATAATATGTGATATTGGGAGCTGCACATACCAAGAGGCCATCCTTCCAAGGCAATACACTGGTTGCCTCCCTAAGGCTGTCTATAAAAACTGTAGACGTGTCGGCCCTTCCATCGCCATTAGTGTCCTTTAACAGGACGATTTTTCCTTTTCCTTTTACAGAATCGTCCTTGTAGGCATCCAGCATGCCGACAACGTAAGCATTTCCATCTCCATCATACTGCATGGACACAGGGTCTACGACCAATGGTTCCGATGCGAATATTTCCACCTTAAAATTTTCTGCCAACTGAAAAGTTTTCATGGCCTCTTCCGGACTAAGCGGTCCTTCATATAGAGGCTTTCCCTCACAAGAAACCAAGATGATTAATAGTAATATCAGGAATTGTACATTAATAGCCAAGTATTCGATTCTCCTGATACACTTATTTTTGTTCTGCCTTATTTTCTTGTGAGAGAAATTTATGGTTGTTACTTTTTTCAGAATTAATTATTTGAATGGTTAATATTATCCCTATAGCATAAAATTAGGTGATCAGTACCCTAAACTACTAAAAAAAGTGCATTCGGAATTATTGTTGTCCTAGGAAAATCTAAAGTAGTGAAAAAGACCATGTTATTGCCTTATTCTTTAGTTTTGGGCCTCCCTTAATACAAAAGACTCCCTAATGGTCCAAAAAACTTAATGGGTATTTATTTAAACATGTGTAAACTTACTAAAGCTTAAAAGGATTATTTTTATAATCCGGACCAAAAATTATTATTTTGAAAAAACCTAATACTCCAACCGCCTTATTATTTGTATTAGTTACTTCGTCACTTTTCTCGTGTGGGGACAAGACCGCAGAACAGGAAATAACAAAACCCAATATAATATACATCATGTCCGATGACCATACTACCCAGGGCTTTGGTATTTATGGGAGTAGGCTGGCCGGTTTGAATCCGACCCCAAACTTGGACAAGATTGCCAACGAAGGAATAATTTTTGACAATTGTTTTGTAAACAATTCCATCTGTACGCCCAGTAGGGCTTCTATCATTTCTGGACAGTACCCGCAGACCAACGGAGTATTGGACCTAGAAGGTGTTATTGGGGTTGAAAGGCAGTATCTGCCAACAGAGATGAAAAAATTAGGGTACCAAACGGCCATTGTTGGTAAGTGGCACTTACACGACGAGCCCGCAGCTTTTGATTATTATAAGGTATTGCCCGGACAAGGTGACTATTTTGATCCGGAATTTCTGGTAAGGGGCGAAAAATCATGGCCCAATAATAAGGTAAAGACCAAGGGGCATTCCTCTGATAACATCATGGATATCACCTTGGATTATTTAAAGAATAAGAGGGATCCCAACAAACCGTTCTTTCTAATGCACCACTTTAAGGCACCTCATGACGATTTCGAATACGCACCTCGATACGAGGATTATTTGGCAGACACTTTTATTCCTGAACCTGAAAGCCTTTACGATAATGGTAATAATGGATCAATCGCTACCAGGGGCAAAAACGATTCCCTTACTAGGATAATAGGGTCCTCGGTTTCTCACCGAAACCTAATTCGGCGTCAGGCCAACAATATCTATTGGAACGATACCACTGTATATAAGAAATATAGAAATGCAGAAGACATTGCCCCATCGGAATATGTAAAGTGGGAAATGACAGCGGAGGAAAAAGACTATACCAGCAAAGTCTACCAGGATTATTTAAAGAAGTACCTGAGATGTGTTAAGGGTGTGGACGATAATGTAAAACGTTTATTGGACTATTTGGAAGCCGAAAATCTTTTGGACAATACCATCATCGTCTATACCGGGGACCAAGGATTTATGTTGGGCGAACACGATTACATAGACAAGAGATGGATGTACGAAGAGTCGATGCGCATGCCATTTTTTGTAAGATATCCTAAATCCTTTACCGCAGGAACGCGTACCGATGCCATTATCAACAACACAGATTTTGCTCCCACCTTGATTGAATTGGCAGGGGGGAAGACCCCCGAATATATGCAGGGCCACAGTTTTAAAACCATATTGGAAACTGGGCAGGAACCGGAAGGCTGGCAGCAGGCCACTTACTATCGCTATTGGATGCATATGGCGCACCGACACCAAAACCCCGCGCACTTTGGTATTAGGACGAAAGACCATAAATTAATATTTTTCTATGGTAAGTATTGGGTGGATACCGATGATACAAAGGCTGAATGGAACAAGGATAGTTGGGGCAATGACTTTACCAACCATACGCCTGTGGCTTGGGAGTTTTATGATCTTAAACAAGATCCGAAGGAAATGAACAATGCCTATGATGACCCGAAATATAAAGATATAATCGCGGACTTAAAGGAACAGTTGGTCAAGTTGCGCGAAGACCTCAACGAAACCGATGTGAATTATCCGCACATCCAAAAAGTAATTGATGCACATTGGAATGATTAATAATTTAGCTATTGGTATTAAAGTGTAAAGTGTGTTTTTAGAGCATTATCCTATGTAATTTCTACCAAGTTGAGGCATCTATTACATTCAAAGCTTTTGTAAGGTTTCCCATAGCACCTTGCTCCCTTAATTGGCGGCTTGGTAAAGATTACATTAAAGCCCTAAAAGGTTGGACTATAAAAATGAAAAAACAAAAGCAAAAACAAAAGGTTTCACTATGAGCTTGGCTGAAAGAAAACGCTAGTTTGCTCATGTACTGTAGTAGCATCTGACATTAACCAAAAATGAAAAATATGAGTAATATCTTCTTCAATAAATTCAAAATTGTTTTTTCAACCCTCTTGCTTGTTCAAATGTCCTGTCAGGTTTCCTCTGAAAAAAAGCAGGCAGCTGAAACTGATAATTTCAGATTTATGGAACTGGGCATACCCGAATTACAACAGGGATATAGGGACGGAACCTACACTGTTAAGGAGGTAGTGGAGGCCTATTTAAAAAGAATTGGGGAGATCGATAAAAGTGGCCCTATGCTGAACTCCATAATTCAGGTTAATCCAGACGCAATCCAAATTGCCGCACAGTTGGATGTGGAGATGGAGGAGGGTAAGGTCAGGGGACCGCTGCACGGTATCCCCATCTTACTAAAAGACAATATTGACACCCATGACCAAATGGCGACCACTGCAGGGTCCAGGGCCCTGCTCAATTCTTACCCCATAGAGGATAGCTATGTGGCCAGACAGTTGAAAGAGGCCGGAGCGCTTATATTAGGAAAAGCCAATTTGAGCGAGTGGGCCAATTTCCGAGGTGAATTATCTTCCAGTGGTTGGAGTGGTGTTGGGGGGCAAACCAAAAATCCATACATTTTAGATCGTAATCCTTGTGGTTCAAGCTCCGGTTCTGCCGTTGCCGTTTCTGCTAATCTAAGCATGTTGGCGATAGGCACTGAAACCAATGGCTCCATTGTCTGTCCCTCAAACAACAATGGCATCGTGGGCATTAAGCCAACGGTGGGCCTGGTTAGCCGCTCTGGAGTTATTCCCATCTCCTATACCCAAGATACCCCCGGACCTATGGCACGGACCGTAATGGACGCTGCCATATGTTTGGGAGTACTCACAGGGATTGACCCGGCCGATGAAAAAACATTGGCAGGCCAGGGGAAATTTTATAAGGATTATACTCCATTCCTAAAAGAGGACGGATTAAAGGGTAAGCGGATTGGCTTATACCAAAACCCGCTGGGCAAAAATTATAAAGTGGATACCTTGATGTCCAAGGCAGTGGCTTTTATGAAGCATCAGGGCGCAGAAATCATTGATATTAATGAGATATCAAGTGCCGAAGTTGGCGGCTATTCATTTCAAGTTATGTTATATGAATACAAAAACGGATTGAACAAATATTTCCGATCCTTGGGACCTAATGCGGCTATCAGAAGTTTAGAGGAACTTATCGCATTTAATCGAAAGGATTCCATAGAATTAAAATTTTATAATCAAAGATACCTGGAAATGGCCCAGGAAAAAGGGTACCTAAATGATGAAACTTACCTGGAAGCTTTGGCCAACATGCTGAAAGGGAGTAGGGAAGAAGGAATAGATAGGATTATGAATCTACATCATCTGGACGCCATAATAGCACCCACCGGAAGCCCTGCCTGGAAAACTGATCTTATAAATGGAGATAGCTTTCAGTTGGGAAGTTCTTCTCCCGCAGCAAGAGCTGGTTACCCCAATATAACGGTACCTATGGGCTTCGTTGATGAGTTACCTGTTGGTATATCTTTTTTTGGTAGGGCCTGGAGTGAGCCCGTTTTATTGGAAATAGCCTATGCCTATGAACAAGGAACCAAACATCGAAATGCCCCTAAGTTTCTTAGTCCGTAGTAATACTGGATTATAGCCCGTCTCTAAAAATGGAAAGACTAAGAATTACCATTACTGAACTGCACGCCTAAAATATGCGACTTCTCTCCCGATAACAAGTCGTGAACTATTGAGGGTAATCCATCGATTTGCTTGTACAACCCGAAACAACTTATTAACAATTAAAAACAAATCCAACGCCCCTTAATCAATGCAGTTCCTCACAAAAGAAACCATGATTGTTCAAAAGATTGGTTACGGTAGTTGCCTTGACCATCTGGGTTTCGACCCGGAGGATATTGTCACAATCCTCCAGATCAAAATTCCAGTAGCCATCTTTGGCAATCAATCTGTTCAACCCTGGTTTCAAGACGTTCACTTCCCGTTTACTGTTTATTGATGTCCTAAATACCAATACTTCTTTCATGTTTCAATTCAATTAACGTTCGTAAAAGGCAGGTGGTTCTATTCCCAAAGATCTTAGATAAACGTAAGCTTGTCCTCGATGGTGAATTTCATTGTCTATAAAGTATAGGATGGAAGACATCACCGTACCATCATACTGACCAAAGATTTTGATGTTTTGTTGAAATTGCTCTTCCTTGATTTGCGACCAATAGGTATTGATTTCTGCGCTGGCCTTGTCCCAAAGTTCCAGTAGCCTTTCCTTTTTATTACCGTGTTCCATATGCTCGTTAAGAGGGGCCGACTTCCCAGTGGCAATTTCCTTTATACCTGGTCCTGCAATTCCCAATAGCTCCATAACCATTTCGGCAAATGTCCTCATACCCCCTATGGTATGACTAAAAAATGCTTCTTCAGGAAATGCTTCAATAGTCCTGCGCGTCAGCGCCCTATGTCCTTGCCAATGATCCAGCAATTCTTGTGATGAAATAACTTGCGGGGTCTTGTTCAATGTAGTGTGCATAGTTTAATTTTTTAAGTGATTAATATTTCATGACCAAAATTAAATAGGGTTGGTGACAGCCCTATGTCAGTAGTAAAAAAATAATCAAAAAAAATATTTAACCACCTTAATATCAATAAATTAATAGCACTTCTTCAAATATGAAAACCAATGTTGACATAAGGTTGTCACTTAGACTCCTTTTATTTGTAAACTGATTTTGAAAATATCGATACATGAAATTTCAACACTGCTAAGCCTGTAACCAAATGGTCAAAACAAAGTCAATTTTTGAATTATACTTTTATTTGAAATCCTATCTTTGGGATATATGTCAGGCAATTATGGGTAGAGATACGGTAAATCGATTTGATCGTATAGTGGCGATCTTGGTGCAATTACAATCCAAACGTATAGTGAAGGCGCAAGAGTTGGCAGACCGATTTGAGGTAAGTCTGCGCACTATTTATAGGGACATTAGAACCCTTGAAGCTTCGGGTGTCCCTATTATCAGTGAGGCTGGTGTTGGCTATTCCATTATGGAAGGCTATCGACTACCCCCGGTCATGTTTACCCGTGAGGAAGTAGGGAGCTTTGTGGCCGCCGAAAAATTAATGCAAAAGTTTGTGGACAAGTCCCTTGGTAGCTACCACCAATCGGCCATGTTCAAGCTAAAGTCGGTTTTAAGGGGAAGTGAAAAAGATTGGATTTCTGCCTTGGAGTCACAAATATACGTAGACCCATCACAACAGTTATTTAACGAGAATTTACCGAACGCGCTTGAAATTCTTTTTGAAAGTATCGCTGAAAAAAAACAGGTTTTCTTAAGGTATCACTCCATGCAGAGCGAGCACCCATCGGATCGGCATATTGAACCTGTAGGATTATTTCATGAAAATAATTTTTGGTATGTTCTGGGATATTGTCACTATAGAAATGATTACAGACAATTTAGAACGGACAGGATGTTGGGCATTGCAAGAACCTCTCTTTCCTTTACCGGAGAACATGGGAGTTTGGATGAGCATTTGAGTAAAGACGTTAATGTTCAAAAAACCAAGGTAAGAATATTGGTGGATAAGAACATTGCTAGGTTTATAACCAGCAATAGGAAACATTACGGCTTTGTTTCTGATAAAGTGAAGGGCAACAAAGTAGAAATGACTTTTATGACCGCGGATGTAGAACATGGATTTCCAAGGTGGTATCTCATGTTTGGCGATTACGCCGAGATTATAGAACCCGAATTTCTAAAACAACGTGTTAGGGCTATCTTGGAAAAAACGGTTTCCAATCTTTAAAAAATTTATGTCCTATATGGCCAATCAACCTAATGCGCATAGGCATTGGGTTGATTTACAATACACTAATTAAACCATCTCCCGCTTTTGATCATATTAAGGTATTCAACGGTATGGATAATATGGATAAGAGGTGTTTTCACTAGTGAACTTTTGATTGGTCCTCATAATTTACGGGACACTAAGATTTAAGCGTTGTAAAGTGCCTCCATCAATTCGTTCTTTTTGTTTCTGCTCAATGGCACCTGTTGTCCTTCTACTTCAATATTTTTACTATTGAATTTTTCTACCTTTTCCAAATTAACAATATAGGACTTGTGTATTCTTAGAAATTTATCTTGAGGCAGTTGCTTTTCAAAAGATTTCATGGTGGAAAGAATTACAATATTGCCTTCATTGGTCACCACTTTAATATAGTCGCCAAGCGCTTCAACCCACTTAATGTCGTTTAAGATAACTTTGCGTTTTTTTAGATTGCTCTTCACAAAGATATACTCTTCTTCGGCACCTAGGTTCTGAGATTGCTCATGTCTGACCAAGGCTCTTTTTATGGATGCCTCAAAACGCGCCGAGGATATGGGCTTATACAAATAATCGGTTACGTCATAATCAAAAGCCTTTAGGGCATAGTCGGGCTTACCGGTAATTAGAATTACTTGAGGTGGATTTTCCAAAGATTCCAAAAGGTCAAAACCGTTTATAATGGGCATTTCCACATCTAGAAAAATTAGATCGATGTCAGAATTCTTGATACCGTTATTGGCCTCAATGGCATTGCTGTACTGGGCCAACAGTACTAGGTTAGGATGTTTGTTCACTAATTGGGCTACTGCCATGCGCTGCATGGACGAATCGTCTACAATTATACTTCTTAATTTCATAACGTGGGTCTCGTGTGTTTAAATCATGTTGAAAATACTTAAATGGCCTTCCAAACCCTCAAAAATGATGTGAACAACGTTTTAAATGTTGTGTAATTAGTGATATTTGTGGTCTAGGAATTTGATTCAAGATTCTATGCCGTAAATAGCCAAAAAGGAATCGGGGACTATAACCGAATAACCGTTTAAGTGCGTCCACAATATTGATTTTTTTAAGAGTGATGTATTCGTGGACTCGGTAGAACGTTACTAGTAAATAATCCCAAAAAATGAAATGGGATTAGGAGGATAACAAATTATAGCAGAAGATACTTTGAGTCCAAGCAATAGGTAATGTACCTATTTTTAGGATTTGGAAAGTGCTACACGAATAATTAAAAAAACTATGTTTTATGAAAAATTTTATAATAGTGGAGTTTACGATGGTTTTATGTTTGTGCAAAAAATGGACTTTCTTAATATTTACCTTGTTACTGATCCTGAGCAGCAATAACGCTATTGCACAGATATACGCGACCAATGGAGGCCATGCCAATTTTAGGGCCAAAATGCCTTTTAATTCCTATATGGGCAAGTCGGACCAATTGCAAGGGGACATAAATTTTGAAACGGGAGAAGTAGCTTTTAAGTTGGCCGTGACATCTATTAAGACAGATAAGGACAAACGCGATGAACACATGTACGAATTGTTGGAAACCAAAAAAAATCCCTATGTACTTTTTGATGGCAAACTTATCGATGAATTTAAATTTGACAAAAACACAAATCAGTCGGTCAAGGTAAAGGGCAATTTTACCCTAGCCGGTGTTACCAGACAAATTATCGTTCCTTTAAATTTGAAACTAACCCCAGATGGTGCAATCCAATTATACGCTTCCTGGTCGTTGCTGATTACCAACTATGGTTTGGAGCGTCCAAGTATAGCATTCATACAGGTTAATGACAAACATGACATAAGTGTGGATGCTGTACTCAAGGAATGATAAAAATGTTTGGTACGCACAAGGTACAGTCCATTGCAAAACGCCTGTTTTGGCAACTTAATACTAAAGAATTTATTGCAGTGGTAACCGGAGTGGGGTTCTAAAATATAAGCATTCAAGGGGTTTTGAATGGCATTGATTGTATGGCCCAAACTGATCTTGGCCAACGAGCACGCAGGTAACCTTAACTCCAAACAAGGAGAGGAGATCATGGAACTTTTTGGGCAATTGAACAATGCGGGAATTACGGTAATCCAGGTAACCCATTCGGAAAAAAATGTTGCCTACGGTTCTCGGATCATCAACCTCTTGGACGGTAGACAAATCCACAAATAAAGTTGGACAGCATATTCAATTTTGGAACATAATGTTGAGTGAAGTAATAATGAAGGACAGATATAACGGTCGAAAAATAACCACAATTCACCTAGGCCATTTATTCAGGAAACATCTTAACAACGCCTAAGAAGGAGAATTTTTTTTTCTTATATCGATCAAAAAAATATAACACAATCAACTTGTTGTAATCTCCTTAACCGGAGATGGTTTGGACACATCAGTACCTTTCTTGGTGTACGCCCTGACATAGTATTTGGTTTTGGTTGTCAAACCACTTACAGATAACGATGTTTCACTAACTTCTTTCTTAGTATAACCAGAAACTGTGGAACTAAAATCTGATTTATTAGAAACCTCTACAAGATATTTATCCGCCCCGTTAATTGCATTCCATTCAATTTTAAACGATGTGTATTGAATTTCAGTCGTTTCTTTAAGAACAGGCCCTAATATTAATTTAGTTGTATTAGCTTCCTTTGCGGGCGAACCGGCAGATTACTATATAGGATTGTCCGGACCGGGTTATGACGATGAAGTTAGATTGATAGGGGCTATCGGTTCCAAATTTGTGGAGACGGCCATAGTAAATGTTTTGGGTCAGGGGGTAAAACATGTTAAATGGCCGGTAATACTGGATCTCAACAAGAAAATCTACTCTCATTCCTATGAAGTGCATTTAAGGGGCTTATCGGCCATAATAGGTTGGAATGATTTTTTAAGATTGACAAACACATAGTAAACCGTTTCCAGCGACCCCCTCCCAAATGCCCAATAATTTATCCTAGGGACCCAACTCTCCTTAAATGTACTTTCGGGTTCTTTGCTGAAACCTTCTACTTGGGGTTGGTTTCTTCAAAATGGTTCCGCTAATCAAAATAGTCCACTCCTTGAGTAACCCATGTTGGTATTTCAATGGCCCGCTAAATCACCAAGCAGCCATATTAGAATGCGCAGAAAATTGTAAGGTCGCAGAATAGGGGGATAGGGGAATAGGGGAATAGGGGAATAGGGGAATATAAATCGGATTTGAAAACGCAAAGCTCTTGGCTGCCCTAGTATCAGATAATATAGGGGCAGACCACAAATTGGCACTGGCCTGGCCCTAACTACTGCAGGATTGCTGTAATTTTAGGAAGGGGAGCTAAAAACAATGGGCTTTTTTTATAACTTTAAGAATTGGACATAAAATTTAGAAACCATTCGCAAATGATTAATGGGCACTACTTAATAAATTCAACTCAAAAAAAATCATGTCAAATATAAACCTGATTATAGAAGAACGTGCGGCCGACATCGGCAATTTTATGGTGGGTCGTTTATTGCCATTTCGACAAAAACGAATGGTAGGGCCATTTATATTTATAGACCATATGGGACCAGTACATTTGGAACCACAGGAGAATATGGATGTGGATATGCACCCACATATCGGCCTATCTACACTTACCTATCTGTTTGAAGGATCGGTCTACCACAGGGATAGTTTGGGGACGGCAGTAGAAATTAAGCCTGGAGCTGTGAATTGGATGACCGCGGGAAAAGGGGTAGTCCATACCGAAAGAACCCCGGATTATTTAAGGGGAAAATCAAAAAAATTACATGGGCTACAAATTTGGGTCGCACTGCCTAAGGAACTGGAACAATGTGAGCCTTCATTTGTACACGTTGATGCCGCTGAGCTACCCTCATGGGAGGATGATGGCCTTACTATTAAATTAATTGCCGGTGAAGCTTTTGGAAAGAAATCACCTGTGCCTGTGTTTAGTCCGCTCTATTTCATAGAGATTAAGTCCAAGGATGGAGGAATGGTGAATATAGGTGAACATCTTTTTGGTGAAAGCGCATTGTATATTTTGGAAGGAAATATCCAAGCTGAGGACAACACCTATCAACCTAAGCAAATATTAATAGCAAAGGACAGTAAGCTGTGCTCTTTTAAAATGGGTGAAAATACGACTGTATATCTATTTGGTGGTGAGGCATTTCCTGAAGAACGATATATAGAATGGAACTTTGTAGCTTCGGACAAGGCCATCATTGAAAAGGCCAAGGCCGATTGGCTAAACGATAGATTCCCATCAGTTCCCCATGAAACGAACCGAGTACCATTGCCACCTCCCAAAACATTTATGAGGCCAAAATAATTTTAGTGGAAATATGGGATCTTGTGCCATCATGTTGGTAAAAAACCATCATTTTTAAATCGAAAAAAACAGAACCACAAAATCGTATTATGCAAATTGTTGGGGTTTCTTTTTAGAATTTTGTGAGAACTATTGTTTTACGGGCATTGTTATAACCAAACTACTAAACAAATATGAAAACAGGAAGATTAGAAGCTTTTAGTGATGGGGTATTGGCCATCGCTATAACCATTATGGTATTGGAAATGAAAGCACCGGAAGAAGTAACTTTAAGTGCACTCCTAAAGGTAGCTCCGGTGTTTATTAGTTATTTATTAAGTTTTATTTACATTGGTATCTATTGGAACAACCATCATCATTTAATGCATGTAACCCAAAAAGTAAACGGCAAGATCTTGTGGGCTAATCTGCATTTGCTATTTTGGCTGTCCCTGATACCTTTTACTACAAGTTGGCTGGGTGAGCATGAGCACTATAGAGAGTCCTTGCCTGTTGCTACTTACGGATTTGTATTATTAATGTGTGCAGTGGCCTATTTTATTTTGGAATGGGTATTGATCAGGTACCACGATGACCGTTTTGCGCTTAACCAATTGCCCAAATTAAAATGGAAAGATTACCTGTCCACCGCATTGTATATTCTGGCACTACCAATGGCCTATATTAACACCTGGTTGTCCATAACATGTTTTGTGGCCGTAGCGATTATCTGGATTATGCCAGAGCGTCGTTTGGAGGAATTTATGGAAAAAGAAGAAGTCTAGAACTTCTCTTTTCAAGTGACTGAATAATTTAAATTTCGCTTTAATTTAATCGTGGATTAATTTTTTAGATATATTTCAAAATATGGGGCATTTCTTAGCCTACAGGGACTTTATATCAAATCCGTGGTCTTTTATTAAGTCTATAGCTTCTTCTTCCAACAAATTTGCAGTAGCTTCAATTCTCAGTACGTTATCAATATCTTCAAGATCAATAGACCATTTTATAATATCGGAATGATTGTTCAACAATGGTTTAATTGATTTCACTTTATTCTTGGATTTAATATCGGTCTGAAATATCAGTAATTCCATAGTATTGGGTTTTATTATTCCTGCTTTGATTTTGGATCGATTACCTCCCTGGGATTGGATTGTCTTTTTAAATAATCTTGGAAGTGTTGATCTCCCTCCTCTCTCCAAAATTTGTTATAGTGTTTCCATTTTGAAAAATCGGTTCCAGATTTATTTTCACAAGTCCTTTTTGAATGTTTAGGGGATTTTTTCTTGCTACTACCACTACCCCCGCAACCGCCAAGCAGTATCTTCAAAAGAATGAACAGTCCTACGGCTTGCCAGTAGGTAATGGTGGTCAATCCAAATATATCTGGCATTAACCAGTTCCACAACCACATGAGTACAAAACCGAATAAAATAGCCAACCCAACTATGGCAATGGTGCCAAAAATTATCATCCCCATAATCTTAATAGGAGATTTCTTTCTGAAATTATGCTTGAAAAAATTTGTCATGGTTAAATGATTTTAAATTTATCTATTTATTTTCTTTTCAATTTTAGTGTATAAAATGCCTAATGCCCTATGTCTACGGGACATTAGTGTACCCATAGAGATCCCTGTTTCCTTTGCAATTTCTTTGTACGAATACCCTTCAAAATCTATCGCGATAATGATGTCCCTGTAAGCCGGTTTTAACTGATCAATACATTTTTTTAAAAGCATCACCGTTTCTTCCGAGGAATAGCTGTTGGCCGATTGATGGAGTGCATCGGCCAGATTCAAAAGATTTTCATCCATGCCCATGGCCTTGTTGTCTTTTGTAGTCCGCATTACATCAATAATTTTATTTCTTATAGATTTGTACACAAATCCAGCTACATTATTTATAGGTGCATACCTATCCGCCCCCGAAAAAAGTTTTAAGGCTACATCTTGGATAATATCCTCTGCATCACGGTTGGCCGTGGCACTTATTTTAGTACCCACATACCTTATGAGAGCTTCATATTCCCGACCGAAAAAATCTTTCAGTTTTGTACTGTTTTCTGATTCCAAATTGGTTGTTGCCTTGTTAGAGGGGCCTTTATTTAAGAAGACGAAGGTTTATCAATCTATTGCATTTTACACGCTTTTTTTTCAAAAAAATGGAATCGAATTTCATCAGTAGGCCTAATGCCATTAAATAAGGGCATACCGTTGAAAAATACTTCTATTTTAAATTCATTCAATATTCCATTGTACTTTTAGTCTTGATTTACATTCAATTGTTACCTATTCTGGTTCATTATTGGGAAGTAATGGCCGAACGAAATACCTATTTCAAATGGTTTTAAAGTAACAGGGTTTACATTACATTGTAACTCTATCTACTAGTTAATTTAGTTTCATTACGAAATATCATTTAAAAAGACTGGATTGTATTTTACATAGCGGGACGGTATTAGGTAAGGCAGGAGCAAAAGGCGAACTTACGTCTTACTTTATTTTTGGTTGGCATCCATTTGAAGTACACAGTGAACCGACATTTTTTCCCTAAATAACCGTCAATCCCCAGACCACATAACAATTATTAATACGCCAATACCTGAAGGCTGGTTTTTACGTATAAATTTTATTCTCCACAATTTTCTCAGGAAGATTAGGTTATGTATAATTGTTAATTTAGGTACATTTGTGTCATAATACTCCGTATGGGAACACTTCACAAAATGGCTTTTTGGGCCAGTTTATCAGGTATCCTGGTTTTTTTCCTGGATTTTGGATTTCCTCAGCCAGACATTATACAACAGTTCATAGACGGTTTTTATTTCTTTGTAATTGTTTTAGGGCTCTTATCTACATTTTGCCGTTACCATGTAAAACCATCCTTTCCGGTAAAGAGGGTATTTGTTTTCGACCTTGCTTCGGTTGCTTATTCCATTTATGTTTTTTACCTGTACATTTTTGTTGGTGAGGCCTTCAAAACAGATCTCCTCCTGGAGAACCCTGTCTGGTTGGTCGTAGCGGTAATTTTGTCGTTCATAAGGGAATTTTCGGAAGTCCGAATAAATTATAATAGGGCATATCTGAATCCAGCACAACTATTTATACTGAGTTTTCTATTGGTAATATTGTTGGGTACATTAATGTTAATGCTTCCCAGGGCTACTTATGAAGGTATTGGCTTTCTCGATGCTCTTTTCACCTCCACCAGTGCTGTTTGTGTTACTGGCCTTGTTGTAGTGGATACAGGTACTTACTTTACGGGTTTTGGACAATACATTATTCTTTTCTTGATACAGGTAGGTGGCTTGGGCATACTCACTTTTGCCAGCTATTTTGGCTATTTCTTTAAAGGAGGCTCTACCTACGAAAATCAATTAACACTGTCCGAGATGACCAATGCCAAAAAAATTGGCGAAGTTTTCAAAACACTGAAACATATATTGGTCATAACTGTCAGCGTTGAATTTGGAGCTGCAATTTTACTGTATGGTACGCTTGGCCGGGAATATTTTTCTACTTTTTCAGAAAGGGCATTTTTTTCAGTTTTCCATGCCATTTCTGCTTTCTGTAACGCAGGATTTTCCACCTTGGGCAACAGTATCTATGAATCGGAATTCCGATATAATTATGGTTTGCAATTGGTGCTCATAGCCACCTTTGTCCTGGGCGGTCTGGGATTTCCTATTGTTGTTAACCTACTTTCGTACTTAAAACACAAATTACTCAACCTGTTGCCCTTTGGTCCCCAGAGAAAATCCTATCGGCCATGGGTGCTTAAAATTAACAGTAGGATTACATTGGTCACTACCCTTTCACTTTCGGCCATTGCCTTTGTATGTTTCTTTATTTTGGAATATAATAATACCTTGGCGGAACATTCGCTCTTTGGCAAGGTAGTGAATGCACTTTTTGGGGCCACTACACCAAGAACGGCAGGATTCAATTCGGTAGATATGACGGCACTGGCTTTCCCAACGATTATGATAACATTTCTTCTGATGTGGATAGGTGCCTCTCCGGCCTCTACAGGAGGGGGGATAAAAACCAGTACTTTTGCCATTGCCACTTTGAACATATTGAGTTTGGCCAAGGGAAAAAGCCGTGTAGAGGTCTACAGAAGGGAAATATCCGACATATCTATAAAAAGGGCCTTTGCCACAATTGCTCTTTCCCTGTTGGTTATCGGAATAGGCATTGCGCTGATTTCTATTTTCGATCCGGAAATGGGCTTATTGAATATTGCTTTTGAAAGTTTTTCCGCCTATAGTACCGTGGGATTGAGCTTAGGGGTTACAGGAAGCCTAAGTTCCGGAAGTAAGGCCGTGTTGATAACCATCATGTTTGTTGGAAGGGTGGGTATGCTATCCATAATGGTCGCTTTGTTCCGTAAGATAAAACATAAGAATTATCGCTACCCTAGTGAGGAAATAACGATTAATTAAATAATTGACTAACTATGAAATATATTATAGTCGGACTTGGTAATTTTGGCGCCTCCTTGGCCCAAAAACTGACGCTAAAGGGCAATGAAGTAATTGCCATAGACAAAAGTATGGCTAAAGTGGACATGCTCAAGGAAAAAATATCCCATACCATTTGTATGGATTCAACGGATGAATATACGGTTTCCGGGCTACCTCTGAGCGATACGGACGTAGTCATAATAGCCATTGGTGAAGACCAGGGAGCCAATGTAATGACAACTGCCCTGTTTAAAAACCTACAAGTTAAACGATTGATCAGCAGAGCAATCAATCCACTACACGAGAAAGTACTGGTAGCTATTGGGGTAGACGAGATAGTGCATCCTGAAGAGGAAACTGCCGAGCGTTGGGCCAAAAAGTTATGTTTAAAAAATGTAGTGGATTCTTTTGAGCTAAGTGATGACTTTAGCATTTTGGAAATTACAGTGCCCAGTCAATACATAGGAAAGACCATAAGGGAGATACAACTTCGCCGAAGATATAATATCCTAGCGCTTACTACCATAAAAAAAACAGAGATAAAAAGTACCCTGGGCAAAACTAGAAATGAGGATAGGGTTCAGGGAGTAGCATCACCGGATACTGTTCTCGAGAAAAATGATCTGCTGGTCATATATGGATCCAACAAAGACCTGATGGGCTTTACCAACCCATAAGACCTGCTTAAGGAACAGAAACCAATCCATCTTCCGGGGCATAACTATTTTTTCAACGGTACTTTTATCCAACAGCTTGTCAAAATAGCCTTTTACCAAGGAATGTTCCCTGGCGTGCCAGCGGCGTGCTATTGGCAAATCTGGAAACGATTAAATTGTCCGATGGTTTTATACCCCCTCCAATTTTTCCAGCTCCATGACAAAATACCATCCGGTCAAAATTGTTAATAGACAAATACTATTCCATATGAGTAAACGCAGCCCCTTATCCATGCGGTACTTTGGGGCCATTAGAAACCAAGAAATAACCAACATTTAAAGTCCAGCCCCCAATCGCGCTTTTTTATAAACCTTCCATATCTTAGCCAATATTGATTAAATTTTCTCTATCTTAGGTAAAGATATCGGCTTTTAATGGAGCATAATGAAAGGAGTATGAGTTTGAAATTTGGTTTATGAGCAAATTTACCTAATCAGTTAAGATGGTAGGAAAAGTTTATGGATTTGAAAAAAGAAAATAATACAAAGAACAGATTGGACGTATCAAATTCTTGGGAAGATTTTCAGCAAATCGATACCAATGGTGATATTTACAAACAAATATTCAAATACTCCATTTTTCCAAAAATTGTCCATGACATGAACATGAATATCTTGGACGCAAATGACGGTGCCATCCAAGAATTCGGGTTTTCAAGAAGTGAATTTCTAAAAAAAAGTGTATATGATCTCCATACCAAGGACGAGCTCGATCATTCGATAGAAGTTCTTAATGAGTTGGAGGTCAAAGATAGACTAAGGGCGGAAACTAAGTTTCAAAGAAAAGATGGATCTGTTTTTAATGCTGAAGTAACTCCCTGCCGCTATATGCTTGGAGACAAACCTATAATCCACGTATATATCCAAAATATCACCGAACGCAAACGGGCAGAAAAGAAAATGCAAGAGTTGCATAAAGCGCTGGAATTGGAGATGGCCAAGGTGGAACTAAACGCTAAACAGATTAAATTAAAAAACAAAGAATTGGAAGAGTTTGCCTATGTAGCCGCCCACGATTTGAAAGCTCCCTTGACCAACCTGACTGTATTAGTGGATATGTTTAATAAGAGCAGTATTTCAAAAACAGAGGATATTCAGCTGTTCAATAAATTAAAAAATAACATTGAGCAAATTTATAAAACCGTTTTCACACTTAATGACGTTATCAATTTTAAGACAACGCTCAAGGATAAGAAGGAGCGTTTAAAATTCGAGAAAGTATTCGACGAAGTTAGGCAGAGCATTACGGAACAACTTCAATCGTCCAATGCCAGTATTGATGTAGATTTTTCAAGTTGCCCTGACATTGATTATCCACCTCTTCATTTAAAAAGCGTAATCCAAAACCTCCTAACCAATTCACTCAAGTACAAAATACCGGATAAACCATTAAAAATAGAAGTGAAAACCACTACAAAAAATGCGAAGATCTGCCTTACGATACGCGACAACGGACTCGGATTTGATGCGGAAAAATATAGCAAAAAGGTTTTCGGACTGTTCAAGCGCCTGCACACTCACGTTGAGGGAAAAGGTGTGGGCATGTACATTGTCAAATCTATAGTGGAAGCTCACGGAGGTAGTATTGAAGTTAAAAGTAAACCCAATAATGGGGCAATGTTTACCGTTTATCTAAAAAGTATAAAAAATGAATAGAGTCTTATTGGTAGAAGATGATGAAACAACGAACTTCATATCCAAAATTATTTTAAAAAGTGCGGGATTCCTGAATGTGGAGGAAGCGCTTAACGGAATGGAGGCCTGCAGGCATTTGGAAAAGGATTGTCCTGACCTTATCTTTCTAGATATCAATATGCCTGTTATGGACGGTTGGGAATTCTTGGACGAAAAAAAAGTCAGCGCACCCTGTAAGGATGCCAAGATTGCCATCCTTACCTCCTCCACCCATCCTGAAGACCAAAAAAGGGCTGAAAATTATCCCTGCGTCATCGCTTATTTGGAGAAACCACTTACGAATGAGAAGGTGGAGGGTTTAAAGCAGAAGCTGGCCGGATAAATACCGTTGTCAAATACTGTAGTGGTGAATAAGAACATGGTAAGTGTATATGGTCCTATGTACAAAAATTTAAGGTAAAATAAACACTGGATATAGGCTAATCCGCAGAACTTAAAACCTGGAAACTTCAATGTGGCAGAAATGATCCCCTATTGAGATATCTTGGGACGATTACCCAGTATTAAGACAATGGTTATATTTTATGAAACGATGACCATAGCCGGAAGCTCCTTTTTTGTTTTGAACAAGTCCTGAAATTACTTTTTCCACAGTTTTGGCGGAATTGATACTGACAGAAATATTACTTGAAATGAGACAGGTATAGCACATTTTCAAAGTCCCTTCTATTTAGCTTGCTAGACCGCCATTTTATTATACTTATTGCGATACTCAATGGGAGTAAGGCCTGTAATCTTTTTAAATACGGTTCTAAATGCTTTAGTATCGGTGTAACCTACATCGAACATTACTTCGTTCATGTTCTTCCGGCTGTTTTCAAAACTCCTTTTGGCCGCTTCCACTTTTATACGCTGAACATATTCCAAAACCGTATTATTGGTTGCTAATTTGAATCGCCTTTCAAAACTACGTCTGGCCAAAGACACTTTATCAGCCAATTCATCAACACTCATTTTTTCTTGAAAATGCGCTTCAATAAACCCTTGTGCCTTCAAAACAGCTTCATCGGTATGGTTTTTTTGCCCCTTGAACATGGCAAAAGTATTTTGGCTTTCCCTATCTATATCAATGGCAAAATACTTGGAGGCAAGAATTGCAGTTTCCCTGTCGGTATATTTTTCAACCAGATATAACAATAAATTCCAATAGGAATTTGCACCGCCGCTGGAATAAATACCATGCTCCTCGGTAACAATACTTCCTTCCACAAGTTCTACATCAGGAAACAACTCTCTAAACTCATTTTGAAAACCCCAATGCGTTGAACATTTTTTACCATCAAGCAAACCAGTAGATGCCAATAAAAAAGCTCCAACACATAAGGAAGCCACTTCAGCGCCGTTTTTGTATTTTTCGTTGATCCATGGCAACACTTTTTTGTTGGATGCTATTGCTGTTTTCATATCCCCGAACAAAGCAGGAATTATAACCAAATCCGTATTCTTAACCTCTTTTAAAAGTTTTGAAGTTCGTACGGAAAACAAACCTTGATTAATTTTTACTTGTTTTTTTAATCCAACCAAGTGCACATTGAAAAATGGTTTTTTGCCCGATACTACCATGAATTGATTTACTGCCGAAAATAAATATTGAGGGTCTGCAATGGCCTGCATAACCGAATTTTCTGGAACAAGGATACTTATATTCATCATATATTTGGTATATATCACAATAAAAGTAAGAACTATTTTGTCGCAAAACCCCCTTTTGTTGTCATTTTCACACATTTAAAATGCTAATAAAGCGTTGCATCTTTGTAATATTCATAATCTCTTTTAACAAATAAAATGAAAGATAAAATCAATAGTGTAACGTTACACAGAGTGTTGGCAGCTCCAGTTGAAAAAGTTTTTAAAGCATTTACCCATGCGGATGCCATGGCATCATGGTTGCCACCTTATGGCTTTATATGCAAAGTGAACCATTTGGATGTACAAGTGGGAGGAACATTTAAAATGTCCTTTACCAATTTCTCTACTGGTAAGGGCCATTCTTTTGGAGGCGAATATTTAGAAATGGTTCCCAACGAAATCCTTAAATACACAGACAAATTTGACGATCCCAATTTACCGGGAAAAATGATTACTACAGTTCTAATGAAACAGGTAATCTGCGGTACTGAGCTTAATATTACACAGGAAGGAATTCCAGATGCCATTCCAGTAGAAATGTGTTATTTAGGTTGGCAAGAATCTTTGGATAAACTAAAAAGATTGGTGGAGCCAAATATTCCAGATGCCTAAGACTTAGTCTATTTCACAATTAGTGTCAATACTTTAAAAAATATCAAAATGAGCAAAGTAGCAATTTATCTCAATTTTCAAGGCAATACAGAGGAAGCCTTTAATTTTTACAAATCTGTTTTTGGCACCTCGTTTTCCGCACCCATTATGCGAATAGGAGATTTGCCTCCCGACCCTAATGGGCCTAAGTTTTCAGAAGCAGAATTGAATTGCGTAATGCATGTGGCCTTGCCCATTATTGGCGGAACAGAATTGATGGGTACGGACATGTTGGAATCTATGGGCCAAAAACTAATTGTTGGAAATAACACCACCATTAGCCTACAATTGGATTCCAAGGATGAGGCGGATGTTTTATACCGGGCATTATCGAAAGGAGGAAGCGACAAGGCGCCAATGAGAGAAGAGTTTTGGGGATATTGGGGCTGTTGTCTGGATAGATTTGGAATTCGTTGGATGTTCAATGTGATGAATGATCAATACAACAAATAAACAATGACAAATCAAGTATATCCTTGTTTGTGGTTCGATGGACAGGCCAAAGCCGCAGCGGAATTCTATTGCTCCATATTTAGCAATTCAAAAATTATTGAAGAAAACCCATTGGTTGTAAAATGGATATTGAACGGGCAACAATTTATGGGCCTAAACGGCGGGCCATTGTACAAATTTTCCCCGGCAAATTCCTACGTAATTGAATGTGAAACCCAGAAAGAGATTGACCATTATTGGAACGAATTGGGGAAAGATGGAATCTATAACCAATGTGGTTGGCTCAATGATCAATTTGGTGTTTCTTGGCAGGTAGTCCCTACAATATTGAAAAAATTAATGGCTGACCCACTTAATGGGAAAGGTGTGGCCACGGTACTTATGCAGATGAAAAAAATTGATATTGCCAAGCTTAAAAATGTCTAAATGAAAATAACACAAATTTATTCCTATCTCACATTTAATGGCAATTGTAGAGAGGCAATGACTTTTTACCAAGAATGTCTGGGCGGCAATCTGCAGTTCCGTACGTTAGGGGAGTCGCTACTTTCTAACAAAATGCCAAAGAATATGAAAGATTGCATTTTGCATGCTACGCTTACAAAGGAATATATGCTATTACAAGGCTCTGATATGGCTCCTCATACCGGGTTAATAAAAGGAAATACAATTTCACTTTACCTGGGTTGTAGCAGTGAGGAAGAAATAAAAGAGGTGTATAAAAAACTCTCAGCTGACGGAACAGCAGATCATCCACTGGCAGATACTTTTTGGGGAACATTATTTGGCAATCTAACGGACAAATTTGGAAATCATTGGCTTTTAAACTACCGCAAAGAATAAACGGATAACAATTAAAAAATGAAAAGGGAAAAAATATTGTTTTGGACAGCAACAATAATCATCGTTCTATTTGAAGGCGTTATGCCTGTATTGACTTCACAAACAGCATTGGCCAAAGAAGGAATTAGGAATTTGGGGTATCCCGAATATTTTGGAAACGCATTGGTTGTTTTTAAAATCCTAGGTGTTTTGGCCATAGTCATCCCTAAAATTCCCAAGATACTGAAAGAGTGGGCATATGCGGGTTTTACCTTTAACTTTATCTTCGCTACCATTAGTCATGGTGCTGTGGACGGAATAAATTTTCAGACTATATTTCCACTAATAATCCTAGGCATATTAATAGTTTCGTATGTATACTATCATAAATTAAACCCTTCGAAAATTTGAATATTGACTAATAACTCAAAATTTAAAAACTTATGCCACTGATCAACCCTTACATCAACTTCAACGGAAATGCCGAGGAAGCATTCAATTTTTATAAATCAGTATTTGGTGGGGAGTTCGCATTGATTATGCGTTTCAAGGATATGTTGAGCACCGACTTTCCGATAAATGAAAAGGAAGCCAATAAGATTATGCACATTGCTTTGCCAATTGGCAATAATATTTTAATGGCCAATGATGTTCCAGAACATCTGGGACGCGTAAGCGAAATCGAAAACAGGTCCAAAATATCAGTTAGTGCCGAAACTAAAGAAGAGGCGGACAGGATATTTTATGGACTATCTGCTGGAGGAACCGTTGAAATGCCAATTAGCGACAGTCCTTGGGGTTCCTATTTTGGGATGTTCAGAGACAAATACGGTATCGAATGGATGGTAGATTTTGATCCAAAATATAAGGGAAAAGTTTAGGAAAGATACAAGGGATAAATGGTATCATTTGATACCATATAAAATAAACAAAGCCCCATAAACCAATGTTTACGGGGCTTTTCAGCGGAGAAAGAGGGATTCGAACCCCCGGAGGTGTGACCCTCAACAGTTTTCAAGACTGCCGCATTCGACCACTCTGCCATTTCTCCAGTCAATGCTTTGGAGGCGCTTTTACCGCTTCGACCTCCCGATTGCTATCGGGACTGCCATTTCTCCTTAGCGGGTGCAAATATAGAAACCTTTTTATTCTTTTTAAAAGAAAATGCATTTTTTATTTCATAATTTAAATTAGGCTAGATTCTTTCCAAGCACTTACTTTTGCCTAATGGAAGAATGGTACCATTATGTGCTTTTGGCTTTGGTAGGCCTCGCAGTTGGTGCGCTCAATACTTTGGCTGCCGGTGGCTCCCTTCTTACGTTGCCCATATTAATTTTTCTAGGCTTACCTGCCAGTGTAGCCAATGGTACCAACAGGATAGCCGTACTTACCCAGGGAATTGCCAATGTTGCCGGTTACAAGAGTAAGGGCAAGGCAATAGCCAGTCCCTTTATTTTGTATCTTTCCATAGTAGCCACGTTAGGTACACTAATAGGTTCCAAACTGGCCATAGATATCAATGAAAATGCCTTTAATAAGATACTGGCCATTGTAATGGTCCTTATAGTTATTATAATGCTTATACAACCCAGAATACGCATTAACGATTTTGAAGAATTAATTACGGGAAAACGCCAATTTTGGGCCATAGTCTCTTTTTTCTTTATTGGTATTTACGGAGGTTTCATACAAGCAGGAACCGGTATTTTTGTTTTATTGGTTTTGTCGACGATCAATCACCTTACTTTAATGAAGAGCAACGTCATCAAGGCGGTGGTCATGGTAGTATACACCAGTGCAGCCTTAATACTTTTCGGGCTGAACGGGAAGCTGGATTGGGAAATAGGATTAACTTTGGCGTCTGGACAGACACTCGGAGGGTGGTTGACCAGCAGATGGTCCGTGGACAAAGGGGACAAAATCGTGAAAATCCTACTGATTATTGTGGTTATTTTCATGTCCATTAAACTATGGTTTTTTAATTAAAAGAAAATATATTTTGGATATTATCAAGAAATTGGAATGGCGATATGCAGTTAAGAAGTTCGATGCCGATAAGATGCTGACGGAGGAAAAGCTGAAAAAACTAAAGCAGGCCTTTAATTTAACGGCCACTTCCTATGGATTGCAACCCATTAAATTATTAGTAGTTCAAAACAAGGAGCTGCAAAAAGAATTGGTAAAGTTTTCCTATGGCCAAAAGCAGGTGGCACAGGCATCCCACGTTTTTGTTATTTGTATTGAAAAGCAAATTGACAAGAAATTTATTCATGACTATTTTGAAAGGGTACAGCAAATTAGAAATACTTCCGATGAAATACTTGATCCGTTCAAGGGTGCCCTGATCGAAAGCTTTTCCAAAAAGGAAATCGAAGAGGTCAGAGTTTGGGCCACCAATCAGGCCTATCTGGCATTGGGCACACTGCTTACCGTTTGCGCCTTGGAGGAGATTGATGCCTGTCCTATGGAAGGGTTTCTGCCAACCTCCTACGACGAGTTGTTGGGGCTGGACAAACTAAAACTTACTTCTGTATTGGTCCTTCCTGTTGGCTATAGGGCAACAGACGATATGTTCGCTACCTTAAAAAAAGTGCGTAGGGACTTGGATGAAAGCATCATCCATATACCCTGATCCCCTCAGAAAAAAATCAATTTATTAACCTAATAAATAAGAATTAAAATATGCCAGGATTTGAACTTTTTGGAGAAAAGGAACGGAAACAGGTCAATGATGTTTTGGATTCAGGAGTATTAATGCGGTATGGATTTGATGGCATGAGGAATGGCCATTGGAAAGCAAAAGAATTGGAACAGGCCCTGGAAAACCGAATGCAGGTGAACCACGCGCAATTGGTGAGCAGCGGTACCGCAGCCTTGACAGTAGCATTGGCCTGTGCTAAAGTAGGCGCAGGGGATGAAGTTATATTGCCCACATTTACCTTTGTGGCAAGCTTTGAAGCAGTCCTCTCCGCTGGGGCTGTTCCCATCCTAGTGGATGTGGACGATACACTTACACTAGACCCCATTGCCGTTGAGAAGGCAATAACCGATAAAACCAAAGTAGTGATGCCGGTACATATGTGCGGATCCATGGCAGATCTGGCACCTCTAAAAAGGATATGTGAAAAACACGGCCTAATTCTCTTGGAAGATGCCTGTCAGGCCATTGGAGGCAGTTATGAAGGTAAGCCATTGGGAAGTTATGGGGATTTGGGTTGTTTTTCGTTCGACTATGTAAAAACAATTACCTGTGGGGAAGGGGGTGCAGTGATTACCAATAATAATGAATATTATAAACGCGCTGACCAATATTCCGATCACGGACATGATCATATTGGCAAGGATAGGGGAGCGGAGGACCATCCGATCCTAGGGTATAACTTTAGAATTTCGGAACTGCATGCGGCGGTAGGCCTTGCCCAAATTAAACGTTTGGACGATTTTATAGCGATTCAGAAAAAAAATTATACTATCATACGTTCCGCCTTGGAAAATATTCCTGGAGTCGGTTTCAGAAGAGTTCCGGAACTCGGTGTTGAAAACTATTCCTTTCTCAGTTTCTATCTCCCAACGGAAGAAACGGCTAGAAAGACGATCAAGGCTTTTTCTGAAAATGGTGTGGATGCCTGCTTTTATTGGTTCGATAATAATTGGCATTATTACCGAAAATGGGATCACTTAAAGGATTTGAAGGGCTTAAATCGGTTTTCCAAGGAAATTAAAAACGGGCTTCCGAATTATGAGACTACAGATTTCTCCAAGTCCGATCATTGGGTGGGCAGAAATATTTCCTGTTTAATAAAACTGGGGTGGACCAATGAGGAGGTCAAGACAATGGCCAATAAAATGGCAAATGTTCTACAAAATATTGTTGATATCTCCAATTATTGAGTTATTATTGAATATTAACTAGTATTAAGCTTAAAATCAACTTAATGAAATTAAATCAAGCACCTATTTTTTTTATTCTGCTACTCACTATTTTGTGTTTTAATGCATGTCAAGAAGTAAAGGAAGTAAAGTCGGAGGACCCTAAACCCTTAGATTTTGTTGACCTAGTATATCCACTTCTCGATTCCGATAACTCCAGATGGTTCTTTTTTTCCTCGGCCTCAAGACCCTTTGGAATGGTAAATTTAAGTCCAGATACCGAAATTGATGGAGCCTGGGGTAGTGGATATAGATACAAAACGGATACCATTAAAGGCTTTAGCCATGTTCACGGATGGCAGATTTCAGGGCTTTCAGTCATGCCTGTAAGCGTTACCTCTGAAAACGAGACTACAATATTCAAAGATTTTTATTCAAAATTTAACCACGATGCGGAGAAGGTTTCCCCAGGTTATCACTATGTAGAACTTATACGTCAAGGGATATCGGCCGAGCTCACCAGTACAAAAAGAGTAGGATTCCATAAATATTCTTTTCCAAAAAATGGAAGTCCGGCCATACTTTTTAACCTTAACACCCTTTTGGGACCCAATGGAAATATAAACGGGAACCTAGAAAAAATAGGAAACAGTACACTCTCCGGAGCGTTGGAAATGACCTCTACCCACAGACGCCCCAAACCCTTCAAACTGTTTTTCAAGATAGAATTGAATTCCGAAATCAGTGCAATCGACCATGATCCGGAAACCGGTAATTATTTAGTTTTCATGGATGAAAAAAACCGGAATGTATTAATGAAAGCTAGTATATCCTATACTTCTGTAGAAAATGCCCAGATCAATATGGATTCGGAACTGAACCATTGGGATTTTCAAAAGGTGGTGGACGAATCTAAAGAAGAGTGGAATAGTTTCCTTGGTAGAATTAAAATTGAAGGAGGTTCAGAAACACAACGGCGTAGATTTTATACAGACCTATGGCATGCCTTGCAAGGTAGAAGGGTTATAAGTGATATTAATGGGGCCTATCCCGATAATACAGGCGATAGCTTTAGGATAGGACAGATACCTTTGGAAGAAAGTGGTAAACCCAAGTTTAACCATTATAATTCAGACTCCTTTTGGGGGGCGCAGTGGACAATTAATACCCTATGGGGCTTGGTTTACCCCGATATTATGGAAGATTTTGTCCATTCCCTGATACAATATTATCGGGATGGTGGTTTAGTCCCTAGGGGACCTTCAGGCGGCAATTACACTTATGTTATGACAGGTGCCTCGTCTACACCTTTTATTGTCAGTGCCATTCAGAAAGGTATTATTAAGGAAGATCTTGAATCTATTTATCAGGCATTAAAGAAAAATCATATGCCCGGAGGAATAATGGAAAAGGCAGGTTACGAACATAAAACCGCTCTTGGAGGTGGATTTAAGTATTACTTAAATAACGGCTATGTACCTTACCCGATTCCCGAAGGTAAATTTGGTGGACACCAGGATGGGGCAAGCCTAACCATGGAATATGCTTACCAAGATTGGACTTTGGCACAATTAGCTGAAAAACTGGGGCACAAGGAAGACTTTGATATGTTTATGCAGCGTTCCAATAATTACAAAAATGTGTTCGACAAAAACTCCGGTTGGATGAGACCAAAGGATGTAAACGGAATTTGGTTGGAGAGTTTTGATCCTTACGAACACCAACATGGATTTATAGAATCGAATGGAGCACAAGCTACATGGTTCGTACCCCATGATATCAATGGATTGGCTGAACTAATGGGAGGTAAGGAAAAGGCTGTCGAAAAGTTAAACAATCAATTCGAGGCTGCAGAAAAATTAGGATTCGCAGCAGGTAATTCCCATGCACAGGAGTTACACCCAGAATATAGACGTGTCCCCATTAATTACGGAAATCAACCGTCCATTCAAACTGCCTTTATCTTTAATCAGCTGGATAGGCCCGATTTAACACAATATTGGTCCAGAAAGGTCATAGGCAAGGTATTTAATGGCCTGTCACCAGCAACAGGCTATAATGGAGATGAAGATCAAGGCCTTATGGGAAGTTTGGCCGTACTTATGAAAATAGGTCTTTTCCAAATGAACGGAGGAACGGAAAATGATCCCATTTATGAATTGGGCAGTCCTATTTTTGATAAGATAGAGATTGGTCTACATCCCGACTATTATACGGGAGAAAAGTTTTCTATTTTGGCAAATAACAATGGTATGGACCAGTGGACTATAAAAAACGCCAGCATCAATGGCAAGGCTTTAATCGGTTACTCCGTTAGACACTCACAATTAGTAAAAGGAGCGGAACTGGAACTTGAGATGGGAGAGTAGAACTATTATGCATAGGTTTTGACTATACATAATGGTTTAAGTCCCTTGTTACTCTGAAAATATCTGAAGAGAACTAAAATCTATATCAATTTCTATTCTATTCTGCTATAAATAGGGCGCGGAAAACTTAATAGGTTTTAACTTATAGAATATAAATATAGATTTGTGTAAAACTAAGTAATATGACTATATTTAAAATATCAAATTAAACCACCTTTAAATCCTTAATTTATATGAATTCCAAGATTATTATCACTTGTATCTTTTTCATTGCCGTTTCAATGCAAATTGAAGCTCAGAATAAGCACACCGGTATTCCACCGGAAGTTTCTCCTATGCCCATGAAACCCGAAATGACGGAAATATGGGAGCCTGAGGTAAGTGTTGTTACCCCAGCAAAAACATTGGGAGACGCTCCTTCAGATGCTATTATTTTATTTGATGGCACAAACTTGGACCAGTGGGTGAGTCAAAAGGACAATACACTAGCTGCTCCATGGAAAATAGTAGATAAGGACCATTTTGAAGTGGTTCCAGGTACAGGAGGGATAAGTACAAAAATGAAATTTGGGGATTGTCAAATTCATATTGAGTTTAGTGCTCCCGATGTAGTGGAAGGCCATAGTCAGGGTAGGGGCAATAGCGGATTGTTTTTGCAGAACAGATATGAACTGCAAATATTGGATTCTTATAACAACCGCACCTATAGAAATGGACAGGCAGGCAGTATTTATAAAGATCACGCTCCATTGGTCAACGCCATGCGCAGTCCTTTGGAATGGAACACTTATGACATAATCTATACGGCACCTAGATTTAAAAAAGATGGTCGTTTGGATGCCAAGGCAAAAATTACCGTACTCCATAACGGCGTTCTAGTACAAAATAACGTGGATATTAGTGGCAATACCTATTATATTGGGTTGCATGACTACCCATCTGCCCATGGCGATGATGTACTTTCACTGCAGGACCACGGCAATAAAACACAGTTCAGGAATATCTGGATAAGGCCCTTGTAAATCCAGACTACTATAGGCTAAAATAAAAAGCCGAAGAACATTGGTCTTCGGCTTTTATTTTTTAACAATGAGGGGTTGCTGCTAATATGTTACGTAATCCACAATTTCCAGTCCGTAACCTACAAGCCCCACTCTTTTGGTGTGACTAGAATTGCTCAATAACCTAATTTTGGCTATATCCAAATCGTGTAAAATTTGGGCTCCAACACCAAAATCCTTGGCATCCATATCCACCTTGGGGGCCTTGTATATTCCTTGTTTTTGCAATTCCTTAAGTTCGCCTAAACGGCCCAATAGGTTCAAGGATTCGGTTTCTTGGTTTATAAAGACTATGGCCCCTTTGCCTACTTCGTTTATGGCATTGAACATGTCCTCCAATTTTTTATCCGGATTATTGGTAAGGGTACCTAAAATGTCATTATTGATCAAGGTAGAATTTATTCTGGTCAGGACCTTTTCATCTTTTTGCCAGGTTCCTTTGGTCAGCGCCAAATGCACCTGATTATTGGTGGTCTGTTGGTAGGCCCTCAATCTAAATTCGCCAAATCTGGTCACTATGTTAAAATCCTCCATTTTACGGATCAGGCTATCATGTTCCATTCGATAGGCGATCAGAGCTTCTATGGATACAATTTTAAGATCAAATGTCTTGGCTACTTTTACCAATTGGGGCAATCTGGCCATAGACCCATCCTCGTTCATAATCTCAACGATGACCCCGGCAGGTTTTAATCCGGCCAAACGGGCAAAATCAATCGCGGCTTCGGTATGTCCGGTTCTTCTTAGCACACCGCCTTCTTTGGCAACAAGGGGAAATATATGTCCAGGTCTTCCCAAATCATGGGCCTTTATATTTGCATCTGTCAATGCCTTAACGGTACTGGCACGATCTGCAGCAGATATACCTGTGGTAACCCCATGGCCCCTTAAATCAACAGAAACAGTGAATGCGGTTTCCATAGGATCGGTATTATTGTGGACCATCATGTGTAGACCCAATTCCTTACACCTACCTTCGGTGAGCGGGGCACAGATAAGTCCTCTACCATGGGTAGCCATAAAATTGATCAATTCTGGAGTGGCCAATTCTGCAGCCGCCAAAAAATCTCCTTCATTTTCCCTGTTTTCATCATCCACTACAATAATTACCTTGCCTTGCCTTATATCTTCAATGGCTTCCTCAATAGTATTTAGCGTAATTGTCTTTTCAACCTTTGTCGTCATGTCACTGCAATTTTATCTTTCTTCTTAAATACGCCCTTAAAGTAATCCAAAATACTCCCAAAAGACATTAATCCCTTGTCTGCCGTTGCCCTTCTGGTTAGGAAAACACCTAAAGGTAACATTATAAATGTAGAAAGCCATGCCCCTATAATAGGATTTATATTTCCTTCCTTGGCATAATTTCCGGCAAATACCCCAATAAAATAATAGGTTAGGAATAGAACAATTGCGATAACCATAGGCAAACCCAAACCACCTTTTCTGATGATGGCACCCAAGGGAGCCCCAACAAAGAACAAAATAATACAGGATAAAGCCAAGGCATATTTTTTGTGTAGCGATAAAATGTGAAGACGATATATCTTGTATTTTATTTGAAGCTCATTTTTCTTTCCTTGAATACTTGTTATAATATTGGAAGTGGCACTTTTTGCAGAGCTTAAAATCTGTGTTTGGTGCCATGAAGGATAGATGGCCAATATACTATCAGTATCCATCTTGGTACCCAAAGAATCCATTTCTTTCTTTTTTTTATCGATTGTAATTTGGGCTAAAGAATCAGGCTTTTTTAAAGGTACGAAAGCGCCCATTCTACCTACAATATTCTTGGAAAAAGCAGTAACCAGTTTTACATTGTCGTCCTTTAGGGAATCTATGTCCTTGGTCAAGCGGGAAATATTTTTCATCTTATCCGTGCTTACATCCCTCTCCTCTTCCAAATCAACATCATTAAGATCTGAAAGATCCTTGTTGATGGTATAAGTCTTAAAATTGGCCTTGGTAAAAGGATTTTTCTTTTTCTCCTTATTATTTTTAGTGGACACGTCCAAGTAATAATGCCCGTCCTTTAATACCAACTGTAAGATATCCGAATCCTCACTGCTGATTAATTCTCCTGATTTGGCCTTGATTACAGTGGTATTGACTTTTGTTTTAGATTTTTCATGAATGATGACATTTTCCAAGAATCGATCATTTTCCCCATATTTACGGTCCACCTTCATATTCATTTCTGTACCCTCCAAATCACTAAAAACCCCCTCAGAAATTATTGCCGCAGGTTTAACCTTGGCAATGTTCCTTCTTAAATTATATATTTTTTGTTCAGAGATAGGAATAATATTGTTGGCGAAATAAAAAGTGACCCCTCCCAAAAACGTAACAAAAACAATAAGTGGCAACATGGCCCTCTGTAGGGAAATACCAGAGGCCTTCATAGCTGCAAATTCATAATTTTCCGCAAAGGATCCAAAGGTAAGTATGGAAGAAAGTAATACTGTTAAGGGAATTACCCGCTCCATTAAGTTGGGCATAAGGTAAAACAGGAATTTTCCTATTATGAAGATATCCAGTCCCTTACCTGCAAAATCATCAATAAACAACCAGATCGTTTGAAATACGAAGATAAACATCAGTATTACGAACGAACTGAGAAAATTAAAAAGGAACCTCGATAATATATATCGGTCTAGAATTCTCAATGTCTAATTTCTTATGATGTAATACCCATCATTTTTATACTTGTTCTCGTCAAAAGTAAATAAGGTTTTGGACAAGGGCTGGTCTATTTTAAAAGAATTAACAGTAATGGTCGTTTTTGTACCATTCTTCCCCGTTTCAATAAGTTTATAGATATGTTTGGTCTCCACATCTATACCCAACAAAATAAATTTGATTTCTGAGTGGGTATCGATTGGTGTCAACTTCACAAACTGTATTTTTCTTCCTTGGACATTTTGCAAAATGTCCCAGTCATAGTTGTGACCCTGCTTGTAGAAGGTTAGCATTTTAGATGGCGTAATGGTATTTTCATCATCTAATTTCTCTTCAATGGTCACCTCTTCATTTTCTGGAACAACGGTATAGACCTTTTTACCGTCATATATTTGCTTGGAGCCCAGATAATTGAATAAATACTTATCGCCCTGCATGGTTACATCCCCTCTTGTTTCGGTATTTATGTTGGCCTCTTCGTTGTTAAGACTGTATTTAAAGTCTACAAAAATATTGTCATAACTTTTTACTTTATTATACACTTCATCCAACAAAGATTTCGCCTTTGCAGAGTTTTGGGCCATAGATATTGAAGTAGATAATACCAATAATATAATAGATAATTTAATTTTCATTTTCTTCTATTTAAATTTTTAACACTGTCTCCTATGCACTTTCATTGCTCAATAGTTGATCTAAAGCATAAATATCAGGTACAAGAACCTGACGAGCCTTGCTTCCTTCAAAAGGACCAACAATACCTGCTGCTTCCAACTGATCTATAATTCTCCCAGCCCTATTATATCCCAATTTCAATTTACGTTGTATCAAGGAGGCCGAACCCTGTTGTGCAATTACAATTACTTCTGCCGCTTCCCTAAACATGGCATCCCGATCGGAAATATTATAATCAATACTTGTGCCAGAATCATCATTTCCTAGGTATTCAGGAAGTAAATGTGCATCCGGGTAGGCTCTTTGGGAACCAATAAATTCTGTAATTTTAGCGACCTCCGGGGTATCCACAAAAGCACATTGGATTCTGGTAACGTCATTGCCCTGAGTAAACAACATATCACCACGTCCAATCAATTGATCGGCCCCTTGAGTATCCAAAATGGTCCTTGAATCTATTTTTGAGGTCACCCTAAAAGCTATCCTAGCCGGGAAGTTAGCCTTTATAATCCCGGTAATTACGTTTACGGAAGGCCTTTGGGTTGCAATGATCAAGTGTATACCAATAGCCCTGGCCAATTGTGCCAATCTGGCAATAGGGGTTTCCACTTCTTTACCAGCGGTCATAATAAGATCGGCAAACTCATCTATTACCAATACGATATAGGGTAAAAACATATGCCCATCATTGGGGTTCAGTTTCCGAGCCTTAAACTTGGCGTTATATTCCTTTATATTGCGGACCATAGCCACCTTTAACAGCTCGTAACGGTTGTCCATTTCAATACAAAGTGAATTTAAAGTATTGATTACCTTATTGTTATCTGTGATAATAGCTTCCTCGGAATCCGGTAATTTGGCCAAATAATGTCTTTCAATCTTATTGAATAGCGTAAGTTCTACCTTTTTGGGATCTATAAGAACAAACTTTACCTCTGCAGGATGCTTTTTATAGAGCAAAGAGGTCAATACTGCATTCAGACCAACAGATTTACCCTGGCCAGTGGCCCCTGCCATTAACAAATGGGGCATTTTAGCCAAATCTACCACAAAAGTTTCATTGCTAATGGTTTTTCCGAAGGCAATGGGCAACTGCATTTCCGCCTTCTGAAATTTGCTGGAAGCAATAACGGAACGCATGGATACGATGGTAGCATTTTTATTGGGCACTTCAATACCAATGGTCCCCTTTCCGGGTATAGGAGCGATAATTCTAATGCCAAGTGCTGCCAAGGACAGGGCAATATCATCCTCTAGGTTTTTTATTTTTGAAATTCGTACCCCCGCATCAGGTACAATCTCATAAAGTGTAACCGTGGGACCAATAGTAGCCTTAATTTGGGCTATACCTATTTTATAGTTCTTTAAGGTCTCCACAATTTTATTCTTATTTTCCTCCAGTTCCTCCTGGTTGATGGTAATACCGCCGCTGGCACCATGCTGATCCAAAAGATCCAATGGGGGAAACTTAAAATTGCCCAATTCCAAGGTAGGGTCAAATTCACCAAAATCCTCTACCAACTTGTCGGAAATATTATCCGACTCCTCTTTCTCTTCCTTAATTTTTTCCACTTCCATGGCAATAGTTTCCTCTTCGGGCCCAACCTTTACTTCAAATTCCTCGTCATCATCCTCTTTTGCCAAAATGGGAATATCTTTCTTATGGGTATAGGTGTCTATTACCACAGGGATTTCTTCCTTCTCCTTGGTATATAAAATATCGTTCTCCCTGTCACTGTCATCAATCTTGGCAGCTTTACCGTTTTTAAATTCGGTAGCCAAAGATTTTCCTTTATCGTTTAAATAGGCAACTGCTTTATCCGGTGAAAATTGGAACAACCTTACCAAAATAACGATCAGACCAAAAAGCAATAAAAGAAAGACCCCAACTTTCCCTCCATAATCTTGAAGAAAATCGTTCATCTCGTACCCAACCATTCCACCCAACAACGGTTTACCAGACACAAAGAAGCCTAGGGCAAGGGAGAACCAGATTATAAATACCAAGCCCCATATCCATTTTCGCAGCAGCCCTTGTTTTTGCATACTCAAAAATAGGTACAGCCCCGTTATAAACAGTAGAAAGGTAAATATGATGGAAGAAACACCAAATCCCTTATAAAGCACAAAATGACTTACGTTGGCTCCAAATTTGTTCAATAAATTTCTAGCCTGTTCATTCCTGTTTGCAAATTCGGTAAGCAAACTTTGATCGTCTTGCCAAGTAAAATAAAAGGAGACAAAAGAAAAGAACAGGGCAATACTTAAAAGCATTAACAACCCCCCAAAAATGATTTTGTTCTGTTGCGATAGTTTTAAGGAAAAGCCTTTTTTATTGGGTGTTGACTTTGGTTTTTTTACCTTTTTTGCCATTAAATCTTAAATTCTGGTGGCTAAATTACAAATTTACTGATGAACTCATCGGAACTTTTCCTATTGAAATAGCATTTTACGGAAACTCGTTACAAGCTAGATTGGGAATATTGAATAACTAATGGATTTTAAAAGATTTTGGGAACATAGATGATAAGGCCTATAATGGATGCAGCAATGGACACCAACATAACCGCACCGGCAGAGATATCCTTAATGAACCCAATTTTTTCATCAAATTCGGGTTGGACAAAATCCGCTATTTTTTCCACGGCCGTGTTTAATCCCTCAATGCCCAGGACCAATCCAATTGCCAGAATTTGAAGAATCCATTCCGTATTGGAAATTTCAAAATAAAATCCGGCAGCAGTCATCACTAAGGTGATAAAAACCTGAATCTTGATACTGGATTCCGTTCTTATTAAGAGTAATGCTCCCTTTAAAGCGAAACCAACACTCTTTATTCGATTCACCAAAAAACTTTCCTTAGGCATCCATCAACACTTCTAAGGCGGCTTTGTAATTGGGCTCGTCAACGATTTCCGCAACCTGCTCCGTATAAACAACCTTTCCTTCCTCGTCCAGCACAACTACCGCTCTGGAGTGCAGGGATTTTAGTGGTCCGTCTACAAACTCCAAGCCAAAGGCCTTTCCGAAATTACCATCCCTGAAATCGGACAACATTTCTACATTTTCTATTCCCTCCGCACCACAAAAACGGGCTTGGGCAAAAGGAAGGTCTTTGGAAACACATAAGACCTTAGTGTTTTCCAATTCGGCTGCTTCCTTATTAAATTGCCTTACAGATTGGGCACATGTGCCTGTGTCCACACTGGGAAAAATATTTAAAACCACTTTAGTACCCTTGTAATCGTCCAAATGGATATTGGTCAAATCCCCCTTGGTCAAAGAGAATCCAGGGGCTTTACTTCCTGGATCAGGTAGAGTTCCTATTGTGTTTATCGGGTTTCCTTTAAGTGTTACTGTAGCCATGATCAATTTTTTAAATTTTGCGTGAAAATAAAAAATATATGATTGATAAATAAGGAATATGAGATAAAAAGTAGGACAATAATTAGACTTGCCTATTTACTTAAATAAATACAAATACCTCTATCCTATGTAGTAACATAAAATAGAGGTATTTGCCATTATAGGGAGATAGATTCTAATCCAATTATTTGTCTATGGAACCAACCACCCTTTGCATAAATTCGTTCAAAGCCTCTTTTTGGGGCTTGCCTTCCTTAATGGATTTTTGTACCTCCAAAGCTCCGTATAAATTGGAAATCAGTTCCCCGATAACATCCAATTCCTCATCTTTTAACGTAGACACTTCGGTGATGGACTCCAATGTTTCTATGGTTTCCAATACATAGTCCTCATCGTTTTCCGCTATAAAGCCCGTAAGGTGTTTAATTACTGGTAATTTCACTGATCAATTCTTTTAAAACTTCATACTTATTGGTCTGTACCTGATTCTTAAATTCACCATCGCTAAAAATAGCAAAAGTGGGAAGATTGTCCACGTTGGCCAACTTTCTGGATTCAGGAAATTTCTCTGCATCTGCAAGAACAAAGGTGATATCCTCATTAATCGAAGCTTCTTTTTTAAACTTGGGCTTCATTATTCTACAGTTGCCACACCAGGTAGCCGAATATTGAACAACCACGTTTTTATTTTGATCTATAATCTCTTTCAGATTATCATTTTCCAATTCAACTATCATAAATGCTAAATTTAATTTTATAAAAAAGGAGTCAATTCAAAATATCAATTGACTCCTTATATTTAATTCCTGAATTTAATTTGCATGTGCCGACAAATAACTGGCAACACCATTTCTATCTGCTGTCATAGCATCTTTACCTTCTTCCCAATTCGCAGGACAAACCTCTCCTTTTTCTTGAACATGGGTATAGGCATCTATTAAGCGTAAATACTCGTTTACATTCCTACCCAAGGGCATATGATTGATTCCTTCATGGAATACAGTACCTTCCTCATCTATTAAATAGGTTGCTCTATACGTTACATTGTCACCATCTACCATAATAACACCGGTTTCCTCATTGTACTGCTCATTGGTGATATCCAAAATACCTAAAGTTGAGGCCAGATTTCTGTTGCTATCTGCAAGAATAGGGTAGGTAACACCTTCAATACCTCCATTGTCCTTAGCTGTATTCAACCAAGCAAAATGAACTTCGGCAGTGTCACAAGAAGCTCCAATAATTATAGTGTTTCTTTTTTCAAATTCACCCAAGGCAGCTTGAAAAGCATGTAATTCTGTTGGACATACAAAAGTGAAATCTTTTGGGTACCAAAATAAGATTACCTTCTTATTATTTTTTTGAGCTTCTTCCAATACATTCAATTTGAAAGTATCGCCTAAATCGTTCATTGCATTGACGCTAAGATTTGGAAATTTTTTACCTACTAAAGTCATATTTATAAAATTTATACTATTAATTTCTGATGTAAAATTACACCTAATTAAAGGGGTTTCTGCCAATAAGGATTTAAAAAACTTATGCCTATATAATAATTGTATATACCTGTGCCAATTCCTGTATTTACTTGTGAAATTGAAAAAATAAGAGCCTAGTATTTATTGATTTCTCAATGCGGTTAGCTTAAAAATATCAAGTTCGTTTTTAGACAAAATAAGTAACTTATAAAATAATTTGATTTCTAAAAAATAACACCTTTGCCACTTATAAAAGTTAGTTGCTACTCCTTTTTAAATATCTTGACCTATAGTAGTTGTAAAGGGGAAAATTGAAGCAACACCATGGGCGCATGACAAATTATTTAGCAATAACCAACATAATTGCCTGCAAGAACAATTCTGGTAAATGAAATTCTTATATGAAGTTTATTAGCGAGCTACCTTGGATGCTTTAAGCTGTCTTATCTTTATGTGCATGGCAGCAAAGAAGAGGGTCATAAAAGGACTTAACCAATTGAATACGGCATAGACGAAATATTCCGCAACGCCAACGCCCAATACGCCCGACTGATAAGCCCCACAGGTGTTCCAAGGAATCAAAACCGAAGTTACCGTTCCCGAATCTTCAAGGGTCCTACTCAAATTTTCCGGAGCCAAGCCCTTATCATGAAAGGCTTTCTTAAACATTTTGCCAGGAATTACTATAGCCAGGTATTGATCACTGGCTATAGCATTTAGACCAATGCAGCTCATTACGGTACTGGCAAACAATCCAAATACAGAACTTGCAATGGACAATAACGATTTTGTAATTCGGGCCAAGGCCCCAATGCCGTCCATAATACCGCCAAATACCATAGCGCAGCAAATAAGCAAGATGGTCCAAATCATACCTTGCATGCCTCCTGAACTGAACAGATCGTTCAACTTTTCATTTTCTGTGACTATGGCGGTATCGGTAAAAATAGCGTTGAAAATAGCAGTTACGTTAGAATCCGATAGGGTTTTTAATACCTCTGTCTGAAAAAATAGGGCAAATACCCCGGCCAAGGCTACCCCTGAACCAAGTGCAATCAATGGTTTGGTTTTAAAAAGTATTAGCGCAATAACTACTCCTGGCACTATAAACAAATATGGATTGATATTAAAGGTATCATCTATAGTCACCAAAAGAGCACTTACATCTGCGCTCCCTGAAGTCTCTATATTTAAGCTTATCACTGTAAAGACCACCAATGTTATAACAATCGTAGGGACAGTGGTTATAGTCATGTATTTAATATGTGTAAATAGGTCGGTCCCCGCCATCGCAGGTGCCAGATTGGTAGTATCACTTAAAGGAGACATCTTATCACCAAAATAAGCA
>JAVJOW010000037.1:0-10913 GCA_040216555.1 Arenibacter sp.
ACAACCCGCCCTATACCTTTACCATCAACGACGGTACAAATCCGCCGACCACACAGAACAACAATCTGTTCACAGGCCTCACCGCAGGTAACTACGACATTACAGTTACCTCCGATAGGGGATGTTTTACCATGCAGACCGTAACCATCGGTGAACCAACTACAGTGGACGTAACCGCTACCGCTACCAGTTTTGCATGTAATGCCAATAACCAGGCATCTCAAGCAGTAATAACCGCAGTCGGATCAGGAGGTACAGCTCCATATACCTACAGTATTAACGGAGTAAACTTCTTTACTTCCAATACCTTTAATATTAGCGATAACGGGTCTGATAGGGTTATTACCGTTACCATTAAGGATGATAACGGCTGTACCGATGTTACCACAGTGAACATTAGCGCCCTGAACAAATTTACGGCTACATTGGCCCAGGATGCGGCAATATCCTGTGCAGGACCAGAAGAAGTAACTATAACTGTAAACGACAATGGCAATGCGGCCAATGTTTATAACTATCAGTTGTTACCTGTTGGCAATACCAATGCTACACAAACAGGAACTCCAACCTATAACAGTGCCACATTTAATCTGACCGCTGTTGGAAGTTATACCTTTAGGGTTACCGATACCACCACTGGATGTTATGTGGATACCGCAACTTATACGATCGCTCCTTATGATTTGATCAAAGTGACTGCTACGGCGATTACACCTGTGACCTGTTTTGGGGATAATAATGGTGCTTTGCAGATTAATGTTAGTGGTTATTCAGGTCCATATAATTACACTGTTTATACCAGTGCAGGTGTAGCCACCGCAATTACCGGATCGGCCAATACATCCACCAACCCATTGACCATTAGTGGGCTTACGGGAGGGAATTACTACGTAAGGGTTACCGAGACCAATGTTCCATTGTGCTTTGAGAATTCCAATACAGTAAGAATAATTTCTCCGGATAGGGCACTGACCGCTATTGTAGATCCAATAGCCAACGTAACCTGTTCCAATGATGCAGGTGAAATAATAGTAGACCCAAGTGGAGGTTATGGTCCATATGATATTGTACTGACCAATACCACCACCTCACAGGTATACAATGCCACTGATGTTAATGTAATGGTATTTGGAAATCTATCAGCAGGGAACTACACTGTACAGATCACAGATACCAATGGATGTATCCTTAACGATACCGAAACCTTGGTACAACCTGCACCGATTACTGCAGATATCACTCCTTTATCCACAACATTGGATTGTTACGGGGATAGTGATGGTGCATTGACCGCTATAAATATGGCTGGCGGTGAAGGTATATACCAATATCAATTAAATGTTTACGATTCAACGGGCAGCAATATTGTTTATACCACAGGAGGGCAGGTAAGTCCAATATTCAATAATTTGAAAGCCGGTATCTATACAATTACCGTATCCGATGGTTGGGGATGTGATGTTGAAACCGTACAGGCCACCATAATCGATCCTACGGAAGTTTATGCCTCTTTGATAAGGACAAGTCCATTAACATGCTTAAACGACGCAGAATTGTTGTTAACGGCCAATGGAGGAACAGGGCCTTATGAATATAGCTTGGACGGCAATAATTATTTCCCAATGAGCGGTGGAAACACCCACACCTTCACTGTAACCGCAGGTACCTACCGATATTATGTAAGGGATTCCTTTGGATGTAAATCCATACTTTCCAACCAAATAAAAGAAGATGCCATAATGCCTTTAACGGTCACTATGGATACTTCCGCAGCGGTTATTAACTGTAATGGTGATAATACCGCTATATTGATAGCCCAAGCAGATGGAGGATTAGGTAATTACCGTTATGAATTGTTTACCGATGCCGCCTTGACCAATAGTATTGCAGGGCCACAAACAACCCGTCAATTCAGTAACCTTACCGTTGGAAGTTACTGGGTTAGGGTTACCAGCGATGATTGTGTTGTGGTATCCAACGAAAACAGAATAACGGAACCAACCCCGCTGGTTGTGGACGATTCCTTTATGAACGTCACTTGTAATGGGGCCAATGATGGCAGTATAACCGTTTCCTTAAGTGGTGGTTCAGGTGGATATCAATATTCGATTTCACCCAACTTGGACAAATTTGATACGGTAAATACATTTACCGATCTAGCTCCTGGGAACTATACTGTAATTGCGCAGGATATAAATGGATGTTTTGAACAATTGAGATATACCATAACTGAACCGGCAATCATAACCGCAGTACCAACCACAACACCGGAAATATGTATTGGCAGTGAGGACGGCACCATATCTTTGACCATTTCCGGAGGAACCGCTCCCTATAGCACTAGTATAAATTCAACTTCAGATAGCGATTTTGTCTTGGACAGAACCATGTTTACCAATCTAGCTGCTGGAACTTATGCGGTATTTATAAAGGATGCACAGGGTTGTATGATCAACATGGCGGTAACCATTGATCCCGGAGTAAACTTAAATGCTACAGCTACCCCAATATATGAATGTACGGGTAACATCCCTAACAATTCAATTGATCTGGTACTGGAAGATCCAACAGTTGCCCCGGATGTAATGTATGCCCTGGACTCCACCGATCCACATGACATGGTCTTGGAACCTAATTTTACCAATATTGCTCCTGGAACCCACTATATTGCCATAGCCCATGCCAATGGTTGTGTATTGACCATAGATTTTGAAATAGAAAACTTTGAACCCTTGGTTCTTACCTTGGAACCTGGGAACATCAACGAAATTACGGCTGTTGCCACAGGTGGACAACAAGAGTACACCTTCTATTTTAATGATAAGGACAATGGTACCGATAATACACATTATATAACAGAAACCAAAACCCACATTGTAAGGGTTGTAGATGAAAACGGATGTGAAGCCATAGCAGAAATCTTTATGGAGTTCATAGATATAGAAATCCCAAATTTCTTTACCCCTGACGGTGATGGACAAAATGATTTCTGGAGACCTAGAAATCAAGAAGGCTTCCCAAAAATACTAACCATAATATTTGACCGTTATGGTAGGGAGGTTTACAGAATGGGTCTCAATGACCAAGGATGGGATGGACTATACCACAATACCGAACTTCCAACTGGAGATTACTGGTATGTAATAAAACTTAAAGGAGAAGAAGATGACAGGGAATTTGTTGGACATTTCACACTTTATAGATAAAGAACTTAACCTAATAAACAATGCGCAGTAAACTATTAATCTTTGTGCTACTTTTAAGTACCTTGATCACTCGTGCCCAAGAACTTAATTCGCCCCAACTTTCACAATATTTGGCAGACAATCCTTTTGTACTATCCCCAACATATGCGGGAATTGGTGACCATGTGAAAATTAGGTTGAACGGACTTGCGCAATGGGTTGGTATTAAGGATGCTCCTAGGACCCAATCTTTGGCGGCCGATATGAGGTTAGGGGAAAAATCGGGAATAGGATTATTTTTATACAACGATTCCAACGGCTATACTAAACAGCAAGGCGCACGTATATCCTTTGCCCACCATTTAACTCTGGACCGTTACGAGGACGAATTTTTATCCTTTGGTATCTCCTATAATTTTAATCAATTTAGATTGGATGTAGAAGAATTTATAGATGCCGGTTTTGATCCAGGGGTAACCGATGACAGATCCACATCCAACCACAACTTCGATGTAGGTCTTTTGTACCGAAAAAATTCCTTTTATTTCAGTGTAAATGCCTCCAACGTTATCAACAAGGATGTATATATTTTCGATCCCATCTATGAACCCAACAAACTTAGAAATTTCTATGCCTATACTGGATACCGATATAAAAAATCCAGAAACAGCAATATGGAAATAGAACCATCCCTTTTGTACAAAATATTTGAAAGTGACGGTAGATCCGAAGCGGATTTAAACCTAAAATTTAGATGGTACGATTTTGAGGATTACTATTATGCAGGTGTTACCTACCGTTTTTTAAATGACCAAATAGGACGGCCACTATACATAGCTCCTTTGGCCGGACTTAAAAAAAGTAATTTCTATTTCGGATATTCCTATCAGATCATACTTAACGAAATATTAGGCTATAGCACAGGTACCCACGTGGTAACTATTGGAGTAGACCTATTCCAAGGTATAAGCAATTGCAGATGTACCTACTAATACCATGCCTTTAATAATTGCAACCCTAAAATATTTCTAAAATCCATTCTTTTAAGTTTAGATTGATTTAATTTTGTACAAATTATTAATGTGTTGGGGAAAGTAAGGGTAAGCAATATAAAAGTCTATGCCAATCATGGTTGTCTTAAGGAAGAGACTATTATTGGAAGTAATTACCAAGTAAATGTTGAAGTAGATGCCGATTTAAAAAAGGCATCACAAACCGATGAACTTTCGGAAACGGTTGATTACGTACATATAAATTATATCGTAAAAGAGGAAATGTCTATTCCTTCCAAACTATTGGAACATGTGGCACAACGCATTCTAAATAGAATTTTTGTAGAAATACCCATAGCTAAAAAAGTAAAAGTTGCGGTCTCAAAAATCAATCCCCCTATTGGTGGGGATGTCCAAGAAGTGACGATCATACTTAAATCCAAAAGATAAAGCTTTTAGTTTTTGAAACATAAAAAAAGTATTACCTTTGCACTGCGAAAAGGCATTGTGGCCGAGTGGCTAGGCAGAGCTCTGCAAAAGCTTGTACAGCGGTTCGAATCCGCTCGATGCCTCCAAAACCTTCACCTCCACTGGTGAAGGTTTTTTTTTTGGCTAAATGTGCAACTCGCTTAATATTTAGTTGATTAACCTTGTCTATAAGTAACATTAACTTTAAAATTACACCTGAATGTTTCCTAAAGTTAACGTATTTATGAACCTAGTGAAACACGTTCGCGTAGCTATTGGCCCTATAAATCGGAATTGATTTTGTTTACTTAATAAGTTCTATTCCCTTTTCTAAATTCAATTGATCTTTTGGGAGAAAACCTTTAACTATCAAAACCAATCCACAAATAACAAGGACTATCCCAATGCCTTTTTTAACCAAAAGAATTCTCCTTTTGGTTAATTTTTTACGCAATTGTTTGGCCAATAATATTTTAAAGATATCAGTAACAAAATAGGCCCCGATCATAGCGGAGAAGAAAAGTATTATTCTATTGGGATCATTATCCAGACTAGGCCCTACGACAATAATAATACCCAACCAAAATACCAAAACACCAATATTTATAAAGTTCAGCAAGAATCCCTTGACACACAAACTTAAATAATCCCCTTTGGTTATCCTTATTTTGGTTTCATGTTTAACAGACTCTTTCTTAAAGACATTGGTGAGCCCATAAACCAATAAAATGGTACCTCCAAAAACATAAAGTCCAGGATGATTGCTAAGATTTTCCAACAACTGAAAACTACTAAAATAGGCTAAGGAAATAAAAACAACATCGGCAACAATTACACCAAAATCAAAACATAAGGCAGCTCTAAATCCTTTAATAGCACTGGTTTCGAGAAGTACAAAAAAAACAGGCCCTATCATGAAGCTCAATAAAAAGCCTAATGGAATAGCCGCCTGAATATCCTCGATCATAAGATTTAATTACTTACATTCTGGTAATCTTTCCTCCAAAAACTGTTTTTTCTTCCATTTTGGCAGGATTGCCATATACCATAACCTCTCCACCGGCCTTTACAGCCGCCTTTACATAGTCACTCGCAAAAACTTCTGCCCTAGAACCGGCATTTACATTGATTGTACTAAATTTTGTCTTGAAGTCTTTACCCTTGTAGACGCCTCCTGTATTTATTTGAACATCTTGAATGTTGGAAGAACCGGAGGCTGAAATAATACCCCCAGTCACACTTTTTATAAGCATTTGGTCTACTTGGGCACTAATGATCAACTCTCCACCTTCCTGAGCCTTTAATTCCAAAATATCCTGTCTTATAGGCTCTTTGGAAGAAATCCTCGCATCCTCATTAGTATCAATAACAACAAGTTTTTCCGTATAATGGACATCTACAAAAGTTCTATATCCACTGAACAATTTAGTCACTTCCATTCTAATCTTGAGAACACCATCATTGTTTACAATAGCAACATTACCTGTATTCGCACCCGTAATTACGGCCTTGTTTACATCGGATTTTATAAGGTTCACGGACAATCCATCAAAAGCCTTAACTTCTTTGAACGGTTGTAAATTCTGAGTTACCTTTTCATTTTGCGACCTCAGTGATTGGGTGGTAACCAGTAACAAAAGTATTACTATTAATTTCTGATCCATTTTCTTAGAGCTATAGTTCATTGGCTAATTATTATTAACCACTAAACATTTTTTGCGGACTAAATCCGTAAAACACATTTATGCAATGGCAACACTTTTTTTAAACTTATCGAGCTACCTCGTTGAGTTAAACAAATTCCGTTCCAAAACAAAAATTTAGGCGTTTTTTCCAATTAAGGAAAAATCCAAATGGCGCTTTATTAAATCTGTACTCTTAACCATTACAATAACTTCATCTCCCAATTGATAGGTTTTCTTGGTTTTTTCACCAACTATAGCGTACTCCTTTTCGTCAAAGGTATAATAATCATCCTTTATATCCCTAATTCTCACCATTCCTTCGCACTTATTCTCAATGATCTCTACATAAAGTCCCCATTCGGTAACCCCGGAAATTACACCTACAAACTCTTGATCCTGGTGATCTTCCATAAATTTTATCTGCATATATTTTACGGAATCCCGCTCAGCATTTGCTGCCAAACTTTCCATATCAGAAGAATGCTTACATTTTATTTCATAAGGTTCTGCCTTTGGAGTTTCCCCCCCTTCCAAATAATGCTGTAATAATCGATGTACCATTACATCCGGGTACCTTCTAATTGGCGAGGTAAAATGAGTATAATAATCAAAGGCCAAACCATAATGACCAATATTGTCCACTGTATAAATTGCCTTGCTCATACTTCGTATAGCCAGAGTATCCACTAGGTTTTGTTCCTTTTTCCCTTTTACATCCTCCAATAGTTGGTTCAAGGAATTACTTATAGACTTTTTATCCTTAAAGTCCAGCTTATGTCCAAAACGTGATATAATACCGTTAAGAGCCATTAATTTATCTTCATTAGGCTCATCATGTACCCTATAAACAAAAGTCTTAACCGGTTTTTGCTTACCAATAAACTGTGCTACCCTTCTATTGGCCAGTAGCATAAACTCCTCTATGAGCTTATTGGCATCCTTGGATTCCTTAAAATAAACTCCTTCAGGTTCCATTTTTTCGTTAAGATTAAAACGTACCTCAATTTTATCGAAAGATATAGCTCCCTGTTGCATACGTTTATCCCTCATTATTTTGGCAAGTCGGTCCATGGTCAAAGTAGCATCAACAACCTCATCGCCAACAGTATAAGCACCGTCCCTTATGGATATTTCCAAAGGAATTGAACCTTTCCCGGTCTCAATGATATGTTGTGCCTCTTCATAGGCAAATCTTTGATCGGAATTAATTACGGTACGACCAAACCATTCATTCTTTATAACGGTATTTTCATCAATTTCAAATATGGCAGAAAAGGTATATTTTTCTTCATTAGGACGAAGGGAACAGGCATTATTGGATAATACCTCTGGTAACATGGGAACAACCCGGTCTACCAAATAAACCGATGTTGCCCTATCATAAGCTTCATCATCCAAGATGGTATCAGGTATAAGATAATGGGAAACATCTGCAATATGTATTCCAATTTCATAATTGCCATTTTCCAATATTTTGAAGGAAAGGGCATCATCAAAATCTTTGGCATCCTTGGGATCTATAGTAAAAGTCAATGTGTCCCTGAGATCCCTTCTTTTAGCTATTTCCTCTTCCTTTATACTGGTATCCAATGTATTGGCAAATATATCCACTTCCGTTGGAAATTCATACGGCAAGCCATATTGGGCCAAAATGGAATGTATTTCGGTATTATGCTCCCCTGGTTTCCCCAATACCTGGGTAATGCTTCCAAAAGGAGAATCCGCATTATCCGGCCATTCATTTATTTCTACAATGACCTTGTCACCATCCTCTGCCTTAGAAAACTTATTTTTTGGTACAAAAATATCCGTGTACATTCTATAATCCGTAGGCCGCACAAATGCAAAATCCTTTTGCATATCCACGATGCCCACAAAAGAAGTCTTATCCCTTGAAATGATTTTTGTGATTTCCCCCTCCAATTTCTTTCCTTTTCTTCTAGGAAAAATATATACTTCTACAACATCTCTGTGAAAAGCTTTTTTTAATTTATTGAACGGAACAAAAACATCATCATCCAAACCTTCAACTACAATGTAAGCATTTCCTCTTCCTGTAATATCTACGGTTCCGGTATGATACGTCTTAGTGGAAGCTAAAGCTTTGTACGAACCTCTTCCTTCTTCCAATATTCTTTTCTTTTCTTTTAATTCCACCAATCTCTTGATCAGAGTGTTTCTATCATTTGCCTCTACAACTCCTATTTTAGCAGCAATTTGCTTATAATTAAAAGATTTTTCCGGCTCTTTTTCAAGAACCGTAAAAATACCTCTGGTTATTTCGTTTTTTCTTTGATTTTTGTTTCTCTTGTTATTCTTTGACATTAACACTTTAATTTTTGGAAAATTACGAATTATAATCCATTGTCCTTAGATTCCAATTTTAAGTTTCCTTCTTCTTTAATAAATATTGTTATCAACATTTATATTATATATATATTTTCTTTTTTCTAAAATTTAAAATAAAATGATGATTATGATGGCTTGTTTATAGTGGATATAAAAATTTACCTTTAAACTTGCTTTAAACCATTAAATAAGTTTATTGACAATTTATACACAGAGTAAAGATTATAAATCAAGCTTTTAAATGGGTTATTAATATTTATTGATAACCCATATGAACATAAAATTATTGAAAAGTTAATGTTATGGAAGTGTTAATTACTTCTTTTAATTATTTAATATCTTTCTATAAGAATGTAAGAAGTAAATTATTCTTTTACGATAACATTTTGTAAAGCAAAATTAAGGCGGATAATAAAAATTTAATATTTACTTTTTATAAGTAGTTTGTTAACAATGAGTCATTATGACTAAACAACTAAATAACAATGCTTTTCGGTTTTATTAAAATTTATGTTGTTAATAACCCAGTTTCTGTGGTGAAACCATAGGTATTTGTACATTTGTGTAAATAGAACTACTTATTTGTTATAAATTTTATTTTACTTAATTCATGTATAACCATCCTTGAACAATGAAAATAGCTATTGGTAATGATCATGCTGGTACTGAATATAAACTTGCCATTATTGGATTGTTGAAATCTATGGGTATAGAAGTAATAAATCATGGTACCGATGGATCTGACAGTGTTGATTATGCGGATTTTGTACATCCTGTAGCCATTGAAGTGGAGGAAGGAAATGCAGATTTGGGTATTATTATCTGTGGCAGTGGCAATGGAGTATCAATGACAGCCAACAAACATCAAAAAATAAGGGCCGCTTTATGTTGGACCACGGAAATTGTAAAATTGGCCAAGGAGCACAATGATGCCAATATATTAAGTTTGCCGGCCAGATTTATTTCTTTACCTCAGGCATTGGAGATGGTGAAAACATTTTTAAATACTTCTTTTGAAGGTGGTCGCCATGAAAGAAGAATAGAGAAAATTCCCTGTAAGTAAAATAATTACTTCATAACCAATAGTTACAGGGAGTATTATAATATAGCATTTTTTTTACCGGGTTCTTGAATAAATGATGTCGTTGTATTTTGTAATCCCGAAATTTAGCTGTTGTTTAAACTATCTAATTTTTTAAAATTGAAGACTACTTATATTATTGTTGATATATAAAGTATGATAATTGAAATAAAAAGATTCCAGGAACTTGATGCACAGGAGTTATATGATGTGCTACAATTGCGGAGCGAAGTATTTGTAGTAGAACAAGATTGTGTGTATCAGGATATGGACTATAAAGATCAGCTTGCCCTTCATATAATTGGATATAAGAACAATAGAATTGTAGCTTATACCAGAGTTTTTAAACAAGGGGACTACTTTAAGGAGGCAAGTATTGGTAGGGTAGTGGTACGAAAATCTGAACGTCAGTATGGATATGGCTTGGAAATAATGGAGGCCTCTATAGCAACAATATTTAAAAATTTTGGAACTATGCTCATACATATTTCTGCCCAGAAATATTTGACCAAGTTTTACACTTCCCTTGGGTTTAGGGTAGTTGGTGAGGAGTATTTGGAGGATGGTATACCCCATGTCGGAATGATCAAGGAATAGCCTTATGGAGTATAAATCCTTTATTCTAGAGGGGTAAATACCCCGAGGCTTGCCTCGCACGAAAAAAAGCAGTAATCTTGAGCGTGAGCTCAAGCACCCATATACATAAGAGCCACAACGTTTCGTTGTTGCTCTATCATTTGATTTGTTCTACCAACTACCGTCGATTGGTTTTAAGTCCTAAAGTTGAGAGGATTCTGTGTCATACGTGTCTAGATATTCAGTACAGGTATGAGATCCATTTTTTGGAGATAGGTACGGACAAGGATCATGTTCATTTTTTGATACAGAGTGTTCCTACATACAGTCCGACAAAAACAGCAAGGACGGTAAAGAGTCTTACTGCCCGAGAGATATTTTTACATGCCCCAGGAGTAAAAAGGGCATTATGGGGAGGTTCTTTTTGGGGCAGTGGATTTTATATCAACTCAGTGAGTCGCCATGGTAATGAAAAGACTATTGCGGAGTACGAGAAGAACCAAGGAAAGGAAAAGGAGTATGAAGTCTTACATAAGGATGGTCAATTGAGGTTGTTTTGAAATATATAATAATGCCC
>JAVJOW010000038.1:0-642216 GCA_040216555.1 Arenibacter sp.
ACATGTAATATGGTCCACCTTGGAGGATACCCGTAAATGGATTCCATTGAGTGATAATCGAATGCCGACCCTAATGAAGAACTACAAAGTACCCCATTTTGATGCCAAGGGTGCCTCCAATACCTACTTTGAAAAAAGTGGAGTTCCTTATACATTGCTTTTAACATCGTTCTATTGGGACAATTTCATCTATTTTGGTTTGGGCCCCACAAGGGGAATGGATGGAAAATTGAGAATTACCATGCCTGTAGGGAATTCCAAACTTCCTGGAATTGTAGCAGAGGATATAGGTAAATCTGCCTTGGGAATCTTTAAAGCAGGAAAAAAATATCAAAACAAGACGGTGGGTATTGCTAGCGAGCAGCTTACCGGAAAACAAATGGCTGAAGCTTTTACTAAAGCGATGGGAGTGGAAATCGGATTCAATGATATTGCTGCCGATGACTACAGGAAACTTGGGTTTCCCGGAGCCGATGACCTTGGTAATATGTTCCAGTTTAAAAAGGAGTTCGAAGATATTTTTTGCAAATCAAGGGATGTGAAATTGACAAAAGAATTAAATCCACAATTAATGTCCTTTAGCACTTGGTTGTCCAAAAATAAAGAGAAATTAGAAACTGTCATTAAGGGAGAAGTCGCTACTGCTTAATTAATCCAAGCGCTATGGCTTATGGTAGTAAAAAAAGAAGAAGCATTGATCGTTCAATGCTTCTTTTGCTGTTAACCACCGCACTTTTAATTTTTTTTAAAGAAGTAATAGGTGAAATCTTTTCTTAATGAATAACCAAATTGCCATTGTATTCATAATGCAATGGCAAAATAGTAGGTTTTGTTTTTGGGATTTTTAATTTCTCCAAAATGGGCATAAGTGTTTTACCAAAGGCTTCAAAACGCTCTGCCGATTCCCAGATATCAAAAATCAACATACCATTGGATGTTGGGGCGGCATAGTGGTGCAGCAATCCTTTGGGGTTGGTCTGACCAGCTTTTCTTATTTCATCCCAGCATTGGTCAAACTGTTTTGTGGTCATACCACGGAAATCGAATTGAACCATAACTTTTTTCATAGTACAGAATTTATTTCCTACTCGTTTGGCTTTTCGGTTACGCCCCGTTTTTTTAAGGGGTTACTGGACTCCTCTTGGTGCTATATAATTCTAATAAATGCAGTACTTGAAACTTAACTTGAGGGGGAGGTATTGGACTGTAAAAAAGGTTTGATAAGTAATTGTCTTGAATTTATAGTAAATTCATTATCAGTCGCTTAAATTTGAAATAACAAATAAAGTTACGGATTAGATCTGAAGGTGGTCTGTTAATTGTGATATCGTTAACGTGATTGTGAAAGGTATTTTTAGGGTTTACAAGGTCAGTAAACCTTGGCTTCTTATAGTCTTTAAAGGCTTGGAATACCAGAACAGCTCAAAATTTTCAAATCGCGATTCATAGTCGGTTTTAAGCTGACCATAAGTGGAGATTTTGTCGTTTGTTACCAACATATTGTCCAAGGTGTCCCTTAGCCATTCGCCTTGTTTTATATCTACAGTTATGCATAGGGAACTTGCCTTGTCATGAAACGTCATTTTAAGTAATTTCCAGCTTTGCCCTTTTTTGGATTTTGTAATGGTCTCCACGATGGGCTTACTTCCCAACCACACTATTTTGGCATTGGGTTTAGTGTTAAGAACAGGCTCTTCGGCAAGCGCATTTTCTATAAAATCTGGTGCGATGGTGGTTTTTGGAATTTTAAAATCGAACCATTGTTGCAAGGGGTGATCTAAACAAATGCCGTGCATATAGTTGAAGAGCGATTTTTTTAGGCCATAACTAAACCGTTCGTGATCTATTCCAGTGGTATCCCTGAACTGGATGTCATTATTGGCAAAAGTGACGGGCTGATAGTCCGGTATAATGTGGTATTCTGTGGGATTGAGCCCTATCGGGCTATGGGCGGTGAGGGCAAATTGATGCCAGAAGCCCGATTGTAGTATCCCCAATTGAAACATTTGTCGAACCATTTCCAGGCTATCTACGGTTTCTTGGACCGTTTGGGTAGGGTAGCCGTACATAAGATAGCAATGTACCATTATACCTGCTTCCGAAAAATTACGGTTAACTTTGGCTACCTGCTCCACGGTAACCCCTTTTTGGATCAATGCCAACAATCGGTCCGAAGCCACCTCCAGGCCTCCGGAAACGGCAATGCAGCCCGATGCCTTTAACAATTTGCAGAGATCCCGGCCAAAGCTCTTTTCGAACCTAATATTGGTCCACCAGCTAACGGTTAGATTTCTTTTTATGATTTCCAGCGCCAAGGCCCTCATTAAGGCAGGGGGTGCGGCTTCATCCACAAAATGAAATCCACTTTCGCCGGTTTGTGCAATGAGCTTCTCCATTCGGTCTACCAAGAGTTTGGCGGCAATGGGCTCATAGATTTTTATATAGTCCAGGGAGATATCGCAAAAGGTGCATTTGCCCCAATAGCAACCATGTGCCATGGTAAGTTTGTTCCAACGGCCATCGCTCCACAGGCTGTGCATGGGGTTGGCAATTTCTATGACGGAGATGTACTTGTCCAATAACAAATCCGAATAATCAGGGGTGCCCACCTCGCTTTGCTTGTAATCTGTTCTGGGAGAGTGATTATTGTAAAATACTGCTTCGTCCTTTATTAAAAAGGTTCTTTTTAGAAGGGCTTTGCTATCGTCAGGTTGGGCTTCCAGGCAATGGGCCGTCAACAGCTCCAAGGGCAGTTCCCCGTCATCCAGAGTGATATAATCAAAGAATTCAAAAACCCTTGTATCCGTAAGAGACCTGAGTTCCGTATTCGGAAATCCCCCACCCATGGATACTTGGATTTTTGGATGGTTTTTCTTTATAAATTGGGCACCTCTAAACGCACTGTACAAGTTGCCCGGGAAGGGAACGGAAAAACAGACCAATTTTGGTTTAACCGTACTGAGTCTCTCAGCCAAAATGTCCAGGGTCAATTGATCTATATAGGTAATGTTACTTTGCAAATGCTGGTAGAGTTCATTAAAGGAATTGGCGCTCCTTCCCAATCGCTCTGCGTAACGACTAAAGCCAAAATTTTCATCGACACATTCCACAATAAAATCGGACAGGTCTTCCAGATATAAGGTGGCCAGGTGTTTTGCCTTATCCTGATGTCCCATAATGCCGAAAGCCCATTCCAAATCGTCCAATTGATCAAATCTCGCTGCCTGAGGCAAAAAGTTTGGAGTACATATTTGCCTGGCAAAGGTGGCATTATGTCCCTGTAAAAAGGAAACAACGGAATCTATGGTCTTTAAATAATCTTCCTTTAAGGCGTTTATTCTATGACAGTTGTCCGAGCTAATAGAATTGTTTGCCTGGGCATAGTCAAAAATATTCCGAATTCCGTCTTTGGAGAAAATTTTTAATATAACCTCAATGCCCAAATCCATTTGAAAAGCACTGATGCCCTGGGTATTTAAAAAGCCTTTTAAATAAGCCGTTGCCGGATAAGGGGTGTTCAACTGGGTAAAGGGAGGTGTTATTAAAAGGAGGTCTTTCGCCATAGAATAATTGTGTACGGTGATACAAAGATAGTGGTGTTTGGGGTAATGGGAATATTTAATTTATCTGGTAAAGAACTAATTTTTGGTGACATGGTTGGGTTTTGGCTACAATTATGAGTTGCATTAACAAAAAAACTCCGGTAATCAGCCGGAGTTTATTCATCAATCAAAAAACGAACAGTCATGATAACTGTTGTTACTGTATACAATTTACGATTTTTACACTAGCTTTCCAATGAGGACAAGCAATTGCACAAAAATTTTAATTGTTTGGATTAACCAAGATATGTTTTTAGGATTTTGCTTCTTGAAGTGTGTTTTAGCCTTCTAATAGCTTTCTCCTTTATTTGACGAACCCTTTCCCTGGTAAGGTCAAAAGTTTCCCCAATTTCCTCCAAGGTCATAGAATGTTGTCCTGCCAAGCCAAAGTACAAACGAATTACATCTGCTTCCCTTGGCGTCAAGGTTTCCAACGCTCTTTCTATTTCGGTTCTTAGCGATTCGTGCAACAATTCCCTGTCCGGATTTGGTGATTCCCCACTACGCAATACATCGTAAAGGTTGGAATCTTCACCGTCTATCAAGGGAGCATCCATGGATACGTGACGCCCGGAATTTTTAAGTGATTGTTTTACATCTTCCACGGTCATGTCCAATTCCTTGGCAATCTCTTCCGCAGAAGGTTGTCTTTCATGGGCTTGCTCCAAGAAAGCAAAAGTCTTGTTGATCTTATTGATAGACCCGATCTTGTTCAAAGGTAGTCTTACAATACGCGATTGTTCTGCCAGAGCCTGTAATATGGACTGGCGAATCCACCACACCGCATAGGATATAAATTTAAAACCACGTGTCTCATCAAAACGCTGTGCAGCTTTTATCAAGCCAAGGTTACCTTCGTTGATCAAATCCGGAAGGGTCAAACCTTGATTTTGGTATTGCTTTGCAACGGAAACCACAAATCGTAAATTGGCCTTGGTCAATTTCTCAAGTGCACGTTGATCCCCTGCCTTGATCCGTTGTGCCAATTCTACTTCTTCATCTGCCGTAATTAAATCAACCTTACCAATTTCCTGTAAGTATTTATCTAAAGAAGCAGTTTCTCTATTGGTAACCTGTTTTGTAATTTTAAGCTGTCTCATCGAAATTTTATCTTTCTAAATTATGTGCATTAAGCATAAGCTGCATTAGTTTATACGTACAAAAGTTGGAAATGTTACAAATGGTCCGCTTTATTTTGTTTTTTTAGATAAAATGCATGAAAAAAGCCACGCTCTCCCTTAAAAAAGGTAAAACGTGGCTTTGGTACTATGACTGTTATTTAAAAACTAGTCCCTTCTTGGCTTACGATCCCTATCTCTATTTCTATCGTTGCCTCTGTCATTTCTTCCGCGATCTTCTCGTGGTGGTCTTTCCTTAAAGCCTTCAGGTTTTGGCAATAAAGCCTTACGTGAAACTTTTTCTTTTCTTGTTCTGGGGTCTGTACCTAAGTATTTAACGTCAAAAACATCTCCCATATTTACCACATCGGAAACATTTTCGGTTCTTTCCCAAGCCAATTCGGATACATGAAGCAATACCTCGTTACCTGGAGCGTCCAAATATTCCACAACGGCACCAAAATCCAACATTTTGATGACCTTTACCTCATATGCGCTACCTACCACTGGTTTAAATAATAAGGAATCGATTTTGGTAAGAACCATATCGATACCTTCTTGTGAGGTACCTAATATTTCAACAATACCTTCTTCAGTAATCGGATCTTCATTGATGACGATAGTAGTTTTGGATGCTTTTTGTAATTCTTGGATTACTTTTCCTCCAGGTCCTATCAATGCTCCAATGAATTCGCCAGGAATAACTCTGGTGACCATTTTAGGAGCATGTGGTTTAACATCTGCATTAGGTGAAGCAATAGTATCTACTAATTTGCCAAGTATGTGCAAACGTCCAGCTCCAGCCTGTTTTAAGGCATTAACCAAAATTTCATAGGATAACCCCTTTACTTTAATGTCCATTTGGCAAGCGGTAATTCCGTCTGCAGTACCAGTAACTTTAAAGTCCATATCCCCAAGATGATCCTCATCACCAAGTATATCGGATAATACAGCGTATTTTCCTGATTCACTATCGGAAATCAATCCCATAGCAATACCGGATACAGGTTTCTTCAGTTGTACCCCAGCGTCCATCAATGCCATGGTTCCGGCACAAACCGTAGCCATAGAAGACGAACCGTTGGATTCCAATACTTCGGATACCACACGAACTGTATAAGGACAATCCTCAGGGACCATTCCTTTTAGGGCACGTTGGGCCAAGTTACCATGTCCTACCTCTCTACGGGAAGTACCTCTAATAGGTCTGGCTTCTCCAGTTGAGAAAGGTGGGAAGTTATAATGTAGATAGAAAGTTTCCTCTCCTTCAAACGATGGCATGTCTATTTGGTTGGCTTCCCTTGATGTTCCCAAAGTAACCGTAGCCAAAGCTTGAGTTTCTCCACGTGTAAAAATAGCGGATCCGTGTGTTGAAGGTAGATAATCCACCTCACACCAGATCGGTCTAATTTCATCTGTTTTTCTTCCATCCAAACGAAGTCCGTCATTTAAGGTAAGGTCCCTAACCGCAGCTTTTTCAGCTTTGTAGTAGTATCTGGAAACCATATCCCCGAAATCTGCCAATTCTTCCTCAGAGAAAGTAGCTTTTATTTCTTCTTTTATGGCGTCGAATGCTGCACTTCTTTCGTGTTTAGCAGAACCGGCTTTTGCAATGGCATAAACCTTATCATAAGCCATGTCGTGGATTTTTTTGGCCAAAGCCTCATCTTCCCTTTCTGGCTCGTATTCACGAACTTCTTTTCTGCCAAATGCTTCTGCCAACTTAAGTTGGGCAGCACATTGTACCTTAATGGCATCATGGGCAAATTTAATAGCCTCTACCATTTCCTCCTCGGAAATCTCTTTCATTTCACCTTCAACCATCATAACAGAATCTGCTGAAGCTCCAATGACCATATCCATATCCGATACTAATAATTGGGCCCTTGTTGGATTGATGATGAATTCACCATCAATACGACCAACACGTACCTCTGAAATAGCACATTCAAATGGGAAATCTGAAAGTTGGATGGCAGCGGAAGCGGCCAATCCGGCCATAGCATCGGGCATAACATCCTCATCATGGGACATCAATTGGATCATCACCTGGGTTTCAGCATGGTAGTCCTTAGGGAAAAGCGGACGTAAAACACGATCCACCAATCTCATAGTCAATACTTCGCCGTCACTAGGTCTTGCTTCTCTTTTGAAGAAACCTCCTGGGTAACGTCCTGAAGCTGCAAATTTTTCACGGTAATCTACCGTTAGCGGAAGGAAATCCACATCACTTTGTTTGTAATTGGAAACTACTGTACATAACAACATACATTTTCCAGACTGAACAACAACAGAACCATGGGCCTGTTTTGCCAATTTTCCGGTTTCGATAGAAATTTCCCTACCGTCCCCAAGGTCAATGACCTCTCTAAATACTTTTGGTATCATAAATACGAATTAAAACCTGTCTCGTTACAGGTTTGTTAAACAATGGTCTTTCGTCTGTTATAGACGTGTTGTTGTGTTGTAGTTGTGTGTTGTTGACCAATGAAAAACTATGTGCAAGCTTTTTGTTTGTGCCCAAAGGAAAGCCTTCGGGGCTTTACAATAGTATTGAAAACAATACTATTGATATTGTAAAAAAGGGGAAAGTAACACTTTCCCCTTTTGGTAAATTATTTTCTGATTCCTAATTCTTTAATTATGGCACGATATCTAGTGATATCCTTCTTAATTAAATAATCTAGAAGAGATCTTCTCTTACCTACCAACTTTACCAATGAGCGCTCCGTGTTAAAATCCTTACGGTTCTTTTTCAAATGCTCGGTCAAGTGGTTGATTCTGTGGGTAAACAAGGCAATCTGCCCTTCAGCAGAACCTGTGTTTTTTTCTTCCCCGCCGTGTTTCTTAAAAATCTCGGCCTTTACTTCTTTAGTTAAATACATTCCAATATTATTTTAATGATTTTTATGTACATGATTGATTTTCAATCAGGGCGCAAAGATAAACTTTTTTTTAGAAACCTTATGCAATCCCAATATTTTTTAAAAGGGGGATTAAACTTTTTTAGGAATATGGCGTCCTATTATAAAACGTTAAAGAAATGTTATTGCCAAACTGGCGGTAACGGATCAGAGTGCTGGCCAGCGATTGAATTGAAATTTTTCTTATTGTAAACATTTAAATCAAAACAGATGAAAAAAAGTCTCAAAAAATCGAATTTAACAGGATGGTTGCTCATGGTCTTATTGGTAATGGGTTCCTGTAACAATGAAGAGTCCACCGGTGTGGAAGAAGATAACACCTTTGAAGTTGCCGAACTTGTCGCCAGCGATGAGGCCGATTTAATTTCGGAGGAAATTGCCAACATAGGTGAGGATGTATATGCCACCGAAGAGATCAGGGCTACCTCAAAAGCGTTCTTTCTATCCAATTATTTGCCAGAATGTGTCACTATAACAACAGCGGTTACCAATGATACCAAAGAAACTAGCGTAGATTTTGGAGAGGGTTGCGAGCTGCCCAATGGTAATCTATTAAGTGGAATTATCCGTTTAAGTTATGCCAAGGATATGGATGCAGCTACCAAGACTATTAGCCTTTCCTTGGAGGATTTCACCTTTAATGAGGTGGCGGTAACAGGGGGAGCCACCTTGGTGCGAAAACGTTCCAATGACAATGGAAACCCCCAATCCGATGCCGTAGCCAGTTATAACGGAGTATGGCCGGACGGTAGTGTTGCCAGTTTTACAGGAACTAGGACACGGGAATGGGTAGCGGGATATGGTTCCGGATTTTGGGCCGATAATGTTTTTCTTATTTCCGGTAAGGGTACCTTTACCAATAAGGAAGGTGATGTTTATTCCAGGGAAACCATGAGCTCCCTCCGCAGGGAATTGTCCTGCCGGTTTATCGTTAGCGGGGTCTTGGAGATTGTAAAAAACGAAACTACGGTGAGCCTCGATTTTGGAGATGGTACTTGTGATGCCAAGGGAATGTTGACCTTTCCAAATGGAGAAACCAAGGATATTTGGCTAAGAAGATTTAATAGGTAGAGTAATTGCTTAATTAAAAAGGCCCTGATCATGATCAGGGCTTTTTTTAAACTCTTACAGGGTTGTTTTCTATTAAATCTATATAAAGATTAATTTTCTTCTTAAGATCCCTGCGATGGACGATAAAGTCTAAAAATCCATGTTCCTGTAGGAATTCGGCAGTCTGAAACCCTTCCGGTAATTCTTTACCGGTTGCCTCTTTAACCACACGGGGTCCGGCAAAACCGATCAAGGCCCCTGGTTCGGAAATATTGATATCTCCTAGCATGGCATAGGAAGCTGTTGTTCCTCCAGTAGTGGGATCCGTGCATAAAGAAATATATGGGATGCCTGCATCCGCAAGTTGTGCCAACTTAGCTGATGTCTTGGCCAATTGCATAAGTGACAATGCTGCTTCCATCATACGTGCACCGCCAGATTTGGAAATCATTACAAAGGGCATTTTCTTTTTGATAGAATGATCGATTCCCCTTGCTATTTTTTCTCCTACCACACTGCCCATAGAACCACCAATAAAGCTGAAGTCCATACAGCAAATAACTACATCTTTTCCCAGGGATTTGCCCACTCCGGTCCTAACAGCATCCTTAAGGCCTGTTTTTGCTTCGGCCGCCTTTAAACGATCCACATACTTCTTGGTATCCTCAAATTTTAATGGATCCTTGGAAGTTAGTTTGGCATCCAATTCTGTAAACTTGTTGTTGTCGAAAAGAATTTCGAAATATTCCTTACTACCTATGCGTACATGATAATCATCTTCTGGGCTAACATAATAATTTTTTGCCAACTCATCGGATTCAACAATTTTTCCGGTAGGTGATTTGTACCAAAGGCCCCTTGGGGTATCCTTTTTCTGGTCCGTTGCAGTTTGTATTCCTTTTTCCTTTCTTTTAAACCAAGACGACATAAGCTTTCTTTTTGGGTTAGGGGATTATAGGGTATTCACATTATTTAGGTCTTCAAAAGCCTTTTTAAGACGTGTAACAAACGTTTTTTCTCCTTCTCTTAACCAAACACGTGGGTCGTAATGCTTTTTATTTGGCTCGTCGGCCCCGTTTGGATTCCCGATCTGGGATTGCAAATAATCCTTTTTATCTTGAACATAGTCCCTGATCCCTTCCAAGAAGGCATACTGTAAATCGGTATCAATATTCATTTTAATAACACCATATCCAATAGCCTCACGTATTTCCTCAACGGTAGATCCCGATCCACCATGGAATACGAAATCGATATGGTTGTGTTCCACACCGTATTTCTTAGTGATAAATTCTTGAGAATTTTTAAGGATTTTTGGGGTCAATTTTACGTTTCCTGGCTTGTAAACACCGTGTACATTGCCAAATGCGGCGGCGATGGTAAATTTAGGGCTCACTTTGGATAGCTCTTCGTAGGCATAGGCAACCTCTTCCGGTTGGGTATATAGCTTGGAATCGTCCACATCGGAGTTGTCCACACCATCCTCTTCACCTCCTGTGATTCCCAATTCTATTTCCAAGGTCATTCCCATCTTGCTCATTCTGGCAAGATATTTTTTACAAATTTCAATATTCTCCTCTATAGGCTCCTCCGATAAGTCTATCATATGTGAGCTGTATAGCGGTTTTCCTGTTTCCTTAAAATGTTTTTCACTTGCATCCAACAAACCATCTATCCAAGGCAATAATTTTTTGGCGCAGTGGTCTGTGTGCAATATAACGGTTGCGCCATAGGCTTCGGCCAATTGATGAACGTGTTTTGCTCCTGCCACGGCACCTAAAATGGCGGCTTGCTGGCCGTCATTGGATAAACCTTTTCCTGCATTGAACTGTGCCCCCCCGTTAGAGAACTGTATAATTACGGGAGCATTTAAACTGGCAGCAGTTTCCAAAACTCCGTTAATAGTGTTCGATCCTATAACATTAACAGCAGGTAATGCAAATCCTTTTTCTTTAGCATAATTGAAGATTTTCTGTACCTCATCTCCGGTTGCAACTCCTGGTTTAATATTGTGTGCCATATTCTTGTTTTAGTGTAGTTAATTAAAAAGATGGGACAAAAGTAATAAAATAATCAGCTTTAAAAAGGATAATTTATACCTATGTTGAATACTGCATTGGACAGATTGTAGTCCCTAAACCATCTTTTAGAAGATTCTTCAGCGGGATTATAGGTTTTAAGACCCATATCCAACCTGAATACAAAATACGTAAAATCGTAACGGATTCCAAGACCTGTTCCCAAAGCGATGTCTGCCAAGGACCCCAAATTTTCAAAGGTTGCCTTCTCATCGGTAACATTGTCCAGGGCATTCCAGATGTTACCGGCATCGGCAAATAGTGCCCCTTTAATATCTCCTACAATTGGAAACCTATATTCCAAATTGAAGGCGATTTTTAAATTTGCCTCGTTAAAGTCGTTTACGTCTTCGGTCCTGCCTGGTCCCAAGGAATAAGGCAACCATGCACGGTTATCGTTGGACCCGCCGGCGAAATAACTTCTTACAAAGGGTATGTTGTCCGAATTTCCATAAGGAATCGCAATACCAAAGAAACCCCTAAAGGCCAGTACATTGGTCCTTGAGGTGCTCCAATGTTTTATAAAGTCAAATTCCGTTTTAACATATTGGGAAAAGGGTACGTTAAAAACCAAGAGTTTGTCATCGTCACTGCTGTAGAATGGGATTATTTTGGAAATTCCGGACAATAGGTTGCCTGCACTTTCCAATTTTAACCTAAACTGATAAAAATCGCTATCCGTGGTGCTGGTTTTATTATTTTTCGTAAAAGTGTAATTGCTTGCGAAAATTAAATTGTTTTCAGTAAGTCTTATGCGTCTTTCTTCAATACTGCTAACGTCCTCATAATCCGTGGCACTGGAAGATATCTCTCCATTTAGAATGGCGTTGGTAAAGCCTGTAGTGCCTTCCGGAACAATCAGCTGGGGATCCGTACTTCCATCAACGGTCTCAAAATAATCGGCCAGGGCAGGTTCAGTTTCGTAGTTGTCGGCGATTTCATCCAGATTTTCATAGGTGTTTTGGTAGACCGTAAAAAATCTATTGGGGTTTACGTTGCGGACAAATTGAACATTGAGAAGCTCGGCAGCATTCTTTTTGAAATCTGTTGGGGACCAATTATAACCAAAAACCGTATTAAAGGTTTGCTTGTCCAGACCAATATTCTGTTGAAAACTTGTTCCAATGGATAATTTGGTTTTGGGGAGCATATAATTGGGTATAATTCTGGAGGTGTTTACGAAGGGGAACCAAATTCGGGGTAAATTAAGGTTGATATCGGCTCCCGTTTCCAAAATGTTGAAAAAGCGGTTGTCCGCTATATCCGGATCACTGGAAGCCCCTATGCTTATTCTTCCCGAAATACTCAGATTTTCTGCTCCTTTGAACAGGTTTCTAGCTTGTAGGGAAGGACTAAACCCTATTCCTAAAAATTGAATATTGGAGTGGGTTACATCAAAATCGGTGCCCAGGGAATATTTAGGACGGGGAGACAGATATATGTTGGCCGTTAATTCTGAAGTTGTACTATCTGCTACGAATTCAATATTGGGATATTTAAAAGTATTAAGATTGGTAATTTGTCTATACGTTCTAATCCGGTTAATTTCCCTGTAAATACTATCTTTTTTTAGGAATACGGCATCCGTAAGTGTTTTTGGCTTGTATCGCAATTTTCCTTGGTAAAAGATCGTGAAATCTTTATAGTCTACCTTTTTAAGGCTGTCCAATCCATTATTAAAGGTGTAATTGGTGTAAATATTGATCTTCTTAAAGGTATGTACCTTATACTCCGAAGTGGAAAGGGCATTATCCGACCTAGTTTTTAGATCTTCGATATTTAAAAGGATATCCAGTTTTTGATTGTTACCCAGTTTGGTAGTGTCGCCAATTAAATCGTATGAAATGGAACTTTCTTGAAAGTTATGGATTCCCGTGTTTCTGAAAAGATTGGTCAATCGTTCCCTTTCACTATTAAAATTGTCGAGGTCGATCCGTTGCCCTGATTTTATAAAGGAATTACTTTTGTTTGCCTTGTTAATGGAGTCTAAAGCGGAGGAGGTAATATTCGTGGATACCGAGTCTATGAGATAAGGGGTCCCCAGATCTAATTTGTAGTTCATGACGGCCCTCTGCTTTTTGGCACTGGTATCTATTTCATAAGTCGTAGAGTTGTTAAAATACCCCTTACTTTTATAATAGGCATTCAGTCTTTGCAACGACCTTCTTGTTCTTGAGGTATCTATGATGGTAGGAGGTTCACCAATATTCTTTAGCCATACGCTGGCTCCTTTGACCAAAAAGGACTCCCCTAATCTTTCCACCTGTTTTTTGGATAGGATATTGATGAGGCGCTGCTCTCTTTTTTCTTTTTTGTGCAACCAGACCTGATAGGAAGAATCTGGATTTTTCTTCGCCAGGTTGTAAAGATTTAGTCGTAGGGGATATCCCAAAAGGGTGCTGTTGGGTTTTTGAAAAATAAGGCTATGTATATCCTCATTGGTAATTTTTACACTATCGGCATAAATAAGGTTTTTGGTCAGCAGGAGCTCGTCTTCGCCAACTCTTTTTGTTGCATTGCAGGAGGTAATTGCAATTACTAGCAATAATAATCCTATTTTCGTAATGTTTAAATGCATACACGGCCGTGTCCTCATAGAAGTCAAAAATACATTATTTGTATGGTTGTTAAAAGCCAAATAAAATTTATAAAAAATTTACAGCAAAAAAAGTACCGAACACAAAACAAGTTGTTTGTGGTGGAGGGGATAAAGACAGTTAGGGAACTACTTAATTCTTCCCTGAAGGTCTATAAAATATATGTTACGGACAGCGCCATGCTGGAGTTTAAGGGGGATTTGGTTGCGGTGATAAGTGAGGGGGAATTGAAAAAAATGAGCGGATTGTCCACGCCAAATAAGGTCTTGGGCGTATTTCATATTCCGGTATCGGAGCCATTGGATTTTTCTGACTGGGCCATTGCTTTGGATGATGTTCGGGATCCTGGAAATTTGGGTACTATTATCCGCCTTTGCGATTGGTTTGGGGTCAAGAGCCTAATATGTTCATCCAATTCCGTTGATTGTTATAATCCTAAAGTCCTACAGGCTACTATGGGCTCCATTAGTAGGGTGAATATTGTGTACGGGGATTTACAAAGAATTTTTAGCAATTCCGAAGTTCCGGTCTATGGCGCGTTTATGGATGGTACCGAGGTTTATAAGGAGAAATTTCCCAAAAAGGGAATATTGGTTATGGGGAACGAGGCCAATGGGGTGTCGGAAGCCATTGAAGCTTTAGTAGACAAAAAAATTAGCATTCCGCAGTTCGGACTCAAAACTGCCGAAAGTTTAAATGTGGCAACGGCCACTGCTATTTTGTTGAACGAAATTAGAAGGGGGTAATTCTTTACTCAAAGGTAAAATTGACAAAGAGTCCTCTTGTCATCATTGCTTCAACATTGCCTGTCCATGGGCTATTGGGGTCATTATCACGCACCAATTCATCATTAATGGCAAAAACTCCGCGGATAGAGGGAGTGAACTTGAAATATTCCAAATAGAAATCTATTCCAAAACCCATTTCGTAATAATAGGTGGTCTTTTTCATTCGGAAAGTGGCACTGCTGTTATCGTCCAAACTTTGTTCATTACTACCCAAGTTTAATGAGGTAGACGCCCCGCCAACCAGAAATGGTTTCCAGTTCCCTAGTCTTAGGGTACTGACTTTTAGGAGCAAGGGAAAGTTAATATAGGTCGACTTTACCTCCCTAATGGCATCCCTTTCGTTATCAAATCCAGGAAAGCCTAAATTTCTCTGGTTGTAATGCAATCCCGGTTCAAAGCGAAGATCCAAAAATTTGTTGAGACGCAGTTCCCCAATCAGTCCTACATTGAATCCAAATGATTTGTCCACCAAAATATCGGGTAGATCGTCTTTGTATTTAAATTTAAAGTCGTATTGATTGAAACCTAAAAAATATCCCCAATTTAGTAATGGCTCGTCCTCATTTTCAAGATTCATTACGGGTTTTTCATTAAACTGGGCATTGGCTGTGTTGCCTAGTGCACAAAAAACAATTAAAAGAACAAAAATATTTTTCATATTTTATTTTGTAGCTACGTAAATAGAGGCAACCCCAAATGTTTGGGGTCTATTGTCTATACCTATAAACCCAATTTTAGCCAAAATATTGTTGAACTCTTTTCCATGGGGAAAGGCAGCTGCGGATTCGGATAAATAGGCATAGGCACTGCGATCTTTGGAAAATAACTTCCCAATGGCCGGTAGGATGAATTTGGTATAGTATTTATAACCCTGTTTATAGGGTGTTTTGGTGGGAATAGAGGTTTCAAGCACTACAAATGAGCCTTCAGGCTTTAATACCCGATATATTTCCTGAAGTCCTTTTTCGAGATTTTCGAAATTCCGTACGCCAAAGGCAACTGTAATGGCATCAAAGGAATTGTCTTCAAAAGGCAGATTTTCACTGTCACCAACAATCATCTTGATAGTGTTCCCCAGATTTTTTTCCGAAATTTTCCTTTTGCCAACTTCCAACATTCCGGGAGAGATATCCAAACCGATAATCTCTTTGGCTCCAGTTTTGGTCATGTTAATGGCCAAATCGCCCGTTCCGGTAGCTATGTCCAAAATTTTGTTGGGATTTTTTTTGGAGACTATGGATACTACGCGCTTTCGCCATTTAATATCTATTCCAAAAGATATAACCCTATTAAGTCCATCGTAATTTCCGGAAATAGTATCGAACATTTTTGTAACCTGTTCCTTTTTGCCCAGCGTTGAATCTTTATAAGGGGTCACCTTTTTAGCCATAATCATTAAATTTTTTGGTAAAGATACTATATAGACCTAAAGTTATACTTCTAATTTTTACAATAAGAGATGATCTCTATTTGCTTAACTGGCATATTTTAGAATACAACCCAATTTAATTATGTAATTTTGTCGCGCTTAGAGTCAGATTTTAATTGAAATAAGATTTGGCAAGCTTCTTTCCTAATATGGGAAAAGTGGATTTAATTCAAAATTCAAAAAGGAGTTATTCAAAGGAAATAGATTTGGTTTATAATTAAATTTAGGAGACTTAAGGTGTAAAACTATTACAACACAGGATTAACCATTAAATATTGTGTACTTCGGTTGATGAAAAACAATTTATATAACGGATGAAAATTATTATTGCAGGGGCTGGTGAAGTAGGTTTTCATTTGGCTAAATTACTGTCCTACGAATCCCAGGATATTACTCTTATAGACACTAATAAGGATAGTTTATCTTATGCGGACAGTCATTTGGATATTAGGGTGCTTAGGGGGGACGCTACTTCCATTGCCATTTTAAAGGATGCCCAGGTAGAGAAATCCGACCTAGTTATTGGAGTAACCTCTTCGGAGACCACCAATATTACCTTGTGTATGTTGGCAAAACAATTGGGATGTAAGCGAACCATAGCCCGTATTTCCAACGCTGAGTTTATTCATAATAAAGAGGCTATTAGATTTCCCGACTTGGGAATCGATGAGCTTATTTCTCCAGAGGCTTTGGCCGCTACGGAAATTCAACTTTTGTTGAATCAATCCGCGTTTAACAATACCTACGAATTTGAGGAGGGCCTTTTGATCATGGTGGGGGTATCCTTGCCAAGTACCGCACCTTTTGTAGGAAAGACTGTTAAGGAAGCAGCAACGATATTTCCTGAGCTACATTTTATGCCCATTGCTATTCAAAGGATGGGTACCCAATACACTATAGTGCCTAGGGGGGATACTGTTTTTAAGGATAATGATCAGGTGTACTTTATAACTTCCAGAGAGGGCTTGGATGAACTGTACAAGCTCACCGGGAAGGAAAAAAAGGAAATCAAAAACGTAATGATACTTGGTGGCAGTAAGGTGGGTTTTAAAACCGCGAGGGATCTTTGCAGAAATAAGTTCAATGTTAAACTTATAGAAAAAAATAAGGAAAAGGCTTTCGATTTGGCGGATGAACTGCCCAATGCCCTTATTATTAATGGCGATGGTAGAAATGTAGAACTGTTGGAGGAGGAAAATCTTGAGGCCATGGATGCTTTCGTAGCTGTTACCGGAAATTCTGAAACGAATATAATGTCTTGCTTGGTGGCCAAATCCAAGAATGTTAAAAAGACAATTGCCCTAGTGGAGAACATGGATTATTTTCAATTATCCCATTCCATAGGGATAGATACCCTGCTCAATAAAAAGCTGTTGGCTGCTAATAATATCTTCAGGCATATCCGGAAAGGGGAAATAGTGGCGATGACCCGGCTGAATAATTTAAATGCAGAGATTTTGGAATTCATTGTTAAGCCAACATCTCAGGTAAACGGCCAAATAATTAGGGAGCTTGAATTTCCCAGGGAGGCAACCATTGGTGGTGTAATCCGTGATAATCAAGGGATTATAGCCTTAGGGGGATTTAGAATTACAGAGGGCGATAGGGTAGTGGTATGTTGTTTGCCAAGTGCCATTCCAAAAATTGAAAAGCTATTCCTATAGTATGGGCCTAAATTCGAAAATTATCATTCACCTCATGGGATTGCTATTACTTTGTAATGGGTTTTTTATGATTTTGGCTGCAGTGGTAAGTGGAGTCTATAACGATGGGGCTACTTTGGATATTACCCTTGCGGCAGTAGTTACAATGCTGGTTGGTGTTTTGGCCATGTTCTATACGCGAAACCACAAAAAAGAGGTTAAACGAAAGGAAGGATACATCATTGTTACTTTTGGTTGGTTGGTCATGTCCGCCTCGGGGATGTTGCCCTATCTTTTTTCAGGGGCCATTCCAGATGTTACCAACGCCTTTTTTGAGACTATGTCCGGTTATACTACTACTGGTGCCTCGGTAGTGGACGATATAGAGGCTTTACCGGAAGGAATCCTGTTGTGGAGGAGTTTAACCCATTGGATAGGTGGGATGGGGATTATAGTTCTAGCTATTGCTATTTTGCCACTATTGGGTATTGGCGGAATGCAATTGTTTGCCGCTGAGGCTCCAGGGCCAAGCGGGGACAAATTACATCCTAGGATTACTGATACAGCCAAGCGACTTTGGTTAATTTACTTTAGCTATACTGTGGCCGAAACCTTATTGTTGAAATTGGCCGGAATGTCCTTTTTTGATGCTGTAAACCATTCTTTGGCAACCCTTTCCACTGGAGGTTTTTCTACCAAAAACGCCAGTATGGCTTATTGGAACGATCAACCTTTGATACAATACATTGTTATTTTGTTTATGTTTTTGGCCGGTAGTAATTTTGTGCTTAGCTATTATGCCTTTAAGGGCAAGGTGCAAAAAGTGATAATGGATGAGGAATTTAAATTCTATTCCATTTTTATTTTTTGTTTTACCATAGTAGCAAGTTTGGTAGTTTATTTTCAGGCCAATGTACCCGTGTCAGATTTTCACCCCATGGTATTGGGAGAGGGGGAAAGCGCCTTTAGACATACCTTGTTTCAAGTGGTCTCGGTAATAACGACCACAGGTTTTGTTACGGCCGATTTTACTTCCTGGACTCCCTTTTTAACCATTTTCTTTTTTGGGCTGTTTTTCCTTGGGGGTTCTGCCGGTTCAACAGCCGGTGGGATCAAGGTGATGAGGCACTTGCTTATTATTAAGAATGGGCTATTGGAATTTAAGCGTACACTTCATACTAATGCCATCATTCCTGTTAGGTATAACAATAAGACGGTGCCTGAAAATATTGTATATAATATAATTGCCTTCTTCGTGCTCTATATGTTGTTGTTTATTATTGGGTCTTTGGTACTTGGGGCACTTGGACTGGACTTTGAAAGTGCAGTTGGCGGTGCCGCATCCTCGCTGGGAAATGTAGGTCCGGCCTTGGGTACGTTAAATCCGTTGGCCAATTTTAATAGCCTTCCGACCTTGGGGAAATGGTGGTGTGGATTTCTAATGCTTTTGGGCAGGTTGGAACTATTTACGGTATTGATTCTGTTTTCGCCCTATTTTTGGAAACGTACTTAGAATAGTTAGAAAATAAAAAAATGGACGTCCTAACAGGCGTCCATTTTTTTTATAACTAAAGTCTGTATTATAAGACTGCTTTTATTCTGGCCATTGCTTCCCTTAGTTCCTTTTCTGAGGCCGCGTAGGAAATACGTATGCAATTATCATTTCCAAAAGCTTCACCGGTTACGGTAGCTACATTTGCCTTTTCCAAAAGGTACAGAGCAAAATCAGAAGCATTATTGATCAATGTTCCATTAATTGTTTTTCCAAAGAAACTGGAGATATCGGGAAATACATAAAATGCTCCCTCAGGGACATTAAGGTTGAATCCCTTTATTTCTCCCAAAAGTTCCAAAACAAGATCGCGTCTCTTATGGAATTCGTCGATCATAAATTTAATGGAGGATATTGGGGCATTAAGAGCAGCTATGGTTGCGCGTTGCGCAATAGAATTGGCACCACTGGTAATCTGTCCCTGAAATTTCGTACAGGCCTTGGCAATCCAATCCGGACCTCCTATATATCCAATACGCCATCCGGTCATTGCAAATGCCTTGGAAACACCGTTTACCGTAATGGTGCGGTCATACATGCCTTCAATATTGGCAATACTTACATGACCTCCCCTGAAATTGATATGCTCATATATTTCATCGGATACTACAAAAATGTTGGGATACTTTCTCAATACTTTGGCCAAACCTTCCAGCTCTTCCTTGTTGTAAACAGATCCACTTGGATTACAAGGGGAGCTGAACCACATCATTTTGGTCTTTGGGGTAATGGCCTTCTCCAATTGTTCGGGCGTCATCTTAAAATCGGTGTCAATACTTGTAGGTACTTCTACCGGCACACCTTGGGCCAATTTAACGATATCGCTATAACTTACCCAATAAGGAGCTGGTAGAATAACCTCGTCACCATCATTGAGCATTACCATAGCAATATTGGCCAAGGATTGTTTAGCTCCTGTAGAGACTACAATCTGGTTAAGGCCATAAGTAAGTCCATTGTCTCGTTTAAATTTATTAGCAATGGCTTGTTTTAAATCAGCATAACCATCCACAGGGGAATAGCTGCTGTAATTCTGGTCTATGGCCTCTTTGGCGGCTTCCTTGATGAAATCAGGGATATTAAAGTCGGGTTCCCCAAGACTTAAGCCAATGATATCTTTACCTTCATTTTTTAATTCTCTGGCTTTAGCGGCCATAGCCAATGTGGCCGAGGTGGACATGGAATTGATCCGATCGGATAAATGGTTCTTCATTTTTATGTTATAATTTACTGATATTGAAATTTGGGTTTTTTGCCCAGTTCCTTTAGATGTTTGAAGTGCGAAATTATAGCTTTTCTGGTAGTTTTATATTCGTTGTATGGCAAATTAAACTCATTTGCAGTCTCTTTAACAATTTTGGCAATTTTTGTGTAATGTATATGACTGATGTTTGGGAAAATATGATGTTCCACTTGATGGTTTAAGCCTCCTGTAAACCAGTTTACTATACGGTTTTTGGTACCAAAGTTTACTGTAGTGAACAATTGATGAATGGCCCAAGTATTTTTCATGGTACCGTCCTTTTCGGGAAGTGGCGTTTCCGCTTCGTCCACCACATGTGCCAATTGAAAAACGACACTCAGAATTACCCCGGCAACATAATGCATTATGAAAAATCCTAAAAGAATTTTCCACCAGGCAATATCTAGAAATACCATAGGTACTATGATCCAAACGGTTATATATATTAGTTTGGTTACTACCAGCATACTCCAGTTCATAAACGGATTCGGGAATTTGCCATAGGCCAATTTTCTTTTGGTATAGCGGTACATTTGCTGAAAATCCGTGGTTATTGCCCAGTTAAATGTGAGAAGGCCATATAGGAGTATGGAGTAAAAATGCTGAAATTTATGGAACCTGTGCCATTTGGCATGCTTTGAAAACCTCAAAATCCTTCCAGCTTCCAAATCTTCATCGTGTTCATGTATATTGGTGTAGGTATGGTGCAGCACATTGTGTTGTACCTGCCAGTTGTATACGTTGCCAGCAAGGATGTATATACTTCCTCCCATGAGTTTGTTTACCCATTTTTTATTGGAATAGGAACCGTGGTTACCGTCGTGCATTACATTCATCCCAACTCCGGCCATGCCCACTCCCATAGTAATGGTCAGCAATAAATTGGCCCAATTTGGAAGTCCTAGGGTTAGAATTAGAAAATAGGGTGCCAAAAACAAAGCAAACATTATGGCGGTTTTTAAATGTAATTTCCAGTTCCCCGTCTTTTTAAGGTTGTTTTCCTTGAAATAATCATTAACGCGCTTATTTAGGGTTTTAAAAAACTGTGCAGAGTCTTTTCTTGAAAATCTTATGGGTTTATTATCCATGATTTAATTTTTTGTAAATATACGGCAAATCGTGCCCAAATTATGTATAACTGCTTTGTTAAAACTTAGGCAATGCCCATTAAAGTGCTATTTTTGCAAAAATTTAACGAATCATAATGGACTATACAATCATTTATAAATATTTTCCGGATTTAACGGATTTGCAGAAACAGCAAATTGAAAAATTGCAACATTTGTACCAGGATTGGAACGTAAAGATAAATGTAGTCTCCAGAAAGGATATAGATGAGCTGTATTTGAGACATGTGCTACATTCATTGGCAATAGCCAAATTTCAAAAATTTAATCCTAGGGCGGAAGTATTGGATGTAGGTACCGGAGGAGGTTTTCCTGGTATTCCCTTGGCCATTTTATTTCCAGAGACCCATTTTACACTGGTTGATGCTATTGGAAAAAAGATCAAAGTAGTTCAGGAAGTTGTGGCGGGACTGGAAATTGAAAATGTCACTACCATTAATTCAAGAGTGGAAGAAGTTAAAGGGCAGTTCGATTTTATCGTAAGTAGGGCAGTAGCGGCAATGCCTACCTTTACACATTGGGTAAAAGGCAAAATAAAAAAGAAATCAGAACACGACCGCAAAAATGGAATCCTTTATTTAAAAGGAGGGGATTTGGAAGAGGAATTAAAAGAATATCGTACGGTAGAAATATATAATCTTTCAGAAATTTTTGAAGAGGAATTCTTCGAAACCAAAAAGTTGGTGTACTTACCAGTAAAATTTAAGGGCTAATTCTATAAACTTAACATGTGGTAATAGGAATCCCTACAAGTTTTGGCGTATGCCTTAATGTAATTGGGGATATTCCTAAATGAAAAACTTTTCGTTTTTTTCGGAGTTGTGTTTTCGATACTTTCTTTCATGACTTTGGGCTTTAGAGTTAACTTTAAATTGACTATAAATTTACAATAAGTTAACGTTAAATTTACATTATAATTGTGTAAAAGTTGGTTTATTTTTTGTTAAATCTGTCCTTACTCCCTGGTTTTTTCCGAATTTAATGGTTTTGGTAGGTCCAAATAATAGATTTCACAGCACAAACTTAGGGCCCTGCGGTTTTCTAAAGAGTGCATTAAACTTTATAATAGGAAAGGCCTGTATCTGCAGAAAGCAAATACGGGCCTTGGCATTATAGTTTTTTTTCCTTATCCCAAAAACGGGTATCTATAATCTACGGGAGTAACAAAAGTTTCCTTTATTAGTCTGGGGGATACCCAACGCAAAAGATTTTGTGCAGAACCGGCCTTGTCGTTGGTGCCAGAAGCTCGTGCGCCACCAAATGGTTGTTGTCCTACAACGGCACCAGTTGGTTTGTCGTTAATATAAAAGTTGCCCGCACAGTTCTGTAATGCTTTGGTTGCTTCGGCAATAGAATAACGATCTCCAGAAAGTACGGCACCGGTAAGTGCGTATTCGGAGGTGCTATCTACCAATGTAAGCGTTTTGGACCAATCCTTGTCTTCATAAACATAAATGGTGACCACTGGGCCGAAAAGTTCGGTTTCCATGGTGGTGTATTGTGGGTCGGTCGTAACAATTACTGTAGGCTCTATGAAGTAGCCCTTGGATTTGTCATAATTTCCTCCTGCATAAATTTCGGCATTCTTGTCCTTTTTTGCCTGGTCAATGTACTTGGCCAATTTGTCAAAAGAAGCTTCATGGATAACGGCTGTAATAAAGTTGCCCATATCCTCGGGGGAACCTGGTTTGTTAAACGATTCCACATCTGTTTTTACATAATCCAATATTTCTTTGGATATGGATTTTGGAAGATAAACCCTAGAGGCAGCACTACATTTCTGGCCTTGGAATTCGAAAGCTCCCCTTACAATGGCAGTTGCAACCTGTTTTGAGTTGGCGGTAGGATGTGCAATAATAAAATCCTTGCCACCAGTTTCGCCAACAATCCTAGGATAGGTTTTGTATTTGTGGATATTGTTTCCAATCTGTTTCCACAATTCCTTAAATACATGGGTAGATCCAGTGTAGTGGATTCCGGCAAAATCCGGACTGTCCAAAGCTACTTTTGTAATCATTACAGGATCTCCGTAAACTACATTTATAACGCCATCGGGTAAACCGGCTTCCTTAAAGATGTCCACGATTACCTTGGCGGAAAACACTTGACTGTCGCTGGGTTTCCACAATACCACATTTCCCATCATTGCCGCACTTGCAGGAAGGTTTCCTGCAATTGCAGTGAAATTAAATGGAGTTATGGCGTAGATGAAACCTTCTAAAGGACGGTATTCCACCCTGTTCCAAATACCTTCCGCAGAATCTGGTTGTTCCTCGTAGATCTGTGACATATATTCCACATTGAACCGAAGGAAATCTATTAGTTCACAGGCAGCATCAATCTCGGCCTGATGTATATTTTTTGACTGCGCAATCATAGTTGCGGCATTGATTTTTGCCCTATATGGACCCGATATCAATTCAGCGGCCTTTAGAAATATGGCAGCACGTTGTTCCCATGCCAGATCTGCCCATTGTTTCCTAGCTTCTAAAGCGTTTGATACGGCATTGGATACATCTTCCTTGCTGGCAGTGTGGTATTGGCCAACTATGTGTTGATGGTCGTGGGGAGGGGAGATAGTTCTGGTATTTCCAGTTTTTATATCTTTTCCTCCAATGTACATTGGAATGTCTGCGTTGCCATTGAAATAGACACGGTATTGTTTTAGTACTTGTTCCCGCTCTGGAGTGCCGGGGGCATAACTTTTAATAGGTTCGTTATATGCCGTGGGGACTTGAAAAAATCCTTTGCCCATGATAATTTTTTTTAAGTTCAAATTCACGGCAAAGGTACTAAATGCTTTAGCGATAATAAAACTAAGTGCTATGTGAATTTTGGAATATGTGGAAAGAATTCCAATTGTATGTGAAAGGAATGGAATTAACTGTTGTTGTTACAGCGCACAGCGTTTTCCATAAAATATCATCACGGAAATATGAGCAAGAAAGAAGGGTTTGAAATTTAATTTAGTGCAAATGGGGCACTAAACTTAAATGTGGGAATGTAAACCCTGAATTTCTCGGAATTATTTATTCCTACCATATTGTAATGGCCTTTCATAGCTCCAATGGTGGAAGCCAATAGGCATCCGGAACTGTAAGTATGGGATTCTCCAGGTTTAATAACCGGCTTTTTGCCAATTACCCCTTCGCCGTCCAACACTTCCAATTCGTTCAAGGAATCATAAATCTGCCAATGACGAGATGTTAATTGAACCGAATCCTTGCTTTGGTTTTCTATGGTTATGGTATAGCCGAAAGCAAAATGCATTTTGTAGTTCTTGAAGAAAGTTCCTTCAAAACTGGTGTTTACCGAAATTTTAATGCCTTTTGTTACCTGTGTTATCATAAGATCGGATTCTAATATGTAAATAAACTTCCCGTTGTAAGCACTAAAACCTATAGTAAAGTGCCGTCAAAACAAAAAATACGGTATTTTCAGATATGTATTTAATGCGGTTATCAATCTACCTTGCTCAAAGGAATTCCACATTGTTTTACAAAGATAAAACGCAAATGTTACAATTTATCTTAAAATTATAATTCTTTTAAAACGAATTAGGGACCTCTAAAAAGCAATTAGTCAGCAAGATAAACAACAACTACAAATTATAAAAGTTAATACAGATATAATCGGTGTAATTATAATTATTTCTGATATAAGTCAATACAATCGATTTCTGCACCACAGTCCAAAGCAATTGATGAAATTATGTGCTGCTTCCCAAACTAGATTATAAGTTTCAATTATACGTTAATAAAGATTTTGCAACTAAAGGTTCACTTGGATACTATTGTATGTAATCTCACTCAAATTTATTTAAGATGAAAAAGGCAGCAATTAATGAATATTGGATTATTTTTATTTGTAATCGATTTTTAATTGTGGAAATTTGTCAAAAGGTATTATGATAATTGAAGGTGTAAAAAGTGTTTTGGCACAAACTTGGTCAAGGTTCCGTAGATTTATAATCTATGTTGGGCAGCATCCATTTAAATCATTGCTATTTGCGGCTATTGCCGGATTTTGTAGTCTGTTTTTACTTTTTCTGATTATTTACCTAGGTGCTTTTGGGAAATTACCGAGCAAAGCTTATTTAAAAAGCCTTAAAAACCCTGTTACTTCTACAATCTATGCCTCCAATAAAGAGCCAATAGGGTATTATTATCTTCAAAACAGATCCAATGCAGATAGTTCGCAAATAAAACCTGCCCTAATGCAGGCACTTGTAGCAACGGAAGATTCGCGGTTTTATCAGCATAGGGGGATAGACTACAAAAGTTATGCAAGGGTATTGATAAAATCTATCATTTTGCAACAAAATGCAGGTGGTGGTAGTACCATTACCCAACAGGTGGCCAAAAATTTGTTCGGTAGGGAGCAACAGTTCTTCCTTTCTACGCCTATCAATAAAATTAGGGAGATATTCATTGCCAGAAGACTGGAAAGTATCTACGATAAGGAGGATATCATATTACTGTACTTTAATACAGTTTCTTTTGGGGAAAATATCTATGGAATCGAAAAGGCGGCATTTCGTTTTTTTAATAAGTCGCCAGAAGAATTAACCTTGCCCGAAAGCGCCACTTTGGTGGGGCTCCTTAAGGCTCCGTCCTATTATAATCCAAGAAATTTTCCCGAAAGGGCAGAACAGAGACGGAATGTGGTGCTATCCCAAATGCTTAAATACGATTATATTACCGCTGAAACTTTTGAAAAGGCCCAAGCTCCCTTGAAATTGAATTACCAGACTCCTAAAAAGGTATCCTCCTTTTCTGCATACTTCAAAGATTATGTAGCAGCGGAGTTTGCCCTATGGGCCGAAGATAATCCTGCTCCTGACGGGCATACTTACGATTTGGAGGCGGACGGGTTAAATATTTATACCACTTTAAATACCAACATACAGAAATATGCGGAAGCAGCCCTGCACAGACAGGCGGACAATCTGCAGAAACTTATGGATACCTATTGGGCAGCGGCAACCACAGAGGGAGGTAGGGAGGCGCTACTTCAAAAATTGATGGATCAAAATAGGGAATTACAGCAAATGCGACAAGGGGGTAGGACCGAGGCGGAAATAGCAGCCTTTGTCAAGGAAAAGCGGAAAAGAAAATATTGGGTAATCGGTAAGGGGTATGAAGAGCAAATGCAGTCGTTGGAAGATTCTATCGCGAAAAGTATCAATAGATTACATGCCGGAGTCATAGCGCTCAGTAGTAATTCTGGTAGGATAATGGGCTATGTAGGCGGTATCGATTACGGATTTAGCCAAATAGACAATGTTGTTACGCCCAGGCAGGTAGGCTCTACTTTTAAGCCTATTACCTATTTGGCAGCCTTGCAGGCGGGGGAGGATCCCTGTAACTATTACGACAACAATTTAATAACATATTCCAAATATGAGGATTGGAGACCGCGAAATTCGAATAATAAGTACGGGGGCAGTTATGCCATGCATGGTGCCTTGGCAAATTCCATAAATACGGTTTCTGTGACCCTGCAGCTGAGGACGGGAACGGATAGGGTCTTGGAACAGGCAAAGAAAATGGGAATAGAATCGGAACTTCCGAATGTGCCCTCCATCGTATTGGGCACGGCCGATATCAGTTTGTTGGAAATGGTGACTGCCTATGCCAGTATTTCCAATGGAGGAAACAGAATAAAACCCTATGCCATTGACCGCATAGAAGATGAACAGGGCAATGTCTTGTTCGAAGCAAAACCTCGGTACGAAGGGAGTGTGGCGAGCAGCGAGAATATTAAGGCCTTGCAAAAAATGATGGATGGTGTTATTAGGGAAGGCACTGGGTCGCGTTTGTTGGGCTATGAGATTCCCTTCAATATTATTGGAAAGACGGGAACCACCCAGAATAATAACGATGGCTGGTTTATTGGTTGTTCCCCCGAGCTGGTTGTCGGTTCTTGGGTGGGCACCTTTGATAAACGGGTACAATTTTCGTCTACGAGTATGGGATCTGGAGCCAATACTGCTTTGCCAATTGTAGCCTCCATATTTAAAAATTTGAGCTATTGGAAAAGACCTTTGCTCACCAATTTTGTGTACGATTTTGATTATTTTCCCTGTAGGCCTTTTGTGGAATCCAATGCAACGGAGGCTTTTGAGCTGGCTCAGACAGATTCTACCTATTTACAGGAATTGCGAATTAAGGATACCCTTGCCATACTAAAAGATAAACCCATAGCAATTGATAGCGTACAAGGAATTTTTCCTGGCGAAATACCCTTGGATTCTATAGCAAAGGATAGCCTTACTATCGATATCGATATTTCCAAAACAAATGTTGATTAGAGATGTAGCTACAATCTAGGATTTGCTTTTAGCAATGGTAAAAAGAAACCTTTTTAATCATAAATAGTATACAAATTGATAAATACAATTGTTAATATAGCTCATTATTTCAAGAGAAATAGAGGTAGAACTTTTCTCATACTAACAATGGTTTTAGTACTTGGTTGTTCCCAAAGTTCAAAAACCAGTTTTGGCACCAATTATTTGAAAATAAGTATAAATGAAAAGGGCTTTATTTATAGCATTAAAGACCTTACAAAGTCTGAGCCAAGGGAGTTGAGTCCTTCTGATAGCCCCTCTCCATTATTGACTTTGTATAATAGCAAGCTAGACACTTTGTACCGTCCGCTGAGTGCTGAATTTAACAAGTCACATAGCCTTATAGAGCTTGTCTTTCCCAACAATTCCAAGGCTGAAATCAGAGTTGAGCCGAAGAACAAGTATCTAAAATTTACCCTTGTTTCCTTGACCAATCGGGAAGATATTGAAGGTGTGCAATGGGGATCCATCCATACCAATATTACCAATCTTTTTGGGGAAATCATTGGAGTGGCCCGGGATACCAGTGAAACCGTTAATTATGCCATCGGGATGCTTGCCTTGGATGACAATACCTTGGGCGGCACCTCCAGGACTATTGGAGACGCAGCACCTTTTCAATATGTTATCCACTCTCCAGATTCTATCCAATATCCATTACCGGATGACCTACATGAAGGGCAAATTTTTACCTTGGGCGGCAACGGAATTAGTGATGTAGCCTTTTATGCCCACAAGGAACCTTATTATAGGATTTTGTATGGCAATGCTGCCGAAATTGATAATAGGGGAAGGATCTCTATCACTTACAATTCTAGGGACAGAACAAAAAAAAGAGAGGTCTATTTTTCGCTGATACCCAATATGGAGGCAAATACACCCAACCATTTGCAAGTGGAACCTGTGCCCGGTGTTGATTATATTGGGTCTTCGGTAGCTTTATGGGGCAGTCCGGATAGCACGGCCTTGATAGACGTGATTCAGGATATTGTTTTGTCTGAAGGACTTCCCTATCCCACGGTAGATGGAAAATGGGTGAAAGACCCTACTGCCTATGTTCCGGACGCCATTACCAGTGGTGGTCTTTACGATAGTATTATATCCTATACCTCCAGACTAGGTTTTAAAGCGATCAGTCTGTACGATCAGAGCTTTTTGCGTCCGGATCGCGGTAACAATGGATATATAGATGGAAAGGATTTCGAAAAGAAACCGTTGAAGCTGACTTCTGGTAATTTGTCGCATAAGGAGTTTGCCAATATGGCTGCAAAATACGGGCTTACCATTGGTAGGACCCCTATAACCACTTCTTTGGCCCCTGGAACCAAGGATGCGAGTCCAATTCCCAGTGATAGTCTTTGTTGCCAGCAAAAACGCTTATTGGTAAATAATATTAACACAAAAGATACCCTGATAATTGTGCATGATCCCAAGTATTTGGACGAGATTGCCAGTTGGGAGGGTCATGCGGAGAACTTGAATATTGTAAAAATAGGGAAAGAGCTTATCCATTATCTAGGAATCTCGGAGGTAGAACCCTATCGCCTGTTAAATGTTGAACGGGGATATTGGGGAACCACGCCCACCGAACACAGCACTAATGATACTATATGTAAATTACAGGTTACAATTAATTATGGCTATGACGGATTGATACCCAATTTGCAGCTTCAGGATAAAATTGCAGAGTATTATGCCGATGTAAGTTATATTAACGGCCTAGGCTATTACGATTTTGACGGACAGGAGTTTTTGTTCAATAACGGGCATGGTTATTATTCTGCCAAACGCTTTTTTAGAAAAATGTTCGACAGGGCCGCTATGCATGGAATTCCTTCTATCCGATTTACGGGTGCTACCTTATCCGAAGGCTCCTGGCATTATCAAAGTATATGGAACGTAGGAGGGGGAAAGAATTTATATGATGTGGAAACTAGGGAATGGGGAAGCACTACTAGTCAGGGAAAGGATCTTAGGGATGTAACGTTTGCCAATTATTTTCCCGTGGGAATGGGTGGAAATTTTCCTATCAATGCCAATTCCACGGTTGAGCAATATGAACATATACAAGCAATTTCCGTAGGTCTTGGTACTACCTATAGTCTTTATTTAAATCAGAAAGATGTGGAAAGCTGTCCAGAAAAGGAGGCCATATTCAAGGTAATCAGAACTTGGGAAAATGCTAGGGCAGCCAACGCCTTTCCTAGGGATGTAAAAAAACTATTAACAATGCCTGCAAAGAATTGGAGATTGTTGGATGGCGAAAACAACGATACTTGGATATTGAACGAATTAAAGGATGCCAAAAAAGTTAAAAGCTATAAATTGAAGAGGGCTCAGGGTTAATATTACATTAAAAATGATGTTGGGGTATGATTTATTTTTTTTGGAGCAAATCTGATTTTATTCAACATTTCCGGCCATGAGGGAGATTGCGCTTCATCAGCCTCTGCATGAGTCTTATGCCTATAATAAATACCGACCATGTGCAAATTGTGTGCACTATTTTTTGAAATGCATCTTTATCCGTTGAAATGCAGGTGGTTGGAATGAAATACTCCATATTTGTTTGTATTTTTTACCTACATTTGTAAAAACTGAATTTATAGGAAAAATATTACATTTTAAAAATTTAGACTTACCCAAATAAGGAGCGTCAAATCCTTGGCATTATTTCAGTGATTATCGTAGCTTAATAACAACCCACTGTAATCATTCAGAGAGCATAATGCATTAGCGATTTAATGTGCCTTTTTACACTTTTTAAGGTTATGAAGATAGAGACAGTATGCATTATTGATGATGATCCCATTTTTGTTTATGGAACCAAAGTTTTATTAAACTACAACAGCAGTTTTGGTTCCTCTGTTATTGTTTATGAGGATGGAAAGGAGGCTCTGGAAAATCTCACTTCAATGGTCAAAGGAGGGGAGAAACTGCCCGATGTCATCTTCTTGGATCTAAATATGCCCATAATTGATGGATGGGAGTTCTTGGATGATTTTGTAAAGTTGCCCATTGAGAATACGCCTAGGATATATATAGTGAGCTCTTCCATAGATAATCAGGATATAGAAAGGGCCAATACCTATAATATAGTAAAAGACTTTATAGTAAAGCCATTGTCGGACTCCATTCTTTCTGATCTGTTCAAGACCATAGAGACAGAGGGACTGCAAAACACTTCCAATTAAAAATAGTCCCTTTGTTTATTTTGTAGGCTTTTGGAATTTGGTCATTGGGCTTTAATTTCTCTTTAAAGAACACTAATGCTTCGCATTGTGTTAGCCTAGAGCTGATGGTCTAGTACCTAACGCACGTTGGTAACATATGTCTTTACTATAGGCCTCTGTATTTATTTGCATCTTATATTCGATTTAGAATGGTAAATTCTCAAAAGAGATTGTATCTGTCTTTACATCATTTCCCAAATCTAAAAACAAGGGCAGCATTACATTTTGATTGGATATCCATTTGGCGAGGCCAAACTAAATCCATATTTCTGTGATGTTTTTTAAGTTTGGATTTATGTATGAACAGGGGTTATTTTATTTATCCACCAGTACGCTGTTTTCAGGGACTTTGGTTTTTGATACATCCATTTGCCTTACCGTTCTGCCTTTTTCTATTATCAGCCGTATATCCTCAAGCGTTAGGTATAAGCAGGGCACAATGACCAAAATGATGGCGGTGGCAAATACGATGCCGAATCCCAAAGAAATTGCCATAGGGATTAAATAATAGGCCTGACTCGATGTTTCAAGAATAATAGGGGCCAAACCTCCAAAGGTGGTCATGGTTGTTAGCATAATGGGCCTAAACCTTCTAAGGCCTGCTTCGTGTATGGAAGTGTATATAGGGTTGCCTTCCTTACGCCGTTTGTTGGCATAGTCTATCATGATCAAAGAATCATTGACTACTACTCCCGATAATGCGATGACCCCCATTAAACTAACCAATGAGAGGTCATAGCCAAGCAAGATGTGGCCTATAACGGCACCTACTATACCAAATGGAATGGCGGTCATGACGATCAAGGGTTGTGCATAACTGTTAAAGGCTATGGCCAGCAATACATAAATTAAGCACATGGCAATTGCGAAGCCGGCCCTAAGGGTGTTGGTACTTTCCCTCATATCTGCCTGACTCCCTTCAAAGCTCCAAGTAATCCCTGGAAAATCGGCCCGTAATTGTGGTAGCGTCTCCTCCTGCACCATGTCGATGACCCTGGTAACGGCATTGGCGGGTTCAACGTCCATACCAACATTGACTATTCGGCGTCCGTCCCTGCGATTGATACTGCTAAAGGCTTCCCTTTGCTCAACCTTCACCACATCCATTAAGGGAACCTCCAATCCATTGGGGGTACGTATCAAGAAATTTTCCAAGTTTTGAATATCCTTACGTTCTTCAATCGGCAGTTTTACCCTTACTTCAATTTCGTTCATTCCCCGCAACTGCCGCATTGCCAAAGCACCAAAAAAACCATCCCGCACCTGTCGCCCAACCTCGTCGGAAGTGAGTCCAAGACTTCTTCCTTGAGGTAATAACTTAAAGTCGAGCTGCATTTTTCCCTTATTGTAGTTGTCGGTGACATCACGTGTATTGGAAAAAGCTTCCATCCTTTCTACAAACGCACCACTAGCTTTTTCCAACACATTTATATCCGAATGGCTGAGGTCTATGCTAATGGCCTGTCTAGCACCTCCGGGACCTCTTTCCGCCTCAAAGGTAATTTGGTCAACCCCTTCAATGTCCCCAATATTATCGCGCCATAAGGCAATAATCTCGGCAGCCGTAATATCCCTTTGGTCTGGTGGCAACATCACAATTTCAACGTCTATAAAATTCTGTCCACGAACGTTCGTCTTTATTCCTTCCGCTACTTCATAAAGATTGTGTTCCTCGAACATGCGCTGCGTTGAATTGGAGATAGCATGCGCCACTTTGGCCGCCTGATCAGGGGTTGTGCCAACCGGTAAGCGAACCCCTGCTTCTATTTCATCGGCCGCAACTTCTGGCATCATAATCAGTCCCATATGCCCACTATATCCATAGCCTCCCACAATGAGCAATAGTGCAACGGCAGCTGTTAGGGTAATATATCGGTATTGTAAACATTTGTCCAACAACGGGCGATATTTATTTTCTATAAAACGGTCAAATGCATTGGCAAAAGAGCGTTGCCAACCTTCCAACTTTTTTACCCATTTGTTCTTATTTGTTTCCTTTTTAAGATGAGCCAAATGGGATGGTAAAATAAAAAGCGCTTCCAGCAATGAAACCCCTAAAATAACAATCACCACCGCAGGTAAGGGCTGCCAGAATTTTCCAGTTTCTCCGGGCATAAATAATAGCGGTACGAAAGCTATAATGGTGGTCACAATGCTAAAGACGACGGGCAAGGAAACATCTTTGGTTCCCGCAATGGCGGCCTTAATGGGGCTTAATCCCTTCTGCCGGTATTCGTATACATTTTCCCCCACCACAATGGCATCATCTACTACAATACCAAGTACTACCAAAAATCCAAACATGGAAATCATATTTACGCTGATACCGATGAGGGGCAGGAATATCATTCCTCCCACAAAAGAAACCGTCATCCCCATCATTACCCAGAATGCTAGGCGATACTCCAAAAATAGGGTCAGTATAATCAGCACAATGATAATAGCGAGAATTCCGTTTTCTGTTAGAAGCGATAGCCGTTCCCTATAATCCGCGGCGCGATTGCTATCCGTACGATATTTGATTCCAGGAGGCAATTGGAAATCTTCCATGATGCCCTCAACGGCATCTGCAATCTCTAGGGGAGACTGGTTCCCGATTCTGAAAATACGAAGTTCTACATAGTTTTCTTGATTGAATTGTCCGTGAAATCCGGTTTCCTCAAAACCATCGGTGATGGTGGCAATATCTTCCAAGGTCACCTTGGCCCCAGAGTCAGAGGACACCACAGTGATATTCCCATATTCCTTGGCCCATTGTTTTCGCTCTTGCATCCGCAGCAATATTTCTCCACTTTGAGTCTGTACCGCCCCGGCAGGTACGTCGTTACTGCTTTGTTCAATGATGTCCGCTACCTGTCCTAGGGTCAGGTTGTATTTTTGTAGGTTGTGGCGGGGTATTTCAATCCGGGTTTCATAATCGGGCACGTTCCCCAGTTCCACCTGGGTAATCATGGGATTGCTGAGAAGGATATTGCGCAGGCGTTCGGCCAATTGGCGCAAGGTCCATATATCTGCCTTGCCATATAATCCAATTTGAAGTACATCCCGTTGACGGGATTGTAGACTTACAACGGGCTGTTCAATATCGTCCGGAAAGGTACGTATGCGATTTATGGCCTGATCAATATCCTGGAAGGCCTTCATTCGTTCTGATCCTGCAACAAGCTCTATAAGAATCTCTCCTGAGCCTTCACTGGCTTCGGAAGCAATTTCTTTGATTCCCTGAACGGCTCTAACGGCTTCCTCTACGGGTTGTAGAATACCTTGCTCTACCTCTGCAGGTGAGGCACCTGGATAGGCCACAGAAACTTCTACAAAATCCAATTGAAATTCCGGAAATACTTCCTTTTGGATTTTGAACATGGTGAAAATTCCACCGCCTAAAAGCACCAACATAAGTAGGTTGGTGGCAATAGAGTTCTTGGCCATATAGGCAATTGCACCTTCTTTCCTTGGTATATTATTTTCTTGCTTCTCCTTATTCTCCATGTTCTATCTATTGTGTAGGTACTTCTACGGAGCCTTCTGACCGTGTTCTTAGTCCAATACCATTGCTTACCGTACTTAAATCTGTGATAACAACCTGTTCTCCCTCACTTAAGCCTTTTCTGATGTAGGCAAACTCATTATCAGTGAGAACGATATCAACTTTACGAATTTCCAATTTGTCCTCTTTCATCACCCAAACCGTTTCGTTACTTCTAATATAATCCCTGTTAAGGCGTATTACATTGTCCAATTTATTGGCCTGAATATCCACTTCAACAAAAGTGCCTATCATTAATATAGGCTTCCCTTGTAAATCGGTATTTTTAGCTAGTGGATCTGTCACTTTTACCAGTACCCTAGCTAGGCGGGTCTGTCCGTCCAATGCGCCAATCTGTTTATCCAGATAACCTTCGCGATACTGCTCGTCGGGCCAGGCGGTAGAATTCTTGATAAGCACGGCAGAACCCTTGTCCCTATCATTTTCGGGGAAGCGCAGCCATTGTAGTTTAGAAACCGGCACGGTTGCAGTAACCCAGTAATACTCCGTGCCAACAAGCCGACCTAAATCATCCCCTGGACCAACTTGGGAACCAGCTGTGACGTTCTGGCTAAGAATATGCGCATCAAAAGGAGCACGGATAGTAGTTCTTTCCAAGTTTAATTGCGCTTGGTCCACAGAGGCCTTGGCACCAACAATGGTAGCCTTAACGGCATTTAGCTGGGGCTGCCGTAATATTAGTTGTTGCTCATCTGCGGACAGCGGATTGTCTTTAAAAAGGGAATCGTTGGCTATAAGCTTTAAATCTTGTTCCGCTATTTGTTGTCGGCCCATTTCGGTATCCAAGGTAGTCTTGGACTGCAGTAGTTCGCTTTTTCTAAGTTCCAAGGTGTTCCTATAATCCGAGGGGTCTATCTGGAGCAACGGTTGATTCTTTTTTACAAACCCGCCGGGAGTAAAAGCGGGATCCCTATTTATTATCTGTCCGGATACCAACGGACTTAAGGTAATATCCTCAACCGGTTGCACTGTTCCCGTTGCAGATATGGTGGGTTCATAGGAACCTCCTATTACGGTAATCACATCTACTAACATGGCCGTTTCTATACTGGCCCCTTCAGTCTTTGCTTCCGGTTCTGTTGAAAATATTAGAGTGGTGATAGCAATCCCAGCAATGAGTATAGCTAAGCATATCCACAGTATTTTTTTATTACTCATATATTTAAATTTCTATTGATTGTCTATCTCTCTATCGGTTTCAAATCCGCCCGCCAATGCCCTGTACAATGCAATTCGTATTTGAATTAGTTGCCGCTGGGAAACTACATAATCCCTACGGAGTTGTTGCTCGGCATCCAAACCGATGAGTACATCCAGGTAGGGGCTAAATCCGTTAAGGAATTCTACCCGCAGTTGCCTGTTGCTTTTTTGTGCCAGTTCCAATTGTCGGCCAATATTGTCTACCCTTTGCTTTTGTTTTATTTCCTGCATCAGACCATTTTCCACTTCTTGAAAAGCTTCCAAAGTGGTTTGTCCGTATTCCAATAGACGTTGATGTTTAATGGCCTGGGTCCTATCTACTTCAGCACTAAGCTGGCCACCATAGAATAGGGGCGCCAATATGTTTCCGGCTAGGGTATAGGCCCAATTGTCAAACAGGTTTTGAAAACTGTTGGACCGCAGTTGTCCACGACCACTGATTGATATTCTAGGGTATTTACTTCGCACGGCGGAGGCCATATCCCTATCGGCAGCCAGTAAGATGGCGTAGGATTGTTGTATGTCCGGTCTACGCCTGATGAGTTCCAAGGGCATGCCGGCCTCTGGTAGTTCTGGCAATGTAGGTAGGACGGTGGTTTCAATAGCAACATTTATTTGAGGCTGTTTTCCCAAAAGTACCGCCAATTGATTTTCCAAAAGGGCTACATTGGTTTCAAAAATAATCTGCTGCTCTTTGGTGCTTTCCAATAACTGTGCCTGTCTCAGAATGTCCACTGCCCTAATCTGACCGCCAACAAACCTCGTTCTTATAAGTTTAATAATATCCTCATTGGTGGATATTTGGTCTTTTGTAATTTGAAGTTGTTTTTTTGCCGCAATTAGTTGGTACCAAGTGGTTGCAATTTCAGCGGAAAGGGATATTGCCGCAGTTCGGTAATCATAATGGCTGGCCTCCGATCTGAATTTTTCTGCCTGTACCGAACTTCGTATCCTGCCCCATAAATCCAGTTCGTAATTGGCGGACAGACCTAATTGTGTATTTTCCCCACCCACAAAATCGGGTTCGGGTAAATTTATGGCCGATTGTGCACTTGCTCCAATTTGCGGCCATTTATCCCCGGCTTCACGTGCCACTAAGGCTCTTGCCGCCAAAAATTGCTGCCATGTAGCGGCAAGGTCCAGGTTGGACTGTAACGCGGAATCGATGAGAATATTAAGTTGCTCATCGTTGAAGGCGGTCCACCATTTGTCTTCCAAGATACTTGGGCCACGATAAGAGAATTCCTTTAAGTCATCTATAGGTAACGCTACATTTGAAAATTTAGGGGAACAGCCAAAGAAGAGCAAGACGAAGATCAAAAAACAAAACAGTAAGGTCTTTTGTACTCCTTTTGGTTTGAATTGCATTTTTAATATTAGGAAAGGTTTTTTAGTCCGCAATGGTGGGGTTTGTTTTGGGTTTTTCCTAAAATAACTTTTTTAGGCCTAATATTGTATTAACAAAATCTTAATTGTTAATATCTATGGGGAATTGGCGTCTTGTTTTAATCTAAGGTTATAGGTGGTAATACTGAATATTTGTTAAAATTGAATAGTCTTACCTAAAGGAAGTATTGAAAGTATGTTTTTTTTTGTTAATATGACCGTACGTTTTTTGGATTATATTAAGATGAAAAACTTTCTTAAAAACTAACTTATGTTATTAAAAATTACAAATAATAAAATTCGAAGTATCTTAACAATCTATAAAAAATCAAAACCAATTGAACTTATTTGAAATCATTGGGTGGACCGGCTCCGCCTTATTTATAATTTCTTATTTCTTGTTAAGTATTGACCGACTTAATGCTCGAAGTATGGTTTATCAATTGATGAATGTGACAGGAGGTCTTTGTTTGGTGATCTGCGCATTCGATACCAGGGACAGACCAAACCTTTTTACTAACCTTATTTGGATGTTTATAGGGGTCTATGCTATTGTCAAAATCCTAAAAAAGAAAAGAGCTTCAAATCAGGATTAAGTTGGGTCAGTAAAATGAAGCATGTCAATGGCTGCCTCCTTGTACTTTTCCAGTTTTTCATAATATTCCTCGTTAGTTTCAAAAAGGGATAAATAGTAATATGCCCCCTCTACCATAACAAAGATTAAATCCGCAGTTTCTTTGGAACATTTGATATTGACCTCTCCATTTCCTTTGGCCTCTTCTATAACTTCTGTGAGTAATAATCTTAAATAATCGTGCAATTCCCTATAGGCCCATTTTACTTTTTCGTCCCTAAAAATCAAGGCAAAGCAGCTGTAAAAAACTCCATCATCTATAAGTTCGTTCCATTCCCTGGAAAACAAATTGTTTATAATACTCCTCAGTCGGTAACCACTTCTGTCTTTGTCATACTCGGAAGTATAGAGCTTTTTATAACGTTCAAGTATAAAGTTGATCAGCCCGAATAGTAGTTCATCCTTGGATTTGAAATAGTGTAAAACCAAACTGGTATTCACATCCATTTCCGTAGCTACCTTGGCCAATGAAACATTTTCTAGTCCCTCTTTTTGGGCTACCTTGTAGAAGGCTTCAATAATTTCAGATTGCCGTTCTTTCTTTAAGCTTTTTCTTCCCATTGGTGTACAAGTTAATATAATCTTAACAATAATAATACAAAAATTTTAAATTGATTGGTCGTTCAATCAATTTATTTTGCTACTTTCGTTTTTATAATTCTGATTCAATCGAATAATTGATTCATTTAACCAAAACCAAATAGTTAAATTTTAAACAGTTTGTATGAAAAAAGAAAAAAACCAATGCTTTGCCCAAAGTAGATTTGTTGTTAAAATCCTCTGTGGCTTTGTTTTTATTCTGTTTATGGGACATTTCTCCTTTGCCCAAGGTCCGACTATTTCTGGGTCAGTATTGGATTCGGAGACAAACCAGCCTTTGCCGGGAGCCAGTGTCATGGTAAAAGGAACTACAACGGGAGTAGTTACTGATTTTGATGGTAATTTTAGTATTGGAGTTCCCGCTTCTGATACTATACTGACTATTTCTTACATAGGATTTCAAAGCCAAGACGTTCAGGTGGGAGGAAAGTCTTCCATTAATGTCCTTCTTGTTCCAGATTCCCAGACGCTTAATGAGGTAGTTGTTGTGGGTTATGGTACACAAAAGAAAATCAATCTATCCGGTTCTGTAGCTGTGGTGGATATGAAACAATTGGAAGACAGGCCAATTGCCAACGTATCCCAGGGACTTCAAGGTACTGTTGCCAATTTAAATATTTCTTTTGCTAACGGGGCACCAGGTAGCACGGCCAGTATAAATATTAGGGGGTTTACATCGATTAATGGGGGTAGCCCTCTGATTATGATAGACGGAGTTCCATCATCCGAAGCAGATCTTACCCGCATGAACCCTAACGATATTGCATCAATTTCTGTATTGAAGGATGCTTCATCCGCTGCAATCTATGGAGCTCGAGCAGCTTTTGGAGTAGTTCTGGTTACTACCAAAGAGGGAGGGCAAAGTAAAATTACCTACTCCAATTCTTTTATTTGGGGAAAGCCTACCATAACTCCCGATCCAATAACTGATCCCTATATCTTTTCCAGATTATTGGATACTTCAACCAATAATACACCTTGGGACTATGTAAATTATTCCGATGAAACCTATGCTTGGGCTCGGGATAGATCCAATGATCCAACGGTCCCCAATGTACGATTGGATCCCCAAAATCCTGATAGGTGGCAATATATGGGAGACACAAACTGGAACGAATATTTTTTTAATAGTGCCGCCTTTTCCCAAAACCACAACATTTCGATAAGTGGTAAAAAGGAAATAGTAGATCCTGGTAGTGAAAAAAAGGAGATAATCAGTTATTTCCTTTCAGCCAACCATACCCTAGAAAATGGTTTAAATAGGTTGGCTGAAGATTCTTGGGAAAGAAATGCACTTAGGTCTAAAGTTTCCATAACCCCATACAAATGGATGGATTTTGAGAACAATACCTTCTTGTCGTTTACCAATAGAAACCTTCCTACTTATGGGATAACCAATATTTACAATCTTCGGCCTACGGATGTTGTGAAAAATCCAGATGGTACATGGGCCAACACTCCTGCTGGAATTGCAGCGGCGCGTATGATAGACGGTGGTAAAACTGCCATTACGGAAACAGGTATTCAGACCACGAATAGATTGAATTTGTATTTATTTGATAAGGCATTGACTTTGACTGCGGAGCATACCTTTAAAAAAGATTTTGACCGTAGACATTGGGATGGAACCAAATATAAAATAGGTTATGGCCCCAATGATATAAGGGAACAGGTGAATGAGGATTATGCTTACGAGGCCTTAGGGGAGAATAAATACAATGTTTTTAACCTCTATGCTACATATGCCAAAGAATTTAACAAACATAATTTTACGGCCATCGTTGGTTACAATAAAGAGGTAAATGAATATGAATGGTTCTCGGCCAACAGGGATGATCTTATTTCATCGGATCTTCCAAACATGGCTTTGGCCACCGGAGAACAAACCGTTGGTTGGGCCTATTCGGACTGGGCATTGAACGGTGTTTTTGGTAGGTTAAATTATATCTACAATGATAGGTATATTTTAGAACTAAATGGCAGATATGATGGTTCCTCAAGATTTCCAAAAGAGGATAGATATGGTTTCTTTCCTTCAGTTTCTTTGGCTTGGATAGCCAGTAAAGGATTTAGTGAAGAGATAAGTGATGTGATAAACCATTTAAAATTTCGGATTTCAAATGGGTCACTTGGTAACCAAAATGTCAGTAATTATGGGCATATCAATACTATGTCCACAGGGCAGTCCGGTTATTTGATAGACGGGGAATACCCAAAATCGGTATATGCTCCAGGATTGGGAATTAACCCCAATACATATACCTGGGAAAAAGTGGTGACTACCAATTTTGGGGTCGATTTGGGATTTTTTGACAATACCCTGAATCTTTCTTTGGATAATTATGTTAGAAATACCATAGGCATGCTAACACCAAGTCAGGAATTGCCTGGTGTATTGGGTACGGACCCACCGAGTGCCAACGCAGCGGACCTTCAAACCTATGGTTGGGAATTCACCCTTGGATACAAGAATAATTTTATGTTGGCAGGAAGTGATTTTGATTTTGGGAGTTCAATTATCCTGTCGGACAATGAAACTACCATCACTAGATTCGATAATGATGGGCAACTTTTTTCCCAATGGCGTGAAGGTGCCAAAGTAGGGGAAATCTGGGGATTGGAAAATGATGGATTCTTCCAAAACGAAGAGGAGATTGCGGCTCTTGATGAATCGGCCATTGTACCATGGGGCGCTTTGGCAATAGTTCCAGGATGGCCCAAATATGTAGATCAGGATGGGGATGGTAAAATATTGCGTGGGGAATCTGCCAACGACCCCAAGGACTTAAAGTTGATAGGTAATTCAAGGCCCCGTTACCAAATAGGGTTTAATATGAACCTGTCATGGAAAGGATTCGATCTTAGTGGATTTCTCCAGGGAGTAGGTAAAATGGATTACTATCCCACCAACTATCTTTTTTGGGGACCTTATCAACAACCATATGCCAACGTGTATCCGCACCTCTTGGATTTTTATAGAGGTGCTGCCGATAGCGATGCCTTAAGGGCACAACACTCACAATCCTATTTAGACGCAGGTTTGGCAGATGCCAATACCGATGCAGAGTATCCTGTTTTACAAAGTTGGTTGGCAGATTCCAATTACGGGGCCGGTCTTGATATTCCTCAGACAAAATATTTGAAAAGTGCAGCATACCTGAGGCTTAAAAACATCACCATTGGTTATGCTCTTTCGAATCGATTGCTGGATAAAATGCACATTTCCAAATTGAGATTTTTCGTAACCGGTGAAAATATATATGAATGGTCTTCCATTAAAAAACATATAGATCCTGAGGCTACAGGCAACAGAGGGTTCGCATATCCCTTTCATCGCAAGTTATCCGTAGGTATGAACCTTACTTTTTAAATGGTTGAACAAAACAATTAAACTATGAAAAATACATTCACAATAATATTAGTGTTTCTATTAGCCCTTATAGGGTGCAATGATGATTTTTTGGATACAAGTCCAGAATCGTCTTTGGCAAAGGACAATTTCTTTAATTCGGAATCGGACCTACAATTATATATCAATGGCCTGCATTCCCTACCTGGATACGGAATGTTTTTAAGCGACCAGGGTACTGACGACATGGCCACTACGGGTGCAGTGGAGATCAAGAACATCACCATAGGTAGTCCCAGTGCAGAAAATATAAGTTCAGGATGGACCTGGACGAGATTAAGGAGTATTAACTTTTTTCTTGAAAATTTTGGAAAAGCGGATATAGAAGAGGATGTCAAAATGCATTTTGAAGGGTTAGGTAAATATTATAGGGCGGAATTTTATTTTGATAAAGTGAAGCGATATTCTGATGTTCCCTGGTATTCAAAAACCTTGGATCCAGAGGACGAATCCTTGTTTAAACCGAGAGATCCGAGAGCAATGGTCATAGACAGTATTATTAGCGATATCCAATACGCCTCCCAGCATATCCGTGAGGACGTTTCTTATGGGAACATAGATAAATGGTCGGCCCTTATGTTACAGGCTCGGATTGCACTATATGAAGGCACTTATAGAAAATATCATCCGGAACTTAATTTGCAGGGAACTGCAAATGAGTATCTGGAGTTGGCCATGAATGCTGCCAAGGAATTAATAGATTCCGGAAATTTTGAGATCCATTATACTGGCAATCCAGATCAGGATTATGCAGCTCTATTTACCTCTGAAGATTTGTCTGGTAATTCTGAGGCGATTTTGGTAAACGTATACGATGTAGACAAAAAGAAAACTAGTGGCAATGGTACGGTTTTCGGGAATTATGAGCAAAGCGCTTCCAAAGCATTAATGGACTCATACTTAATGGCCGACGGTACGCGATTTAATGAACAGCTTGGGTTTGATACCTTCACTTTTGTTGAGGAATTTCAAAATAGAGATCCGCGGCTTTCCCAAACTTTCGTCTATCCAGGTTGGATCTCTGCAGGAAGTACCAATCCTTATATTTTGGAATTGAATAAGAATTTTACGGGTTATCATCAATTAAAAGGATATAATAACAGTGTTGAAAGTGCCGGTGTGGATGTTGCCGTATATAGGTATGCTGAAGCCCTGTTGATTTATGCCGAAGCAAAGGCCGAAATAGGAAATATTGAACAAAACGATTTAGATGTTAGTATTAATTTGCTTAGGCAAAGGGCTGGACTTCCTAATTTGGAGCTAAGTATTGCCAATATGAATATTGATCCGTCCCTTGAAAATGATTTTCCTAATGTATCCGGTACCAACAAAGGGATAATTTTGGAAATAAGAAGGGAAAGACGCGTAGAATTTGCAGCTGAAGCCTTCCGATTCGACGATCTTATGCGGTGGCATTCGGGAAAGATATTGGAAGAAGTTCCGCAAGGACTGTACTTCCCGGGCCTAGGAAAATACGACATGACCGGGGACGGAGTGGAAGACATCCAAATTATTTCAAGTACCGAGGATATACCCTCGCCCAAGGAAACCAATTCCCTTGGATTGGACTTAATTTATTATAAAGCGGGTTATTTTGGGGATAGCAGCGCTAGTCTATTTTTATCTAACGGTACTTCTGGCAATATGGTGACTTCGGTAGATGCACCAAATTTTGTGGAACCCAAATACTATTACCGACCGATCCCAGCCCATCAAGTGGCACTTAATCCACGACTTACCCAAATAATGGGGTGGTAATTAAAAATTCAAATTCAAATATTAATAACGAACCAATGAAAACTATATATTCCCTGATATTAATAATACTCGCCCTAGTCGGTTTAGGATGCGAAGAGGAAGTAAACCACTATGACTTTGAAAAATACAAGTTTGTTTCCTTTATAGCTTCCAATATTACGGTGCCGGAAACCTATCCCACGGACAACAACGGTGAAGCATATCCAATTTACTTGAGATACGACGGAAGCGTTTTGGAAACGGATTTTACAGTTACTTTAAAAATCACGCCCAAAAATGCCCAGCCAGGTGTGGATTATGATGTGGAAAATACCACAGTCACCTTTAAGGCGGGAGAGATTAAATCTGAACCACTACTTATTCATATCGTGGACAATTTGTTGAATAGCGACCAGGAAAGGAGTCTGGACATCAGCATTGAAAGCGTTAGCAATCCCAATATCGATATAGGTGTTGGTATCGTAAATCAATCCAACAAGTCGGCAACCTTATATATTACAGATGATGAATGTAGTGAAACCATTAGTATTTTCAATTCTTCGAATTTAATCAGCTCGGCAGGAAACCATACCGTGTCAGGATCCGTGGCGGGCAATATGCTCACCTTGACAGGAAATCTAATTGATTATGGGGCTTTTCCAAATGCCGAACTTGGTATAGCTCTGATACCGACCGTCGAAGGGGGCACTGCAGGTGCAGCTACTTTTGATAACTATGCTGCAGGAACTGATAACGATGGATATGTTTATGAGTTTAGACAGAATGGGGAGGGCACTTATAATATTTGCGCCGGGGAAATTGAGGTTTCCATTGATGTGTATTATGAATCTGGAGGTGCCTGGGTATTTTGGTATACCTCCCATAATGTTTTCTCTATTCCCTAAAAAAAATAAGTTGATTGAGTTAATTTCGGATTTTTTAAAGATGTGGTCTTCCAGAAGACCACATCTTTATTTCTAAAAATAGAATCAATTTAACGTTCCCATAAGAGAATAGTGAATTAATCAGCTTAGATAACACAATAGGGGCACCCCAAATTGGTCAGAAAATAGTTTTAATTTATTTATTATTGGATTATGATAAAAATAGTGCGGAATTTTATTGTATTGATTTGTTTTAGTTTGGTTGGTTATGGCCAGACAAAACCCTTGCCAAAAGTTCTTTTTGTAATTGTGGATGGGATACCTGCCGATGTGATTGAAAGGATACCAACGCCTAATTTGGACGCTATTTCTGAAGTTGGGGGATATACCCGGGCCTATGTAGGTGGAGAAGTGAACGGGTATTCGCAAACACCTACGATTTCGGCAGTAGGGTACAATAGTTTGCTCACCGGTACTTGGGCAAATAAACATAATGTTTGGGGGAACGGAATTAAAGATCCTAACTATAATTATTGGACCATTTTTAGAATGGCAAAAGAGTATCGTCCCGAACTGAAAACAGCTGTATTCTCTACTTGGGAAGATAACCGTACCAAATTAATAGGGGAAGGGCTTTTGGAGACGGGAAACATTCAATTGGACCATCACTTTGATGGATTCGAGAAGGACACCATTCATTTTCCACATGACGGCGATCGATTATTTATAAATAATATAGATGAACATGTTGTTGTGGAAGCTTCCAGGTTTATCAAAGAAAGAGCCCCGGACCTTTCATGGGTCTATTTGGAATATACTGATGACATTGGCCATAAATACGGAGATAGTGATCAGTTTTATAATGCTGTAAAAATTATGGACAATCAAATGGGGCAATTGTGGAGATCCGTTCAATATAGGAAAGAACATTATAATGAAAATTGGCAAATCTATATAACTACAGATCATGGAAGAAGCAAGGAAACTGGAAAAGGACACGGTGGACAAAGTGAACGGGAACGTCTTACTTGGATCGTTACCAACTCCAAAGGATTGAATACCTATTTTCACAATCATATGCCAGGGATTGTTGATATCATGCCAACGATATTGCGAAGGTTTGACATCAATCCCACAAAAGATCAATTGTGGGAAATTGATGGAGTTCCCCTTAAGGGCCCCATTTCGGTTGTCAATGCCAAGAGCATTCTGGACGGCAATAAAATTCAACTTACTTGGGAGGCCGTAGAGAAGACAGGTATGCTTAAAATTTGGGTTGCGTTAACCAATAATTTTGCGAAGGGCGGTAAAGATGAATATCTATTATTGAAGAAGGTTAAAACCAAATCACAAAAGGCCAGCCTAGACATATCAAATTTGCCGTCCAATTTCTATAAAATTGTATTGGAAGGTAAAAATAACACTATAAACTCCTGGATTATTAAAGAATAACTTGTTCAATAATTAAATAGCACAACAGTATGGGAAAAAAGCATGATCCAAAGAGAAGACAGCTAATAAAAAGTGTAGGTCTTGGAGCGGGAGCAGCTCTTTTGGGAAACATTGTATCTGCTAAGGAAAAAGAATTTTTAGGTAAATCAAAACCTTTGCTTCGTTTGGCCCATATTACCGATATACATATTTCAGCGGATAATAATGCTCCAGTACGCTTTAAAAATTGCATAAAAGAGGTATTGCAACACAAGGTAGATTTTGTCTTGAACGGAGGTGATACGATCATGGCAGCAGATTATAGCCATATTACCAAGGAACAGGTTCTGGATCAATGGAGGATATGGGAAGAATTAAGAAAAGAGCTTAGCGAATATGATATGTATAGTTGTCTCGGTAATCACGATATGTGGTGGGCTGCTCCGAATAAATCGGATGCTATGTTTGGCAAGGAATATGTAGTAAAACAATTGGATATGCCATTTAGGTATTATAGCTTTGAAAGTAAAGGCTGGCATTTTATAATCTTGGACAGCAATAACGAAAATGCCGGGTCATTGGACAAGGCGCAGTGTAAATGGTTGGAAAAAGAATTGGATAAAATGAATAATGGTGTACCGGTCATGGTTATGAGCCACTATCCAATTCTAGGTGTAAGTACCATTCCTTATGGTGGTTGCCATACCGACAGCCAATATATTACCAAGTTGTTTCACAAGCACCAGGATAAAAAAATACATTGCATAAGTGGTCATATGCATTTAGTGGATACTGCTGTGTACAATAATGTACATTATTATTGCAATGGTTCCATGAGTGGTTTTTGGTGGGGGGATGGAGATAAGGATTCGGCAGCTAAAGGTTGGTATCATGAGACGCCACCAGGATATGCAATACTAGATTTATTTGATGACGGATCTTTATCCAATACCTATTTTCCACATTCGTATTAGAATCTGAAATTTCATATCAAAGACTTTAGAATAAAATTAACTTTAATATCATATTTAAAGATCTGATCGATGAGAGAAAATCAATATTTCCATAGACTGAATGTACTGTATAAACTTTATTATTTGTCCTTTATTTTATTAATAGGTGTTACATACTCCTGTAAGGTGCAACATAACATTGAAAATGCAGAAAATGCAGCTCCAATGTTATTGCAAGGCCCGGCATGGGCAGCAGCTTGGCAACAAAAGGCGGGCGAGTATAAGGCCTTGTGTTATCAAGCATATAATTTGGCCCATTTGAGATTGGATGAACTTGTACAAAATACATCCTCAAAACCGTTTGCTATTGTAACCGATATCGATGAAACTGTTTTGGACAATAGCCCTTATCAAGTGCATCAGGCTTTGAAAGGCGCGGAATACAGTGATTCTTCATGGGTGGAATGGACCTCACGAATTGAGTGTGATACAATTCCCGGGGCTCTGTCTTTTCTTCGTTATGCCAAAAATAAGGGTGTATCGGTTTTTTATATCACCAATCGACTGGAAAAAGAAAGGGCGGCAACATTAGAGGATTTGCAACGCTGGGGTTTCCCGGATGCAAAAGATGAACATCTTACAATGAAAACGACAACATCCGGTAAGGAAATCCGAAGAAAAAAAGTATCGGAGGACTATGATATACTTTTACTGATTGGGGACAATCTAAGCGATTTCAGTGCGATTTTTGATAAAAAGCCTTTGGAAGAGCGCAATCTTCAAGTTCAGTATAACGCTGCAAATTTCGGGAGTAAATTTATAGTTCTTCCTAATCCTATGTACGGAGATTGGGAAGGCGCTTTGTATAAATATCAATACAGCCTACCACCCCATGAAAAAGAACAGATAATTCTACAATCACTAAAAAAATATTAAACAATGAGTTCAATATCAACTTGAAATACAATATAATTACATAAGAATCCAATAAAGATGATCAGAAAACATATGTATTTACTGGTTTTACTTTTGTCTATTTGTGGTTGTTATGGGCAGGTGAAAACCAAAAGTTTTAAGGTAATGGCCTGGAACATATTGCACGGTGGCAACGACATTGAAAATGGAGCGCAATATGTTGTCGAGATTATTAGAGAAATCGACCCAGATGTTATTTTGATGGTGGAGACTTATGGTTCGGGCAAGATAATAGCAGATACCTTGGGGTATAATTTTCATTTGATAGCCCCTGAAGGAACCGCTTTGGATGATAAGGGCGTAAATCTTTCTATATTTTCAAAATTCCCTTTTGGGGAGCGAATTGACACTGATTATCCATTTTATCTCGGGGGTCGTGAAATTCTAATAAACGATCAAAAAATTCGTGTTTTTTCCAATTGGTTCCATTATCTGCCATGGGAAGATGAACCTGAAAAATTGGGCATGTCGGCCAATGAACTTCTGGAATGGGAAAAAACAGGGACAAAATATGAAATGCTACAAAAAGTACTTCCGTATCTTACGAAATATACTGCCGACACTGATGCTGTTCCCATGATTCTTGGAGGGGATTTTAACACACCTTCCCATTTGGATTGGAGCGAAGAGACTAAAGGGTCCCATAACGGTTTAGTAGTACCCTGGTATACTACCAAAATCTTGGAAGATATAGGTTTAATGGATACTTATAGGACATTAAATCCTGACCCGAGCGCAGCTCCTGGTATTACATGGCATACTAAAGGAAAGAATGATGATCATAGAATTGACTATATCTTTTACAAGGGTGCCCAATTAAAAACCATCAAATCTGAATCTTTCAAAGTATTTTTTGGAGAACCGTTTTCAATTAATGGCAAGACTATTGAATATCCTTCAGATCATGGTTTTGTAGTGACCACTTTTGAGGTACAATATTAGTTCATAAGATGTACACTGAACATTTTTGGTAAGGCGGAGATGGTGTGCTGGTCTTCGAGAAACTCAAACTGTCCAAGGAGCCAACTGCTGCACTGACCCGTGGATCTTTTTTTGCTGAATAGGTTTCCTGTTCACAATGCCCGTAATTTTATGCCCCATTTGATTCCTAATAAAAGGCGATAAAAGGGGTAATAAATAATATGAATCCTGTAATATATCAGCAGTTTATCCTTATTCCTTCCAGTACCTTTATATCGTTAATTTTTTGCCTATTCAAGGTTCGAAACCTAAACAATATTTATGAAAATGAGGATTTATTTATTGCTATGCCTGACTTTGGTCGTGACAAATATGACGGCACAAGTCATCGATGTGCCTTTTAAACAGGCCACCTCGGTAAAATATGTGTTATCCGAAGAGCTCAAGGACGCCCAATTTATTAAGGTCGTAGTGGACTATAACGATATTGTTTATGTTTTGACGGACAAAGGTCTTTTTAGGGATTACAATGAAGGCGAACTGTCCAAAGATCTTTTTTATCGACTCTTGGCCAAAAAAAATCCTATTGATATTTGCGTTCAGGAAGGAACGGATTATCTATATTACCTGTATGCAGATCAATATCTTACCAATGCCCATGCAGGTATTATTTATGAGTACTTTCCACAGAATGAGTACCAGCGTATTTTGGTCAACGAGCAAGATCAAGTGCTCTTATTAGGCAATAAAAAAGGTGCGCTGTATCAACGAACGAAAAAGTTAGCCAATCTCAAATTACCGGAAGGGACGTTCGTTGAGGCTTATGTTTATGATAAAAAATTCTATTACCTGACCACTGATGCCATCTATGTCATGGAAAATATGGACTGGAAAGTGCTACATAAGGGTGAGAACCTAACGGCCCTCACTTTTAGGCATAATACGATTTTTGTGGGAACCACTGATGGATTTTATGCCATTGACAGCTATAATGGAAAAACAGTCTTGGGAAAAAATAATAAACTACCGGTACCTAATATTACCGGGTTGCTTCAGGTGGGCAATCAGCTCTGGTTTGGATCTGACAATGGTGGCTTTTTACAAGAACCGGATCGATTCCGCTATTTTGCAGGGAGACGTTGGCTGGATCACAATAAAGTGGTCGATATCACAAGCGATAGTAAGGGAGACCTATACTTTCTCACACCAACAGGATTGAACAAGGTAAAATACATCACCCAAACCCTGGCAGAGAAGACAAAAAAGATAGAGGACGATATCCGTAAGTATCATATGCGTTTTGGCTGGGTAAACGAATTTCGATATGGCAGTCCGGGAGATTTGAAAACTGCCCATTCCATGGATAATGACAATGATGGATTATGGACGTCACTTTACTTGGGCAGCCAGGCCTTTAGATATGCCGTCACGGGCGAAGAAATTGCCAAAAGATACGTGTGGGAATCCTTTGAGTCCTATGAGAGATTGTTGACCGTAAATCCTTTAAAAGGCTTTCCTGCCCGGACCTTTGAAAGGAGGGGTATTATCATCGACGATGACGCATGGCGGCCTTCCCAAGAAAAAGAATGGGATTGGAAAGGAACCACCAGTACGGATGAATATATAGCCTACCTCTTTGTGGTTTCGGTGATGGATAAGTTCATTGTTAAGACCGAGGAAGAAAAACAGCGGATTAGCAATTTTATAGATGCGATAATGACGCACATTATTGAAAATGACTATTATTTTGTTGATGTAGATGGCCAACCTACCCGCTGGGGCCGATGGAATCCGGAGTACGTGAACTGGTATCCAGATTATGTGTCGGATAGAAAATTGAACAGTGCCCATTTAATTGCGGGACTCCAATTGGCCTATCACTTGACGGGAAAGAAAATATATAAGACAGAGGCGTTTCGGTTGATGAAGGAGCATGGATATTTAGAAAATATCATGATTCCCATGAAGACTATGCGCAAGACTTTGGAATATGTGCATATGGGGGATGTAATGGGGGATTCTTGGAATCATTCCGATGATGAAATGTCATTTTTGACCTACTGGGTTTTGCACAAATATCCCTTCAATAACGAGCTTAAACAAAAGTATGAAAACGTTGCCAGAGATCATTGGGAATTGGAACGACCTGAAAAGGATGGTCTATGGGAGCTCTGTACTTATGGGGTTAGTGGCGATATTGATATGGCATCTACCTTATTCTTTTTAAGGGAATTCAATGTTGATCTGGATCGCTATTCCACTAAAAACTCACATAGAAAAGATCTGGAATTCTTACCCGATAATTTTAGGGGACAGACCACCAAAAATTTACTCTATCCCGGAGAAAGGGAAATGCACAGGCACAATACCAATCCGTTTACCCTGGATCAAGGTGGAGGTCAAAATAGCCGTTTGGCAGGTGATGAATACCTTTTGCCTTACTGGATGGCGCGGTATTATAAGCTGATCGAATGATAAGGAGCGTACTGTTTTAAGCGCAATCTCTAGGTAAGGGATAAGGTCACTATGTTCAGCTGCAGATCCATATACTGGAATTAACTGGGACCTTTAAATATAAATACTGCAAGCTGCTACAAGTGTTTTGCCATTACTTATCCCATTACCCCAAATTGTGGGCAATAGATGGTTTTGTCAATAGGTTTTGTGGTAAACAAGGAAATACAACCTCACAGTCCGTCTTAAAATAAGGTTATCTACAACTATTCCGTAGCATTTGAAGCCGGAATAAATTGGGCGTTCAAATCCGGTTGAGCCATGGTGCTGTCCAACGGAAACATAGGTCTTTTGATACGTTTATAACCCAATCTGTTAAGATCTTGGTCGACCCCACCAGGGGTCAATGCCATAACCCAATCTTCTCGCAAATCATACAGTTCTGGGACCAAGTAACCTATCTTGACTACGATGATATCCGTTTCTTTGGGATTCAGGCCTAAATTGGTGAAGTCGCTTAAATAATGGTACGGCTTTCTTTTTTTGGTAACGATTACCTGTATACTTCCAATTTTAACCACTACCTCCACTTCTGCGTTCATGTCGCCTGATTTAATCGCTTCAATGGTTCCTTCAAGTTCCAAGGGACCTGCAAATCGGTCATCAACGGCTGCACCGGCCATGGCCTTAATTTTTCCGCCTACACCTATTTCAAGGGCCTTTTCAACGAATTCGGGACCTGGGATCGAGGCATAGATCAAGGAAGGGCCTTTGTCCGGTTTAAATTCTGGCCTAGCCAACAATTGTTGTAAAGTCCAGGTAACGTCTCCTGCACCACCAGCAGTGGGGTTATCTCCCATATCACTGATCATGAATGGATGTTTTTCACTGGTCAGGGCCATTTTTAAACTTTCTTCCAAAGTTGTCGTTGGGGCAACAAATTCGAATTGTTTCCGCACATCCCAAAAGCTTTGTGCCAATGTTTCGGCCCCTTTTTTAACTTTTTCCTGATCATCGCCGGTAACCATAACTACGGCATGGTTGCGCGGTTCATCCGCCCAGGCATATCCAATCCAAATGGCCGCATCAATAACACCTGCTTCATTGGCTACATTGGGAACTTTGGCATATAGACTTTTACCCGGTTCTATTCGGGTACTGGTTTTTTCGCCTGGCAATAATATGGGTACGGGGATCCAAGCCTTGTATTGAGGCTTGCCCTTGCCATTTTCAAGTCGATCCAAAAGATTGGTGACCGCTCTTTTTTTGGATTGGACGGCATCCTCGTGGGGTGCCATTCTGTAACAGGTTATCAAATCGGTATGTTTTGCCAATTTTTCGGACACGTTTCCGTGTAGGTCCATAGAGGTGGATATAAGCACCTTGGTCCCGATAACGTCCCTAATTCTTTCTATGAAGTCGCCCTCAGGGTCATCCAATCCAACCACGCTCATGGCTCCATGTATGTCAAAGAAAAGTCCGTCATATGGACCATTTTCCTTTAATAATTTTAAGGTTTTGTTTACCAAGGATTCATAGGCCTCACGGGTAACCGTACCTCCTGGCAATGATTTCCCTACCAAGGTAGGCACCCACTGCGCCCTAGTTCTGTTTAGGGAATCAATTTGCAGAAATGGGTATTTTGCAAATATTGAATCCCCTTCTTTGGCATGAAAGGCTTCTTCATGGGTTAAGGCCGGTGAAAAGGTACTGCTTTCTATTCCCAGACCTGCAATGGCAATTTTAGGTAGTTTTTGATTTTTACTTTGTTGGCATGAAGTTATTATAAGAAGGAGAAGGATATAGCAAGTGTAAAGTGGTTTCAATATTTTTTTGTTTTAGGTTCTTTATAGGGTTTGATATAAGGAAAGTAGTAATAAAAATTCCTCAAAAATCTAATTATAAGTATCGAATATAAGAATTTAATGATGAGTTTTTTGAATAGGAAGTGAACAAAATTTGAGGTACAAGAGCGATTTACATCCTTTTTAAGTGAGCAATGACAAATAAAAACTCAAGAAATATTGTTAATCCATTTTAGACCAAGAATTTTGAAAATCATATAAAATTTCAGGGACCTGGTTGATGATTTTATATAAATGGCCAACGGACTTATTGTTAACATTTTAATAAGAGTATGTGGAAAATTCCTCTTAGTTTACAACCTTGATTGTCCTTCTTTAAAAAAACTAATGGCTTCCTACATCGAATTTATTTCTTTATCATCATAGCTAACCCGGTCTCGTATACCGCCACTCTCTCGATGAATAATGACATCGGCCTTGTATTTTTTAGCTAAACTTTTGGCCTTGCGTATGGCCGTGCTCTGTTTTCGATGTTTACTGGTTATACGTTGGTTGCCTTCGCGACGTACGGCCCAACCTTCCTCATAGGGCACCACATGGTGGTGCCAAGTTCTGCCTCGTTTGCTTTGTTGCGAGCTGTTAAAAAAGACTTCCAAAAGGTCGATGAGGGTTCGTAACCAAGATTTGACGTTTGACATATTCGATTATTGTTGTTTCGAAGATACCATTATTTCTAGTTTTCCGATTGATGAAAATGAATCGGTGCAGCTCACGGAAAAAGTTAAATTATATATTCTGGCGAAAAAGCGGGCTGGCGCACTGACCTTCGAATCCCGGAGGCATAACGAAACCGACGTTAGTAGGTTCACGAATACCGATAAAAAATTAATATATAAAATAATGAGTAAAACACCAGCCGTAGGTGGTCTTAGAAGTGGAGCCGGAGGATTACCTATGGTTTTCCCTAATGGTTCCCGTACGGTAAATGCAACTGGCTGTCCTTGCAGTCCAGGCGCTTTAAAACAACAAAGCCCGATCAAGTAAACTTGTCGGGCTTTTAATGTTGTAAATCGCAAACCAGTTGCGCATAATCGTGGAGCTTGAGGATTACATATCCCTAATTCTCACAATGTTGCAAATAAAAATACCCATTGTTATCACAATGGGCATCCTTAAGTCTTCAAAAATGCCCGAGCAAGCTTGGCATTTTCTCATGCCTTTAGTTTGCTGGGTATTTTTGAGTGTCGTGGAGCCGGAGGGATTCGAACCCTCGTCCAAACAAGCAATTAAAATGCCTTCTACATGCTTAGTTTCTAATTGATTTTCGATGTGCACCTGACTAGAAACAGCCTAATACACACTTATCTTCTTAAGTTTTGGTGATAGTGCCGAAGCTTCACTACCCTTATGTTGACTTTGATGGTGCTTCTGATAGGGACGCCGTCAACAAGGGCTTCCCAGAAACATCTCGCTTCCCTACCTTGTAGGGACGAGGCTAAATCCTACTATGATTCGGATTAAGCGGCAAGAGCGTAATTATTTTCGCCAATTAAAAAGTGTGGAAAATGAGATTAACGAGCTGTAGCCCAGCGCTCGACATGCTTACATTCCAATTGGTCTTGCTGTCAAAACCAGTCGGCCCCTTCAATGAGATAGGTACGCCATGGCGTACCGTTATCCAACCTGCCTAATCCTAGGATAAAGCCAGGTTTGATTCCGCTATCCGCAGAAATATTCTCTCATCTTTTTTTTCAATGAACTCTTTAATCTTTTCTTGGGCGTTCCCTTTTTTTCTCCTGCAAGGTTTTAAAACCTTGCAGGAGAAAAAAAGGTCGGGCTTTCGGCTATATTTTTTTGATTTTTTCCCGAACACAGTTCAGGGAAAATCAAAAAAGATGCCGCCTCTATCCCTAACGCGGTCGCCAAAGGTACTCCAAAAAGTATTCCAAAAAAAGTTTTGCTTGTCAACTTGTCATTTGTTAAATTTACAACTATACAGTTTAATAATGTTACAAATATAAATAATTATGAAATTTGGGATTATTAGGGAGCGAAAAAATCCACCCGACCGCCGGGTGGTCCTAACACCGGATGCCTGTGTAAAGGTCCTTGCTAAATTCAAGGGGGCAGAAATAATAGTGGAGCCTTCTCCCATAAGGGTTTTTAGTGATAAGGAATATGAGGCAAAGGGCATACAAGTGGCAGCGGAAATGGAGAAATGCGATGTGCTTATTGGTGTCAAAGAAGTGCCTGTAGATCATTTGATTCCCAATAAACAATACTTCTTTTTTTCCCATACCATTAAAAAGCAGCACTATAATAGAAATTTGCTTAAAGCTGTTTTGGACAAGAATATTGAATTGTATGATCACGAAGTAATTACCAATTCCAAACGACAACGTTTGGTGGCATTTGGAAGGTATGCCGGAATAGTTGGTGCTTACAACGGTTTTAGGGCCTATGGACTTAAATTGGATTTGTACCAACTGCCAAAAGCGGAAACATTGGCAGACCAGCAAGCTTTGATTTCGGAACTTAGGAAGCTTCGACTGCCGAATATGAAAATTCTTTTGACGGGCAGAGGAAGGGTTGGAAATGGAGCTAAGGAAATGTTGGATGGCATGGGACTTAGGAAAGTTAAGGTGTCCGAATATCTGTCGAAAACCTTTGACGAACCAGTCTATTGCCAAATAGACGCCTCAGAATATAACAAGCGGAAGGATGGGGTTAGGGGAAATAAGGCCGATTTTTTTGCCCACCCTAGGGAGTATAAATCCAACTTCTTTCGTTTTGCCGAAGTAACCGATTTTTATATTGCCGGACATTTCTACGGTGATGGTGCACCTTATCTCTTTACCCGCGAAGATGCCAAGCACCCTAATTTCCATATCAAGGTCGTGGCAGACGTTAGCTGCGATATTGATGGTCCCGTAGCCACAACCATAAGATCAAGTACTATTGCAGATCCAATTTATGGGTATGATCCCATTGCGGAGTCGGAGGTGGATTATATGGATCCAAAAGCCATTGCGGTTATGGCCGTGGATAATTTACCATGCGAATTGCCACGTGATGCCAGTGTTGGTTTTGGGGATGCCTTTTTTAAAAATGTAATTCCTGCTTTCTTTAATGGCGACAAGGATGGTGTATTGGAAAGGGCTAGAATGACGAAAGATGGAAAACTCACCAAAAGGTATGCCTATTTACAGGATTATGTGGACGACCTAGGGGTGGTGAACAGTAATCAGTGACAGTAAACAGTTAGCAACAAAACTTTTCACGGGGCAAACGGGACTATTTTTTTATTTCACTATAACCTTCCATTCAATTGTGGGATGTACTTTGGGACCGGTGTAAGCGCCCAAGGCCACTAATTTTATTGTCAAGGTATTCAACTTTTCCAAAGTTTTTATTTTTAGAGTTTTTGATTCTCCCGCTGGAATTTCAAATACTGGAGAGCTATCGTAAAAGGTAAAGGCCATAGCATTTTCAAACAATAGATCACTGCTGGATATGTTTTTAAGCTCCACTTCCAAAACTTGGGTCATCTCAATATACTCTGCTTTCGAAATTACAATACTCGCCTGTAACAATGGTTTTAGATATTCGGTCTTCCCAACAAGAAGATCGTTGTATACGGCAACGGTTCTACCGGCAAACAGGGCTTTTTTTAGCTCATCTATGCTTTTTTCTTTGGCAAACACCAGGGTAATGGGCCTATGGTTACCCTTTTGGGTATAGTCCCAATCTATTAAACCGTGAATGTCACTGGTTCCCATTATAGTTAAATTGTTCTCCAAGGCCAGGGCAAGTGATTCTTCGGAATAGTCCACAGAATTAATAACTTCAATACCGTGCAATTCCCCTTTTTTAATGCGCTCCTTTTGAAAATCACTTAAAATGGGGGTTCCAGCCGGACTTTGGGCATACCATGCGGGATGATTCCAAAAAACGAAGGCCTGTTGATTTTTTGCAGAGGTAAAGGCATCTTTAGCATCATCATGTAATAATTCATTGGCATCGGTGATAAAAACGGCATTGTTATGCCCTACTGGTGCGGAACGGGTAATTTCCGACCCTGGTACTATTAATAAATCATGTTCCATGGCTTCCTCCATGGCCAATTGATGGGCACGATTACGATCGGGATGTGGAATATCTTCTTTATGTGGCTGGTACTCCAAGTGTTCGGTCAGGGATATGGCATCCAAGTTTTCACGCAGCGCCTCCTGTACCCTGATGGTGGGCCATACATTGCCATCCGAAAAAACACTGTGCATATGTAGATCCGTCTTTAAGCTGATATAACCTTCAATATTGGGGTAAGTAAGTGGCTGCGCTCCAGAGTGGGTATGGGTCTGTGCGTTGAGACCTAGCAAGGTGAAGAAGGCTGCAATTGCTAAAACGGAATTTTTCATTTTGGTTGTTTTTTCAAAAATACGTGATTGGAATCCTTGAAAATAAAGAAAAATATGTTCATTTGGTTAAGAAAAGGTAAATTAAGTCCATTATGAATCCAGCTGAAGAATATATCCTTAACCAGCCAGAGCCCTACAGGGATATCTTACTGTATCTTCAATCGTTTATTGAAGGTGCCATTCCCGGTGTGGAGTTAAAATTTAAATATAAGATTCCTTTTTACTACATCAACGGCAGGCCTTACTGCTATTTAAACCAAAGCAAGGATTATGTGGATCTGGGGTTCTGGAACGCGGCCCATTTAACTGTGCATTTGGAGCATATGAACACCGAAGGGCGAAAAATGATGAAATCCCTTCGTTACAAATCCTTGGAAGACATTGATACCACCGTTCTAAAGGAAGTCCTAAAAGATGCCTATAGCGTAAAAGATAAAAAGTTTTGGAAATAGAGCTCTTGTTTTTAAGTTAGTATTGACCATAGTTAAGCAGGAAATTATGACAAATTATTTTTTTGCTACTGACTACTGACTACTGACTACTGACTACTGACTACTGACTACTGACCACTGACTACTGTTTACTGTTTACTGACCACTGCCTACTCCCCAATCAACCCCTTGTCCTTATAAAGCTGAATATATTGGTTGCTCAGGGTATCGGAATCCTTGTATTTTTTCCTTAGCTCATTCAGTTTCACCTTTAATTCAGATACCACTTGGGCATAATCCGGATCATTAAATACATTGTTTAGTTCCTGAGGGTCTTTTTCACGGTCATAGAGTTCCCATACATCTACATCGTAATAAAAGTGTATTAATTTAAACACCTTGGTGGCAATACCGTAGTGGCGTTTTACCGCATGTTCTGCAGGATATTCGTAATAGTGGTAGTACACGGCATCCCTATCCCATTTTTCCTTTTCCCCTTTCAGCAATGGCACTAGACTTTTTCCTTGCATGTCTTCAGGAGCTATTACTCCGGCAACTTCCAAAAAGGTCTGGGCAAAATCCAGATTCTGTACCATTTCATCCTCCGTGGTACCTGGAGTGATTACATGGGGCCATTTTATAAGTAGCGGGGTTTTAAAAGATTCATTGTACATAAAGCGCTTGTCGAACCAACCGTGCTCCCCCAGGTAAAAGCCTTGGTCGGAGGTATATACCACCAAAGTATTTTCGGTAAGTCCCTCATTATCCAAATAGTCCAATACCCTTCCTACATTTTCATCAACCGCAGCAATGGTACCTAAATAATCCTGCATATACCTTTGGTATTTCCAAACCATTAGTGTAGAATCGTTCATATTGCCGTACTCCTTTTTAAATCCCTCGTTAATGGGGCCGTATACCTTGTCCCATTCAGCTCTCTGTTCAGGATTAAATTTGTTTAGGCCTCCAATGCCCAAATGTTCCTCAATATTCAATTCGTCCAGTACAGCATCAGTTATCTTTAGGTCATAGCGCAGTGTCATATGCTTAAGGATGTTCATTTCAGCGGGTCCTGCTGTAGTTTCACGTGTAGCATAATCATCAAACAAAGTAGCCGGTAAATGATAGGTGTTTTTTGTAAATTCTTTGTAGTGCCTCGGTGCTGGCATCCATGACCTATGTGGTGCCTTGTGCAAATACATCAACATAAAAGGTTTTTTGGTATCCCTACGGTTTTGTAACCAATCCAAGGTGAGGTCGGTGGTAATATCCGTAACATAACCCGTAATGGTGGTGTCTCCGGTTGCCGTTATAAACCGTGGATTGTAATAATCTCCCTGTCCTGGCAGTATTTTAAATTCGTCAAAACCCTTTGGATTGTTGCCAAAGTGAAGTTTCCCGAACATGGCAGTTTGGTAGCCTGCTTTTTGCAATAATTGAGGAAAGGTAACATTGGTGGTGTCAAAAGGGGAGATATTATCAATCTTCCCATTTATGTGACTATGTTTACCCGTTAGTATAACGGCACGGGAAGGGGCGCAAATGGAGTTGGTTACACTGGCATTGGTAAAGAGCATTCCTTCCTTGGCGATCCGGTCTATATTTGGCGTTTGAATAAGCCGGTCATCATAGGCGCTAATGGCCTGATAGGCATGATCATCCGACATAATGAAGACTATATTCGATTTTTTTAAAATTTGTTCTTTTGTTTCCTGTTTACAGGAGGTAATTAATAAAAAAGATGCTCCAAAAATGAGATAAAAAAATGTGTGCTTCATGGTAGGTTTTGAATGGTCTTAAAAATGTAAAAATAGGGTTTTGTTTCAATAATTCCAGCACTGTAGTCCTATTTGTATTGGTTTAAAACTCGTTTGAAAGTGGTTATCATCTCTTCCTGTTCTTTGGAGTAATTTGCTGGCTGCAAGGAATTTTCTTCAGCAATATCCTGTTCTAAATTATATAGTTCGCCATTGTCATACAACTTCCATTTTTTATTTTGCACATATCTTTTCGGTTTAAACTGACCCCAATTAGGGGCGTAATGACAAAATATCCAATCTCTTTTATTGGAATTATCACCCAAAAGCTGCTGGTAAAAGCTAAGGCCGTCCAAAGCCTCTGAATTTAGGGGTTTAGTGCCTGAAAAGTCCAAAAGAGTAGGTAGAAAATCGGTAAAATCTATTAAATTGTCGTTTGTGCTTTTAGGAGCTATTTTTCCCTTCCAATTTACAATTAGGGGCACATGGGTGCCTGCGTCGGTCGTATTTCCTTTGTCCCCCCTCAGTGAATGTCCATTAATGATGGACACTACATCGTGGTCCGTACCATTGTCACCTATAAAAATTATCACCGTGTTTTCACGTATTCCCAACTCCTCTGTTTTCGCTACAATTTTGCCTACAATCATATCCATATACTGTACCATTTCCCCAAAATATAACGGATCATTGGTTTTTGAGGTAGCGTCAAAACCATTGAATTTTTGGTTATGGGGTGTTGGGACAAAAGGGTCGTGGGCCAATGCCATGGGATAATAAACAAAAAAGGGGGATTCTTCGTTCTTTTCCATAAAGGAATTAATGCTTTTAAGAAAGATATCGGGGCCGTACTGCCCTTGGTAGCTAAGTGCCCCATCAGATTTTGTACTGAGGATTGGATCTTTGTAACGCGACCCAATGTGATCAATTTGCCATAAACAATAGTCGTTAAAACCCGCTTTTTCAGGAGTGGTCCCTACTCGGTTGCCTGCCAAATTTTGCTGGTGGGCATTTCCCAGGAGCTGCCATTTTCCAGCTATAAAGGTTGTGTATCCAGCCTCCTGCATATAATGGCCAACAGTTTTTTCATTTGGATCTAACAAACCGAATCCAATATAATTTCGAAAATTGTATTTGCCAGTCATAATCTGAACACGTGATGGGGTGCACAGTGGTGTTGAATAGCAGTGGTCAAACCTCATGCCCTCATTGGCCAGGAGGTCTAGGTTTGGGGTTTGGTAACTACTGCCTCCATAAGCTCCAATGGTTTCATAGCCCAGGTCATCTGCCATAATGAGAATAATATTGGGCTTTTTTTCAGTAATTTCATTCGTCCTAGTTTTACAGGACAATAGGCTCATTAGGATTCCTCCCCCAATAGCGTAAAATAGTATACGGATCATAAAATTAACTTACGTTCTTTCTAAAAGACTCTTGGTTCAATATTGTAGGGTTGTTAAATGGTGGGTTAAAAACAAATTTATGTTTTTAACCCACCAATGCCAACTTAATGCCATCCAAGAACAAAATACTAAGCTTAGTATGCCTTAGTTGACTAGTGGGTTTTTGGATGTGGTCATGGATTTTTTTTGGATCAAATCGTAATGTGGCGATTTCAGTTTTGCATCCTATAACAAATAAAAATGCCACACATTTTAGTGCGGCATTCAAAAAATATTTTAGTAAAACCCAGAGAGAGTTTAAGTGGGAATTATAAGGAATTAACCGTTTTTCGAATTGCCACTAAATTGGTCAATAATTTTTCCAGATGATCCAAATGCAGCATATTGGCGCCATCGCTTTTGGCATTGGCGGGGTCAAAATGGGTCTCCATAAAAATTCCATCTACACCAGTGACAATACCGGCACGGGCAATGGTCTCTATCATGTCCGGTCTTCCTCCGGTTACCCCTGACGACTGATTGGGTTGTTGCAGGGAATGGGTAACATCCAAGACTACCGGTGCATACTGCTTCATAGTAGGGATGCCACGGAAATCCACAATCATATCCTGGTAGCCGAACATGGTACCCCTGTCCGTCACCATAACTTGTTCATTGTTGGAATCCAAGACTTTTTGTACCGCGTGCTTCATGCTCTCCGGGCTCATAAATTGCCCTTTTTTTAAATTCACCACTTTACCGGTTTCGGCCGCTGCCACTACCAAGTCGGTCTGACGCACCAAAAAGGCTGGTATCTGCAATACGTCTACGTATTGGGCGGCCATATGGGCATCCGATATTTCATGTATGTCAGTTATAGTCGGAACCTTAAAGGTTTCGGATACTTTTTTCAAAATTTTTAAGGCCTTTTCATCCCCTATGCCCGTAAAGGAATCTACCCTACTGCGGTTGGCCTTTTTAAAACTTCCCTTAAAAACGTAGGGAATATTAAGTTTATCGGTAATGGAAACTACCTTTTCCGCGATGCGCATCGCCATTTCTTCCCCCTCGATGGCGCAGGGGCCACAGAGTAGAAAAAAGTTGTTGCTTTTGGTATGTTTAAGTTGAGGTATGAGTTCTAGATTCATCGATCCTAATTTTGATGCAAAGATAGTGGAATTTGAGTGTTATTGGTATTTTGTAAAACTGCTTCACTATCAATAAGATAAGAAAAATTGGGCTTTTGTAGTTGGCGTAAAAAAAATGAGTATCTTTGCGCCCGCATTTAGGGTGCTTAGATGCGTTTAAAATCATATTATGGGAGTTACAAAAAACATAGCTATTATAGCCCACGTTGACCACGGTAAAACCACTTTGGTAGATAAAATAATGTATCATTGTCAATTATTTAGGGAGAACCAGAATACTGGTGACCTAATATTGGACAACAACGACTTGGAACGCGAAAGGGGTATTACCATTACCTCCAAGAACGTTTCCGTGGTTTACAAAGATACCAAGATCAACATTATAGATACCCCTGGTCACGCCGATTTTGGAGGTGAAGTAGAGCGTGTACTAAACATGGCAGATGGCGTACTTTTGTTGGTAGATGCCTTTGAAGGCCCTATGCCGCAAACCCGATTTGTACTCCAAAAGGCGATAGATCTTGGTCTTAAGCCTTGTGTGGTTATCAACAAGGTGGATAAAGAAAACTGTACACCAGAGGAAGTACATGAGAAAGTTTTTGACCTTATGTTCGAGCTTGGTGCTGAAGAATGGCAATTGGATTTCCCAACGGTATATGGTTCTGCCAAGAACAATTGGATGAGCGATGATTGGAAAAACCAGACTGAGAACATAGAGCCGTTGTTGGACATGGTTATTGAGCATGTTCCAACTTTTAAACCAAAGGAAGGGAATACGCAAATGTTGATTACTTCTTTGGATTTCTCTTCATTTACCGGAAGGATCGCTATAGGTAGGTTGCAAAGAGGTACTTTAAAAGAAGGACAGCAAGTTTCTTTGGTAAAAAGGAATGGAAATATTGTAAAAACAAAAATTAAGGAACTGTATACCTTCGAAGGAATGGGCCGTTTAAAGGTTCAGGAAGTAGCCACCGGAGACATTTGTGCTTTGGTAGGTATCGAGGGATTCGAAATTGGTGATACCGTTGCTGATATTGAAAATCCAGAAGGCTTAAAAACAATTGCTATTGATGAGCCCACTATGAGTATGTTGTTTACCATCAACGACAGTCCGTTTTTTGGTAAGGATGGGAAATTTGTTACTTCTCGTCATATTAAAGACCGTTTAGCGCGAGAGCTAGAAAAAAACTTGGCATTGCGAGTTAATGAGACTGATAGTGCGGATAAATTTTTAGTATTTGGTAGAGGTGTATTGCATTTATCAGTATTAATAGAGACAATGCGTCGTGAAGGTTACGAAATGCAAATTGGTCAGCCACAGGTTATTATAAAAGAAATTGATGGGCAAAAATGTGAGCCAATTGAGCAATTAACTATTGATCTACCTGAAGAAGTTTCTGGAAGGGCTGTTGAAATGGTGTCTATCCGTAAAGGGGAGATGACCAGTATGGAAGCCAAAGGAAATCGTATGATTTGCGAATTCCTGATTCCCTCAAGAGGTATTATTGGTTTAAGAAATCAATTGTTGACGGCTACAGCTGGTGAAGCTATAATGTCACATAGATTTTTAGAGTACCAACCTATGAAAGGAGATATTCCTCAACGTCAAAATGGTTCATTAGTTTCAATGGAATTGGGAAAATCCATTCCTTATTCTATAGATAAATTACAGGATAGAGGTAAGTTTTTTGTTGATCCGGGTGAGGATATTTACGAAGGACAGGTCATTGGTGAAAACTCTAGAGGAGATGATATGACCATCAATATTACCAAAACCAAAAAATTATCGAATGTTCGATCTTCCGGTGCGGATGATAAAGCTAAAATTGTTCCTGCCATTAAATTTTCATTGGAGGAGGCGTTGGAATATATTCAAAAAGATGAATATGTTGAGGTAACTCCTAAGCATATCCGTTTAAGGAAAATATATTTAACGGAAAATGATCGTAAGCGTAATAAAATAGCATAATAAGACAAGTCCCCTTTTTAAAGGGGATTTTTTTTGGTCTATTTATAAAAACTATGAGCCACCTTTTTAGGTGGCTTTTTGGTTGACACAAATTTTCTAGCTCATTTTTATGTAGAGAGGCTTGGTGAAATAAGTCAGGAAAATTGTCATTTTGACCTCTCGGATTATGAAATCATTAAAATTTCGGGCTACATTTTCTTACTTTCTGAATAATTTGAACTAAGCCTATTTTTCTTCACTTCGGATATGAATTTTAGTTAATTTAAAGTTGAATTACAACTTAATTCGGCCTAACACAAAGTAATAAAATATGGAACTAGAAGGAAAAAATGTACTCATCACTGGTGGTACTAGAGGGATTGGAAAATGTATGATACAGGAACTGGTAAAAGGTGGTGTACGCCATATTGCCGTAATAGCCCGTGATAAGCAAAATTTAAAACAGCTATCCGAAGAATTTGGGGATGTTAAGTTTATGCGCATTGCTGGCGATGTGGGTGATATTGAAGTTTTACGGGAGGCTGCTGCACGTTTAGAAGACAAATGGGGACATTTGGATATCTTGATCAACAATGCAGGCATAGTATCTGCAGGTCCTTTGGAAGATATACAGGATGAAGACCTGTATGATCAAGTAGCGGTAAATATTACAGCTGTGTTTTTGCTCACCAAATATTGCATACCGCTTTTAAAAGCATCCAAAGAAGCTGCAATTTTAAACATATCTTCTGGTTTGGGTCTGATAGGCATGCCCTTTTATGCGGCCTATGGAAGCACTAAGGCTGCGGTACGCCAATTCTCAGATTCTATGCGAAGGGAACTTGCTCCGTTCAATATTAGTGTTACCTGCTCTTTTCCAACCGCAACGGACACGGATATGATGCAGAAATTTAAAGGTAGAACAATGGATTCTCCGGAATTTGTGGCCCAACGCTCCATAGAAGGATTACTGAATAAAGAATTGCACGTAATTTTTGGCGGTGAGGACCGACTTAAAGAAAATATCATGAATTTTGAGGTGCCTGAAGAATTTGATAAAATGGTCGCAAAGAATTATGAGGATCGAAAACAAGGAAGTTTAGGCCATAAAGCCGTTTAATCCTGAGGGGAAAATTAATAGTAAACACAATTTTCAGTATGAAGTATACCCTTATCTATGCAGCAATAATATATAGTTCTTTGTTGTCATGCAAGGAGGTCACCAAAACTAATCAGGAAGTTGTTGAGACCAATCCGGGTTTAAGAGCCAATCCTAGTTCAATTCCAATTTCTTGGGTGAACAATAGGGTTGAAAAGGCAAAAAAGAGACTTGATAGTTCTGAAGCCGGTATAGTTGTTTGGGATGCCATGGAAGTGATGGGGGTTTTAATAAATGGTTAGCAATGGTTATTTGTCCTTTAGATTTAATTATCAACCATTGGATGGTTCTGTGCCACGGGACACCTGCCAGACTATTGATACATGGAGCAATAAAGCGAGACACCGTAGTGTTACGGACAGTACCGCTATATATGGATGGAATGGAAAAAATGCTTGGGTAACAGTCAAGGATAGTACCACTTTTAAATATAATCTGCGTTTTTGGACCTTGACCCCTTTATATCTTGCCGCACAGCCACTAATGTTGGACGGGGAGGGTGTTAATTTGGAATTGTTGCCGCAGATCAATTATAAGGATACGCCACAAGATGTGGTGAAAGTAACCTTCGAGTCAGCTAAAGGTGATGCGCCCGACGATTATTAAATTTTGTATTTGGATGCTAAAACCCACCTTTTATCAGCGCTACGTTATATAGTTTCCTATCCGGGATATTTTCTCAATGGCGGAAATAATCCTGAAAAGTTTATGGAATTGGTAAGTCGTACAACCGTTAACGGCATAAGTTTTCCTTTAAAATTCAATACCTATTGGTCCACAGATGACGGCCAACCTAAAGGTGAACCTATCACGACCATTGAATTAAGCGATATTGAATTCAAAAATACAGTGGAGGAAGGTTTTTTTGAGCAATCAGAAGGGGCTAAACTTTTGGAGGGTCTATAATTAATAAAAAAGAGGTGATTCACATAGATAGAAATCACCTCTTTTTTTAATATAACTGTTCTGAAATTACATTGTATTTCAGGGGGATGCTTTTTTAGTAAAAGGTAAATAACAAAAGCTGCCCTTATTTTAAAACTCCCTTTTTATTATAGGCAGCGGCCGCCGCGCCAATAATTCCGGCATGATTTTGCAATTCTGCAGGAATTACCGGGGTTTCAATGCTGATATAATCCTTAAACTCGTCCCAATCCTTGGAGGTGCCACCCCCTAAAATAATTAGATCCGGAGATACGATCAATTCAACAAACTCCAAGAAAATATTAAACCGCTTGCCCCATTTTTTATAACTAAGTTCTTCTCTTTCCTTAGCTGAAGCGGCGGCCCAAAGTTCAATTTTATCATATTTTTTATAGGGAATCTGGCCTAATTCAAAATTAGGTATCAATTCACCATTGTAAAAGGCACCACTGCCCAAGCCCGTTCCTATAGTGATCATTAGTACAAGACCTTCCTTGCCACGGCCTACACCGAAATTCATGGATGCATACCCTGCGGCATCGGCATCGTTTACCACAGTAACCGGTAATCCCGTTGCCTCACTGAACAATTCATTAACGTTTACACCCGCCCACCTTTTATGAAGATTTCCTGGAGTCTTACAGATGCCATTTTTTATAACGGTTGGAAATCCACAGCCTATGGGTCCGCTATAATCAAAATGTTTTACAATTTTGGCTACTACTTCGGCCATGGGTTTTGGTTTTCTCGATTTTGGAGTCGGTATCCTAAACCGCTCCGTTATCATTTCACCAGTTTCCATATTTACTAAAGCTCCTTTTATGCCCGAGCCACCGACATCTATTCCTAGGATTTCCATGTATTATATTGATGTATTTGTAAACAAAGTAACAAAAAACTTTTGGGAGTTGTAGTATGCATTCATCTAGGACAGACTTTTGTGGTCTTGTTAGGCCTAACTTATATTACAATTACTACAATAGCTCCACTCGTTCTTCTTAATTTTCTAGTGGCCGTTATACAGGCCCGTATTTCCCTTTTCCAACAAAGGCATAAGTGCTTTGACAATGGCCGGATTTAATTGGGCAATATTATTGGTTTCATAGGGGTCCGAGACATGATCGTATAGTTCAACCGTTGGTTCCTCCTCTCTAAAGTATTTGGTTAATCTGTATTTATCGGTTCTTAAGGATATGCCATTTCTGTAGTAACTATAAGCTACTTGGTCGGTACTGGGCTTTGAGCTAATAAAACTGTCCCTAAAGCTTTCCCCGTCTATTTCATGATTAATGGCAATATTGCACATTTCCATTATTGTTGGATAAATGTCCACTGTCTCCACAATGGTTTCTACTTTTTTATTTTGATGTTCTTCAAAAGGTGATCTTATGATCAAGGTACTATTTAAGGCATTTTCGAACAGGGTATGTTTGCCCCAGACCCGCTGATCTCCCAAGTGCCAACCGTGGTCCCCCCATATCACTATAATGGTATTTTTGTCCAATCCCAACACTTTTAGCTCCTCCCAGATCATCCCAATTTGTGCATCGATATAACTTATGGAAGCTAAATAGGCATGTCCCAACTTTTTTGCATAAGCAATGGAAACCGGCTCGGATAGGTTGGGATGTTCATCGCCCAGGGCATATCCATTAAATTCGCCGCTTTCATGTAGGCTTTTCAAGCTTATATTTTCAGGAATATTGGGATTTGGAGAAACAGGTATCTGGTCCCGCTCATAAAGGTCCCAGTAATTTTTGGGTGCATTAAACGGAAGATGTGGCTTAAAAAAACCAACACCCATAAAGAAGGGATCTTCTTTATCCTTTAGTTCCCTAAGTTTTGCAATGGCAAGCTCCGTAGTAAGTCCATCAGGATAACCCTGGTCATTTACTTCCCCTGCTTCATATGGTTTTACCTGTTTTTTGAGGCTTTGTCTATTTTCCCCGTTCGCATAGGCAAAGAAGGCGTTCCATCCCGTACCCCATTTACCTGCATTGAACAAGAGTTCGTCCCAGCTATGGGGCAGCTCTTTTTTGCTAGATACCGGCTCTTCATAGCCGTAGACCAAGCCGTCCGCAGAGTGGCTAATTTTACCTATCCCAACAGTGTGGTAACCGTTTCGTTTAAGATGATGGATAAAACTCTCGGGTACCTCTGTTTCTTCCTTGCCAGATATTTCTTGTTCAATGGCACTGTTCTTTAAATGATCGGGTTTAGAGGGGCGCATCCCGGTCAATAGTGCATAACGGGAAGCCCCGCAGGTGGGAACCTGTACAAAATGATTGGTGAAAACAGATCCTTCGGAAGCTATGGCGTCCATAATTGGTGACTTTACAACAGGGTGGCCATATACGCCCAATTCCGATCTTAGGTCGTCAACGGAAATAAACAGGACATTGGGCTGTTTTTGCGCTTGCTGACATTGCAAATTGCTAGTCAAAAAGAATAGGGTAATAAGGGTGTATAATAGTTTTTTAAAAACGGTCGGCATAGCTGAACTTGGTTAATGGTTTAAAATTATTTTAAATATAGCGGCTATTCATCACTCATATCAACTGGTCCGAATCTTTAAGGAAATCGAAAATTAATTTATCAACTTCGGATGCGTTTTTCCTGTCCTGGTATTGCAGCCAAACAATTTCCCCTAGTTCCGTGTCAACGGATATTTCTCCTGTATATTCGGAAAAGTAACAGGTTTTTCTAGCTAGAATTCCAGGCCCTTTACCATCAGCCTGTGCTTCATAAACTCCAATGTATTCAAAAGTGGAGATATCGAGGGATATATTCCAATCCTCTTTTATTTTCTTGGCCAGCACCATTACGTCAGATATTTTTGGTTCTTTTTGTGCTCCCGGAAGTATATACTGGGTCTTTCCTATAGGCCTAAAGGCCAATAATTTTTGGTCCACGATATGGATCCATGTCAATTGGTCCAAAATTTCTTCTGAAGGCTCAATGTAATAGTCAATAGAATTTAAGGAGTGGTTTTTGTCCAAGAAATCGAGGAGCTTATCAATTGCAGCGCCAAATTTGGTGAGTGTTCCCAATTTGTTGTTTCTGCCAAGGGCACTGGAAATGGTCTCGTCCCGATTTCCAAATTTATAGCCTCCTTTTTTGATCCATAATGCATTTAAAAGATGTTGCATCCCAACATTTCCCAATTGATCTATAGAGATGGCTATTTCTAGGAAATACTCTCCCAGTCCTACAATACCCTTTTTAAATAGTCCATGAAAAATACCATAGATAAATCCCAATGGAATGGTAAATATGAGCAAAAAGATGGAGATGAAGAAAAGGAAGATCCCGATCAGGGGATTCACCTTTTTGTCCACCTTATAGATCTGTTTTTTTAAAATCATTGGCTTTGGTTGGTTGCTTAAAGATATAAATTAATTCTTGCCGGTGGGGAGGGTTTTGTATGCGATGTTGGAAATTGTAGAAAATGAATTATTCTCAATAATTAAATATCCACCTGCTATACAATCAAATAAATGCTATATTTGAGAAATTCAAAATTTCGGAATGGCTTTATAAAAAGAGTTGTGTCCAAATGCTGTTTTTACTTCCAATCATAGTTATGTATAATTTAAGCTTCTCCGTTAAATCTAAATAATCTTCTTAATATCTTGTTTTGATGAAAAATTACATTGCGCTTATTCTTGGTGTGTTTATTATTTTCTTTTCTTCCTGCACTAGTAATATAAGGGAAGGCGAGCCTCGAATTTTGGTTTTTTCAAAGACTATGGGCTTTAAACATGCTTCCATACCCACGGGTCTTGAAGCCATCCAAAAATTGGGGGTAGAAAATAACTTTCTTGTAGATACGACTAAAAATGCCGAAGTATTTAACGATGAGGACTTGAAAAAGTATTCTGCTATAGTTTTTTTAAGTACTACGGGCAATATTTTGGACGCCAAACAGGAAGCTGCATTTGAAAGATATATTCAGGCCGGTGGAGGCTTTGTGGGTGTTCATGCGGCAACCGATACCGAATATGACTGGGGTTGGTATGGAAAATTGGTCGGTGCTTATTTTGACAGTCACCCGGCAGGCACACCGGACGCCGACTTTATTATTAAGGACAATACTTTTGCCGCTACCAACATGTTTACCGACACTATTTGGCACCGTACCGATGAGCTCTATAACTTTAAGAAATTAAATCCCGAAGTAAAGGTTTTAATGACCGTAGACGAAAAGACCTACGAGGGGGGTAAAAATGGAGAAGATCACCCTATGAGCTGGTACCACGAATATGACGGTGGTCGTGCCTTTTATACTGCTTTGGGCCACACTGATGAAAGTTTTTCGGAAGAGTTATATTTAAAACATTTGCTTGGGGGCATTAAATATGCCATAGCGAAGAATGAAATCTTGGATTATACAAAGGTTACTACTCAGATTCCTCCAGATTCCGATCGTTTTACCAAAGTTCCCTTAAAGTATGGGGAATTTTTTGAGCCTACGGAAATGGCTATTTTGCCGAATAATGATATTTTGATTTCCCAAAGAAGGGGTGAAATAATGCTATACAAAGCAGCGACCCAAGAATTGACACAAGTGGGCTATTTGGATGTTTATAACAAAACATTAAGCGCAAATGCTAATGCGGAGGAAGGGTTAATGGGTTTGCAGAAAGATCCCGATTTTGCAACCAATCACTGGATTTATTTGTACTACAGTCCAACCGGGGATAAATGGGTGAACCGTTTGTCCAGGTTTAAATTTGAGAACGATGTTTTGGATACCACTACTGAGCAGATTATTCTTGAGGTGGATAGTCAGCGTGAAATATGTTGCCATACCGGAGGTTCCATAGCTTTTGGTCCAGATAATATGTTGTATTTGTCTACTGGAGATAATTCCACTCCCTTCAGTGAAAAAGGGGTGAAATACGTGAATAGTGGTTTTGCTCCCTTAAACGACTTACCAGGAAAAGAACAGTACGATGCCCGTCGTTCCTCAGGAAATACTAATGATTTAAGAGGTAAAATATTACGTATTAAAATTAATGAGGACGGAAGTTACAGTATCCCCGAAGGAAATTTATTTCCGGTAGGTACGGCCAAGACCAGACCTGAAATATTTACTATGGGCCATCGTAATCCATATCGGATTTCGGTAGATCCCAAGAAGGGATATGTATATTGGGGAGATGTAGGACCTGATGCCAGAATGGATAGTTTGGATACCAGAGGCCCAAGGGGTTACGATGAAATGAACCAGGCCAGGGAAGCCGGAAATTTTGGTTGGCCATTATTTGTTGCCGACAATAAGCCCTATCGGGACTATGATTATGCTACCGGGGAGAGTGGTGAAGCCTTTGATCCCGAAAAGCCTATTAACGATTCAAAGAACAATACGGGTCTTAGGGAACTTCCTAAAGCAATGCCGGCCTATGGTTTTTATCCGTATGTAGCATCTCAGGAGTTTCCGCAAACCGGTACTGGAGGCAGGAACGCTATGGCAGGGCCAGTTTATTACTCCGATCTTTACCATGGTCCCAATGCCCTTCCAGAGTATTATGATGGTAAGGTATTGGTCTATGATTGGATAAGAGGTTGGATGATGGCCGTTAGCTTATTTCCAAATGGGGAATTCAATAAAATGGAGCCTTTTGCCGATCAAATTCAGGTTAATAACCTTATTGATATGGAAGTTGGACCAGATGGTAGGGTCTATCTCTTGGAATACGGCAGTGGTTGGTTTTCTAAAAATGATGATTCCGCACTTAGTTATATAGAATATAATGGAGGCAATAGACCACCGTTAATAGAAAATTTTATTGTTGATAAAACAACGGGCAAGCTACCGCTAACCATTACCGCCAAGGTGGAGGCTAGAGATAGGGAGCAAGATGCCATGACCTATGTGTGGGATTTGGGGAATGGCGAAACCAAGGAAACCGCTACACCGGAAATTATATATACCTATGAAAATGCAGGGGATTATAATGTGTCCGCCACAGTTGTGGATAATAAGGAGGCTTCGGCCAAAAGTCATGTTCTTAATGTAGTGGCCGGAAATTCGAGACCGGAAGTGTCCATAGATATCAGTGGAGGTAACGCATCTTTCTTTATGCCAGGTGTAGCTTTGAATTATAAGGTTTCCGTAACAGATCCAGATGGTTCAGTTATAGATACCGACAATATTTTTGTTTCCGTAGATTATCTGGAAGGTTTGGACGAGGTCTCACTTTCTTTAGGACATCAGGAAGTTTCGGCGGCCGTTACGGGTAAGGCCTTAACATTGGCTATGGATTGTAAAACTTGTCATAAGGAAAAGGAAAAATCTGTTGGGCCACGGTATGTTGACATTGCGGAAAAATATAAGAACGATAAAAATGGACTTAGCTACTTACAGGGAAAGATGATTTCTGGTGGTAGTGGGGTTTGGGGAGAAGTAACCATGCCTGCCCATCCTAATTTGACAAAGGATGAATCTAGGCAGATAGGTCTTTATATCCAGTCCCTTGCAAGTACAGCGGTCAAAAAGAAATCCCTACCGGCAGTTGGAACTATAAAGCCCAACCCTGCAAAAGGAACTACGGTAATGGTAATAACGGCCAGCTATACGGATAATGGTGAAAACAATGTTAAACCATTGACAGGGTCCAAGTCGGTCGTATTAAAAAGCAGCACAGTTCTTTTTGCGGAAGGAACAAAAACAGATAATTTTGAGGCTGTCAATTACGATGGAATGGATTTATTGGTTACCCCTAAGGAGGAAAGTTGGTTCGCCTTAAGTGATATAGATTTAACAGGGGTAAAGTCTGCCATTATATTGGCGGTATGGCAAAAAGCTCCGGATTTTGGCCTCGCTTTTGAGGTACGCTTAAATAGCCCGGATGGGAAATTGATTGGAACGGGTACTATGCCGGTTCCAAAACCTGGACAGGAAAATGGTACGGTTAGTATAAAATTGAATGAGGAAATAAATAAAAAGGGCAATGAGGTTTATTTCGTTTATAAGCCAAGTGCCACTGCTATGGAATCAGAAGGAATGGCTGCTTTGTTAAATGTGACATTCTCGGGTAAATAAGATACAAATTATAAGGCGCCGACTTTTATATAAAAGTCGGCGCCTTTTTCTTGTCGCATTGTTAAGCAAGCCTTGGTCTCGTGACTAGTGAATTTCTGGATTTTCATTGATTCCAGTGCCAAATTCCAATTAAATCCAATATACTAAGTACTTGGTTGTTTGTTTTTGAAGGTCTGTCCAGTTGAATCTGAGGTCCTGAAATGGGGAAATGATTTTATTAAATAAAGGTTTTATTCAAATCCTTTTAGGCTCAATTGTTCATCCAGTTTTTAAATTCGGAGGCTTTTGCCTTACTTACAATCACTTTTTCTTCATAAGGCGGCATAACGCTAATGATTAGCTTCCCATTAAAATATTGTTTTATTCCCGCAATGGAATCCTTTTGGACAATGAACTGTCGATTGAGCCTGTGAAAGTTGGAAGGGTCCAGGTCGTTTTCAACATCCTCTAATTTCTGTTCGATTATATGGGTTTGGCTGTCTTTTGTTACCGCCTTAACGATTCCGTTTTCAATATATAAATAGGCGATTTTTTCTGTTTTCAATGGTATTAGTTCGTCACGATGATGCACCAAATACATGGATTTATAAGTCTTTTTCTCGTCCTTTAATAGGCTTAGTAGACCTTCAACTTGATTATTGATAAGCCCCTTGCCCTTTAATTGTCCCTTGAATTGAGCAAGGCTTACTTCCAATTCATCCTCGTCTATCGGTTTTAATAAATAATCAATGCTATTTAGTTTAAATGCTTTTAAGGCATATTGGTCATAAGCAGTGGTAAATATAATTGGAGCATCTATTTTAACGGCATCAAAAATTTCAAAAGAAAGTCCATCCGCTAGATGAATGTCCATAAAAACTAGGTCGGCTTCTTGATTTTTTGAAAAATAATCAATGGCAGTTTTCACCGAATCCAAAACGGCCGATACCTCAAGTTCATCCTGTAAGTTTTTTAGCATATAGGCTAGATTTTCACTTGCCGCCAATTCATCTTCTACAATTACTACTTTCATGTCATTTTGTTCAAGGGTAGTTTTACTCTAAAAATATCACTCTGGTTGTCAATAATAATTTGTTGTTTGCGTATCATATAGTAACGTTTGTACAGGTTTAGTAGTCCTGTCCCGGTACCTTCGGCCAGGGTAGTGCGGGTCCGTACTTTATTTTCCACATAAATACAATCATCTTGGGAATAAATATTGACTTTTAAGGGGTGTGTTTCCGAAATTTCATTATGTTTTACTGCATTTTCCACCAATAATTGTAAGGCCAAAGGGGGAATTTTTCTATCCAGATAACTTTCGTCAATGGTTATTTCAATTTGAAAACGGTTCCTATATCTGGTCTTTATTAAATAAGTATAACTGTCCAGGAATTTTAGTTCTTCCTTAAGTGCAACCAAATCCCTATCCCCACTCTGCAATATATAGCGGTACATAAAGGAAAGCTTTTTGACAAACATGGTAGCCTCCTTGTTGTCTCGGATAAGGGAGTTTAGGGAGTTAAGGGAATTAAAGAGAAAATGAGGGTTTATCTGATTTTTAAGGGCTGAAAGTTCATTTTGAAGGTTCTGCTGTTTCAAATGTTCGTTTTCCAATATGCTTTGGCGCTGAATAATTTGAAGCCTTAAAATTCTGGAAATAAAAATAATGATGATGAGAACAACGATGAATATAAAAACTTGAAAGTCCTCCTCTCTATTGGAAACATCTTTATCCACCAAATAGGGGTATATGAAATCTAAAAGTAAAATTGTGGAGACTAGGATTCCAATATTACCTGAGAGTCTCAGGAGCCAAACAAATAAGCTTTTCCTTTTGGGAATGCGATAAATCCAATTGGTGTTGAATTGCAGGGTTGCCCAAGAAAAAAGGAAGAAAAACCAGAATTTTAAATCTAGATCTACAAACAGTTCGCTGGAAAAAATTTCTTTATTAAAACCGGTTGTCCTAAAAAGGGATATGGTGAGCGGTAATGTCACCAAAACAGCAATGAGCAAGGCAATTTTTATAATTTCGAGCTGTTTTACCGGTTTTGCAGTGTCCATATCAATTTAGTTGTTTTAAATATACTTCATTACACCTCCCTATCATAGTTCTCTGGATGGATTTTATAGATCTCCAGTTTTGGAGTAAAAAAAAGCCCTTGATAAGAGTCAAGGGCTTGTAAGTAATGAACTCAAATATCAGTTGTTATTTGGCATAAGCATCAAATCCCTTGGGTAGATAATTCTTAACCTCAAAGCCAAGGTTGATCTCTTCCTCTATTTCTTCTACAACAATATCATTTAGGTCCAGTTCCATACCCTCGAAGGCATTGAAACCAATTGGAAGGTATTGAGCCGCATCAAAACCAAGGACAATTTCTTCTTCCAAGTCTTCGACAACAATTTTGTCAAGGTCCAGTCCCATACCCATATAAGCATTGAAGTCTAATGGTAAGTAAGTGGTCGGATCAAAATTTAGTACAATTTCTTCCTCCTCTTCAATAAGGTTAATTTCATTTAAGCTTAAATTTCTTACTTCTTCATCCAAAAGCAATCCTTCTGCAAAGGGGTTATGTGATTCTAAATAACACTCAATATCATCTGAATTTAAACATTTGTCCTTTCCTGAAAATGAGAACAGTGATAGGGATACTAGTATGGTACTTAATATTAAAGCTGCGTTTTTCATATTATTTATAGGTATGAATATTTTGATTTATATTTTATTGCTGGTGCAAAGATAGTTGCAGTGATAGGGGGTAATTGGCAAAATTTAAGTGAAATGGACAAAATGGAAAGTGAAGTGTCTTCAAGAGCGACTCAACTGAATCGGATGAATTAAAATAGGTCGGAAATGGTTGTTTTAAGGGCTTGTTTGAAGCCAATTTATTCTGAAATTTAGTGGTATTGGTCAGCCATTAGGGAGCTGTTACCGGGCTTGCGGGAATGAAGTTTATTATAAATTCTTTTTAGGAAATATTGCTGTTCAGAATCTATACCGCCCGCTGTATAACTTCAAATACCTTATTGCCATCGCACTTAAGGGTTTTAGAAGGGTATTTTAGTAAAAGGGCATAGTCGTGGGTGGCCATAAGGATAGTCCTTCCCGTTTTGTTGATATCCTGAAGAACCTTCATCACTTCCACGCTGGTCTGTGGATCGAGATTCCCCGTTGGTTCATCTGCCAGGATAAGATCTGGGTCGTTTAGCAGGGCTCGGGCAATGGCAATACGCTGCTGTTCCCCTCCGGAAAGTTCATGGGGAAATTTGAAACCTTTAGTTTTCATTCCCACTTTATCCAAGACATCTTCAATCTTGGCGTTCATCTCGCTTTGGTCTTTCCATCCCGTAGCCTTCAGCACAAAGAGGAGGTTGTTGTTCACATTTCGATCTGGCAACAGTTTAAAATCCTGAAAAACCACCCCCAATTTTCTTCTCAAATATGGAATTTCTTTTTCCTTCAGGGTGGTAAGATCGAAATCTACAATATGGCCGCTCCCATGTTTTAATGGAAGATCTCCATACAAAGTTTTCATAAAGCTGCTCTTTCCACTGCCCGTCTTTCCGATTAGGTATACAAATTCACCTTTTTTAATTTCAAGGCTAATATCGTTCAATACTAAATTTTCACCCTGAAATACGGCTACGTCCTTCAACCGCAATATGCTTTCGCCCATAGTTTTTAATGTTGATATAAAAGTAATAAGTTCCTGTGGAATTAAATCAAATCTTCTTTAAAAATCTTTTTCTTTATCATATACTTAGGGACATTATTTATCGTTATATAATTTAATTACGGTAATTCTTAACTTCTAGAGAACACTATGCTAAGAAAAAAAACCGCTGTAATACTGTGTATTGTTGGGTCTTTATTTTATGTGAACGCCCAAGAATCCGAAATCTATACTTTTGACCAAAAGGACTATCAGGAAGCTTTGGCCTTGTATAACAATAAACAGTATCAAGCAGCTCAGACTATCTTTGAAAAGGTAAAAAACAACACCAGGGATGAAGAGACCCAGGCCAACAGTGCGTATTATGCAGCTACTGCGGCAATTCGCCTAAATCAGTTGGGGGCCGATAGGTTAATGGAAGACTTTGTTGAAAAGTACCCAACTTCTACCAAACGCAATTCTGCCTATCTCGATGTTGCCGATTATTATTTTGCAACAGGAAAATATCCATATGCCTTAAAATGGTATTCCAAGGTAGACCAAAGTTCCATGTCCAGAAAAGACAAGGAACGCTTCAATTTTAACAATGGTTATGCCTTGTTCTCCTCAAACAAACCAAAAGAGGCCGAGCGTTATCTTAACCAGGTGACCACTTCTCCGACCTATGGTTCCCAAGCCAAGTATTACTTGGGGTATATTTCATATCAGCAGGACGATTATGCACAGGCCAATCAGCGCTTTGATCAGATCACCGACCAAGAATTGTTGGAGGAAAAGCTGTCCTATTATCAGGCGGATATGAACTTTAAATTGGGCAAGTTCGAAGAGGCTATAGCCTTGGCAAAAAAACAATTGCCAAAATCTGATAGAAATGAAGTTTCAGAACTCAATAAAATTATTGGGGAGAGTTATTTCAATTTAAAACAATACGCAAATGCAATTCCTTATTTAACCGAATACAAGGGGAAAAGAGGAAAATGGAGCAATACGGATTATTATCTATTGGGATATTCTTATTATATGCAGGGTGATTATGCCAATGGTATACAGCAATTCAATAAAATAATTGATGGCAACAACGATGTTTCCCAGAATGCCTATTATCATTTGGCAGAATGTTATCTGAAGCTGGATAAAAAACAAGAGGCCTTGAACGCCTTTAGAAATGCTTCCCAAATGGATTTTATTCCTGAAATTCAAAAGGATGCCTATTTAAATTATGCCCGACTGAGCTATGAAATAGGGAATGCGTATGAGCCTGTACCTAAGGTATTGACCAATTATTTGGAGAAATATCCCAATGACCCCAATAAAGGGGAGATGCAGGAACTTTTGGTGGATTCTTATATCACTTCCAAAAATTTTGCCGGTGCCATGGAGCTTTTGGAGAAAAACAAAAACTTTGCAAGTAAGGTAACTTATCAAAAAGTGGCCTTTTACAGGGGAGTGGAATTGTTCTTGGAGATGAATTATGAGGAAGCATCGGCCGTGTTTAAAAAATCCCTGGACAATGCCGAAGACCAATACTTTAAGGCCAGGTCCAGCTACTGGAAGGCGGAATCCGACTACAACATGAATCACTTTGATGAGGCATTGGCCGGATATCTTGAATTTAAATCAAATCCCAGTGCCAAAGCAACTCCTGAATTTAAGGATTTGAATTACAATCTGGCTTATACCTATTTCAAATTAAGAAATTATAATAATGCCATTGCTGCTTTTTCTGGTTACGTGGAGTCCAATAACGGGGATAGCGAAAAACTAAATGATGCCTATTTGCGCTTAGGGGATAGTTATTTCGTGAGCAGCAAGTATTGGCCTGCTATAGAGACCTATAATAAGGCAATAGCTCGGAATAGTCCTTCGAGCGACTATGCGGCCTACCAGAAGGCAATGAGCTATGGGTTTGTGGACAGGAGTGCTACCAAAATAGAGGAGCTTTCCAACTTTGTGTCCAGATATCCAAACTCAACCCTTAAGGATGACGCCTTGTTTGAACTGGCCAATTCCTATGTCAGGGCCAATAATACCGAAAGAGGGTTGCAGCTGTACGATCAACTTATCATGGATTTCAAGGGCAGCACTTTGGTGCCACAGGCCATGCTGCGTCAGGGATTGGTGTATTATAATGCCAATAGAAATGAACAGGCTTTGGCCAAATTCAAAACAGTGGTAAGGGATCACCCAAACACTCAGGAAGCGCTTCAAGCCGTAACTACGGCCAAACTTATTTATGTAGATCTGGGTAGGGTGAATGAATATGCCCAATGGGTTAAAGGTCTCGATTTTGTTGAGGTGACGGATACAGAACTCGACAATGCTACTTTTGAATCTGCGGACAAACAATATATTGAAGGCAACCAGGATGCGGCTATAAAGGGATATGAGGCCTATATAAAACAATTTCCAAACGGACTGAATGCCTTAAAAGCCAATTTTAATTTGGCACAATTGTATTTTGGAAAAGGTCAGAAGGACAAAGCACTGCCCTACTTTAAGAATGTGGCCGGAAAGGGCACCAATGAATATGCCGAGCAGGCACTTACCAGAGTATGCGAGATCTATGTAGGCAAGAATGATTATGTTACGGCCATTCCCTACTTGGAAGAACTGGAAGCCAAGGCGGAAATTCAACAGAATATCACCTTTGCCCAGTCCAATTTAATGAAGGGTTATTATCAGCGGTCAGATTATGCCAAGACCATTCAATATGCCACTAAGGTGTTGTCCAATTCCAACATAGATAACCGTATTAAAAGTGATGCACAAATAATGATTGCAAGATCGGCCATTAAGACCAAGGATGAGAACAGGGCGGAAAAGGCCTATTCGGAAGTGGTTAAAATTGCAACTGGGGAGTTAGCGGCCGAAGCACTTTATTACGACGCTTATTTTAAGAATAAGGCCCAAAATTACGAGGCTTCCAATGCTTCGGTTCAAAAATTGGCCAAGGATTATGCGGGGTATAAGGAGTGGAGTGCCAAAGGCTTGATCATTATGGCCAAGAATTTCTATGCCTTGGGAGATGCTTTCCAAGCTACCTATATTTTGGATAGTGTTATCGCCAATTTCGGAGATTTTCCTGAAATAGTGGCTCAGGCCAAACAGGAATCGTCCATTATCAAGGCAAAAGAAGCTCAAAGTAATTCCTCTATTAATCCAGAGGGAAATTAAAATTTCCTTGCAAAAAGAACACAATATGCACAAGCACATTAAAATATCCATATTTGCTATTCTAGGTTTTCTACAGATCGGATTGGCACAGGACGATAAAAAAGATTTAGGTACGGAAACGGTGACAGTGGTAAAGGCCTATGCACCTACCATTTCGGATGCGTTTAAGGTGAAGTCAATACCTACTTTGAACGATTCCATTGTTCTGCAAAAAAAGCCTATCAATTACAGTATATTTTCCGTGCCCGTGGCCTCTACATTTACACCTTCTAAGGGTAAGGCTTCCGGGGTGAAAAAACTACCTCCGGAAAAAATATATAACTCCTATGCATCCTTAGGTCTGGGCAACTTTAATAACGCTTTGGCGGATTTCTATACCAGTAGCGCGCTGAACAGGGATGAAAGATTGGATGTAAGCCTTAACCACCATTCCTCTAGGGGAGAAATAGACGGAACCGCTTTGGATAATATATTCTATAACACCAAATTGGATGCCAATTATACCAAAAGGGACAGGGATATAAGTTGGGGAGCCAATATAGGGGCACAACATCAATTATATAATTGGTACGGAATCCCCAATGGATATTATACAGAGGAACTAGTGAACGATATAGATGAAAAACAGAACTATTTCAATGCATTTGCAGGTGGTTTTGTGGAAATGGAGGATTCCTTCTTTAAAAGTGTCAATTTGTTTTATAGACGGTTTTGGGATTCTACCAAATCAGGTGAAAATAGGGCAGTGCTAAAGCCTGCCTTCGAATTTCCCTTAGGCGATGAGTTATTGACACTTAAGGCCAAGGTAGATTATTTGGGCGGTAAGTTTAAAAATGGCCAAGTGGCCAATGATTCCAATGTGCCTGGAATAGATTATTCGCATTTGCAAGTTGGTATAAATCCCAATATTAATATTTTAGGGGACGATCTTTCGCTTAACCTTGGTGTTAATTTAGTGTATGGTATGGATTTGGAAAACAGCGAGGGCAATTTTTATATTTATCCCACAATAACCGCGTCCTATCGTTTGTTGGATGAGGTGGCCATAGCTTACGGTGGGGTAGAAGGTGAGTTAAAGCAAAACTCGTTCTATGGATTTGTAGAAGAGAACCCATACGTTTCCCCAACCTTGGATATGCAGCCTACAGACCAACAATATGATGCCTACATTGGCTTAAAAGGACAATTATTGCCTAATCTTAGCTACAATCTTAAGGGCTCTTATATGGCAGAAAATAGAAAACCACTATTTTTGCTGAATCCTGAAAATACTTCCAGGACAGATGAAAAAGGGTATTTCTATGGAAATAGTTTCCAAGTGTTTTATGATGACGTAAAGACCTTAGGAGTTTTTGGTGAATTAAACGTAGATGTAAACCGTAATTTTAGCCTAGGGATAAATGCCCAAGTGTATGACTACGATACGGAAACCGATAATCCTGCTTGGAACCTGCCAGGTCTTAATGCCTCTATGTTTATGGATTATCAAATTGGGGAGAAGTGGTTCATGGGTGCCAATTTATTTTATGTGGGAGAACGCGATGATCTTTATACGGTGGCTTCCCCTGGATCATTGCCAGAAGATTTCGCAATGACTCCCATTACCTTGGATAGCTATTTTGATGCCAATGCGCATATTGGCTATCGCATAAATGAGCAATTATCCGTTTTTGCAAAGGCAAATAATATAGCCAACCAGAATTATATGCGTTGGAACAATTATCAGGTACAGGGTTTCCAGGTATTGGCCGGAGCCACGTACAAATTTGATCTATAGATAAAAAATAATGTTTAGAATTAGCGGTTGGTCATGATCTCCCAAAAACCCCGTGGTATTTTATGATCGCCGTAAATGTACCTTCTGCCTTTAGCCTTCTATCTTGGGAGGCAAAAAGGCAGTAAGGTATTTTTGTCTTTAAGAGTAATTGCATTATTGGGTGTTAAATAACGATGGGACATCTTGTCCCAATTTTTACTAGACACCCCGCGATGAGGTTGCCAAGGATAAGATTTTTTCTAAAGCTGTGATGGTAAATCTTGAACAAAGTTACATTTGGGAAATTGTATCTTTTAAAACTGTCCCATTCGTCACGCTTACGGGACATTTAGTCACAGAATAGGAAAAAAGATTACTTTTTGTTAATGGATAACGTTCTTTTGTTGTCTCGATAAATATTAATATTAAAACTTTATAAGAATGAGAAATTTTGGAAAATTGTTTTACGCCAGTATTTTTTTTGTTTCCTGCAACATGTCGCTTTTAGCTGCAAACGAAGGTCAAAGTGCTCTTTGTTCCATTAATCCTACCGATGTATTTGAAAAAGTATATAAATCTCCAATCGGAACATGGGAATATTCAGTAGAGGATGTTCCTTACGAATACAGTGCTGGTGTGTTGATCATTACCAAGGAAAAAGAAGAGTATAAGGTAGTAGTAAAAGTCAATTACAATACCCTGACGGCTTCAGATGTAAAGGTCAATGAAAATGAAGTAAACTTTTCGGTTTATATTGAGGGGGGCAAAGTACAAGTTTCCTTGCAAGTGAAGGATGATCTTATAAGTGGTAACGCCAACTCTACAGAAGGTTCATTTTCATTGAAAGGAAAAAGAAATAAATCCTAAAAACTTTATAGATCGGACAGTTGTATTTGTCTGTATGTATTACAAACATCCTTGAATATGGGGATGTTTTTTTATTTTTGATAAAATGTACCTAAACTTTTTGTCTGTGAGGGATTCTTTCTGCCAATTAGTTTAGCCTACAATTTATTCGGTATGAGGCAAATCACAGTAGGTTGTAGAATATGGATAGGGATTTTGTCTGTATTATGCCTCGGAAGGGCTATGTCCCAAAACCTAGTGGAAAACCCCAGTTTTGAAGCTTTTTTGGAATGCCCGGATCATTTAGGGAACTTTGGGGAAGACCTTGAATATTGGTCCGTACCCACTCAGGGAACCACGGATTATTTTAATACCTGTAGTCTTAGTATGGGGGTGCCCACTAATTTTATGGGTGAGCAAACGGCAAAATTTGGGGATGGCTATCTAGGATTTTATATGTACGCCCCTGAGGATTACAGGGAATATATTCAAGGTGAGTTCAAGGAGCCTTTAAAGAAAGGGATTACCTATACACTGTCCTTTTATATAAGCCTGGCGGAGAATTCGGATCATGTTGTTCGTGATTTTGATGTTCTATTATCGACAAAACCAATAGATGTCAAAATAAAAAAGGGACTTACCAAATGGCAGCTTTCCAAAATTGAAGGGAATAATTTCACCATTGTCGAAATTTTGGGTGACGAATTTATAAGGGATGACAATGCATGGACCAATATCTCCACTACCTTTCTTGCCGGGGGCGGTGAGCAGTTTATTACTATTGGTAATTTTAAGAATAATGCTTCTACAAGGCGACAAAAATTGGTAAAGGAAAAAAATGTGAATGGGGCCTATTATTTCTTGGATATGGTATATGTTGGGGAGGGAATGCACACCTATGCCTTGGACGAGGCCCATATTTTTGAGAATGTCAATTTTAATTTCGATGAGTTTCATCTAGGGGAAAAAGGCGCACATGAGATAATGCGCGTTTACCAATATTTGCAATCCGATAGTACTTTGAATATTGTAATCAACGGTTATACGGACAATTTGGGAACTACTTCCTACAATAAAGACCTTTCTATTAAACGTGCAATGTCGGTGGCAAATAGGCTGATTAAATTGGGTTTGGCCAGACAAAGAATTACCTATAATGGCTTTGGAACAGCGCAACCCCTGGCAAATAATGAGGATGAAGAGGGTAGGGCACGGAATAGAAGGGTGGAGTTTATAATTTCCAAAACCCCTGAAAAGTAGGGTTTTAAAGGGCTAAACGAATTTTTTTTTTGGTACTTGTTAAAATTGTTGGCTATAAATGATTGTGGTTCAAACTTTTGGAACTATATTTGATCCACAATAAGTAATTAATTTAAATTTTAGTAATGAGTAGAGGAACAGTAAAATTTTTCAACGATGCCAAAGGATTTGGGTTCATCACAGAAGAAGGTTCTAACAAAGAACATTTTGTACACATTTCTGGTTTAATCGACGAAATTCGCGAAGGCGATGAAGTTGAGTTTGAACTGAAAGAAGGAAAAAAAGGATTAAACGCAGTAAACGTTAAAGTTATTTAATATATACTTTTTTAATTCCCTAAGACCTAAGGCCTATCGTTTGATAGGCTTTTTTTTTGTTCGTGAGACCCGTATTTCAAAAGCCGTAGGCGCATTGAAATACGATGGACGAACGAACCCCGCCTTTTGGCGGGGTTAATGGTTTGATGCCCCGACCATGGGGCGGTTTGATGCCCCGACCATGGGGCGGTGTAATACCCTGATCTTGAGGTACGTCCCTTATAGGAGTCCCGTATTTGGTTTAGGTTTTAAATTACGAAGTTGGAAATTATTACTCATGAATGTGCTGATTTGGCTTTATGTTTTTAGTCCTTAGTCGAGCCTAATTTTTATTTTATATATTGGTCTATGGAAACATTTATTTATAATATTGGCACACGGCCAAGCTATTTTTCATTTCAGTATTGTTGGTTTCCTTCCTTAACTAAAATACAATTGTTCCTATGTTCGAATATTTGGATAAAATAAAACTGCTGATCAATAAAATGTCCACAGATCAGAAAGATCAATTGGCCAGTGCCGCTAAAATTGTGGCGGACGTTATAAAGAACGATGGCATAATCCACACCATAGGTACTGGTCATTCCCAGATGATTGGAATGGAAATGTTTGGCAGAGCCTCCAATTTGGCCAATGTAAATGCCATTATGGACGATATGGTGCTTATGGCCAGCGGGGCAAGAAGATCGGCTAAAATGGAACAAATTAGTGGACTTGCCGAAATACTTTGGAACAAGTATAAATTTAATGAAGGAGATGTATTGATTGTTGTTTCCAATTCCGGAAGAAATGCCTTGCCATTGGAGATGGCTATGAAGGCAAAACAGGAAGGATTAAGTACAATAGCGATCACCTCCTTGGAGCAGTCCAAAAAGTACCCTTCCAGACACGCCAGTGGAAAGAAATTATATCAGATTGCAGATTTGGTCATTGATAACTGTGTTCCCTCCGGGGATGGGGTTATCTCCATAAACAATCTTCTCATAGGTCCTGCTTCCTCGGTGCTGGGAATGATCATTGTGAATATAATCTCGACAGAAGCCATCAAAATTAATCTGGACAGAGGTGTGGATGTCTCCGTTTTTCAAAGTCAGAACATAGATGAGGCGGACAATGAGGAGCTCTATCATAAATATGACTCCCGGATAAAACACCTTTAAGTTAATGTAGGAATAGTATTTTTTTTCTTTTTAAATAACGCCTATATTTTATACTTTAGAAAATTCACGTAGCAGAAATTTTTTACAGGCAATTCACTGTAGATATTTTCTGGTTTAAGTGACAAAGTGTGGGGCATCGATTCTGACTAACCAACATGTAATACAAGGCGATAATCATCAAATTCAAACCCTTAAAAATGAAGAAAGTCCTATCACTTTTAGTCTTTTTTGTCACTTTTAATAGCATTTCGCAAACCTTACCAAAAAGTATTAAAGTATCCAAGATATACTCCAATCAAAATTACAATGCCTTTACATCTTTAATTAGATTTAATGGAGATTTTTATTGTGCATTTCGCTCAGGGGAGAGGCATGTGTATGGAAAGGATGGGGTAATAAAAATTATAACCTCCGAGGATGGAAAAGAATGGAAGGAAGTGGATGAAATTTCTTTAAAAGGGTTTGATTTGCGCGACCCCAAGCTGTCCATTACTCCAAAAGGGCAAATAATGCTTACCATGAGAGGGTCTATTTATGATGGAAAGACCTTGTTGGGAGGAATACCCCATGTAACATTCTCCAACCCTGAAGGGACCAAGTTCTCCCCGCCAAAACCTATTAAATATGATGCCAGTATAAAATCGAAGTTCGATTGGTTATGGAGCTTAACTTGGCATGAGGGTACAGGCTATGGAGGCATGTATTCCAGAACAGAAAATAAGGAGGGTGAAAATGAGACTACCATAAAATTGTTAAAAACCACTAACGGAGTGGATTATCAAAAGGTAACCGATTTGCCAATAGAAGGAAATCCCAATGAATCCACTATTCGGTTTTTGTCCAATGGAGAAATGCTAATGCTGATAAGACGGGAAAAGGGAAATAAAAGGGCTTATTTGGGGCAGAGTAGTGCTCCTTATAAGGACTGGAACTTTATTGAATCGCCTTATTTTATTGGAGGTCCTGATTTTGTGGCCATAGGTGAGGGGCAATTTATTGGTGGGGGAAGGATAAATAGTGAGTATACCGGACTCCTTTCCTTTAGTGAAAATGGAGATTTTAAGGAGGTATTGAGATTGCCATCCAATTCCGATAGCAGCTATCCGGGTTTTGTTTTTGAAAATGATACCCTATACATGAGCTACTATTCTTCCCACGAGACTGAAAAAACCTCCATTTATTTTGCCGAAATACCCTTAGTTGAACTTAAATGAATACCAATGCGTAAGTTTACCCTCTAAAATCCAATAATGAATATAAAACTTCATTTTAGTCCAATACTTCTCTGGGTGTTGCTGGGAATTGCCTTCTCTTGTAAGAGCAATAAAACAACCAACAAAATATTAGTCTCCAATGAACCTAAAACCGTTTTGAGCCTACAGCCTTCCGAAAGCAACCCCCGTAACAGTGAAGGGGATTTTATCAGGCTAAAAAATGGAAATCTGTTATTTGTATATACCCATTATACAGAAGGTTCTGGGTCTGACCATGACCCGGCACATTTGGCAAGCAGATATTCCGTGGACAATGGAATTACATGGAGTAAAGAGGATGAGGTGGTGCTGCCCAATGACGGAGGAATGAATGTGATGTCCGTTTCCCTATTGCGACTTCAAAATGGTTCCATAGCCTTATTTTACCTGAGGAAGAATAGCACAAAGGACTGTATCCCCATGATGAGAATATCAACGGATGAAGCTAAGAGCTGGAGTTTACCAATTCCCTGTATCACCGACAAGAACGGGTATTTTGTATTAAATAACGATAGGGTTATTCAACTGGAAGATGGGCGATTGCTGTTCGCAGTGGCGGAACACCCCACTACAGAAAAAGGTTTCAGTGCCCAGGGCAATTTGTTTTCTTATTACTCCGATGATAATGGCAAAACCTGGACTTCCAGCGAAATGGTGCCCAATAATACTGAAACTATCACCCAAGAACCAGGTCTTATAGAAATGAATGATGGCCGTATCATGATGTATATTCGGGCAAGCGGTGGCGTACAGCAACTGTCTTTTTCAAAAGATCGTGGGGCAAGCTGGAGTCATATTGAGGCCAGTACCATTTATTCCCCCCTTTCGCCAGCAACTATAGAAAAAGTCCCTGGAACCAAGGATTGGGTCATGGTTTGGAACAATAACGATGGTTCGGATCCGGTTATAAAAGGAAAAAGAACCCCTTTAACGATAGCTATTTCCAAGGATGAAGGGAAAACATGGGGCAATACTAAAAATATTGCATCGGACCCTGAAGGTTGGTATTGTTATAACGCCCTGTATTTTATAGATATGCAAAATCTTATTTTAGGGCATTGCGCCGGAAATAGTGTCAAAGGAACAGGGTTGGCGGTAACCAATTTAACCACCCTGAATTGGGTTTGGGTAGTTAAACCTGAAGATAAAGAATAACATTTATCGCCTTTAGGCAAGTATTTAATAAGGTTTTATCGGAAATTAGGTAATTTGTATTCCAATTTCGTTTCTTTTAAAAAATAATCAACAAAATCTGAAAATAACACTTATGAACTTAAAGTATAGGCATTGTATTTTTCTCATAATGATTTTGGGGCTAACTTCTAGTGGCTATGCCCAGAAGAATCAACGTCCCAATGTAATCTTGGTGATTACGGATGATCAAGGGTACGGCGATTTGGGGTTTACTGGAAACCCCCATATACAAACACCGGTCCTTGATGCCTTGGCACGTGAAAGTGTTAGGTTCAACAATTTTTACGTTTCCCCAGTTTGTGCACCTACCAGATCCAGTTTAATGACAGGTCGATATTCCTTGCGTACAGGTATGCGTGATACTTATAATGGTGGGGCAATTATGGCTACCACAGAAGTAACCATAGCAGAGATGTTGAAGCAGGCCGATTATACGACCGGAGCTTTTGGGAAATGGCATTTAGGGGATAATTATCCAAGTAGGCCCAGCGACCAGGGTTTTGACGAATCAGTTATTCACCTCTCTGGAGGCATGGGGCAGGTAGGTGATATTACTACTTATTTTAAGGGGGATAGAAGTTATTTTGACCCTGTGCTTTGGCATAATAACCAACAGGAATCTTTTGATGGGTATTGTTCCGATATTTTTACCGACCAGGCCATCAATTTTATTGATAAAAATAAAGAATCCCCATTTTTCTGCTATTTGGCTTTTAATGCTCCACATACCCCCTTGCAGGTGCCGGATTCCTATTATCAAAAGTACAAGGATATAGATCCTTCTTCCGGGTTTGGCAAGGACGGAAAGCCATTTTCAATAATGAGCGAAAAGGATAAGGAAGATGCCAGAAAGGTCTACGCCATGGTAAACAATATTGATGACAACCTCGGAAAACTCTTTAAAAAACTGGATGCGTTGGGACTATCGGAAAATACCCTAGTAATTTTTATGACCGATAATGGTCCTCAACAGACAAGATATGTGAGTGGTATGAGGGGGCTAAAGGGAGATGTCTACAATGGGGGTGTTAGGGTGCCGTTTTATTTGAAATATCCAGCACTTTCCAAGGGTAACAAAGATGTGGAAACCATGACGGCACATTTGGATGTACTTCCTACGCTATCGGCAATTTGCGAAGTGGAAATGCCCAAGGATAGGATAATAGATGGCAAAAGTCTTGTTCCATTGATACAGGGCCAGCCAGTGGAGTGGTCGGATCGTTCCTTATTTTTTTATTGGTCGCGTCGTTACCCAGAACTATACAACAATATGGCCATTCAAAAAGCGGGATATAAATTGGTGGGAAAAACGGATTATAATGCCGCTATTGAAGATTTCGAATTGTTCCAGCTTACCAAGGATCCCTATGAGCAGCACAATGTGATAAAGGAGAACAAGGCATTGGCCATGGACCTTAAAAATGAATTGGATAAAATATACAGGGAGTTGATCTTTTCTGAAAATCTTGTAAGCCCTCCAAAAATCTTGGTGGGCACTCCTTACGAGAATCCGGTAATTTTGAATAGAAATGATGCTGGAGGGGAACGCGGTATCTGGAATCAAGAGGAAATTTATGGTCATTGGGATACTGATATTGAAGAAGGTTATTATGATATTACGTTTAAGTTTGTTAAGCCGGTAGGCCCCAATGGGAAAATGGTTTTGGAAGCCAATACCCTGGTAAGGCAAATGGAAAATAAAAAGGGGAATACCGACATTATAGAAATGGAGAAGGTTTATTTTCCAAAAATGTCGAGCAAACTTATACCTTTTTATGCCGTGGATAACAAAAATATTTTTCCTTTTTGGATGGAAATGGAAAGAGTGGATTAGGATCTAATGTATTTGTTTCTTGTTCATTTTCAAGGAAATGGATGAATTTTTTAAAAGTATATTTTTTCCAAAGCGGTACATTAAATAAATGTTGTGCGATGCCTTTATTGGCGTACATTCGCGCAAAATATTTATGTCCATGGAAAGTAGGGTAAAAGCAGTTGAGGCATTATTCGCCGGTTTGGATCTTGAAATTGCTACTTTTCAATCCCAAACGGGTCTGGGATGTAAAGCAGGATGTGGTAAATGTTGCACCCACCCGGATATAGACGCTTCCCCATTGGAATTTCTGCCGTGGGCTTTCCAACTCTTTTTGAATGGGAAGGCAGAATCTACTTTAGAGGAACTAAGGATCAGTGAAAGTGCTATATGTCCTCTTTATCGACCCTTGTCCGTTTTGGATAGTACTAGTGGGAGATGCGGTGATTATAAGTATCGTGGACTAATATGTCGCTTGTTTGGCTATGGCGCCAGTAGGGATAAGATGGGAGAACTTCGTTTAGCGACCTGTAAGATCATAAAGGAAAACCAGGCCGATCTTTATGAGAATTCCAAGGTAGCTATGAAAAACGGACTATACGTGCCTATTTTTACAGACTACTATATGAATCTTAATCAAATAGATTTCAGGATGGGAAATAGTATTCTTCCTATCAATAAAGCAATGAAGGCGGCCATTGAGGAAGTGCTTCAGTACTATGCATACCGTCCCTTCCCGGAAGGGCACAAGGTTACTGCCTAGTAACTTGGGAGAACTTTCCAAGAAACTTGGTTATTGCTTTTTTAAATCAGTGTATTTTACCCTAAATTCTTGTAAATCCACATTGGATTCATTTTGTGTATTGTGTTTTTTACCTAGTTTTGAAATTGGACTGTCCGGATATTTGTTTGGCAGGAGATAAAATGCATATTGTCTAAAAAATCAGTATACATCTTCAAGCTAAAAAGTAGTTAGGGCTTAAAAGGATAATTATAAAGTGATGAGACAACTATTGACTACATTGTTTGTTTTTTGTACCGTACTGAGTGTATTTGCATCACAGCTGGATACCCTAAAAGTTGCGAGTAAGTCTATGGGTAAATCCATTGCCAATCTGGTAATTTTGCCGGATAGTTATACCGCACAGAAGCAAGGGTACCCGGTGCTTTATCTGTTGCATGGAGCTGGAGGCGACCATACGGATTGGGTTACCAAGGTAGATGCCATAAAAGAGTATGCCGATGCCTATAACATGATGATAGTATGTCCGGATGCAAGTAAGACCAGTTGGTATTTTGATAGTCCAGTAGATCCGGCAATGCGTTATGAGACCTATGTTGCCAAGGAGTTGGTTCAGGCGGTGGATAAGAATTACAATACTCTGGTCAATAGAAAATCTAGGGCCATTACTGGCTTGAGTATGGGCGGTCATGGAGCATTTTACCTAGCCTTTAAACATCAGGAGGTTTGGGGTGCTGCCGGAAGTATGAGCGGGGGACTGGATATCCGTCCTTTTCCTGAGAATTGGGATCTTTCACGGCGGTTGGGCGATTATGCTGTAAATCCTGACAATTGGGAAGATAATACGGTAATCAATATGGTGCATTTGTTGAAAAAGGACAATCTAAGGCTCATTTTTGATTGTGGGGTGAATGACTTCTTTTATGATGCGAACAGGAGAATGCACCAAAAATTAATGGAAAGAAATATTCCGCATGATTATATAGAACGCCCAGGAAGCCATAATTGGGATTATTGGGCCAATGCAATTCAGTACCAACTATTGTTTTTTGATAGTTTTTTTAAATCCTAAGGTTGGGTTGTATTTCTTGTTGACCTAGTCCAGGAGTTCTAATTGCATAGAATATTTTGGGAATTAAACCTTTAAATCTATTTCTTTAAGGTTCTCTATTCTGTTGCGTACCAAGAAGGCATCTATGGTCTCAAAATGTTCTATGACGCGTTTGTCCTTAAATTCGAACACTTTTTGAGACAGGCCTTGCAGAAAATCCCGGTCGTGGGAGACCAATATAAGCGTGCCATCAAAGGCAAGCAGGGCTTCTTTAAGTACATCCTTGGATTTTAGATCCAAATGGTTGGTAGGTTCATCCAGTATCAAAAGATTCACGGGTTCCAAAAGTAATTTCACCATTGCAAGTCGAGTTTTTTCCCCTCCCGACAGTACACTTACCTTTTTTTCCAGGTCATCACCGCCAAACATGAACCTGCCTAAAATATTTTTGATCTGGGTACGTACGTCCCCTTCGGCCACTTCATCCACGGTCTGGAAGATGGTGAGTTCAGGGTCTAGCAAGGAGGCTTGGTTTTGGGCAAAATAACCCACTTTTACATTATGTCCCAAGCTGCATTTGCCATCAACTTCAATTTCGCCCAAAATGGCCTTGATCATAGTAGATTTTCCTTCCCCGTTCCTCCCTACAAAAGAAACCTTTTCTCCACGTGAAATCGAGAGGTTGGCATCTTTAAACACTACATGGTCGCCATAACTTTTGGATAGCCCTTCTGCAGTAACCGGATAGTCCCCAGAGCGAATGGAAGGAGGGAACCTCAGTTTTAGGGCTGAGGTATCTATTTCGTCAATTTCAATAATCTGCAGTTTTTCCAACATCCGTTCTCGGGAAGTTACCTGGTTGGTTTTGGAATAGGTGCCCTTAAATCGGTCAATAAAGGCCTGGTTGTCCGCAATAAACTTTTGTTGTTCCTGATAAGCTTTTATTTGGTGACTTCGTCTGTCTTCCCTCAATTGAAGGTAATGCGTGTAGTTGGCCTTGTAGTCATAGATCCTGCCCATGGTCACTTCTATGGTTCTGTTGGTAATATTATCTATAAAAGTTTTGTCGTGGGAGATTACCACAACCGCCTTGGCCTTGTTCAACAGGAAATCCTCCAGCCATATTACGGATTCGATATCTACGTGGTTGGTGGGCTCATCCAAAAGGATCAGGTCCGGCTTTTGCAATAATATCTTGGCAAGTTCTATTCTCATTCTCCATCCCCCGCTGAATTCATTGGTAAGGCGATGAAAATCTTCGCGTTTAAACCCTAATCCCCTCAATGCCTTTTCTACCTCTGCCTCGTAATTTATTTCTTCAAGAGCATAGAACTTTTCGCCTAGGTCCGATACTTTTTCAATGATATTCATATAGGCGTCCGATTCATAATCGGTGCGGGTTTCCAATTCTTTATTAAGGCGTTCAATTTCATCGCGCATGCTAAAAATTTCCTTAAAGGCTTTGGAGGCCTCCTCGAAAACGGTACAACTGTCATCCGTCAGTAAATGCTGGGGCAAATAGGCAATTACAGCGTCCTTGGGATAACGAATATGACCACGGGTGGCTTTTTGCTCTCCTGCAATTATCTTCATCATAGTAGATTTGCCAGCCCCGTTTTTGCCCATTAGGGCAATCTTGTCGTTTTCATTAATAACAAAGGAAACATCACTAAATAAGGTGTCACCACTAAATTCCACCGCTATTGCATCTACAGATATCATATTCCAATTTTAAGTCTGCAAAACTATAAAAAAGCGGGATACCGAGCGCATTTAATTGGGGCATTGGAACCAATGTTTTTTAAAGACGCAGCAAAGAAGCTTTTATATACTCGGTTTAGCTATAAAATACATAGTTTTGTTGGTTTTTTTAATAAATAAACCGATAATTTTGGATAACTATTATAACCTTGTCCGCTTGCGGAGTTTCATGAGTCGGTCCTTGTAGTAGGTTTTCAATTCGTCCAAAAAGCTCATTGGGTTTTCGTATTCCGTCAATACTTTGTAAGTATGTCTATTTTTGGCCTCAGCCAATTCTTCCCGCAGTTTTTTTAATTCCATTTTTAGGTACGTAAGGTCGGGACCATTTGTGGGGTCTTGGTTTTCGGGAGGCTTTATCAAGGTGTTGCCACTAAAAATATGTGCATGATAAGCCTTTAGGGCAGCCAAATCCCCGGATCGATATATTTCTATGAGCTGGGTCGTGATCTCCGTGGCCAAGTCCAATTTATCGGTTTGCATGGAAAATTTATCGGGATGTACGTATAGCATGGCCTCTCGGTACAATTGCTTCCTTTGTTGTTGTTCCCTTGAATTCTTTTCTGGAACCGGTTTCGATTGGCCTGTGATTGGGATTCCGGCTTGATTATAGTTCTTTCCGCGCTTTTTTTGCGCCAAGCGTTTAGCCTTTTTTGCCTTTTTCTGTTCCTTATAAAGTAGTGAAAGTTCTTGTTCCTCAATTAATTCATCTTCAATTTCGGCCCGAAGAAGGTTTTCAAAAGTGGATATTTTTTGAATTATTCCCTTGATTTCCATTTGCAGGCTGTTAATCTCCTCCTGTAGGAGTTGAATTTGGGTCGGGAGTTCACTGGGAAGTTGATTTTTAGTCTTGGATTCCAAAGCAATGATAATCTTATTTTGATGGCAATTTAAACAATAAAAATTGCCCAAACGGAGTTCTTATGGTGATATGCTTCAATGGGAAATATGTAATAAAATTATTATGGGTATTTCTTTAAGAGGGTTTATTCATAAATTTTAATGTCTGTAAAAGAATTCTGATTCAAAAAAAAATAAATAGATGGGAAATTTTAAAGCTATTGTCAAGACGGGATTTTTAGTATACACCTTGTTATTGGGGTTTTCTTCCTTTGCTTCTGATAATGTAAATCAATTAAATATTGGCGTAAAAAATAGCCCCACACTTTTTGGCGAAGAAAAATTTCTAGGAAATTGGAAATATTCTGCCGAAAATGTGCCTTATGAATATGCTAAGGGGATATTGTTTATTTCTAAAAAGGAAGGCGTACTTGCAGTTGTGGTTGCCTTACGAGGCGGGGAACGCAAGGCGCAGGACGTTAAGGTAGAAGACAATACTTTGACATTTAACCTTAATTTGGAGGGTCAAATAGTATCCGTAAGTATCACCGCGGAAGGTGATAAGATAAGGGGAAAGGCTAGTTCTGAGGATGGTATTTTCGAATTGGCAGGAGAAAGGCGATTAGATCCTGAATAGGATTTGATTTTTAATCTTTTTAGGGCTCCATGTATTCCCTTAAGACATAAAAAAAACCGAAGTTAAAAACTTCGGTTTTTTTTATGTAACAAATTATTTCCTTTAAAAGGTAATTGGTAAGGAAACTCTGGTGTTTCCCCATCCTAAAACCATATGTGTACCATTGTCTACATCTTTAAAAGCAATGGAAAAGGCATCCAAGGATTCCGATGCATTGCTTACACTGGCAGGTACACGCACTACATCAGCATTTTCCTGATAGGAATAGGCACCCCATTGATTTAAATTTTTGTTCAGTATTATGGTCCATTCCTTATCACCTGGGATAGTAAATAGGGAATAGGTACCAGCGGCAACTGCCTTATCACCTACAATAGCATCCTTGTAAAAAATAATTTCAGCGGCCTCATTGGCTCCAGTTCTCCAAACCTTACCTGCTGGGGCTAGTTCCGAAATTGAACGTCCTTTTAATTGTGGGCGACTATAAGTCACTCGAACCAATTTTTCGGAAACTTTATAATCAGTAGGATAAGAGGCAATGTCCGCTGGACTCTTGTCCAATCCACTGAATTTCTGTGCCAAAGCTTCAGAGCTAAAGGTCAGGGCAATAACCATAAGTGTAATCGTAAATAAATTTTTCATTTTTTTTTTAGTTTTAGTGATTGTCAAATTTAAGTAGTATTCCTATTAATTTGAATTAAAAGTCGGTAAATTTTGGACACCTTACAAAATAGATGGTTGGTGTAAGTGAATTCTTTTAAATTGTAACAATATATTAGTATTTATTAATTAATAGTTTCAAATTATAACTAATTTTGGTTTTTGTATTTTATAATATATATATTAACTGGATATTTGCTTAAAAATTGACATAAATATTATTGTATGTGTGGAATTGTATGTGCCTTTGATGTAAAAGAGAGTACCGAGGTTTTAAGGCCTCAATTGCTGGAAATGTCCAAGAAAATTAGACATAGAGGGCCAGATTGGAGTGGGATATTCTCCGATGATAAGGCTATTTTGGCTCATGAACGTTTGGCAATCGTTGATCCGGCATCGGGGAAACAACCTTTGTTCAGTCCGGATAAGAAATTAGTTTTGGCCGCTAACGGTGAAATATATAACCATAGGGAATTGCGTAAGCAATTTGCTGGAACCTATGATTTTCAGACCGAATCTGACTGTGAGGTAATTTTGGCTTTATATCAGAAGAAAGGGGTTGATTTCTTGGATGAAATGAACGGTATTTTTGGTTTTGCCATCTATGACTCGGAAAAGGATGAATATTTTATAGCAAGAGATCATATGGGGATTATTCCACTATATGTAGGTTGGGATATTAATGGTACATTTTACGTAGCTTCCGAGTTAAAAGCTTTGGAAGGCACTTGTACTAAGATACAGTTGTTTCCTCCGGGTCATTACATGCATAGCAAGGATGGGGAGTTTAAAAGATGGTATTCCCGTGATTGGATGGAATACGATGCAGTAAAGGATAATGAGACTAGTATACAGGCTATCAAAGAGGCTTTGGAAGCGGCTGTGCATAGGCAATTAATGTCCGATGTACCCTACGGTGTATTGCTTTCGGGCGGATTGGACTCATCGGTAACTTCTGCCATAGCAAAAAAATATGCGCAGAAGAGAATTGAGTCTGATGACACTACGGATGCCTGGTGGCCACAATTGCATTCATTTTCTGTAGGATTGGAAGGTTCCCCGGATTTGGCCGCAGCACAAAAGGTTGCAAAACATATCGGTACCGTGCACCACGAAATAAAATTCACCATTCAAGAAGGTTTGGATGCCATTAAGGATGTAGTATACAACTTGGAAACTTATGATATTACTACTATTAGAGCTTCCACCCCAATGTACCTAATGGCCAGGGTAATAAAATCCATGGGTATTAAAATGGTTTTGTCGGGCGAAGGAGCGGACGAATTATTTGGGGGTTATTTATACTTTCATAAGGCGCCAAATGCAAAGGAATTCCATGAGGAAACAGTTCGTAAATTGGATAAGCTTCATATGTATGACTGTCTAAGGGCCAATAAATCCTTAGCCGCTTGGGGTATAGAAGGTAGGGTGCCATTTTTGGATAAGGAATTTATGGATGTAGCCATGAGAATCAATCCCAAGGATAAGATGATCAACGGGGAACGCATGGAGAAATGGGTGGTTCGTAAGGCTTTTGAAGACATGTTGCCGGAAAGTGTTGCATGGAGACAAAAGGAACAATTTTCGGATGGAGTTGGTTACAGTTGGATAGATACCCTTAAGGAAATGGTTCAAAAGGAAGTTACGGATGATCAATTGGCAAATGCCAAATACAGATTCCCTTTACAAACACCTACGTCCAAAGAAGAATTTTATTACCGCTCAATTTTTGAAGAGCATTTTCCTTCCGATGCTGCGGCATTATGTGTTCCACAGGAACCTTCCGTGGCATGCAGTACCAGAATTGCGCTGGAATGGGACGAAGCCTTTAAAAACATGAACGATCCGTCCGGTAGGGCTGTTTCAAAGGTGCATTCCGATGCGTATGTAAAGTAATGATGCCGAAATAGGCAATAAGAATTCAATAAATCTAGTTTTAGTTTATTAGTGTAAGAGGCATCCTTTAGGGGGTGCCTCTTTTATTTTTAAGAGTTTATTTGGGGATTTAAATTTGGGGTTCGGACCATATCACTGTAGAAATTACAGCCAAAAGTGTTAAAGTAAAGTAACGGGCTTAGGGTTGTTATGGTTTCGAGTGGTGAAGATATTTTGGTTTTAGGGAATCTATCTGATTTTCAAATTTTACACTTTCATCCATCTGTGCTAGCCAGGTTTTGCTGCTATTACTTCTTGTTGATTTGGTTGAGATCTGCATGCTTGGAATTGGATAGGTAGAGGTGGGAAGAGCGCTCTTTGCCGGCTTTTATATCGATTGGTATTTTTCCACAATTTTTGTTGATAACTTAGTGACTAATATTGGGCATCAGCCCTATATTTCATGGGGTATTGCGTATATTTGCAGGATTGCTAAAATTATAATGAAATAAGTATTTATTTATGAGCGAAGAAGCAAATAAAGACGAGCAAAAAAAGAACAATTATTCCGCAGATAGTATCCAGGCCCTTGAGGGTATGGAGCATGTGCGTATGAGGCCTTCCATGTATATAGGTGACGTAGGGGTACGTGGTTTGCATCATTTGGTTTACGAGGTTGTAGATAACTCCATTGATGAAGCAATGGGAGGTCATTGTGATACGATTGGTGTAATTATAAATGAAGACAATTCTATCACTACCAAGGATAACGGAAGGGGTATCCCAGTAGATTTACATAAAAAAGAAGGTATTTCCGCTTTGGAAGTGGTTATGACCAAAATTGGTGCCGGAGGTAAATTTGATAAGGATTCCTATAAGGTCTCAGGTGGTTTGCATGGTGTTGGGGTGTCGGTAGTGAATGCGCTATCCAATCATTTAAAAGCCACCGTTTATAGGGATGGAAAAATTTGGGAACAAGAGTACGAAAGAGGAAAGGCACTATACCCTGTAAAAAGCATAGGTGAATCCGATGATCGTGGGACCGAGGTAACCTTTCACCCGGATGAGACCATCTTTACCCAAACTATAGAATTTAGTTATGAAACCTTGGCAAATAGAATGCGGGAGCTTTCTTTTTTGAATAAAGGAGTGACTATTTCCTTGACCGATAAACGTCAAAAGGATGAGAAAGGAGACTTTCTTTCAGAGACCTTCTATTCGGATGAGGGGTTAAAAGAATTTGTCCGCTTTTTGGATGGTAACCGTGAGCAATTGATTCGCAATGTTATCGCCATGGAAGGAGAAAAAAACGATATTCCGGTTGAGGTGGCTATGACCTACAATACTAGCTATACCGAAAATTTACATTCCTATGTAAACAATATCAATACCCATGAAGGGGGTACGCATTTGTCAGGTTTCCGTAGGGGGCTTACCACTACCTTGAAAAAATATGCCGACGCCTCAGGTATGCTCGACAAATTAAAATTCGAGATTCAAGGTGACGATTTTAGGGAAGGGCTTACGGCCATTGTATCGGTCAAGGTTGCCGAGCCACAATTCGAAGGTCAGACCAAGACCAAATTGGGTAACAGGGAGGTGTCCGCGGCAGTAAGTCAGGCAGTTTCTGAAATGTTGACCAATTATTTGGAGGAAAATCCTGATGATGCCAAAATAATTGTTCAAAAAGTAATTTTGGCGGCCCAAGCACGTCATGCGGCTACCAAGGCCCGTGAAATGGTCCAGCGTAAAACAGTCATGAGCATAGGTGGATTACCAGGAAAACTATCGGATTGTTCTGAACAGGATCCAACATTGTGCGAAGTGTTCCTAGTTGAGGGAGATTCTGCGGGAGGTACTGCCAAACAGGGACGTGATAGGGCCTTTCAGGCTATTCTTCCCTTAAGGGGTAAGATCCTGAACGTAGAAAAAGCTATGACGCATAAGGTTTTCGAAAATGAGGAGATCAAGAATATATATACGGCCTTGGGTGTTACCATTGGTACCGAGGACGACAGTAAGGCCTTGAACCTGGATAAGTTGCGCTATCACAAAGTGGTGATTATGTGTGATGCGGATGTTGATGGTAGTCATATCGAGACCTTGATATTGACCTTTTTCTTTAGATATATGCGCGAATTGATCGAGGGAGGACACGTTTATATAGCAACCCCACCACTATATTTGGTGAAGAAGGGAAATAAGAAACGATACGCCTGGAACGATAAGGAAAGGGATGAAATCGCCGAGAGTTTCAATGGTAGTGTGGGAATACAGCGATATAAAGGTCTTGGAGAGATGAATGCAGAACAGTTGTGGGATACTACCATGAATCCGGAGTTTAGGACCTTAAGACAGATAACAATAGATAACGCCACGGAGACAGATAGAGTATTCTCTATGTTGATGGGAGATGAAGTTCCACCGAGAAGGGAGTTTATTGAGAAAAATGCGGTCTATGCGAACATTGATGCATAAAAAATAGTGTTTACACAACAAAAACTCGCATCACTGGTGCGAGTTTTTTAGTTTTAGCAAAAATCTATGAGTTATGAAATATTTATTTTTAACGGGAATTTTGTTTTTTAGTGTAGCGGGTTTTTCGCAATCCAACGTGAATGAGCTATTTGCTGCTGGGATTAATGATGCTGAAAAATTTTCTGATAGTTATTTCGGTCCAGTGTCCGAGGGTGCTATTTACAGTTTGTCCAATGGATGGTACAACTCCGCCGATTCCAAACCCTTGGGGGGTTTTGAGATTTCCATAATTGGAAATATGACTTCTTTTAAAAATAAGGAAGACAAAAAGACTTTTGTTCTGAATACAGCTGATTATGAAAATCTGCAGTTCGTAGATGGAAGCACTTCCCAACCGGTTTCCACTGCTTTGGGAGATCTGGAAGGCATAGGTGTATTTGTAGAAGGACAGGTTGGACCTATTACAAGTCGGGAGGAATTTGAATTGCCTACTGGACTGGCTTCGGAAAACATCAACTTTATACCCACAGCCTTTTTACAGTTAAGTGTTGGATTGATCAAGGGTTTGGAAGTTAAGGCCAGGTTTTTGCCTAAAATTGATACGGAGGATGTTGCCGTGGGATTATATGGTCTTGGCCTGCAATATGACTTTTCTAAACTGTTGCCTGCGGATAAAATATTGCCAATAGCGCTTTCCGCTGTGGCGGGGTATACGCATTTAAATGCTTCCTATGATTTTACGGACAGTAATATTGTGGATGGTAGCGATCAGAAGATAGAAGTGGACATGAATGTTTTAACGGTTCAGGCCGTGGCCTCCACCAAACTTCCAGTAATCAATTTTTATGGGGCTATTGGATATGTTTCCGGAAAATCTACAACAGATGTTTTAGGGACCTACCGAGTGCAGTCAGGGCCATTTCAAGAAACTTATGTAGATCCTTTTTCTTTGACCAGAAAGGCCAGTGGAGTCTCGGGAACTTTAGGTGCCAAATTAAAACTTGGATTCTTTAGGTTGCACGCGGATTATTCCTTGGCAGAATTTAATAACGTAACTGTAGGAGTAAATTTTGGATTTAGATAAATCCAAAATTTACTCTTTATTCCCTTATTGCCAAAACGTTGCCTTCGGTATCTGCCAATATAATGCCATTATCAGACTCGGTCATGAGTACTTTGTCTTCCTCTTTGTCAAGGCCCGGATAGGAAATAACGTATATACTGTCCTTGTGGACCCATTTAAAGTCCGAAATAACCGTTAAATTTTTGTTGTGATAGGTGTGGTATCTACCTAGGTAGGCATCATTGAAAATCCACTCCTGTCTAACCGTAACATCCTGTTTTTGGGTGGCGCTTCCATCCGTGGAAATATGGGACCATATCCCAATTACCGGATCATTGTTTTCTGTGATTCTAGTGCAATTACTGGCCAGTAGGATGCCAATTATCGCCAAGAATGAAAATAATTTCTTCATTTTGTAGGAATTTTCTTAGATTTGGGTACTTACTATTGAACGCTTAGTTTCAACCTTCTATTATATTAATTCGACGTATGGAACAGTATTTTAACTTTTTTCGATAAAAGGTCTTTTTATTACGTTCAGTATAAAACTGGATTGGGCTTTATTGGCAATTACTTTTTGGAAAGCCTATAGAAAAAGACAAATTCTTCCTCACGACAAAATTTAGGTGGTTTCTATGGATAGGGTGGTATTGTTCTGTTAAAAATCAGTACTTTTGAAAGATAAATTTTAACTTAAAATAACCTTATAATGAAAGTTACCGTTGTTGGAGCAGGTGCTGTTGGCGCAAGTTGTGCAGAGTACATTGCTATAAAGAATTTTGCATCTGAAGTAGTTGTTTTGGATATTAAGGAAGGTTTTGCTGAAGGCAAGGCCATGGATTTAATGCAAACCGCTTCATTGAATGGTTTTGATACCAAAATAACCGGGATTACTAATGATTATAGCAAAACAGCGGGAAGCGACGTGGCTATTATCACTTCTGGTATTCCACGTAAGCCGGGAATGACCCGTGAAGAGTTGATAGGGATAAATGCAGGGATTGTAAAAACGGTTTCTTCCAGTTTATTGGAACATTCTCCCAACGTAATTTTGATCGTGGTTAGTAATCCAATGGATACCATGACTTATTTGGTTCATAAAACTACTGGTTTGCCCAAGAATAGAATTATAGGAATGGGTGGTGCTTTGGATAGCGCAAGGTTTAAATACAGATTGGCCGAGGCATTGGAGGCTCCGATTTCCGATGTGGATGGTATGGTTATCGGGGGTCATAGTGATACAGGTATGGTACCTTTAACAGCACATGCAACCAGGAATAGTATTAAGGTGTCCGAATTTTTGTCCGAAGAGCGTCTTGCTCAAGTTTCTGAGGATACCAAAGTGGGTGGTGCCACGCTTACAAAATTATTGGGTACCAGTGCTTGGTATGCACCAGGTGCCGCCGTTTCTTCTATGGTACAGGCAATTGCTTGTGATCAGAAGAAGATGTTTCCTTGTTCTGCATTTCTGGAAGGGGAGTACGGTCTTAATGATATTTGTATTGGGGTGCCGGTACTTTTAGGAAAAAATGGTATCGAAAAAATTGTAAAAATAGAATTGGCCGAGGCAGAAAAAGCAAAAATGAAGGAAAGTGCTGAAGGCGTAAGAAAGACAAATAGCTTATTGTCCCTATAGTTTATTAGGGTTGCCAAATATTTAGGGCATCCGTCCCATTTGTTTCCGACTACCATCGGAACGGGGCGGATGCCCTTATTTTATAAAACTGATAAATATATTGTTAGTTCCTATGGGAAATAATATATTTGCACGCTATTTAAGAATACCATTTTAAATTAATATATAACCAATGCAAAATAAAGGACTTATAAAGCTTTTCGCTTTTTTGTTTGGGCTAGTCAGTATTTATCAGCTATCCTATACATTTATTACCAATAAAGTAGAAAAGGATGCAACTGTCTTTGCTACCAATAAAATTTCAGAATCTGAAGAGGATTACCTTGCAAAAAGGGAAGCGCTGGAAGCAAGATATTTAGACTCTATAGGAGGGAATTCCATTTTAGGATTTACCAATTATGACGAAGCCAAGAAAAAGGAACTTAATAAGGGTCTGGATCTAAAAGGGGGAATCAATGTTACCCTGCAAATTTCTGTAAAGGATATTTTAAAAGGCCTTGCCAACAATACCAAGAATCCAGTTTTCAACAAAGCCTTGGCCGACGCCGATGCCGCTTCTAAAAATAGTGATGCTACTTATATAGATCTTTTCTTTGAATCTTTTGACAAAATAAAGGGAGATACCAAATTGGCCTCTCCAGATATTTTTGCAAATAAAGGTTTGAGTGATGTCATCAATTTTCAAATGACAGATGATCAGGTAAAACCAATTATTAGGACTAAGATTGATGAATCCATCGTTTCTGCTTTTGAAGTACTTCGTGAGCGTATAGATGGCTTTGGTGTTACCCAGCCCAATATTCAACGTGAAGGTAATTCTGGTCGAATTTTGGTGGAATTGCCTGGTGCAAGAGATATAGGACGTGCACAGGATTTATTGTCCAGTACGGCCCAATTGGAATTTTGGGAAACTTATAAGCAGAGCAATCCTAGTTTAAGTACCTTTTTGCAGGCTGCCAACGAGAGGTTAAAAACATTGGTAGAGGTTGAAAAGCCGGAAGAAGTTGTTAAACCTGAATCTGAATTGGATTCTTTATTGTCTGACGTTGCACAAGATTCATTGGATTTTTCCCAAGATGTAAATCCACTTTTCAGTCTGCTTATCCCAGCAAATCCTAACGGAAATGCCTTGGTAAGTGCTGCTATTCAGGATACGGCTAAAATTGGGGAATACCTTAGAATGAAAGAAATTCGCAGATTGATTCCAGCGGATATACAGTTTGTTAAGTTTGTTTGGGAACGTCCAACCGAAGGTTCGGAAGTTGTTGAGTTATATGCCTTAAAATCCAATAGGGACAATACGCCTAGAATTAGTGGGGACGTTGTTTCCGATGCTTCTGATACTTTTGACCAATATAACAAGCCTGCGGTTACCATGACCATGAATACCAAAGGTGCTAAGGAATGGGAAAAATTAACAGGGGATGCCTTTAACAATCAGACCGGCATCGCTATCGTGTTGGATAATAAGGTTTATACTGCGCCTGGCGTTTCTTCCGGGCCTATATCTGGTGGTCGTTCAGAGATTACAGGTACCTTTACCATTAACGAGACCAAGGATATTGCCAACGTATTAAGAGCTGGTAAACTGCCTGCTTCTGCCGAAATTATTCAATCCGAAATTGTAGGACCTTCCTTGGGACAGGAAGCTATCAATAGTGGTTTCTTCTCTTTCATGATCGCCATGGCCATTGTATTGTTATGGATGGTATTTTATTACGGTAAGGCTGGTATTTTTGCCGATATCGCTTTGCTTCTAAATATCCTATTGATTTTTGGAGTGCTGGTTAGTTTAAATGCCGTTCTTACCCTGCCGGGTATAGCAGGTATTGTTTTGACCATTGGTATGTCCGTGGATGCGAACGTACTTATTTTTGAACGTATTAAAGAGGAATTGGCAAAAGGAAAAGGCCAGAGTCAGGCTATTGCAGATGGATTTGGAAATGCACTTTCGTCTATCCTGGATGCCAACATTACCACAGGTTTAACTGCCTTAATACTATTTGTCTTTGGTTCTGGTCCAATTAAAGGATTTGCGACCACTTTGTTGATCGGTATAGTTACCTCATTGTTTACGGCCATATTCATCACTAGACTTTTGGTCGACTGGTATGTGAGTGGAAAAGGAAGAAGATTGGATTTCTCCACCGCCATGACCAAGAACTTGTTCAAGAATATCAATATCGATTTCTTGGCCAAAAGAAAGATTGCTTACATAGCTTCTTCCATTTTAGTGGCAATAGGACTATTTTCATTATTTACCCAAGGTTTACAACAAGGTGTCGATTTTGTTGGAGGCCGTTCCTACACTGTAAGATTTGAGAAGATGGTAAATCCATCTGAAATCACTTCGGAATTGAATACTGTTTTTGGAAGTGGTACCAATGTTAAGACTTATGGCGAGGCCAATCAAATAAAAATTACCACTCCTTATAAAGTGGATGTTGAAGGAATTGAGGTGGATAATGAAATTCAGAACAAACTGTACACTTCCCTTCAAAAATATTTGCCGGACGGTACCAGTTTTGACAATTTCACTATAGGTAGTGGTGAAAAGTCCATAGGGATCCTTCAGTCTGTAAAAGTGGGTCCGACCATTGCGGATGATATTAAAAAGAATGCCTTCTTGGCGATTATTGGTTCTTTGGCGGTGGTCTTCCTTTATATCTTATTTAGGTTTCGCAAATGGCAATTCTCTTTGGGTGCTGTGGTGGCGGTATTCCATGATATATTGCTTGTTTTGGGTGTTTTCTCCATCTTTGGTAAATTAATGCCTTTTAATATGGAGATCGATCAGGCCTTTATCGCTGCAATATTAACGGTTATTGGTTACTCCTTGAACGATACGGTGGTAGTATTCGACCGGATTAGAGAGATTATAGCTGAAAAAGGATGGAAAGCGGGTGAGAATACCAACTTGGCCCTTAACAGTACATTAAGCAGGACCTTGAATACCTCCATGACTACCTTGGTAGTGTTATTGGCGATATTCATATTTGGAGGTGAATCCCTAAGAGGATTTATGTTTGCCATGATAATAGGTATTATTGTGGGTACTTATTCTTCTTTGTTCATTGCAACTCCAGTAATGTTCGATACTTTGAAGAAGAAAACTCAAATAGGTAAGGAAGATTAGTAATCTCTAACCGAGTATAATACAAAAGGCCGCTGATCAGCGGCCTTTTTCATATTATTATCCCGTGGGATCCTTCTGGAGATGTTTGTAGCTCATAGATAAATTGGGGTTCCAAACCTGGTTCTTTCCTATGGGAAACAAAGACAATGGCGGATTTGCTTTCTTTTGCAATTTTATTGACAAGGGATATGAAAAGCGTGGCACTTTCATCATCCAGCCCAGCGGTAGGTTCATCCAAAATCAAAAGGGGCGGATGTTTTATCATGGCTCTGGCAGTCATCACCATACGCTGTTGCCCGGCAGATAGGTCGGCAAAAAGCACCTCCCTTAGGTGCCACATATCCAGTATAATTAACCATTCTTTGGCCAAGGCCTTCTGGTTTTCCGTGGCCCTTAGATAGAGTCCAACAGAATCGTTCATCCCAGAGATAACCATGTTTAGACAGGAGTGCAGTCCCGAAAATTTATCGGTCATGGCAGGAGTGTAGTATCCAATCCTTTTCTTGATGTCCCAAACGCTTTCCCCACTGCCCTTACGTTGGCCAAAAAGGTACAGTTGCTGTCCGTACCCTTTGTGGTTGTCACCCGTAATCATGGAGAGTAGTGTTGATTTTCCACTTCCGTTTGGACCTATAAGCTGCCAAAACTCCCCTTTTTTTATGGTCCAATTAATTTTGTCCAAAACTTTTTTGTTCCCATATATGACGCTGATGTCCTTGCAGTCTATTAAAACGGATTCCTTATAGTCTGTGGGTGTAATAGGCATGGGAATTCTACCGGCAAAAGAAGCACTTATGGATGGAAGATCTTCCTTATTGGCTTTGGAGCCATTGGTAAGCTGTCTTATTTTGGATCCCTCCAAAATCATCTCTTGGGTTATAAACGGTAGAATATCAGCTTTTCTGCTTATAAGCTGAATAAAAAAGGTGTTTTTGGAAATGTGGTCAAGGGAGGCTTTTAAGTCTATTTGGGCGTCCTTATCCAAATTATCGAAGGGATTGTCCAAAACAATATAATCGGGCTTTAGATGAAAGATATATTTCAATAGCGCCTTTTTTTGCTCCCCACTAGACATCGTCTTAAGCAATTGCTGTGAATTTTTATTGATAATCTGGATGCCGTGCCTTTCCTCTTCGTCTATAAACTGGTTTAAGGTTATTTTGGAAAATAGGGCCCCATTCAAATTCTCCAGGGCGTCAAATCCTTCCGGGAGGGGTCCTTCCAATACATTTTTTATGAACTGATCCTTTTGTGAGTTGTTGCTGATAAATACGGCCCAGTGTATTTTTTTGTTCATGGTAATGGCATTTTACACAATTCTAAGGAAATATATGATCAATTTAATGGTTTGCAATCTGTGGTCTTATTTATTGAACCAATACGTGAATTTTAAAGTCAATGCCCAATTTCTTCCTTCTAGGGGTTCAATAAGGTAATTGTTGCTGTACACCAAAAACAAGTCGGAGGCTGGCTTATAACGCCATTGAAAACGCGAATTTAGATTAAAGTTTTTGGATTGCTCATTGTATTGGAACAAGGTGGCAAAGAATAATTTATTGGTAAAGGTTATATCTACCTCCGAGCCAATTAGCCAAAATTCTGTGGTGTTCCATGGCGCTGGTAGATCGATGTGGTTATAACTTAAATTACTGCTTAGACTTACAAAGGGTTGAAAGCGGTAACCCAATTCACTAATAAGGCTCGTTCTATTGCCTTCGGAATAATAACCTCCAAATCGCCCACCAAAGGAATAGGTAAACATACTTTGCGGCTTGGAAATGAAATCGAAGGTATAGGCATTCCAATGGTGAAGGGTTCCAAGGTCCAATAATTCCTTGCCCGACCTTGTAGGATCAAAAGGGGATAATAGTTCCACGTATTCGTCGGATACACCAAAGTTTAGTTTGGAACGGTCCCGAAAGTCCAACAGGTACTCAAAAAGGGTAATATTGTCGGTACGTTCCAATTTTTCATTAAAAAAATAGCTGGCGCTTAGTTTGGGCCCATGACTTAAAATGGTACTTTTCTTTGGAAAGAACAAATACCCTGCATAAGAGGTCATGTTAATATATCCATTTCGCGGAACAAAACCTACTTCAGCTGTATAATCGTCCTCTACGGACTCTTCCTGTATTCGCCAATTCCATTTACGGCTTTTATACTCCAGGTGGGCTGCTTGGGTAAAACCGTTGCCATTCTTGTTGGGAGCGAATGACTTCAGGAAAAAGGCTTTCCCTGTCCATTGGTTATTGGCGGAGGCCAAATTATACTCCAAGCCCACATTTCTATTAAACTTTGGAAACACTGTTTTTAGGGAATCCGTATCCTGAGGGTAATTAAAAGATTCCTTGTTGACCAACATTAGTCCTATGCTGGAACGGGCAAAAACTTTTCTTTGTAAAGACAGTACTCCAAAATTCTGACTGGGAAGCCCAGTTTCATCAATGCTGGCCGTTTGCATATCCATTAACCCCAAGCGCCATTTGTTATTGAGGTTTCCACTTACTCTTGCGCCGGCTCTAATGGGTACGCCCAATCCTATTCTCCTAGAGAAAAAGGGACGTATTGTGGCATATCCAAAGTTGGCAAACAGATCTCCGTTCTCTAAAAAGAATTGTCTTTTTTCGGGAAAAAAAAGTTCAAACCGGTCAAGATTGGTTACTTGGCGATCTACCTCTACTTGTGAGAAATCCGGGTTTACTGTCAGGTCCAAATTGAGGGAGGTACTCAGACTTAATTTAACATCCCCTCCAATTTTTTTGTCATACTGGGTATCAGTGTTATTTTCCTTATCCTGGTTGATGCCTCCTAGAACATATGGAATAATGGAGAAATTGCTGCTAGGGGAGGGAGGAGGGGAATCCCAGACCAAAGTTCCGGTATAGGCCAGGGAGGCTGTGGGGAATTGTCGCGGAATTGGCGTCCAACTCGATTTTTCACCCGACTTTAAATCTAACCGACTAAAGTTAATGCCCCATTCCTTAACGCCATCCTCATAACGTATGGATTTGAAGGGAATGGCCATTTCAAATACCCATTTTTCTTCATCACTTGTTACGGCGGATACCCATTTACTGTCCCAGTTGAGATCTACGCTTCCACCACTGTGCATGGTGCCGTCCCATTGGGCACCTGCCGCGTTGGAGCCAAACGAATAACCAGTAGTCTGATTGTTGAAAGGGTCCATAAACAATAAAAAATTGTCGTTTTTCCCAAAACTAAAATCGCGACGTAATGATTCTACATAGTAAGGACCTTTAGTGGCGTTGTAAAAAGTGGCCAAGAGGTAGAGATTGTTTTCGTCGTAGGTCATCCGGATTTCAGAGGGTTCATTGGCCATTCCGGTATCCATGGGCAATACCATGTAGAAGTTTTTTGCAACGTCGGTATCTTGCCAGGCCAAATCGTTCCCAATGCCATCTATTTCTATAGCCGCGGTAGTCTTACGGATATGAAGTTGAAAGGACTGGTTTTTTTTCTGAGCTGCAAGGGGTAAGGCCAAAGCAAGGGCTAATAGAGTTAGGGGCACTTTTATGTAGGCTGACAAAGGAATGGTATTTTTGTTGGTTGAACTCACTAAAATAGGCATTTTATGAGTATCTGAAGCATTTAAAGTGCCTTACTTTCGGCCGAATACACCACCATCTTACTGACCAATTATGGCGTTTTCATATATACAATGGAATCCCCAACGGCTAAAGACCATTTGTCCGTCATCCCAGCATTTACTTCCAGAACATATTTAACGGGAACTTTTGAAGACAAGCTGTTTTCATCAAAGGGTTGTGCATTTTTTTGAAAACTGGCGATTTTCATTTGGTCGTCCATAAAAATGAGGTCTAAGGGAAACTCGGTATTTTTCATATAAAAGTAATGCATAGAAACATCATCAAAAACAAACAGCATGCCTTGGTTTGGCTCCATGGAACTGCGGTACATGAGGCCAGTTTCCCTTTCGTAGTCGGTATCCGCTATCTCTATGTACAGAGTGGTTAAAATGGAATCTGATTCTTTCTTAAGTATGCGGAGATCGCCTTCCTTTTTAAAGGTAATCGGAGCTGTTTTAATGGCTTTTTTCGATGCTTCCTTGCAGGAAAGCTGAATGATAAAACAAACAACAAAAAGTAGATAGATTTTATTATTTCTCATTTTACAATTACTGTTTGGTCCAGGTAGAATCTTTTCCAGCTTACTTTTTAGAGGTGCCCGATTTAGGTCTAAGGATATAATAGAATCCAACAAGAATAAATGGTATGCTCAACCATTGACCGGTGGATAACAAACCAAGTGATTCCTCAAATCCGCCTTGACTTTTCTTTACGTATTCCACAAAGAAGCGAACCGTCCATAAAAGCACTAGGAATACCCCAAACAGGTACCCAAGTTTGTCTTTTTTATCTGTTTTCCAATATAAATAATACAAAATGGCAAAAACAAAAATATAACAAAACCCTTCATAGAGTTGCGCTGGATGCCTGTAGGGAATAGCCTCTAAGTACTCGGCAAACCGTGGGTCTTTTTCAATAAGGTTGTAAGCGGCATTTACCGTTTTTTCCTTGGTAATTGCTAAAGCTTTGTATGCAGGCATGTCGTCGGAATCGCGCACAAACCTCGTGGCCAGGGCAAAAGATTTTTCAACCGGTTTACCGTTGATCTCCGAATTGAAGAAATTCCCCAAACGGACACAGAAAGCACCAATGGACACTGGAATAACTATACGATCCAGAATCCATAGAATTTTGAATTCAGGATATTTTCTGGTGTAGAGGTACATGCCAATGATAATTCCAATGGCCGCTCCATGACTTGCCAAACCGGTAAACCCTGTAAACTCGTAACCATTGATAAATCCGAAAAGTGTGCTATCGGCACTCTCTCTAATGGGTAATAAAATTTCCAATAAATGGTTTTGGTAATATGGCCAATCGTAAAAGAACACATGCCCCAATCTCGCCCCCAACATGGTAGCTAGAACGGTATAGATAAAAAGGGAGTCCAACTGCTCCAGGGATTTTTTTTCTTTTAAAAATATCTTCTTCATGAGATACCAGCCCAATGCGAAAGCAATTATCCAAAGAAGATTGTAATATTTTATTTGAATTACCCCAATTTTAAAAAGGGTATCGGCGGGATTCCAAGTAAAGCCTAAAAAGTACATCTACGATTTTTTTAAGGGACTAAGATAAGTAAATACTGCAAAGAATAGCGGACTGAAATAGGTTAATTTGGATATGCAGGTATGAATAAATTTGGAAAAGCTTTGCTGCATCTCTATGCAATTATATCAAAATTGGCTTGATAAATAATTATTAAAATAGAAATCCGGGAACAAAGAAATTATGGTACCGGGTCGTAACCACTTCCACCCCAAGGGTGACAACTAAAAATTCTTTTTAAGGCTAGCCACCCACCTTTGAAAAGACCATGTTTCTGGAGGGCTTCCAAAGTGTATTGTGAGCAGGTGGGGGAATAGCGACATGAGGCCGGGGTAAGAGGGGAAATAAAATTTTGGTAAAATTTCACCAATAGTACAAAGGGGGCAATTAATATTTTTCTCATCTATTCAAAAATTTTGTACTATTCTGAAAATGAACTGAATAAAAATTTTCGCATACCTCTAACGCTTCACTTATACACTGAAAAATTGATCATTTTGGTCTATAAGTGAAAAATAAATTTTGTTTATGCGAGTTTTTTGAAGGCCTAATTTAGCTGAGACTAAAAGTAGTACCATCTTTTCCATCATTCAATTGAATGCCCATCCCTGCTAGTTGGTCCCTTATTTTGTCCGATGTGGAGAAATCCTTATTGGCACGTGCTTCATTTCGCAACTGTATCAGAAGACCAACAACACTGCTTAATTTATCAGAATTAAGTAGTGCACTATTTTGATTTTCCAAACCTAATATATCAAAAACAAAATTATGCATGGATTCAATAAGGAGTTCCTTGTCCTTTTCGGTTATAGTTTCCTTACCCTCTTTTATTAAATTAATTCGTTTCACGGCTTCAAATAAATTGGCCGTTAGCATAGGGGTGTTGAAATCATCGTTCATGGCATCGTAACCCTTCTGTTTCCATTCCTCCAAATTAAAGCTGGATGATGGACCGGTAGTTAGGTTTTCCATGCTGTCAATGGCATCCATCAATTTTTGAAACCCTTTTTCTGATGCGGCAAGCGCTTCATCGCTAAGGTCCAATATACTGGTATAGTGTGCCTGCATCATAAAGAAGCGCACCACAGATGGTGTATATGGTTTACTTAGAATTTCATTCTCGCCAGAAAACATTTCATTGGGCAGGATGTTGTTTCCTGTAGATTTAGCCATTTTTTTGCCGTTCAAGGTCAGCATGTTGGCATGTAACCAATATTTTACGGGAGCATGTCCGTTGCAGGCTTCGGCCTGAGCTATTTCACACTCATGATGTGGAAATTTTAGGTCCATACCGCCACCATGTATGTCAAAAGTTTCACCTAGATACTTGGTACTCATAGCGGTACATTCCAGGTGCCAACCAGGAAAACCATCGCCCCAAGGAGAAGGCCAACGCATTATATGCTGGGCTTCTGCTTTTTTCCACAACGCAAAGTCCTGGGGACTCTTTTTTTCATCCTGAGCGGCCAATTCACGGGTATTGGCAATCATATCCTCCAATTTTCTCCCACTTAATTTACCGTACTCATTGGTCTTGTTGAATTTTTCAACATCAAAATAAACAGACCCGTTAATTTCGTAGGCAAATCCTTTTTCCAGAATATTCTTTATAATTTCAATTTGCTCAATAATATGCCCGGTAGCGGTAGGTTCAATGCTTGGAGGCAATAAATTGAATTTTTGCAGTATGCTGTGAAAATCCAGGGTATATTGTTGAACCACTTCCATGGGTTCCAATTGCTCCAACCTCGCTTTCTTGGCAATCTTATCCTCTCCGTCTTCCGCATCATTTTCCAAATGCCCGGCATCGGTAATATTCCGGACATATCTCACCTTGTAACCCAAATGCTTTAAATACCTGAAGATCATGTCGAAAGACATAAAAGTTCGGCAGTTGCCCAAGTGTACATTGCTGTAAACAGTGGGTCCACAGACGTACATGCCGACATGACCCTCGCTTAAAGGTTCAAAAACTTCTTTTTCTCCCGAAAGGGAATTGTAAACTTTTAATTTTTGAGTTTGGTACAAAGACATTATTGAGTGGGACAATTAAAATTTAGTATCGATGTTTATATAGTCCAAAAATTCTCGTCTAACGGCTTCTTCCTTAAATTTTCCACCGTATTCTGCCGTTACGGTACTACTTTCAATGTCGCGTATGCCCCGGGAATTTACACATAAATGTTTGGCGTCTATAACACAGGCAACATCTTCCGTTCCTAAAACCTCTTGAAGTTCCCTTACGATCTGAATATTTAGTCGCTCCTGGACTTGTGGCCTTTTGGCGTAATAATCCACTATCCTGTTCATTTTGGACAAGCCAACAACGGTACCTTTGGAAATATAGGCCACGTGGGCCTTCCCCACTATTGGCAATAAATGATGTTCGCAGGTGGAGTATAGCGTAATATTTTTTTCCACTAACATTTCACCGTACTTATATTTATTGTCGAAGGTGGATGATTTGGGCCGTCTTTTTGGATTTAGGCCTCCAAAAATTTCTTGAACAAACATTTTGGCCACCCTATTAGGCGTTCCCTTTAAACTGTCGTCCTCTAGGTCGAGGCCCAAAGTCAGCATTATTTCGTTTACGCTGGCCCTGATACGGGCTATTTTTTCCTCATCACTTAGCACAAATGCATCCTTACGTAAAGGTGTGTCCTCAGCAGCGGAAACGTGATCGTCCCCTAACTCTTCAAAATGCTTTTCCAATGCGTTGTCGATTTTCATTAAAATATTGCTTTTTAAGGCAGCAAAGATATACATAATATGCCACTTTATACCAAGTTTGCCTAGTTACACAACATAAATTAGTGTTAACTAAACTAGGGTGTTACTTTTGAAATTCCCAAATTTTCTAGGTATTCATGAACAGGTTGGTCGTCGTTTTAGGTGTTATTTGGTGTCTAGGTACTGCTTTGGCCATGGCCCAAGTGGCTCCGGATTGCTCAAATGCGGTGCCAATTTGTAACAATACACCGGTCAACGGGGGTACCAATGGCTATGGTTCGGATGACTTTAAAGGTGCCGGTAAATCCGGTTGTTTGGAAAAAACACTCTCCGGAGCCATTGAATCCAATGCTGCTTGGTATAAATTTAGGACTGGGGCTTCAGGGCAATTAGGATTTAATATTGGTTTCGATTCCAGCGAAGATTGGGACTTTGCCCTATATAAGGCCAGTGATTGCAATTCCCTTGGCGACCCCATACGCTGTAATTTTTTTGACAATAGGGATGCCAATAGTTTTATTGGTGTAGGGGTGGACCCACAAGGGGCAACGGATAATGTTCAATACGAAGATTGGCTGGAGGTATTGCCCGGAGAGGACTACTATTTATTGGTGAATAATTTTAGTAATATTAATTCAGGCTTTTCCATTCAGTTCACAGGTCAAATCTTTGTTACCAACCCTTATGACGCATTGGATTGCGCCATAATCAACAATCTTTTGGGGCCTCCAATTGCAGCTTGTAACAATGAAAATATTGTTTTGGACGCCACTACTGCCAATGTGGTAAGTTATACCTGGTATAAGGATATAGGAAATGGTTATGTTGCAATTCCAGGGGAGGTTTCCGCTACCTTAAATGTGTTGGAAGCCGCTTTTTACCGAGTGGAAGTAATAACCCAGTCCCAGAATAATATAATTAGTGATGTGCAAGTGGGGTTTTCCCAAGCGCCTACGACATCTCCTGTAGATGATGAACACCTGTGCCTGGATTCCGGTTATTTTTATTTAAGTGATAAGGATCAAATGGCATTGGGCGGACAATCTGCGAATGACGTAATTATATCCTATCATACCAGTTTGGCCGATGCGCAGGCAGGGATAAATGCTCTTTCTTTGGAATATGCGTTGCAGGCAGGGGAACAACAGATATATATCAGGGCTACCTCCGTACAGAATCCAAGATGTTATGATGCTTCAGAGAATTTTAAATTAACGGTCCATGAACCTTTGACTGCTAATTTCCCCTTGGAAGTTTTTCTTTGTGAAGGGGAACTCAGCGCTGTAATAGGAGACACGGTTCCAGATCCAGAATATAATTATCTCTGGAGTACTGGACAGTCAACCTCCAGTATAACCGTTACCCAAGGCGGGGAATATTCCTTGACGATTACCGATAAGCTTGGTGTTTCAGCATGTGACAATACCTTTGTGATTAATGTTTATGCTTCAAAAACACCTCACATAAAGGAGGTGGTAATAGATGATCTGCAGGATAGCAATACTGTTACGATAATTCCCGATAGGGAGGGCGATTTTGAATATCGTTTGGATGAAGGAGCATATCAGCCAGATAATATATTTTATAATGTACTTCCCGGTAGGCATAGCGTTACATTGAACGATTTAAATGGTTGCGGAACTGCTACGGAAACTATAGTCGTGGTAGGATTTCCCAAGTTTTTCACTCCCAATGGGGACGGGGCTAACGATCTATGGAATATTGTTGGTATTTCCAGCTTGGAAGAACCTATATTAAAAGTTTATAACAGGTATGGAAAGTTGCTTAAACAATTGTCCCAAAATAGCATGGGTTGGGACGGCACCTATAATGGTGTGGCGTTACCTTCGGACGACTACTGGTTCAAGCTTAGTTTTAAGGATCAAGATGGTCAGCGTATAGTGGCCAAGCATATTAATAATCATTTTTCTTTAAAACGTTAGAAGTAAATAGGGGGGGATAAGGATATCCTTTCCTGCTAATTGTAGTAGCCAATATCTGCAAATGCAAATAGGCCAATCACATACAGTAAAGAGTATCTTGGATAGGCCAAAGCCCTAGGGATACTTGTTGAGAGGCCCAAGTTTTTGTGATAAAATAAACCGCCTATATACTAAATCTTTTTCATAAGAGTTATTATACTTGATTTAAGTATGTAATTAGCCCCAATTTCTATGCGGACACTTATCTGTTCTATTTGTGTTATGGTTCTGTTTGTCAGTAATATAGTTGCACAAAACTCACCTGATTGTAGGACTGCAATTCCTGTTTGTGCAGATGGCCAGCCAATTATGCCAATTGTGGATGGCGGTGGTGATATAGACGATTTTGATCCTGATGTAATTCGGCAAAGTGGTTGTTTGGAGAAAGGGAGTGTAAGTTCTGCGAATCTCGAAAACAATACCTCTTGGTTCGTTTTTAGGGCAGGTACGGGAGGACAGGTAGGATTTGACATTGAAGCTTTGCCGGTAACGGGTACTACAATAACAGCGGAATGGGACTTTGCGGTTTATGGTCCTTATGATCAGACAAGTGGGCAAAATTTCTGTTCAATTATAGGAAGTGGATCAGAACCTATCCGTTGTAATTACGAAGCCAATAACACGCGTTTTACAGGAATAGGTATTAATCCGGAGAATGGGGATGTGGGTGCACCTTTTTTAAAGCAAAGCCAAAACACATACGATGAATGGTTAGATGTACTCCCAGGAGAAATCTACTATATTTTCATTAATAATTTCAACACCAATTTCGATGATGATGCCGAGCAATTTTCATTGACTTTTACGGGTAGTTCGGTTGATGCCGATCAAGATAATGCGTTGGATTGTACCTTACGAGACGAATTTTTAGGTTTGGATATAATTGCTTGTGAAGGTGATCCGGACATCACCCTATCTGCACAGAATTCTCCTTTTGGACCTGACATTGCAACTGTTGTCTGGACGGTGGATTATGAGGATGATGGCGTTATTGATGCCACCTTACCGGGATCCGGACCTTCCAATGCCGAATTGGTGGTGAGCAGCCCCAATTCTGGCCGCTATTTTGTTGAACTAACCAACAGTTTTGGAAATGACGTTGGTGATGATATACTAATCACCTTTTTTGGAACCCCAGTTTTACAGGAAGTTATCGTTAGGGACGACCTTTCCGATAACAACATTGTAGAAATAGTAGTGGCCAACCCTGACGGTAATTACGAATATGCCATTAACGGTGGTGAGTTTCAGGATGACCCTGTTTTTAATAATGTGCCACCTGGTGTAAATACGGTAATTATTAATGATAAAAATGGTTGCGGAACTACAGAGCCCATCGAGTTTTTAGTGGTAGGGTATCCCAAGTTCTTTACCCCTAATGCCGATGGTATCCATGACCGTTGGAATGTATATGGAATCTCCACCTTGATAGATCCGGTGGTATTTATATTTGATAGATATGGAAAACTCCTTAAGCAGATTGATGAAACCACAATAGGGTGGGATGGCACCTTTAACGGAAGGCCAATGCCTTCATCGGACTACTGGTTTAGGATGGACTATTCACGGGATGAAGACGGAATAATAGTGGCGCGCTCAGTTAGGACCCACTTTACTTTGAAGCGATAATCATGTTATTCTAAAATAAAAAAGACGGGTAAATCCCGTCTTTTTCGTTTCTTAAATATTTTGTTTGTTAGAAATTCAGGGTATAGCCCAAACTTACTACGGAGTTTTTATTGGTTATGTTGGCCGGCGTTGGAAGGCCAACATCGTACAGTTGTTTATTTATGTCCTGAGTGGAGTAGTTGTAGGATAGATCCAGCCTGCTTCCTCCAAAATTATAACCGATACCCCCTGAATAACCATTTAAATCACCTATGGTTCCCCCATTGGCATACGGACTCTGTTCAAATCTGTATCCTGCCCTTAAGCTTAGGGCTTCAATGCGGTACTCCCCACCTAATCTAAATGTAGAAACTGTACTTAGCTTATCGGAGATATAATTGTTTTCGGAGGCAAAACTAGGATCTGAACCAGGTCTTAACTCTGCTTTTGACATGTCCTGATAACTATAATCGAAACTTATAAGTCCATCCTGACCAAATATCATGGCTATACTACCTGTTAATTTCCCTGGTATTTTAATGGTATAGTCCTCAAAAACATTAATGATATTAAAGTTGATAAATGAAATATCACTATCCGCCAGATCCGAATATATTTTTTGGGAGGTTTCATCCGATAAATTGTACCAGGTTGGGGATTGATAACTACCACCTATTCTAAAATTTTCATTTAATTTCCCAATGGCGCCCAAGCTAAAGGAAAAACCATTTCCCTGAGTCCTAAGCAAATTATCGAATGTTATGGTCTGAATTTCCGAATCGGAATCAAAGCCTCTTTCGGACAATTGGGTAAGTTTGTCCAGGAATACACTGTGAATGTTCAGGGAAGCTCCCAAATACAAATTATCACCGTACTGTGAGGCTAAATTTGCGGTAAACTTACTATTGTATCCAGTAGTGCTCTGAGAGTAATCTTGGTTAAGGGTACTGTATTTCGCATTGGAGATGTAATCCGTATTATTGTCGTCCGAGAAATCTACAGGGTCTATTATACCACCGTAATATCCCAAAAATGCTTGCTGGTCCACAAAACCTAGCGTGGATCCTATGTCCAGATAGGCTTCTTCTATATACTCGTCGTCCTGTATTAAAAGTGGTCCAAAGGGTACTCCGTTGGCCAAATCCAAAAAGTAATTATCTATGCCCTGATTGCTGTTACCGGAAACAAAAAGGTCATCGTCAAAATTTTTGATCAGGTCATAGTTAAATGCCAATGCAAGTTTTCGCCATGGAGAACTGGTGTTGGTACTTTTAAATACAAAAACACCCCCAACTTGATTAAGGTCCAACGAATTTAAGGAGGTGCTGGAGTTAGTGTTGAAATAGCGGGAATCATTTTTAGTATTGTAATTTGATCCTGTTAAGGATAACAGGCTATTGTTGAAAACAGCCGAACCGGCGGGATTTATGTTTAGGGAGGACATATCTGCTCCCAATGCACCAAATGCGCCGTTTAATCCTTGAAAACGTGCTGTTCCGTAAGAACCCTCTCCACCCAGCCTTAAAACATCATTGATGTTCTGAGCGCTGGCAAAGGCACATACCAATAGTAGAATGAAAGTGTAATTCCTTTTCATTTTAATTAATTTTGAAAGTTTTTATTGAAATAAGGGGCCATATTTTTTAGTTTCGCCTTCCGCTACTCCTACTACTGGATGACGATGATCTTGAAGAAGAACTGCTAGAGCTTCTTACACTTCCACTGGAACTGTTGGAGCTGCTGGAACTTCTGTAAGTGCTACCCGATGATCTGGTTGGAGTACTACTGGAGTTGCTTCTATAGGTTCCACTTGAAGATCTTGTGGGAGCCGAGCTTCTGTAGGTTCCACTCGAAGACCTTGAAGGAGTGCTACCGGAACTTCTATAGGTAGAGGTTCTAGGAGCGGTGCCTTTATAGGTTCCACTAGATGTATTGCTTCTGTATGTCTGATTGCTTCTGGTACTGCTGTTGTAATTGGGTACCGCCCTTGTGCTTCTGCTGGTGCGGTAAGATCTGTTTCTTTCCAATGCATCAACCCCAACATTACTTCGCGATGTAGTTCCGCTTTTATTAACATTACTACGTCCAGTGGTACTTCTATATCTGCTAGTGCTTGTTCGGTTTGCGGTGCCGATATTTGATCTTCCGTTAAGAGCAGTGCTCCTAAGGTTGGAATTAGAGTTGTAAACACCTCTCCTGCTAGCGCTATAAGCGTAATTTCTATTGTAGTAATTGTTGCCAAACCTGCTGCGGGAATAGTAATAAGGGTAGTTTCGATAAGGAGAATAGAAGTAGGGACTGTAATAACCTCCCCATCCGTAGCCTCCCCAGCCCCAGTTGTTCCATCCGTAACCTCCCCAGCCCCAATTGTTCCATCTATTTCCGAAACCGAAACGGTTCCATCCCCAAGGGTTGATAAAACCTCCATTGAAGCCTCCGTAAAAACCGCCAAATCCCCACGCAAATGGAGATCCGCCCCAACCCCAGTCATCATAAATGTTAATACTCACATTGGTGGCATTATCCCCCCATGATCCGTACCCATTATAGTCGTTGTTGGTGGCATTGTAGCTCAGATCCTGGCTGTAGTTAAGGCTGTCGGATTCCATATCGCTATAGTAACCGTCAACATCGGTGAATACCTCACTATCTAGAATTTCTCCATATTCATCCGCCTTTTGCCCAAAATAATCGCCATAGGCATTTGGTTTTTGGGTGGGCTGCTGGGTTCTTGGCCGTTGTTCGGTTACCCTAACTTGCTCGGTTCTATTGGAATAGATGCCGTCATTATCGTAATAGGACGCTTGCTGGTAAGACCCGCAAGATGCCATAACTATGCTAAGGAGTACAACAGTTGCTGCTATATGTATTCTTCGGTGGGGTAGAGAATGTATCATCGCTGTAAATTTAATTGTTGAACATTGTAAAAATAGTTAGTTTTGCCGAACTATTTCATTTAATTATAAGGTCGCAAGTTTTGTGCCAAACTTACTGGTATGGGTAAAAATTTAACGAAAAGAGCAGAGGATTATTCCAAATGGTATAATGAACTTGTAGTGAAAGCGGATTTGGCTGAAAATTCGGGAGTTAGGGGTTGTATGGTCATTAAACCTTATGGTTATGCCATTTGGGAAAAGATGCAGGCCCAATTGGATATTATGTTTAAGGAAACTGGACATGAGAATGCCTATTTTCCATTGTTTATACCTAAGTCCTACTTGAGCAAAGAGGCCAGTCATGTGGAAGGTTTTGCAAAGGAATGTGCCGTTGTGACCCATTATAGGCTAAAAAATGCCGAAGATGGTAGTGGTATTATAGTGGATCCCGAAGCCAAGCTGGAGGAAGAGCTAATTGTTAGACCTACATCTGAAACCATTATATGGGATACCTATAGAAGATGGATTCAGTCTTATCGAGATTTGCCACTACTGATCAACCAATGGGCCAATGTGGTGCGTTGGGAAATGCGAACCCGTCTTTTCTTGAGAACTGCGGAATTTTTATGGCAGGAGGGGCATACCGCGCATGCTACTGAAAAGGAAGCTGTTGCCGAAGCGGAACAAATGATGAACATATATGCTGAATTTGCGGAAAATTACATGGCGGTACCCGTCATAAAAGGAACCAAAACTGCCAGTGAACGTTTTGCCGGTGCATTGGAGACCTACTGCATAGAGGCCTTAATGCAGGATGGTAAAGCCTTGCAAGCCGGTACATCACATTTTTTGGGCCAAAATTTTGCAAAGGCGTTCGACGTAAAGTTTGCTACTAAGGAAGGGGTGCAAGAGTATGTATGGGCAACTTCTTGGGGAGTTTCTACAAGATTAATAGGGGCCTTGATCATGGCTCATAGTGATGATAACGGTCTGGTATTGCCGCCTAAATTGGCGCCAATACAAGTCGTAATTGTGCCTATATATAAAGGTGAGGATCAATTGGACGCTATTTCGGAAAGAGTGGCTCCTATGGTGAAGGAATTACGAACCAAAGGAATCTCTGTAAAATATGATAATCGCGATACACATAAACCGGGATTTAAGTTTAATGAGTACGAGTTGAAAGGGGTACCTGTTCGTTTAGCGATAGGGCAAAGGGATATGGATAATGGTACTTATGAAGTTGCGCGAAGGGATACTTTTGAAAAGGAAACCGTAAAGGCAGACGAGGTAGTGGCCAAAATTGAGTTTTTGTTGGAGGATATTCAGACAAATATTCATAATAAGGCCTTGGAATATAGAAAAACACATATAACCGAGGTAAATTCTTATGAAGAATTTAAGGAGGTTTTGGAAAGTAAGGGTGGATTTTTATCGGCACATTGGGATGGGACAGCGGAAACCGAAGAATTGGTGAAAGAGCAAACAAAAGCTACTATTCGCTGCATTCCTATTGATGCCAAAGAAGAAGCCGGAGTCTGCATGGTAACGGGAAAACCATCCTCTAAAAGAGTGCTTTTTGCCAAGGCGTATTAAAAGATTTTAAAAAATTTTATTTAGGTCTTGCGATAGTAAAAAATAATTGTATTTTTGCATCCGCAATTATGCGATTTAATGGTCCGTTCGTCTAGGGGTTAGGACGCCAGGTTTTCATCCTGGTAACAGGGGTTCGATTCCCCTACGGACTACTAAGGTTATTTTGAAATTTTGGGGTATTGATGGCAACTTAAAAATTCTGTCCGTACTTGAAACCAAAAAATGGTCCGTTCGTCTAGGGGTTAGGACGCCAGGTTTTCATCCTGGTAACAGGGGTTCGATTCCCCTACGGACTACTCAGTATGTTTAGGGGTATAACCAAATAAAAAAATTAAGTAGATAGAAAATGGCAAATCATAAGTCAGAATTAAAGAGGATTATAAGGAACGAAGCGGTAAGATTACGTAATAGGTACCAGCATAAAACAACCCGTAACGCTATTAGAAGATTGCGTACCGAGGAGGATAAGAAAGCTGCAGAAACTTTGTTGCCAAGCGTGGTAAGTATGATCGATAGATTGGCCAAGCGCAATATTATCCATTCCAACAAAGCTGCAAACTTAAAGAGCAAGCTGACTAAGCAAGTAGCTGCACTATAAGCTTTATAATTTATATAAAGGAACGCCCTTCGTAAGAATGGGCGTTTTTTTGTTTTTGCTATCCGCCATATTTCTTATGATATGAAAGTGATTCTTATCATATAAATTATTAAAAGAAGGTAACCTTTATGGTTTGCTTCTGTGAAGTCTAGGTAATTTCAATGAATCCAATTATCTTGGGCTTCTAAAAAAAATGAACTAAGAATAATGGGATTACTACGAGCTAAACAAAATCTGGGATTTATTTTATTCGTGATTCTTTTAGGTTGTAAGTCACAACAGGAAAAAGTACCGCATAGTCACTCCTCTGAAACTGATCACTCCCATTCCCATTCGCATAGCCATTATCCGGAATATGACTCCATAATGGCCCATAAATTAATGTTTCCATCCCGAGTACCGGACAGGGTCATCGCCAATTTAACTACGGATCCAGCTCATAGCATGGCCGTGAATTGGAGAACGGATCAAAAGGTAGAAGCTGGATTTGTTGAAATTTCTGTGGCGACCGATGGACCGGAGTTTTTGTTGAAAGATGTAAGACGAGTGGAGGCTAAAAGTGAAATTTTTCAAAATCAGAACAGAAAGGAGCCTCTTGTTAAGGCGGTATACCATTCTACAATAGTGAATAATCTACAGCCAAAAACTACCTATGTTTACAGGGTTGGTAATGGAGAGGAGGGCAACGACGGTTGGAGTGAATGGTTTCAATATACCACGGCCAGTGCCACTTCCGGAGATCCTTTTAGCTTTATTTATTTTGGGGATGCCCAAAATAATGTGAAATCCCTTTGGTCCAGGGTAATACGAAATTCTTATCGAAAATTTCCAGAAGTGAATTTCATGTTGCACGCTGGCGATCTAATAAACGACAGGGATGCCAATCTGGAATGGGGAGAATGGTTTTATGCAGGTAGCTTTATTCATGCCACGGTGCCAAGTGTTATGACGCCGGGTAATCATGAATACAGGGATGGTGTATTGACCTCTTTATGGAAACCACAATTCACTTTGCCCGAAAATGGCCCAATTGAGGAATTAAAAGAAACGTGTTTTTCAATTGATTATCAAGACATGAAATTGATTTCTATCGATAGCGAAGCTTATGATGAAAGTTTGGAATCCCGTTCGGCACAGATAAAATGGCTAGATTCCGTATTGCAATCAAACACTAAAAAATGGATTACCATTTTCACGCATTATCCGGTTTATTCTACCAAAGAAGGGCGGGACAATTGGGAGCTGAGAGAAGGTATTAAACCTTTGATCGATAAATATAAAGTGGATTTGGTTTTGCAGGGGCATGACCATACCTATGCCAGAGGTTATGCGGATAATGAAGGTAAAGGGTTAACAGTGTTGGATGATGCCGGTACAGTGTATGCGGTTTCGGTTAGTGGCCCTAAAATGTATGAATCCCAAGACCAGGATTGGATGGTACGAAGGGGCGAATACACCCAATTGTTTCAAATAATTACCGTTGCCCAGGATACCATTAAATATGGCGCATATACGCCCATAGGTAACCTGTATGACGCCTTCGACCTTATTAAAAAGGACGGCAAAAAGCAGCTTATCAATAGGCTGCCCGACAGTCCTATTCGATTAAAAAAGGACTTTGAGGGAGAAGAGAAGTAGAGCATTCTATTCGTTGTTGCGCATTGATCCGAAGATATGACTTGGTAATCAGTTCCGTGATGCTAAAACGGGTAATTTGGGAAAATAAACATGCCCCTGTTCTTGCTTAATGGGGTTCTATAAATATTTTTTTTAATTATACCGAAGGTAATTTAAAGGCAAATTAATTTCATCGCTGTCTGCGATACTCCGTGGGAGTAACGCCTTCGATTTCTTTAAATTTCCTGTTGAAGTTGGCTATGGTTCCAAATCCACATTGTTCGGCTATGATGGAAATTGAAAGGTCAGGATTGCTATTGTTTTTTTTGCTCGCCCAACCTTTATTTTTATCTACCCAAATACAATAAGGTCCAGTAAAACATGTCAATTTAGAACTCTATTTAGACCATGATATAATAAATTACTATATAAATAAAAATAAGAGTATGCAGTTCAAAACTGAAGTTTTAAAAACCATTTGTTACATATAAGGATAATGGTTCTTTTAATGAAATGATGATTAGGTTATTATACAATCATTCCATGGGGATCGATTACATACTTTTTAGCGGCCCCTTTATCAAAATTATGGTATCCTTTTGGCGCTTGATCAAGTGTTATGGTCTCTACGTTTACAGCTTTTGCTATTTGCACTTTATCATATAGAATGGCTTGCATTAATTGTCTGTGGTATTTCATTACGGGACATTGGCCTGTATGAAAAGAGTGTGATTTGGCCCATCCCAACCCTATTCTAATTCCTAAATTACCTATTTTGGCATTTTCGTCAACTCCTCCTGGATCTCCCGTGACATACAATCCCGGAATGCCTATAGCTCCACCTGCCCGGGTAATCTGCATTACGGAGTTTAGCACCGTAGCGGGTTGTTCAATATGGGAACAATTACCATGACCTTTTGCTTCGAACCCAACGCAATCAACCGCGGAATCAACTTCATTAATACCTAGAATTTCCGCAATTTGTTCTTCTAAAGTGGCATCTTTTCTTAAATCAACGGTCTCGCAACCAAAGGTTCTGGCCTGCTCTAAACGTTCAGGAATCATATCTCCGACAATTACGACGGCAGCTCCTAGCAAATGGGCAGAAGCTGCACTAGCCAGTCCTACTGGGCCAGCTCCTGCAATATAAACAGTAGAACCTGGGCCTACTCCTGCTGTTACCGCACCATGATATCCAGTAGGAAATATATCCGACAACAAGGTAAGATCACGGATTTTTTCAAGTGCTTGATCCTTATCAGGAAATTTCAATAAGTTAAAATCTGCATAGGGTACCATTACATATTCGGCCTGGCCGCCTACCCAGCCGCCCATATCAACATAACCATAGGCAGCTCCTGGTCTTGCCGGGTTAACATTTAGGCAAATCCCTGTTTGGCCTTCCTTACAGTTTCTACATCTTCCACACGCAATATTAAAAGGAACGGATACAATGTCACCCACATGAATATATTCAACATCTCGGCCAACCTCAATAACTTCTCCAGTGATTTCATGGCCTAGTATTAATCCTTGGGGGGCGGTTGTACGTCCTCTTACCATATGCTGATCACTTCCACAAATATTTGTGGAAACTATTTTAAGAATCACGCCATGATCACACTTTCTTTTACCAATGGCTAATTTGGGAAAATCGATCTTTTGTACTTCTACAACACCGGGCTTGATATATGCAATACCTCTATTACTTGTCATCCCATTTTGTTTTAAGGTTAGTTAAAATTTTATTGTTAAGTTAATTTAATAATCGATATTTTAAGTACAAATTTTTATATATTTCGTAAACTTTTATGTTTAATTTTGTTATATTTTTATTATCCATGAAGGGTTGTAACAGTTTCTATTTTTCAAAATTGATAAGATCAATGCCCAAAAAATAGCTTTTGTATAGACCGCCATCGCCATTTTTGTTGTTGAACCGGTTTATCATTTTTATTTCTTTCTCTGTCCGCGGTAAACTGTAGGAGTAGCCCCTTTAATTTCTTTAAACTTCCTGTTGAAATTGGCTATGGTTCTAAATCCACATTGTTCGGATATAAGAGAAATAGCAAGGTCAGGATTGCTATTGATAAGTTTGCAGGCATTATCAATTCGTATTTCAATCAAAAATTGAAAAAATGTTTTGTTGGTTCGTTTTTTAAAATAGCGGCAAAAGGAATTCTTGTTCATATGGGCCTTATCCGCAATTTCTTCCAAAGTAATAGGCTCGTAAAACTTTTCCATGGCATATTCAAACACATCGTTCATGCGTTTTCCCTCAGCATCCGTATATTTCTTTTTGTAAACAAAGGAAGATAGGGGAGTTGTTTCCGCTTTACTTATCAAATTTATTATTTTTAAAAGGGTAGCTATCCTTTCTACTTTATTTTGATGTTTTAATTTATTGAATTGTTTTGTGATTTTCTGTTTTTTGGAAAGAACCTTCAATCCGTATTCCGAGCCTGTAAAGAATTCCTTGGTTTCTGACATATCCGGCAATTCGAAAAAATGTTTTCCAAAAGAGTCTTTTTTAAAAAATAAGGAGCACATGATAGATTCATAACTTTTGTCGGAATCACTTTTAAAGACATGGGGGACGTATTCGCCAATTACCAAAATGTCGTTTTCCTTATATTCATTTATAGTGTCTGCCACAATAAAGGATCCAGATCCTTTAACAACAAGGCTTATTTGTATTTCTTGATGTTGGTGAAGTTGGTCATAAAATATCCTTGCGCGATCTTCTTGGTAGATGAGCGCTTCGTTTTTTGGTTTGGGTATTTTAAAGGGCAGTACTCTCAAGACTTGTTTTTGTAAATGTTATTTAAAAATATAATATAATGTAGTATTTGAGGTAATATAGTGCAGTAATTGGATATTCTGGAATAATTATAAGCCTTTAATAGATGGCCTATTATACCTGTGAACCCGGCAAAGCCCCGTTTTGCAAACAAGGAACCTCGCCTAAAAAGACGTGGTTTCTTGTTTGTAGTGACCTCGACTGGATTACCTGCGGTGTTCCATTGAGCCCTCTTTTACAAATAAGAAGCCCCGCAGTATCGCTGCTAGTTCATTGTTTTATTCCAAAATCTCAAACTTCGTTTGGCTTTTTCCATAAAATAAAGAACCACGTATAAAAAGACATGGTTTCTTGCTTGTAGTGACCTCGACTGGATTACCTGCGGTGTTCCATTGAGCCCTCTTTTGCAAATAGGAAACCACGCAGCTATTGCTGCTAGTTCATTGTTTTATTCCAAAATCTCAAACTTCGTTTGGCTTTTTCCATAAAAAAAGAACCACGTCTAAAAAGACGTGGTTTCTTGCTTGTAGTGACCTCGACTGGATTCAAACCAGTAACCTTCTGAGCCGTAATCAGATGCGCTATTCAGTTGCGCCACGAGGCCGTTGTAAAAATTCATTTTTCCCGTTTAACGGGCTGCAAATATATTTCTTTTTAAATTTACGACAAAATTACAGCAACCAAAATAAATGGATTTTAAGAAATATGTTCGGGATATCCCGGATTTTCCTGAAAAAGGAATCTCTTTTAAAGATATTACTCCCTTATTACAGGACGCTAACGCCTTGGCGAGCGCAGCCGAAGCCCTGTTTGGGCTTATCAAAAATAAAAAAGTGGATAAAGTGGTAGGTATGGAAAGTCGCGGATTTTTCTTTGCACCCCTATTGGCTACCCGTCTCAATGCCGGCTTTGTCCCGGTGAGAAAGCGTGGAAAATTACCTCATCAAATAATTAGTGAACCCTATGCCCTGGAATATGGTACGGATGTGCTGGAAATTCATGTGGATAGCATTTTAAAAGGGGAGAAGGTGCTTATTCATGATGATGTCCTGGCTACCGGAGGGACGGCAAAAGCCGTTTGTAAACTTATAGAAAAGTTGGGTGGAGAAGTTGTTCAATGTAACTTTTTATTGGAGCTAGAGTTTTTAAAGGGTCGGGACAAGTTATCTGGTTACCCGGTTGAGGCCCTTATACGGTATTAATCCAAGGCATTAGTAGTTACTAGGTAGCGCCAACCTATAATTGCCATTTGCATTTTTGTGGCTTTGGATAGGTCCAATTGCTTTTTGGAATAGGACGGCAATACCAACTTGTTCAATTTAGCCAAAAGTTTAAAGAAAGCTTTTTTCATCCGATACAATTATTTTTTGGGTTAACTCCAAAAGTTAATGGCCTGTGTTTATAGTGCTACAAATATAGGGACTATGTGGTACAAAAGGGATATGGTTTTGCATTGGGGGTTAAAAAGCACTTTGAAATGGTGGACATTATCGATAAAGTGTGTCATGGGCCATAAGATATTCCCCAAATATTGTGAGTTTTAGAATAAAACGTATTTTTGCGCAAAATTTTAGAGTAATGAGCACAAACAGAACTTTTACCATGATTAAGCCCGATGCAGTTGAGAATGGACATATCGGTGGAATCTTGGACAAAATAACTTCGGCCGGATTCAAAATCGTGGCAATGAAATATACGCAATTGAGCAGAAGGGATGCGCAGGCGTTTTATGCAATACATAAAGAAAGACCATTTTTTGGGGAACTGGTAGACTTTATGACCAGAGGACCTATTGTATCTGCTATCCTGGAAAAGGATAATGCAGTTGAAGATTTTCGTGCCTTGATAGGGGCAACAAACCCAGCAGATGCTGCAGAAGGGACTATACGAAAATTGTTCGCCACCTCCATAGCTGAAAATGCGGTACATGGTTCTGACAGTGACGAAAATGCGGCCATAGAAGGAGCATTTCATTTTGCTGGGAGGGAAATTTTTTAAGGACATTTTGCTTAAAGAATTAAAAAACCACGCCAATGGGCGTGGTTTTTTCGTTAAATAATAATGGAAGCTTATCTAAGAACAATTTTTGTGATTAGATCCTTTCCCAATTCCTCGTTCAATAGTTTAATGATCTTAGATTTACCCAAGCTCAATTCTTCTCTAAGCACAGAAGAGGAAAGCGATACAAATAGAGTATCGTTCCGCAATTCAATGGCTGTGGTATAGTTGTTGACCCCATTGCCCATTAGATTTTTCCAGGCTTCCCGGGCATTAACACGGTCCATTCCCTTTTGTAACTTGTTTTCGGCAATAAATTCCTGTAAAGCTTCACCAAGGCGAAGGTTATCATTTTTTCTTTTGGCCATTATTGTTCAATATTAATGGGTTCAAATCTCTTGTAATGGTATTTTATATTTTCTTCACTTATAACTATAAAGTTATTTTCCGAGAGACTTGAAATTTTTTCGTGCCATTCACTCAGGTCTGTTTTATAGTTTAAGGTAAAAACGCCTTCGTTTTCGTATATAGTAAACAATTCCGCATCATTGGAAGTAACATAGGTGCCATTAAAATTTGGCTGTACCTTTTTTCTAAATCCCTCTAGGTCGTTCACTTTAATATAATCTACACTTGTATTCACGGGGTATTCCTTTTTAGAGCCATCTGGAAAAGTAACTTTTTCTATCTCCCAGTAGCCGTTCAAATAGGGTAAATCCGATTTGTTCAATTTATTTTGGCAGCCAGCCAGGCCAATCAGGGCAACTATTATATAAACATATCGCATACTACAGCTTAAATATTTTATAGGATTGATGTATTTTCTTTACAACTTCCTCCGTTCTATCGGCATGGGTGTCACTAAGGAATATCTGTCCAAAATTTTCTTCATCTACCAAATTAATGATTTGGGCCACCCGGTTTTCGTCCAATTTGTCAAAAATATCATCTAAAAGTAACAAAGGTGTAGTTCCGGCCTGTTTTTTTATAAAGTAAAACTGTGCCAGTTTTAAGGCAATCAAGAATGATTTCTGTTGCCCTTGGCTACCAAATTTTTTTATGGGGTGACCGTCTATCTCAAAATTGAGGTCGTCTTTATGTGTACCGGCACTCGTGTATTGGAGTGCCTTATCTTTTTCCAGGCTCCGCTCCAATAAAGTTAAGAGATTGTTGTCCAATAATTTACTATCATATGTTAAATTAACCGGTTCTTTACCGCCCGAAATGGCAAGATACTGCTCCTTGAATATAGGGATGAACTCTTCCAGGAATTTGGACCTTTTATGGAATATGGAACTTCCGTATTCCTGAAGTTGTTCATTATAGATGGCCAAGGTAGTTTTGTCAAAAGTCTGGTTTACGGCAAAATATTTCAGAAGGGAATTTCTCTGGCTAAGGGTTTTGTTGTATTTGATCAGATTTTGTAGGTATTCCTTGTCGGACTGGGAAATTACGCCATCCATAAACTTTCTTCTGGTTTCACTGCCTTCAATGATTAGATCGCGGTCTGCTGGAGAAATAATCACCAAGGGCAAAAAGCCAATATGGTCAGAGAATTTATCATAAGCCTTGCCATTGCGTTTGATGATTTTCTTCATCCCCTTTTTTAGGCTGCAGAGAATCCTTTCCTCCCTGTCATTTTTTTGAAATTCCCCGTCGATCACGAAAAAATCCTCTTCGTGCTTTATATTTTGGGTGGCAACTGGATTAAAGTAACTTTTTCCAAAGGAAAGATGATAAATGGCGTCCAGGACATTGGTTTTACCTACCCCATTATCGCCCACGAAACAATTTATTTTGGCATCGAATTCGAAATTTTCGGACGCAAAGTTTTTATAATTAATTAGTGATAATTTCTTTAGAAACATTCTGGCTTGTAAAATATTTAATTTTAATCCTCCCGGAAACTATAAAATATCCAAAAATAACGAATAAATACCCGTTCGGTTTTGGATAAAAACTTTATTTTTGCGCGATTAATAAAATTCAAAAATGGCAACATACAAGAAAAGAGGTTTTAAACCAAAAAATAAAGAGGAGGAGATTTTGTTGGATGAGCAGGAAAGTACAACTGCAGAAGTATTTAGTTCCTTGGATGAAGGAGCTTCCAGATCCGAGGAATGGGTTTCCAGAAATCAAAATTATATTCTTGCCGTAATTGGGGTTATTGCCGTGGCCGTTTTGGGATATATGGCCTATTTTCAATTTGTGGAGAAGCCAAAGGAAGCCAGTGCTGCCAATGAAATGTTATATCCACAACAATATTTTGATCAGGCATTATCGGCTACTGCCGAAAAGGATTCCCTATTTACCCTGGCCTTGAACGGGGCAGAAGGTAAGTATGGATTTTTGGATATTATTGAAGAGTACAATGGTACTCCTGCCGCCAATTTGGCCAAATATTCAGCCGGTATGGCATTTTTGAATATGCAGAAGTACGATGAGGCCATTAAGTATTTGGAAGGATTTTCCTCGGATGATTTAATCTTGGGAGCCTTGGCCAAAGGGGGATTGGGAGATGCTTTCTTGCAATTGAACCAACCTGGTGATGCTTTGGGGTACTACGAACAAGCTTTTGCCCATAGTGCCAACGATTTTACAACACCAAAATTCCTTTATAAAGCTGGTGTTACTGCATTAGAGTTAAAGGAAAATGATAAGGCCCTAAAATATTTCCAAAGAATAAAGGATGAATATCCAAGCTCGGAAGAGGCTAGGACTATAGATGCATTTATAGGTAAGGCAAATAACAACTAGTATGGCTACGGCTAATAAAAATTTATCGGCTTACGATAAAACAACAATCCCAAGCGCGAAGGATCTTCGGTTTGGGATTGTTGTTTCAGAGTGGAATGAAGCAATTACCGAAGGACTTTATGATGGGGCCATGGAGGCACTTTTGGATTGCGGTGCCAATACAGAAAATATTATTCGATGGAACGTTCCTGGGAGTTTTGAGCTTACTTTTGGTGCCAAGAAAATGATAGAATCCAAGAATGTAGACGCGGTAATTGCCATTGGAAGCGTAATTCAGGGGGAGACTAAGCATTTCGATTTTGTTTGTAGCGCTACCGCTCAAGGGATAATGGATTTAAATGTAAGGACCCAAGTACCTGTTATTTTTTGTGTGCTAACGGATAACAATATGCAGCAGGCCATAGATCGCAGTGGGGGTAAACATGGCAATAAGGGTGCCGAGGCAGCTATAGCGGCCATAAAAATGGCATGCCTGGGCTAGTTTCTAAAAATAAATCTTTCTTGAGCTTGTTGGTTTTGTTTCAAAATAGGCTTCTTTCCTGTAATTGTTAACATTTTTTGGCAAGGGATTTAAGGCATATTTTTTGTTTTTGAGTAACTTTGAAACAATAAGGATTATGGGAAAGTTTTCGAAATTACGTAAGAACAAAAAGTACAATTATACACCTCGATACTTCGATGATAAAGGTGAGGGAAATCCGTACAAAATAGAACATAAACTGGACAAATTTAGACCTACTATGGACGGTCGTAGCGGACTTAAAGGTAAGTTCGGTAGGGCTGTGGACGATTTAAAACGATCCGGTAACCGAAATCAAAATATTAGAACCCTTGTAATAATTGCCATCCTGATCCTTATCTTTCTTTACATTATAGATTTTGATCTATCTATCTTTATAACTCGATAATGGCAGATATTATTAAGCTTTTGCCAGACCATGTTGCCAATCAGATTGCCGCAGGGGAAGTAGTTCAACGTCCTGCCTCGGTAGTGAAGGAACTTATGGAAAATGCTATTGATGCAGGGGCTTCTACTATAAAGTTAGTGGTGAAGGACGGTGGAAAAACGCTTATTCAGGTAATAGATGATGGTGTAGGAATGAGCGTTACCGATGCCCGACTAAGTTTTGAGCGGCACGCAACATCCAAGATTCAAAAAGCGGAAGATCTTTTTCACTTGAATACCAAGGGTTTCAGGGGAGAGGCCTTGGCCTCCATTGCTGCTATTGCCCATGTGGAAATGCAAACAAGGACAGATGAAGATGAGGTGGCAACGCATATAAAAATTGAAGGTAGTAAGATTATCTCACAAGAAGTAACTGTGGCTCCTAAGGGAACTTCAATGATGGTGAAGAATTTGTTTTTTAATATTCCTGCTAGACGCAATTTCCTTAAATCCAACAATGTGGAGCTGCGTCATATTTTGGATGAATTCCACAGAGTGGCCCTGGCCCATTCAACTATCAATTTTCACTTTTATAATAACGGTAGTGAATTGTTTAACCTGCCCTCTTCCAACAGTAGACAGCGTATTGTGAATGTTTTTGGAGCCAAGACCAATGAAAAGTTGGTTCCAGTAAATGAGGATACACAAGTAGTGCAAATAAGCGGCTATATAAGTAAGCCGGAATTTGCGAAAAAGAGTAGGGGAGAGCAGTTCTTTTTTGTAAACAATAGGTTTATAAAAAGCCCATACCTGCATCACGCTATTTTGGGTGCTTTTGATGGACTTATAAAAAAGGAGAACCATCCTGGTTATTTCTTGTATTTAACCGTTGATCCTGGATCTATCGACATAAATATCCATCCTACCAAAACGGAAATTAAATTTGATGATGAACATACCCTTTATGCCATCTTAAGGTCTACCGTGAAACATAGTTTGGGGCAATTCAACGTAATCCCGTCCCTGGATTTTGAGCAGGATCAAAATTTGGAAACTCCATATAACTACAAGGATAAATCTGCGGAATTACCGAGAATTAACGTAGATTCCAGTTTTAATCCCTTTAAGGAGGGCTCAGGAGCCGGAAAGGTACAGAGGCCAAGCTTTCATAAGCAGAATACAAAAAGTTGGGATAGTTTATATGTTGGAATGGAATCCAATATGGGGAAGAATTCAGGATTTAGTAGTGTAAGTTTCGAATCCGATACTATTACAGGTTCTATTTTTGAGAATAAAAAGGAGACTATAGACACGGGTACGACCACTTTTCAATTAAGGAGAAAATACATTGTGACAACTATAAAATCTGGTATGGTGGTCATAGACCAGAGTAGGGCGCATCAAAGGGTGCTCTACGAAAAGTTTTTGAAGAACATAACCATCAAGGAGGCCGTTAGCCAACAACTGTTATTTCCCTTATCTTTGACGTTTTCCAAATCTGATTGCGCTATTATCGAGGAAATTCAGGATAGCTTAACCACGGTAGGATTTGTTTTTGAAAGTATTAGCGGGGAAGAGGTAACGGTCACGGGGGTACCCTTGTCCGTCCCGGAGAGTGAGGTAGGTATTATTCTAGATCAATTGATATCGGACTATCAACAGGATTTTGTGGTTGATGGCTTTTCGCAGACCGATATACTGGCAAAAACCTTGGCCAAATCCTTATCCGTGAAAACAGGAGAGATATTGGACAGCGATTCCCAGTTGGCCCTGGTAAACGATTTGTTTGCCTGTAAGGAATCTGGGGTAAGTCCTTTTAATAAGCCAATATACGTCACCATTACCGAGGACGATATTGATAAAAAATTTATATAAATGGGTAGGATTACGGACGCAGTAAAGCATTTGATAATTGTAAATGTGCTGTTTTTTGTGGCGACACAATTATACGGTGATCAAATGTACCAATGGTTTTCCCTTTGGTTTCCGAAAAATGAAAATTTTGAGTTTTGGCAGGTTATATCCCATATGTTCATGCATGGTGGATTTATGCATATATTGTTCAATATGTACGCCTTATGGGCTTTTGGTTCGCCACTGGAGCGCATGTGGGGAAGAAATAAATTTTTCTTCTTTTATTTCTCAGCTGGAATTGGGGCCGCCTTGATCCATACAGGCGTAAATTACTATTATTTTAATCAAGGAATGGATGTCTTAGTTAATTCAGGAATTCCCAAGGAGCAGATAATGGAGATTATTTCAAGGGGTAGTATTGGTTGGAGTGATATAGCTTCTTGGTACGATATAGCCTCCTCTAGTACTATTGATAATTTTCTGGGAGCTTTTAGAAACCCTGCAGTTGGGGCCTCAGGTGCTATTTATGGGGTTTTGGTGGCCTTTGGCATGTCTTATCCGAACAGTGAGCTCTTTTTAATGTTTATTCCAGTACCCGTTAAGGCCAAATATTTTATTCCCGTCTTAATTGGATTGGATTTATTTTCAGGGGTAACGGGGTATTCAATTTTTGGAAATGGTATAGCTCATTTTGCCCATGTTGGGGGTGCATTGTTCGGGTTCATTATGATGTGGTATTGGAAAAAAAATCAGTTTAACAACAATCGCTGGGACAGGTAATGGGCAATCAGAACATTAGATATTATTACAACAGGTTAAATATTGCTGAACGGCTTATAGTCATTAATGTAGCGGTATTTATTCTAAGTGGACTGTTAAAGATATTGTTTGGTTATACTGGGGACAGTATCACTGGATGGTTTGAACTTCCAAAAGACTTTTTTCATTTTCTTACCCAGCCATGGTCTATAGTTACCTATTCTTTTTTCCATTCCGGCTTGGGCCATATTTTTTGGAACATGTTGATGCTGTATTTTGCAGGCAGAATTTTTTTGAACCTCTTTGATAACCGCAGGTTTCTCAATGTGTATTTTTTAGGGGTAATTCTTGGTGGGATGATATTCTTGTTGAGTTATAATATATTCCCAGCGCTATTAGGTATAAATACCTCCTTAATCGGTGCCTCTGCCGGTGTTACCGCTGTACTAATATTTGTGTGTTCCTATTTGCCCAATCAGGAGGTGAGAGTTATTTTTTTTAATGTAAAGCTGTGGCATGTTGGGGTCTTTGTAGTGCTTCTGGATCTTATTCAAATTTCAATAGGAGGTAACGTAGGAGGTCGTTTGGCTCATTTGGGCGGTGCTGCATTGGGTTATTTTTATGCACGTCAGCTTATTAACGGCAACGATATTGGCAGCGGTTTTGCGAAACTTTTGGATAGCATTGCCAATTTATTTAAGCGTAAAGAGAGAAAAGCACCCTTAAAAACGGTTTATCGCAAAGAGAACCGTGGAGGTGCCAGTACGGACCATTATGATAAAGAAAGTCGGCAACGTAAAATAGATGCTATTTTGGATAAGATTAGCAAGTCTGGTTACGAAAGTCTTTCCAAAGCTGAAAAGGATTTTTTATTTAAAGCAGGAAAAGAATAAATCGTGAAGAACCTTAATTTTATTGATAAATTCTTGTTCTTCGTAAATGCAATTTTTGCCATACTGTTGTTTATTTCTTGTTTTGTGCCACAGATTTCTGTGACGCATTTTGCCTATTTTTCTATTCTGAGCCTTACGGTCCCCGTATTGGTTCTTTTCAATTTAATTTTTTTGACATACTGGTTGTCCAAAAGAAAGAAACAATTATGGCTATCTGCCTTTGTATTGGTACTGGGATATATTTGTTTGGGAAACTTTTTCAGATTTAAGTTGGCCGAAGAGGAGATCAAAGAAAGTGATTTAAGTATCATGAGTTATAATGTTAGGGGATTCAATAAGTACGATTTGCTTAATGACCCATCGGCTGAGGGGCGCATAATGGAATTTATTTCCTCCGAAGACCCCGATGTATTATGTATTCAGGAGTTTCATCGGGTTAAGGATAGGAAGCTAAAGAAGATGTATCCCTTTAAATATATTACTGACTATAAATCTAGTGAGAGAAAATCCATCCAGGCTATTTATTCTAAATTCGTCATAATCAATAGCGGATCTTTGGATTTTCCCGATAGTGCAAATAATGCCATATTTGCGGATATCGTTGTGAAAAAAGACACCCTAAGGGTATATAACCTTCATTTGGAGTCGCACAGGATCTCGCCCAGTGTAAGACGACTTTCAAATGAACCCAAGGGGAGGTTGCTGAAAAGATTGGGTAAATCCTTTGCGAAACAGGGAGAGCAGGCGCAATTGGTTGAGAAGAATATTGAAGCCACGCCCTATAAGAAAATCGTATGTGGGGATTTTAACAATACCCAGTTTTCCAATGTCTATAAGGTGATCAAAGGGGATATGAAAGATTCCTTTACAGAGCAGGGAACCGGTTATGGCAGGACTTTTAATTTTAGATATTATCCGGTTAGGATAGATTTTATTATGGCTGATGAAGCTTTTGAAATTGCGGCCCATAAGAATTTCGACATAAAATTATCGGACCATTTCCCGGTCATGGCATCGATTAAAATGGACTCCAAATAGTTCTTCTCCCAGACCATTGGAATACCTAATTTTTCAATAATCATTATCCCCGATTTCTATATAAAATCCCTTCTTCACGTATTGGCTGAATTTATAGATTTTCAATTTTTCATTTTTTGTTGTCCATTTAATTTAACTTTTTTAAAAGTTTAAACAAAATAGCAATTATTTCCTTAAGTCCTTATAAATGACTTTTACTGGGTTATTATATTAGGAAACTTATATTATTATTAAGGTAAATTACGTTTGAAATGAAGCCACCAGCTATAATTGGATAAAACAGGAGATAAGTGTTTTTTGTTTATGGCAAATTCGCAGGCCGAATCGATTTTACATTAAATAGCAGTCTACAGTATCTGCCAAAATATGTATTAAAAAGGCAATCCCGAGGATCCTGGTTTTTGTAAAAAAAAGCATTAGGAAATAACCTGCAATGGCCCAGTACATATGTAAAGGGTGAAAGTTGATACTGCACCGGTTGGGGTCAAAAATAGGATCGGCCAATAGATGATCTAAATCCAAAAGAATTCCGGCCAACAGTATCAAGATTATTTTTAGACGGTGTTCCTTAAAGAAAACCAGACCAATAATAATTGGAAGTATAAAATGAATGCCATAATGCAAACAAAACCTAAGCATTGTATAGATTTAGGTTCAGGTTTTTCAAATAGGTTAAAGCGTTGGTGCCTTCATTGAATAAAAGGTCCAGAATACTTAAATTAGGAATAAAGTCATTTCTGTCATCGAATACTTGCACATATTCCGGCTGATGAAATTGAAGCCTTGTTTTGGAATTTATTAAAGTCCTCCCATCAATTTTGTCGGTAACATCAATCTCAAAGATTTCGGTCCTTTCCAAAGGCATTTTAATTTGCAAACATTCGCATATGGTTTCTATTGTCTTCAAGTTAAAATCCAATAAGGAGTGGAATGTATTGTGGTACAATGGGGCAATATCATCTTCATAGAACTCAAAGAAGGGTGAGGTCCTATAAGCTGTTTCCAGAGTTCGCCAATGCTGTCTTTGCCAAGGGTAATCGTTGTCCATTTGTACATCACTGTACCTTTGCTTCCCTTTTTTGTTCCCTACGTGTTTTATAGGTATAGTGAGCATATGCAAACCTAGATCCGTACCTATATAACACCTGTTGCGAAAAGTTTGTTTTTGAAAATTGTCCATTACTTCCCAACAAATATCATTTTGAACAATAGCGGCAAAGTTGGCGATATTGGGAAAATAACCTGGATGAAGCAGAAGTGTCATGTTTTAATTTGAAAATATATCGATTCGAAAATGTATCAATTTATAAAATGATTTATTTTTTAGTGTCAAGTTAACCGTGAAATGATTTCTCGACTCCGCTCGAAGTGACGATCGATTGTCTGGTCGAGCGGAGTCGAGATCTGAATGTAATGACAAAACATCGCTAACCTAACTCAAGTTAAAACGCTGCCTTTGTCGGCAGATATGTAAATTTATGGCATAATTGTTTAGTTGGCCATTGGCAGTATTCGAAACCATAATTGTCCCATTGGTACATTAAATCATTGCTACATTAATTAATTACTGTCCACTTTCTTCTTTTTCCTAAAGAAATCAAATATGAACCAAGCGGCCAACAAGATCAGGAAATACTTAAAGTAGGAGGTAGGCTCACCATCGCCGTTTACCGTAGTAAAGACCCTGTCCCATCTTACCTTCCAATTACTCATGCCGTCGTTTATACCATCAATACTCATCCATATAAAAATGGGGGTCCCCACTATATGGTCTTCAGGTACATAACCCCAGAATCTACTGTCTTCCGATCTATGTCTGTTATCGCCCATCATCCAATAGTAATTCTGTTTAAATGTGTAGGAATTGGCAATTTCACCATTAATCAGGATTTGATTTCCATTTATTTTAATATCATTTCCTTCGTATTCGTTAATTATTTTTTTATAAATAGGAAGTACCTCTATGTTGAGCGGCACCGTTTTTCCTTTTTCTGGAATATAAATTGGCCCTATATTGTCTACAGTGCCTGTATGTGCTGCATCTTGGGGGAATACCGAAGTATCAGGATTTTTATATGAAAATTTTGTGATAGAGGTAATACCATCCTTTCCAGTATAATTTTTGGCTTCTTGCTCTGTTAAATTAAAGAGTGCCATGTTCTTCATGTCTTCGGACTTTAAGTAGTCCTTTACCTTTTGGTTGCCCACATTGCCGGCGTAATAGGTATAGGAAGAATCGGATTTTATTTGTTCCAGATTCATGGCCTGTATAACCTCATTAGCCCGTTCCTGTTGGAGAGCGCTGTTGGGAACACGTATAACGTTCCCCGATAGGTTCTCCCTGCCCAAAAGTTCTATAGCGGCATTTGAAAACTGTCCGTCTACGGTAACGGTATGAAGGAATTCCGGCTTGGCCCTATAGGGTAAAACCGTTTTTTCACCGTTGATATAAACATAGCCATCTTTAATGGTCAACGAATCTCCCGGTACCCCAACGCAGCGTTTTACATAGTTGGATTTTTTGTCTATGGGTTTGCGTACTCCTTGCTGTCTTTTAAAGAATTGGTATACGGTATCCGCGGGCCAACTAAATACAACAATATCGTTTCGCTTTACCTTTTTAAAGCCTGGAAGCCTTAAATATGGGAGCTGTAATTTATTCCAAATAGAAGTTTTGTAAGTGGCAGGATCTACATCCGCAACATACGACCTCGTCTTTAGTATGGGTAGGGTATCGTGGACCATGGGTGCGGCCACCGTGGTCATTGGTATCCTTGCCCCATAATGAAATTTACTTACGAAAAGGAAATCACCTACCAATAGGGTTTTTTCCAAAGAACTGGTAGGAATAACAAAAGGTTGAATTAAATAGGTATGGACCAAAGTTGCGGCCACAATGGCGAATACAATGGAACTAACCCATTCTCCAAGTGCAGTTTTGGGATGGATGTCCCTGTTCTCAACATATTTTACATCCTCAAAATAGTTCACATAATAGATATACAGCCCTAGTGTCAATATGGCCAACCAAGTATCCAGTAAACTATTTTTTCCAAAACTTCTAAGGGTTTCGACCCAGACTACAGGAAACATCAATAAATTAATAATTGGGATAAAAAGCAAAATCACCCACCATTTAGGCCTATTTATAATCTGCATCAAAACAATGGCATTATAAACAGGGATTGCCGCTTCCCAAGCTTTTCTTCCTGCTTTTACATATAATTTCCAGGTGCCTAAAAAATGTATCACCTGAATAATTAAAATAAATATAATCCACTGTGTGCCGTTCATATTGGTAATTGTTATTTAATGATTGATGGTATAAAAGAAACTATCAAATATTAAGTCATTTAAAGTTGTTCTTTGTTACGTTCTTTAACTAAGGTTTAACACGTCCTTCATTGTGAAAACCCCTGTTTTTCCATCGATCCACTCCGCTGCGATGACTGCCCCTAGGGCAAAACCTTCCCGGTTATGGGCGGTATGTTTAATTTCAATGCTATCCACTTCGCTTTCATAAGAAACGGTATGGGTGCCTGGAGTATCGGCGATACGCTTGGCGGTGATAGGAATTTCCCTTTCCCCGGCGCTGTCCAATTTCCAATTGGTGTAGTCGGTATTGTCAATAACGCCTTCGGCCAAAGTAATGGCTGTTCCGCTGGGGGCATCCAATTTTTGGGTATGGTGTATTTCCTCCATGGCAACTTTATATTGATCCTGGGAAGCCATTAGTTTCGCCAAATAGGAGTTCAGCTCAAAAAAAAGATTGACACCCAAACTAAAGTTGGATGCATAAATGAAGGCTCCATTATTTTTTTTACATAGCTCCACTGCTTTTTGGTAATCTTGAAGCCAACCGGTAGTTCCGGAAATTATGGGGACATTGTGTTCCAGACAATTTTTAATGTTTCCAAAAGCTGCGTTGGGCATACTAAAATCGATGGCAACATCTATTTCGGAAAAATTTATATCCGTAGCGTCCAAATCAATTTTAGCTACAATAGTATGGTTTCTTTTTAGGGCGATCTTTTCAATCATTTTACCCATTTTACCATATCCGAACAAGGCAATATTCATAAATTAAAACTTAATGGTTAATGCCATACCATAAACTGGTTTGGCGGTAATAGCGTCCATGTCCAAATATGGTTTTAAATCCATACTAAGGTCATCATCCACGTTAAATTGCTTTAAATGGGAATCAACATTGGCATCTACAATATTTAGGGCGTACATCGCAATGGTGACAAGAAGCCATAAATCCCGATCTTCCTGATATCTTTCCTGTGCACTTTCCAACGCGGCATTCGAAAAGTCAGGATCTGCCCCTGGGGCATTAGGTGTGCCTAGGTCATAGAATTCATCGTCCGTAAAACCGGCCTGCCGGCGTTTAAATGCGGTTCTGAAACGGTCATACAGGTCGTCGTTGTATATATAGCCATATATTCCACCACCAATAATGGCGTAAACTATTGGGGCTTTCCAATATCGTCTGTTGTATATTTGACCAAGTCCGGGAAACACAGCGGAATAAAAAGCTGCCTTGCTTGGGGCTAAAGGATTAATGGCCTTTTTTTTGACTTTAAGGGTGTCGATCAAGGTAATCCCCTCTTTTTTAAGAGAGGCTGTAATAGAATCTGATGCCTGGGTATTGCTTTCTTCCTCTTGCGCTAGTCCAAAGGTGATAACAAGAAAATAAAGTGCCAGTGATACAAGATATTTACTCACCCGTAATCAATTTTTTTAACCGATTGAATTCTTCCTTGGAGTGAAAGGGGATGATGATTTTTCCTTTACCTTTTTCTGAGGCTTTAATGTCTACTTTTACCGATAAATAATCTGATAACGCATCAAGGTTTTTGTCAATGAAATCTGGGTTTATGGCAGATTTCTTTGGCTCTTTTCCAGATAGGGCCGCAACCCGGGCTACCTGGTTATTGCCTTCCTGATAATCCTTTACTGCTTTTTCCGTATCCCTTACCGATAGATTTTCGCCTACTATTTTTTCGTACAGGGCAATCTGGTCTTGCTTTTTTTCCACATTTACCAAAGCCCTACCGTGGCCCATACTTACAAAACCATCCCTTATTCCTGTTTGAATAATGGGGTCTAAGCGCAATAATCGCAAATAGTTGGTAATCGTAGAGCGTTTTTTACCTACCCGTTCACTCATTTTTTCCTGGGTCAATTGAATTTCATCGATCAACCTTTGGTAGGATAGTGCAATTTCAATGGGATCTAAATCCTGTCGTTGAATATTTTCAACCAAGGCCATTTCCAAGGATTCCTGGTCGTTGGCAATACGGATATAGGCCGGTATGGTCTCCAGTCCAATCAATTTGGATGCCCTGTACCTTCGTTCCCCTGAAACTAATTGATATTTATTAAAATCGAGCTTTCTTACCGTTATTGGCTGTATTACTCCCAATTCCTTTATGGAGGAGGCCAATTCCTGCAGTGCTTCATCATTGAAATTGGAACGGGGCTGAAATGGATTCACATCTATGGCATCCATATCCAATTCCACAATATTGCCAACAACTTTATCGGCATTCTTATCGCTGGCCGACTGAATATCGTTTTCCGGGTCTTTCAATAGGGCCGATAATCCGCGGCCCAACGCTTGTTTTTTTATCGCTTTCGCCATTATACTGTCTCCTTGTTTTTCACAACTACTTCATTTGCCAAATTTAAATAATTGGCAGCTCCTTTACTACTGGCATCATATTTAATAATGCTTTCACCATAACTAGGGGCTTCGCTCAACCTTACATTTCTTTGTATGATGGTATCGAAAACCATTTCAGAGAAGTGCTTTTTTACCTCTTCCACTACTTGGTTGGATAGCCTTAATCTAGAATCGTACATGGTAAGTACCATTCCTTCTATATCCAAATCTGGATTGTGTATTTTTTGAACACTCTTAATAGTATTTAATAATTTGCCCAATCCTTCCAGTGCAAAATATTCACATTGTATGGGAATCATCACAGAATCGGCCGCTGTAAGGGCGTTCAATGTTAAAAGACCAAGGGAAGGCGCACAGTCTATAAGAATATAGTCGTATTTGTCCTTTAGATGGCGAATGGCTTTTTTCATCATATATTCCCTATCGTCTTTGTCCACCAATTCAATTTCGATGGCTACAAGATCAATATGTGCCGGGATAAGATCTACATTTGGGGAGGAGGTCTTAATGATGGTTTCTTCGGCGGTTTTGGTATGTTCCAATAGTTGGTAGGTTCCCAATTCAATACTATCTACATCCAAACCTAGTCCGGAAGTTGCATTAGCTTGGGGGTCAGCGTCTATTAGTAATACTTTTTTTTCCAATACACCCAAAGAGGCGGCTAAATTTACCGAAGTAGTAGTTTTTCCTACACCACCTTTTTGATTAGCAATAGCAATTATTTTGCCCATTATCATAGTAAGTTAGGGGGTAAAAATACGATTATTTAAGTTGTTATAAAATGTATTTTGTTAACACTGGGTGAATAACTGTAGTCTTTGGCGTTAAAGTACGTTAAAGTTGTATGCGATTTGTTGTCAGGCTATTAGTGGTTTATTATTTTTTTGCGAATCACTTATACACAACTTATTAATGGAACCCAATTATTAAAAACCTCGGTCACATTGTAGGAAAATTGTAGAACGAAGGCCCAAAAAGGAGGAATCATCGGTTAAATACCCTGGCCTTTGAGCTTATTTCCTAATAATGACCCACATGTTGCCTGATAATGAACTACGAATATTATGTACTTAGGATTTTTAAAATTTCGATGGCCGTATCGCTTATTTTTGTGCCGGGACCAAATATTGCGGCGGCCCCTGCTTTGTATAAAAAGTCGTAATCCTGTTTGGGTATTACCCCGCCCACAATTACCATAATATCTTCGCGTCCATAGGCTTTTAATTCCTGCAGTACCTGAGGCACCAAGGTCTTATGTCCGCCTGCCAAGGAAGAGATCCCCAAAACATGGACGTCGTTTTCCACGGCTTGTTTTGCGGCTTCGGCCGGGGTTTGGAACAAGGGGCCTATATCCACATCAAAACCCAGATCGGCATATCCTGTTGCCACAACTTTGGCACCACGGTCATGACCGTCCTGCCCCATTTTGGCAATCATTATTCTAGGCCTGCGACCTTCCTGCTCGGCAAAACTGTCGGCCATTTGCCTGGCTATGCCAAAGCTGTCATCTCCTTTTATTTCTTTTAAATACACTCCGGTAAATGAATTTATAATTGCCTTGTGCCTGCCAAAGGCATTTTCCAAGGCCGTACTGATCTCGCCCAGTGTAGCTCTCGCCCTGGCAGCTTTTATAGCTAAAGCTAAGAAATTTTCCTCTTGCAGAGCATTTAAATTCTCGGCTTTGGAGGAATTGGGCTTCATTCTTTCATTTGCAACTTTGGTAAGTGCAAAAAGTGCTTGCTGCACTTCATGTTCATTCCTATTTGCCCTGACCCTTTCTAAACGTGCCAATTGCTGTTTTCTGACCTCGGCATTGTTCACCTCCAATATTTGAAGTTCATCTTCTGTTTTGGACGGGTATTTGTTAATACCAACAATGATATCCCTACCACCATCTATACGGGCCTGTTTTTTAGCGGCGGCCTCCTCTATCCTCAATTTTGGAATTCCTGCGTCGATGGCCTTGGTCATTCCCCCCAATTCTTCCACCTCTTGTATAAGGGCCCATGCTTTTTGCCCAATTTCGTCAGTTAGTTTTTCTACATAATAACTGCCGGCCCAAGGGTCTACAGTTTTGGTGATTTCGGTCTCCTTTTGCAAATACAATTGAGTGTTTCTGGCAATACGCGCCGAAAAATCCGTTGGGAGGGCAATGGCCTCATCCAAAGCGTTGGTATGTAGGCTTTGCGTACCGCCAAAGACTGCTGCAGCCGCCTCTATGGTCGTTCTGGTTATATTGTTGAAAGGATCTTGTTCAGTAAGGCTCCATCCGCTGGTTTGGCAATGGGTCCTTAAGGTGAGCGACTTCTCATTCTTGGGGTTAAATTGTTTTACCAATTTGGCCCAGAGCATTCTGGCAGCTCTCATTTTGGCAATTTCCATAAAATGATTCATCCCGATTCCCCAAAAGAAAGATAATCTTGGGGCAAAATCATCAATATTCAATCCTGCTTTCAAGCCGGTTCTAATATATTCCAATCCATCGGCCAAGGTATAGGCCAGTTCAATATCGGCAGTGGCCCCGGCCTCGTGCATGTGATAACCGGATATACTTATGCAATGGAATTGTGGCATGTATTTACTGGAATATTCAAAGATATCGGCAACGATCTGCATGGATGGGGCAGGAGGGTAGATGTAGGTGTTCCTTACCATAAATTCCTTAAGAATATCGTTCTGTATGGTTCCCGAAAGATCTTTTGGTAAAACCCCTTGTTCCTCTGCTGCTACGATATAAAAGGCCATTATGGGCAACACTGCTCCGTTCATGGTCATGGAAACCGACATCTCATCCAATGGAATATCCTGAAATAAAATTTTCATGTCCTCCACGGAATCAATGGCAACGCCGGCTTTACCAACATCTCCCACCACCCGCGGATGATCACTGTCATATCCCCTATGGGTTGGTAGATCAAAAGCTACGGATAGTCCTTTTTGACCCGCTTTTAAATTCCGTCTGTAAAATGCGTTGCTTTCCTCTGCGGTAGAGAATCCGGCGTACTGTCTTATTGTCCAGGGTCTACTGACGTACATGGTGGAATAGGGGCCACGGAGAAAAGGAGGTATGCCTGCTGCAAAATTTAAATGTTCCACACCCTTAATATCTTCCTTGAAATAGTTTTTTTTCAGTATTATTCCTTCCGCGGTCTCATATGGCAAAACGGAGTCTTGATCCAGAGTATTCTTTTCTGGAACTGACTTCAGTTGAATATGTTGAAGATTTTTTCTTGCCATGTTTTTGTTCGTCTTGTCCTAATCTATACTTATCTTTTTGGCCATAAAATTGCCCCTAGAAAACAGTTGTAACTGCTTTATTCAGTTTTCAATCGCTCCTGTTCCCATTCTTCGGACAATCTTTTCTCAAAGATCGGTTCTATCAAAGTTTTGCGGGTATTGGTTTTTACAAAGGGGTATAATTCCAGATCATCCTTCATTTTATCCAATCTGGAAGCATATTTATTGGTACCTACCAGGATTTTATCGAGGCTATTAAAGCTTTCCTGTTCCTTGGTGGCACTTTCCTTTATCTTTTTCTGAATGAGATGTTCCTTCAATTGCACAAGAAATCCACCACCCGCTTCAATTTGCTTAAATAATTGCAATGCTTTGGAGGTGAGTTGATGTGTTACGGATTCAATATAATAGGCCCCATCGGCCGCATTGTTCACCTTGTCAAAATAACTTTCATTTTTTAAGATCAACAGTTGATTCCTGGCCATACGCTCCCCAAACTCATTGTCCTTATGGTATATGGCATCATAAGGCGTATTCAATATTGAATCTGCTTCCCCAAGAATGGCAGACATGCATTCCGTTGTTGATCGAAGCATATTGGTATTGTAATCGTACAAGGTTTTATTTCTCAGAGTGGGCGTACCTATTATATGGCAATGCTCCAAGGCCCCATATTCCCTTGCAAGGGTCCCGAACAAAACCCGTAATGCCCTCAACTTTGCTATTTCAAAGAAATAGTTACTCCCAACGGAGACCTTAAAGGTTATTACAGCACTTTTTAGCTTGTTTTTATGGTGGTCGTTTAAGTGATTTAGATATTCATTGGCGTGCGAAAGGGCGTAGGCCAATTGCTGTACCATGTTGGCTCCGGCATTTCCATAGAGCGCCACATCCACTCCCAAGGTTTGTTCGTGATTTAAATTTATAATTTCCCCTAATAGTTGATGATCGTTATCGAGGTTGTATTGCCAGTTGCCATTCCTTGCCAAATGACCGATAATATCGATATTGGTAAAGACCTTGTGGTGATGGTTTTCTGTAGCTGCCAGAATCGATTTTACAAAGTCGTAAGATAGAAATTGAAGATTAAAATGGATAAATGTTTTGTCGAGGTCAATTTCATTTAGCAGTTCATGAATATTTATTTCTGTGGAAGGAATGGTAAAATAAATACATTCAGCGCCCCTGATTATAGCATCCGAGGCCTTTTTGTTGGCCATTTTAGCATTCCCCGCGTATATGCCCTGTGCTATGTTCCAGCCATTTTCTCTGGGTAAATCGGATATATCGAGAGACTTTAGGTCTTCAGAGGTGTAGAAGGGTTTTACTTTAATGCCTTCGGGAGATTCCCAAACCAATTTATCGTTGTAATCCTCACCTTGCAACTCGTACTGGATCTTTTGCTTCCAAGCTTTGGAAGAAACCTCCTGAAAATCGCTAAAGAGTTCGGATTTACTCATCATCCTTGGTTTTTACACTATCCTCATATTCAATTAAATAAATTTCCTCATTTTTCTTTTTTAAATAATATTGTTCCCTGGCAAATTTTTCCAATTCCTCGGGGTCCGATAGTTTTTCTATAATTTTTTTATCCCTGTCTATCTCTTCATGAAGAAATTCTTTTTGTTTTTCCAGATTGTTTATTTGTTTTTTAAGCTCCCAATGTATGAGGAGGGAGTTGGTATCGAAAAAAACCATCCAAACCACAAAAACCGTCAGTACCAATACATACATATTGGTAACCACGCCAAACCATTTTTTCTTTCTTATCCCTTTCAGTCCCATAGTTAATTAGCTTAATTTTTCGTTGATTATGGTCCTTACAATGTCTATGGCCACGGTATTGTACTTATTGTTTGGAATTATAATGTCCGCATATTCCTTGGTTGGCTCAATAAATTGATTGTGCATAGGCTTTAGCGTGTTTTGATAACGCGTTAGAACTTCATCCAAATCCCTTCCACGTTCGGTAATGTCCCTTTTTAAACGCCTTATCAAACGTTCGTCCGAATCGGCATGGACAAAGATTTTAATGTCGAACATCTCCCTGATCCGGGGATTTGTCATGATAAGGATACCCTCTACTATCATAACCTTTCTTGGATGGGTTAGAATGGTATCGTTGGTGCGGTTGTGTTTAACAAATGAGTAAACAGGTTGGTGAATTGGAATACCTTTCTTTAAATCCTTAAGGTGGTTGCCCAACAATTCAAAATCTATGGCACGGGGATGGTCAAAATTTACCTGTGCGCGCTCGTCATAGGTTAAATGGGAAAGATCGCAATAATAGGAATCTTGGGAAATAACCCCTACTTCCTCATACGGCAATTCATTTATAATTTGATTTACAACCGTAGTTTTTCCACAACCTGTTCCTCCGGCAATTCCAATAACCAACATGCATTTCTAATTTGTTCCAAAAATAACAATTTGCAAGCAAACCGTAATGATTAAAATAGATGCCTTACCCATATACAGGTAAACTTTTTACCCGCCTTTAACGTAAGTATAGGAAGTGTTAGTGATGTCTATATTTTTTCTTTAGGCCATTGGAATAAATTTTTCATAATCTGAAATTAATTTAACAGATGAAAATCAGATAATGATAAAATTAGCGTTATATTCTTTGGGTGTAATTTTTTGTATGAAGTTTAAAAAATTAACAAATACCCAACATAAATATGGAATATATTTGATTGTTTTTTTGGGTAGTTCTTTTTTATAGTGATTCGTACTTTTTTCTTAATAACCAGTATTTTATTATTCTTTTATGACGGGTAGAACTCTTTTTCAATTCAAAATACGCCTAAATATAATGTTGGGTGTAATTTTCTGCTGTGGTTTGGCATATTCTCAAAAAGATTTGCCCATAAACATAGATGATGCCAAAGTAAAGCCCCTTCCCAGTTTGGTAAATAGTGACTTGCAGAAAAGTTTGGAAAAGGAGCTTATGTCCAATCCCAACTGGAAATCCTTGATGAATAAGAACAAGATGGCTGTTGGCATAGTAGACCTGTCAAATCCTGAAAATGCAAAATATGCCAGTATTAATGGGGATTATATGATGTATGCTGCCAGTTTGCCTAAAATAGCGGTGCTTTTATCCTCTATGGATGCTATAGAAAAAGGGGAGCTTAAGGAAACTCTGGAAATAAAGAAGGATATGCGTTCTATGATCAGCAAATCCAACAACGAAGCAACTACAAGAATGATCGATCGTTTGGGCTATGATAAAATTCAGTCAGTTATGACCGATCCAAAATATATGTTCTATGATGAAAGTAGGGGCGGCGGACTATGGGTTGGTAAAAGATACGGAAGCGGTGGGGATACCAATAGGGAACCCTTAAAGAATTTATCCCATGCTGCCACAGTAAACCAGGTATGTAGGTATTATTATCTGTTGGCCAATGGCAAATTGGTGAATAAGGGTAGGTCCAAACAAATGTTGGATATCATGGGAGATCCCGAACTACATCATAAATTTGTAAATACCTTGGACAATATTGCTCCCGATGCCAGATTATACAGAAAGTCGGGCTCTTGGAGAACCTTTCATTCCGATTCTATTTTGGTTTGGGGAAACAATCCCAATCGCCGTTATATTTTGGTCGCTTTAATAGATGATGCAGGAGGTGAGCAAATCATTAGGGACTTGGTAAGGCCTGTAGAAAAAGTGTTGAAGGCAGAACGGGTGCATTTTGCCGTTAACTAGATCCATTCAGTATATTTCCTTTTGTTTATTCGTATAATGTTTGCCAATAAATTAATTTTGGCCCTAATCTTCTATGGATTGGTTTTAGATAGGAGTGCTGTTGAATATTACTAAAACGCATGAAAATTGAACTACCTTATTTCATTTATTAAAACGTTTAAAACCTACATTCTAAAGGCATTTGATTTAAAAGAGGAGGAACTGACCAAAACACTTCTACTTCAATTAAATATATTCCTCATTATTACGGTTTTATTGATAGTAAAACCTACTATAAATTCACTTTTTCTTTCAGAACTTTCTTCGGATGCATTGCCATTGGGCTATGTTTTAACGGCTATCATGGCCGTATTGGGCTCATTTTTTTACGACAGGGCCTTGGAAAAGTATCCTTTGAATATTATTGTGGACCGCACCTTGATAGGATCCGTTATTTCTTTGGTAATATTTGGAGTAGCCTTAAATTTTAACCTTGGGTATGGATTTGCATTGTATATACCCTACGTCTGGGTGGCTATTTTTGGATTGTTGACCGCTTCCCAATTTTGGGTAATGGCCAATCTGGTCTATAATGTGAGGGAGGCAAAGCGTGTATTTGGGTTTATTGGTGCCGGTGCCATCGGCGGGGGTATATTTGGGGGGTACTTAACCTCTTTAATGACCAATATACTAAATACTGAGGATTTATTATTTGTTGCTGCAACCCTCTTAACCTGCTGTTTGCCCATTACCCGATATATCTGGAAAAACGAGGTGTTGAAACTTAACCCTTTTCAAGTTTCCAGTCGCTCCAATCCTAAAGCCGAGTCCCCTTTTAGGTTGATAAAACAATCCAAATTGCTAAGCTTAATTGCGGTGGTCATTGGAATAAGCGTTTTAGTGGCCAAATTGGTAGATTACCAGTATAGTGATTACGCCTCTAGGTTCATTAAAGATCAGGATGAATTAACATCCTTTTTTGGATTTTGGTTTTCTACCTTGAGTGTTATTTCACTTTTGATTCAATTATTCCTCACCAAACGTATAGTGGGCACTTTTGGCGTAGGTAAATCCCTATTATGGTTGCCTTCGGGCATATTGTTAGGATCTTTTTTGTTATTGATAGTGCCGCAACTTTGGGTGGTGGTATTTATTAAAATTGTGGACGGAAGTTTAAAGCAGTCGGTAAACAAGGCGGCTACGGAATTACTTTCCATACCTATCCCTATAGAAATTAAAAAGAAGACCAAGACTTTTACAGATGTGGTCGTAGATAGCATAGCTACGGGGATGGCGGGCTTTATTCTAATCTTTTTTATTAATGGACTGGATATATCATCCACCTACATTAGTATAATTATCATAGGGCTTATTTTAATCTGGTTGTACTTTATATACCATTTGAGGAATGAATATATAATTTCGTTTAAGAGCTTGTTGGAATATAACCCTACGAGAAAAGAGAAGGCCGCCAAATCGGAAATAAAGGTTACCTCAATTATAGAAACGGTAATCAGGGTATTTGAAACAGGGAACGAGAATCAGATATTGCATATGTTGCACAAAACATTGGAAGTAAAGGATGAGCGTTTCTTTTTTGCAATTAAAGCCCTATTGAACAATATGTCTGCCAAGGTGAGGGCTTTGGCCATTGAAAATCTCTATTTTTTGAATACGGAAAATTTGTGTCTTACTGTAGAGCCTATGATCTATGATATGGATCAACAAGTGACCACTTCTGCCTTTCGGTATTTGTTGAAGCGTTATCAACAAAACCCTGTGGAACTATTGGACAAATATTTATCGGTAGAGGACAATACCATTGCCAATGCGGCCCTAATTGGCTTGTCCATGGAATTGCGAAATAATAGGGTAATGCAGGGCCGATTTGGTTTGGAACAAAGAATTGAAAATACCCTTGCCCAGTTATCGCAAACCAATACAGAACTTGAAAGGACCAATAAGATCCTAGCTATTCTTGAAACTATTGGAAATGCCAAGTTAGAAACTTTCTACCCGGTTATAAAAACACATATATATTCCGATAATGTTCTAATTGCAAATACCGCTATATTGGCGGCATCCAAAACATTGGACAAACAGTTTATAGATCTAATCGTTTCCAGATTATCGGGAAAGGATACCAGAAAATCGGCAATAGAGGCCCTCTACTTTTATAGGGAGCCCATTATCGATATTTTGTTCGAGGGATTAAGAATGGAAAGTATTGACCCGGACGACAGCGCCTACGTGGTTATGGTTATTGGAAAGTTCGAATCACAAAAGGCCATCAACACCTTGATGAAACTTACGGAGGATATGGAACATACGGTGAAAATTGAAGCTATTGAAGCCTTAAAGCACCTAAAGTGGAAATATCCCCACCTTAAAATAAGGGATCAATTTATTGTGGATAAGATCTTGGACGAGTGTCACCTATATCAAAGTACCCTATCCGTAATCCATACCCAAATAGTACTACAGTACAAGAAGAACCCGGAAAAGCTGGAAACCAAGGAAGAAAATGAAGCCAGAAATGGGCTTATACATCTGTTGGAACTGAGGTTGGACAGGCAATTAAAACGAATTTTTCAATTCTTGGGAGTAAAATACCCGCCCCAGGATGTGGACCCCATTTTAAATGCCATACTAAAAGGTCAGGAGGAGCAACGCATACATGCCATTGAATTTCTTGACAATATTCTGGATATTCAACTCAAAAAGGAATTGATTCCTGTTGCGGAATCCATTATACAAGTAGGGGTTATTTCCGAAGAAAATCTGAAAAATCTGAATGTAAAGGTCCTTAGCGAATCCGAAAGCTATTTGGCCCTATTAAAGCGTAAGGATATTAAGCTGAAACTGGCGGTGCTTTACTTGATCGAAAAAACCAAGGATCCCAAATTTACCCCCCTTTTGGAAATGATTTTGGAGGATTCTAATGAGAAGGCCAGAAAAAAGGCGGCCGAAATCTTGAGTGATTTTGAAAAAACTAGCGTTTTATAAGTTTGTCTATGCTACTGGCCAAGGTCATATGGTCTGTTGCTGAATTCTTTCGCAATACATTGGTCATAAGTACCACCATATATTTACAATTGTCCGGATGTTCTACAATGGCTACAGAATTCATGTAGTTGGTAACATTGCCCATATATTTACCACAGGCTTCCCCTGTACTTCTATCACATTTGTATAAACTCCCGGATTTAAAATATACGGCAGCAGGCTTCAGGGCCGGGGATTGTGCGTATCTGATTCTTCGGTCCGTCATATACATAAGGCGTTTCATTTCCAGGCTGGATTCTTGGTCTACCACCTTGCCCTGTTCCAATTGTATCAAGAATTTCATCAATCCCAAAGGAGACCCTATACTGCCCCCTTTATCGCCTACATAGCGGTTGGGGCCTGACGTAAAAAAGCTGCCTAAACGCCATTCGTCAGTTGTAATTCCAAGTTCCCGCAAGGGTAGGTTTACTACATCATTGGCCAAATCTGTCAATTCCTTTTTTGGGGTAGTGGTAAAGTAGGTATCCGCTTCTTCCTGGGTCATGTTGGGGTAGGATTCTCCGAAGGCGGCCATCAATAAGGCCTCCCGCCATACAATACTGGCGGCCCCGTTGTTACTAACGGAAAGCATATGGTCTGCCCATTCAAACAAGGTAAAAACATCACTCGCTATTACTTGTCTTTTTAGTAATTTATTCGTTTCCAAATTGAAAATGGGCACAGTGTGCTCATCTGTCAATCCCCAAACTCCTGACTTCACGGATTTGGACCGTAGAAGCTCCAATCGCTTTTCAAAGGAATCCGGATATATTTTTTTCAATTGGGTAAACAAAGCTACCATTACGGCCAGTTTGCCAACACTTCCTGGTTGATAGCCGGCAGTTTCGTTTCTCTTGGCATATCTAACACTGTCTATATCCGAAATATCCAATACGGCAATGGAATAACTCTTGTCCAAACCCCTGAAAAGCGCGTTGATGTCCTTTTGGAACTGTTCATTTACACTTAGGAAGGCCGCAGTGCTGTCCTCCTTTTTGGATATTAGATTCAGTTCAATATCCATGTAGGACTTTTGGGCGCCTGGAGGGATTACGGTGGTCGACTTTAGTTCCCCACTTTTGACGAGCTCCAAGTATTTTAACCTTTTGATTCCCGTATGCAAATAGCCATCAATGGGGTAATAACTCATGGTGGTAAAGGCGGAACATATCAGTAATAGAAAAATATATTTTATATTCTTTTGCATCTTATATTTTTTTAGAAAGAGGAATACTTTTATCCAAATCTATTTTTGGCGTAATAGATTCCAAATAATTGGAAATCAACGCTTTCTTATTCTCTACAAAGGGGCGTATTTGAAACAGCCACAACTTATTGTTTTGGAATCCCAGTTCCACATCATAGGCCCCTTCATAATCCGATTTGGTTTCCGATGCCATAGTTTCACGAATTGTTTTGGCAAAAGCCCTTATTTCTTCAATGTTTTTTTGGTTTAGGATAAAATTCTCAAAGGTGGACATTCTTTTTTCCGTTCCCCCCACAGCCGGAAGTCGATTGTGGTACATTTCCCTAGCTGGAGCTAACAGCTGGGTACCACCAATATCCCTAATTAAATAAGTTTCTGCAGACTGGCCATCTACAGCGCCGCCGGCCCCTCTGCTAAAGGCAATGGTAAGATCATCCGGATTTCCGGAACTGATGCCCTTAGTGATCAATACCCCGGAATAATCCACATCCACACTGGGGATTATCAAAATGGACGGGAATACATTTTCAGGGTTTAGCAGGTATTTTTGACGCCATTTAAAACTGCGTTCAGAATAGGGGGATGCCCAGACATCTTTAATTCCTGAAATAATCTTTTCCTTGGCGGCTACATTGAAAACAGTGAGGTTCAATCCGGCCCCTGTAAAATTCTTCAAATCTTCCATGTTGGTGTCACTTCTAAGAAAAACCGGAATTTCACCAATTGGTTTTCCCAATACTTCTTTAAACCCCTCTTCCAGTTGTATTATGAATTCGGCCTTCATTGGCATTTTCTTTATGGCCTCCCTTAGGGTTTCCAATTGCCTTAGTTGATAGTTTTCAACCTCGCCTTCCGCTATGCCTTGGGAGCGCATAGTCTCGGCCACTTTGAAAGTGGAATTTAAAAATTCCCAATAACTGCCCTGCTGATCGGGCATGGGTTGGTCCATATGATCCCTAAAGATTCCGAAGGGAATCACCAGACCCTCGACCACCATATCCGGGAACATTTTTTTTAACTGTCCCAAATTGGCCGCCTTTGGACCGCAAAGTTTACCTGAATCTTCGGCGTCCACTGCCCTTAGGTTCAATATGGCATTTACGTCCAATCGGATATTCTCTATGGGTACTTCAATTCTTTCTTCTTTACGCTCTATCTTAATAAACAAATTGTGTTCCTCCTCGGACATGTCTTTTTCCAACTTCATAATAACGTTTCCCTTGTTGGACACCGCATAAAATACCTTTTCTCCGTTATATTTTTGTAGACTTTTAAGATTTTCATCACTCAGGGCGGCATTGGGGATACCCATATTCCGGGCAAGCAATTGTACGTGAGACACCATATTTCCTTCGGATACCGTGGCAATTCCGGCCACTGGCTTCAGGTCAGACGGGGGCCGTTGAAAAATATAGATTTTGTCTGAAGTTACCTCAATGTCATCTGGAGATCCGCTGACCACTACCAATTCGCCTAAGGCATATCCCGGATTTAGGCCTCGTAGGCCACTTTGATTGTCTATGTCCATCACCTTATTGGTCAAGGCGGACTCCTGGGCAATGATATCGCCCAGTTCTCCCACGGTTTGACCTAAATAGAGGGCAATGGAACCTCGAATTTTATCATCAATAAATCCATAAGCCTTGGGTTCAAAAGCGGTGTAAATGTCTACTATCTCCTGATAATTGGCCTTTACCATGGAGGAACTCCATTCCACTTCCCTACGTGCATTTTCCAATATTGAGGTAAGCTGCCCTAGGGACATGGCATTGCTATTAAATCCCTTTAGGGATAGATTGAGTTGTTCCCATTCTGCCAGTTCTATATATCCGGCACCGGCATTCGCCATGCCCAAATAACAAACCTTGTCCAAGAGACCGTTCAAGTCCACCGGTTGCCATTGAGGAGAATTTTTAAATATTACTTCTTCCAACTTAAGGGAGGCGTCCAATAACTGTAATCGGGCTGCCGCATTCACTTCTTTCAGAAGGGCCTGTCTTATATCCAATAGCAATTCGGATGTAGCAGGAATAAGCACAGCTGCATTTGTTTCTCCACTATAGCTGGAGGTGAAGTTCTTTATGGAAAGCCCAATAGGGCTATCCTTGACAAGGGGGGTGTTTTTTTGTATTTGAGCAATATCTACCGGTTTGTAGAAATTGGCCATGGTCAACACCAAGGCATCAATTTGTGCTTTTACCTCATTGGTCAGCTTGTTACTATATTTGGACTTAAAGTCTTTTACTTTGTCTATATCCCCGGCATCGGGCTGACTGTGAATTTTAACCCTTAGGTCCATAAATTCTGGGACTATGTCTGAAATTACCTTTGAATCGCTCCTTATTTTTTGGGCTAGATTATCGTCACCATTATGGGGAATGTCCTTTAACGACTGGCGAATGAGATAAAAATTTTGGGCTAAATTTTGAGTGTCGGATAATAGCCATTCATAAAAATCCACTCCCCATGCCTCTTCATCCTCGGATTGTATGGCCCCACGATAGAACTGCCCCTTCTCCAAGATCCAGCCATTATCAACAGTTCTTAAATACTTGTCCAATTGATACTGTTTAAGACGGGAATGGTTGTTTTTGGCGTCCCAAAATTCCTCTTTGGAGGTGTAGGATAAAATTTGTCCCAAATAGATGTGGTTGCTCTTTCCTAAATCGATAATAGAGCTTTTATAGGTGGCGTGCTGTACTCCAGGACCAATATTATCGGGACAAGGGTCTTTGGGTTGGCGTATACTTCCATCCGTACAGAACCAGCGAATCTCTTTGTAAGGTCCGCGGATATCCTTTTTGTAGGAGATGATCAGATCCTTTATTTCCTGATTGCCCAATTTTTGGCCAGGGCTTACTAAAGGAAAGCAAAATAGTAGGATATATATGAATATATGTTTTTTCATAGTGTTGTTATGGCAGTTCAAAGTGTAATCAAATGTAATACCAATTTTAATGCAAATAAACTTTTTAAGCCTAGTTTCGATGGCCTGACCAAATAAACCATACCATATAGCTTATAAATTGTTTTTGGTTTTGAAATTAGCCTGCATTCCTTTTGAATGTAAGCAATTGAAGGAAGATTTACAAATTGATTCTTTTTGGGCTACCAGGACTAAGTATCAGCTTAGAGTCGATGGTCTATCACAATAACCGGTTTTCTGCTCATTTTGGGAAATCGCAGCTCCTGAAGGGTTTTAAAATCGTGGAATTCAATTTTGGGGAGAACCCTTAGTTTTGCCCTAAAGTGATCCTTGATGGTCTGTAATAAATCATGTGTAGGGTTAGAAGTAGCTATTTTAATACAAATTTCATCCGTACCTATGTCGTTATGGTCTATCTCTATTACAAAGGCATCTATTTCATTAAAATAGTTAAGGACGTTGTACATGGCCGGAGGATAAAGTGTAGTACCCTTATATTTTATCATTTGTTTCTTCCTGCCAATAACCGGTCCTAAGCGAGGAGTATTTCTTCCACAGGAACATTTTGAGGTGTGTGCTTGCACAATATCACCAGTTTTAAATCTTAGCAATGGCATACCTTCAACTCCCAAGGTAGTTATGGTTAGCTCTCCAGGCATTCCTTCTTCGACTTGTTGTTCTTCATCGTCCAAAATTTCAATGATGATCAGTTCCGGATGATGGTGGCCGCCCTGTCTTGCCGAACATTCGGTAAAGGCCGTACTCATCTCTGTGGAGGCATAGGTGGAATAAAGGGGAATGTTCCAGTCTTTCTTTATTTTGGCTGCAAGGGTATTCAATGAAAAATCTTCATTCCGCAGTGCTTCCCCGATACATATGGCACCTTTAATCCCAGCTTGGTTGGGATCAATTCCGTGCTGATGGGCATATTCTATGAGTTTCAATAAAAAAGAAGGGACTACGATAAGGTAGGTGGGCTTAAATTTAAGGATGGAATCCCATTGAAGTTCAGGAATTCCGGCGCCTACTCTTATAATTCCGGCGCCTAACTCCCGAGCGCCCAAAAAATAGGCCAATCCGGCCATAAACCGTCGATCTATAGTTGTTGTTAATTGTAAAATATCGTCTGCGGTAACGCCTGCACAGTCAAAGGAGATGGCCTCGTTATAGGCCAAACGATTAAGGTCATTGTCTGTAAGGGCAAAGGTCACAGGTTCGCCCAAGGTACCCGAAGTAGTTACGTAATCTATAATCTTGTGCCTATATACGCATAGGAAATCATCATTGTACTTTTGTAGATCTTCTTTGGAGGTTGTAGGTAGTTTGGTTAGGTCTGCCAAGGTCTTTATATCGCTGGCCTGTAAATTATGTTCCTTAAAAATTCTTTTGTAATAGGCAGAATTTTGGGTAATATATTCTATTAGCTCCCTTAAACGCTGTTCTTGTAACTGTTGAATTGCCTCTGTCGATGCTTTTTCGATTTCAGGGATCATTATTTTAATTTACGTTTTAGTCTTCGAATATACGAATGTACCAAAGCTTTCTTTGGAACTGTAGTAATTTCTTTTGTGCTGGCTACCATAAAGTCGTTTAAGGCCGCTCTATAATATTTTCTATTGTAATTATAGAGGCCTACCCAATAATGTGTTTCCCAAAACTCAGGATTCAATCTTTTAAATTCCTCAAGAAATTCAGGTGTCAAGTGTTTCTTGTCTTGAATGGCTTGTTTTATTTGATGTATTTCTACGCGATATTTTTCATAGTTTTTATAGGCTTGAGTATACAGAAAACTATCCTTTTCAATGTTTTTATTGGGGATGGATAGGGTTGATCTAGTCCTGTGACTTAAACTGTCCTTAAAAATTTTGTTTAGGTCATAGGCCACAAATTCTCCTAATTGATACGGATTTGATGACACCCAAACCAATCGCTGCTCTGGCTTAAATACAATACCGTGGTGCGCCAATAATTGGTTTAGGGCCTTTTCATTCCCATAGCCAATGTCGATATTCTCAAGTCCTTCCTTATTTCTAAGGATGTCCACTGCAATTTTTGGTGTTATTTTGTTCTCATTTTCCAAAAGTTCTTCCATACGGTCATATCGGTATTTGGAATGACTTTCTAAAATGTGTTTTTGATTGTTTTTGTCCTCTGCATAGACAGCACTTTGAAAGTGGTTGGAGCAGATCAATTGATTGGAATTGGGAACATCGTATACGCCAAAATTATGGGGAGAGACTTCAATTATCATCGCCTTTTTATCCTTGGCACTGCCTACCAAAATAGATTCGGATACAAAGACCTGCCGTGTTTTTGCAATGGATACTGCCTCCTCCAAAGTAGATGCATATTGTAGAATTTCCCTGGTAAGGATGCTGATAGGGGTTTTGGCCACCAAGGGGATTTTGGATTTTCCCGCATTGATGGTAACCGTTAGACCGTGCTCGTTCATTCCAGAGACCACTCCCGTCATGCCGGCCCAGGTCACGGACATAAATTTGTGGCCTTCTGTTGGGTCTATAAAGGAAATTATTTTGTTTTTGGCAAAATTATCCCCTGCATAAAAGTCAAAATTGCGACCAAGGATCAAACTTCCGTCTTCGGATTTATCGCCCCAGACAGCAAAGGAAGAACAGCCAACAAGGGCCAAATCTTGGAGGGCATGCCCAATGTCATGGGCACCATGAAGATAAAGTACCCTTGAATATGGATCAGCTATGTCACTAAAGTTTTGTGATGCATAATGGGAAAGCCCCCAAATTTCCACCTTAATTTCCTCGGGAATATTCTTGTACATTTTTCTATTGTACCAGGCCAGGAATTTTTTAAGGAAGTACCTTTTTGTTTTGGAGGGTACCATTTCTTCTACTTTTGATAAAAATGTTGCTTCTTGTTGATGAAATAGCGCTTCCGTAAGGGCTCCGGTTATAAATCCCCTTTGCAATGGGTCTCCGGAAACATATAGTTCCCAAAGCCCTTGTTTGTTTTTGGTCAGGGAGTTATTGGAATAAACATAGGAGGTATCCGAGGTTTGGGATATTTCAGGAATTTGAGGGTTGTAGTTACTTAAATCAGGTCTATCCTTAAGGGATTTTGAAATCCCACAAGAACCAAAAAGCCCAAGCAAAAGAGCAACACCTATAATCCATCTTATCCTGTACATCCTAATTGCTTAATTTATTCTTTTCCAAACTTATTGTTGGTTTTTACCAGCATCCTGTTCTCCTTGAAATCTACCCACTTCTGACCCCATATTTTCCTCATTGTATTTTCAAAAGGTCTCATAAAAAATAGATTTCCAAACATCTTGGACAACAATACAGGATGTTTTGGCAAGGCCCTCAAGGTTATGGAAAATCCGCCATCCAGGTATTTGATATAGTGCCAGTATCCGCTGGGCATATATAGGGCATCCCCGTGTTTCATCTCTACATATAATCCTTCTGCCTTTTTTAAGGCGGGATAGCGATCAAAATCGGGATCATCCATATTTATGGATTCCAAATTATGTACAGCGAACGGAACCTTGTATAGGTATTTGGTCTGTTCGGGCGGAAATAAAAGCACACTTTTGTGTCCGTGAAAATGAAAATGAAGCAGGTCTGACAAGTCCATGTCATAATGGGGCAGCACTACAGAACCTTCACCACCAAAAAACATGACCGGCAGGCGCTTAAAAAATTTTAATCCAATATCCGGGTAACTTATATCCTTGATCAAATCTGGCATTTTATCCAGGATGTTATAGAAAAAAATACGCAGGTCCGTTGGTTTGGTTTTCAGGATTTCCAGATATTCGTAAAGTTTCATTTCAGTTACCGGGGCCGCGGAGTTTTGTTTTCCTTTGGTAGGTTCGTTATTGTAGAGGGGAACCACTTGGTCGCCGGCCTTTTTCTGGATGTAGTCTATGTTCCATTTGCTGCGGGCAGGCCAATCCGAGGTGAGGTTTTCAATTAAAACAGGGCGTTGGGTTTTGTAATATTGATTAATAAAATCCTCTTTGCTAATAGATTTGATCCTTGTAATAGGAATTGTTTTAATCTGTCCCATATTAAACTTCTTGAGCTTTATTGACTTCTAAAATTTTTTCCAATAAATAATCCTTTCCCACTAACTCGGAACAGGTAACAATTGCTCCAATGGTTACGCCTAGGATTCCGTGCATGTTTAAACTTTGGCCCGTAAATAGCAGGTTTGTGATTTTTGTTCTGGGAGAAACAAATGAGTGTAGTGGATTGTTTACGTCCTTAACATAGCCGTACATAGAGCCATTATGGGACCCAATATAATCCCGGTAGGACAATGGGGTGGAGGCATATACGGTTTGAATACAATCTCTTAGGTTAGGGAATTTTTTTTCCAATTCTGCAATAAAAACTTCAGTTTTATACGCTTTGAACTGTTCATAGGTCTGCCCTCTATCATTTTTAGAGGCAACCGTATTAAAAGTTTTCTGCCAGTACTCCACCTCACTAAAATTCATATAGGTCATGGCTATTAAACTATCTCCCCATCCATCGTCTTTTTTGTTAATGCCCATAGAGACCATGTAGCCCTCGGGCCAACTTTCCTGAGTGTAATTCTGTGCATCCCAGACACGATCTCCATATTTAAAATGATAAAAATTCTTGTTGTGATATTTAAAGGATTTGGGTTTTAGGACAATGTAAACGCTGAAGGCCGAAATAACACTTTCAATATTATTTATTCTGTTGGTGTAGGATTTTCTAAAGTTTTCTTCACCAACCATTTTTAAAGTAAGCTTAGGTTCTATATTGGAAATAAATTTATCACCCTTTATTTGCTTTCCATTTTTTATATCCACCGAAGTGATTACCCCATTTTTGACATTAAATTTGGTAACTTCATGATGCTTAAAGGTATCACCCCCAAATTTCTTTATTTGTTTAATAAGTACTTTGGTAATCTGACTTCCCCCATTTATACATCTGTAGGCACTTTCTATATAGGAATTTACGGAAAGGGCATGTACATAAAAAGGAGAACGTTCCCCGTCACCGGCATATAGAAAATTAGTCCCCGCAAACACGGCCTGCAATTTCTTATTGTTTGTAAGGGAATTGATATAGGTTTTGGCATTCAGTTTAAAAACATCATCTTGCCCATAGGAAGGATTGCCCTTGTTTAAATTGTATAAGGGAAACTTGGAACAGGTTTCCCTTAATTTTTTACTGTACGTTTTTATCGCCTTTTCTTCTTCTGGAAATTGGGACAGTAAACTTTTCTCGAAGCGCTCATAACCTTGGGCGTGTCTGTACTCCTTAGGATCTCCATCGAAGGTGACCACATCAAAACCGTCTTCATCCAATTTTTTAAGCTTCAATTGGTCCATGATACCCAAATACTTAAAATATTGGTTCAGGTTTTGACCTTCCGAAAGTCCGCCAATATAATGCACCCCTGTATCAAAGATGGTCTTGTTCCGCACAAAGGTTTGTAGGTTGCCCCCAAATTGATTGTTTTTTTCCAAGACACAGACACTATAACCTTCTTTGGCCATTATCAAGGCAGAAACCAATCCCCCTAATCCGCTTCCAACAATTACAATGTCGTAATGTTCTTTCATAAATGGTATTCTTTACATTTTCCAAAACCAATGTTTAATATCGGATTTTGGCAGGTCTTGCCCCTTAAAATAATCAATATCCCACCCTGGTTCAATCCGAGGATTTTTTTAACTCTTGCGAAACCAGATTATTTTAAGCCTTTGTTTTTTCTAAGATAATAAGATTATCATTTTCAAAGACATTTTTAAAACTTATGGACAATATAATTCTTTCCAATAATTTTGCTCCGTCCTTTACCAATATCAGTAGCCTAATATTATTTTTGATTTTAGGTGCCAGGCTATCAAGGTCTTGTATTTCCAAATCAATGATCATTATATCCGCAGGCTGTTCCATAGCCTCCTCTATGGACGCTGTCAAGGTTAACTTGGCTATTTGTTGGGCAATAAAACTGTTCTTTACAATTGGTCTTATCTCCTCATCTGCCAAGTAAGCGTAAATTTTACGATCAACGGCATTTAAAGATAATAGAAAATCCAGTTGCCCGTATTCTTTTGAAAGATGAATTATGGAATCAGAAGTTCCTATACGTTTTGAGATCAGGGCGTAAATTTTGGAGTTGTTCCTTAAATCTTTTTTTACCGCACGGTAAATGGTATCTCCTTTGTATCTATAATCCTCGAGAATTGTTCTCATGAAATAGGTATCCCCTTCCACTTCATTCCTCAAGTTCTGAAATTCGGACCTGAAATGGGCGGCTATACCCTTGTTGCGTTCTCTGTAATTTTTGCCGTAGCCTAGGTCCTTTGGAGAAATTCTATCTAAAATCTTGACCGTTATACTGCCATCTTTTATGACAAAACTTCCTTTGGGAAGCACCTCAGAATTTCCATGGATCAAAACAGGAACAATATCCATATTAAATTTTTCTGCCAAATAAAAGGCCCCCTTATGAAATCGTCTTATTTTATTGGTTCTAGACCTTGTTCCTTCAGGGAAAGCCATTAATGAGTATCCTTGGGCCACCTTTTTTCTTAAATGTTCAAGGCCATTATCTATCCCCTCGGACACTGGATAAAATCCGGCCAGTTGTACGGCCTTTCCAAAAATTGGGGATTTATACACCCAGTCGTTTACCAAATAAATAATCTTTGGATATAACATGCCAACGGCCAAAATATCTAAAAATGAAGTGTGGTTTGCTATGATAATAGCTGGTTTTTTAAAATCCTCCCCTGATAAATTGATAATTTTTTTACTTACAAAGGGATTGGTATACAGTACCGATTTCATGAATTTTGAAATGGTTTTATGGAACCATTTCATTTTAAATTTTTTCTTGAATGGCAGTATTTTCATAAAGGTAACGCTCCAGATGGACAATAGCAGTCCGCCGGAACCATAATAACCAAATGAAAGAACGGAATGAATAAGTAATCGAAGACTAATGGGGCGTTTTTCCTTACTGCCGATAAAGAGTAAAAATAATAATGGTTGAATGGTGAAAGCTACAAAAACTGCCGATAGGATACCTATAAGTGATACTAGGCTAATGGAATGTAAGGCAGGGTGTTTTGCAAAAATTAGTACGCCGATTCCCAAAACTGTAGTAATAGCCGACAGTAGGATAGATGTTCTGTGGGTTCTTAGGATCTTTTCTCCCTGACTGTATTCCTTGAGCAGTCCCGTTGTTATGAATATGCTATAATCTATTCCCAATCCAAAAATAAAGGTGGAGATAATGATATTAAAAATATTGAATTCTATATGGAACATCCCCATAATACCAATCGTGAGCCACCAGGTCAACAAGATGGGGATACTGGTGACCAAAACCAGGGAAAAGCTCCTAAAGAAAAAGAACAGGATCAGGACTACTATACCTAGGGAATAACCAATTAGCTTATTGAAATCATTTTTGAGATTGCCTAAAAACATCTCGTTCATTTCCTGCCTATCTATCACCAATGTTTTGGGGTAAGCTCTGAATATTTGTTTTATTTTTTCTTCATTTCCCCCCTTTAATTTAATCAGGGAAGTAACAGTGGTAAAATCATTGTCGGTAACCATATGGTCATCAATGGGCAAGGCAGCCGCACTACTGTAGTCCACAATGTTCAACAATCTAAAATCCTTGTTGAGAAACGAATAGAATTTATCAAAGGAATTGGGTTTAAATCCTAATTCGGTACCACTTTCCACAAGATTTTTCTTTGTATTTTCAATGATATCTTCGTTCCAAAACTCCTTCCAAAGGTCAATTTTTTCTTGCTGTTTTTCTTGGGAGAGGACTAGGTTTCCTATTGAGCTAAAACTAAGTATTTCTCCGTTATTCTTTAGGCTATCCAATTCTTGGGATATAGTACTGTTGGTTTGAAGGACCTTTTCACCATCTTCCCCATAGACAGCCAAATAAATGGATTTGGAAGACATATTGGTAAGTGCATCCAATCTCTCCCTAGCTTGTACCAAGGCTGTAGGTTCATAGTTGAGTTTGGCAATATCCTTATTGAAAATTACCTTTTCGTGAAAAAAAATACTGGCAATCAAAAGGCCTACTAGGATGGCTATGCTCCATTTGTCTTTATGAAGATTATAGGAGGCTATCTTATCCAAGAAGGTGTACTTTACATTTAGATTATCTGTATTCCTATAAACATGGGGTATAAATAGAAGGGCGAAAATACAGGAGCCAATTACGCTAACGGCAGCAAAAATGCCGAGGTCCTGAAGGGCTTGCGAGTCTAGGAACAGAAGGCACAAAAAAGCTAGGGCAGTGGTAATACTGCTCATGATAACTGGCTGGGACACATCTGAGTATAGTGTCTTTACAGAGGGGTTATTTCTTATTTGGGTTAGTATATGCAAGGAATAATCCAAGGTAACCCCGAGCAGTACAGAGCCTATCCCCAAGGAAATGGCAGAAATCTTCCCTCTTGTCAAATACAGTACTGCAACGGATAGTGTTGCCCCAAAAAGGGTAGGGGCGAAAAGAATAATGGGAATGGTTAATTTTCTATAAAATAGGATTAGGATTCCCATTAAAATGGATAGGGCAATAGTAACCGTAAGGCGGATATCTTTTTTGATCTGTTGTGCGTTGGCAACGGCTATTAATGTGGCCCCGTAATATTCACTTTTTACCCTGTCCTTGTACAACTGGTCCAATTGATCCTGGGTCTCATAAAGCTCCGAAACAAATTTGGTATTCTCCACGGTTTCACTGGTAGGGTGGGTAGGGGTAATAAATAACAATATATTTTGAAGATCCTTGCTCAGGAGAAAACCATCCTTAATGGTAAACTGATCCCCTATGCCCAAGCGACTTAATTTTTTTAGGGCAATAAAGGAAATTCCGAGGGGGTCTTTCAGAATCATTTCCTTGGCAACGATTCCGGAAGGAGAAATTAATGTTCTGTAGTTTTTTTGTGTTATTTTGGCAATGCTGTCCTTGTCGAGTTTTTTTGAGATGGTATTGTAATCCTCCCTATCCAGCATCAGAGGAGCATTTTCATAGACAAACTCCAAGGTGTTCCCTAGATCTCCGTCATCTATTTTGCCCTGGATTTTTTTTATGTGTGAAGAAGATTTTTTGGAGATACTATCCAAAAAATCAGCTGCGTAGCTTGATAGTTCTTCAATAGGTACCCCTGGCTCCCGCACAATATTCACGATAATCTTATCCGAAAAATTTACCGATTTTAAAACTTTTTGAACTTCCTCGGTCTTGCTATTGCTGGGTATGAGCTTGGTAATGTCTTCCTCAAATTCAATTTTGAAAGCAAAATATATAAGGATTAAAAACAGAGCCATGAGACCAATGCCGTACAGCAGTCTTTTCTTGGCTACATATTTATAAATCCTATATAAAAAACTACCCATTTTTAAGTGCAATTTTCTTTCTATCAAAAATATTCAAAATAATATAACCGCATATTCCCGCGGCAAAAGCTCCAATAAGGGAAAGGGTTATACTGCCAATTATATAGGATTTTAAATGCTTTATGACTTCAAAATTGGCCCCTGCCTCCTCAAAAGTAAAATTAAACTCGTTACCTAAGACCCAGTGGCCTATTTTAAGGCTGATATACAGCACAAAAGGTATAAAAGGAGGAAAGCTTACGTTGGAAAAAGCGAAGGCAATTGTCTTGTTCAGTTTAAACAGTACCGCCAAGAAAATTACTATCAAGGTCTGGAACCCCCATAGGGGGGATAAGCCAATAAGTACTCCCAATGCTATGGACAGTGCTTTTTTTTCGTGGGAATCATTGCTGCCTAGAAAGTCTTCATGGAAAAACCTCTTAACTCCTTTTTTTTTTATTTTTCGAATTAAATCACGTGGAAAAATATATAGAAGGGTCAGAATTACTAAGTAGGTGTTTAACAGGCTAATTCTAGAAAAATCGGTAAAGGGTCTAAAATGGGATACCCTTTCCGTAACATCATAGGTCACTTTTATTGGAATATTCTTCACTTCTATTCCATTCCATGCGGCTTTTACGATGGCTTCTATTTCAAACTCAAATTTTTTTGTAAAGAACTTCATATTCTTTAAAGCCAATATGGGATATAGTCTATAACCGGATTGGGTGTCCTGTAGTTTATTGCCAGTTTCAACCCAAAACCAAAAATTGGAAAATTTGTTGCCAAAACTACTTTTTTTGGGAACATCTTTTTGTCCCATATTTCTTGCTCCTATATAAAGTATGTCTTTGGACTTTTCCTTGCTTAAGCTATTAATAAATAAGGGTATGTCATCTGGAAAGTGCTGGCCATCGGAATCAATAGTGATGGCAAAGTGAAAACCTAGTTCCAGGGCCAATTCAAAACCTTTCCTTAAGGCATAACCCTTACCTATGTTATGTGGAAGGGGAATAGAATGAATACCGTGAAATTGGGTCAAAATGTGGGAAGTGGTATCGGTAGACCCATCATTTACTACTATAACATTTTGGGTGTACTGCAGCACCCCTTCAATGACTCTTTTTAGGGTTTTATGATTGTTGTAGGTAGGTATGATCACACAGCATTTAAGCTGATCCATAGCTTTAGTTGTGGATGTAGTATGTTGTGACACGGTATTAACGTAATTTGGTTGTTCCATCTTGTAGAAAAATACAAGACATGGTTCGCAAAAATAGGAATTACTGAAGTTAAAACCGTTGCTTTTCTTCAGTATTAAATCCTGTGGATTGTAATATATACGATTTTACAAAATCCTTGACCGCTTTAGAATTGGTCTTTTCGTAGTGGTTTAAAATAAAAGTTTTGTCCTCCTCAATATTGGATCTGTATTTCAAAAACTTGGGGGAATTTTCCTGTATGCTCAATCTTAGGCACCTAATTTCTATGTTTTCCGGTTTTTGGGATATCGCAAATTCCAACAGTAAAACCCCGTTTTTAAAAAGTTCTTTTCTTTCTGTATTATCCTTGGTATATTTTGCGGTTAATGCAGAAACTGCGCCCTTATAAGCTACTAATATTGTATTGTCTTCCTCGGAAACAGTTTCCAGTTTATCCCTTAAGGCAAGAGCCGATTCACGGTCGTTAGTGGCCAATCTAAAATCTTTTCTGATCTGGTCCAAACTGGGTGTGCCGGGAGCAATGGAAACGATGAACAGGAGAAAACAGATAAGTTTCATTTAGGCCGCGCTTTTAAAGGTTGCACTTAGTTTTAGGGCCACGGTTTCCCCAAAGATGGTCGTACTTTTTACTTTGAAAAAACCGTCCATTTCAGAAAGGTTGATATCTATTAAAAGTATCGGGTCGGTTTCCGGATTTATAATGGCCATGAATTTTACATTGCTGGCGACGGATAGAAATAAATCCCGCCCGAGACTCCTTTCCGTTAATTCCTTTATGATCTGAATCATACATACCCCTGGCATAATAGGCTTTCCTGGGAAATGGCCTTTAAAAATTTCATGCTTGGGATTCAACTTGATTTGGGCCGATATGCCCTCTTCGGTTTTATCAAAAGTTTCGGTAGTATATAATCCTTCTATTAACATTATAGTCACATATTAAATTTATAGGCGAGTCCTATTTGGAATACCCTGTTCAATTGATTCTCCTCAGAATTGCCCCCATATTCTCCGGAGTCATTAAAATCTAGATCTATCAATCCTTGTTTATATCTCAATTCCAATGCCAAACCAAAATCAAACTCGTATCCAATTCCTCCAAATACGGCCAGATCAATAGGAGTGATTTCTAGATTTTCACCGTTATCGTTGATTAAGTTGATAAAATTGTCATCAAAATTAACGTCTAGACTAGGACCCAAAATAAAGTGGAAACCCTGATTTTTACTAACAAAAAATTTATTGGCGAGGGCAATGGATACATAGTTAATATTTATGTCTTCCCCATTTCTGTAGCTGGCATTGCCTCCCTGGTTGGAATATACAATTTCTGGTTGCATAGTGTAATTCTCTGTAAAACGGACGGCTAAAAACAATCCAGTGTATAATCCAGGTTTGTTATCCAGTCCGGAATTGAGGATCTTGGCGTTGTTCAAGCCCAATCTTATCCCTAGTTGCGACTTGCTTTGAGCAGCCATGGTATAGGCAATGGTGAAGAGAAGACTTGCAAGCAGTAACTTTTTCATTATTATATGGCTTTTAAATCTATAGTTAATTTAATGTTTTTGTGCCGTATTTTAATTTCCTTTGCATGATCGTTTTCTATTTCTGTAAAAATATAGTCCGATTTATCTTTACCTCTTTTTGTTTCCAATATTTTATGTAACCGTTCATCTGCCGTCAGGTAAAAGTAAGTGTTATTCTTTATTTTGCTCATAAGGAAAATACTATCCCCCATTTTCTGGTAATGCTGCAAGATGATGGGGTTTTCATTGGTCAATACAAATAAATCCTTCCTAAGAAGGTTGATAAGAATCTTTTTATTCATTTCACTGAGAATAAAATTAACTCTGAATTCATTTTTGATGAACGAAAAATCAAATAGTTTATTTCCCATTTCAGTGGTGAACACTACTCTATGGTGTTCCGGCCCTAACTTTTTTATAACAAATATTCCACCAAAGGATTTCTCGGCGAAATTAATTTTGGCCTTGTAGATATAATCCATAGAAAGGTCCGAAAAGTAAGGATTGATTACAGCTGGCGTATCGCCTTTTATTCTTTCTAGATTATTCTTTTTTGGAAAGGAAGCACAGGCAAACAGCAAAAAGGTTAAGCTAATTAGTAAATACTTCATTGTCCAATGGTTTGTTGATCAGTCGGTCAGTAAAGACAATTCTAGTATAATCATTAGTGGGTTCTACCATTTTAACCTCCATAACATCGGCTTGTTCCTTATCGAAAAACAAAATAAAAGAGGCGATATAACTTTTTATTTTCTCGTCTTTAGGGATAAAGATGACCTTATAATAATTTGAGCTTTTAAAGTAGCTCATAGTAAAATCCGAATCTTGGAACAAGTTGCCCTTTACACTATTGACAATTAGTTGATTTAGCTTTTTGAACAAGGTACTATTTCCCAGATCCATATTGCTTTTAGTTCCGGAATCGTTAATTATTAATTTGTCGTCCTTAAAAATGATACTGTATTTGAAGGGTTCTGTATACTCCCATTTTACCATATTGGGAACTTTAAAAGCCATTTTGCCTTGAGTAGTGATATCATTTGATAAAAAGTCCAGATGCTTATATTGCGTAAAATTGCTTTGGATAGTGTTCGTGGCCTTGGAGGTCTCGTTGATCTTGGCCTTGAAATCCGCAATTTCGGCCTTGTTCATATTACTTTCTTGTGCGAACAATAAGGAATTATGGGCAATAAGGACAACTAAAAATAATAGGTTACGCATAGGCTTCAATATCTAGCAATTGGTCTACAGTGACGGACTGCATTTTGTTCTGCTGTAAAAATAGCAATAACTGTTCCAATACTTCAACTGTTTTTTCACTACTGTCATGCAGTAATATAATGTCGCCTTTCTTTATTTTATTGGTGATGCGTTCCAAGATTACTTTTTTTGATCTTTTGGTAGTATCCAAGGAGCGAATGTTCCAACCAACCGTTTTAAGTTCCAATGTTTTAACCGCCCTGCCTATACTGGGATTTGTCACCCCAAAAGCGGGCCTGTATAATTTGGGGTCAAGACCTGTTACTTCTTTTATGATTGTATTTGTTTTTTGGAGTTCCAATATTACTTTTTGTGTTCCAAAGAATCCAAATTTGTTGGAATGTGTGTAGGTATGGTTTCCTATGGTATGCCCGTTGTCTACTATTTTTTTTGCGATTTCACCAAATAGGTTTATTTGATGTCCCACACAGAAAAAAGATGCCCTGGCATTATATTTTTGAAGTAGTTCCAAAACTTTTGGGGTAAAGTTTGGGTGGGGACCATCATCAAAGGTAATGGCAACCAAATTGTGGCGAATTTTGTTGTTGAAATGCAGGGCGGGGAGATGATAGTTCCAGCGGATGTGAAAGGAGCCTATAATGGTAAAAGTTGCCCATACAGTAGCAAGCAGTATATATATCCACCAGTCAATTTCCCCAAAAACATCCAATATAAGAAGGGTGGCGAAAAATACGCCAAAAAGGCTATTGATAATAGGATACCTCAACATCGGCGCAGTAGGGTGAAGCTATGGTTTTTACCTCTGTACTGATTGTACAGTAAAACAACTTCAAGTCCGTTGGTTTTAATTGTGTTTAGAGCAATTGCATTTGGAATGTTCTGGGTCTTAAGAATTTTCGCTCCCAACCAAAATCCAAATGCCGAGGCTGTGTTGAATTCACCACTTAGATGTTTGTAAACCACTTGTTGGGTGTTTGTGAAAGGGCCATTGGTAAGTTCCAAATAATAGTCGTCGAAGTCAATGTCTCCGTTATTTCCACTGATCAGCACATCAATATTCGAGTAGGTTAGATTATTTTGTTTTAAGAATACCTCAAGATTGGCCACTAGCTGTGATTTGGCCATGGTATTAAAGGTCTTTACTCCCAATAGCTGGGCATAGCAGGAATCTTGGTTTTTATTGGACAGCACAAAGAAATTGGCACCTTCCCCAAATATGGTGCCCCCGGTTTTGGAATATAGCAGCTTGTTGGAATTTATTTTTTCCGGTTTTATATGTTGAATTAGTTTATGTATGGCATTGGTGTGTTCCCCGGATTCATCAACACCACCTACCAGTATGTTTTCCGCTTCCTTTAACTCTATTTGCATAATGGCATCGATGAGGGCAGATTCAAAGGAAACACTACTATGTACATAGGTAAAATTATACCCCTTGCATCCAATGCCCAGAGCTATCTGACCTGCAACGGTATTATGGGTAGACTGTATAAAAGAGGTAGGGGTAAGGAATTGCTCGTTATTGTCCAATATGGCGGTTACAAATTTTTCGGAATCCCGAACACATCCCATTCCTGTTCCGGTAATAATGGCATCTATATCCGTTAGATTTGCTTCCTCCAAGGCTATTTTAGAGGCAACGACCCCCATTTTTATTCCCTTTGCCATTCTTCTAGCGGCTGCCGGGGGAATGAAGTCCTTATAGTTGGGCTCTATTACCGGTATAACATTGTCTTCATAGATAGTTATTTCCTCCAAAAAATCATTGTTGTCAAATGTTTTTTGGGCAGATATAGAACCGATACTATTAATATATATTTTTTCCATTAGTTGTTGGGAATGCCGATTTCTAATATAATATCTAAAATGATCAAAGGGTCCAAATGTAAATATAACAAATCCTTCTTAAGGCTATTTTGAAAAAATAAGTGTGGAACAATTTCCTCCAAATCCCAGGGAATTGGACAAAACGGTGTTCAAAGCTTTTTCTTTTAAGGTGGTTTGCGGGATAAGGGAAAACTCTTTCATCGGAGTTTTAAAATTCAAATTGGGATAGATAATGTTGTTTTGAAGTGATAGTATGGCATACACCGCCTCTATTGCACCTGCTGCAGCCAAGGTATGCCCGGTATAGGCTTTTGTTGAGCTGAATTCTGGAATTTCTTCTCCAAAAACACGGATAAGGGCCCGTCCTTCGGATAAATCATTGTTGCCCGTGGCGGTTCCATGGGCATTGATATAATCAATATCCTTTGGTTCCAGTCCTGCAACGGCAAGTGCCTTTTCCATGGCCAAAGTGGCACCGTCGCCATTTTCGGATGAGGCCGTTTGGTGATAAGCATCGTTGGCATTGCCATAGCCGACCACATATCCCAATACTTTTTTCTTTTCCTTTTTTACCAAGAAATCTGCTTCCAACACTAAATAAGCTGCAGCCTCCCCTAAATTAAGTCCTTTTCTATTTTCGTCAAAAGGTGTATTGTAGGTATCGGACAGGATCATTAAGGTTTTAAAACCATTAATAGTGAATTTGGACAAACAGTCGGCACCACCAACAATTACCCGATCCAGTTTTCCTGTTTTAATTAATCTAGCCCCGAACATTATCGCATTCGCAGCAGAAGAACAGGCAGTACTGATGGTCGTGACCAAGCTTTGATCGATGCCCAATTGTTCCGCTATTTTTTCCGTAGAGTCCCCGGCATGGTGACCTTCAATGTACTTTCTATTGTCCTCACTTTCCAAGTAATCGTAATAAAATTTTTCGGTCATATCCATGCCTCCAACGCTGGTGGATGAAATAAGGCCAGTCCTGTGGTCTTTTATGTTGGTTATTTTAGCATCTGCAATGGCCTCTTTGGCGGCAATGGCTCCCAATAGGGCTGTTCTGGAGTAATTGTTATCGGCACTCAAACCCAATTTTGCTTCCAATTCCTCGTTGGTGAATTCAATTTCACCTACCATAATACTGTCTTTGTGCACGGTGTCTATTTTGGAAATATGGGATATTCCTGTTCTACCCTCTACAAGTGAACTGTAATTCTCGGACACATTGTTTCCAATAGCCGAAATTATACCCATTCCCGTTATAGCTACTCCTGTGGACATGAATTTTTTATTTTAAGGTATTGATTTCCTTGGATGTGAACAATTTCTTCGTTATTTAAAAAAATACCTTGGTGTTGTACAGTTGAAAGTAAAGAGCTTATTTAGTGCGATGCTCAGCAATATATTTTGCCATAACTTCAATGGACTCAAATATTTTTTTTCCCTCTTTTGGGTCGGTAAGTTTAATTCCATAATCCTTGTCCAACATTACTATGAGTTCCAATGCGTCAATGGAGTCCAGTCCAAGACCATCACCAAACAAGGAATCGTCATCTGCAATTTCATCAATTGCAATATCTTCCAAGTTTAATTGAGTAATAATTTTTTCCTTTAGTTCTTGTTTTAAATCGCTCATTTGGTTGTGTACAATTTTATTATTTCTTCTTTATTGTGTGCAATGCTTCCTTCCGTAGAAACTAGGTATAAAAAAGCTTCATAGTCATCTACGTCACAGTTTATCCAACCGCACAACACTTCATCCGCTTTTTCAGTTTTAATTAAACTGCTTGCGTAGTCGTGTAGGTATTCTGCATTAAAGTGGTTAAAGATAAAAAAACTATTTTCAGAATATAGCCTATGCTTAATACTTATCTCTCCAAGGCAAATATTGGGCAAGGTATAGACGAAAACAGCAGGACTTGGAAAATAGTTTTCTTTGTCCAAAATGGACTCTTGGTGCTTTCTGTCCGTTTGTAGGCTAGAAGCACTATTGGAAAATACCAAGGCAATGTTTTTGGGCATTTCAGAATCCTGGGTCATTGGCTTAAGTAAAATATCAGTAGCCAGAAACCCAAGTTTACTGAGGTCGTCCATTTTAAAAAACTTGGGGTAATTGGTCTCCATCTTTTTATAGGCCAGTTTTATAAAAGTGGTGAAATCGCTCCCAGGGTCTTCCAAGAGCAACTCATCATTCAACAGTACCCTATTGTTGGATATCCTACAATATTCCTTTATTTTCAGATGTTGGGCCTTCATGATTGAACCTTTTTAAACACGGCAGCTGTATTACATCCACCAAAACCTGAGGCAGTCTTCAAGAAGTAATTTAATTCCTTAACGGTAGGTGCGGTAATTATATTGAGGGGTTGGGATACTCCCAACTCGGTGAACCCCTTGGAGGAATATAAGGTATTGTGGTAAAGGGAATGCATACCAACAATAGTTTCCAAAAGGCCCGATGCCCCTAGGGTATGTCCAAAATATCCCTTGAGGCTGTTTAATGGAACAGTGTCCAAGCCTAATCTGTTCAGGGCTATTGCCTCCATTTCATCATTAAAAATAGTTGCAGTGCCATGGGCGGAAATATAGTCTATATCCTTAGGGCCTACATTGGCTTCTTTAAAGGCCGAAAGAATACTTCTATAAAGACCTTCCCCTGTTCTTGACGGGCCCGAAATATGATTGGCATCATTACAAGAAGCTTCGCCCAATACTTCCACGGCCTCTGGGGCTAAATTGTTCTTGTCCTTGTTTACGAGCACACTGGCGGCCACCTCGCCTATATTAATCCCTGATCTATGCTTGCAATAGGGTTTGCAGGGCTGGGAGCTCATGGCTTGGAAGGAATTAAAGCCTGAAAGAATAAAATTGGAAACAATATCGCCTCCAACTATTAAAACTTGATCGAACGTTCCCTGGGAAATGAATCTTTTAGCCATTGAAATGGCCAATATTCCTGAAACACAGGCATTGGAAAGCACAATAGGTTCTGTGGTAAATCCAAAATAATTTTTGATAATATGCCCTAAAGTTCCTAAATAGGCCCTCTCTGAGGGCATAGGGTTCCTAGGATCCAAGGTATCAACATTTCCCTTGGTGGTAGACAGAATTAAACCGACCCTATGCGTTAATTCCACTGCTGATGCTTTAATGATTTTGTCCAGGGAAAGGATCATCATTTGTTCCAAGCGGGTATAGTCACCATTTGGTTTTAGTTTTTTAAAGGCCTTTTCTAGGTAATCTGAATCGATAAGCGAGGCGTAAAAAGGGTTGGGAAATAGGTTTTCATCTTCAATTAATGATATCCCTGATAAGCCCTCATGAATATTTTGCACCACCGTATGACTATCAAAGCCTAAGGATGATACAATATTGTTATATGAGAGATAGATCTTATTCATCCAATAATCCAACTTTTTGTTTCCAATCCAAGAAAAATTTCGGCATGGTCAGGGATAACCCGTTTTCGTCTTCCACAAAAACCTGAATGGTTTCCCCAGTGCATACCAATTTGTTTTCTGGATCATAAATTTCATATTTAAATACCATTTTGGCCGCCGGTGAATCTACAAAAATTGTTTTAATAGTGGCAACATCGCCATAGCGCAAAGGAAGTTTGTGTTCACAGCTAGATTTAACTATCGGGGTTGTATAGCCCGCTGCTTTGTGATCCAGATAGGCAATCCCATGGTGTCTGCCAAATGCTTCCCTGCCATCCTCAAAATATTGGATATAATTTCCGTGCCACACAATACCCAAAGGGTCTGTTTCTGCAAAGCGAACCCTAATTTCACTGGTAAAGCTAATCTCTTTTTTATTCTTAGACGGCATTTTTTCTTTCATTATACACAATAGAAATTGCGGTGGTTATTACAAAAAATAAAAATAATAAGGTTAGCTCGGGTATAAGATCCAAAATGCCCGCATCTCTCAAAAAAACATCATAAAAGGCATTTAAGCCCCAATTCATAGGAGATAAATTTGAAAGTGTCTGCATAAATTTAGGCATTATAAAGACTGGTACCCAAACACCTCCCAAAGCCGCCAAAATAACTACAAAAGTAGCTCCGAAAGGAGCAGATTGTTCCTGGGTTCTGGCAATTGTTCCCAATAGCAATCCAAGGCCAATGGCCGCAAGTCCTGCAAATAAGGCCACGAGGAACAATAGGGGTATTTTTCCTGAGACGTCAAGGATGGGAAGGCCTAGGATTGGGAATAGATAAACACCTATTCCTAACATTAGTCCAAACTGAATGAGACATACGGCAAGGTATATCAAAGTTTTTCCACCTAATACCGTTAGATAAGAGACGGGATTAGTCCTTAGACGGACAAAGGTGCCCTGGCTTTTTTCCTTGACCATATTGATGGACAAGGGAACAATGATAAAAAAAATGGCGAACAAGGTCCAGGCGGGCACATTGTGCTGCACCGAATTGGGAATTATTTCTTTGTCGCCAATATTAGGGGTAATTTCCTTAAAGGTGATAAAACTTTCGGTGTCAAATATCGCTTCGGTTTCATCGTCTGTTATTTGGGATTGGAATGCCTTGTAAATAGTTTGGGTCTCAATTTTAAAGATCATCTTGTCAATTCCATTCTTTATGGAGTTTTTAAAAGACATTTGTGTTGCGGGGTCGAAATAAAGTATAACCTCCTTTTTTTTCAAATCCGATTTTTGGGATGGTGGCGTTACTTCTTCCAAACCAAATTTGGACAGCAAGCCCTCTACATTTAGAGTTACTTTTTTTTCCAGTTCAGAACTAAGGTTGGCTGGAATTACAATGGCCAATTGGTACTTGCCTTTGAAAACTAGTTCTTGGGCTTCATTATCAGATTCCTTCGCAATAATATTGAAGGATTTGGACTCTGCCAGACCATCGTATATGTTTTTGGAAACCTCACCCTTGTCATGGTCCACCCAAAGTATGGGGATTTTGTTCTCATTGATAGACCTAAAGGTGCTGTCCTGAATTAAGGTAATGGTGACCACCAATACCAGGGGCATTACAAATAGGATGGCCAATCCACCGATATCCCTGGATAGCAGAAGTAATTCTTTATATGTGGAGGCCCAAAGTTTATGCATGATCTCTAAGGGCTTTTCCGGTCAAGGTTAAGAAGACGTCTTCTAGATTGTGTGATTCCGGGTACTTGGAAATAAGATCACTGGGAGCCCCTTCAATGATGATCCTACCATGATCTATAATAGCCACTTTTGTACAAAATTGTTCTGCCTCGTTCAAATGATGGGACGTATAGATAATGGTGGTTCCCAGGGTGTTCAATTTTTTTAAATTTTCAATAATTACATTTTTGGATTGTACGTCCACACCAACCGTGGGTTCGTCCAAGAATAAAACTTTGGGGTCGTGCAGGATGCTGGCAATTAAGTTGACACGCCTTTTCATTCCCCCTGAAAAAGTGTCCAATTTTTTGTTGGAAAACCTCCCCAACCCTAAAACTTCCAAATGAAAATTAATTTTTTCCTTTAATTGCTTTCCTTTTAGACCGTACATGCTGCCCAGGTAATACAAATTTTCATATGCGGTCAGGGTGGGGTAAAGGGCATATTCCTGAGGTACGATACCAATTAGTTGTTTTAGTTGGTTGGCATTCTTTTGATAGGTCAGTCCGTTGATGGTAAAACTGCCACGGGTAGGTTTTATCAAGGAACTTAACATAGAGATAAGGGTAGTTTTTCCTGCCCCGTTGGGTCCTAAAAGCCCAAAAATTTCCCCCTCGTCTATGTTTAGATCAAGGTCCATCACCGAATAATCCGCGTTGTTTTTATATTTTTTGGAGAGATGGGAAATTTGGATCATTTGCTACCTTATATTGCCTTTTTCAGTTTTTTAAAAAAAACTTCCTCTTTGTTGGCTATATCTTCAAGAAGGGTGGCCACATGATCGTATTGGTCAACGGCTACGGAATTGCTCCTGTTTTTATATATGCGCGATGCCTCCACTGCAAAATCGCGCCAATGGTCGCCGATCAAGGTCATTTCTTTGGAAAGCTCCAAAAGTTGATTGTTGGCCAATAATTTTCCAGCTTCTTGTAAAAATGCGGCATAAATATATCGGAACCCACCGCCTCCGGTACCTATTTCTTCTTGCATGCGTACAATTTGCCCCAAATAATGGTTGGCAATTTTAACGCCTTTGGACTTTGGCCATTTGCGAATAAGTTGGGCAATTTTTCGTATTCCCTTTACCCCAACAACAGGGACCGGGGCCAACATATCCCTACAGGTGTGCTTTATGCCCCTAATAATGGCTTTTTCCAGCTGTAGTTTTTCCGGGAAAGCGGTAGGGTAATAAATATGTCCTTTTGGGGCAAAGGCGCCTTTGGCAAATCTTACTTTTTCCAGTTCTTTTTCGGTAAGTGAGGTAACGGTTTCCATTACGGGGTCACTTATTAAATAAATACCATCTTTTTTACCATAGACCACCATATTGTGGGCGTTAAAATGGAAGCGATATTCGTCAGGAAAGTAGGGTAGGTTGTAAACGCCTACCTGAAGTCCTACCGGATTATTTCTTTGCAGGTTTTCGTCCAATCTGGCCTTGGCGGTTTGGGTATTTCGAAATTTTTCACGCTTTATTTTAATTCCGACCCGTGTGGCAAATCGGGTAAAGATAATTCCGGGCATTGCCCTATAGGATACTACAGGCGCATGGTTAACTTTTAAGAAAGGAATATAGGTAAACAAGAGCCCTGAGCCTATTCCAAAAACCATGGGCTCACTTACTGTAAACCCATTGTACGTCATTAAGTTGGCGACTACACCGTTCTCGCAGTGTGCAGCTTGCTTGTGTTTAAAATCTATTTCCATTGTTTAGAGATCGGTACGTTGTAGCTCTTCGATCGTAATATCGAAGACATCTGCATATTTTTGTAATGTTTTATTATTTAGGTTTTTAAATATGGCAGGGCGAAAATGTCTTTTAACCCTCCACTTCCAAATCCCGACGTAGCTAGCTAAGATGGGGAGGTCCATTTTGTGGAGTTCCATATAGTATTCCAAGGGACTCACCTTAAGGTCTATTACCCTTTGTTTTGAAGCTGAAATACGTTCGTTTAAAGCCTCTATAGCATTGTTCAGGGCAATGGTCTTGGGGCTCCATCCAGTACTTAATTCGGTGGTATATTCCCCGTTTTCATCAACGGCATAACACAGTTCTTTGAAATTGGCCGACTCAAGATTGCTTTTGTCCTGTGGTACTTCATTCTTTTTCATGCCTAAGGTCATTACAATTTATAGGCCAAGGTTACTGGCTTACAAAGTTATTAATACAATTTCATATTCGATCCGCAGATGCAACTAAACTTCCTGTATCAGAAAATTTAATATACAATCTGCCACTAATTCTTTCTCTGTATATATTTTGCATTCCATAGTGCATATGCTAAAATTTTCCGAACTGTAATTGGATAGGAGTTTGGCCTTCGTAGTTAAGGTGTCTCCTGTTATGGGTAATAAAAAAATGTTTGCCTTTTTAATACCGCTAATAAAACCAATAACATTATTGCCCTCCCCTTCAAGATCATCCGCGGCAAAGAAATCTTGCCCAACAATTGCGGAACAGGATTGGGCGGCATTTTCTATAATCCCTGATTCGGTAAACTTGTTGCCCTTTACAAAGATACAATCTTCAGTTACTTTAAATTCGGTGGTCACCGTTTCCTTGTTAAGATCAATTATTTTTGTGACCATGAGCATTGGCTCTCTATGGGGCAAAAACTTGTGTATGTTTATATGTGAACGCGCTGTATTCAATTAATTTAGTTTGCCAATACGGTTTTCATTTCACTATTTGCCATAATTTTGTTATTGCAGGTTACTTGAATCTGAACCAAGGTAACACCCATGATCTCGTGTAGAATTGTTACTGTTGTTATTAGCTCCTGATCTACAGATGGCAACTCCAGTATTTCGGCCCATTTAATGGCCCCGATATAACCTGTAGGGGCAGGCTCATTTTTTAGGAAATATTGATACCCGGTATGAAGTGCCACAGACTGTGCCATATGTTCAATTAGTCCGGCAGCCATAAATTTATTGTTGTACACAAACAGGTTGGTCGGCGGTGGGGTAAAACCGGTAATTACTTTTTCTTCGGAAAAGTGAATCAGTTTGTCCACCATTACAAAAGGAGCCTTTTGGGGGATCAGATTTTCAATTAGCCCTTTGTCGTCTATTGTTTGTTTCAATAAATTCATTTAACAGACCGTTAGGTATGCATATGAGTAGGAAAACCTAGCGCTTTCCGGTACGTGCAACAATATTTTATCCCCCTTTTTTAGTTGTCCTGAACTTACCAATTCTTCAAGCATTACGAAAATTGAGGCTGCGCCTACATTGCCAACCTTGCTCAAATTCATAAACCATTTCTCCCAAGGTATTTCCACTCCCTGTAGCTTTAATTCCTCGTATAAATTTTCCTTAAAATAATAGGAAGAGATATGCGGTAAATAATAGTCAAGATCGGCGGTAGTGATATTGTGCTTGTTCATAGCCAATTTTAGACTGTCCACTCCCTTGCCCAATATGTTTTCACCTAGGAGTTTAACGTCTTGTTTCATGGCGAAAAGGGATTTGTTGGCCCAGTCTTCGGCAGGATATTCGCTCCAAGGCTTTAAATGGCCATTTTCCAATTTATCGGCACCGGCATACATGCATGTTTCCATTTCAAAGGCATAGGAATACCCTTCCATCCATTCAATTTTTAAAGCAATGCCTTTAGGTTCGCTTTCCAGTAAAACAGCTCCTGAGCCATCGGAAAGCATCCAGCGTAAAAACTCTTTGTTAAAGGCCAATATAGGATTGTCTTCCAGCTCTTTCAGGTGTTCTACCTCATTTTTAAAAATATCGGATTTCATCCAAGTCGAGGTTCTTTCCGAGCCAGTACATACCGCATTGCTCACTTGTCCTGCCTTTATGGCCAGGAAACCATATTTTAAGGCATTCATTCCTGAACAACAGGCCCCCGATGGGGAATTAACCTCTAAATTCCCGTTTTTTAAAAAGCCGTGTACCATAGAAGCGTGCGATGGCAATATTTGATCAGGACTACTGGTGCCGCAAGAAAGAAGTTCTATATCCTTGGTCGTAAAAGTGTCGTCACATAAAAGCTCAATGGCCTCCTTGGTTAGTTGGGCATTGTTATGGGTAATGTTTCCATCAGCATCTATGGCGTAATATCTGGTCTTAATTTGATTGTTTCTCAGGACTATACGTCTAGCCTTGGAATTCTTACCATTGATAATGCCCAATTTTTCTTCCATTTGTTCATTGTCAACAGGTTCATTAGGTAAGAACTTGGCAATCCTGGTAATATAAACGTCTTTCATTAATTGTTCTTTAAACTAACGGATGAATAGTATGCTTTATCCCTTTTAATTTTATTGTACCGAGGTATGTAAGTCGCCAAAAATACAATAAAAACTATTGGAGCTATAGCCCAAATTGCAAATAACAAATAATATTTGAACAAAACCAGCAATTTTTTTCGTTTCAGATTGCCTGAAGGTCCTTTCTTTATGATAAGGTTGGCCCATTTCGTAAACAAAACATTGCCTCTTATGTCTGTCTGTATCAACAAGGGTTTTACTTTAACGGCATCCAATTCTAATAATTCATCCTGTAGGTTGGCGTAATCATTTGTTAATAGTGCTTTACGGATAGGCGTTCCAAATTTTTTAGAAGCTTTTATATCCTCGTCGGAAACCCCCGGTCTTGGAAAAATGCCAAGGTACTTGGTTTTTTTTCCTCCTAACATCCAATGCACTATGGTAATAACACTTATGTGATTTATGTGACGGTCTACTAAAGCTATATTGCCCACTAACTTGGCGTTACAGGAGACTAGAAGACGTTTCATTTTTTCCTGTGCCATTAACCACATGTTTCTACAGGCAATTACTGTAACTACGGGTGTCTGATCGAGTAATTTCTTGGCAACATCTGATTTTAGGAAAGAATTAATGGGTATGGAAGGGGTTAAATACCAAACTTGATAACCAAGAATTATGAGATCATATTTCTTTTCGAGGATATCGGCCTTTGGAGCATTTAGCTCACATGGTATCTGCAGGAAGGATTCAGGAAACGCATCATAGAAATCATCCTGTTTCCAGGGAAATTTATAATCATTTTTGGGACTTATCCTATAATATGTAATGTTTACGTTGTCCCCGTCCAAGGAGGTCGCCAAATTTTGAACAATATCCAACAACTGCCCGGATTGGGAGTAATAAATTATAAGAACTTCTTTCATGGTATGCTATTAATCTTCTTTATAATACCCCATAGATTGCCATTTTATTAATATCCATGAGGTATTTCCAATGACTTTTATTACGGTTCAAATTTAAATTTAATTTTCAGACCGGCGCCTGATTTGGAAAATGCAACCAAAACTTAGTGTTATCCTAACCGAACTTAGTTTTTTGAACCCCAAAAATCAAAATAGTTGAACCATTGTAATGGATACTGTTCTATTATCCATTCCATGCTTTTAATATAATTTGCCAATAATCCTTCGGCATCCCTCTTCTTAAAATCTGCTATTCTGGCGAAAAGATGATAATGTTTATTGGTTTCCTTCATTACATAAACAAACAGGACCGGTACGTTTAATCTAGATCCCATTAAAAAAGGTCCGGAAGGAAATTGTGCTTTTTCACCCAAAATTGACCCGGTCATTAACTTGGCGGTCGTAGCATATCTATCTCCGGTCATGCAAATAATCTCATTTTTTGCCAAGGCGGCATTCATTTCAAAGATATGGGAAAGATCTTCCTGTAGGATAATAAATTTGGTCGAGGATTTTTTAATATATTTATCAAGGTATTCCTTTATGGCCTTGTGCTCGGCATCAGTGGTAAGTAAATTAATAGTGGCATTCCCTTCCAATTCGTCCAGGAAAAACTCGGCTATTTCAAAGTTGCCCAAATGGGCACTGATCAAAATTCCCCCCTTTTTATTGGCCAAGGTTTCGTTTAGATGTTCAATTCCGTCAAAATGATAGGTGAACCTATTTCTAAGACCGGAAGAAATAGCTACTTTGTCCAAAATGGTCTGTCCAAATACGTAGTAGCTTTTGTAAATGGATACAATACTTTTTAAGGTGCTGTACTTAAGTCTTTTACGGAAGTAATAATAGCTTGACTTAGTGCTTTCAGGGGCGAAAAAACAAAAATAAAAGGCTACAAAATACAGGATAAAATAGGCTGATCCCAAGCCGAGTCTTCTAATGGAAAAAACAAAAATCTTATATCCTAAAACAGAACCTCTGGACTTTCCTTTCCATTGATTTGACATTTTTTACGAATAAAATTTTAGTTTAATTTCTTCTCTATAAGATCATAAAAGTCTTGTAATGTAATTACATTAATGAAATCTTCCCCCACCAGCTTAACACTAAAGTTAGATTCGATGGCCACTACTAAATCAACAAAATCCAAACTGTCCAATTCAAGTGTTTTCTTTAAATTGGCCAGAGGAGAAATATCATCTGCATCAACTTCAAATTCATCTATAAGAAAGTTGTTTATTTTATCAATAATTACTTCTTTATTCATCTTTAATCTTTCACTTTTTTTATTAGCAATGCTGAATTTGTACCTCCAAATCCAAAAGAATTGGACAAAAATACATCAATTTTTTTATCCAGTGTTTTTCTTACCAGATTTAATTTGGCCGCATCTTCGTCAGGATTTTCAAGATTTATATTAGGTGCAATAAAGGAATGTTCCATCATCAGCATGGAATAAACAATCTCACTGGCACCTGCCATCCAACATTCATGGCCGGTCATAGACTTGGTAGAACTAACATAAGGACCATTTTCGCCAAAAACGGCAAATATGGCCTTGGCTTCGTTTGAATCCCCCACAGGGGTAGAAGTGGCATGAGCATTTACATAGTCTATTTCACTAGGTTTAATTTGGGCTTGGTCAATAGCTTTTTTCATGGCCAATGTAGGGCCATCGACATTTGGAGTGGAGATATGATCCCCATTGGAGGAAAATCCGTAGCCTATAATTTCTCCCAAAATAACAGCATTTCTTTTTTTAGCGGATTCATAGCTTTCAACAATAAGGGATGCAGCCCCACCGCTAGGTACCAGGCCGTCCCTACTTTTGTCGAAGGGACGCGAAGCCGTTCCGGGCTCTGCATCGTTGACCGAAAATACCCCAAGGCCATCAAAACTGCCCATGGCCAATTCATTGATTTCTTGGGTTCCACCACAAATTATACAATCTTGAAGCCCACTTTTAATCAATTGATAGGCAATACCTATGGCATGCGACCCACTTGCACATGCGGCGCTTACTGTGAAGTTGATACCCGTTAATTTGAAAATGGTAGAGAGGTTCATGGTTACCGAAGAGTTCATGGCCTTAAAAATGGCGCCCGAACCAACCAAGGTAGTATCTTTCTTTTCCCTCAATTTGTCTATTGATTCTATCACGGATTTGGCGGTGCTGTCATTTCCGTATAGTACGCCAACTTCATTGTTGTCTATATATTCCTGGGATATACCTGCATTTTTTAAAGCCTCCAAAGTGGCTATATATGCGTAGGCTCCTTCCTCACCCATACTTAATCGTTGCCTTCTAGTGAGCAAGTCTTTCAAGTCGGGTTCTTCTACCATGCCCGTTAAGCAGGAGCGATATCCAAATTCCTTCCTTTTTTCGTCATAAACAATTCCTGAAGTTCCCTTGTAAAGTGATTCTTTGACTTCGTCCAAGTTTTTTCCTAAACAAGAGTATATTCCCATACCTGTAATTACGACCCTCTTCATCTTTCCTAGTGTTATTTTTAAGAATATATTCCTCCGTTAATATTTATGACCTCGCCTGTAATATACGATGACTTTTTGGATGCCAAAAAAGAGACCAAATGGGCAACTTCCCCAGCATCCCCAAAGCGGTTCATAGGAATCATTTTTTTAAGTTCTTTCTCATCAAGATCACCGGTCATATCTGTCTTTATAAATCCTGGTGCCACTGCATTGACGGTGATGTTCCTTTTTGCAATTTCCTGGGCCAATGCTTTTGTGCCGGCTATTATACCACCTTTTGCCGCAGAATAATTGACTTGCCCCGGTGTTCCTTTAAGGCCAGATACGGATACCATATTTATGATCCTGCCATATTTATGCACCAATAATTTTTGGATAAGATGATTGGTTACATTGAAAAAACCATTTAAACTGGTGTTGATCACATTGTTCCAATCCTCGGGTTTCATCCACATGAAAAGGCCGTCCTTGGTAATTCCGGCATTGTTTACAATTACCTCTATAATAGCGTCCTTGTTGGCCTCATGCCATTGGTCCAATTTATTTTGTACATCCTTGTTGTCACCGACATTAAATTGTATTAGCTCCGCACTCCCACCAATTTTCTCTATTTCGTTTAAGGTTTCCTGCGCTGCGGCTGCGTTTTCTTTATAATTTATTAGAATCTTATACTCGGTATCCAGTGCGAGCTGCAGGCATATAGCTTTTCCGATTCCTCTTGACCCTCCGGTTACCAGTGCAAATTTCTTTTTTTCGCTCATTTATTTAGTTAGTGTGATTTAATTTTTTACGTCATCGAAGATCTCGGCATTTTCGTACCATTTATTGCCCAAAACTTCTCCCTTGGCATTTAAAAATCCCCATTCTTTGTTATGTTTTACTCGGGCAAGCCCATTGATGAACCCTTTTTCCAAATTCTTTTGAAAGATAGAAAACGATAAACCTGCGGTGATATCATATTCGGGTTGTATTACCCATTTTCCAGTTTTATCAATAAATCCCCATTTTTTTTCTTTTGCAGGAGCAAGACCGTTTGCGGAAAATACTTCGGCATCCTTAAAGTTGAAATCTATGACCTTTTCTCCCTTTTCATTGATATACCCCCAGTTTTTGTTCATGAAAACTGGAGCCAATCCTTGGCTGAAATCCCTTGCCTTTTCATAGGTGGGAGTTATGACCCACTCTCCTTTATTATTGATAAAACCCATCAATTTATTGCTGCGGGCATATGTTAAATCGGATTTATCGGTGAATTCCCAGATCTTATCGGCATTCTTTACCGGATAGAAGTTGCCATCGGCTACAATACCAAAAGATTCCTGTTTTTTTACCCAGACCCCCTTACTGTTATAATCCCCTATTTCTTGGTTCTCAATAGGGATATGGATTTCTCCCTTTTTATTGATCATTCCCCATAGTTCACCTTTTCTGGCCTTGGCATAGCCATCTATAAAGGGTTTTATTTCATCAAAATCCGGTTCGGCGATTAATTTTCCGTCAGTCCCTAAAAGTCCAATTTTTTCGCCTCTTTTGAAAAAGGCCACTCCATTGTCAAAATCATAATATTTATCTGAAACCGGGGTTTCCAAAGTTTCGCCCGAGACATTGATATAGTGCCATTGGTCACCTTTGTTTACAAGGGCCAGACCAGAATTAAATTCCTTTACATGTTCATATTCTGGTTGAATAGCCCATTCTCCAGCAGTATTAATGTAGCCCCATTTGTCACCCATTGAGGCGGCGGCACGCTCGTTCGTAAAATTGTCCGCTTTCTTGAATTGGGGCTTTATTGCATATTCCCCTGAGGTATTAATATACCCAAATAGGCCATTTTCCCTAACCAGGGCATATTCCTGGGAATAAAAATTAGCAAAAACTAAAAAAAGTGCAACTGACAATCCAATCTTTGTTTTCATCTGTGAATTTTTTAAGTTAAAACGTTCATATTCAATAATTATCAAGTTAGGACTTGGTGTATGTTTAAGCTTAAACTAAGCCACTATTAAATTATGGATTATTTTATTTAAATAACTTTTCTAAGTCAATTTTTTAATTAAGCTCCTTACAAGCGTAAGTTTCTTCCTCAAAATTTTGAATAAAGTTCTTAACCTTATTTACATAAGGATACATGGGAACGTCTTTGTCGGAGATGGGGGGGACCAAATTTCTAATATCATCATACATTTTTCGTGTTTTTGATGATACTTTATCCTGTACTTTCAGATATTCAATTGCCTGAACAATGGTTATCGTTTCAATGGAAAGGACCTCGAAAGTATTTTCGATGACTTTTTTGGTAATATTGGCTGCGTTGGTACCCATGCTAACAATATCCTGATTATCGTTGTTGTTAGGAATACTGTGCACGTACATGGGATTGGACAACATTTGGTTCTCAGCCGTGGTAGAGGTGGCGGTAAACTGTACACCTTGCATTCCAAAATTCAAACCAAGTTTGCCAAGATTGACAAATGGGGGAAGTATATTATTTAGACTGGGATTTAATAGGTAATTTAATTGTCTTTCTGCGAGCATGCTCATTTTGGTGACAATTAATTTTAGTTTGTCCATTTCAAGGGAAACATAATCACCATGGAAATTTCCACCGTGGTAAACATGCTTTTTTTCAACATCCACAATAGGGTTGTCGTTGGCTGAATTAACCTCTTCAATAAGAATTTTTTCTACATTGTTCAAGGTGTCAAGGACCGGGCCTAAAATTTGGGGGACGCATCTCAAGGAATAGTATTCCTGTACCTTTTCCTCGAAAATTGAAACTTCATTATTAGCACTATACAAATGGTGTTCCCTTTTTCGGGTTAGTGTACTGTCCTTTAAATGATTTCTCATTGATTTGGCAATCTGCTGCTGCCCCTTGTGTTTTTTGGACTGATTTAACTCTAGGGACAAATGGTCATCATACGCCTGTACTATTTCATTTATGGCAGAAGAACAGCATATCATCCAATCCAATAACTTTCGGGTATTGATAGTGTTGATCAGCCCTATGCCGGTCATCACGGACGTACCGTTAATAAGTGCCAAGCCCTCTCGTAGTGTAATGGTGATAGGCTTTAGGTTTTCAATTTTAAAAACTTCCTCTGTGGGTCTTCTTTCATCCTTGTAAAAAACTTCACCTTCCCCAATAAGAACTAAGGCAATGTGCGCCAATTGGACTAAATCTCCACTGGCTCCCACACCACCGTGCTCAAAAATTACAGGGGTAATGTTTTTATTGATAAGAGTAGTCATTAGTTCGATTACCGAAATATGTACTCCGGAATGTCCCAGGCTTAAAGTGTTCAATCTGGCCAACATGGCGGCCTTAACATATTGCTCTGGGATTAAATTTCCGGTTCCGGAAGCGTGACTCCTAATAAGATTGTATTGTAATTGAATTCGGTCGGAGTCGTTTATTTTATATTGCGCCATTGGGCCAAAACCTGTATTTACACCGTAAATAATTTTGTTTTGGGAGAATTGGCTTAAAAAATTAAAGCTATTTTCGACGGTTGCTAATACGTCTTTATTTATTAGAATAGATTCTTCTTTAAAAATTATACGATAGAAATCCTCTATTCCTAATTTTCCTTTAATAGTCAACATGTATATAAATTCAATATTTAAAAAGTAAATTGAATAACAATTAATAAAAATAGTTATTTTGGATTGCAAATGTATGATATTTAACCAATCAATATTTTAAAAATAATGAATCAACGTTTAGTGGAAGTCTTGGTAATTGGTGCAGGGCCTTCTGGTTGCGTCTCTGCAGCCTATTTGCAAGGTCAAGGAATTAAAGTTCAAGTAGTAGAAAAAAGTGTTTTTCCCAGGTTTGTTATTGGGGAGAGTCTTTTGCCCAGATGTATGGATCATTTTGAGGAAGTAGGTCTGTTGGACGGTTTGAATGCTTTTGGTTTTGAAAAGAAATTTGGTGCCCGATTTATAAAAGGGGATAAAATCTGTGAATTTGATTTTAGTAAGAAACACACAAAGGGTTGGGATTGGACCTGGCAGGTTCCAAGAGCGGATTTTGATAAGGTATTGGTAGACGAATTGATCAAAAAGAGAGTGGAGGTCTCTTTTGGACATGAGGTTGTAGATGTTGTTATAGATGAAAATGGGGGTTCAGTAACCACCATAAAAGATGAAAATGGCATACCATACCAGGTTAAAGCCGAATATATCATAGATTCCAGTGGTTATGGGAGGGTTTTGCCCAGATTGCTGGATTTGGACAAGCCTTCCGTACTGCCCAATCATTCTTCCATTTTTACACATGTAGTGGACGTTAATCGACCTGAGGGTAGGGAGGGCACCCTGATTACTTTTGATGTAATTGAGACCGAAGTATGGCTATGGGTAATTCCATTTTCCAATGGAAGGACCAGTATAGGTTATGTAGGCCCTACAGAATTTTTGGAATCTTTTGAAGGGAGTAACAGCGAAAAATTGAGTCAATTATTAAAACTGTCCGATTATTATTATGAACGCTTTAAAGGGGTCGATTTTTTATTTGAACCAGTGTTAATAAAGAATTATTCCAAATCCGTAAAACAATTATTTGGTAAGGGATTTGTCCTAACGGGCAACAGTGCCGAATTTTTGGACCCTGTTTTTTCTTCGGGGGTTACTTTTGCCACGGAATCGGCCTTGTTGGGGGCAAAACTTATTACCAAAGTTCTTAATGGACAGGCAGTAGATTGGGAAAAGGAATATTCTGATTATATTAGGGAAGGAGTAAGTGTATTTTCATCCTACGTAAATGAGTGGTACAGTGGCAATCTACAGACCTTGTTTTTCCACGAACCGGAAAACCCTGAGGTAAAAAGACAAATTTGTTCGGTTTTGGCAGGCTATGTTTGGGATAAGACCAATCCCTTTGTAACAAAGCATAACAGACTTATAAGGACGGTAGCACATATAATTGATCTTGAAACGCAAAAAAGTGAATGATGTTATCATTCACTTTTTGTAATGGATTAAATGAGTATTTGGTCTAGAAGCCTTTTTTTAAAATTAACTTTGCGAAGGATTTTCCGGTTTTGGCGTAACCTTCCCCTAATCTGTCTTCATTGCTAAATGAGCTTCCCCATTGGTCTCCAGGTGCGTTTTCACTGGAAACTTCCAAAAGTATATTGTCCATGTTATTGGTCTCTACAAATTTTAACAAGGTGCTAACCTTTGCTGGCTGTTTCATAACACCGGCATCCCAACCAGGATATACCCATACTGTGTCCACAATAAGTGTGTACTTGGCATCTGTTAAATTCTCGGCAAAAAATACTTTATGGTCCTCATATAGGTATCTATTCATTAACTCCAAAAATTTTGGGGCATATATCAACTCCCTACTGGCATACCAGCTTTTTTCCCAAGAGGTTCCTTTTCCACGAGTTTTTTCTTCCAATTCTGCGGAATGTTCCTTCACGTAATCTTTATTGGATAGGTTCTTTTTCAAGAGTTTCATATTGTCATAAACGAATTCAACGTTTATTTCCTTCTGACCCTTGATAAAATTAAAATCTCCTTGTACTATTTTTAGCTTTTGGCCGTAACTAAATAAGCTTGATAAAAATACGAGAGCAATGATAAAATTGATTTTCATAATAAATAATTAGTGTTTATAACTTCAAATGTATGGGAATTATAATTTAAGGCGGCTTTTCTGAAATTAATTTTTTGTTAGTTGTTCATAAAGTGGCCTATACGGTTCTTGCAATAAACAGCTGCCTATATAATCCTCAAAAAGTCAGTGCTTTGCGAATTTTCTATAAATGTTATCGTTTTGTTATTTCCTGTAATATATGGGTTAATCTTATTCCATATGTTTAATTTTGCCGGATGCAAAAAAGTCAGCAGCGCCCACAATTCGAATTTGTTGCCATTATGGCTTCCTTAATGTCTATTGTAGCACTGGCAATTGATGCACTCTTACCTGCAATGTCCACTATAGGGATAGACATCAACAGCTTGGACCCTACAGAAAATCAAAAGTTTATAACAATGATTTTTTTGGGCTTGGGTGTGGGACAATTGGTTTTTGGGCCTTTATCGGATAGTTTTGGTAGGAAACCTATTGTGTATATTGGCTTTATTGTCTTCTGTGTGGCCAGTGTTATCTGTGTTTTGGCCCCCAATTTGGAGTGGATGATATTTGGTCGAATTCTTCAGGGTATTGGACTTTCTGCTCCGAGAACAATAAGCATATCCATGATAAGGGATTCCTATAAAGGAGATTATATGGCCAAGATCATGTCTTTTGTTACGGCATTTTTTATTTTGGTACCTATTGTGGCTCCTGCTATGGGAAAGTTTTTCTTGGATCACTACGGTTGGGAAGCTATTTTTTATATGCAATTGGTGGCCACTATAGCGGTTGGTGTTTGGTTTTGGAGAAGGCAACCGGAAACTTTAAAACCGGAATATAAGATTAAATTTTCCAGCCATGTGTTTGTGGACGGATTTAAGGAATTGCTCCGTCACCGGGAAACAATGGCCTTTACTATTGTTTCTGGCCTCATCACCGGTGCCTTTATGGTCTATTTGAGTTCGGCACAAGAGGTGTTTGAAGTGCAATATGGTCTGGCCGACAATTTTCCATTTGTTTTTGCAGGATTGGCAATTTCTGTAGGCCTTTCTACTCTGTTAAATGGCACCATGGTGGTGAAATTGGGCATGAGAAGATTGGCAATGATTGCCTTAACCCTATTTTGTACTGTTTCCACTGTTTATGTGGGCTTGTTCTGGAATTCCCAAAATCCGGGTTTGTGGATATTGATCACCTTCTTGGCCATGCAATTTTTTACACTGGGCTTTTTGTTCGGTAACCTTAGGGCCATTGCCATGGAGCCTATAGGCCATATTGCTGGTATAGGCGCTGCCATCACCGGATTCATATCTACTATGATCGCTATTCCCATCGCAACTTATGTTGGTAGTTATATACAGGATACCATTCTTCCACTCTTCGTGGGATTTTTGGTTTGTGGATCCATTTCCTTGGGGATTTTTATGTTGATGAGGAGACGTTCCATACTGGCTGCTGCATAGTACAACGAAAGTATGGTACACATTTGGGAATAAATTCCCAGTTAGTCAACTTCTTATAGTTTTAGGGGGATTTTCTACTTAGCGTTTCTGCCTAAACGCATGAAAATGGGGAAGGTGATTTTTTGACGAAGGGAATTCCATTTTAAGGAAATCTCCTTTATAAGTTGATCTACAGGATTGTGGCCATTATTTTTTTTCATAAAATTTTGCACACTGGACCAGGAATTAAAGTACCCCTCCAATTCCAATAGCGTCCATGATGTTTCTATTTTAAAGGTGTCCTTAATATCGATTTCATCAAAATTGAATGGAATAGAAGAATATTTTAAATCGATATAATCCCTTTCCTTATCCCAATATGCTCCGATAATATTATTATAAAAATGAAGTATGATTGGATCAATTTCAGCATTGATTCGCAAAAGACCATATCCCCAAATGGCAATTATTCCATTGGGTTTTAGTACCCTTTTTACTTCATGGTTGAAGGCGTGAAGGTCAAACCAATGAACTGCTTGTGCCACAGTGATCAAATCAAAACTATCGTTGACGAAAGATGTTTGCTCTGCCCTTTGTACGGTATACTCTATATTATCCAATCGGACTGCCTGCTGTATTTGTTGCTTACTAATATCGCTGGCAAATACTTGTGCAAAGGATTTTGAAAGAACTACTGCCACTTGTCCGTTTCCGGTTCCACAGTCCCAACATGCATTTTTGGCTTCGCAAAAGGAATAGATATATTGGTATAAGCGTGCCGGATAGGTAGGACGGTATTGGCTGTATATTTTTGATTGTTCGTAAAAGCGGTCTAGTTTTCTTTTCATGGTTAAACTGATTTATAAAAGGCTTTGGTCAATGAACATGATTTTGGATCTATTTACTATTGTTGGAGCAGATAGACAAATAATAACCATTGGGATCTTGAAGAGAAAATTCCCTACGTCCGGAATTGATGTTTAGATGTGGCATGTCAAAAATGATAGCGTTCAATTCTGCTTAAAATTACCTAATATTCTATATAAAAGTCCTAATTATTCTTCGGCCAGATGTTAGGGTATTTTGTGAATTTGCGATAAAAGTAGCGGAAAACAAAAATTAATGGCACCTCAAAACGTAAGTATTTACTTACACTCATCGTTGAAACGCAAAAAATTATCGTTAAAAGGATTTTGGACCGACTTACGTTCATCGATATTATTTTGCACTTTATCCGGATTTTTTCCTCTTAACGAGAATCAGTGCTTTTAAACGAATCGGAACCTAGATAAATACACTTGCCCGAGTTATATATATAACAAAACGCAAGTCATGAAAACCATATTAACTTTAATCTTTGTTCTTTTTATCGGAATGGCCGCACAAGCTCAGAACGGTACTGCTGAAGTTAAAGTTGAAACGGTTACCATGAGTATTGTAACTGCTAATGCCAAACAAGAGGTTGCTGTAAAAAACGAAAACGCTGTTGCACGTTTGTACATGTTCAAAAATTCCAAGATAACTAAAGAATTGTCTTTCTCTACCAAATTGAACAAAGCTAAATTGGCTTAAGACCCATATAATTCTTTACAGCATATCAACTTCTTAGCTACAACTAATTATACAAGAACTAGGTTGTGACTTTGGGATAATACCTTTTTCGCAAGCCAAAGGATACACGGACCAATAAAATTAATGCGGGAACTTCCACCAAGGGACCAATGACCCCTGCGAATGCCTGTCCCGAATTTAATCCGAAGACAGCTATGGCCACGGCTATGGCCAATTCAAAATTGTTCCCGGCCGCTGTGAAAGCTACCGAGGCTGTTTTATCGTAATCTGCACCCATGGCTTTGGTAAAGAAAAAACCAATGATAAACATCAGGGTAAAATAGATCAGTAAAGGAACGGCTATGATAAGTACATCCATGGGTATCTCTACAATCATTTCACCTTTTAAGGAAAACATGACCACTATGGTAAACAATAGGGCAATCAAAGTCATAGGGGATATGGTAGGAATAAATGTATTGGAGTACCATTCTTCACCTTTCTGTTTAACCAGGATCAATCTACTTAAAAAACCGAGTGCAAACGGAACTCCTAAATAAATAGCTACGCTTTCGGCTATAGTTGCAATAGAAATATCTACTATTGCCCCTTCAAATCCGAAATAGGGCGGAAGTACGGTAATAAAGATCCAGGCATAAAAACTGTAGGCAAATACTTGAAAAATACTATTTAGGGCAACCAAACCGGCACCATATTCGCTACTTCCTTCGGCCAGATCGTTCCAAACGAGTACCATGGCAATGCAACGCGCCAAGCCAATAAGGATGAGCCCAACCATATATTCTGGGTAATCCCTTAAAAAAGTAATGGCCAGAGCAAACATCAAAATTGGTCCAACGATCCAATTCAGGATTAAGGATATGGATAAAATCCTGGTGTTTTTGAAAACCTTGGGCAAAAGGGAGTAATCTACCTTGGCCAAGGGTGGATACATCATTAGGATAAGTCCAATGGCTATAGGTATATTCGTGGCTCCGCTGCTAAAACTATTAATTATTTTAGGAAAGCTAGGTGCAAAATAGCCGATGGCTACCCCCAAAGCCATTGCCATAAAAATCCATAAGGTAAGATAGCTGTCCAGAAAGCTTAATTTTTTGTTCGAGGCCATTAATTATGATTTTATTTGGGCAAATATGTACAATAATTCGGTTGCAATTTGAAGGCTTCTTTCCTGATACTTTTCTGCCTGTTGCGGGGTATTGTCAAACGCCTTTGGGTCCTCAAAAGTTATTGGGATTCTTTTTTCGGCGCCAGCTATAAACGGACAGCCCCCATCGGCCTGTGAACAAGTCATGACTGCAGCAAATTCCGATTTGGGATTAAAGTCATCATCCAACTTCTTGGAAAAACCGATTATTGCAGGTTCATTCTCGGCATATTTTATACTGTAAATTGGATTTTTGCCTTCCGAAATGGTTTCTATTTGGAATCCAGTGTTTTTAAGGGTTTGTACCACCATTGGGAATAAGGCCGTAGATTCTGTTCCGCCCGAATAGCATTGTACATTCTTTACGTTAAAATAGAAGGCCAATGTTTGCGCCCAAACTTGTGATAAGTGACTCCTCCTGGAGTTATGGGTACAAATAAAATTAATTCTTATAGGTTCTAGGGTATCGGTTTTGGACTGTATAAACTCAGCAAGTGGCTGTAAAATTTCTTTGCGCTCCACACTTATTTTATCAGTACTCAATTTGGAGATGACCTGCTCAATTTGGTCGAAGATCTTCGTTTTTACCGGTGCCATTGAATATAATTTATAGTGTGGTCAAAAGATTTAACAGCATCCGGAATTGGGAGTACAACAATTTGCTGAAGTCGCTTGTAATTGGGATAATTTTACTCTCGGTTTTTCAGCCGGAATCCCGCAGTTCTCTTTCGCCAAACAATCTGTGTGTTTGGTGGCCAAAAGAAAGTTGGTGCCGTCAAAGTCCAATCCGAATTTTTGAATGGTCTCTCCTTGATATTCCACTTCAATTTCCAAATCCCCAATTTCCAATACCTTTTCTGATAGTTCAATGATGTGGACCAATTTCTCCGGATGAAGTCGGTGGTCATAGTCGTTGGAATCCCATAACTGAAAATTTACAACTTCCTCTTTCCGAACCGTTCCGCCACAATCTATGAAGTTTTTGGTGATTTTACCCACTTCAGTTACGTGAAAATGACTTGGCACTAGTTTAGCATTTGGCAATTGAAATGCAATGGTGTCCAAATTTCCTAAAATTGTTTTTACCTCTGATAGTTTCATTTTGTTATTTGTTTATTGCGATGACGCGATTAATAAATTTAAATTTTTTAGCAGCAATCTCGCTGTGTGGAGATATCCTGATTTAAAAATTGCTTTAAGATTTCCTTCATTTCCAGCCATTTTTCGGTATTGATACAATAGCATACACTGGTTCCTTCCACACTACCTTTAATAAGCCCTAGGAGTTTCAATTCTTTTAAGTGCTGTGAAATGGTTGGTTGTGCCAATCCAATTTCGCTTACCAAATCACCACAAACACAGGTGTTTATTTTAAATAGATGTTGTAAGATGGCCACCCTGGCCGGGTGACCAAAGACCTTGGCAAAACTGGCAATTTCATTTTGTTGATCCGAAAAAATTTCTGTTTTGGCTACACCCATTTTTACTTTATTTGTATATCGCAATATTACGATGAATATTTGATTTGACAAACATTTTTGCATTTTTTCTATCTCATTCTTTTTTTCGGCATATTAGGATGGTGTGCTTTTCTGATAGAGACCCGGTTTTTGGGTAATTTACATGGTACACCTCTGGGTCTTCAAATTTATGGATCGACAGGATTTTTTTTATGGAGTCCAAATTGTGGTAATTGAAATATACTCTGTTTCCATTGGGGCCTACTTTGAAACCGGATTTGTTGATGTCTCCCTCCACAAAACTTAAATAGAGCAATCCATTGTTTGAAAGCAACTTGTGGGTTTTGGCAATTAATTGAACACAATTGGGGTAGGAGAGGTAGGGCATACAAAAACCACCAACGATACCATCGAATAAGGTGTCGATTTCGCCTATCTGCCTACAATCCATTACCTTGAATTTAGCGGTTGGATTGTTCTTTTGGGCCAGTGCTATCATGTTGGCCGCAATGTCGATTCCTAAAATGTTGAAATCGGGTCTTTTCGATAAAAGATATCTCGTGATGTTTCCCGGGCCACAGCCAATTTCTAATAATGAGGCCTTTTTTTTGGTTATCGATTTACAGATAAGGTCATAGCTGTCATTGTACAAGTCCAGATCCATAAACTTGACTTGATATAGGGCAGCCATTTTATTCCATGCTTCGAATGTTTCTTTATAGCGGTCCAAAGTAGTGTTTCATTATAAAGTGATTGGAAAACAAAGATAAAGTTCGGCATAATCCATAAACTAGAACTTAAATATTTTGCTATTTTTTTGATTTCAGAATAGAAAATAAGAATTCATAGAGGTTATGAACATCAGTAATTACTTACACAAACCGATGAAATACAAATTTTAATCGTTGAAGTGATTTTGAAACTAGTTACGTTTATCGACATTTTTTTGCACTTAATCCGTGATTTTTCCGCTCAACGAAAAACAGTGCTTTTCAGCGAATTGGAACCTGGATAAGTACACTTGCCCGAGTTATATATATAACAAAACGCAAGTCATGAAAACCATTTTAACTTTAATCTTTGTTCTTTTTATCGGAGTAGCTGCACAAGCTCAAAACGGTGTTGCAGAAGTTAAGGTTGAAACTGTTGCCATGAGTATTGTTGCTGCTACTGCAAAACAAGAGGTTGCCGTAAAAAACGAAAACTCTGTTGCACGTTTGTACATGTTCAAAAATTCTAAGATAACCAAAGAATTGTCTTTCTCTACCAAATTGAACAAGGCTAAACTGGCTTAGTACTTGGATAAAATTAATAAGGTTGGCATCCCACCGTTAATCAAAAATAAATCATGATAATAATTGCCCTTCTATCCTTCTTCTGTATCTGCCTCAATTATTTGGTTGTTTTTCCTAAAACCGAGAGGAAGATAGAACCTTTAAGGAGTAGGGTGGAAGAGGATAAATAGTCCAAGTATCTAGCTTTGGTTACCTTTAATTGTTCTTTATCCTATCTAGTTATTATTTGGAAGGGCTTCAAATTCCTTTCTTTTGTTTTCAAACCAATTGGCCATTGCGCCCGGAGATTTCATAAGTTCCTGCATTTTGGTCATGGCCTCTAGATGTTCTGCTTCGCCGGCTTGAAACATAGCCATACTATGCTTTTTGCTTTTTTCTGCCATTTCTTCAAAGGTTTCGGCCTTAAATTTCATATCACAGGCTCCTCCCAATTGCTTGCATGTCATTGTTTTCATGTCGTAATATATTAGCTTTTTAATAATGGTTTATCTTTTACACCGCAAAATCGGAAATTGATTTTAATAACCTTTAGGAATGATAATTATTTTGGGAGGAGCTTACAAGGTAATAAAAAGGCCGCGAATTGCAGTTGAAAATACCGCCAAGTTATTCATGGCATTATACCGTTTTAAAAATTACCGTTCCGTTATGTCCACCAAAACCAAAGGTGTTGCTCATGGCTACATTTATTTTACCATCAATTGCATCCCCTAGAACAATAGGAAGTGAACTGGGAATCTCTGGATCAATATTGATTGTGTTAATGGTTGGGGGAATAATGTTGTTCTGAATTGCCTTAATGGCTAAAATAGCCTCAATGGCCCCAGCAGCTCCCATAAGATGCCCTGTCATAGATTTGGTGGCACTAATTTTCAGGTTGTTAAATTTGTTGTTGAAAGTTTTTACCACAGCCTTCATCTCGCTGATATCGCCAACAGGAGTAGAAGTAGCGTGGGCGTTTAGATAGTTAATTTGATCTGGATTTAGTTGAGCTTCTTCCATGGCCAATTGCATCGCTTTTATGGCACCTATGCCTTCAGGATGGGTGGCGGAAATATGGTAGGCATCATCCGTCATGGCGGCGCCCACTATCTCGGCATAAATCTTTGCGCCTCGCTTCGTGGCGTGTTCATATTCTTCTAGAATTAGGGCCCCGGCACCTTCTCCCATAACGAATCCGTCCCTGTCAACATCGAATGGCCTGGATGCGTGTGGCGGATCATCATTTTGTTTAGATAAGGCTTTCATGGAGCCAAATCCGCCAATGGAGGCTTCAGTAATGGGAGCTTCGGACCCTCCGGTAACCATAACTTTGGCCTTGTCTAACCGTATGTAATTGAAAGCATCCATTATGGCGGAATTGGAAGAGGCACATGCGGAAACCGCCGTATAATTTATTCCCATCAATCCAAACTTCATGGCAATCATCCCTGAAGCCATATTCACCAACATCTTTGGAATAAAAAATGGATTGAAGCGCGGATTCATTCCCCCTTTGGTGAAATTCTTTACTTCGTCCTCGAAGGTTTGCATACCTCCCTGACCGCATCCCCAAATGACACCTATGTCAAAAGGGGATAAGGATTCCCTATCTATTCCACTATCGGTAAAGGCTTCAGTAACCGAATAAAGGGCGTATTGTGTAAAGGGATCGCTTCTTTTAATTTCATTGCGATCCAAGTAATTTTCCGGAGTGAAATCCTTTATCTCACTGGCGAAGGTTGTCTTAAAAAGGGATGGGTCGAATTTTGTAATTTTTGATGCCCCTGTTTTGCCTTTTGTGGCACTTTCCCAAAATTCGTTTACCGAATTTCCAATAGGAGTCAAGGCTCCCAAGCCTGTTATGACGACTCTTTTCATATTTTTAATTTTATCACTTTGCCTATAATCGGAATTTACAGTTCTTATTTTTCTAGTAGCTCCGTTAGTACTTCTTTAAAGACTTCAACGGGCTGGGCCCCGTTCAATGCACTTTTGTTATTGAACACCACAGTAGGTACCGAGGAAACACCAAGACTTTGCCAGTATTTCTCCTTAACTTGAACCTGGTAACGTACGTCATCACTATCCAATCTAGCCATGGCCTCATCTGCATTCAGGCCAACAGCTTTTAATTCTTCAATTAAAATAGATCTGTCCGAAACATCTTTTCGCTCGCCAAAAAACGCGGTCATCAATCTCATATTCAATTCGGTCTGTTTTCCGAATTCTTTGGCATAGTCCAATAATATATGTGCATCCTTGGTGTTGACTATCTTCATCTCGTCAAAATAGTCAAATTTAAATCCAAGTTCTGCTCCAAAATTGGTCGTGCGTTCCTGGGAAAGTCGTTGTTGTTCCAGGCTGGAACCATATTTTTCTGTAATATGTTCCTGACCATTTTGACCTTCCTTGGGCATGTGTGGATTTAGTTGAAAGGGTTGCCATTCAATATCTACCCTATCCTGTAATCCCAATTCGGAAATGGCTTGTTCCAAACGTTTGTAACCTATGGCGCACCATGGGCAAACCACATCTGAAATAATATTCAATTTAATTTTATCTGCCATAATTATGATCCTTTAATAATTAACTCACTAAGTGAGATTTTAATGCTCTTAGCTTAAATGATATAGGTTTTAGACTTAAATTGCCTCGCAAATTTGAACAAAGGCTGTACCTTGGTAAAATTAGGAAGATCCACCAAGATCTTTGCTGCATTTGTCCCGAACGATTGTTCAAATGATTCCAAGATTCAAAAGATCAAAGTTAATGAATATGGGGCGGGTTGTATAGAACCTTTTTCAAAATTGGTAGCGATTGGAACCAGACGGACGGTAGAGATTGTAATCCCTAACTATCCTATTCCATTCTTAGTGCTTTTCCTTGATTAAGATGCTATTGTTTCGGGTTTCCAGGCAAATTTTTGAAATGGTGCATCAACCGGAGTGTTGGCAATATGGTTGGAATAATTACTTATTACCTTTTGTGAAAGACCAAGGATGATTTCCAAAACTTGTCTTTCCCCGTAGCCCACAGCATAGAATCTGTTCAATTCTTCTTCCGAAATATTTCCACGATTCCGAACAATGGATAGAGTGGTCTCTTGCAATACCTGTAGTTTTTCCGAGGGCATTGCCGTCCTATTCCTCAAAGCTTCAGTTAATGCCGGATCTACCTTCATCATATGGGCTATACCTGTATGTGCCGGAATACAATAGTGACATTCGTGCTCCACGTTTATAGTTTGCCACACTACGGTTAGTTCTTCGTTGTTAAAGGAAGCGTCTATAAATAATTGATGCAATGTCTGATACGCCTCTAGGATGCCGGGAGAACTGGCCAAAACCCCATGTAGACCGGGTATCATTCCAAATCCCTTAAGCGATTTTTGCAAAAAGGACTTGCTTTCTTCAGGTGCGGATTCAATGTCGTGTACTTTTAATGTAGTCATAATTCAATTTTTAATGTATTGTTAATTCCATTTTGATTTATTTCTAAGCATTTGCTTAGAAATAGAATAAAAAAAATGCTAAAGGTTGATAAATGCTGTTTCTATAAAATCTTCCAATTGTTCTCCACTTAAGATTTTGGAGGCCAGGGATAGTCCCAACATAGATGTTGCCAAGTAATTTGCTTGTTTTTCAATAGTTTCTTGGGTTTTATTTTTGTCTTGTTTTAAGCTATTTGCTAACAGGGTTTTAATTTCATTAAAAAAACTCTTTAATTCCGTCATTATAATTGGATCTCCATGCTCTCCCAATTCATTTACGGTATTGGTAACCAAACATCCCTTTTTGCCATTATCATCCTTGGAGAATTCTAAAAAATCGTAAAAGTATTGTTTAATACCAGCTACCCCATTGTTGGATTTTTCTAAAATTTCCGTGATACGGTGTATCTTCTTTTTATAGGCCTTAATGCATTCCAAAAAAACCCCGTTCTTACTTCCGAAACTTGAGTAAATAGAGAATTGGTTTATTCCCATTTCCTTTTCCAACATACGAACTGAGGTATTCTCATACCCATTGCGCCAGAACAGGCCCATGGCCTTTTCTATTACTTCCTCTTCGTTATATTGTTTGCTTCGTGCCATTATTTAAATATGGGACAAAACTAAGCAGTTGCTTTGAAATAAAAAAACATTTAACATTTTGTTTGATATTCCTTATGGATATAGTTGTTGGTAAAATCCGGGTTTTATTGATTTCAATTAAGAAAATTACCATTTAACCAAGAATGATGGTTTTTTATCTTTCCTGTGTCTTTTTAATTTCTGCGGATATTAGTATTAAATACTTGAAATGACAATTGCCCCCTATTTGAGCTATTTAACATCGGTCAAATGCTTCATTTATCGCTAAAGTGAATTTAGTCCACTGGACGTTTATCGACAATATTCTGCACATTATCAGACTTTTTTCCACTGAACGAGTAACAGTGCTTTTCAGCGAATCGGAACCTGCTTAAGTACACTTGCCCGAGTTATATATATAACAAAACGCAAGTCATGAAAACCATTTTAACTTTAATCTTTGTTCTTTTTATCGGAGTAGCTGCACAGGCTCAAAACGGTGCTGCTGAGGTGAAGGTTGAAACTGTGACTATGAGTGTTGTTGCTGCCACAGTAAAACAAGAGGTTTCTGTAAAAAATGAAAACTCAGTGGCACGTTTGTATATGAACAAAAATTCCAAGATTACTAAAGCATTGTCTTTTTCAACTAAATTAAATAAAGCCAAATTGGCCTAATACGATACACTAACCTGCTGCCCCAAAACGGACAGTCCCAAAATAGACTATTATGATATTATTTGCGCTTTTAGTCCTCATATTTCTTGGCCTTAGTCATATTCTTATTTTTCCTAAAACGAAGGGTATTCTGAGACCTTTGAAAGTGTGTGTAAAACAAGAAAAGGAATAAGGTATATTTCGGGATCCGATTTTACGACCGTATAATATTCATCCTCGGTTTGTTTTCATAAACATCAAGGAAAAATTGCGAAGTAGCGTAGATACTACTTATGTCCTTAGGTCTTAAAGGGATGTTGTATATCAGAAAATTTGACAATGTAGTTGGTGCCTTTTTTAGAGGAATCCCTGTTTATGGATCCCTTTAATTGGCGGGACAGATTATGAATGAGTTTTAGTCCAAGCGATTTTGTGTTCTTGTGGCTAATGCCTTCGGGAAAGCCTTCGCCGTCATCACCAATATAGAGTATATAATCTTTGCCATTCGATTTTACAAGTTCAATATGTATTTCCCCTTGGTCATTGTCCTTAATACCGTATTTAAGGGCATTGGTAATTACTTCGTTGATCAATAATCCTAGTGGGATGGCCGTGTCTATCCCGAGTTTAATATCAGGGATTATGATGTTCAGCGTAATATTGTTTTCGGTGCCTTTAAAGGAACGTATGAGATAGTCACTTAATTCCTCCACATAGGACTTGTATTCAATTTTGGACAAATCGTGGCGCATATACAACATCTCATGTACCATGGCCATAGAAATTACCCGATTTTGACTGCTTTTTATCAAAGTTTTTATTCTAGGCTCTTCAATGCTTCTGGATTGAAGACTAAGCAAGCTGGATACGGTTTGTAGGTTATTCTTTACCCTATGGTGAATTTCTTTTAGTAGCGTGTCTTTTTCCCTGATACGGGCCTCGTTTTCGTTTCTGATTTTATGTAATTCGTTATGTGCCTTAAGAAGGTTTTTTCCTATGACACCCCCCAAGAGATATACAGAGAACAGAATACTAAAAAGGGCAAAAATATTTTTACTTTCTTCGGGGACCACATTTTCCGTAAAATTAAATTCCGCTATACTCTGGGAGTAGATCAGAATAATAATCAGCAAGTTCAGGTTTAGATAAATACGGCCATATTCCTTGGTACTGATGTATCCCGCAAAAACCACTAGGGCCAACACAAAAATAAAGGGACTGTTAATGCCACCACTGTATATGGTAATAATAACAGAAGATACCAAGGCCATTATTGAGGTAATATTGTAAGTTAATCCCAGTAGTTGGTGCTTATGGAACAATAGGGTGTTGGCCAAATTTAAAGTGCCAAAAAAAATAAAAGTAGTGGGAACTATTTCAGTGATCTTTAGGAAAAAAATACATATAATACCAAAAAGAATGGAAAGGACAGAGGAAATATAGTTAACCCTTAACGTTAAACGGACTTTGTCCTTTAGGCGGTACTGATCCAGAGTGGGTATTTGCATTAAAAATTGGTTAATGGTTGTATTCTGAAGGTAAAGATAATCGTTTGAATTAAAGCAGGATGAATTTTAAGGTTAAAACAATATTTTTATGGAAATCTCCTTTAGCTATTAGGTTGGATTTTGGATCTATTGATTTTTGGCCATAATTTTTCACCTTTTTTATTCGATTTTAATTCTACTTTTCCGTCAGAAAAAACCTTAGTGTTGTTATAAATATATTAAAATTTGGACAATAAAAAAGCGACGCCTTTGAGAGGCGTCGCTTTTTTTGATGTACTACTTTAATTATAAAGGTGTTGGGTGTTTTTGCTAATCTTCTATAATTACCCATTCGCCTTTGTCCAAAAGCGGTTCTGCTTGTTTGTATTTCACCGTCTTGCTTTCACCAGACATTACATTCTTAATGGTGACCCTTTCGTTTCTTCCAATTTTTGCCTTTTCCCGTACAATGGTTTCGGTTACCTGTGGCCTTCCACCTTGACTCTGGCCAACAGCCCTACTTTGGGCCGACATTTCATCACTGTTTGGAATTTCTTCCTTGGAGGTTTTTAAGTTTTCCTTTGGCTTGCGAATATTTCTGGCCTCTTGGATTTCCGGACTCTGTGTTGGAAGTTCTCCCTTGAATAAGAAAGAGACGATTTCTTTGTTCACTTTTTCTATCATTCCCTTGAAAAGTTCAAAGGCCTCAAATTTGTAGATCAACAAGGGATCTTTTTGTTCGTGTACGGCCAATTGAACGGATTGTTTTAATTCATCCATTTTTCGTAGATGTGTTTTCCAGGAATCGTCAATGATGGCCAGGGAAATGTTCTTTTCAAAATCCGTGACCAATTGGTTGCCATTGCTTTCGTAGGCCTCCTGAAGATTGGTAACCACATTCAAGGATTTTATACCATCCGTAAATGGTACCACGATTCTTTCAAACTTATTGGCATTGTCCTCATAAACCTTTTTTATTACTGGGAAGGCCGTGGCAGCATTGCGCTCCATTTTGTTTTTGTAATGGGTATATGCCGTTTTGTAAATAACATTCGCCATTTCCTGTACACCCAGTTTTGAAAAGTCGTTTTCGCTAATAGGAGAGGTTATGGAGAAATACTTTATAAGTTCAAATTCAAAGTTTTTAAAGTCGTTGGCCGCCTTATTGGTGTCTACTATTACCTCACAGGTGTCGTAGATCATATTGGCAATATCTACTTTAAGTCGCTCCCCTTGCAGGGCGTGACGTCTTCTTTTGTAGACTACTTCCCTTTGGGCGTTCATAACATCATCGTATTCCAACAATCGCTTACGGACACCAAAATTGTTTTCCTCCACTTTCTTCTGGGCACGCTCAATAGATTTCGTCATCATGGAATGTTGGATTACTTCTCCTTCTTCCAAGCCCATTTTATCCATCATTTTAGCTACCCTGTCCGATCCGAACAATCTCATAAGGTTATCTTCCAAGGAAACATAGAATTGTGAGCTTCCTGGGTCTCCCTGTCGGCCAGAACGACCTCTTAGCTGTCTGTCTACCCTTCTTGAATCATGGCGTTCAGTTCCTACAATGGCCAAACCTCCCGCTTTCTTCACTTCTGTGCTTAATTTAATATCGGTACCACGACCTGCCATGTTGGTAGCTATAGTTACCACACCTGCATTTCCGGCCTCGGCAACAATATCCGCTTCCTTTTTATGCAATTTGGCATTAAGTACGTTGTGGGGTACTTTCCTGATCGTTAACATACGGGAAAGAAGTTCCGAGATTTCTACTGAGGTGGTACCGATAAGTACCGGTCTACCGGATTGTGAAATTTTGGTAACCTCATCTATAATGGCATTGTACTTTTCGCGTTTGGTCTTGTAGATCAAATCTTGTCTGTCGTCTCTTGCAATAGGTCTGTTGGTAGGGATTTCCATCACATCCAACTTGTAAATTTCCCAAAATTCCCCAGCTTCGGTAACCGCTGTACCGGTCATCCCTGCCAGTTTACTGTACATCCTAAAATAGTTCTGTAAGGTTACGGTGGCAAAGGTTTGGGTCATTGCCTCGATTTTTACATTTTCCTTGGCTTCAATGGCTTGGTGCAATCCGTCAGAATAACGTCGGCCATCCATGATACGGCCTGTTTGCTCGTCCACGATCATAACCTTGTTCTCCATGACCACATACTCTACATCCTTTTCAAAAAGTGTATATGCCTTTAAAAGCTGGTTCATGGTATGGATACGTTCGCTTTTTATGGCGAAATCCTTGAACAATTCCTCTTTTAATTCGGCTTCCTTATTGATTTCAAGATCCTGATTCTCAATTTTTGCTATTTCGTTGCCAATATCCGGCATTACAAAAAAGTCCTTGTCGCCATCTCCGGATAGATATTCAACTCCTTTTTCGGTGAGCTCTATCTGATTGTTTTTTTCATCGATAACAAACCAAAGTTCTTCATCTACCTTTGGCATTTCACGGTTGTTGTCCTGCATATAAAAGTTCTCGGTTTTTTGAAGTAACTGTTTTACCCCTTCTTCACTCAAGAACTTTATCAAGGCCTTATTTTTTGGAAGACCTCTATGTACACGCAATAAAAGGAAACCACCTTCTTTGGTGTCTCCCTCGGTAATCAACTTTTTGGCCTCGGCCAAAACTCCGGTTAAATAGGCACGCTGCTTGTTTACAATGTCACCTACTTTGGGCTTCAGTTCATTAAATTCATGTCTATCGCCCTCCGGTACCGGACCTGAAATGATCAAGGGGGTACGGGCATCATCTACAAGAACAGAATCCACCTCATCCACTATGGCGTAATTATGTGGTCTTTGAACCAGGTCGCTGGGAGTATGGGCCATGTTATCCCTAAGATAATCAAATCCGAACTCATTGTTGGTGCCATAGGTAATATCCGCGTTATAGGCAGCCCTACGTCCGTCAGAATTGGGTTGGTGCTTGTCTATACAGTCCACTGAAAGTCCGTGGAATTCGAATATGGGCGCCATCCAAGCGCTATCCCTTTTGGCCAGATAATCGTTTACTGTAACCAAATGCGCTCCGTTTCCAGTTAGGGCGTTTAAATAGAGTGGAAGGGTGGCCACCAAGGTCTTACCTTCCCCAGTATGCATTTCCGCAATCTTTCCTTGGTGAAGGGCAATGCCCCCAATTAACTGCACATCATAATGTATCATGTCCCAGGTAACTTCCTTACCGGCAGCGTCCCAGGAATTTTTCCAAATGGCATTGTCGCCATCTAGGGTAACATAATCCTTTGAACCCGAAAGTAGCCTATCGTATTCCGAAGCTTTAACGGTAATGGTTTCATTATTGGCAAAGCGTTTTGCAGTTTCCTTTACAACGGCAAAGGCCTCGGGCAACATATCTGTCAAGGCCTTTTCGGAAATGGTATATATCTCCTCCTTTAGTTTGTCTATATCCGCATAAATATCTTCGTTCTTGTCTATGTCTGCAGACTCCTTTACCTCTTTTAGCAACTTGTCTATTTGCTCATTGATCTCTTTACAGTCTTCCTTTATTTTACTTTTAAAATAAGCAGTCTTTTCCCGAAGTTCATCGTGGCTTAATTTTTCCAACGCCGCTTCGTACGATTTTATTTGATTGACCAAAGGTTGTAGGTCCTTGACATCTTTCTTTGATTTATCCCCTACAAATACCTTTAATACTGAATTTAAAAAACTCATAATGATTTATGTTATTAATGAAAGACTTGGTAAAAGTCTTTTACAATGTATATGCACAAAATATTTTGGTAGGCACATGTAGTGCCCTCTTTTGGATTTAAGATTTCCAACATCAAAATTACGTAAAAAAAAAGCCTCATATGAGACTTTTTTGTTGTAATTCCGTTAATATTTTAATACTCGTCCTCGTTCCAAAGATAGTCTTCTTCCGTGGGGTAGTCTGGCCAAATCTCTTCGATTGATTCATAAATCTCCCCTCCTTCTTCCTCCATGGACTGTAGGTTTTCTACAACCTCTAAAGGTGCACCGGTTCTAATTGAGTAATCTATCAATTCGTCTTTTGTTGCGGGCCAGGGCGCATCACTTAGGTAGGATGCTAATTCTAATGTCCAATACATCGTAATTGTTTATTTTTTAATATTTTGCAAAAGTAATTTTTAAACTGAAACGGCCAAGTTTTTTTGCATAAAATTCATCTAATTATTTTCTAATTTTATCGCTTTAATAATTTGATAACGAATAATTAACGAATTTATTAGTCCCGCTTCTCTGGAATCCACCTTATTTCCTCAGCTTGTACATCATAAGACAATTTTCGTGCCAATACAAAGAGAAAATCGGAAAGTCGGTTTATATAGGATAATAAAATAGGGTCTACGGGCTCATAATCGTTCAATTGGGAGGCCAGACGCTCGGCCCTACGGCAAATAGTCCTTGTAATATGACAATATGACACTGTTGTATGCCCTCCCGGCAATATAAAATGGGTCATGGGGGGCAGGTGCTGTTCCATTAGGTCTATTTCCTTCTCTAAAAAGTTTAGATCCCCAGTACCAATTTTAGGAATATTTAATCGGTCTTTTCCATTTTTTAGTTTTTCTTTCTCCGGGTCAATGGCCAACAAGGCTCCTACGGTAAATAATTTCTCTTGAATTTTTATCAATACCTGCTTGGTGGAATCCTCCATTGGCTGGTCCCGTATCAATCCGATCCAGGAATTGAGTTCGTCCAAGGTACCATAACTTTCTATACGGATGTGATGCTTGGGTACCCGGGTACCGCCAAAAAGACCTGTTGTGCCATCATCGCCTGTCTTGGTATATATTTTCATGCCGGTAAATGTATATTAATTTAAGTACTAATTAGTTTTTTGGATAATTGGGGAGTGTAGCACTAGTGTATAGAAGGGTTTGTCCAAGAACAATTCTTATTTTTTTTTAGCCTTGGTCTTTGGACTTGTTTCTATCCTCTCTCTTGTAATCTTCCATGAATTTTCTGGATTTTCTGTCTCTAGATTTTCTTTTGGTAAACCCTTGGGCAACAAAGAAAATAACTCCTAGAACGGCAAGCACTATGTAAATGATGTAGTCCATCGGTCATATTTTTTCAATTTCCTTATCTCCATTAAAAATACGGGTTTATATCCGAATCTTAAAATGCTCCTTGACTTGTTCCTTTCTGAAAAATACCAGTCCGCAGTAAAAAAGGTCCAAGGTTACCTTTACCTGATTCAATTCTTTTATGCTTTCCCATATTTTATGAGAGTCCTTAGTTTGGTATATTTCATTTACGAAAACAATGGCATCGTTGGCAATGCTATCATTGTTAATAATAAATTCATCAATAGTTTCTTTATCCAACCTATCAATAAAAATTAATTCGTTGGAGTTATTGGTGAAGGATACCCCTTTTAGGTATTTTGATATTTTTTTTTCCAAAGCAATATTGGCGGGGACCAATTGTATCTGGACTAGTTCAAAATAGGCTATTGTTTTTAATAGGATATTATGGGACTTTGATGTTGTAAAATGAGGGGCAGCGTAAAGACATTTGGTTATAAACCCGTAAACAAACGGGGAGTGTACCCCGTGCTGATTGTTGGATGACAACCGGAACTTTATAAATGCGAATAGCCTATTTAACATGTCAACTATATTGTACAGGATTTATTCGTCCATGGACATGGAAAGTTCGAACCAGCGCTCCGTTTTTTCTTCAATGGCATCTGTAATCGCCTTGAGCTCAATGGATAATTTGGAAATATCTTCACCGGTAAGCGTACTGTCCGTGAATTTATTCTGGATTTCCACTTTTTGGGATTCCAGTTTTTTGATTTCCTTTTCCAATTGTTGGTACTCCTTTTGTTCCGAAAACGAAAGCCTTTTTCCCGTTTCTTCCTCTTTCCAAGTGTTCTTGTTATTTTTTACTTCGTTGGCTTTTTCTTTAGAAGCCTTGTTTTCCTGTATGTTACTGTCCTCATAAGTTCTGAAATCGGAATAGTTGCCCGGGAAGTCCTCAATTTCTGCATTTCCCCTAAAAACAAAGAGGTGGTCTACAATCTTGTCCATAAAATAACGGTCGTGGGAAACTACCAAAAGACAGCCCGGGAAGTCGAGTAGAAAACTTTCCAATACGTTTAGCGTAACAATGTCCAGATCGTTGGTAGGTTCATCCAGGATCAAAAAATTCGGATTTTGTATTAATACGGTGCACAAGTATAGGCGTTTGCGTTCCCCTCCACTTAATTTTTCTACAAAATCATATTGTTTTTTACGGTCGAAAAGAAAACGTTCCAATAACTGTTGGGCAGAAATTTGTTTTCCCTTCATTAACGGAATATAATCCCCGAATTCGCGGATAACGTCGATTACTTTCTGACCTTCCTTTATGGTAATCCCCTTTTGGGTATAATAGCCAAACTTAATGGTTTCGCCTATGATTACCTTGCCACTGTCCGGTTGTACAGTGCCACTTAGTATATTTAAAAAGGTGGATTTTCCTGTACCATTTTTTCCTATTATCCCGATACGTTCTCCCTTCAGGAAATTATATTCAAATTTGTCCAAAATAGGCTTGTTGGGGAAGGATTTGGATATTTTATGGAGTTCCACAATTTTACTCCCCATACGTTCCATATTTATTTCCAGCTGCACCTCGTGCTCCTTTCTACGTTGGCTTGCCTTTTCCTTTATGGTATGAAAATCGTCGATCCTGGATTTCGATTTGGTGGTCCGGGCTTTGGGCTGCCTGCGCATCCAATCCAATTCTTTCTTGAACAGGATTTTTGATTTGTGCTGTTCCACTGCCTCCTGTTCTATGCGGGCTTCTTTCTTTTCCAAATAATAGGAATAATTGCCCCTGTAGGAATATAGCTGCCCATTGTCCAGTTCAATAATTTCGTTGCAGACCCTTTCCAGAAAGTAACGGTCGTGGGTAACCATAAAGAGGGTCATGTTCTCTTTGGCGAAATACTGTTCCAGCCACTCGATCATTTCCAGATCCAAATGGTTGGTAGGTTCATCCAATATAAGTAAGTCGGGCCTGTTAATAAGGGCATTGGCCAAGGCCAAACGTTTCTTTTGGCCTCCGGAAAGTAGATCTACCTTTACATCCAGATCTTCCAGTTTTAATTTGAACAGGATTTGCTTGTATTGGGTTTCAAAATCCCAGGCATCATAGCGTTCCATCGCTTCAAAGGCCTTTTGATAGGCATCTGCATTTTCCGGATCCAGAAGTGCATGTTCGTAATTTTGAATAACTTTTAAAACTTCATTGTCCGACGCAAAGATGGTTTCTTCCACCGTCAATTTGGGATCTAGTTCCGGTTCTTGTTCCAAAAAGGAAATTCGAATGCCCTTACGGCTGTTTATCTGGCCGCTGTCCGAGGCATCCTTGCCGGATAGTATATTTAAGATGGAAGTTTTTCCACTACCGTTTTTGGCAATCAACGCAATCTTTTGGTCCTTGTTGATCCCAAAGGAAATGTTTGAAAAAAGTGATAACTCGCCAAAAGATTTGGATATGTTTTCTACTGTAAGTAGGTTCATCTAAGATGTTATTTTAAACTGATGTGTTGTTGGAAAAACTTCCATAAAAAAAGATATCTAACGCCAAGCATAATCCAAAGGGGTATGGCCAAGGGAGAGAAAACCTGTACTTTAAATATTGCCAATACTACGGTTAAGCCTAAAAGTCCCAGCAGAAACAATAAGTATTTGGGCAGCCAATTGGGGGCATCCTTCTTTTTAACGATGACAAAGCCAACAATTAAATTCAACGGAAATACCCATAGGATATTAAAGTTTTTGGCGGTAGCCGTATGGTCGGTAAAAAACCAAAGGAAAATCAGTAGCAACCCCGCCAGCCCTGTAGCAAAAAACAGTACGGAATCTATGACCTTGCTCCTAACATGATTCTTAAAGTCGATATAGGTGATGGTCAAAACAAACAATGACATTGCCAATATCCAAAATAGGGGGGAGGCCAGAAAGTATCCCTTTTCCTCCTTTTTTACGGTTGTTAAAATTGATCTGTCCCTAATTACTAAATCTTGTTCGGCTAAGGTGGTATTGCCCAATTGTTCCATTACATATATGGGTAAGAACATATGCTCCTTAACCGTAGCTGTTCTGTCTATTACTGCCCCCAGGGCCAAATCTATTCCGAAGCTGGACCACGAATTGGTAATTAGGTTTTGGTGTATAAGCTGTCTGAAGGTGTAGTTTTTTTCCAAATGGCCTTCGTTAAAATGAAGATTTTCACCAAGGGCCTCTTGAAGCACATCCCCAATTTTAGTGGCGCAATTGTTAAAAAAGAAATCGTATTTATAATCCCTATTTTCCGGGCGATAATTATTTTCCAAAAATTGGAACAATTTATTCTTTTCTGTAGGGGTAAGCTTCAAGAGTTGTTCTTTTACCCATCTATTTTCCATTTCATAGGCATACAGGAAATTGGGCATATTTTGCTTGCTCAAGGAATAGAATAATTTGCCCATGGCAAACTCCACATAGAACATGGGCGGGTCAAAATTAAAAGTGCCATAATTATAGACCCAGTCTATTCCTTGGCTGGGGTCCTGGATTCTAAAAGCGCTATGTCCAAATGTGGTATACAGGTCGTTGCCTGAACCACAGGTTAAAACGCTTATTTGGGATTCGGGAGATAATTCCCTTACCTGTGCGGTGCCGTGGAACATCAGGCCCAAAAAAAATGTAATAAAAAGAATCCTTATGCTCATATACTATTGGGAGCCACTATTTTTTGAAATTACCACCGCAAATATCGAATAATTTATAGGATTTAAGTGGGATAGTCCAAGCTATTATAAAAAACAGGATATATTTTAACAGCATTTTTTAATAAATGGTATTTTTACATCATGGTACCTAAGTTGCAATGTGCAAATGTAGGTGTTCAACCAAGTAAAACAAGACCTATGAAGCGACATATTCCCAATATTATAACTTTGTTAAACGTTTTTTGTGGTTGTGTAGCCACCGTTTTTGCGGTTTTGAACAAGTTGGAGGTAGCTGCTTTTTTTGTCTTTTTAGGTATTTTTTTCGATTTTTTTGACGGATTGGCCGCTAGGGCCTTGAATGTGAAAAGTGAGTTGGGGCTGCAATTGGATTCCCTCGCCGATGTAATTACAAGTGGTTTGGTGCCGGGTATAGTAATGTTTCAATTATTGACTATGTCCTATAACGGTGGATGGAACATAGGTCTTCAACCAGAAACGCCGGATACCATGCAGTGGGCCGCATTCGACCTGCCGTTGATTCCTTTTTTTGGATTTTTAATTACCCTGGCCTCGGCATATCGATTAGCAAAATTTAATCTTGATGATAATCAGGTTTCCTCCTTTATAGGCCTCCCAACACCTGCCAATGCTTTGTTGATACTTTCCTTTCCCTTGATATTACTATATCACAACAATGATTTTTTAAATACCATAATCTTGAATAAATGGTTCTTGATCGGGACAACATTATTGAGTTCGTATCTGTTAAATGCCCGTATTGGTCTATTTGCCCTGAAATTTAAAAATTGGAGTTTTCGGGATAATGCGCTGCGCTATATTTTTATAACGGTAAGTTTTGTACTGATCCTCACCATGAAATTTATGGCTATTCCGGGAATCATAGCTTTTTATATTATAAGTTCTCTGGTGAATAACTTAAAAGTTCCAAAAACAGATTGATTAATTATATAAATTGCCTTCGTAATGGTTGGGTCCATTAAATAAATAATGGACTACAAAAATGTGTTGACTTCGGAAGGGTTATTGCTTTGAGCAATTATAGATTGGGTGGGAGAGGATATATTTAGAAATCCAATTTCTTCCTACGAAGCTCAAAATTCTGTCCCAAATACACCTTGCGGACCATTTCATCGGCTGCCAAGTCTTCGGGAATCCCAGATTTAAGGATGCCACCTTCGAACATAAGATAGGAGCGCTCTGTAATTGCCAAAGTTTCCTGTACGTTGTGGTCTGTAATGAGAATGCCGATATTCTTATTTTTAAGTTGGGCCACAATTCTCTGAATGTCCTCAACGGCCACAGGGTCTACTCCGGCGAAGGGTTCGTCCAATAAGATAAATTTTGGATCCGTAGCCAAGGCCCTTGCAATCTCGGTCCGCCTTCTTTCCCCACCCGATAAAAGATCACCACGGTTTTTACGGATGTGACCCAGGCCAAATTCTTCTATGAGCGATTCCATTTTCATCAGTTGCTCCTTCTTGCTCAATTTGGTCAACTGAAGAACGCTCAGAATATTTTTTTCAATGCTCAATTTTCTAAATACGGAAGCTTCCTGAGCCAAATATCCAATGCCATTTTGCGCTCTTTTGTACATGGGAAAGCGCGTAATTTCCATTTTATCCAGATAAATATTACCTCCATTGGGTTTTATCAATCCTACTATCATATAGAACGATGTTGTTTTTCCGGCACCATTGGGACCCAATAAACCAACGATCTCGCCTTGGTTGACTTCCAACGAAATTCCCTTAACTACTTGTCGCCCCCGGTAGGACTTCATAATGTTATCTGCTCTTAGCTTCATAGTGCCTTTCTATTCCTCCAAAACTAAGCCTTATATTAGTTTAGGAAAAGATATTGTAGTTTTTTTAACCTTCTTGTTTTTCCAATTCCTCCCAATATTCATAGGCCCTTCTTAGGTGCGGGACTACTATGGTGCCGCCGACAAGGGTGGCTATGCCCAAAGTTTCCATAACTTCTTCCTTGCTGGCGCCTTCATTATAGGAGCTTTCCAAATGGTATTTTACGCAGTCGTCGCAACGCAGTACAGCCGAAGCAACCAATCCCAATAACTCTTTGGTCTTTACGTCCAGAGCACCAGCGGCGTAAGCATTGGTGTCCAAATTGAAGATTCTTTTTATAATCTTGTTGTTGTCCGCCAGGAGCTTTTCGTTCATTTTGGAACGATAGTCGTTAAACTCCTTAACTTGATTTGACATTTTTCTTCTGATTTTTTTTGGCTTCTCTTTTTAATACCACCTTGGAAATGTAAATACTTATTTGGTACAGTATTAAAATGGGTACAGCCACAATTATCTGGCTGGCTACATCCGGAGGAGTAATTACTGCTGATATAATAAGTACCACAACCAGCGCTATTTTTCTGTATTTGCGGAGTATTTCCGGGGTAACCAATCCTATTTTGGTCAAGAAATAAATGATAATGGGCAGTTCGAATATTAATCCACAGGCTATTACAGCCGCCCTTACCGTAGAGATATAGGAAACCAAATCTATTTCCCTTACCACGGAATCACTAATGGAGTAGCCTCCCAAAAAGTTAATGGAAAGAGGAGCTACAACGTAGTATCCGAATAATACCCCCATAAAGAAAAGGGAGGAAGCAATAAAGATAAATCCCCTTGCGTTCTGACGCTCGTTGTCGTATAGGCCGGGAGCAATAAATTTCCACATTTCATAAAGTACATAGGGGAATCCGATAATAAAACCTGCCCAAATGGAAGTCCAGATATGTGCGGAGAATTGTTCGGACATTTGCCTACTCTGCACCGTAAATTCCGGCTCTGTATTGCAAAATGCCTCACTAAAACCCAATAACTTGGAGAAGTCGCAAAAAACACCGTAGGTTGGGAAATCTGGCATCATCGGACCAAAAATGACCGTATCAAAAATAAATCCCTTCATTAAAAAAGCTACTCCTCCTATAATAACTACGGCTAAGGTTGATCTTATTAAATGCCATCTTAGTTCTTCCAAATGGTCCAGAAAGGACATTTCATTTGGGGTTTTAATCGTTTTTGCCATTACAGTATGCCTTCTTTAATTAAATTGTGTAAATGTACTATTCCTTTGTAATTCTCCCCATCAACAACCAATATTTGTGATATATTATTGGCTTGCATTATTTCCAATGCCTTTACGGCAAGGACATCGGAAGCTATTGTCTTAGGTGTAACGCTCATGATATCTTTGGCGGTTAAACCATAAATATTGTCATATTTGTTGAGCATCCGCCTTATGTCGCCATCAGTTATTATCCCAACAATTTTTTGGTCTTCCAACACGGCCGCGGCTCCCAACATTTTTTCGGAGATCTCTATGATCACAGATTTTACGTCACTATTGGTGCGGACCTGGGGGATCTGATTATTACAGGCAATATCGCCTACCCTTAAATATAGTTTCTTTCCAAGCGCACCTCCCGGGTGGTACTTTGCAAAATCCTTACTGCTGAATCCCTTGAGTTCCAATAGACAAATGGCCAGGGCGTCCCCTATGACCAATTGGGCAGTTGTACTGGTTGTGGGTGCAAGATTGTTGGGGCAGGCCTCTTTTTCAACATAGGTATTTAAAATAAAGTCTGCCTGTGCCGCCAAAAAGGAATCGAGGTTCCCTGTCATTCCTATTAATTTGTTCTTGCCCCGTTTTATTAAGGGAACCAGCATCTTAATTTCGGCAGTATTTCCGCTTTTGGATATGCAGATAACCACATCATCTTTCTGAACGGTTCCTAGGTCACCGTGTATGGCGTCGGCAGCGTGCATAAATATGGAAGGGGTACCTGTGGAATTCAAGGTGGCAACAATTTTGGAAGCGATTAGGGCACTTTTTCCAATTCCGGAAATTATGACCCTACCCTTGGAATGTCTGATGCATTCCACGGCATTGGAAAAATCTTCGTTCAAGAGAGTCGCTAAAAAGGATATTGCCTCGGCCTCATTGTCAATGGTTTTCTTTGCTATGGCCAATATAGCTTTGGTATCGCTCAAAGTAAATTAAAATTATGTGATGATTTTCCTAAAAGAAAGTCTTATCTTTATTCTACAAAATTACATAAACTTAAGTTTATAGAATATTTTAAATTTGAACAAATTTATTTCAAATAAATCCCTCTTTAAGACACAAAAATTCCTTAACTTCAGGAATTTCATTTTTGGCGTTGGCGTCAATATTTAATATTAATAATGGTGAAGTATACGGTATGGGTATAAATGAGATTGATTTACATGCCTCTCTAAAAAAGTATTTTGGATTCTCTCAATTCAAAGGTTTACAGGAAAATGTAGTTAAGAATATTGTACAAGGTAAAAATACCTTTGTAATAATGCCCACGGGAGGTGGAAAATCCCTTTGTTATCAATTGCCTGCATTGATGCAGGAAGGTACGGCAATTGTGGTATCACCATTGATCGCCCTAATGAAAAATCAAGTAGATGCAATAAGGGACGTATCCAGTGAGATAGGGGTGGCCCATGTGTTGAACTCCTCGTTGACAAAAACAGAGATCAAACAGGTGAAAAGTGATGTAAGCAGTGGGATAACCAAGCTATTGTATGTTGCTCCGGAATCTTTGACCAAGGAGGAATATGTTGATTTTTTGCAAGGGGAAACCATATCCTTTGTGGCGGTGGATGAGGCCCACTGTATTTCGGAATGGGGACACGATTTTAGGCCGGAATACCGCAATCTTAAATCTATTGTTGGTAGGTTGGGGGATAACATTCCGTTAATTGCCCTAACTGCTACCGCGACCCCCAAGGTACAGGAAGATATTATTAAAAATTTAGGAATAACCGATGCCAAGGTGTTCAAGGCAAGTTTTAATAGACCAAATCTTTATTACGAAGTAAGGCCCAAAACCCAAAATGTTGATAGTGATATAATTCGTTTTATAAAACAAAATTTGGGCAAGTCGGGTATTATTTATTGCCTTAGCAGGAAACGAGTAGAGGAGTTGGCCCAGGTATTGCAGGTAAACGGAGTTAGTGCGGTACCTTACCATGCGGGATTGGATGGTAAAACCAGGTCCAAGCACCAGGATATGTTCCTTATGGAGGATGTAGATGTTGTAGTTGCTACCATTGCATTTGGGATGGGAATCGACAAACCGGACGTCCGTTTTGTAATTCATCACGATATTCCCAAGAGCATAGAAAGCTATTATCAAGAGACTGGTAGGGCTGGTAGGGATGGGGGAGAGGGACATTGCCTTGCTTTCTATTCCTACAAGGATGTGGAAAAACTGGAAAAATTCATGTCTGGCAAGCCGGTTGCTGAACAGGAGATTGGAAACGCCTTGTTACAGGAAATTGTGGGTTATGCCGAAACTTCAATGTCCCGAAGAAAATTTATACTTCATTATTTTGGAGAGGAATTCGACGAAATAAACGGCGACGGTGCCGATATGGATGACAATACCCGTAACCCCAAGGAAAAGCAAGAGGCCAAGGACGATGTGGTTAAGCTGATCAATGTAGTAATTGGGACTAGCGAGAAATTTAAGTCCAAGGAGGTTGTACGGGCACTGACAGGAAAGGTTAATGCCTTGATATCTTCCCACAAAACTGACGAAAAGGATTTTTTTGGTATTGGAAAAGATAAAGATAAAGCTTATTGGATGGCCTTGATACGTCAAACCCTGGTAGCCGGACTGCTGAAAAAGGAGATTGAGCAGTATGGTATACTACATGTAACTCCTGCAGGAAAGGAATTTGTAAAGAATCCAACATCATTTATGATGACTATGGATCACGTTTACAATAAGGCGGCAGATGATGCTATTGTAAGTGCTGCCAAATCTGCTGGTGGAGTTGCCGATGATAATCTTTTGAAGATCTTAAAGGATTTAAGAAAAAAAGAGGCCCATAAATTGGGTGTTCCGCCTTTTGTTGTGTTTCAAGATCCCTCTCTGGAGGATATGGCCCTTAAATATCCGATATCCTTGGATGAATTGGTCAATATCTATGGAGTTGGGGAAGGTAAGGCCAAAAAATACGGGAAGCCCTTTGTAGATCAGATTGCTGCCTATGTGGAGGATAACAACATTTTAAGGCCCGATGATCTGATCGTAAAAAGTACGGGTGCCAATTCTTCCCTTAAGCTTTATATCATTCAAAACGTAGATAGAAAATTGCCCTTGGACGATATCGCTTCTGCCAAGGGATTGGAACTTAACGAATTGATCAAGGAGATGGAACAAATTGTCTTTAGTGGTACCAAATTGAATATCGGCTATTGGATCGATGAGATTTTGGATGAAGAACAGCAGGAGGAAATCCATGATTACTTCTTGGAAGCCAATACGGACGATCTTGAAGTGGCCTTAAAGGAATTTGATGGGGAATATGAGGATGAAGAGCTTAGGTTATATAGATTGAAGTTTATAAGTGAGGTGGCCAACTAACCGATTAAGGTTTGGTTTCAACCAAGAAGCAGCCATACTTATCATGGCTGCATTAGGATTTGAGGTATTTGCTTTAAATAATATTTTCTAGTTTATACGTTGTGCGGGGTTTATTTATCGGACCGCCTTTTCCAATAATTGTAGTGTCATTTTTTTGGTATCCAATTGGGCATTAATTCCTATAGGGAGTGTAAAGTTGTTTTCAATATGGCCCAACGTCATACCGTAAACAGCTGGTATTCCCAAGGGTTTTATTCTGTCCAGTATCACTTCCTTAAGCGTAAACGATTTAGGGTCCGGAATACTGTCGCACCCTTTAAAAACCCCTAAAGCAATTCCTGCCGCTTTATTAAAAGTTGGGCCCTGCATCAATTGGGTCAGCATCCTGTCTATACGATAGGGGGCTTCTTCAATATCTTCAAGAAAAACTATAGCATCAGTAAAATCAATTTCATGGGGAGTTCCTATCAGGGCATTTACCAAGGTTAAACTACCGCCTACCAATTTTCCTGTTACAACTCCTGGGTTAATGCAATATCGGTCATATTCAGGCTTGCTATATTCCTCAAGATCTTTAATTTCTATATTTTTTATAACAGGGGGCAATTCTTCGGATTTCATTACCACATTTTGCAGTTGCTCAATACTATAAGGGTCATTGATGGTGCTACCTACGGGCCCGTGAAACGTGATAAGGCCAGTTTCCTGATATATGCCATTCAAAAGAGCCGTAATGTCACTAAAACCAATTAAAGCTTTGGGGTTTTTTCTAATAAGCTCATAATCTATCGAATGCATAATCCTGGTACATCCGTATCCACCACGTGCGCAAAGGATACCATCTACTTTTTTATTGGCGAACATTTCGTTCAGATCAGCAACCCTTTCCGAATCCGTATTGCTAAAATAGCCATGGTTACCGTGTATGCGATCCGTATGGTAGGGTATAAATCCCATTTTTTCCAATGTTTCTTTGGCTTCTACCAAAACTTCAGGTTTTATGGCGTAACCAGGTGCAATAAGACCAATGGTATCACCTTTTTTTAATGCGCTTGGCTTTATGGTTGTAAGTGCAGATATTTTTTCGTTCGGATGGGCAAATATTGTTGATGGTATTAGGGCGGCCACCCCTGCCCCTAGGGCTGTTTTAAAGAACTGTCTTCTTTTTTTCATTAAGCTTATTTTGTATCACCTAAATATATAAAAAATCGCATAAAAAAGTCCGTCATAAGCATGACGGACTTGAATGTTAAAAAATAATAATTCTACATTCCCAAGGAGGAAGAGTCCTCTTTGGATTTGGATCTTCTTAATTGCCTTTGTATTTTTTTAATAGCAGATTCTATAGATTTTTCGGGTTCTATGATATTGTACTCGCCCCAAAAATCCGGATCTGAAAATCCTATTGCCTCATCTTCCAAAATTATGGAAGATTTAATTCGATCTTTAAATTTGGGCGATTCTCCTGAGGTATTCTTCTCCCAGTCGGTAATGGCCATTTCGCAGGTCATACTATATACCGAATTGAAAAGTCGATCGTCCCAATTTATTTTGAATTCCAATAGGACATTGCTGTACCCGTAATACCATTTTCCGTTCTTTTCCCTGTAATCTACACGATAGGCAATATCCGTTGGCCAAACATTGGCATGGGCAGGCTTTTTGCGCACGAACATTTTGGCGGCCTTTTCTCTATCCGTAATGTTTAGGGAATAGATAGCGCTGGTCAGAATTTTTTTATCGGCATCTATATACAGCTTACCTTGGTACAAGGGGTCTATAACAGTTTCCTTTTGTTTGAAATTGATTACGAAGATGAGTTTGTCGTTAACTTTGGTGGAATTTTCGAAACTAAAGTTATAATCATCAAACGTTTCTTCCGTAAAGATATATTGTGGGTATTTGATCATGTCCACAAAGAGGGTATTAAAAGGTCCTCCTTGCAATTTAATTGCCAAGGTGTCCAGTTTGTCATAATCGGTGCTCTTTCTGGCTTTGTAAAGCTGTAATGCATCCCTGCGATCGGAATTGTAGGGAGATTTGTAAATATTGACTACTGCTTCTGACAAGGATACGTTTTTCCTTCTTTTTTTAATGGTTTCCCTATAAAAGGCTGTCATTAAGGTGGGGTCGTCAAAATAATTATCACCCCTTCGGAGTAATGTTTCCTTAACTAGTTCTTTTGCGTCTTTCGGAACGGCAAGACTCACTTCGGACAATTCCGTGAAGCTTACTTCAAGAGCAATTTCATTTTTATTCTGCTTTAACTGGCTTAATGGGATTGTTCTGGTCTTATATCCTAAAAAGGAAACGCTAACCTGTCCCTCGCTAATATCTTTGGGGACTTTCAAGGAAAAGTAACCCTCGGTATTACTAACGGTACTAATATTCGTGTTATCAATAGAAAGAGTGGCAAAGACCAATGGATTATTGGTTTCACTGTCTATAATTCTACCTTGGTATTGGTTAAATGAATTTTCTTGTTCCTGCATATCTTGGTACAGGAAAGCCGCCGAAACGGAGGGCGTTACCCCTAAGAACAACAAAATGGTTATTGCAGCTATAAGGGGATTTTTTCCAAAAGGATTTTTTTTGAGTTTCATCTGTTTAAATTTTATTGTTCCAATCGCTCAGAGGTATTAGCATTAAATTGAAATAGCAGTTGGTGTAGGTTGGTTAAGGTAATTCAAGCTATGCATTCAAAGCTTATATCAATGAACGATTGTCTTCCTAAGTTAGTGATTTTTAATCAAATACCCTACTAAAAATTTGTTTAATTTTTTGAGTGCCCAAGTCGGTCAAGCCCTAGATCCTATAACCTTGTTTCACGTTCAACAAATAAAAAAGGCTTGTGTTAAAGCCAATATATATGGAAAATAGCAAGTTTTTTTAGAGCTTTTACCACATTGATTCCTTGGCCCAGGCCAAGACATTAGATCTGCGCAAAGCAATTGGCATCCGGTAAGGTTTAAAAAGTTTGCTATACCTGGTTTGGTTAATTCTTTTTGCGCACCTCAAAAATATCCGTTCTTCTATCTTTTAAGTTTCTAACGCTGCCAAATTGGTTTAGTTCCCTCAGTAGATCTATATCTAGGTCAACGATCAAAATCATTTCGGTATTTGGTGTGGCTTCGGCCTTTATCCCATTGGCTGGAAAAGCAAAATCACAGGGAGTAAATACCATGGATTGTGCATATTGAATGTCCATATTATGTACCTTGGGCAAGTTGCCCACGCTTCCTGCAATAGCTACATAACATTCATTTTCAATGGCCCTGGCCTGCGAACAATTTCTGACCCTGGAAAAGCCATTTTGGGTATCGGTTAGGTAGGGAACAAATAGAATATCCATTCCTTCATCTGCCAATAACCTACTCAATTCTGGAAATTCGGAATCGTAGCAGATCAGGACGCCTATCTTTCCGCAATCAGTGTCAAATACCTTTAGCTCGTTGCCTCCTTGCATGCCCCATACCTTTGCCTCATCTGGAGTTACATGGAGTTTTTCATATCGCTCCTTGGTACCATCCCTTTTACAGACGTAACCAACATTGTAAAGACCTTCATCTTTTATTTCTGGCATACTCCCCGTTATGATATTGATGTTATAGGAAATTGCCAATTCCGAAAATCGCTGAACAATGGTGGCCGTATGCTGTGCCAATTCCCGGATGGCGGCAGACTCCGATAAGTGATTGTTCTCGGCCATAAGTGGGGCGTTGAAAAATTCGGGAAATAGGGCAAAGTCTGAGCGATACCCGGAAACCGCATCTACAAAATATTCTGCTTGTTGAAGTACATCATCCAAGTTTTTATAGGGTCTCATTTGCCATTGTATAAGCCCTACCCTCACCACTTTTTTTACAACGCTGGCCTTTTTGTTCTTTTTTTCATAGTAAATATTGTCCCATTCCAAAAGCACGGCGTAATCGTTGGAGTCCGAATCACCTTCCAAATAGTTCTTCAAAATTTTACTGGGATGGAAATCGTTGGATATCTGAAAATTAAGTACTGGGTCGTTGATTTCCTTGAGCTTTACTTTTTCTATATACTCCTTTGGTGATAAACTATCCATGTACTTGTGATAATTGGGAATTCTTCCCCCAAAGGCAACCCCTTTTAAATTTAGGCGCTCGCAAAGTTCTTTTCTGTAATCGTACAACCTTCTGCCCAGACGCATGCCCCTATATTCCGGTTTTATAAATACATCGATTCCGTAAAGAACATCCCCATCCGGAGAATGGGTATTAAAGGTGTAATTGCCAGTAATCTGTTGATAGGTATGTTTGTCTTCAAATCGGGCGTAATCCAAAATAATAGACAATGCACAGCCCGCTATAAGGCCATTTACTTTTATAACTACCTGGCCCTCTGGAAATCTGTTTATCAGATTTTCTATTTGATGCTCCCGCCAGTAAGATTCGGGCATAGTGGTATAGGATTCTATCATAGCTGTTTTAAGCTCTTGATAGTCATCCACACCTAAGTACAATAACTCTATATTTTCTATTTCTTCCATCTTCATAGTCAAACTATTTAAATTAAATTAGGGGGGTAGTTGTTTTGTTATTACTTGTGATGGGTCTTTGTGGAATCGGAAATCATTTCATTGATTTCTCTTAATTCCTTGTCGGACAAATAGCGCCATTGGCCTACCGGAACGTCCAATTGAATATTCATGATCCTAATACGTTTTAGGGCGGTTACATTGTAGCCTAGGTACTCGCACATTCGCCTTATTTGACGGTTAAGCCCCTGTGTTAAAATGATCTTGAATTGAAATTTGCCTATCTCCTCAATTTCGCATTTACGGGTAACCCTATCCAAGATGGGGACCCCATTGGCCATTTTTTCTAGAAAAGCCCTGGTAATGGGTCTATCAACGGTAACTATATATTCTTTCTGGTGCTTATTTCTGGCCCGTAAAATCTTATTTACAATATCTCCATCATTGGTCAATAGAATTAATCCTTCACTGGGTTTGTCCAGCCTTCCAATTGGGAATATTCTGCTTGGGTAATTGATGAAGTCGATAATATTGTCCTTTTCCACCCTGGTGTCCGTTGTACAAACAATGCCAATAGGTTTGTTAAAGGCAATGTATACTGGCTTTTCTTGAGGTTCGGAAATAAGTTCTCCATCTACACGTACCTCGTCGTCCATGGTAATTTTGGTGCCCATTTCGGGAACTTTTCCGTTAATGGTTACCCTTCCCTGGTCAATAAGTTTGTCCGCGGCCCTCCGCGAACAATACCCCATTTCGCTTAAAAACTTGTTTATTCGGGTGGCTTCCTTCTCTTTCATATACGCTCCTTAAGTCCGATTTCCATATCGGATTTAGGGGCGAAATATACTTAATTAAACGCTCATTATTGTTAACATTGGCACAAGATATTTCACCCCTAATTCTTCTGTAATAAATTTTGGCAGATAATTATTTTTTTAGGGGATCCGCATTCTCCATGTAAATTTCCTTTGTGAGTTCTTGGTTCAACTTTTTAAAGAACATCATTTCTGCATAGAATTGCCAATCAAAATTTATGGACTGATTGGCCAAATGTACATGATGGTCCTGATCCAAAATATAATTATCCGGTTTGGTCAAAATACGCGTTTTACTGTAGACCATTTCCAATTCCTTTCTAAGGCTACCAAATTCTGACTCCAACTCCTTTAATTTGGAAGCTGTGGCTATGATATCTTCCCTGCTATCCGCCATGTCGTAGTCCCGAAGGGCCAGTAGCATTTTTGGACTATAACCGGCCAATTTGTTTACCTGTTCATACACTTGTAGGTTGTGGTCGTTGCGCAGGGCAAGAGAACGGGCATTCTCTATTTTCTGGGCAATACTATCTGTTTGGGATAAAATTTGGGCAGCTGTTTTTAAACGCTCTTCATTGGCCAAGCTCCATGCCCCTATATTGTCTTTGTTGGGAAAGTCAATAACGGCCTCTTCCAAGGGATCCGTCATCTTATGAAGAAAATTGCGCTGGTTCTTTTTAAGCAGTGCATTTTTCCAAAAGGCCACTGGGGATTCAAGTTCGGTAATAAAAGCCTCATTGTTATCGGCCAAGGTGTACCCATATTCCCTTTGCCTAAAGGCGCTCTTTATTTCCTCCTTATTACGTTTGTCCCCAATCCAGGAATATTCGGCAAAGGCCAGGATACCCCTCATGTACAATTCAAAATGTGGTGAATCATCATCCCATAGGGTCAACAACAAACCATTGAGGCCACTTTCTATGGAGCTAACCGCAAAAGAACGGATGTTTTCCATATTGCTCTCTTCCTGCGGCATCAAAACCCATCTGGTTTGGCCTGCCGTGGCACCCATAACCTCCATCCCATGGTCTGTAAACCATTGCATGGCCTTGATGTTTCCGCATGCTTGTGGCGAACTATAGTTCCATCTCATATAGATGCAATTCTTTGGGAAGATATCCAGAAACTCCAATAATTTGTGCTCGTTATCTTTCCAGACCTGATCCACTTCTTCCTGCGACATATCTTTTTTGAACATGGGGTCATAAACATCGGCCTGTTTTAAAGGCATATCATCCCAAAAAATTGGGGTCCTTCCGTGTTCTTCTGCAAATTCGGCCACTTTGTCCAACCACATCAGCTGTAATTTTAAGGGCGATTCCTTGCTGCCCCGTCCAGTAGTGTGTACTTCGTCTCCCCCAACATGCAGGTATCTTCCGTAAGGAAAAGCCTCCATGGCGTCCAAATAAAGGTCAAATTGTACTTCATAAGTCTTGGGGTCCAGTGGATTAAAGGCCCAATCCCTTTCTTTGTTATCCCTGAGTTCCATATATTCCGGGTGTTTTAAAATAAACGAGGCATGGCCCAATCCTTGTACCAATGGACTTATTTCAATATGCCGCTCTTTGGCGTAATCGCTGATTTTTTTCCATTCCTCAATACTCAGGGCATCTGACGACGCAACTATGGGTTGACGTTTAAATTTTAATTTGTCCTCAACTTCCAAAATAATGCCATTGATCTTGTAGCTGGATAACTTATCCAGCAGTTCATAATAGTATTCTGTTTTTTCCAAATGATGTTTTACATCCAAGTGGACGGAGCGGTAGGCTAATAAAGGATAATCCTTTATTTGGCATAATGGAAGGTTTACCTTTTGGTCTTTGGCGTCCACCATCAATTGTTCCAAGGTTTTAAACGCATAAAACAGCCCGGCCTCGTCCTTACTTTTGATAAGGATATGTTCCTTGGCAATGGCAAGTGTGTAACCTTCCGCCGGTATGTCCAAATTGGAATCAATTTCATACCTTAAAGTTGTCTTCCCTTGATTTTTATCCAGCGCTAAAATATCCAAGTCAATTATAGGTAGTGCTTCTCCGTTTTTTGCTTCTGCTTTTAGGGTTCCATCATGAGAAATTGAACTAACCCCGGTAACTTCAATTTCTTGAGGTTGGGGTAGTAATTTAAAGTCGCCCATCCTATTTTCTTTAGGGGAACAAGAGAATAGCAAAATAGAGATTGTCAATAGATAAATGCCTGTAATCTTTCGCATAAAATTTATAATTGGTAGTTAATTTCGGAATTGATATGTTGATTAATTTGCAAAATTATTGAATAATATTCAAATATGGAATCTTTTTCGGAAATTGGCCCAAAGCCTTCTGGAATGTTCATTCTCATGGGCTCAAAGGCTTTATTCCTTAACTTTCTATACCCCAAATTGTTCCAGATGATGGTTTAGATGTTTGTAAAACAAATTGTTCCATTCCGTTTTGGTCAAGGGACCAAAGGAATGTGATTCCTTATTGTGAAAGTAATTCTCTCCGAGTTCTTGGGTTTTTATCAAATGGTCTATCAATCGCTTCTTTTCCTTCTCAAAATCCCTTTCGTCCACAACTAGAAAAGCTGGTGCTGTCCGGCTATTTTTTTTGTATGGTTTTTCATTGACCACCGCTTGTTTTACAAAAAGTTTAAGCATAAGTTTCATCGCCCCGTTGGGTTTGGGATGCTTTTCGGTAAATACCATTTCATAGGAGACATTGCAGTGGGCCAACATCTGTGCTACATTCATTTTACCCCATAATGCGATACTACTAGGGTTTAATTTGTTGATTCTCCCTATTAGCTCGTCTACTACTTTTTTCTCAAAAATGTTTTTCATGTTCCAATATTTTTAGTTGTTCCTGTTCCTTATAATGGTTGTTTGGTTAGCTTTTATATTAACGCTGGTTTGTCCACTTTAGATTAATAATTGTTAAATATGTAATATTAAGATTAGTGTCCCAGAAGGGTAGGCGTATCCTGTTTTCCCCTTTAATTGGACTTAACCTTAATTGGTTCCGAAATTATATAGAACTTGCCAGGCCAAACGACCAAATTGGTCCCAAATGAATTATTTTACCATAAATAGGGCATTGACGAAGAAGAGTTTGCCATTTTCCCAAAAACCCCTAAACAATGGGTTATCTACCATATAAATAACCTGTCCCTTGCCCACTTCCTCCACACCGAATACCAATGTATTGGCAATTTTTTTCTTTGCTTCACTTCCTGCAAAACCCGCAATTAGGGAATTGGTATTTTCCAAATAGACCACGGTCCCCGTCTCTAAGTTTTCAAAGGCATCGTCGCTCAATTTAAGAGTGAAATAATGATCTCCGTAGCCGTAGGCCAGGGGGTGTGTTTGGTCAACTTTGGTTCTAAAAATGGCTCCTGTAATCGCATTTTTAATATCTTCCCGTTCCGCCTCTTCATAAGGGAGTATGTTTTCTGTACTGTCTTTCTTTATTTCCTTTTCTTTTAAAGCAAATCCATGTTCCCCATTTATACCCTTAATGGCGCCTTCCATGGCGATCAACTTTCCTCCATTTTTTACAAATTCCTTCAGCTCTTTCAGTTTATTTTCATTAAAGAACTTGCTATACCACCCGTTCGGGAGTATAAGGACATCGTATGCGGATAAATTCACTTCATCATAATATTCGGTATCCAATATTGTTAGTGGATAGTCAAGTTGTTGTTCAAAAAAGTGCCAAATTTCTCCAAATTCAAGTGTACTGGTAGGTTCGCCCGATAGCATGGCTATTTTGGTGTCAGTAACCATAGGTACATAGCTGGAACCAAAGTCGTTTCCATTTTTCACAAATCCTGTATTGGTTGGGGTTAATATGGTCTTATTGTCGTCTGCAACCCGGCTCAAGGTTTCTAAAAAGTCTTTATGGTTTTTGTTGTCCCCTTTGGTGATGATTAAGCTACCGCGGTCAAATTTTTTACCTTCCGCCCAAAAAGGATTTTTTGCAAATCGAACCCTGATATTTTCCTTTACCAATCCTGCCAAGAAACGCGCATCCTTCATGCTGGACCAGTCACTTATATAGGCATAGGTGTCCTGGTTAAGTTTGGCTCCCTTTGGCGGGTGAACTTCCCAATCGTCAGAGGGGTCGGATTCCACGAACGTCTGTGAAGCAATTGTCTCCAATCCGTAGGCGTAAGGTAAAGACCAAGCCGTTATATCATAGGTCAATGAATCACTTAGCTTTGTATTGGGCTCCATAAGAACTTGCGCCAAAGTGCCTTTGACTTGGTTGATAGAAACTACCAAACTGGAAGTGGTGGTTTTTAAGGACCCTAATTTTCCCGTGCCATATAAATGGCCTTTGGCAGTACCTTCCTTGGCCCAGCCGTATTTGATCTCATGGGACCTGAGAAGCGCTGCAATGGCATCAATTTTATCGGGATCCCCGTTCATTACATAACTTTTGTATTTAAATTTTTTGTTCTGATAAAATTTCTTGAATTCCCTGTTTAATTTTTCTGTGTTTTTGGAAGCAACTTCCACGGTAGATAGGCCGGTTGTAAGATGATGGGCAATGCGGTCGTTCAGGGTGAGTGTGTCCCCTATAAAAGTTCTTACTCCCAGTCCGGCACGACCACTGCCACCTTGCTCGTAGGTCATTCCTATACCTCCATTATATGTGGGGTAGGTGTCACCATAGCTGGGATATAAAAGGTCAAAAACTTCTTTGGTAAAATAAAACCAGCCATTGGCATCAAAATATTTGGCGTGGTTCTTCCCTATAGTAATCTGAAAATCGCGTTGAAAATCGGTTACCACTTCATGAAAGGGTTCTGCGGCCGGGGCAAAATAATAAGGGTTGTTGACTCCCTGTTCATGGAAATCAACATGTACATGGGGCAACCACTGGTTAAAAACTTTTATGCGCTGCTGACTCTCTATTTGGGTAAGCCATGCCCAATCCCTATTTAGGTCGAACATATAGTGATTGGATCGCCCGTTAAGCCAACCTTCATGGTGCTCCTTGCTGTTCGGGTCTATATTGTTTGGAGTGTTCTTGAATTGGTTGTACCAGTTAACATATCTATCGCGACCATCCGGATTAATACACGGATCCATGATTACTACCGTGTTTTCCAAGTAAGCGGATTTGCTGGTCAACAGTTCATAAATGGTCTGCATGGAGGCTTCTGTACTTACGCTTTCGTTTCCATGAACATTATAACTTAACCAGACTATAGCCTTTGTGGGCGATCCCTGGCCAATAGTATTCTTCAAATGCTCCAATCTAATGGACTCCAAAGCAACAATGTTTTTCGGGGTGGAAACATAGGCCACCATAAGGGGCCTGCGTTCATTGGTTTTTCCATATTCTACCAATTTAACCCGATCTGAAGCCTTTTCGGCCAGATATTTATAGTAGTCGACCACTTGATGGTGCCGAGTAAATTCAGATCCCAATTCATATCCTAAAAATTCGGAGGGAGATAGTAATGTTTGGGAAATGCCCAAAGCAGTTGAAAGGAGAAAAAAGGCTAGTAGAAGTTTTTTCATTTAAATCCATTGATTTGCTAAGAATCAAATCTAAGGAATATTCACGATATTAAATGTCTTTCATAAAACCCTGATTTTTATTTGTATAGGGTAAGTAGCACTTCAAAAAAATATTAAATAAAAGAATATTAAACTTCTTAACGTATTTTTAGGAACTGAAAAAAGGGATAATTTTATCTTTACCAGCTATTACCAACATTTCTATGGAAGTCGAATGCATACCCTTTAAAAAAACCGGTTATTTTTCCAATTTAATATGTGATTATCTGGATGGGAAAGATTCTTTGTCTCCTTTTTATGAAAGACCACCTCAAATTGATCAGTTCGCCGAGCAAATAAAGGTCAAGCAAAATTTTCCAAGCTCCCATCGCGAAGTTCTGTATTCGGTTCTCAAAAATCAATACAGGGATATTGACATTTCGGAGGATACCAAAGTAAATATATCGCTCCTTAGAGAGGCTTCAACATATACCGTAGTTACCGGGCATCAATTAAATTTGTTTACAGGACCATTATATTTTTTGTACAAGATTATTTCTACCATCAATTTGACCAAGGAGCTGAAACTGGCCAATCCGGAAAATAACTTTGTACCCATTTATTGGATGGCGACCGAGGATCATGATTTTGATGAAATAAACTATTTCAATTTTAGGGGAAAAAAATTACAGTGGAATAAAAATGTTTCCGGTGCGGTAGGGCCATTGGCCACCGATGGACTGGAATCTATTCTGGAAGCTTTTTCCAATGAAATGGGAAATAGTATCAACGCTTCTAAGCTTAAGGAATGGTTTACCAAGGCGTATTTGGAGCACGATAATCTCACCGATGCAACCCGTTTTTTGGCCAATGAACTTTTTGGAGAACACGGTTTGGTTATATTGGATGGGAACAATACCGATTTGAAGCGCTTATTGGTACCCTTTGTTAAGCGCGATTTGTTGGAAAACGCTTCTTATAAAAAGGTCAGTGAAACTATAGGTCAACTGCAGATATTGCCTGACAACTACGGAATTCAGGTTAACCCAAGGGAAATCAATTATTTTTATTTGTTGGATGGGGTCCGGGAGAGGATTGTGGAGCAGGATGGTAAATTTTATGTAAATGACACCAAAATTGAATTTAGTGAAGAAGAAATTCTGAAAGAATTGCAGAATTATCCTGAGCGTTTTTCGCCCAATGTGATTACCCGACCTCTGTACCAAGAAGTAATATTGCCCAATTTGTGTTATATAGGAGGGGGTGGTGAATTGGCGTATTGGTTGCAATTGAAAGCTATGTTTACCGAAATGAAAGTACCTTTTCCAATATTATTGCTCCGTAATTCGGCCTTGGTCATTACGGGGAAGCAGATGGAGAAATTAAAGCGAATGAATATTTCCCTTGCCGACATATTTTTAAACCAAAGTAGTTTTATTAATAAGAAGATCAGGGAAATTTCCAATATTGATATTGACTTTACACCTCAAAAAAAATATTTACAGGAGCAGTTCAAGGATTTGTATGATCTGGCTGCCAAAACGGATGCCTCTTTTTTAGGAGCCGTTAAAGCCCAGGAGGTTAAGCAATTAAAGGGGTTGGACAAATTGCAAAAAAGATTGTTAAAAGCCCAAAAAAGGAAGTTGCAGGACCATGTGGTGCGTATGACCGAAATTCAGAATCAACTTTTTCCCAATAAGTCGCTTCAAGAGCGCAACCTCAATTTTTCGGAGCTTTATCTAGAATATGGAGAGCGCTTGATTCCACATTTAGCGAAAGCACTTAGGCCGCTCTCAGGTGAGTTTTCCATTGTGAAAATGGATTGATCTACACTTATTTATTGCAATATCTGACGGGCTTGCAAACAAGCAAAAAGGTTATATTTGTTAAAAACAGACTATGTCCATGCACAAAGTAGACTTCGAAATGGTGGAAATGACATTGGATGTCATGAAGTACGCCATAGGTCGAATTACCCATCCAGCCCCGGAATTGGGCAAACCCAAAAAGGAAGAGGAGTTAAAGACTTTGGTAGGGGAAACAATAACTCCTGATGGTATTGGTGGGGAAAAGGCTTTTCAATTATTCAAAGAGGTGCTTATAAAGGCTACGGTACCTATTGACCATCCTAGACATTTGGCTTTTGTACCTGCCTCACCCACAAGGGCGGCAGTTATGTTCGATCTGGTAACTTCGGCATCCAGTATTCACGGAGCGTATTGGATGGAGGGGGCCGGCGGAATATTTTGCGAGAACGAGGCCATGAAATGGTTGGTGTCCCTAACAGGCTTACCAAAGGGGTCTTTCGGTGTTTTTACCAGTGGAGGAACCGCTGCCAATTTATCGGCTATGGTAACAGCCAGGGAAAATTGGCGGAAGAATCCAGAAAATGTAAATAAAAAAGGGTTGATCATAACCTCTTCGGGGGCCCACTCCTCAGTTAAGTCTATGGCCAAGGTGATCGATTGTGATGTGCTCTTGGTGGAAACCGAGGAACAGATGACTGCAGATGCCCTAAGAGAAAGCATAAATTCATTGGATGCCCAACAAAGGGATAGGTTATTTGCGGTTGTGGCAACCGGCGGTACTACGAATGCTGGTATAATAGATGATTTGTTCGGTATTGCAGAAATTTGTGGGACCAAAAATCTTTGGTTCCATGTTGATGCTGCCTATGGTGGCGGCGCCCTGGCCTCCAAATCGGCCCGGCCACTTTTCCATGGCATAGAAAAGGCGGATAGTATAACCATTGATCCTCATAAATGGCTTTTCTCGCCCTATGATTGTGGGGCTATAATTTATAAGAATCCAGAATTGGCCAAGGAAGCGCATTCACAGGAAGGATCCTATCTGGAAATATTTAAGGATGAAGGTGCCCATGGTTTTAACCCTTCGGACTATCAAATACAGTTGACACGTAGGGTAAGGGGCTTACCGCTTTGGTTCTCACTGGCCATGCACGGAACCGATAAGTATTCTTGGGCCGTTGATCAGGGTATTGGATTGGCCAATTTGGCAGGGCAATTAATAAAGAAGCATTCCTTGGTAGAATTGGTAAGGGAGCCCAGTCTATCCTGTGTCCTGTTTAGAAGAAAAGGATGGTCACCTCAAGATTATACCCAATGGACCTATAAAAATCACAGGGAAGGTTTTGCGCTGGTTACTCCTACCAAGTATAGGCGAAAGGGCGTTTACGAAACTGTGGCGCGATTTTGTTTTATTAACCCGGATACAACGGAGAAAGATATTTCCATGATTTTGGATTCCATGGCCTAGAAGGATGTGATATGGGTTGATTAAAATCGTCCTAGGGTACCAAATACTCACTTTCCCACTGAGTACCAACTTTGGAGAACCGCACCCTTATATGATGGGGTTGACTTAATTTTAGGTATTCTATTTTGTAGGGTATAATCTCTACCAGGCAGAAATGATTTTCTTCACTTAAATACTCCAAATTTTGGGGATTGATTAAATTACTTCCAGGAGACCTGCTTGTAGTATATTGTTTTTTTGCGTAGCTATCCAGTTTGCTCCAATATTTCTCTTTGGTGGCCTCATCATCTTTGTAGCTTGCCGTGCCTTCAATCTTTAATTGAAGCAATTTGGTAGGGTGGTATAGAAGTAGGCTAACCCTTTTGTTTTCTTTTATATGTGTTATTTTTTTTGAGCGCTTATCGGTATAGAAAGTCAGTTTCAGATTTTCGGAAACATCCCTTAATACAACGGTGCGCAAACGCGCAACCTGATCCAATCCTACTGTGGCAAGTGCGAAAAATCGGAAAGGATGGTCTTTTTCCGTTAGCACTTTTTGTAGCTCTTCCCTTATTTCCTTTAAATAAACGGTGGCCATGATGATCTTTTTTTAGTTTTATTAAAGATAAAAATAATTGTTGGAGTAGGGTATTTCTTTTCTCAGGTGTTATAGATATAAATTGCTATGAATTTGAAAATAATTTCAAATGAAATTGTGAGTAGTTATAATTAGTTAATTGGTTTAGGTTAGTTTTGATTAGTAAGCCCGGTTGGTTACCGGGCTTTTTTTGTGCTTAAATGTAAAAATCTTTGCAATTGACCTAAAAATAAGCCATGCTCGAATTTGATTGTTGGGTGTTTTGATTAATTATTGTGTTTTCCATTGGTTAAAAGAAGCCCTTATTTAAAAGGGCATATCGGCAAAAAGCTTACCTAATATCTTTCTGTTTATAAGTTTTGTGATTATTATACCCTAAAGATACTTTTTCAAAAATTTCAAATTACTATTTTTGCCCATGCAAAATAACGTCCTCATATTAGATTTTGGTTCCCAATATACGCAGCTCATCGCTAGAAGGGTCAGGGAGCTTAATATTTTCTGCGAAATAAAACCATACAACCATTTGCCCGAAGATTTATCGGAATACAAAGCAGTGATACTTTCTGGATCTCCGTTTTCGGTAAGGGGAGATGATGCACCACACCCGGATTTGTCTCAAATAAAAGGGAAAAAGCCTCTGTTGGCTGTTTGTTACGGAGCCCAATATTTGGCGCACTTTAACGGTGGCAATGTAGCTCCTTCCAACACCCGTGAATACGGTAGGGCAAAATTGTCCTTTATAGATCACAGTGAATCCTTTTTTGAAGGGATTTCTGAAGGTAGCCAGGTTTGGATGAGCCATAGTGATACCATAAAGGAATTACCTGACGGTGCCATTAAATTGGCAAGTACGCATGATGTGGAAAATGCTGCCTACAAGCTAAAGGGTGAAGATACCTATGCCATACAATTTCACCCGGAAGTATATCATACTACCGATGGGAAAAAATTGTTGGAAAACTTTTTGGTCCATATAGCCGGGGTAGCTCAGACATGGACTCCTGATTCCTTTGTGGAAACCACCGTTGCGGCATTGAAGGCTAAAATTGGTGCCGAAAAGGTAATACTTGGCCTATCCGGCGGAGTGGATTCCACTGTTGCGGCAGTTTTGTTGCACAAAGCCATCGGAAAACATTTGCACTGTATTTTCGTAAATAATGGACTGTTGCGGAAAAATGAGTTCCAATCGGTATTGGACCAATATGAAGGAATGGGCTTAAATGTGAAGGGTGTTGATGCTTCGGCACGTTTTTTGGACAGCTTGGAAGGAGAAAGCGATCCAGAGAAGAAAAGGAAAGCCATAGGTAGAGTTTTTATAGAGGTCTTTGATGATGAATCACACTTGGTGGAAGATGCAAAATGGTTGGCACAGGGAACTATATATCCTGATGTTATAGAGTCTGTCTCTGCCACTGGAGGTCCGTCAGCGACCATTAAGAGTCATCATAATGTTGGTGGATTGCCCGATTTTATGAAATTAAAGGTCGTGGAGCCCTTGCGAATGTTGTTTAAGGATGAGGTTAGGCGTGTAGGTGCCAGTTTGGGAATAGATAAGGAGTTGTTGGGTAGACATCCCTTCCCGGGACCAGGTTTGGCTATCCGTATCCTAGGAGATATTACCCGGGAGAAAGTGGCTATTTTACAGGAAGTCGATGCCATTTTTATCAACGGATTAAGGGAGTGGGGTCTTTATGATAAGGTTTGGCAAGCGGGAGCTATGCTTTTGCCCGTCAATAGTGTTGGTGTAATGGGGGATGAACGTACATATGAGAAATGTGTAGCTTTAAGAGCAGTAGAAAGTACGGACGGTATGACGGCGGATTGGGTAAATTTACCCTATGAGTTCTTGCAAAAAACCTCCAACGACATTATAAATAAGGTTAGGGGTGTAAATAGAGTGGTTTATGATATTAGTTCCAAACCACCGGCAACGATCGAATGGGAATAATGGAAGTGCAAGTGCAGTGGAATTTTAAATTTCCAGCGGTGCATTAATTTTTAATTTTTATTATAACATTGTTGTGTTTATGTTCGTTCTCAATTTTGTACTTGGCTTATTTTAAATAGAACAAATAAAATCTACACTTGTGAAAATATATAAAAAAGTAATATTGACAACATTTTTATTAATGTTGGTGAGCATCAATGCAATTGCGCAAAAATTCACTACGCATTCCGTTAAAGCGGGTGAAACTTTGGAAAGTATCGCAAAAAGATACAATGTTAGCGAGCAAGGAATATTAAATTACAACAAGGAGCTAAAAAAAGGTCAAGCTTTAAGGGCCAATACCATCTTGGTAATACCATCGTCCAACGGCGTGGTAGTAAAAAAGGATAGTGTTTCGGAAGTAAATACCTTATTGCAGGCCTTACAAGGTGATGAGTCCGGTCTTCAACAACGGGAACCTATAGGTTATACCTCACATAAGACCAAAAGAAAGGAAACCTTGTTTGGTATTTCCAAACAGTACAATATTTCTGAGGATGATATTAAGCGTTACAACAAAGAGCTATATTCCGTTCAGTTGAAAAAGGGCATGATTCTTAAGATACCCAAATATAAAAAGGTAGACCCTTCCGAAAAAGCATATATTGAAGATAATTATGAAATCTATACCGTACAACCTAAGGAAACACGTTGGAGTATAGCCAATAAATACGGGATCACAATAGATAGTTTATTGGTGTTAAATCCTAAATTGTCCAAAATAACCGATTACCTTTCTTCTGGACAGGAGCTTCTATTGCCAAAGATATTGGGGAGTTCCATCAAGGATCAAGAAACCCAATTGTACAATTCATATACCGTTCCGGCCAAGCAAACTTTTTATAGTTTGGAGAAAAAATTTGGACTAACGGCCAACGAAATTATAGCCTTGAACCCTGAAATAAAAGAGAGGGGAGGGCTTAAGGAAGGTATGATACTGAGGATACCGGTGAAAAAGATGGAGACCGGTGAGGTCAATATTGAGAATTATAATTTTTATGAGGTGAAACCAAAACAAACCGAGTTTTCACTTACGCGTAAATTTGGTGTTACTTATACGGAATTATTGGAACTTAATCCGGAATTAAAAGATGGGTTAAAGGCGGGTATGGTATTGAAACTGCCAAAGGCCCAGACAGGAAATTTTGATGTAAAAAATGCCCTTATACTGGATAAGATCAACTTAAGGGACAGTGTCAACACATTAAACCGTCCAAAATTGGTATTTCTCTTACCGTTCAGATTGGATAGATTGGATTTAAACGATAATGCTGCCACCAAGAGTGCCATTGAGAACAGAAAAGATGTAAAATACAGTTTGGGACTCTATTCCGGGGCAATGGTTGCCTTGGATTCCATAGCCAAACTGGGAATCTCCGTAGATGTTAAAACATATGATACCCAATTGGACCTGAATCGCACCAAGGGAATTTTGCAAAAGGAAAATTTAATTGGGGTATCGGCAATTTTTGGTCCCTTGGAGTCCCAATCCTTAAAAGAGGTAGCGCTGCAAGCTTCGGAATATGGAGTGCCCGTGGTAGCACCCTTAACAGATAAGAGCGATTTAAGTTTGAACAATGTGTTTTTTGCCCTGCCTTCGGAAAAGGTGATGGCAGATCATATGATGACCTATGTTGAAGGATTAAGGACAAAGGAAAATGTAATCATAATTGCAGATCAGAAGAACAAGCCTACGGAATCTGCTTTGTTAATGAAGTTTCCCGGGGCCAAAATAGTGGCTTTAAAGGAGGATCGAACCGTGGATATCGATAAAATCTCCAAGATACTTTCTTTAGAGACCGAGAACTGGGTGTTTTTGGAAACCGACCAGGCCAATGTGGTTTATCACGTAGGTTCTTTACTTAATTCTTTGATAAGTGAGGATATTGGTATACGACTTTTTACAACAGACAAAAACAAGGCTTTTGACAGTGAGGTTGTTTCCTATTCCCATCTTTCCAATTTGAGGTTTACCTATCCTTCGGCTTCACGGGAAATTGGGGAGAATAGTTTTGTAAAATTATATAGAAAGAGATTTGGGGCGGATCCGGATGCTTATGCGGTTCGTGGTTTTGACCTCACCTATGACCTTCTTTTAAAATTGGCCTATAAAAATGACTTGGTAAGTGCCTCAAAACTTGTTGGGGAGACCGAATATGTGGGCAACAAATTTAACTTCAACAAAGACATCTCTTCCGGGTATTATAACAGGGCCTCTTATATTCTTGGATATGAGAATATGAATGTTATTGAACTTAAAGACTGAATCCTATGACCGCGAAAGTAACCTATACCGGTGGACTAAGAACAAACTGTGAACATATAAGATCTGGCAATTCCTTTATTACGGATGCACCCTTGGATAATCATGGTTTGGGACAAGCATTTTCCCCTACGGACACCGTTGCCACAGGCTTGGCCAGTTGCATGTTTTCTGTTATGGGAATAAAGGCCAGGGGCTTGGAATTGGATTTGGAGAATTCCACTGCCGAAGTAACAAAGCATATGGAGGCCGATCCCAGGCGGATTACCAGGATAGATGTTAAATTTAATATGCCCAAGATAATTTCTGATAAACATAGAAAAATTTTGGAACATACGGCTCGTACCTGCCCCGTTCATTATAGTTTGCATCCGGACATCGTAAGGAATATTACTTTCCAGTGGGAGCTTTGAAGAAAGTAGTATGGCTTCTTATAGGGCTAATGCTCCATTTGGGCTATGGCCAGGCAGAGGAAGTGGTTTTATGGACCCCCACAGGAAAATTAGAGTGGTCCGATTTCAAGGGCAAGCCATCCAATATTTCCAATGCCGCGGCTATTACGGCCAGCGGTATCACCTACAGTTTTTCTGCTCAGGGAACCAAGGATAGAATGGAACTCGATTTCAAGGTGGACACCCATTTTTATCCGGATAAATCCTGGTACAAGCCTAAATTGGCGAATCCGATCATATTAAGCCATGAGCAATTGCATTTTGATATATCCGAAGTGTATGCCCGAAAATTGAGGCAAATTCTGGACAAGACCAAATTTACCAGCAATGCAAAGTCTGAGGTAAAGGAGATATATAGGAATATACTTCGTGAGCTAAACGACTATCAGAACCAATATGATTCCGAAACCAACTTTTCCCGGGATACCGTTCAGCAATTAATTTGGAATAAAAAGATTAAAAAAGCCTTAAACAATTAAAGGAGATTTTTTAAAGTCTCCTTTAATTGCATCTATTTCTTAAACGTCGCAAATGGTAACCCCTTCGTTTAGGGCTGCTATTTTATCGTCCCAAGTGGGGATAAATTCTTGAGCCACATGTCCTTTGTAGCCAGTAGCCAAAATAGCCTTCATTATTGCCGGATAATATAATTCCTGGGTTTCGTTTATTTCATTTCGTCCAGGATTTCCACCGGTATGGTAATGTCCAAAGTACGAATGGTAGTCTTGTATGTTGCGTATAATATCGCCCTCCATTATCTGCATATGGTAAATGTCGTAAAGGAGTTTAAAATTGTTGGATCCCAATTTTTTGCACAATTCCACACCCCATTCAGTGTGGTCGCACATATAATCTTCGTGGTTCACCTTGGAATTCAATAACTCCATTTGTATTATCACTCCGTGTTTTTCGGCCAGCGGCATAATCTTCTTTAATCCGTCCACACAGTTTTGTAATCCAACAGCATCATCCATTCCCCTTCTGTTACCGCTAAAGCAGATAAGATTGGTATATCCTGCTGCTGCCACCTTGGGAATCATTTCCGTGTAATTTTTAATCAAAGTCTCATGATATTTAGGGTCGTTCCATCCTTCCGTAAGACTTATTTCGGCCCCGTTGCACATGGAGGAATTAATATTGTACTTTTTAAGCAATGGCCAGTCTTTTGGGCCAATAAGGTCAATGCTTTTTACGCCCAGGTCGTTTAGTGACTTTAAAAAATCTTCTAGCGGAATGCTCCCATAACACCAGTAGCAAACACTATGGTTAATGTTGTTTTTTAATTTGGACGCTTCTTTTTTGTTTGGCTCCATTGCATTTCCAGTTTTGTATGCCAGCATGCCAACCGATGCCGCTGCTGAGGTTCCTATAAATGTTCTTCGTTTCATCTGTTCTATTTTATTTTTTTATTGAAGGTACTATATGGATCACTTTTGCACTTTCCGTGCGTATTTATTGGGCCTGCTGTGTACTAAAATTTTTCCTCTGGGTTGCCCACTCTATTCTTTTGGACATATCCATGGATAAGGCGCAATTCTTTATAAATGTAAATCGTACGTGTATAAAGATAGGTGATTTGTCTTAAAAGTACGAAATTTCGAAATAGAAAGTTTAATATGGGCCTTGGGTATATTAGTTAATAGATTTCAATCAAAAACTTGGGATGCGTTCCTGAAGATGGTATCTTTGAGTAGAATCTGTAGTATGAATATAGTTCCGGACAAGAGACAATTAATAGAATTGGCACATTATAAAATGCCATTTGGTAAATTTAAGGGAAGATATTTGGTGGAATTGCCCGAACCTTATTTGATATGGTTTCAACAAAGCGGATTTCCAGAGGGAAAGCTGGGAAATTTGTTGAGGGCCATGCTGGAAATTAAAATTAACGGACTTGAGGGCCTAATTCGTAAAATTCAAAAAGATTTTCCCCAATAATACCCGTGAATTGTGATAGCAATTCGTATTTTTGCTCGCGTTACGAATTCAACCTAACGCTTCATGTCGCAGACTAAATATATTTTTGTAACCGGCGGGGTTACTTCATCCCTCGGAAAAGGGATTATAGCAGCCTCTCTTGCTAAATTATTACAGGCTCGAGGTTACAGAACCACTATCCAAAAATTAGATCCTTATATAAATGTTGATCCGGGAACTTTAAATCCATATGAGCATGGTGAATGCTATGTTACCGATGACGGTGCCGAGACCGATTTGGACTTGGGGCATTACGAGCGTTTTTTAAATGTTAGGACTTCACAGGCCAATAATGTTACCACTGGAAGAATTTACCAAAGTGTTATCGAAAAGGAACGCAGAGGTGAATTTTTGGGAAAGACCGTTCAGGTAGTACCCCATATTACCAACGAAATTAAGGAACGTATCCAATTATTGGGAAAGAGCGGGGATTATGATATTGTAATTACCGAAATAGGTGGTACCGTTGGGGATATAGAATCCTTACCCTATATTGAAGCCGTTCGCCAGTTACTATGGGAGTTGGGCGATAATAATGGGATAGTGATCCACCTGACTTTGGTGCCTTATCTTTCTGCGGCCGGAGAATTAAAAACCAAGCCTACCCAACATTCCGTAAAGACCTTGATGGAAAGTGGGATAAAGGCCGATATCTTGGTTTGTAGGACAGAACATGAAATTCCAGACGATTTAAAAGATAAATTGGCACTTTTTTGCAATGTAAAAAGGGAGGCGGTAATACAATCCATAGATGCATCGACTATATATGATGTGCCTATTTTAATGCAAGAGGAAGGATTGGATACCGTGACCTTAAAGAAATTGGCCCTGCCAGACAATGTAGTGCCGGATCTTACAAATTGGAAACAATTTTTACAATGGCATAAAAATCCTAAAAATGAAGTAACGGTTGGCCTCATTGGGAAGTATGTTGAATTGCAGGATTCCTATAAATCCATCTTGGAGTCTTTTATCCATGCCGGATCTGTGAACCATGTAAAAGTAAAAGTGAAATCAATTCATTCCGAACATCTTTCTGCAAAGAATATTGAAAAGAAGATGCAAGGTCTGGACGGCATACTGGTGGCCCCAGGTTTTGGGGAAAGAGGAATAGAAGGAAAAATTAAAGCGGTGCAGTTTGCCCGTGAAAATAAAATACCATTTTTGGGCATCTGTTTGGGAATGCAGATGGCCGTTATAGAATATTCCAGAAATGTACTTGGTCTTAAAAAGGCCAATTCCACGGAGATGGATGAAAATACCCCAGATCCAGTGATCAGTATAATGGAGGAACAGAAAAATATTGTCAATAAGGGTGGAACTATGCGATTGGGAGCCTGGGACTGTCATTTGGAAAAAGGCAGTCTGGTGCAAAAAATCTATCATGGGGCATCCGAAATTTCTGAACGCCACCGTCACCGTTATGAGTTTAACAACCAATATAAAAAGGAATTGCAGGAAGCTGGACTGGTAGCTTCCGGTGTAAACAAGGAAACCGGATTGGTAGAAATAGTAGAGGTTCCTGCCCATCCTTGGTTTATTGGGGTTCAATATCACCCTGAATACAAGAGTACGGTAGACAATCCGCATCCGTTGTTCGTAGGGTTTATTAAAGCGGCCTTAAAGCATCAGAAGGAAGGAATGCAATAAACTAGTGCCAGTTTGGCATATATCCCCCAATTGGGCATATATTTGCAAGCTGATTTAATTCGCTGGGAAAGTAGATGTTGTTTGTATTTCTGCCGATAATATTTTAAATTAAACTTTAGATGGAGGAAAAGAAATTGGATATTAATACCATTATCGGTTTTGTGCTGATTTTTGGGATTCTTATTTTTATGTTTTGGCAGAACCAGCCAACACCGGAAGAGCTGCAAGCACAGAAGGCAAAACAAGAGCAGCTGGAAGCCGCTGAAATGCAAAAAGCCAAAGCTCCCAAAGAAGAGATTGCCCAACCCAAAACAATCGATCTACAAGATTCAACAGCGGTGGCAAGCTACAAAAGTGCTTTAGGTGCCTTTGGATATACGGCTCCTTCAGAAGGAACCACAGTATTGGAGAACGATGTGGTTTATTTGGAAATAAGTAACAAGGGAGGCCAGATAATTGAGGCGAAAATGAAAGGTTACGTAACCTATGATTCCATTCCGGTTTATTTGATAAAAGACGGCAATGCCAATTTTGCACTTAATTTTAGTACTTCGGACAATAGGGTTTTAAATACCAACGATCTATATTTTGAACCCACTCTTTCCAAATCTGGTGAAAATCAGGTGTTGTCCATGAAAGCCAAAGTGGCCTCGGATAAGTTCTTGGAATATCGCTACGAAATGAAACCTGACGAATACCTGATTGGTTTTACAGTGCGCTCTCAAGGCTTAAATGGCATCGTAAATAGTTCCAAGCCCATTGATTTGGATTGGAAGATGAAGTCGATCCGCCATTCCAAAAGTATCCAATATGAAAATAGATATACCAGGGTTACCTATAACCACGATGGTGACAAAATAAGTAAATTATCCGAAGGCAGTGAGGATGAGGAAACGGAAGTGGATATAAAATGGATTTCTTACAGACAGCATTTCTTTAGTTCTATTCTTACCTATGCGAATAAGTTTAAAACGGCCAAATTGAATTCGGTAAATTTAGTGGAGGAGGAAAGTCATACCCAACAATTTACCAAGGAGTTCGCTGCCGAGGTGCCCTTGGAGCTGCAGGGTGGTGAGTTTGCGTATAATTTTAATTGGTACTACGGACCAACAGATGTAAAGGTTTTGGCTCAGTACAAGGAATTGGGGTTGGAAGATTCCATTCCATTTGGCTGGGGTATTTTTGGATGGATCAACAGATATATCTTTACTCCTGTATATACTTTCCTAAGTTCCTTCTTACCTTACGGTATAGCTATTGTGGTCATGACCATTTTGGTGAGACTTATAATGTCGCCAGCTACCTATAAATCCTACTTGTCCCAAGCCAAAATGAAGGTATTGAAACCTGAAATTACCGAGCTTAATGAGAAGTTCAAGGACAATGCCATGAAAAAGCAACAGGAAACTATGAAATTGTATAATAAGGCCGGGGTAAGCCCTATGAGTGGTTGTGTGCCTGCTCTGTTGCAGATGCCGATCTTCTACGCCCTGTTTATGTTTTTCCCAACTTCCTTTGCGTTGAGACAGAAACCGTTTTTGTGGGCAGATGACCTTTCTTCCTATGATGCTATAGCGCAATTGCCATTTACCATTCCATTTTATGGGGATCATGTAAGCTTGTTTCCTATTTTGGCCTCTGTTGCCATATTCTTTTATATGATGATGACCACTGGACAGAATATGCAGACGCAACCCGGGATGCCGAATATGAAATTTATCATGTATTTGTCCCCCTTGATGATGTTGGTTTTCTTTAACAACTACGCAAGTGGACTAAGTTTATATTATTTTGTGTCTAACTTGATTACTATTTTTATAATGCTGGCCATCAAGAATTTCATTTTGGACGAGGACAAGATCCACGCCCAGATACAAGAGAATAAAAAGAAGCCTAAGAAGGAAAATAAGTTTCAGAAAAAGATGCGCGAGATGATGGAGCAGGCTGAGGAACAGAAAAAAATAGGTAAGAAATAAGTCTAGTTTATTTTAATATACGATTAAAGTGCTTGAATTTTTTCAAGCACTTTTTTTTGGACATAATCCACGGTTCTGTAGTGGGAACCCAAATACCACTGAAATTTAATTGGTTAATATACCTATTGCCGTTTAATGGCCTTTTTAGGATGGTAATGAGGTAATTGATGCTTTTGAAGAGGAAGATTGAGGTACTGGGATAATTTTAAAAACAAAAACCCCGACCAGATGGTTGGGGTTTTTAGCATTGATTTGGTTTAGTTTGGTAAGTTTTGGGTTCCCAAAGATTGTGCTTTTTTAAGCTGTAGAAAACTAATAGTTGTAAAGTGGTCTTTTTAGTATGCTAAAGTGGCTTCTTTTGATGTATGGGTATTTTTTTGAATATAGTTTTCCTTCTAACAGGTGGACGGTTCTTTTATTTTAGTTGGATTATATTTATAAGGCGGGCAAATTCCAATTTTGTATTTTTGCATATTAAGTGTAAGCCATAAATGGTTTGCAGCGACCAAGGGTAAACAATAAATAATTACAGATGCAAAAGGTGGTAGTCGGACTTTCCGGCGGTGTGGATTCCAGTGTTACGGCATATCTATTAAAGGAACAAGGGTATGAAGTTATTGGCCTATTTATGAAGAATTGGCATGACGATTCCGTGACGATTTCCAAGGAATGCCCTTGGTTGGAGGATAGCAATGATGCCCTTATAGTCGCCGAGAAGTTGGGAATACCCTTTCAAACAGTAGATTTAAGTGCCCAGTATAAAGAACGCATTGTGGATTATATGTTCAGGGAATACGAGAAAGGCAGAACACCAAATCCTGATGTGCTTTGCAATAGGGAAATAAAGTTTGATGTTTTTATGAAAATTGCCATGCAGCTGGGAGCACACTATGTGGCGACAGGACACTATTGTAGAAAGGGAGTTATTAAAAATGAGGATGGAACGGAAACGTATCAGTTGCTTGCCGGTGCGGACGGAAATAAAGACCAATCTTATTTTTTATGCCAGCTATCCCAAGAACAACTTGCCAAAACCTTATTCCCGATAGGTGAATTACAGAAGCCTGAAGTGCGAAAAATTGCTGCGGAAAATGACTTGATAACTGCCGATAAAAAGGATTCCCAAGGCCTTTGCTTTATTGGGAAGGTGCGTTTGCCAGAATTTCTTCAACAGAAGTTAAGGCCCAAAAAAGGAATAATTGTGGAAGTGCCGGCGGTATTGGAGCAGTATGGGAGTACCCTTCCCCAGTTTAATTCCAAATTGGAGGAATTGGCCTATTACGCAGAAAAACCTCACTATGACCTAACCGATGGGAAGGTGGTAGGGGAGCACCAAGGGGCCCACTATTTTACAAAAGGACAGCGTAAGGGATTGGACGTAGGGGGTACCAAAGAACCTTTGTTCGTAATTGAAACCGATGTTGACCAAAATGTAATCTATACCGGTCAAGGGAAGAGTCACCCAGGACTTTACCGTAGGACCTTATTTGTAAGCAATGATGAATTGCATTGGGTACGCACGGATTTGGCATTGGAAGTAGACCAGACTATGGAGGTAATGGCCAGGATAAGATACCGTCAACCTTTGCAAAGGGCGACTCTTTACAAGGTGGATGCCGGTTTGTATGTAGATTTTGTTGAAAAACAATCGGCTATTACGGAGGGGCAATTTGTAGCCTGGTATATTGGAGAGGAACTGGTTGGGTCTGGTGTAATCTCTTAAAATGGTCAAGGCTACCCTTTTTCTATTTTTAATATTCTCTATTTTGGGAAGGTCGCAAGAGCATGCCTGGGTATATTTTAAAGATAAGGAACAGGTAGAGGAGTCCATTTTAAATCCATCAAGTATTTTATCGGAACGGGCAATACAAAAAAAGAACAAATTTAATATAGCCATAGATGAGAGGGATGTTCCTGTCAACGAGGCATATATCGCCCAGTTAAAACTTCAAAATGGGATTACGGTCAAGGCCAAGTCCAAATGGTTCAATTGTGTTCATGTACTGGGTAGTGTATCAGATATTTCGGCTTTAACGGACCTTCAGTTCGTTGACCATATTTCTTATGCAGATAAGGGTTTGAATGCCAAATCCACCTCGATCATGGCATCGAGAAATCAGTCCAACAATCATTCTAACAAGTTTCTGGAACAAGAGGCGGATTTTGTTTATGGCCAAAGCGATGCGCAAGTAAAACAATTGGGGGTACATATTTTGCATCTAAATAACTTTACGGGTGAAGGTTTTTTAATTGCCGTTTTGGATAGTGGCTTCCCCAATGTGTATCAAATGGAAGCATTTGATCGTTTACGTACCAACAATGATTTATGGGGTGGGTATGATTTTGTTGTTCGATCAACAAACATTCATGCAGCCAACGGAAATGATCATGGCACCAGGGTATTGTCCGATATGGCTGGTTTTGTGGAGGGACAATTTGTTGGGACTGCTCCGGATTCCGGTTACCTGCTTTTTAGAACGGAAGATGCCGCTACCGAAACGCCGGTGGAGGAAAGCTATTGGGTGGAGGCCGCTGAGCGGGCAGATAGCCTTGGGGTAGATATAATCAATAGTTCATTGGGATATAGTACCTATGATAATCCAAGATATAATTATTCCCCAGCGGATATGGATGGAAATACTGCATTTATTTCCAAAGGGGCCAATATTGCAACTGAAAAGGGGATTCTGGTTGTGAATTCTGCCGGGAATTCCGGTGATAGTTCTTGGGGTATTATTACGGCTCCGGCAGATGCCAATGTATTTGGTGTTGGAGCGGTTGATACATCTGGCGATTATGTGGCATTTAGTTCTAGGGGGCCAAGCGCAGATGGAAGGATTAAACCAGATGGAATGGCCTTGGGTTCAGGAGCAACGGTAATAGGCCCGGACGACAGATTGGTGAAAAATAATGGCACTTCTTTTGCTTCGCCCATAATGGCCGGCGCTATTGCTTCCTTTTGGCAGGCATTCCCTGAAAAAAACAATATGGAGATTATGGCAATGGTGCGGGAATCGTCTTCACGTTATCAAAATCCAAATTCCCAAATGGGCTATGGAATACCCAATTTTGCCCTACCCTTGGCGCAATTGGGAATAGATATTTCATATGCTGGGGATGAGTGGTATTTATTTCCGAATCCCTCTAAGACAGAGTTTCAAGTACAGCTTCCCGAGGCCTTTGGAAGTGCTCGTTTAACGCTGTTTGATACCTACGGGAAGCGCATTCTGGAAAAGCAATTTATCCAAGGCAACGAGGAAATATCAGTAGAAAATTTAAGTACGGCCCTGTATATTGTACGCGTAAATGTGGATGGGGTACACAAGGAATTTAAATTGATAAAAAACTAATGGTAAATAGAATTACAGATCTTTTTGGAGTACAGTATCCAATTATTCAGGCAGGAATGGTTTGGGCTAGTGGATGGCGTTTGGCATCTGCAGTTTCCAATGCCGGCGGATTGGGGATAATAGGTGCAGGGTCCATGTATCCAGAGGTACTCCGGGAACATATAGAGAAGTGTAAGTTGGCCACCAATAAGCCATTTGGGGTCAATGTGCCTATGCTGTATCCGGATATCGAAAAACTAATGGAAATCATAGTGGAACTAGATGTAAAAATTGTATTTACCTCGGCAGGAAATCCCAAAACTTGGACTACATATTTAAAGGACAGGGGAATTACGGTGGTGCACGTGGTGAGCAGTGTGAAATTTGCGCAAAAGGCAGAGGAAGCTGGGGTAGACGCCATTGTTGCGGAAGGTTTTGAGGCTGGTGGACATAATGGTAGGGATGAGACCACTACACTAACTTTAATTCCTGCAGTAAAAGAAAAAATAAGCATCCCTTTAATAGCGGCGGGGGGAATAGCAACGGGCTGGGCCATGTTGGCCGTTATGGTTTTGGGTGCCGATGGGGTGCAGGTGGGCAGTCGATTTGTGGCGAGCAATGAAGCCTCTTCGCATCCCTTGTTTAAGCAAAAAGTGGTAGAGGCCGGTGAAGGTGCCACGCAATTGACCTTAAAGGAATTGGCTCCCGTTAGATTGATCAAAAATAAATTCTATAACGATATACAAAATGCCTATGCCGACTGTGCAACGGTGGAGGAACTAAAGTCCCTCTTAGGTCGGGCCAGGGCTAAAAAAGGGATGTTCGAAGGCGATTTGGAGGAAGGGGAATTGGAAATTGGTCAGGTGGCTGCAATAATCAACGAAATAAAACCCGCAGCCCAAATTGTTTTGGACATGATGGAGGAATTTAACCTTGCCAAGGCAGAAGTGAAGCATTTGTAGGAATGACATTGAATTAGTTCTTTACTATACCCAAATTAGAAGAAAAGATTACCCAACGTATTGGAAGATTCCTTAAAATGTGCCCCAGCTATATTTTTTGGGCATAGTTATAGGACAGAAGTTTTTAAAGCTATATCTGAATGTTTCCAGGCATTATCAAATTCTTGTTTGATTTTTTTGGCCTCCTCCAATTTATTTTGGCCAACAAGGCTTTCGTGCAACCCCATTAAAGACCAGCCGTTTTGACGGAGGATTTCCAAGTCTTCCTTATACACTTTTTCAGCTTCTTCATATTTTTGAGCCCTTAATAAAACGGCGCCTAAAGTCTGTCTAACTGGTATATGCCATGCGGTAGGTTCGCTGTATATTAGCTGGTCCTCATAAAATACCGCTTGCTTTAGGTGTTCCAAGGCATCTTGTATATTACCTTCAGCATTGGCTATTTCACCGGAAACAACCCCATGTGCAATTTGGGCTATACTTGAAGATGGATTGGTATAATTGGCAACAACAGTTTCCAGTTCCGGGTCGTTCTTCATTAGCTTCAGGACTTCCAGTTCTTCCTTGGCCTCTTTGATGTTATTTTTCCTGACAAAGGCAATTCCCCTTGCGTAATGCCAAATAAGTTTAAGATGTTTATATTCATCTCCTGGATAAGGGATGGTCAGAATTTCATTCCACTTTCCAAAACGGGTATAGGCCAATAGTGGCGTGGAAGCAAAATCTTGCAAAAACGGTAAAGTCACCATCTCGCCTAGAGGGACTTTTTCCGCGGTTTTTTTTGCGGCGTCAATAGCTAGGTCACTGTTGCCCAAGAGGGTAGAGGCCGACCATAGAAAGTGTAGATTGTGCGGGTAATATCCCAATGGATACATGCCTTGGGAATAACATTGGGAGATGTAGTCCTCATCTGCCAAAATAGCGGCTTGATTTACCTTTACAGCATCCTCATATCTACCGACCCTAATGTAAATATGGGATGGCATGTGAACAATGTGTCCTGCTGCCGGCATTAAAGATCCTAGCCTATCTGCACTGGGAATGGCGAGGTCCGGTTTGGGAAGTTCAACCATATGGATATAATAGTGATGGGCGCCTGGATGATCTGGATTTAGTTCCATAGCTTTCTCTAGTGCAGTTTTGCCTTTAAGTGTGTGGGGTGCTGGGTTACCTTCATTGTCCCAATAATTCCATGGCATCGTATTCATAATGGAAGCGGCGTACAAGGTCTGTACATGGGCATCATCAGGAAATGCTTCCACTACCTTTTCCATGGCATCCATATAGGCCAAGTTCAATTCTGAAATTTTTTTTGTTAAATCATCGCTATATCTATGCGCCAGAGCTTCTATTAAAGCTTTTTCTTTGGGTGTACCGCTTTTGGACAAGTTTTGGGCTTTTACTATTGCTTCATAAGATTTTTTCCTACGCTCGTCATCCGGCATGGGGTCATTTATATTTGGACCTAAGGCGTAGGCCTGCCCCCAATAGGTCATGGCCGACTTGGGGTCTAGTCGCGATGCTTCCATAAACGAGCGATGGGCTTCGGCATGATTAAAGGCATAAGTAAGTTTTACGCCCTGATCAAAATAGGTTTGGGCCTTTTGGTCTTTTGTACTTATTTCGAAATGTAAATTCCCAAGGTTTGCAAATAATGGTGCAATTTGTTGGGTGGTATCCACATTGCTCAATAGGTATTTGGCAACAGTACATTTCATGGAGTAAAAACTGGCTTCCTGTGTAACCTCCAATACTTGGGGTGTGGTTTTCGGGGTCCAAAAATAGCTTATGGCCAATAAGACTATGGCCAATATAGTGAGACTCAATTTTGTTTTCATGACGGTGAAGTTTTATGTTGTTAATTCCATTTGGATTTACATGATATTACAAGGGGTCAACCTATGTTTCAAGATAGGTTGCTTTGATTTTTAATAGAGCTGTTTAATTGCCAGGGGGAAATTTGTGATCGCTGACTTGTTGGGGAGATGGAAAACTAAATTTTCCTATATCTAAAAGTAGTAAATTCTAAGGGGTTATGCTAGAATTATATGGTTTGTGTTGCAAAGTGGCCAAAGTTTTTATTTAACGAATCATGATTTGGCCATTAATACGAACGGTATGGTCAGGAATGTTTTATAAAAAACCCTTTAGCCGGGTCTTCTTTTACGCGTTTATAACTTTTTTGACAATATCATGCGCTTTACCCAACTCATCGGCATGGACATAAATTTGCTGGTTCCCTTGAATGGCGGATCCAAAGCCTGCCAATCTTCCAGATTCCGATTCGTCCTTTATCACAGGTATTATGCCAATATCCCTTAATTGATTTTCTATGGTCTGTGCCAAAATAAAACTTCCGGAAAATATGCGGGTATATTTCGAATTCATTTTAGTAGTGTTTGTAAGCTGTTGTTAATATACAAATTTTATATAAATCCTAATCCAAGAGAATTTGTAAAGGCATTAGTATCTTTGTGGCCGATGAAAACTGTCGTAATAGGTATTGTCTTATTTTTATGCGCATTGCCGTTGTTCGCGCAACTGGAACAGGATAAGGTCGAGCATTTCGCGGCCGGTACCTTAAGTGGGGCTATCGGTGCCGATATAGCGGATGGCTTTTCAGGAGGAAACCGCTATTGGAGAGTTGCAGGAGCAGTAACTTCAAGTTTATTGGCAGGCTTGGCCAAGGAGGCCTATGATGAGTATAAATACAAGGGTTGGGACAATAGGGACCTTGCTGCTACAGTATTGGGAGGAGTGTCCATAGGAATAACTATAGATATATTTTCGGAGAAGAAACATAGAAAGGAAAAGGAGATGATGGTCGAAATCATCGAAGAAAATATGACCTTTGGAAAGAGGGATATGGATTGATAAAGGAATTTATGTATTCCGAATTCTAAATTAGTCCGCGTGCTTTTATTTCCAAATATTTGTTGATGGTATTTGTGGTCAAGTGCTCAGGTTTTGTTAGTATAGTCTGGATACCGTATTTCCTTAATTCGTTAACGATTAGCTTCTTTTCATAAACGAATTTCTCCGCAATGGTCTTTTCAAATATTTGTTGGATGGTCTCGGCTTTTTCATCCGTAAATTTGAGCAATTCAGTGTTTTCAAAGAAAATAACCACTAATAAATGTTGCTTGGCAATAGCCTGTAGGTAGGGAAGTTGCCGCTCCAGGGCATCCAAGGTCTCAAAATTGGTATATAGCAATAGTAGGCTCCTGTGGGTAATATTTCTTTTAATATCGGCGTATAATCGACTGTAATCACTTTCTGCAAAATTGGTATCCAAATTGTAAAGCGTTTCCAATATTAGGTTCATTTGCGAGCTTCGCCTTTCGGCAACGACCCGGTTTTCAATCTTTCTGCTAAAGGCGAACATTCCGGCCTTGTCCTGTTTTTTAATGGCAATGTGGGAAATAACCAATGTGGCATTTATGGCGTAATCCAATAAACTAAGTCCATTAAAAGGCATTTTCATGACCCTGCCCTTATCTATTGCAGAATATATGGGTTGTGACTTTTCATCCTGGTACTGATTTACCATCAGGCCACCTTTTTTTGCCGTCGCCTTCCAGTTAATGTTTCGGATATCATCCCCCAGAACATAATCCTTAATTTGCTCGAACTCCATGGTATGGCCAATACGGCGAATTTTCTTAAGGCCATATTCGAAGAGTTTATTGGTAAAGGCCATTAAATCATATTTCCGCAATTGTAAAAAGGAGGGGTAGACAGGGACTTGTTGCTCATTGCCAAAAGTGTACTTTTTAGAGATGAAACCAATAGGGGAGTTGGCAAAGACGTTCAAATTCCCAAAGGAATATACTCCTCTTTCCGTAGGTTTCAAGTTATACTTGAACACCTTTTTCTTTCCTTTCCCTAGGGTAGTGTAAATACCGAAATCGCGCTTTTGAAACTGATGTGGAATTTCATCCATAATCTTCACGCCTACCGGGAACAAATATGAATTTTGGATGTTTATGCCAATTTCGTTTTCATCCCCATTGGAGAGTTTTTTGGGAACTTGGCGCTCAGCATTTATGCTGCCTTTGGAGGCAAATACCAATATAATATCAACCAAAAAAATCAAAACAAAAATAAAGAACAGCAATTCTAACGCTCCCAAGATATCCGGCACCATATAAGATATTAAAAAGCCTAAGACCAAGCTCGACAGAACGATAAAAAATCGCCTTTCCAGATAAATGTCTTTAAAGATTTTTTTCATGTATTTTTTCTGCTATACATTACTCCATAGTTATATATATCGATTCTCATCTTACAAAGGATTTAATTAAAGATCAACCGATTATCTTGGGATTTCAATAGTCTCCATTATTTGTTTTATCACTTTATCCGGGGTAAAGCCTTCCATTTCCCTTTCCGGCGTCAATATAACCCTGTGCCCTAAAACTGGGGTTGCCACTTTCTTAATATCATCCGGGGTTACAAAATCACGTCCGTGGATAGCTGCCAGAGCTTTGGAGGCGTCCATGATAGCTATGGAAGCCCTAGGGGAGGCACCAAGATATAGGTTGGCATTGTTACGCGTGTTGTGGACAATTCCGGCTATATACTTCATTAAGTTGTCTTCTATTATAATTTCCTTGATAACCTCATGATAGTTGGCTATTTGCTTCGCCGTAAGCACCGAAGTTATTAAGCTTTCCAAGTTTTTATTTTTTTGGCGATGTTTACTTTCCAAAATCGCTATCTCTTCCTCCAGGGATGGATAGTTTACTTTAATTTTAAAAAGGAATCGATCCAATTGTGCTTCCGGAAGTCGGTAAGTGCCTTCCTGCTCAATAGGATTTTGGGTGGCAAATACCAAAAATGGTGGCGACATTTCATAAGTATGTCCGTCCATGGTTATTTGGCGTTCGGCCATAGCTTCAAACAAGGCCGCTTGTGTCTTGGCAGGGGCTCGGTTAATTTCATCGATCAAAATAATATTGGAAAATAAAGGCCCCTTTTTAAACTCAAATTCCGAGGTCTTTACATTAAAAATTGAAGTACCCAAAATATCGCTCGGCATTAGATCCGGTGTAAATTGGATTCTGCTGAAGTCTACATTCATGGTCTTTGCCAAAAGTTTGGCGGTAACCGTTTTGGCTACCCCTGGAACTCCTTCGATCAAGGAATGTCCGTTGGCAAGAATGGAAATAATTAACAATTCGATCATGTCCTGTTGTCCAATGATAACTCTTCCCAATTCGGTTTTTATCTGTGCTACCGATGTCTGTAGTTGACCAAGGTCTATTCTGCTCTTAAATTCCAACGGCTTGTAGTCCTCCCCTTTTTGACTTTCTTCCATGTATTATTTTTTAAATTGATTTAATTTTTTGTTCAATTGAATTACATCCTGTTCACTGTGATGCTTTTTATTTTTTAGATGCACTATCATATCCAGTAGATCCTTGACTTCAGAAAGTGGTTTGTCCGACCTTACCGCCAGATCCATAGCGGTTTTTTCGTTGATAGCTTCGGTATTAAGATGATAATTACTTCTGATCTGCTCCAGAAAAAATTTTATTTTTTTAACGATCAAATCTTTATAATCCCTGTGCTCATAGTAAAGTCCCCCTACAGTTTTGGCAAATTCAATGGAGGAATTTCCCAAAGGGTTAATTACCGGAATAATACGTTGTTCCCGTTTGGCCTTAAATATTATAAAAATTATTAGTCCGATCATACTCAAATAATAGGCCCACTTTAAGGATACTTGGTTGAGGATAAAACGCATGGGGGAATCTATAACTATCCGGCCAGTTTTTTTGTAGTTGTCCCAGTAAACATCCATATCCTTTAAATAGGAAAAGGTATTGGCCACATAGTCCTTATTACCCTTTAACATATAGTAGTTGGTAAACGTCTGTGGAGCGGTATTCAGGTAAAAATTGCCCTTCCCGAATTTTACCTTCACAAAATTGGGGCTTTTGGTTTTTTTACTGGACTCCGAAGGAATATGCCCTTTTTCCGAATCATAGGAAATATGACCTAGAACGGAAGTGTTTAAAGTGTCTACAGAAGAAAAATAAGTAATATAAATTCCCCTGGTCAAAGAATAGTTTCGTTTGGAAAATGAATTGTTGGTAAGATCGATCAGCACCGTATCCTCCTTTACGGAATATTGGGTTTCTACTTTAATATTTAGGGTGTCCGCGAGGTAAGTCCCAAAGTTGGAAGCAGCAATAAAGGAATCGTTGCCTGCATGCACGTATTGAAGTAATCGATTGGCCTCCTGTTTATCCAGGTCCAGGAAATCATTTATCAATAAATAGTTGGAGGCTATGGTGGTGTCCCTTTCCACCAAGATATTGTACAAACTTTCGTTTGTAGCCTGTATTTTTTGTCCTGGAAATAGATTGGGAAGTTCATGGAACAATATATAGCACCCAAAAGGTATTTTGTCAGAGGACGTATAGGATGGCCTCCAGTTCAAGGGCTTAGGGCGCACAATTTCCGTTACTATAATACCAATAAGTACCGCAAGAAATAGCCCTAGGATTATTTTTGAACGCTTATCCATGGGCACCTATATTGTTTAGGTTGACAAATTTCATCTGTGCGGCATGATATTTTTGGTCGTCTATCTCTTGTTCCCCGTACCAAATATGGTCGTACAAATAGGAAACATCTTTAAAGAGCAACCTTATTTTTGGGACCTTTATTTCTGTCTCGTAATCCTGATTGGTTTTTTCATAATGCCATTCAATGATCTGATGTTGGGATAGTGTTTTTAGAACTTTTAGGTATTGAAAACGAATGGCCAATCGGTAATTCTTTTGTTGAAGGGCATCACTTATCAGTGAATCCAGATCCAAGCTCTCTATATGGTCCTCTGTCAAGTTAAGGTTTATGGTTGCAGCCTCCTTTTTTCTAAATATGGCCGAGGCATTTTCTCCGGTAAGGAATCTTATAAGCAAGTATATGGCCAATGCAGCCATTAGCCCATAAATAATGTATTCCAATATTTGGGTAAGCCCTGGTGGAAGGTCAATGCCAAAAACATCCCTAAGCCTGTTCATGGTCCAATTGAGAAAACGGGCCAGCAGATTTTGTGATTCCCCGTCCTTGATGTCGTAGTTAAATTCTTTTCCCTGATATTTTTGGATAAGATTTTCATCAAATGTTCTCAATGCCAATTTACTATTGGTGTCTTGGGTTAAGGATACCGAATTCTTTTCCTCTTGGGCCAGCCCGGAGAATAGGACAAAAAAACAGTACATGGTGGCAGCTAATTTTATCACTGGTCTTGAAGTCCTATTTGGTCTATTTTGCTTCTTGAATTTAAATTATACGTTTTTTCATGTAGGGAAAAGTATAATAGCCCATTTACGAACTGTGATAAACATTGCGAATAAACCGCTATTATCAGGAATAGGCAGGTGCCCAAAGTGTAAATGATGGTAGGTACCACTGAAGCACCCAGATCAACGTCGTTTTGAACTACATGAAAAGTGTAGATTCCGATAAGGATCCCTGGTATCATAATAACCACCATGAACAAAAGACCGATTAAGAATCCTAAGATAAAATTTACGCCCACCGCTCTCCAAAAGTTTTTGGTCACCAAATTCCAACCTTCTCCAAGAGCGTCCGTTACACTTCTTTTCTCTTTTAGCATAACAAAAAAAGACACTCCAACCCAGGCCATTACGAAGTATTGAATTACATATTGCGCAAGCATTCCTGCCAGTGGTATAAAGGTCAGAACCACAGCTGCGATCATAAGGCCAAAAAAGAGGCCTATCAATATTAAAATAAAAACGACGATATTCCCTAAATTGCTTTTCACCTCTTCCCAAACGTCGGTTTTATCAAAATTCTGCCCCCTATGTTCCTCATATTTTATCATGTAGGAAGTGCTTAGGCTATAATTTAACACGGCTACCATCAAGAAAATAAGGAAGAATAAAATTCCCCCAAAGATAAAATACATGATATAGGCTTCACTGCTTGAACCTACCGTTTCCAGGACTGAATTTTGGTTGTTGGTGATAAGACCTATTACCCCTGATACCAGCAAGTAGCTTACAACCAATAGTCCTATTAGAAAAATACCATTGTAGCTTAAAAAAACATTGGTAAATTTTTTAAGGTTCTGTTTAAAAAAATCGAAGTAGGTATTTATGATGTCACCAAAGTCCCTATCTACCCTTAGTTCAATATATTTTTCCTGGTTTTTGTTTTGCATAAGATTGGTTTAATAATATGGGATAAACGATATAATAAAATAATATGAGTAACAATGAACTGCCAATAATTAAAAACGCCAACCATGCGGGCATATTGGAATAACGCGTTATAAATCCTTCAATAAAACCGGCAATTATAAAAAAGGGAATGGTGCTGACAACTACCTTCAACCCGTCTTTGGCCCCTTTCATAAATGAAACCCGTCTAGAATAGGTTTTGGGAAAAAGAATGCTATTCCCCATGATCAATCCGGCACAACCAGCAATGATAATGACGGAAATTTCTATGGTCCCGTGCAACCAAATTTGCTTGTTTGCCTGATAAAAGACGTCCTGAGTATAAAAAAAAGTAATAAAAGCTCCTAGCATTACACCATTGCTGAATAGAATATAGGCGGTGCCAATACTGGTAATTACGCCAAAGGAAAAGGCCATAAAGGCTACTTTAATATTGTTGATGGTAATCCCAAAAAAAGTACCAATTTCACTGCCTCCTTTGTATATGGCTGTAGGGTCTCCATTGGCAATATTGTTAAGGGTCTCATTAACATAGGCATCACCTAAAATTAGTCTCACAAAGGTGTCATCGTTAATAACGGAAATACTTCCTATGGCACTGGCAATCATAAAGATTAGAAAGGCGATGCCCAAGGTCTTATGATAGTGCATAAAGAAAAGTGGGAATTCAGTTTTCCAAAAATCCACTATTCTGTTCCGGTGCTCCTTTTTGTTTTTATATATTTTTTGATGGGCTTGGGAGGCCAAGGAATTTAAGTACATTAATGTCTTGCTTTCAGCGTAATAGGTCTGCGCGTAGGCAAGGTCGTTGGTCAGTTGAATGTAACCATTGGCAAGTTCGTCCGGGTTAATGTGGGCATTATAGTTGATAGCCTTTTCAAATGCTATCCATTTTTCTTTATTTTGCTTCACAAAAGCTGCCTCACGCATACTGGGATAATCCTTTAAGAAATAAAAATAGTACTAATATGTCCAAACTTCAAATCAATACAACGCAAAATGTAAACCTGGATTATAAAATTGTTGGTATTGGTGAAAGGATCGCAGCTTTTTTAATCGACGGATTTATACTATATCTCTATGCTGTACTGGTGCAGTTGATAGGAAGAGGCTTAGGCTACGTGTTTGATGACAGTTGGACACAAATAGGATTGATAAGCCTTATTTTTCTTCCTGCCATGTTTTATAGCTTAATATTGCACAGCCTTTTCAATGGGCAAACGGTGGGGAAAATGCTTATGAAAATAAGGGTGGTAAGATTGGATGGATCCCCTGTACACTGGTCCCATTTATTGGTTAGGTGGATGCTGCGTATTGTGGACATTTGGCTTTTCTTTGGGTCCGTAGGCTTATTGACCATTTTATTTACGGATAAAAAACAAAGATTAGGGGACGCCGCTGCCGGTACAGTAGTCATTAGTACAAAAAATACGGTGAAAATTTCACATACTATTTTGGAAGAGTTAGAGGAAACCTATACTCCTAAGTTTACCAATGTTACTATATTAACGGACAAGGATGTTCGTCTAATAAAGGAAACCTATCAAATTGCCAAAAAAAGTCATGATTATAAGACTTTGAAGGCCTTGAGGGATAAGGTGGAAAGTCTTTTAAATTCCAATTCGGACCTATATGACGTTCAATATATAGATACTGTATTAAAAGATTATAATTTTTACACCCAAAAATCATAGATCATGTTCTATTTCATAATTGATATATTAGGAATAATTTCCTTTGCTATTTCCGGGGTTTTGGTGGCTATGGACAAAAAGCTTGATCTTTTTGGAGTATTTATCATAGCCTTTGTAACGGCAACCGGGGGAGGGACTTTAAGGGATTTGTTAATTGGCAATACTCCAGTTTTGTGGATGCAGGAACCCACCTATGTCTATGTTATTGCTGGAACCGTTGTTTTTGCAATAATTTTCAGGAATCAATTGAAATATGTACGCAGATCTCTATTTCTTTTCGATACAATTGGGATAGGTCTTTACACTATGGTTGGTATTTCACATGGACTACAGTCGGGCTTGCCTCCTGTTATGTGTATTGCCCTTGGTACAATAACAGCTTGTTTTGGAGGGGTGATACGGGATATATTATGCAATGAAATACCGGTAATATTTAGGAAGGAAATTTATGCTACGGCCTGTATAATGGGGGGTATAGGCTTTTTTCTAATGCGTAAATTGCCCTATGATGATGCCTACGCCTATGTGGCAACCATATTGATCGTTATTGGGATCCGATTACTTGCGGTTAGATTTAAAATATCCCTTCCAAGTATCTACCGTAGTTCCAAGGTAGGATAGTTGTATTTAAATTTTGGGTGAAAGTAGTTGTTGGGAATGGGACCGCTTGCTTTCTATCGATTCCAAATTATTTATCCTTTATTCAAAGGCTTCCGCTTTTAATATATATATGTTTTGGGAAGGCCAATCCCCGTTGTCCACAGGTTGACTGTTTATATCGTCTACCACATCCATACCTTCTATTACCTGTCCAAATGGGGTATATCCACCGTCCAAATGATAGGAGCCGGGCTTGGTAACTACTATAAAGAATTCGTAGGGAGATGCCAATTTATGGGGGTTGTTAATTTCACTGCTGGGCATGGATACAACTCCCCTATGGTGTTTGTGCCCTTTTCTGGTATCCGGAGGTAAAAGGTATCTGCCAATTTTTGATCTTTTTTCAGCAGTTTCCACATTATCGGCATTTCCTCCCTGAATGATAAAGTTTTTAACCACTCTATGGAAATAGGTATTATTGAAATACCCCATTTTGGTAAGGTAGATAAAGTTGGCCTTGTGATAGGGGACGTTGTCGAACAACTCAATGGTAATGGCCCCTAGACTAGTGGTAAGTTTTACCTTGTTCTCCTTTAAGGTTTTGCTGTAATCGAAGAAAAACTCAATAGCATTATCCTCCGTGAGCTCAAAGGCCTCTTCCTCTTTTTTCTTAACTTTTGCGGGCACCTCGGGAACAATACTATCTTTTTTTATATTGTTTTGCAGATGCTCGTTTTCTTTGGCGGTCGGCTGATCTTTGCAGCTCCCTAAAAGGAACATAAACAATATTGCATAAAGTGAAATCTCTTTAAGTGTCATGTAATTTGTGTTATTTTTTAAATGAGTGTTAAATGATTAATATCGCCTAAAGGTTGGTTGTTTTTTAATTAATTTGCTGAAAATTACAAAAATAGAATTCGTGCATTTTGACGATTTTTCCAACAGAATATCAAAAATAGAAAATCTAGAACTTCCAGGGAGTGCTTCGCATTATAAAATGGCCCCAATGTTTAGGATTAAGGAGTTGGAGTCCGGTAAAATTGTAAAGAAAAATCCCAAGCAGGCTGCAGTAATGGCACTTTTTTACCCAAATCTGGACTACCAGACGAACTTACTTCTAATCTTAAGAAATACCTATAAGGGTATTCATAGCAATCAGATTGCATTGCCAGGTGGCAAGGTGGAAAAGAGGGACATAAATTTGTTGGAGACCGCTTTACGTGAAACTCAGGAAGAAGTGGGGGCAGTTCGGGAGCAGATTACTGTAATCCGATCCATGAGTGAAATCTATATTCCTCCAAGCAATTTTGAAGTTACGCCCTATCTTGGGCTGTATAGAAAGGAGAAACCGTTTTTAAGGCAGGCAGATGAGGTTGCGGCCATTGTTGAGGTTCCTTTGCATGATTTTATGGACGATAAGAAAATATTTCATCAAATTTTGAATACATCCTACGCCCAGAATGTTGAGGTACCAGCCTTTAAATTAAATGGTTATACGGTTTGGGGGGCAACGGCGATGATGTTGAGTGAAATTAAGGAATTGTTTAAACAAGTGTTATAAGGTACTTATTTTGTAATTTTGAATGTTAACAAAAAATATATGGGCCTGTTTAAGAAAAATCCGTTTGGACATAATTTGTTTATAAAGAAGTGGCTTATTCGTATTCTGGCCGTTATCACCCACAAAAGATATAGGGGATTTAATACTATTGAAATAGAGGGTTCTGATATTATTAGAAAACTGCCTCCACAAAATGTTCTTTTCGTAAGTAACCATCAAACATATTTTGCAGATGTGGTAGCCATGTTCCATGTATTCAATGCCAGTTTAAGTGGCCGGGAAGATTCTATAAAAAATTTGGGGTACATATGGCAGCCCAAATTGAATATGTATTATGTGGCGGCGGCAGAAACCATGAAGAAGAGTCTGTTGACAAAAATTTTGGCATACGCGGGTTCCATAAGTGTAGAACGTACTTGGAGGTCCGAAGGACAGGATGTTAATAGGCAGGTTAAAATGAGCGATATTTCCAATATAGGAACTGCCCTTAAAGATGGTTGGGTCATTACTTTTCCGCAAGGAACCACAACACCTTGGAAACCGTTGCGAAAAGGAACTTCCCATATCATAAAGAAATACAGGCCCATTGTGGTCCCTGTGGTCATAGACGGTTTTAGAAGATCTTTCGATAAAAAAGGACTGCGCATTAAAAAGAAGGGTATTCTGCAGTCTATGGTAATCAAGGAACCATTGGATATCGATTACGAAAATGAATCTTTCGATTCCATCATTGAAAAATTGGAATATGCCATTGAGCAACATCCTTCCTTTTTAAAGGTTATTCCCAAAAGTGAGTTAATGGCTTACGAAGAGGAAAACAAAAAACGGAAATTCAGGGTTTAAATATCCATTTCCTTCAGTTCCTTATAGTTCTTCTTAAGTTTCTTTAGGAGGATTCCGTAAAGTAAAAAATAAATGCATCCCATTACCAGGGTAACAACTATCCCGAGAACAACCACTGTAGATATCAAGATGGTCTTTAATTTTTCAGGGCTAATATTTTCTGGCTGATAGTTATATCCCATAGCGGCCATAGGGTCTTCGTTCAGATATATTCCTACGGCCATGACTATAAAGGACATGAATATCAGGGACAAACAAAAAATAACATAGTATTTAACGGTCTTTCTGGTTTTTAAGATATTGGATAGAAGCTTTTTGGCATTGTCCAAAGTTGATATTTCCCTATATCTTCTATAAAATTGAAAGATAAAATACAGTACCACGGTATATTGAACTACGTTGGAAATCAATAAAAAATTCCCCAGGCCCAGATCTTTCCAAACTGCCAAATTTTTGGACATAGAAGGAAGAAAGTACAATAAGTGGGGCACTAAAAATTCAATAATGCTTATTAAGAAAATCCATTTAACGATGGAAGACGATTTCTTCCATATCATTTTATAAATCTCATCAAAGGACAGTTGAGGCAATTGCTTGTCTTTCTTTTGCCAATCCCTCTTTAATAATTCCAGTTCATCCATCATATGGCTAGGGATTTAAAATGGTTTTTAACTTGTTTTTTATTCGGTTCATTTTCACTCTGGCATTTACCTCTGTAATACCCAAGGTTTCCGCTATTTCTTTGTAGTCTTTGTCTTCCAAGTACAAAAAGACCAAAGCCTTGTCTACATCCCCTAATTGCCTTACCGCATTGTACATCAGTTTAAGCTGTTGTTCCTCGGTAGGGTCGTATTCGTCCGCTGTTATTTTAAACATGACCGACTCATAATCTTGGGTCGGGATACTTTTTTTTGATTTTCTATATAATGTTATGGCAGTATTCAGCGCAACCCGATACATCCAGGTACTAAATTTGGATTCCCCCCTAAATTTGGGATAGGCCTTCCACAATTGAATCGTTATTTCCTGAAATAAATCATTGTGGGAATCCCTATCATTGGTGTACAATGTACAGACCTTATGCACAATATTCTGATTGCACTCTAATTCCGTAACGAATTGATGTTCCAAATCTTTGGTCACTCGGTTCTAGTAGTTAGTTGATGATTAGTAGTAGAAAATATAATTTTGTTACAGCGAATTTAAAAATTACTTCTTTATAGCGGATAATTCAAAATTATTGCAGATTAGCTTCATGGTACAGTATATATCATCTATCCAAATGGTTGCATGGTTAGTTAAAGTTGTCTCCTGTTTTATTGGTGGGGAACCCAAAAATATTTAAAACCAAAATTCTTCTTCTTGATTAGTTTGCGAATGTTTAAATTTACCCATATTTACATGTATGAATATTCCCAAGACTAGTTTTTCAAGAATTGTTATTGTAGGTGGTGGCTTTGCAGGTATTTCCATTGCCAAAGGATTGAAAAATAAAGAAGTGCAGGTAGTACTTCTGGATAAACATAATTATCATAATTTTCAGCCCCTGCTTTATCAAGTATCTACTGGAGGGCTGGAACCGGACTCCATTGCTTATCCCATACGAAAAGTTTTAAAAGGCTATACCAATTTTTTCTTTAGGCTGGCCAATGTTGAGGAAATAAGAACTGAAGAAAATGCTATTGTGACCAATATTGGTACTTTGGGCTACGATTATTTGGTGATTGCCACTGGTTCTGAAACAAATTATTACGGGAATAGGGAGATCGAAATCAATAGTATGGCCATGAAAACCATACCCCAATCATTAAATCTAAGAAGTTTAATACTAGAAAACTTTGAGCAGGCACTTCTTACCGATCAATATCATGAAAGGGACGCCCTAATGAATTTTGTTATTGTGGGGGCGGGACCTACAGGGGTGGAATTGGCCGGTGCCTTGGCGGAAATAAAAAAAGGGATTTTGCCGAAGGATTATCCGGATTTGGATACTAGGCGTGTTCAAATTCACCTCATTCAATCTGGAGATCGTATTCTTAAGGAAATGAGTGAAAAAGCTTCCCAAAAAGCGGAAGATTTTTTGGAGGGACTTGGTGTTCAAATTTGGAAAAATACAAGGGTAACGGGTTATGACGGCAAAACGGTTACCACGGATACCGATGTTCATTTTGAAACAGCTACCCTTGTTTGGGCCGCTGGAGTAAAAGGGGTGGAGATTAAAGGTTTAAATGCCAAAGATCTATTGGTAGGAGGCAGTAGGCTTCCAGTGGATGAATTTAATAAGGTTAAAGGGTATAATAATATTTTTGCCGTGGGAGATGTAGCCTGTGTGCAGACAGAGGCTACACCGAAAGGTTACCCCATGATGGCTCAGCCTGCCATGCAGCAAGGAAGGAACCTTGGCGAGAACTTATTACGATTGTTGGAAAACAAGCCCTTAAAGCCTTTTGTTTATAGGGACAAGGGCAGTATGGCCACCATAGGAAGGAACAAGGCGGTTGTGGATATGAAAAATATTAGGTTCCAAGGTGTTTTTGCGTGGTTTGTTTGGATGTTCGTACACCTTTTCTTTCTTATTGGGTTCAGGAACAGAATGGTGGTCTTTGTGAACTGGGTTTATAACTACGTTCGTTTCGATAGGGAGGCCAGATTGATCATCAGACCCTTTAATAGGGATTATAGTGCCTTTAAGGATTAGAAATATTTAACAGCCAAGTTCAATTGTCTAATCGGATGTCCCACTTTTTCTAGGATGGTACTTGTTCATTACTTCGGCCAAATGTGTGCGATCTACATGCATGTAAACTTCTGTAGTGGTTATGCTCTCATGGCCGAGCATTTGTTGAATGGCCCGCAGATCTGCTCCATTCTGCAATAAGTGGGTGGCAAAAGAATGCCGAAAGGTGTGGGGACTTATACTTTTATGTAGCCCTATTTCCTGTGCAAGTTGTTTAATAATGGTAAATATCATGGCACGGGTCAATTTATTTCCTCGTCGGTTTAAAAATAAGACATCTTCAGACCCCTTTTTAATTGACATGTGTACACGTATTTGCTTTCTATAGATATTTATATATTTTTTGTTGATTTCGCTTATGGGAACAAAACGTTGCTTGTCACCTTTACCGGTAACCATGATAAAATCCTCCTCAAAATAAAGGTCCGATAGTTTTAAGTCCAACAACTCCGAAACCCTTAGCCCACAGCCATAAAGTGTTTCCAAAATAGCCCGATTGCGCTCTCCTTCCGGTTTGGAAAGGTCTATGGCCCCAATTAGTTTATTGATTTCCTCCTCGGAAAGGGTATCGGGGAGTTTGCGCCCTACTTTAGGGGATTCTATTAACTCCATGGGATTGTCTTGGCGGTAATCCTCGAAGACCAGGTAATTGAAAAAGCTTTTTAATCCCGATATTATCCTGGCCTGGGACCTGGGATTAACATTTTTTGCCAGTTCGTAAATAAACTGTTGAAGGGTACTTTTATGAATATTTATAGGCGTTTCCACAATTTTATGGTCTTCCAGAAACAGTATTAATTTCTCAACATCCAGAAGGTAGTTGCTTATGGAATTCTTGGATAGTCCTCGTTCCAAATTTAGGTAATGTTGAAAATCCTGAAGGGCTCGATTCCATTTCATGAGCTAAATATAATGGACTTTTTTGGGTTGAAATAGGAAACGCACATTAACTCTTATTACAACCGATTAATATTTGATCTTTCGTTGGGTTTGTATTATTGAATATCTTTTGATTGTCTTAAAAACCGCTTTAAATCAAATTCTTTTTTTCGGAGTAATTAATACTCCTTGCCCCTCTTTTTTTATGAATTACAATTTCTTACATTTATCCCATGAAGATTATTATTGTCAACGGACCAAACCTTAACCTTTTGGGCAAACGCGAGCCTGAGGTTTACGGAAAAACAACTTTTGAGGAGTATTTTGCTACTTTGCAATTTAAATTTAAGGATGTGCAATTGGAATATTATCAATCCAATATAGAAGGGGAAATCATAAATAAATTACACGATTGCGGTTTTGAGGGATATGAAGGCATTATTTTGAATGCCGGTGCATATACCCACACCTCCATTGGTATTGGCGATGCCATAAAGGGAATAACCACTCCTGTGGTAGAAGTACATATTAGCAATACCTTCGGGCGGGAAGAGTTTAGACATACCTCCTATATTTCCCCAGTGGCCAAAGGTGTAATTTTGGGCTTTGGGCTAAAAAGTTATGATCTGGCCATCCAAAGCTTTTTGAATAAAGGCTAGGATTGCGGATTGGGTAAAGTAGAAAAACTATCTAAGTCGTATTCAATAATTAAACAATATCAGGGATGTACAAACATTGTTTGTGACAACTGAAAACTATTTAAGGCATATTGTCAACTATCTACTGCTCGCTATTTAGGGCTATCTGAGGCTTTAAATACTTCTTGTCCACATAAAAAGTACCAAAGGGTACAAGAGAAGCAATAAATAGAATGGCAAACATTTTAAGGTCCCACTTTTTTTCAATACAGACCACGATGGCCAGGACTACATAGGCCATGAACAGAAATCCATGGGCATAACCAATATAGATATTGGGTTCCGGTATTTGGGCCAAATATTTTAGGGGCATTCCAATGCCAAAAAGCAATAGATAGGAAATACCTTCAAGAATGGCGGTAAGACTAAAAATTTTCAACATATCTTTTTCAGTGAGATTCGTAATCAAATTAATTTTTTAGACCCGTCAGGTTTTAAAAGCTGACGGGTCTAAATAGGTATAGAAAATATAAGCCTTTATCTATATATGTATTACTTCCCCGTAGGCATGTGCCACAGCTTCCATTACAGCTTCACTCATGGTAGGGTGGGGGTGTACTGATTTTAGGATCTCATGTCCGGTAGTTTCCAGTTTACGGGCCACTACTGCTTCCGCAATCATGTCCGTAACCCCTGCACCAATCATATGGCATCCTAGCCATTCACCGTATTTGGCATCGAAAATTACCTTTACGAACCCGTCCTTGTTACCGGAAGCACTGGCTTTTCCACTAGCTGAAAATGGGAATTTACCAACTTTTATTTCGTATCCTTTTTCAAGGGCCTGTTTTTCCGTTAATCCAACAGAAGCGATTTCTGGAGAGCAGTAGGTACATCCAGGGATATTACCGTAGTCCAAGGGCTCCACATGCATATCCGCGAGTTTCTCTACACAAAGTATTCCTTCTGCCGAGGCAACGTGGGCCAATGCCTGTCCTGGGGTTACATCACCAATGGCGAAGTATCCCGGAATATTGGTTTGGTAATAATCGTTCACCAAAATTTTATCTCTATCTGTTGCAATGCCAACATTTTCCAAGCCAATATTTTCAATATTGGTCTTGATACCAACGGCAGACAATACGATATCGGCCTCAAGGATTTCTTCACCTTTGCTGGTTTTGACTGTGGCCTTCACTCCAGGGCCAGAGGTATCTACCTTGGTTACCTCTGACGAGGTCATAATCTTTATTCCGGTCTTTTTAAGACTGCGCTCCAATTGTTTGGAAATTTCTTCGTCTTCTACGGGTACGACATTTGGCAAAAACTCCACCACTGTGACGTCTGTACCCATGGCATTGTAGAAATAGGCAAATTCGATACCTATGGCACCACTACCTACTACAAGCATTTTCTTTGGTTGTTTGTCCAAGGACATGGCCTCACGGTAGCCTATAATTTTTTTGCCATCCTGTGGTAAGCTGGGCAATTCCCTACTACGAGCTCCTGTAGCAATAATAATGTTATTGGCCGAATATTCGGTTTCTTTACCGTCATCCGACTTTACACTTATTTTTTTACCTGGTTTTAAGGTTCCATAACCTTGAATGACTTCAATCTTATTTTTTTTCATCAAAAATTGAACGCCCTTGCTCATGCCTTCCGCAACGTTCCTACTTCTCTTAACTACCGCATTAAAGTCTTTGTCCACACCTTCGGCTTTTAGTCCGTAATCGGCCGCATGAAGCAAATATTCGAAAACCTGAGCGGATTTCAATAATGCTTTGGTAGGGATACATCCCCAATTTAAACATACCCCACCAAGACTTTCTTTTTCTATAATGGCAGTCTTAAATCCCAATTGTGAGGCTCTGATTGCGGCTACATAACCTCCAGGACCACTACCTAATACAATAATATCGAAATTGCTCATTTATATTTTTTTTGGTAAATAAATTATGAAGTCGCAAAGTTACAAAACCATACTGAATCCACACAGCGGCCATTTTAAATTAATTGGAATAAAAAAGGCTGGCCAGCATTTAAGCATTGGCCAGCCCGAGGAATTGAATAGTTTGCGAATCTGGGGATCTACCTTATTTTTTAGGTACAAAGTTTAAGGCCGCACCATTAATGCAATGTCTCTTGCCCGTGGTCTGTCTAGGGCCGTCGTCAAAAACATGTCCCAAGTGCCCCCCGCAAGTTGCACAATGTTCTTCAGTTCTTGCATAGCCCAGGTTGTAATCAACATCAAAAGCAACGTTTCCTTTTATCTCTCTGTCAAAACTAGGCCATCCGGTTCCCGAATCAAATTTGTGTTCACTTTTGAAAAGCTCGGTTCCACATGCAGCACAGGTATAAACCCCCTTTTGTTTGTTGTTCAATAATTCGCTGGATCCCGGGTTTTCCGTACCTGCTTTTCTGAGGACATAAAACTGCATATCTGTAAGCTGTTTTCTCCACCCTGCCTCGGTTTTGGTAACTTTGAACTGTTCCTTTTTTTTGGTATCCAATTTGGATGCCTCTTTTTCCTGCGAGGTTCCTTTGCATCCAATAAAAATTACACAAAGTGCGAATATTATTTTTTTCATAGCATATTTTATTTTTTGTGCTTCCTACATTTAGACGAAATAAAAGTGGCTTCCTTTCATTCCTTGACTTACGCCATTTCTATAGTTGGGATTTTAATATCTAAAAATAGCCCTTATTTCTTAAAGGAAATAAGGGCCAATTAAATTTTAGGTCAAATTTTTATTCCAACGTAAATCGCTTAACGTCTTTATCTTCAACGCCTATAGTTCTCATTACTGCATTAATATTGGATTTGTCCAATTTGGATGCGGCATATTGACTTGGTAGGATAACAATTCTGAACAATTGATTGTCCGTAAACCCGGTATCTAAATTGGAAAGGTTAAAATTTCCATCAATAAAAATCTCAACATCTATAAAAGTATGGGCATTGGTATATTGTATGGTACCTTCGGGTAAAAAGAAATTTTGTGGTATCAGGCTCCATGCATCGGCCGTGGTGTTATCTTGATAATCAACAGGACCATCATATCGGTAAACCAAAACCGCATCAGACTCGTAAACTGGGAAACTGGTAAAATCAGAAAATGTAATGATGTAGGAATAGATGTCTCCTACAGCATCATAGTTGAAGTCAATATTGTCCACTTCAAATACCTGTCCTTGGATACCATCCTCTCCATCCTGTCCGTCCGCTCCATCAAAACCGTCATATCCCGGAGGTCCTGCCGGTCCTTCGCAGGAGATAAAAAATAAAGCAATAAATGCGCCGAGTACTAAGGTGACTTTTTTCATAATAATTATTTTAGGGATTAATCAATATCTATAAATGTTATTGTATTTTTATTGTAGTTTCAAAAAGCGTTCCATTTTTTATATCTATACTTGCAAAGTTAGGTTTTAAAGTATACTTGTTGTTCATATATCCAAAATTAGGGAACAAAGTTGTCTAAACTGTGCACTAAATAACATAATCATGACCAAAGTAGTATCCTATAGTTTATTTACAGATTTTGACATTAATCTATTCAAGGCGGGCAAACATTTCAAATTATACGAAAAGTTGGGATCCCATATTATTGAAGTTAACGGGGTAAAAGGCACTTATTTTGCTGTTTGGGCACCTTCAGCGCGCTCAGTTTCCGTTGTAGGAGATTTTAATAATTGGTACGAAGCAGACCATCAACTTTATGTACGCTGGGACGGTAGTGGTATCTGGGAGGGGTTCGTGCCCGATTTGGGAAAAGGTACCCTGTACAAATATATTGTACACTCTACAAATCACGGAGTGGTAACGGAAAAGGCAGACCCCTTTGCCCGGAGCTGCGAACATCCACCTATGACGGCATCAATTGTTTGGGAGGATAAACACAAATGGGGAGACGAAACTTGGATGAAGTCCAGAAAGGAAAAAAATGCCCTGGATAAACCATTTGCTGTTTATGAAGTGCATTTGGGATCATGGAAAAGAAAATCCAACAATGATTTTTTGACCTATACGGAATTGGCCGAAGATTTGGTGAACTATGTTAAGGAGATGAATTTTACCCATGTGGAGTTTATGCCCATAATGGAGTACCCATATGATCCATCATGGGGATATCAATTAACGGGTTATTTTGCCCCTACCTCGAGATTCGGAAAACCAGAAGGGTTTAAACTATTGGTAGATGCATTGCATCAAAATGGGATTGGGGTTATCTTGGATTGGGTACCCTCGCATTTTCCCGAAGATGCCCATGGTTTGGGATTTTTTGACGGTTCCCACCTTTATGAGCATCCTGATAGTAGAAGGGGTTATCATCCAGATTGGAAAAGTTTGATATTTAATTACGGTAGAAATGAGGTAAGGGCATTTTTGATCAGTAATGCCATGTTTTGGTTAGATCAATTCCATGCCGATGCTTTGCGGGTAGACGCGGTAGCATCTATGCTATATTTGGATTATTCCAGGGATGAAGGTCAGTGGGAGCCCAATATATATGGCAATAACGAGAATTTGGAGGCCATTTCATTTATAAGGGAACTTAATGAAACCGTTTATTCCAATTTTGAAGGAATACAGATGATTGCGGAAGAATCTACGTCCTTTTCAATGGTATCTAAGCCAGTGAGTATGGGAGGCCTTGGTTTCGGAATGAAATGGATGATGGGATGGATGCACGATACCTTGGAATATTTTAAGAAAGAACCCATTTATAGGAGGCACCATCAAAACGATTTGACCTTTAGTGCAACCTATGCCTTTACAGAGAATTTTATGTTGCCGTTTTCCCATGATGAAGTGGTTTATGGCAAACAGTCCCTATTGTATAGGATGCCTGGAGATGAATGGCAACGTTTTGCCAACTTAAGATTGCTTTTTGGGTATATGTATACCCATCCAGGGACCAATTTAATTTTCATGGGCGGGGAGTTTGGGCAATCTTCAGAATGGAATTTTCAAAAAAGTTTGGATTGGCATCTTTTACAATATGACTTCCATAGTGGAATTCAAAAATTGGTAAAGGACTTGAACAAATTATATCAGGAGTATCCGGCTCTCTACGAGAAACAATTTAGTCCGGAAGGTTTTCAATGGATAGATTATGGGGACCATCAGAATTCCGTCCTAACCTATATTAGAAAAGGAAACAATCCTAAGGAGAATATCTATGTAGCCTGTAACTTTACACCGGTTCCAAGGGAGAAATATAGAATGGGAATTTCCAAAACGGGACAATTAAAGGAAATTTTCAATAGTGATGATACCCAATATGGCGGTTCAGGAATGAAAAACGGCTCATTGAAAATTGGTAAAACCGCTTGGCATGGATATGATAATTCTGTGGAAATCAATATTCCACCACTTGGAGTGGTCGTTTTTAAGTGATTTTAGGTATTATAATGGTAAAGAATATAATTGCACCGCATATCATTTCTTTAATTCACATGAATGTACTTTTTTTGTATTCGCAAATTTAACCACCCATGATCACCAATACTGAACTTGAATATAAAGGCAATTTATACCCCAATACAATTGTTAAATTTCACAGGGACACGGATAAATTGTTTTTTACCACCTCCAACGGTGTCATTTTGGAGATGACAATATTGCGGGACAGCATATTGAGATTTAGATATGCTACCGAAAATATTTTTGAACCCGATTTTTCTTATGCTATTAGCGAAAATGTTAGTGTAGGGTTTAATCACCTTAAGGTAGAGGAGACTCCGACAGAATATTTGGTATATACGGCCAAACTAAAAGTGCTTGTAGATAAAAAGACCTTGAGGACCCAGTTTTCGGATCTTGATGGCAATATTATTAATGAGGATGAGCTTGGTTTTCACTGGGAAGAGAATTATGAATTTGGGGGGAATTCCGTGAAAATGAGCAAGATTACCCAAAATGCCGAGAGTTTCTACGGTTTGGGTGATAAAGCAACACATTCCAACCTTAAAGGAAAACGAGTAAGTAATTGGGTAACGGATCAATACGCCTATGGTAAGGATCAAGATCCCTTATATAAGGCAATTCCGTTTTTTATAGGCTTGCACAACAATAAGTCCTACGGAATTTTCTTTGACAATACCTTTAAAACAAATTTTGATTTCGCGCATGAGCGGAGAAATGTAACTAGCTTTTGGGCAGATGGGGGAGAGATGAATTATTATTTCATCTACGGTCCCCAAATGAGCCAAGTGGTCAAAGCCTACACCAATTTAACTGGGACGCCGGAGTTGCCGCCAATGTGGGCGATGGGTTACCATCAATCCAAATGGAGCTACTATCCGGAAAGTAACGTTAGGGCCATTGCCAAGAATTTTCGAAAAATGAGGATTCCTTGCGATGCCATTTATTTGGACATAGATTATATGGACGGATTTAAATGTTTTACTTGGGACAAATCCCGTTTTCCCAATCCAAAAAAGATGATTTCGGATTTGGAGGAAAAAGGCTTCAAGACGGTAGTAATGATCGATCCGGGGATAAAGATAGATAAGGACTATTGGGTTTATCAGGAGGGAGTGGAGAATGATTATTTCTGTAAAAGGGCCGATGGTGCTTTTATGAAAGGAAAGGTATGGCCGGGGGAATGTAATTTTCCTGATTTTACCAATCCCAAGGTTAGGGAGTGGTGGGCCGAATTGTATAAGGAAATGATGTCGGAAATTGGTGTTCATGCGGTTTGGAACGATATGAATGAACCGGCAGTTATGGAGGTGCCCACCAAAACGGCACCTTTGGATACCCGTCATGATTATGATGGACATCCATGTTCACATAGAAAAGCCCACAATGTATATGGAATGCAAATGGTTCGTGCTACTTATGAGGGTATTAAAAAGTACGTATATCCAAAGCGACCCTTTGTAATTACCAGGGCCGCATTTGCGGGGACCCAACGGTTTTCTTCCACTTGGACCGGCGATAATGTTGCCACATGGGAACATTTATGGATTGCAAATGTACAGGCACAACGCATGTGTATGAGCGGTTATTCGTTCGTAGGTTCGGATATTGGTGGTTTTGCGGAACAACCCAATGGCGAGTTGTTTGCCAGATGGATTCAATTGGGGGTTTTTCATCCTTTCTGCAGGGTGCATTCCAGTGGCGATCACGGCGATCAGGAACCTTGGTCCTTTGATGATGAAGTAACCAACATTGTGCGTAAATTTATTGAATTGCGATACCAACTTTTGCCTTATTTGTACACTATGTTCTACCGGTATTCCAAAGAAGGAGTGCCTATGTTAAAACCGTTGGTGCATTTTGATCAAGAAGATCATCAGACGCATTTTAGGACTGATGAATTTATTTTTGGGGAGCAAATTTTGATTTGTCCGGTTCATGAACCCAATGCCCAAGGCAGAAGGATGTACCTGCCCAGGGGTACTTGGTACAATTATTGGACCAATGAAGCTGTGGTTGGTGGTATGGAGAAATGGGTGGTTGCCGGGTTGGATAAAATTCCAATCTTTATTAAGGAAGGGGCTATGATTCCAAAATACCCGGTTCAACAATATGTTGGTGAACTGGAAATAAAAGAAATGGTCTTGGATGTGTACTTTAAAAATGGTGTGGAAACTTCAACGGTCTATGAGGATGGACAGGATGGGTACGATTACAAAAAAGGCAGGTACAGCCTTAGAAACTTTAATTTAAAGGGAAAAGCAAACGAACTGCTTATTCAACAATTTAAGGATGGCAGTTTTATAACTTCCTATGAAACCTTAAAAATGAATCTTCATGGGTTACCCTTTAAAATTAAGAAAATACAAATAGATAATGAGTTTGTGGATTTAAAGGATGTCAAGTTAAACGGGAACAACAATATTCATATCAGCAAGGATTTTACTTTATTGCACATTATTGGTGAGTAATTTTTTTGTAATTTTCAGAGAATAAATATCTAATCTAAAGATGAAAAAAATAGTTTTAATAATAATGGTCTTTTTAGGGGTAGCGGCCTGTAAGACCAATCCGTTTACAGGGCAAAAGGTTTTGAACTTTTACCCAAACAGTCAAATTTTTCCGACAGCTTTTGCCCAATATGACCAATTTCTTGGAGAGAACAAGGTAATAACCGGAACGGAAGATGCAAAAATGATAACCAAAACAGGTCAGCGTATTGCAGCAGCAGCTGAACGTTGGTTAACTGCCAATGGCTATCCAGGTTACCTTCAGGATTACAAATGGGAATATAATTTGGTAAACGATGAAACCGTTAATGCCTGGTGTATGCCAGGAGGTAAAATTGTTTTTTATACAGGAATACTTCCAATATGTAAAGGAGAAACCGGAGTGGCGGTGGTAATGGGCCATGAGGTGGCCCATGCCCTGGCAGACCATGGGGCTCAACGGATGAGTGCCGGAACCTTACAACAATTGGGAGCCGTGGCCGGTAATGTCGTGATACAGGATGAGCAAAAAAGGAACATATTCAATCAAGCTTATGGAATTGGTTCCCAGGTTGGGGTAATGCTTCCTTTTAGCAGAAGCCATGAAACAGAAGCCGATAGAATTGGTTTACAAATTATGGCCATTGCTGGCTATAATCCAGATGAAGCTGCCGAACTATGGAGGAGAATGCAGGCCAATAGTGGTGGTAGTGCACCACCGGAGTTTTTAAGTACCCACCCTTCAAATGAAACCCGTATAGCCAACCTAACGCAATGGGCGCCATTGGCCAGACAGGAAGCTGCTAAATTTGGTGTTACCTCTTTTCAATAGTGATTGGTAAAATAAAAATATAGTACAAATTCAATTGTGAAGCTGCTCTAATAGGAGCAGCTTTTTTTATATATGAGTAGAATCCTTCCTTTAAAGGGCAGTAAAAAATTATTGAACGCTTGGGCATTTTATGATTGGGCAAATTCTGTTTATAGCCTTGTAATTTCGTCTGCCATATTTCCTATTTTTTATGGAGCCCTGTTTCGCGTGGCCGGAATAGAGAAGGTTGTAGTCTTTGGAGGAGAAATTGCCAGGGCGCCTCTAATAAGCTATGTTACCTCGGCAGCATTTTTGTTTATAGCTTTAATAACACCAATTTTATCTGGTATTGCGGACTATTTGGGGAACAAAAAGCTCTTTATGAAGTTGTTTTGTTACTTGGGGGCTTTGTCCTGCATAGGGCTATACTGGTTTTCCTTGGAGAATATTTACTTCAGTCTGGTATGTTATTTTTTTGGATTGGTGGGTTTTTGGGTAAGTTTTGCCTTTAACAATTCTTACCTGCCAGATATTGCTTTTCCAAGACAACAGGATAGAATTAGTGCAAAAGGCTTTTCACTGGGCTATATAGGAAGTGTTATTTTGCTGCTATTTAATTTGGCAATGGTTATGAAGCCCAATCTCTTTGGGATAGAGACCGACGCTGGTGGAATCGCGGAAATTAAGGCGATGAGGTATTCATTTCTAACGGTAGGCTTTTGGTGGATAGGGTTTTCCCAGTATAGTTTTTACTTTCTTCCCAAGGGGTTTAAAAGGGAAGGGGTTAGGCCACATGTAATTCTTAATGGTTTTAGGGAGCTAAAAAATGTATGGCATCAAATTGGAGGGCAAATAAAATTGAAACGATATTTGGCCGCCTTTTTTATCTATAGCATGGCCGTGCAGACCGTGATGTTGATTGCCACTTATTTTGGGGAAGAGGAGATTCTATGGTCTTCAGATACCGAAAGGACTACAGGATTGATAGTTAGTATCCTTCTTATTCAGCTTGTTGCCATTGCCGGTGCAACACTTACGGCCAGGGCATCCAAAACTTTCGGCAATATTGGGACACTTATTGTGGTGAATATACTCTGGGTATTGATTTGCATTTATGCTTATTTTTTGATTACACCTATGGATTTTTATATAGCTGCAGGGTGTGTCGGAATCGTTATGGGGGGAATCCAGGCACTTTCTAGGTCCACATATTCCAAATTTATTCCAGAAACCATAGATACGGCATCGTTCTTTAGTTTTTATGATGTTGCTGAAAAGATAGGAATTGTTATAGGTACCTTCTTATATGGTTTTGCGGCCCAATATTTTGGAAGTATGCGATATGCCATAATTTTGCTCGGATTGTTTTTTTTGGCAGGTGCATTTCTTCTGACCAGAGTAAATAGGGCCAATTAAATCTAAGTTATTAAGGGAGTGCTTTCCTTTAATGTTGAGTGATATCCCCGGATCCCGAAACTTTAGTGTCAATTTTTTCAGGATTGCCCCGATAATCTATATCGCCCGAACCCGACACTTTTGCAATTATTTCCTTAATGGCCGTCACCTTAACATTTGCAGAACCCGAAACCGTGGCATCCACATTGTCGGCAATTAGGTCATAAGCATTGACATCTCCCGATCCCGAGATAGAAACAACAAAATCACTTGCTTTTCCACTTAAGGCCATATCCCCGGAACCGGACATGCTTGCTTTTAAGGAATTTACATCCAGAGCTATGATAATGTCCCCGGAACCAGACATAGCGGTTTCAAAATTATTGCCCTTTAAGGTCTTTTTGCCAACAATCTCCCCCGAGCCGGATAAGCTCAAGGCCGAAATACTTTCCACAGGAATGGTTATGGAAACCCCTCTTTTCCATGAAGTCGGATTTAGGTTATATCCGTTTTTTACTTTTATCGTTAATTTGTCGCCCTTTACTTCGGTAATAATATGGTCCAATATATTTTGTTCCCCCACTAATGTGAGCGTACCTTCCTTGCCTTCTACCAACTCAATATCGAAGAAACCTGAAATGGCTATTTGATCATAGTCCTTTGTTGTTCTCATTAGGGTAACCTGATTGCCGTTACCATTTATTTTTTCGTTTCTTTGGGCACTAAAACTGCCAAATATAAATAGAATTAGTAGGGTGGTTGTTAAGTGTTGCATATTTTACTGTTTAATGTTATTTTTTATTAAATGAAATCCCGCCATATTCACTGGTAATAGTCATTAGATTACCGCTGTTTTGACTTCCGTAAAAGCCTTTCAAATATTTTTGGTTGGATTTTTCATTGCTAATGTTTATCTCAAATTCATCCTTTCCGCTTACTCCGGCATATTTTGTATCAATTTCAAAATCGAAATGATAATCTGGAGAGTAACCTATTTTTATGCCGGTGTAATCCGTGTTTATCCGTAGGTTTTTGGCATCGGCTGCCAACTCGTCAATTCTCACCGATCCGTAGCTCGATTTTATATCCACGTTGCCGTGTATTGTTCCCAAGCTTACATTTATATAATCGCCATTACCTTGAATATTTCTGGCCTCCCCAATTTCCATTTTCCCATAATCGCAAACATAGGATAGGTCTTCCATTGATTGGACCGTGGCATTGGTGTAGTCGGCAACAATATCCAGATTCCCTGCCTTTTCAATGGTAAAGCCGGAATAATCGGCATTGATTTTACCGCTGTTGATGTATCCTATAGTGGATTTCGAAGTATAATCGAAGGATAATTGATTGCTTCTCCCGTGCAGTTCCCCAATTTCCAATCGGCCATAATCGCAATTTATTTTGGCATGGCCGTCTATTCTGTCCAAAATAATACTACCGTAGTCGTTGCTTAGATTAACGCTGTTCTTTATGGGGATTTTGACAGTATAATTTACCTGCATATTAACATTGTTGTTATTGCCCCAGCTCCATCCCCAGCTATTTTTACTCCTATTAAAGATGGTAGTGGCAGAAACCATGGTACTGTTGCCATCAAAATCCACAGTAATTTCATCCAGCTTGCGCTGTACCTTATCTTCGTTATCTCCAGTAGTTTTAATATGGACTTCTATAGTCACCCTGTCTTGGTTCCAGGAGGTAATATTTAGATTTCCATAGCTATTGTCAATTTTTAATAAGGCTTCCAAATTTACTTTGTACTCTTTTTTAATGGTTTTTTCCTTGGTATACTTGCCTCTGGGCATATCATTATTGGAAAAGGAACTAATGGGAATAAGCCATAATAGGGCGAGTATATATCTAAGCGGTAATATTTTCATTTTCGTAGTTTTTAAAATTTTTAATTTCTTCAATTTGTTCCAACACTTCATTCAAAAGATCTAATCTGGTCTGAAAATTGGTAATCATGGCGCTTAATATCAATTTGCTATTGCCACCATCCAATAGATCCTGCTCCATTTTTTTGTAATCGTTATCCAAGTTCCTAAGTTGGATCATGGTATCGGCAATCAATTTTTGAGTTTCGGGCGTACTTTCATTTTGCATTTTTTTTATCTGATCCTCTATAACACTTGCAAAATAGTATTCGGTGTTGGTGATTTCCGGAGAAATTTTGGAAACTTGCTGTTGTACACTTGGTGTTGTGTTAAGGAAATTGAATCCTATGCTGCACAATAATAGCACAGCAGCGGCTATAGATAGTGGATTCCAACCGAAACGTTTCTTTTTCGTTTTTACAACGGCAGTGGAAGAAGCTTCCAATTTTGCCAGGAACCTTTGTCCGTGTCCATCTATGGGTTCCGAGGTATCAAAGGATCCCTTTAATTCCCCAAACAGTTTGTCAATATCATCTACTTCCATGGTATTCGGTATTTAATTTTTGTCTAAGGCTTTCTTTGGCCCGTGAAATCATTGTTCTGCAATTGGCATAACTCAAATTCATTATTTCGCTTATTTCTTCGTAATCATATCCTTCAATTAAATGTAAGGTCAAAGAAATTCTGTAATTGTCTTTTAACAGCTTCATGGTTTCAATCACTTTTTGAGCCTTTAGTTCAATCATTCCATTATCTGGGACATATCCATCGTTGTCTTCGACCTTGTACATTACATTTCCAAGATCTACTTCTTGGCGTTTCAACCTCTTTTTATATTGATGAATACTATTGTTGACCACAATTCGTTTCAGCCAGGCTCCAAAGGAAACTTCTCCCTTAAATTGGTCAAGTTTGGTCAATGCACTTAACAGCGATTCCTGCATTACATCTTCTGCAATAACGCTGTCCTTTACGATCCTATAGGAAACATTGTACATTCCCTTATAATAGCGATTGTAAATCTCTAATTGCGCGTTCCTGTTGCCGTTCAGGCACAATGGTATCAACTCATCAATATGTCTCTTTTCTAGGCTCAAAAAGGTAATGGTTTGCTTAATAGATGAGGTAATTTATGGAATGTTACAGTTTATTTATAAAAAGATTTTCTTTGTTGGCATAAGAATTGCCCAAATAGAAATAAAAGGAAATGCTAGAATCCACAACTTACTGATTATTATAGGGAAAGTAGGTATACAAAGGATTTAATATAAATTATTTTTCTGTCTTTGAATGACAGAATGACCGAAATTAGAATATGGCTAAAACAAAAAACATACAATTTGACACTATGTCATTTCACGGGATCGATGAGGATGCTGAGTTGATACCCTTGATGACACCTGAAGATGAAGAGGAAATCAACAATGAAAAGTTGCCTGAAACCTTGCCTATATTGCCATTACGCAATACTGTGTTGTTTCCCGGGGTAGTTATTCCAATAACAGCAGGGAGGGATAAGTCCATTAAATTGATAAAGGATGCCAATAACGGATCAAAAGTTATTGGTGTGGTAGCTCAAAAAGATGAGGAAACAGAGAATCCTGGCGTAAAGGATATCAATACTTTGGGGACTGTGGCAAGAATTTTAAGGGTGCTGCAAATGCCCGATGGAAACACAACGGTGATCATTCAGGGTAAAAAACGATTTGAAGTGGCCGAAGTGCTTACCGAAAAGCCTTACATCACCGCTACCGTGAGGGAAACAACAGAAGTTAGGCCGGCACGTGAAGACAAGGAGTTTAGAGCAATCATAGACACTATAAAAGAACTGTCATTGCAGATTATTAGGGACAATCCCAATATCCCCAGTGAGGCTTCTTTTGCCATAAAGAATATACAGAGCGATTCTTTTTTGATAAATTTTGTCTCCTCCAACCTCAATTTGAGCGTAAAGGATAAGCAGGAATTATTGGAGATCGGAAGTTTACAGGATCGTGCATTGGCGACCCTTAAATATATGAACATTGAGCTTCAGAAGTTGGAACTGAAAAATGATATTCAGTCCAAGGTCCGAACTGATATGGATCAGCAACAGCGGGAGTACTATCTTCATCAGCAAATGAAAACCATCCAAGAGGAATTGGGTGGACTATCTTATGAAGAGGAAGTGGATGAGATGCGCAAAAAGGCCAAAAAGAAGAAGTGGAACAAAGATGTTGCCGAACATTTTGAAAAGGAATTGGCAAAAATGCAACGGATGAATCCGCAGGTGGCTGAGTATTCCATTCAACGTAATTATTTGGATCTGTTTTTGGACCTGCCCTGGAACGAATATTCCAAGGATAAGTTCGATTTAAAAAGGGCTCAAAAAATTTTGGATAGGGACCATTATGGTCTGGAAGATGTAAAAAGACGGATTATCGAATATTTGGCGGTGTTAAAATTGCGGAATGATATGAAATCGCCCATTTTATGTCTTTATGGTCCTCCTGGAGTAGGTAAAACCTCCTTGGGCAAGTCTGTGGCCGAGGCATTGGGAAGGGAGTATGTGCGAATTTCACTTGGTGGTCTCAGGGACGAGGCCGAGATTCGCGGGCACCGTAAAACTTATATAGGAGCCATGCCCGGTAGAATTGTTCAAAGTTTAAAAAAAGCCGGCAAGTCGAACCCTGTTTTTATTTTGGACGAAATAGATAAACTGTCCAATAGCCATCAAGGTGATCCTTCCTCGGCTATGTTAGAGGTTTTGGATCCTGAACAGAACAATGAGTTTCATGATAACTTTTTGGAAATGGGCTACGACCTATCCAAAGTAATGTTCATTGCTACGGCCAATAGCTTATCGGAAATACAGCCTGCCCTCAGGGATAGAATGGAAATTATACACGTAACCGGCTATACTATAGAGGAAAAGGTAGAAATTGCAAAAAGGCATCTACTGCCAAAGCAGTTAAAAGAGCATGGTTTAAATGTCAATCAACTGAAAATTGGCAAACCCCAATTGGAAAAGATTGTCGAGGGTTATACAAGGGAATCGGGGGTTAGGTCTTTGGAGAAACAAATAGCGAAAATGGTGAGACATGCCGCAAAATCAATTGCAATGGATGAGGAATACAACCAAAAGGTTTCCTTTGAAGATGTTGAAAAGGTTTTGGGACCTGCTCGAATGGAAAGGGATAAATATGAGAATAATGAGGTAGCCGGCGTGGTTACAGGATTGGCCTGGACCAGTGTTGGTGGTGATATTTTATTTATAGAGTCCATTTTGTCCAGAGGAAAAGGAACCCTGACCATTACCGGTAACTTGGGTACGGTAATGAAGGAGTCGGCCACCATAGCCATGGAGTATATTAAATCCAATTCGGATAGGTATGGTATTGATGCAGAAGTATTTGATAAGTACAATGTGCATATCCACGTTCCTGAAGGGGCTACTCCAAAAGACGGGCCCAGTGCGGGAATTACCATGTTAACTTCATTGGTATCCTTGTTTACCCAGAAAAAAATAAAGAAGAGCCTGGCAATGACGGGAGAAATTACGCTAAGAGGCAAAGTACTTCCGGTAGGAGGGATAAAGGAGAAAATTTTAGCCGCAAAGCGGGCAAAAATTAAGGAGATCATACTTTGTGAGGATAACAGGAAGGATATTCTGGAGATCAAGGAGGATTATTTAAAGGGCCTTACTTTTCATTATGTGAACGATATGCAGGAGGTGATAGATATTGCCATTACCGAGGAGTCCGTTAAAAATCCCAAGCAACTTTAAGGAGATTTTTATATCGATATATTAATAGTACCTACTAGGAGATTAGTAGGTACTTTTGTTTTTTAAAGGTGGCCATGTATAGGTAATTAGAGTTTCAGCAAGATCGGAAGGTTGTCTGGGATTCATTATTTGTAAGTTTTCCCTTGTCTAACTGTTAATATTTAGGCTTGTCGATATGCTACATTTGAGCAATTCTTATTATTTTTAAGCCCATGGGAAAGATTACAATTGCAATAGATGGATATTCGTCTACAGGAAAAAGTACTATAGCCAAACAGTTGGCGAAGGCATTGGATTATGTCTATGTTGATACGGGTGCCATGTACAGGGCGGTAACGCTTTTTGCTATGCGCGAAGGTTTTATTGGGGGTAAAAAAGACGATCTGGAAGGATTGGTCAATGCCCTTCCCACTTTGGATCTTAAATTTGTCTACAATAAATCCCTAGGATTTTCCGAAATGTTTTTGAATGGGGAGAATGTGGAGAAGGAAATCCGGACATTGCCGGTTTCCCAACAAGTGAGTAAGATTGCTACCATTGAGAAAGTTAGGTTAAAATTGGTGGGGATGCAACAGGAAATGGGCAAAAAGAAAGGAATTGTAATGGATGGAAGGGACATAGGTACCGTAGTCTTTCCCAATGCCGAATTTAAAATTTTTATGACGGCTTCTCCTGAGACTAGAGCGTTTAGAAGATATAAGGAGCTTTTGGACAAGGGAGAGAAGGTCTCTTATAAAGAAGTGTTGAAGAATGTTCAGACCCGGGATTATATTGATTCCCATCGCGAATTTTCACCCTTGAGACAAGCGGATGATGCCATAGAATTTGATAATAGTGATATGGGTTTAAAGGAACAATTGGAACGCATATATAATTTTGCTCTCCGTAAAATTGAAGGAAAATAGAAATATCTATTTATTGATCCTCTAAATATCAATTAGGGCGGAGTTAGGGAGTTAATAGCCTTAGTGGCATGAGCCCCGGACTCCACCCGAATTTAATTTGTGCTTCCCTTAGTTGGGGATAACCAATACTTGGTCTGGATGAATAACATCCGGATTTTTTAGGATACTGGTATTTGCTTCAAAGATTTTCTTGTATTTCATAGGGTCGCCATAGTATTTTTTGGCAATCTTGCTTAGGGACTCGCCACTTTTTACAGTATGTCTGTGATAAACGCTTTCATCGGCAACGGTAATATTGGCTTTGATATCCGAAGGATTTTCTCCGCCCAATTCTTTTATTTTATCCCACAAAAGATTTTTCTCGTACTGGGTTGCGGCCTGCCCTTTTATTTTTAGAATACCTGCTTCCTCACTTACATCACCATCCTTTATTTTTAACTGCTCACCAAGGTTTAAGACAGCTTGATATTTTGCTTTAACACTCATAATAGTATTTTTTTTAACGGTTAATATTTATGGCTTCAAGATAGGGATTCTTGGCATAGTTTTCATTCATTTTTGGAAAATAGTCAAGTAATTATCACTCATCTCATTATTAGGTTTGTAAAACCATTTTTTAATTGTATTTTTGCACTCCTTTTTTAGCAAAGCATCGAGAGGAAAAAGGGACGAAAAGAAAATTAATATAACTTCTTCTGTGGTAATTGTGAGCTCTTGTAACTCCATGGAATACAAATTTATAATCAGCAAATGGCTGAAGAAAAAACAACAGTTGAGGTAGATGAAACTGCCGAAGCTACACAAGAAACAAAAGTAGAAGCCCAAGTACAGGATCCAAAACAATTTTTGGAAAATTTTGATTGGGACAAGTACGAGCAAGGAATAGAGCGTGTGGATGATTCCAAATTAAAGGAATTTGAAAGCTTGGTCGCTGAAAACTTTGTAGATACTGCAGACGAAGAAGTAGTACAGGGAACAGTAGTGTACCTTACAGAACGTGAGGCGATTATTGATATTAATGCCAAATCTGAAGGTGTTATTTCACTGAACGAATTCCGATACAATCCTGACCTAAAGGTTGGTGATAAGGTAGAGGTGTTGATCGATATCCGTGAGGATAAAAGTGGACAGTTGGTACTTTCACACAGAAAGGCAAGAACTATCATGGCTTGGGATCGTGTAAATGCGGCCCATGACAAGGAAGAGATTGTTAGTGGTTTTGTAAAATGCAGAACCAAAGGTGGTATGATCGTCGATGTTTTTGGAATTGAGGCATTCTTGCCAGGATCACAAATAGATGTTAAGCCAATCCGTGATTACGATCAATATGTAAACAAAACTATGGAATTCAAAGTGGTTAAGATAAACCACGAATTCAAAAACGTAGTAGTTTCGCACAAAGCGTTGATCGAGGCTGATATCGAAGAACAGAAAAAAGAGATCATCGGTCAATTGGAAAAAGGACAGGTACTTGAAGGTGTTGTTAAAAACATTACTTCTTACGGTGTCTTTATTGATCTTGGCGGGGTAGATGGATTGGTACACATTACCGACCTATCTTGGAGCAGAATCAACCATCCAAATGAAGTGGTGGAATTGGATCAGAAATTGAATGTTGTTATCCTTGATTTTGATGAGAACAAATCCAGAATCCAGTTAGGTCTTAAGCAATTGGAGAAACATCCTTGGGATGCTCTTAGTGAAGACATTAAAATAGGGGACAAAGTTAAAGGTAAGGTAGTGGTTATTGCCGACTACGGTGCATTTATCGAAGTTGCAGAAGGTGTTGAAGGTTTGATCCACGTTTCTGAAATGTCTTGGTCTACACATTTACGTTCCGCTCAGGATTTCGTAAAAGTTGGGGACGAGGTAGAAGCTGTAGTCTTGACCTTGGATAGGGAAGACCGTAAAATGTCTCTTGGAATTAAGCAATTAACTCCAGATCCATGGACTGATATCACTAGCAAATATCCTGTTGGATCCAAGCACAAAGGTATTGTTCGTAATTTCACCAACTTCGGTGTGTTTGTTGAATTGGAAGAAGGAATAGACGGGTTGATCTACATCTCCGATCTTTCTTGGACCAAGAAAATTAAGCATCCTTCAGAGTTTGTAACCGTTGGTGATACTTTGGAAGTTGAGGTATTGGAATTGGATGTTGAAGGTCGTAAATTAAGTTTAGGGCATAAACAGACTACAGAAAATCCTTGGGATAAGTACGAAACTGAATTTGCATTGGATACAGTTCACAAAGGAACTATTGCTGAAATAGTGGATAAAGGAGCAACTATCGATTTTAACGAGGATATCGTTGCCTTCGTACCATCACGTCATTTGGAAAAAGAAGATGGCAAGAAATTGGTAAAAGGTGAAGAGGCTGAGTTTAAAATTATTGAATTCAACAAAGAATTCAAAAGGGTTGTAGCTAGTCACACCGCTATCTTTAGAGAAGAGGAACAACGTAATGTGAAAGCTGCCGTTAAGAAAGCTGCAGCCTCTGCTGATGAAGCTAAGCCTACTATAGGTGATGCCAACGAAGCATTGCAAGCGTTGAAAGATAAAATGGAAGCTAACGACAAGAAAAAGAAGTAAGCTTTTAAATTATTGATATAAGGGAGCCCTGACATTTGTCAGGGCTTTTTTATTGATGAAACATATGTAATTTCAATTTCTATTGGAGTTGCAATTCAATTTGTGTTTAATTCATGTATTGTACTTGCCTGGAAAGTTAAATATTATGCAACCCAAGGGTTATCAAGGAATTGCGTATAGGCTTATATTCCTTATTGCTGTTTTGTAGTGGTCTTTTGTCTTTATGCCGCCAATATTAAATAGAAATCCCTACTTTTGTATTTCAAAAGCATTGGCCAAATCATCTATGAGTCAAAAAGTATTACTTTCTTCCAAAGAAATAAATATTATCCTGCATCGCCTGGCTTGTCAATTATTAGAAAACCATCTCGATTTTAAAAATACCGTTCTTATAGGGATACAACCTAGGGGGATATTTTTGGCTTCACGTCTAGCCAAGATCCTCAAAGAGGATTATGGGGTGAAAAAAATCGATTTAGGATTCTTGGACATAACATTTTATCGCGATGATTTTAGGAGAGGCGATAAGACCTTGGAGGCCAACAAGACTAAAATTGATTTTCTTGTAGAGGATAAGAAAGTAGTTTTTGTGGATGATGTACTTTATACCGGTAGAAGTATAAGGGCAGCTCTAACAGCTATACAATCTTTTGGTAGACCTTTGGAAATAGAGCTGTTGACATTGATCGATCGGCGTTTTAGTAGGCATTTGCCCATTCAGCCCAATTATAGGGGGCGGCAAGTAGATGCAATAAACGGAGAAAAAGTAAAGGTAATGTGGGAGGAAAATGATGGGGAGGATGTAATATATTTAGTAAAGACATAGGTATGGGCGAATTAAGTGTAAAACACTTGTTAGGAATCAAGTATCTGAAAGAATCGGATATCCAGCTCATTTTTGAAACTGCAGATCACTTTAAGGAAGTGATCAACCGATCCATCAAAAAAGTTCCTTCTCTTCGCGATATTACCATAGCCAATATATTTTTTGAAAACAGCACCCGTACACGACTTTCCTTTGAATTGGCGGAAAAAAGGTTGTCCGCAGATGTAGTTAATTTTTCTGCAGCACAATCTTCCGTAAAAAAAGGGGAGACCTTGATAGATACCGTAAATAACATCCTTTCCATGAAGGTAGATATGGTGGTAATGCGCCATCCCAACCCTGGAGCTGGAATATTCCTCTCCAAGCATGTTAAGGCCTCTATAGTCAATGCAGGAGATGGTGCCCATGAGCATCCTACCCAAGCCTTGTTGGATTCCTATTCCATAAGGGAAAAATTAGGGGATGTAGCAGGGAAAAATGTGGTCATCGTGGGGGATATTCTTCATTCACGGGTGGCACTATCCAATATCTTTGCCTTACAACTGCAAGGTGCCAATGTAAAGGTTTGCGGACCCAAAACCTTACTGCCCAAACATATAGAATCTTTGGGTGTTACTGTAGAAACCAATTTGCGAAAAGCGCTAAACTGGTGCGATGTTGCCAATATGCTGCGTATTCAGAATGAACGGTTGGATATTAGTTATTTCCCCACAACACGGGAGTATACCCAGCAGTTTGGGGTTAATAAAGCCTTGTTGAATAGTTTGGACAAGGAAATTGTAATTATGCACCCGGGGCCCATTAACCGCGGAGTGGAAATAACCAGTGATGTAGCGGATTCAAAACAATCCATTATATTGAACCAGGTAGAAAATGGGGTAGCCATACGTATGGCAGTGATTTATTTATTGGCGTCAAAAATTAAATAACAAGCCTATGATTTTGGATAAAGAAGGGAATGTAACCACCGTGCTTCAAGAGAATATCTCGTTGAACCAGTTTCTTTCCAATTTAAGGGACATGTATCCTAAGATTAAGAATGATCATATTATTGTGAATCTTTTTTCCTTTTCAAAACTTACTTCCAACGATGTTTTGGAATTTTTGGAGCTCTCCGATGTGCATAGAAAGACTAAAAAATCCTTCGTCCTGGTAACCGAAAAAGTATCCTATGATGAAGTTCCTGACAAGATAGTTGTTGTGCCTACCATTCAAGAGGCAAAGGATATTATAGAAATGGAGGAGATAGAAAGGGACTTGGAACTTTAAAAAAATATAATTTATAAGTGATAGTGGAGGAAAGATTTTAAATGATGTGATTGCCCAATTTATTAGGTTATTACTGTCCATTAGGGGTCTTTTAAATAAAACCAGGGAATAATCTTCCATTTTCCACTTTCAATATTTCATTTTTATGAAACTAACCGTATTGGGTTGTTATGCAGCAACACCAAGATCTTTGAACAATCCTACATCACAAGTACTGGAGATTAAGAATCAATTGTTTTTAATAGACTGTGGGGAAGGTACGCAGGTACAGTTGCGCAAGAGCAAAATAAAATTTTCCCGTATCAATCATATTTTAATATCGCATTTGCACGGAGACCATTTTTTTGGCTTGCCTGGGTTGATATCTACTTTTAGGTTATTGGGCAGGACCAATGAATTGCATGTTTATGGCCCAAAAGGAATTAAGGAAGCCATTACCCTATTGCTCAAATTGGGGGATTCATGGACCAATTATCCGCTTATTTTTCACGAATTAACTTCAACAGAGCCAGAAAGGATTTATGAGGATGACAAGGTGTCTATAACCACAATTCCATTGGAACACAGGGTGTATACCAATGGTTTTCTTATAAAGGAGCAGCCAGGAGAACGAAAATTAAATGTAAAAGCCGTTGCCAAATATAAAATAGACAAATGCTATTTTCAGAATATCAAAAACGGCAGAGACGTTGTTTTGGAGAACAATACTGTTATTCCCAATGCTTTATTGACGTTTGATCCTCCCGCTCCCAAAAGTTATGCTTTTTGTAGTGACACTGCCTTTTCAACAAAAATTATTCCTTGGATCCGGAATGTGGATGTGCTATATCATGAGGCTACCTTCTTGGAGACAGAAAAAAGATTGGCCCCGAAAACTAAACATGCCACCGCCAAAGAGGCCGCTACCATTGCCAAAGAAGCCAATGTAGGGATGTTGATACTGGGACATTTTTCCACTAGATATCAATCTTTGGACCTGTTTAAGGAAGAGGCCAAAACCATATTTCCAAATGTGGAACTAGCAGACGATGGTAAGGAGTTTGATCTGTAGCTTGGAGAAATCGCAATAATTTTGTTGGGTAATGCATGTTTTTATTTTAAAGCTATATGCCCTGCAGTTCTGTTCCAGTAACTTTGAAACCTACTAGGCCTCTTATGCGATACACTTTAAAATTTTAGGTTTTGACTTAGGACTTAAGTATTGTTTTGTAGGGACTATTCCTAAACTATTATTGCGCCTAAGTATGTTGGTCAATCCTTGGTTTCCAAAGGTTAAAAAAACTCTACTTACTTTTCGTGTTTCAGTTTGTTTTATGCAATTTTGTAAAGTAACTTTTCATGATAATAATATCCAAGAGGACATATGCAAAAAGACCTAGGGAATTACAGGAAATCCTATGAAAAAAGCTCGCTTACCGAAGAGGTTATTTCGGATAACCCTATGGAGTTATTTCAAAAATGGTTTTATGAGGTTGAGGCATCAGATGGGGTAGATGAACCCAATGCCATGACGGTCTCTACCATAGGTTTGGACGGTTTTCCAAAAAACAGGGTGGTACTCTTGAAAAAGTACACCTTTGAAGGTTTTATTTTTTATACCAATTATGAAAGTGAAAAGGGGAGGGCCATAACCCAAAATCCCCATGTTTGCATTTCTTTTTTTTGGCCCAATATGGAAAGACAGATCATTATAAAGGGAAGAGCTGAGAAAATAGCTGAAAATTTATCTGACGGCTATTTTGAATCGCGACCAGATGGTAGCAAACTGGGTGCAATAGTATCCAACCAGAGCGAGGTGGTTCCTAGCAGGGATTATTTGGAAAAGAAATTGAAGGATTTGGAGAAGGAGTACGAAAATAAGGAGATAGAACGTCCCAAATATTGGGGCGGATTTATTGTAAAGCCGGTGTCCATAGAATTCTGGCAAGGCCGGCCCAATAGGTTGCATGATAGGATACGATATAGCCTACAGACCAATTACGATTGGAAAATTGAAAGGTTGGCCCCTTGAGGCTTGGATAACGCATTGGATATGACTGGTAATGGGTTTGTGTGAAAAAATATGAGGAAAAAGGTAATGAACAATTATTAACGCCATCAATTTTTGGTTTTCTTTTTTTTGGAATGAATTAAAATGATTTAAACGTATGAAAACGGCAATATTGGTAAGGCACGGAAAATCGTCTTGGGAATATAATGTTTCGGACAGGGATAGGCCCTTAATGGAAAGGGGTATAAAGGATGTGAACAAGGTGGCAAAGGAATTCTCATCCAATTCAATCCATATTGACGCTGCTTATTCCAGTCCCGCCAATAGGGCTTTGCACACGGCTATGATTTTTTTAAGGACTATAAACTTTCCATATTCACAATTTGAACTGTCCAATGAACTTTATGATTTTTCAGGTGAGGATGTATACAGGTTTATAAGAGGACTAAACAATAACAAGGATACAGTTCTTATTTTTGGACATAACGAAGCCTTTACACATATTGCCAATTCTCTTGGAAACATGTATATTGACAATGTTCCCACTAGTGGGCTGGTACAGTTAAAATTTGACACAAACGAATGGAGTACCGTAACAAAAGGAATTACGGTACAGACACTTTTTCCAAAACAATTATAAGAATGATCAAGAGTAAAAATCAATATATAAATAGAGAAATTAGTTGGTTAAGTTTTAATGAGAGGGTTTTACAGGAAAGTGCGGACAAGAATGTTCCTTTAATAGAGCGACTCCGATTTTTAGGGATATTTTCCAATAATTTGGACGAATTTTTTAAAGTAAGGTATGCTACCGTCAAAAGAATAGTAGAAGCTGGCAGAACAGGAAAGAGTGTTTTGGGAGGGGAAACGGCAAAGGATCTACTCGAGGAAATTACTGAAATCGTAATTAAGCAGCAAACCAAAAGCTTAAAAATACTTAGCGATATTGAAAAGGAATTGGAATCTCAGAATATCTTTTTGATAAATGAAAAAAAAATAACGGAGTCCCAATGTTCCTTTATTAAAAATTATTTCATCGAAAAGGTCAGTCCGGTTTTGATGACCATTATTTTGAACGATTTGGCAGGCTTCCCCATGCTTAAGGATACAGCGGCCTATCTGGCGGTAAAATTGATATTGAAGAAACAGCCTGGCAGCAAATCCAATGTCAAAGAAAAGCGATATGCGCTTATAGAAATTCCTAAGGGTATAGACCGTTTTGTGGTTTTGCCGAAAGAGGGTGATAAGTACTTCATCATCATTCTGGATGATCTTATCAGGTATTGCCTAGGGAGTATTTTTAATATGTTCGACTATGAATCCATATCGGCGCATATGATCAAAATTACCCGTGACGCCGAGTTGGACATGGATAACGATCTGAGCAAGAGCTTTATTGAAAAAATATCGACCAGTGTGGAACATCGAAAAATAAGTGACCCCGTGCGTTTTGTTTACGACAAGAGCATTGGTAAGGATACCCTCGAATTCTTAAAGGAAAAAATGGATATTGAGGATACGGATAGTGTAATTCCTGGAGGAAGGTATCATAACAGACGGGACTATATGGGCTTTCCAAGTTTGGGAAGAAATGATCTAATGTACGAAAAGATTGTTGCGTTGCCCGTAAAGGGAATATCGATGGAAGGGAGCCTTTTTGAAAGGATTGCAGAAAAGGATTTCCTGCAGTATACTCCGTATCAGACTTTTTCCTACATCATTAAATTTTTAAGGGAAGCGGCCTTGGATCCCAAGGTGAGAAATATAAAGATTACGGTTTATAGATTGGCCGATAACTCCCAGGTAGCGGCATCCTTGATCAACGCCGTAAAAAATGGAAAACACGTTACGGTGCAGATAGAGTTACAGGCCAGGTTCGATGAGCAGGCCAATATTGAATATGCCGAACAGTTACAGGCAGAGGGGGTAAAGCTTATTTTTGGTGTTCGGGGATTAAAAGTGCACAGTAAAATATGTATTGTAGAACGGGAGGAAGACAGCCAAATTAAACGTTATGGTTTTGTCAGTACCGGCAATTTTAATGAATCAACGGCCCGTATCTATACCGATTATACTTTGTTCACGGCACATGATGGCATATTGAAGGAATTGAACAAAGTTTTCGATTTCTTTGAGACTACCTATAAGATCAATAAATATAAACATCTGATAGTTTCTCCCCATTATACCAAAAATGTGTTCAAGAAGTTGATCGATAAGGAAATTCAAAATGCCAAGGCGGGAAAAGAAGCTTATATTAAAATCAAAATGAACAGCTTTACGTCATATAAAATGGTGGATAAACTGTATGAGGCCAGTAGGGCCGGTGTAAAAATTCAGCTTATTATCAGAGGTATTTGCTGTTTGGTACCCGGTGTTAAGGGGATGAGTGAAAACATAGAGGCCATTAGTATTGTGGACAAATTTTTGGAGCATCCAAGAATCTTCATTTTTGGAAATGATGGTAATTCCAAAGTATATATATCCTCCGCCGATTGGATGACCAGAAATTTGGATTATCGTGTAGAAGTTGGAGTGCCGATTTATGATGGTGACGTTAAGCAGGAACTTCTGGATACCTTTGATATTTCTTGGAGGGATAACGTAAAAGCTAGGGTGTTTTCCGAAAGGCATGATAATGCTTATAGAAAGAACAATAACTCCAAAGTGCGTTCACAATTCGCTACCTATGATTATTACCTTAATAAATTGAATTCCTAAAAAGAACAGCTACTTTGAAAGTACGGAAATATGCGGCCATTGATATTGGCTCCAACGCCATACGCTTACTTACCCATAACGTAATTGAAGAAGAAGGGAAAGAAACCCTCTTTAAAAAAAGTGCCTTGGTCCGATTGCCTATCAGGCTAGGGGAGGATGTGTTTAAAAACGGGACTATTTCCAAGCGTAATGAAGAGCGTTTGTTGAATGCCATGAAGGCGTTTCAACTCTTGATGGAAGTGCATGGGGTGGAAAAATATATGGCCTGTGCTACTTCGGCCATGAGGGAGGCGGATAATGGGCAGTTGGTTATTGATAATATCTTAAAGGCTTCCGGGGTACAGATTCAATTAATAGACGGGGAAAGGGAGGCTTCCATAATAGCCTCAACAGACCTTAAGAATTTGATAAGGAAAGATGAGACTTATCTTTATATAGACGTGGGCGGCGGGAGTACCGAGTTTACAGTTTTTTCCGAAGGGAAAATTAAAATTTCGGAATCCTTTAAGATTGGGACCGTTAGGCTTCTGAATGGTATGGTAGATGATTCTATGTGGAACGAACTGGAATTCTGGTTGAAAAAACATGTTAAGGGACTGCCCAATCTATCGATTATTGGTTCTGGGGGAAACATTAATAAACTACATAAAATGTCCGGACGAAAGGAAGGGGAGTCGCTGTCCTATATTTGGCTAAGGGCACAATATCATTTTCTGTCGAGCCTAACTTTTGAGGAAAGGGTCTCCGAATTGGGACTGAATCCTGATAGGGCGGATGTAATTATTCCTGCTACACAAATTTTTGTCTCTTCGGCAAAGTGGATCGGAGCCAAAAAAATTCACGTTCCCAAAATAGGACTGTCGGATGGGATTATAAAAACCCTGTACTACACTAAAGAATAAGGAGGTCTATTGTCGAAAATGGAATCTAAAGGTATTTACGAAGAGATGGCAATTTAACCATGGACGGTTTCAGTATTGCCCAAATCCTTCATGATGGAAGCTTCGTAAGACAGTAGTTCGTCCCATTTCTTGTCCACCTCCTTGCGATCTCCATACTTACGGGCGAAGTTTAGAAACATGGTGTAATGTCCGGCCTCACTAATCATGAGTTTATGGTAAAAATCGGCCAACTCTTTATCTTGCAATTGCTCGGATAGCAATCTAAAGCGTTCACAGCTGCGGGCCTCAATTAATGCGGCATATAACAAGCGGTGTACCAATTGGGTGGTTCTGCTGCCTCCTTTTGGGAAAAACTTTAGTAAGGCAACAACATAGTCGTCCTTTCTGTCTCTTCCCAATGTTTTTCCACGATCCAATATGCGGTCGTGAACCATTTTAAAATGTCCCATTTCTTCTCTGGAGAGCGCTATCATTTCTTGGGTTAGTTCAGTATATTCCGGAAAGCTCACAATCAAGGAAATAGCTGTGCTTGCCGCCTTTTGCTCACAATAGGCATGATCTGTTAATATTTCATCGATATTTTTCTCAACAATGTTGACCCATCTGGGGTCTGTGGGTAACTTTAAACCTAACATATCACAATTTTCTATTTCAAAAATAGAAAGAATACCATAAACCGCGGTAATTAATGCTGATATAGTTTTATATTTAAGCCTTCTTTGTAGGCATGGTACAATAATTTGAATTGCGCTTCGGCTTACTATATGTTTTATTAAAATTGATGGTTTAACACGGGATAAATATATTGTAATATGTTATTTAAAAATATCGGTACCCAGCTTCTGAAAATTTTAGACGATAATGTGGACAACGAAAATAAGCAATGGCTGTGGTCAAAAATTGAAGGTATTGTGGAATCGGAGTCCACAAAGGATTTATATCTGGCCTATAGCCTGGTACCCACAAAAATTAGATCGGAAAAGGATCTGTCACTTTTAATTGAGGATAAGGAATTAAAGGCTTACCTGGAAATTCAGCATGCGAACCTTCAGCAGATAGGCAGAATTTATTTGCTGTACAAGGTCTTGGAGGCCAAGGAAGATTTTTTTAAGGCCAAGGTGGCCAATATTATAGAAGTGGCAGATAAGAGTGAACTTGAAACCTTCCTTAAATTTTTGATATTGTTGCCTAATCCCGAAAACTATAAGGTACAGGCCGTTGAAGCACTTAGGACCAATATCTCTACTGTTTTTGATGCAATAGCGTTAAACAATCCTTATCCTGCGCTTTATTTTAATGAACAGCAATGGAACCAAATGTACCTGAAGGCGGCATTTATGCAGCAAAATTTAAATGAAATTGTACAGGTAGAAAAAAGAGGTAACAAGGAACTTGCAAGAATTATTTCGGATTACGCCCATGAGCGTTGGGCGGCATCAAGGGAAATAGATCCCTGTTTCTGGAGGCCGGTGAGTAATTTCATGAACGAAAAAATCCTAAAGGACATGAAGCGACTATTTGCAAGTGAAAATATTGCGGAGCAAAAAGCAGCTGCTCTTTGTTGTTACCACTCCAATTCAAGTGAAGCGAAGCTGTTATTGGAAGGATTTCCCGAACTCGTAAAAGGAATTGCAAATGGAAGTATTGCTTGGGGGAATATCAAAAAATAACCCCAAATTATAAAAAACAATAAGCGGTTGAAAAGTATTGATTTTGTGCTTTTTTGAACCGCTTTTTTATTTGGCTTTTATGATTTATAACTTCCCAGTAAATAAATACCTGATTTTGATTCATTGGGAATCAAAATCTCCAATCCGTTTTATTTCTTCATGTTCCCATTGATGCAAAAGATAGTCTTTTTTGGGTAAAGCTGTAATCGTGGAAAAAAATACCCGCTCTGGCATATATAGTATCATTAAAATATTTTTCATTTTAGGTACGGTTCTTCGAACTCGTTGAGATTTGTTGATGTATGGTCGGATTTTTTCACAGATTTATATAAAATTCTTTCCAAATGATTTAAATTGCTGCATTATTGTATGGATATTTCATTTTTAGGCAAAAAAAGTATTTATTAAAGTATATTTTTTTTTTAGATGAAGTGTTTTAAGGATTCAAAAGTTAGGTTGAATCATCAATTGGGACCTCTTAATTAATGGATAATATTAAATTAATTAGTTTTTATGGATAAAATTTTAAAGTGGGTAATGAGACTTATCCTTATTTGTTTATTAGGTTCTTGTACTTCCAAGGAAACTAAATTATTGGTGTTTAGTAAAACGGAAGGATTTAGGCACGGTTCCATTGAGAAAGGTGTGGAGGCAGTGAAGATCTTGGGAGGACAAAATGGCTTTGTGGTGGATGCGACCGAAGATGCAACCTATTTTACCGAGGAAATATTAAAGGAGTATTCGGCTGTTATATTTTTAAACACTACCGGGGATATTTTAAATGATGTGCAACAGGCCGATTTTGAAAGATATATTCAAGCAGGTGGGGGATTTTTGGGAATACATGCAGCCACAGATGCGGAATATGGTTGGCCTTGGTACAATAAATTAGTGGGTGCTTATTTTAAGGGGCATCCCAAAATTCAAGAGGCAAGGTTGAATATAATTGATAAAAATCACCCTGCTACCAAATCAATGTCCGATACATGGATGAAGACGGACGAGTGGTATAATTTCAGGGATATCAACCCAGAAATAAAGGTATTGATAGAAATAGATGAGACCAGTTATGAGGGAGGAGAAAATGGGGAGCATCATCCTATTTCCTGGTATCATGACTATGACGGAGGAAGGTCCTTTTATACGGAAATGGGACATACCGATGCCACTTTTGAAAATCCTGATTTTTTAAAGCATGTCTTGGGCGGTATTACCTATGCAATTGGCGATACTGCTTTGGATTACAGCAAGGTAAAGACCGAAAGGATTCCTGAGGAAAACAGGTATGTGCGAAAGGTTCTCGATTTTAACTTAAACGAACCTATGGAGCTGGAAGAACTGCCAGGTAGGGGGATTTTGTTCGTGGAACGCAGGGGGGCTCTAAAGCTTTATGATTTTAAGGAAGAAAAAACAAAGCAAATAGCCCAGCTTAATTTGTTTTATGGCAATGAGGATGGGTTATTGGGAATAGCAGTAGATCCGAATTATCAGAATAACAATTGGATCTATTTGTTTTATTCTGCACCAGGTGAAATAACCGAACAACGCATTTCAAGATTTACCTTGGTCGGTGATTCCTTGGACTTTGCGTCTGAAAAAAATCTATTGACCATTCCCACATTGCGCAAATGTTGCCATAGTGGAGGGGCGTTGGAATTTGGTCCCGACGGCAATTTATTTATTGGTTTGGGAGACAACACCAACCCCTTTGAATCTTCTGGTTTTGCACCAATAGACGAAAGGGAGGGTAGAGCTTTATGGGATGCCCAAAAATCTGCGGCCAATGCCAATGACCTTAGAGGAAAGATTTTGAGAATTAAACCCGAGGACGACGGAACCTATTCCATTCCAGAAGGAAATCTGTTCCCAGTAGGTACTCCAAAGACTAGACCGGAAATATATGTAATGGGTAGCCGTAACCCTTTTAGGTTTTCCGTAGATAGTGAAACTGGTTATCTCTATTGGGGAGATGTTGGTCCTGATGCCGGAAAGGGCGATCCCAATAGGGGACCCCATGGTATGGGCGAATTTGACCAGGCTAGAACAGCTGGGAATTGGGGATGGCCCTATACACGCGGTAATAATCAGGCTTATAATGATTATGATTTTACTACCGAGACTCCTGGTGAAAAATTTGACCCTGCAAAGTTGATCAACGATTCTCCCAACAATACGGGTATCAAAGAGCTCCCGCCAGCTCAGGAATCATTGATATGGTTTTCCTATAGTGCTTCGGAAGAATTTCCTTGGTTGGGTTCAGGAGGCGTTAACCCCATGGCTGGACCAGTTTATCATGCTTCCAATTATCCCAATGCTACCAATAAATTCCCTGAATATTTTGAGGATAAACTTTTATTGTACGAATGGATGCGAGATTGGATCTATGTGGTAACACTGGATGAAGATCACAATTATGTAAAGGCGGATCCTTTTATGCCCAATAACGAATTTTCCCATCCAATGGATATGCTTTTTGCCTCTGATGGTAACCTTTATGTGCTTGAATATGGTCAAAAATGGAATTCCCAAAACATGGATGCCCGCTTGAACAGGATTAGTTATGTTAGTGGTAATCGCAAGCCGGTTTCCCGAATTACCTCCGATAAAATGGTTGGTGCCCAACCCCTTACTGTAAATTTTACCGGTGGTAGCTCTGAAGATTTTGATAAGGACAAATTGCAATACGAATGGTATTTTAATTCGGATGAGGTTCAGGATACATCCATGGAGCCAAGCTTTACTTTCAATGAACCAGGGAATTATACGGTGCGTTTAAAGGTAACCGATGAAGCTGGAAATACGGATATATCCACCCAGAAGATTTTGGTGGGCAATGATATTCCCGAATTAAAGATTGAATTGGATACCAAGAACAGAACTTACTGGAACGGACGTAAAGTGGGCTATAAGGTTGTCGTAACCGATAAACAGGATGGTAGTACCCTTAAAGGTACCATTGATCCCAAGGATGTAAAAGTCACCTTTGATTATATTCCCGAAGGTGAGGATATGGTCAAGGCTACCATCGGGCATCAACAGAATACAATACCGGAAGGCAAGTTGATTATGGACGATACGGACTGCAAAGCATGCCATGCCGTAAATGTAAAGGTCAATGGGCCATCGTACGAGGAAATAGCAGCGCGCTATTCGGCCAAGGACAAAAACTATTTGATAGATAAGATCATTAAGGGAGGCTCCGGAGTTTGGGGAGAAAGTATGATGTCTGCACACCCTCAACTTAAGGTCTCGGAAGTGGATAAAATAGTAGATTATATTCTTTCTTTAAATACTGAAATTGGGAAAGATGAAAATCTATTGGCCATACAGGGAGAAGTTGGTTTTAACGCCCATCAGGCAAAAAATAGTCAAGGAAAGTATGTTTTAATGGCTTCGTACACGGACAAGGGAAGTAAAGAGCAGCCGGAATCATCCCTTTCTGTAAGAGATCAAATTATATTTAAGTTTCCAAAGTATGAAGGCGCTAATGCAGATGAAAAAAGTGGGGGATTGAGTAATTGGGAAGTGGAAGGAGACCAGGTTGTTGGCTCCATTAAAAATGATTCCTATTTAAAATTCAACAACATTGGCTTGGAGGGCCTCAAAAATATAGAGTTGTTAATGTATTTTGGTGCCGACTATCCGTACGAGGGCAAAGTGGAAATTAGGGAGAATAATCCTAGCGGCACGCTGATCGGGGAAAGTACCCTGAAGTATTTTAACAAAGAAAACGGGGCAAAGAAAAACTATCTTATCCCTATAAAGCCTACGAAGGATTTTGATGCCCTGTGCCTTGTTTTTAAGGGTGCGGGAGATAAGGAGCAAATAATAGCCAATTTTAACGCAATGATATTGAAATATTAAACCGGTTTTGGCACTAAATACAAATAGCACTCCTAAGGATTAAATGAAGTTATGAGTTTCGTTTTCTGTTAAAACACTTTTAAAATGGTACTGTAATAATCGTTATAACCCATTAATTAATTAACTTTAACAGTTGGAGTCGATTTTAAAGAAAAATGAATTTTTCGTAATGTTTTGATCAAATTCGTTGAGGGCAGCGAAAAGTTTTAACCTTAGATACGTTTATCAATTAAAGTATACAATATTATTATGGAAGAGAAAATGATGATTATAGACCCTCATGTACACATGAGTTCAAGAACAACCGATGATTATGAGGCAATGGCAGCCGCGGGTGTGGTGGCTATTATAGAGCCTTCGTTTTGGTTGGGACAACCACGTACACAAGTAGGTTCTTTTCAAGATTATTATAGCAGCCTTGTGGGTTGGGAGCCTTTTAGGGCAAGTCAATTTGGGATACATCATTATTGCACTATAGGTTTAAATTCCAAGGAGGCCAATAATGAAGCCTTGGCGGAACAGGTAATTGAATTGTTGCCATTATATGTACACAAGGAAAATGTGGTGGCCATTGGTGAGATTGGTTATGACGATCAGACCCCTGCAGAAGATAAGTATTTTAGAATGCAGCTGGAGTTGGCCAAAGAACTGAACATTCCGGTACAGATACATACCCCGCATAGGGATAAAAAGTCGGGAACCTTAAAAAGTATGGAGGTTTGTTTGGAACATGGTTTGGATCCTGGTATGGTTGTTATTGATCACAACAACGAAGAAACTGTTAAGGATGTATTGGATCGCGGTTTTTGGGCGGCATTTACGATTTATCCAAAAACCAAAATGGGGAACGAAAGAATGGTAGAGGTGGTAAGAAATTTTGGAAGCAATCGAATTATTGTCGATAGTTCTGCGGACTGGGGGGTTAGCGATCCCTTAGCGGTGCCAAAAACAGCTTCCCTGATGTTAAAACGGGGCATAGCAAAATCGGATGTGGTTAAAACCTGTTACCAAAATGCATTGGATATTTTTGGAAAAAATGGTAAAATGAAAGAATCCGATTGGTTGAATCCACAAGGCATCAATCAAACCAAATTATACAACGACAATAGTGTTTTGCGAGGTCAGGAGCCTAAGGTTGATGTGGATAAGATAATATAATGAATCCTGTATTGAAAGGATATTTAAGGCTTGCCAGACCAGCAAATTTACCAACAGCTGCAGCCGATGTTTTGGCAGGTGTGGCTATTGCCGGAGTATTTATGGGTATTTTCCTTAATAGGGATTTGAATACATCCATGTTGGGGAATATAATTTTGTTGGTATTTTCCTCTGTGTTCCTTTATGCCGCCGGTGTGGTTCTCAATGACGTCTTTGATTATAAATTGGACAAAACAGAGCGCCCGGAAAGACCCATTCCTTCCGGATTGGTTTCTGTGCGATCTGCCGCTATCTTTGGAGGTGTGCTCATGAATTTAGGGGTACTATTTTCATTTCTGGTGGGTACGGTAAGTGGAATGGTAGCTGTTACTTTAGGACTTTCCATTCTTTTGTACGATGCCTTGGGGAAACACCATTCCTTTTTTGGACCACTTAATATGGGAGTTTGCAGGGGTTTAAATTTACTTCTAGGGATTACCATTTTGGGTGATTTCGGCAATTGGGGGTATATCATTTTTCCAGTTTTATATATAGCGGCCATAACCCTTATTAGTAGGGGAGAAGTGCATGGCGACAATAAGAACCATATTATTTTTGCAGGAGGATTGTACAGCACAGTAATTTTGGGGATAGTTGTTCTTTTTTCAACTAATGGCCTTAATTTATTGGAGGCCATTCCGTTTTTATTACTGTTCGCATTTTTAATATTTAGGCCTTTGTTGAAGGCGTATGCTGAAAATTCCCCCAAGAATATTAAAAAGGCAGTGAAGGCCGGGGTAATCTCGATCATTGTTTTGGATGCAAGCTTGGCCGTAGGATTTTCCCATTGGTGGGTAGGGTTGATTATACTGTTGCTATTGCCCTTATCTATTTTTTTATCAAAACTGTTCGCAGTTACTTAACGTTTTAAAGTATGTCACATTATAAACCAATAGAGCAATCCTTTAAAGTAGCTTATGAGTATAAGCTACATTTTACGGAAAATATTTTTAGTTTGCACAACCCCTTGTTCAAGGATATTATTAATGGGTACAATAATAAGGGGCATGTAAAAGTACTTTTTGTAATAGACAGTGGTGTATTGGCCTGCCATCCAAATTTAAAGGCAGATATTACTTCCTATTGCACACAAAATAGTTCGGTGATTCATTTAACGGAACAAATTGTGATTACAGGTGGGGAACAGTGTAAGAATGATTACCGCAATGTGGAGCGGATATTGAATGCCGTTAATGACAATCGAATTTGCAGGCATTCTTTTGTTGTGGCCATTGGGGGAGGTGCCATTATTGATATGGTGGGATATGCTGCCGCCATAGCCCATAGGGGGGTGAAGCTGATAAGAATTCCTACTACAGTGCTGTCCCAGAACGATTCGGCCGTAGGGGTGAAGAATAGTTTTAATATTTTAGGTAAAAAGAATTTTCTGGGTACTTTTGCTCCTGCTTATGCCATAATAAACGACCGTAATTTTTTAACCACCTTGGAGCAGCGCGATTGGATTTCCGGCATAGCCGAGGCGGTAAAAGTGGCTTTGATCAAGGATACGGTATTCTTTGATTTTATAGAAGAGAAAAGTGCACTACTTCGGGCGCGTGATATGGAGTCCATGGAGTATTTGATCTATCGCTGTGCGGAGATGCATATGGAGCATATTGCCCTAGGGGGAGATCCCTTTGAAAGCGGTTCTTCCAGACCTTTGGATTTTGGCCATTGGGCAGCCCATAAATTGGAATACATGACCAATTATCAACTGAGACATGGCGAAGCTGTTGCTATTGGTATGGCCTTGGATTTGGTATATGCCCATTTTATAGGGTTGATAAGTAAGGAAACGCTAGACCGCATTTTAAAAGTTCTGGAACAAATTGGATTCGATTTACATATCCCTATACATAAGGAAAGTGATTTGGATGATCTGTTAAACGGCATTCAGGAATTTAGGGAGCATTTGGGAGGGGAACTTACTATTACCTTGATATCCAAAATAGGTACCAAACACGATGTGCATGAAATTGACATTTCCACAATGGAAAAAGCAATCGTATGGTTAAACGAAATGTACAAACCTAAAGTATCCAATATCACATGTTAATACAAAACAAATATCATCTAAGCTATTGTAGTAATATCCATCCTGGTGAAGATTGGGAGCAAACCTATAATAGCCTAAAATCATATCTTCCTAAAATAAAGAAGGAAGTCGCACCCGAATCCCCTTTTGGAATTGGACTGCGATTGTCCAATGTCGCAAGTTTGGGACTTAATGAAGGTAGTAATTTGAAAGAATTCAAGGATTGGTTGGACCAAAATCAATACTATGTTTTTACCATGAACGGTTTCCCATATGGAAATTTTCACAACGAAAGGGTAAAAGATATGGTGCACGCCCCGGATTGGACCACCAAAGAACGATTGGATTATACGAAGCGACTTTTTGATCAATTGGCCTTTTTGATTCCTGAAGGCATTTCAGGGGGTATTTCTACTTCACCTGTCAGTTATAGGCACTGGCATACTTCTGAGGAAGCTTTGGACAAGGCCTTTGCAACCGGGGCCAAAAGTATGGCGGAGATTGTTTTGCAGTTGGAAGAAATTGAAAGGAATACGGGTAAATATCTGCATATGGATATAGAACCGGAGCCGGATGGTATGTTAGAGAATAGCGATGAGGTAGTTCACTTTTACGATACCTATTTGATTCCCATAGCGACCCAAAAATTGATTGATGTTTTGGGGTGTAACAAGGAAAGGGCCAAGGATTTAATTCTAAGACATATAACGGTTTGTTATGATGTCTGCCACTTTTCCCTAGCCTATGAGGAACCTGAACATACTTTGGAAAAATTTAACAAAGCGGGAATAAAGGTTGGTAAAATACAAGTGAGCTCTGCCCTTAAAATACTTTTTAAGGAGGGTGAAAATGAGGCTATTTGGCATTCGTTAAGTCAGTTTAACGAACCTACCTATCTACATCAAGTAACAGAAAAGATTGGTAATAAAGTAGTCACCTATAAGGATCTGCCCGAAGTTTTGGAGCATCGCTCCAATGCTAAAGAGCTTAGGTCCCATTTTCATGTGCCTATTTTCTTGGAAAAATACGATCATTTGTTTTCTACCCAAGACCAAATACTGAAGGTATTGGAATATCTAAGGAAAAATCAATTTTCGGATCAATTGGAGATAGAGACCTATACTTGGGATGTTTTGCCCAAAGATCTCAAAACAGAACTGTCCAATTGCATTGTCCGTGAAATTGAATGGTTAAAGAGTAAAATTTAAGGTATGAAGAAAACCGTAGTGCTAAACGTTGTAGGATTAACGAGGGGATTGATAGGGGAACACACACCCTTTATTAAATCCTTTTTAGAGAGAGGTGCTTCGGCTACAATTACACCACAATTGCCTGCAGTGACCTGTGCCGTGCAAGCCACCTATTTAACAGGTAAAACGCCCTCTGAACATGGTATTGTTGGTAATGGTTGGTATTTTAAGGAAGAGCATGAGGTAAAATTTTGGCGTCAATCCAATAGCCTTATCCAATCCGAAAAAATATGGGACAAACTAAAAAAGCAGGACAATAATTTTAGCTGCGCCAATATGTTCTGGTGGTACAATATGTATTCCAATGTGGATTATAGCGTTACCCCCAGACCCAATTATTTGGCGGATGGAAGGAAGATCCCGGATGTGTATTCCTATCCCGCGGAACTAAGGGACCATTTACAAAAAGAATTGGGGACATTTCCGCTTTTCCACTTTTGGGGCCCAAAAACATCTATAAAATCCAGTCAATGGATTGCGGACGCTAGTTTAAAAACCGACGTTTTACATGATCCCACCCTCACCTTGGTCTACCTACCGCATTTAGACTACAATATGCAACGCTACGGGACCGATCTAACCAAAATTTCAGGGGACCTAAGGGAGATCGATGATATAGTTAAACAATTGGTGGAATATTATGAGGCCAAATCTGCCCATATTATTCTTCTTTCAGAATATGGGATAACCAATGTGAACAATCCCATTCATTTAAACAGAAAGCTTAGGCAAGAGGGTTATCTTGGTATTCGAGTGGAAAGGGGGCTGGAATTGTTGGATGCAGGAGCCAGTAAGGCGTTTGCCGTTGCAGACCATCAGTTGGCCCATGTGTATGTACAGGATAAAGGGGATATAGATAAGATCAAGGCAATGTTAAAGGGCCTAAAGGGAGTAGAGCAAGTGCTTTCTGGTAGCGAAATTAAGGATATGCAATTGGATCATGAACGTTGTGGAGATTTGGTGGTGATTGCGGATAAGGATTCTTGGTTTACCTATTACTTCTGGTTGAATGATAAAAAGGCACCTGATTATGCAAGAATGGTAGACATTCACAAAAAACCTGGATACGATCCGGTGGAGATGTTGTTGGATCCAAAGGATAATTTCTTGATACCAAAGGTTATGTGGAAGTTGTTGAAAAAGAAAATGGGTTTCCGAACGGTAATGGATATTATTCCATTGGATGCTACCTTGGTTAAAGGTTCACATGGCAGGATGCCAGAGGATCCCATGGATCATCCAATATTGATAACCAATAATAAAAGTGTTTTGTTAAAAGACAGTCTGTTGGCAACGGAAGTGTACGGTGTAATAGAAAACCATCTTATAAATTCTTAGTATGCGACTTTTTTCCAAGATATTTTCAGCAGTATTCACCATATTGTTTGTTTGGGCGGCATTGGTCCAGTATAACGATCCGGATGCCCTTATGTGGTACTTTATCTACGGAATAGCGGCAGGAGCGTCATTTTTATTTTTCCTAGGCAAATTGAATTTATTGGTACCTATGGTACTATCGTCTGCTTACTTAATTGGTGCCTGGATTTTTTGGCCTGATTACTTTGAAGGTGTTTCAATAGATGGGGGGAATATAGATAATATAGAACATGCCCGTGAGTCCTTGGGGCTCATAATTAATGCTTTGGTGATGTTGTTCTATGCTTGGAGGGTTAAGCTTGAAAGTGCGTTAAATATCTAAATCGAACTCTTTTCTCAAAAGATCTATAGCCGGATTTTTCTCCCTTAATTTCATGTACTTTTCTTCCGGGGTAAATGCAAATTTCTTGGCAGTGGCCTCGTTTACACTTATTCGAAGTTGTATAAAGTGGTTGTTGAGCTTTAGTTTTAAATACTCCATCAGGTCGTACTTTTCCCGCTCAATTTCTTTTTTCATGGTGCCATTTGGCAATTCTATCCAAATAGTGAAATTATCCGTAAGCTTGGGAACATCCGAATGCAGGTTGGATGCCAAAATTTTACGCCCATCATTATCCAAAATTTCAACGAAATCTGCCCAATGTTTTTGCATTTCTGCCTCTGTAAAATTGGCTTTGGGTAGGTTGCTTTCATCAATAACATCTTCTTTTTTATTCAGTTGATGTTCCTTTTTGGCCTTTAAACTGGAAAGTGAAAGACCAGAAACCCTCCTTTCGGTTGATTTTATGTTGATTTTGGTCCTAGGCGCTGGATTGGATTCCTCGGCAACATTTGCGGCTCCAGTCACATTAGCTATATGCGACTTCGCAGAGGTATTTGCAGGGGAAGATTGACTCCGGGGAGTTTGTTCCTCTACAATGACGCTTTCGGTAATCGGCGCTTGGGTATGGACGGGTTTTGCCTCTGATTCGTTGGACTGGATTTCTTTCTCGACAGCGGTAGGCCGACTAACTTTATAAAAGGAGGCGGGGATAATAAAATCTGGTTTGTTGCGACCATTTCCTAAGGATTCAGACTTTTTTTTTTCTCCATCAAAATCGATAGAGGCTAATTTCATTAAGGTCAATTCTACAAGAAGACGCTGATTTTTACTAGACTTGTACTTTATGTCGCAGTCATTGGCCAAATCAATAGCCGATAATAAAAGGCTACTAGATGTTTTTTTGGATTGTTCGCTATAGTGTTTTTTAGCCTCCTCCCCAACTTCCAGGAGTTCTATGGTGTTCTGATGCTGGCATACCATTAAATCCCTAAAATGTGAAGCTAGGCCACTTATAAAATGGTGTCCATCAAACCCCCTGGCCAAGGTTTCATTAAAAAGAATGAGTAAGCCGGGAATATCATGCTTTAGTATAAGATCTGTAGCAGCGAAATAGGTGTCGTAGTCCAGAACGTTCAGATTCTCGGTTACAGCTTTTCTTGTCAGTTTTTTGCCCGAAAAACTCACTACCCTGTCAAAGATGGAAAGTGCATCGCGCATAGCGCCATCAGCTTTTTGGGCTATGATATGAAGTGCATCGTCTTCAGCTTCTATTTCTTGGTTCTCCGCAATATATTTAAGGTATTCGGCAGCATCCTTAACGGTGATGCGCTTAAAATCAAATATCTGGCAGCGAGACAGTATTGTAGGTATAATTTTATGCTTTTCCGTTGTGGCCAATATGAATATGGCATGTGCTGGTGGTTCCTCCAACGTCTTTAAGAAAGCATTAAAGGCGGCCTGGGACAGCATGTGCACCTCATCGATAATGTATACCTTGTATTTTCCAACTTGTGGGGGTATGCGCACTTGACTGGTAAGCTCCCTTATATCATCTACCGAATTGTTGGATGCGGCATCTAGCTCAAAAATGTTAAAGGCAAAGTCTTCATCTTCGTCCGTTCTACCATCCTGATTGATCTGCTTGGCCAAAATACGGGCACAAGTAGTTTTTCCTACCCCTCTGGGGCCGGTAAACAAAAGTGCCTGAGCCAGGTGGTCATTGTCTATGGCATTAGTTAGGGTATTGGTAATAGCCTGTTGCCCAACAACATCCTTAAATGTTTGGGGCCTGTATTTTCTGGCGGATACTATAAAAGGTTCCAAGGCTATTAACTTATTTTCGGCGTAAAAATAATACGCCTATGGGTGAAGTACAAATATAAAAATAGCATTGCATTAAAGGGCCTATTTAACTTTCTTTAGTATTTTATTTATCAACAATTGAATTACCTTTGCAACAGCAGGTCGCCTTATCGCTCCCCGCCTTCCGTGGGGGGAGGAAAGTCCGGACACCATAGTGCAGTATAGCGGGTAACGCCCGTCCATCGAGAGATGAGGACAAGTGCAACAGAAAGAATGTACAGGTTATGCTGTAGTGAAACCAGGTAAACTCTATACGGTGCAACGTCATGTAAATCAGTGTTTGAGGGCTGCACGCTCGAGCTGAAGGGTAGGCGGTTAGAGCCTTTGGGCAACCATTGGCCCAGATAAATGATAGGGAGGCCATGAAGTAATTCAAGGCTAACAGAATCCGGCTTATGACCTGCTTTTTTTTAATGAGACAGCATTTGCACAGCAAATGCGTAGTCGAATTAATGCCGCCGCAGGGCGGTATCTTTTTGATGACCGGTGGCAAGGGAAGATTATATTAGTTAATGCCGCCCCAGGCGGTATCATTTTGATTATGCAAGTAAAGGAAAAGTCCTTTCAGTTAATGCCGCCGCAGGGCGGTATCTTTTTGATGACCGGTGGCAAGGGAAGATTATATTAGTTAATGCCGCCTCAGGCGGTATCCTCCTGTTGATGCAAGTAAAGGAGAAATCCTTTGAATTAATGCCGTCTCAGGTGGTATCATTTCAATGCAGTATAGTCGTATTATACTTAGTTATTCCTCGATCCAGTCGAAGAAACTAAAAACACTGCCGCCATATCTTCTTTGGTTGGTGAAATGTTCCAAATGTGATAGATCGGTATGTTTGGAATGCTCAATGATCAAAACACCATTCTCTAGCAATAGCTGCTTTTCAAATACCAGTTTGGGAATAGCAGCGAACTCTTCAGGGGAAAGATCGTAGGGCGGATCGGCAAATATAATATGCGCTTTTACAGGGTTGCCTTCGAGATATTGAAAAACATCTTTTTTGATGGCCACTACAGGGAAGTTCAAGTCAGTGGATGTTGCTGTAATAAACTTAATACATCCAAAGTCTGCATCTACGGCTGTAATGCTTTCCGAGCCCCTGGAGGCAAATTCGTAACTGATGTTTCCAGTCCCTGCAAATAGATCCAATACACTTACCTCGTTAAAGTAGTATTGGTTGTTGAGTATGTTAAAGAGGGCCTCTTTAGCCATATCTGTGGTGGGGCGGACTGGGAGCTTTTTTGGAGCAGTTAGTCTTTGGCCTTTGTTTTTGCCAGATATAATGCGCATTAAAGAGTGTTTAGTAGTGTGAAATCTATAGTTTCCTTATCCGATCCCCCAAAATGATAAAATGAAGTGTTGGTGGGAATGAAAATGGAAATGTCCCTTACATATTGATGGCACATATTGTATAGTTCATCACCTTCCTCAATAGATCCAAAAAGTTTAAGTTTAGTGGTTTCCGTATCCAATTTCAATTGTTCCAGGGTAAATAATAGATAGTAAATAAAATCCTCCTTGGTAGTAAAACTGAAGTTGTTGTATAGAATCAACTTTTTGTTTGAAATTACGGCGATGTCCATATGACCCTCTATGAGATGTACATAACAAATGGGTTCGCTTTGGTTTCCATGGTGGTTTGTCAAGGTCTGGATCATAATCGTCCCATGGTGCATAAATTCAAATTCGCCAAAAAGGTCGTATATATAATTGTTTATATTCATAAAGGGAACATAAACGTTTACCATATCCAGACTTTTAATTTCATCATATTCCAAATGGTCGTTTGCCAGGATTTTGGCATTGAATTTTAGATAATTGGCCAATTCATCTTCGTTGAAAAGTGGGCGCGGGACTAAGCTGAAAAGATTGTTCCTATGTATAACAACGACTTCTGAAAACTTTACATCCCTTATTTTATTTTTTTCAAAAAGCTGCTTTATTTCCTTTTGGACGGCATAAGGGGTAAGTTCATTTTCAAACACCAACCTTTCAGAAGCAAGAATGGTGTTGGAAAGTGTGTCCAGGACACAAAAAGAAAGTCCATTCAAGCTAACTTGAATGGACAATTTATGATATTCCGATTTAGAATTTTCTAAAATGCTATTGGTCGTTTCGTTTGTCATATATAGATGGCCAATTTCCACTGGTGCTTACCTCGGTCAATGATCCAACCTTAATTACATTACCGTTAACCTCATCTACATTAATTTGGCTATTCTCCCTAGCCAATAAAGCTTTGGGTTGGTCATGTAAAACAACATCCTTGCTAACTTTTACTTCGAAAACTGGAGCTTTGTAACCGCTTTTTTCGATGATGGTCGACTTCATTTCAAATTTTTCGCCATTAGGAGCATAAGGAACATTCATCATTGTCTTAAAACGATCGTCTTTTTTGAATAGGGAATCCTTAACAGAAACAGTACCAAGTGTATCTACTATTTTAACTTCTTTCAGCATATCGATACCAAAATTCTTGTCATACTCCAAATAAGAGGAATCTCTCTGTTGGGTTATGGTATACTTGCCGGTATCAACAAAACTTACAAGGGCATTGAAATCCTTTGCATATCTGCCATTTACAGTTTTATAGGCTTCTTGTGAATTTCTAATGTCCTTCAGATTGGATATTACCTTAGCAAAACGTTCTTGCTTAACTTTCTTAAATTCAATTGGGCCGTTCACAGAATTATATATCATATAACCCAACACGATAGATACTATCCAAAGGAAAATTTGTAATATGGTCTTCATTTTGTAAGTGTTATTTTATTTAGTGGTTGTCACAAATCTACAATTTTTTTTTAATGGTAAAAGTATTTGACCTTAAAAATACTGATTATCTTTGATGACCTATGACTTCTATAACCGATGCTACTTTTTTTAAACTACTGACAGACAAATTTCCACATGATCCAACTGCCAAGCAGTCAGTGGCTTTGCAAAAACTTGCAAGTTTTGTTTTATCTACGGAAAAGGATAGTGTTTTTATGTTAAAAGGGTTTGCAGGTACTGGAAAAACTACCATTGTTGGTACTATTGTGACCAATCTTTGGAAGACCACGATGAAGGCTGTTTTAATGGCTCCTACAGGTAGGGCGGCAAAGGTAATGTCCAATTACTCCGGAACACAGGCTTTTACGATACACAGAAAAATTTATTTTCCCAAAAAACAGAGTGGGGGTGGGGTACAGTTCGTATTATCGCCCAATAAGCATAGAAATACCATTTTTATTGTAGATGAGGCCTCCATGATTCCGGATACTCCCACTGATTCCAAATTGATGGAAAATGGATCGTTACTGGACGATTTGCTAATGTATGTGTATTCAGGACATAATTGTAAATTGATACTCATTGGTGATACGGCCCAGTTGCCACCGGTACATTTGAATATTAGTCCGGCTTTGAACGAAGACCAATTGGCCTTGAATTATAATAAAGAAGTAGTGTTATTGGAGTTGGACGAAGTAGTGAGACAAGCGGAGGATTCTGGAATATTGGTAAATGCAACCAATTTAAGGGAGCAGCTGCAAGGGGAGTATTTTGATGATTTTAAGTTTTCTGTCAGTCATTATACAGATATAGTTCGGTTGGTGGATGGGAATGATATCCAAGAGGCAATAGATGAATCATATTCCCAAAATGGAAAAGAGGAAACCGCGATTATAGTACGTTCCAATAAGCGGGCCAATCTATACAATGAGAATATCAGGAATAGGATCCTATATCTGGAGAACGAGTTGGCCACAGGGGACTATATGATGGTAGTAAAAAACAACTATTTTTGGTTAAAGCCTAACTCCGAGGCCGGTTTTATTGCCAACGGCGATATCATTGAAGTATTGGAGATATTTGCCATTAAAGAGTTGTACGGTTTTAAATTTGCCGAGGTCAAGGTGAAAATGGTAGATTATCCCAATCAAAAACCGTTTGAAACCGTGCTTTTGTTGGATACCATTATGGCAGAGACCCCATCTTTGTCCTATGATGATGGTAACCGTCTTTATCAGGAAGTTATGAAGGACTATGCCGATGAGAAATCCAAATACAAAAAGTTTTTGGCAGTAAAGAACAATAAGTTTTTTAATGCGCTCCAAGTTAAATTCTCCTATGCCATTACCTGCCATAAGTCCCAAGGGGGGCAATGGAATACCGTCTTTGTGGAACAGCCGTATTTACCCAATGGAATTGATAAGGAATATCTTCGTTGGTTGTATACAGCCATGACCAGGGCAAAGCATAAATTGTATCTTATAGGCTTTAAGGACGATTTTTTTGTTGATTAGGAATAGCCTAATTTCGCATTTAAAGTAAGGGAATATGACTTTTGAGACCGTTTTAAGCATATTTTTAGGTATTGGACTGGCAGCATCGGTAGGCTTTAGGATTTTTTTGCCTTTGTTTGCTCTAAGTTTGGCCGCTTACTTTGATGTATGGCAATTAAATGAAAATTGGGAATGGGTAGGAAGTTTGGCCGCCCTAATAACTTTTGGCGTTGCCACAATTGTGGAAATTTTAGCATATTTTATTCCTTGGTTGGACAATTTGTTGGATAGTTTTGCAATACCTATGGCTGCTTTGGCCGGTACCGCGGTCATGGTGTCAACAGCTTCCAATTTAGATCCAGTGATTACCTGGACCTTGGCTATAATTGCTGGAGGGGGAACGGCCACCGCAATAAAGGGAGCTTCGGCTACCGGCAGATTGGCCTCCACGGTCACCACAGGGGGTACGGCCAATCCTGTAATAGGACTTATGGAAACGGGAACTGCGGCAGTAGTAACTACAGCATCAATTTTCGCCCCTATTCTTGCTGGGTTCTTGGTCCTTATAATATTGATTGTTATATATAGGTTATATAGAAAGTTTAGACCGAGAACATAATCCAATTTAATTTTAAATAATTTTCGTGTGAAATGAGCATGACCCCAAAACTGGTCGAAAAATCAATGAAGATATGCGTATTGCACATGACTGCTAAAAAACAATAAATATCTACTAATGAAAATCATTGCAATGATACCGGCTCGTTATGCAGCCTCAAGATTTCCAGGTAAGCTTATGCAGGACCTACAGGGGAAACCTGTTATACAAAGAACTTATGAAGCAGCGGTAAAAACGGGTTTGTTTCAGGAAGTTTATGTAGTTACCGACAGTCCTACCATATTTGATACCATTACAGACATAGGAGGCAAAGCAATAATGAGTATTAAGCAACATGAGTGTGGAAGCGATCGTATTGCCGAGGCAGTGGAATCCATGGATGTTGATATCATCGTAAATGTTCAGGGGGATGAACCATTTACGGACAGGGAAAGCCTGGCCAGTGTAATCGAAGTTTTTAAGGATGACGTTAAAAAAGAAATAGATTTAGCTTCCCTAATGACTAGAATTACCGATTGGGTAGAGATCAATGACCCCAATACTGTGAAGGTAATTGTGGATAATCAAAATTTTGCCCTTTATTTTTCCCGGGCCCCAATTCCATATCCAAGGTCACGGGAGTTGGATATACCTTATTTTAAACACAAAGGAATTTATGCCTTTAGGAAAAGTGCGTTGATGGATTTTCAGAGACTGCCCATGCTTATATTGGAGGCGACGGAAAAGATTGAGGCCATTCGCTATCTGGAATATGGCAAGAAAATAAAGATGGTAGAAACTAGTGTTACAGGAATAGAAATTGACACTCCGGAAGATTTGGAAAAAGCAAAGAAGGTATGGAAATAGATTTTGGCAATATCAAAGTGGTTGGTTTTGATGCCGATGATACCCTTTGGGTAAATGAAACGTATTTTAGGAATGCGGAGGAAAAATTTGCCAGTCTTTTGGACGGTTATGAAACTAAGAATCAAATAGATCAGGAGCTGTTTAAAACCGAGATCAAGAACCTTGAGCTATATGGTTATGGTATTAAAGGTTTTATGCTATCCATGATAGAATCTGCCCTGGATCTGTCCAATAATAGAATTTCCCAAGCAACGATTACGGAAATTTTGAATCTAGGGAAGGAAATGTTGTCGCACCCCGTGGAATTATTGGATGGTGTGGAGCAGGTATTGGAAGCATTAAAGGATAAATATCGTCTAATAGTATTGACCAAAGGGGATTTGTTGGATCAAGAGCGGAAATTGGAAAAATCTGGCCTGTCCCAATATTTTCATCATGTAGAAGTTCTGAGCGATAAAAAAGAAGAAAATTATAAGAATCTATTGGAGCATTTGGAAATTCCTGTGCAGGAGTTTTTAATGATTGGCAATTCTTTAAAATCGGACGTATTGCCTATACTGAAAATTGGTGCAAAAGCCGTACATATTCCCTTTCATACTACATGGCAGCACGAAGAGGTAAAGATAGAGGAACATAACAATGATCATCTTACCTTAGGTACAATTTCCGATATTTTAGAGTATCTTAAATAAGTTTATGGACATAAAGAGTAAAAATATCAGCACGATTATAAGCCCTGAATTGAAGACGAATTACAAGAACTTTCCCATGGTACCACGCGTTATATTTGGTGCGGGTTGTTTTGGACAGTTGGGCGAGATTTTGTTGCCAAAACGGATTAATTCCGAGGCGCCGTTTATTTTTTTGGTGGACGATGTATTCGAAGGCAGTCGGCTAATTAACAGAATACCGTTAATTTTTAACGATCAGATAATATTCATTTCGGCGGACGAGGAACCCAAAACAGACCAAGTAGATGCCTTGGTCCAGAAAATCAAGAACGATTATACCAATTTACCTTCTGGAATTATAGGTATTGGTGGAGGCACCTTGCTGGATCTTGCCAAAGCCGTGGCCATTTTGTTGACCAATAAGGGCAAGGCCTATCAATATCAAGGTTGGGATTTGGTAAATAAACCATCCTTATATCATGTAGGTATACCTACCATAAGTGGTACCGGTGCGGAAGTGTCCAGGACAACGGTACTATTGGGGCCTGAGAAAAAATTGGGAATAAACTCGGATTATACCACTTTTGACCAAGTGCTCTTGGATCCCGATTTAACAACAGGGGTGCCTAAAGAGCAGTGGTTTTATACCGGTATGGATTGTTTTATACATTGTATAGAATCCCTCAATGGCACTTTTTTAAACGCTTTTAGCCAGAGCTATGGTGAAAAGGCACTGGAATTATGTAAGGAGGTCTATTTGGAAGATCTGCAAGAGGATGATGCCAGAAATAAATTAATGATGGCCTCCTGGCATGGGGGTATGAGCATTGCCTATTCACAGGTAGGGGTTGCACATGCTATGAGCTATGGCCTATCCTATTTATTGGGAGTTAGACATGGAATAGGGAACTGTTTGGTGTTCCAGCATTTGATGGAATTTTATCCTGAAGGGGTGGAATTATTTAATAAAATGAGGGAAAAGCACCATATTCAGCTGCCAAAAGGCCTCTGCAGTGAACTGACCAATGATGATTTTGAAATTATGATCAATGTGGCCCTTAGTCTTGTGCCCTTATGGGAAAATGCCCTTGGAAAGGAATGGCGCACTATTATAACCCCTGAAAAATTAAAGTCGATCTATCAAAAAATATAATCAACCAACGAACATGATTCTGTAGGTTCCAACTAATGCTAGGTTGGTAGCAAACGGGATCAAGGCAGATAATGATCAATAGGAAAAACTCGATTAAGTACAAAAGGCTCCTAACAGTTTAAATAGTTAATGGTTTATGCATATCCTTGCCAAATTTATTTATTTTAAAATTTTAGGTTGGAAATTGGTGGGTACCTTTCCTCAGGTAGACAAATGTGTTGTTATTGTAGTGCCCCATACCAGTTGGGTCGATTTCTTTTTGGGACTTTTGATAAGGAGGGTTTTGAACGAGGATATTCATTTTATAGGAAAGAAAGCACTGTTTAAACCTCCTTTTGGTTGGTATTTTCGTTGGATGGGCGGTGCTCCTATCGATAGAAGTAAAAATATGGATACCGTGAGTGCAACGGCCAAAATATTCAATCAAAATAAAAAGTTCAGATTGGCACTTTCCCCGGAGGGAACCCGAAAAAAGGTTGCGGAATGGAAAACCGGTTTCTATTTTATTGCCAAGGCGGCCAAGGTTCCCATTGTAATGGTAGCGTTCGACTTTGGAGAAAAGCAGATCAAAATTTCCAAACCGCAATATCCAACGGAGAACAAGGTGGAGGATTTTGCCACTTATAAAGCTTTCTTCAAGGGTGTGGTGGGCAAGATTCCTGCAAATAGTTTTTGAATTGAGTAAATTTTATTTCTTCCCGGTTAAAGGATTCATTTTAGTTTCCTAAATCTACTAATTGTTACTATCCAACTAATTTTTAGAATGATGAATACAATTCCACTTTTCATGCATTTAATATGTATGATATCACCTACATCTTTAGGGATTACAATCGATTAATTTTCCTACATTAAAATCCTACTACGCTTATAGGATATTTCACAACATAGTTTTGTGCTTATACATCATTTCCTTAGGTAAACTGCCGATTATATCGGTGTATTGCTACTTTTGGCTCCATTGTAACTAATCTTTGCCGTGGAGTATAGTGTTTTCATGTTTAGGAAATAGACTACATATAAAACCAACTAATCAATATTGTAATTTACATTGAGAATGAAAAAGAAAACTGTTTTACCCTATTTAATTGCCCTTTTATGTTTTTCAGCATCTTGGGCGCAAACTACCGTCACGGTAACTTCGCTTACCGATGATGGTACTTCTGGTACCTTGCGTTGGGCAATGGAAACGGCCAATGCGGACATAAATATTAATGAAATTATTTTTGATGCCGGACTCACGGGTACAATTACCTTGACCTCCAACCTTCCAAATGTTTCCAGTAATCTGGTCATTTCGGGTCCAGGGGCTACCGATATTACTATTTCGGGAGACAATCAGTTTAAAATGTTTGTTATTAATTCTGGTTTTACTTTGGATGTGTCTGGGTTTACCTTTACCAATAGTGCAAATGATTATAACAACGGTACTATATTTGCGGTATCCGGATCAACCGTAAATGCCTCCGGTATAGTAGTTTCAGGGATTACCTATAGTACACCGTTTTGGTCCAAGAGTAACAATTCTGTTATTAATATAACCAACTCTACCTTTAATAATAATTCAGCTACCTTGTTCAGGAGCGATTGGGGTTCAACTCCTGCCACAACATCTGATAATGAAGCCGACTATGACAACAGGATAACTGTTACGGGTTCTACCTTTAGTTCCAATACAGGGCAAATATTTTATACAGAGCGATATGTAAAAATTGACGATTGTATATTTGAAGATAATACTAATCAAATAGGAATTTTTAGAGGAGTCAACAGGTACCAAGTATTAAATTCAACGTTTACCAACAATACGGGCTATCAATTATTTTCTTTTTCTAGTTGGATAGGGGATACTCCGTCATGGGGTGAAGCTACCTTGGGATCCGATAATACACTTTTTGATGGAAATATTTTCACTGGGAATACTGGGACCATTATTAATCCGGGCTGGAGTTCCAAGTATTATAGCAAGACGACCATTACCAACAATACCTTTGAAAATAATGGAAACAATTGGACGGGTGATCCAATTGTGGTTTCAGGCAATTTACTACCAAATTTTATAGCATCTATAACCCATTCGGCAAATGATGCTACGGTTTCGGTAACCATGAATAGACCAGTTTTTAATTCAGATTCAGGGTCAGGAACATTAGAGGCCAATGATTTTCAATTTTCACTTTCTGGCGGGAATGCCACCTTAGGTTCTATTGTGCCGACCAGTTTCAGTATTAGTGGAAATACTTATATACTAGGGATAAATATTATTGGCACCATTCACGGAACTGAGGAGCTTACTATTTCACCGGTGGATGAGACTTCTATTTATGATGCAGGTTTGAATAGAGCGAGTATTGTACAAAGCAATAGTACGATTAATTTAAGTTTTTTGGATGATGACATGGATGGTGTGGCCAATTTCCAGGATCTTTGTCCAAATACTCCCTCTGGGGAGATTGTGGAAACAGATGGATGTACAGATATTACGGAGCCACTTGCTCCCATTGGATTCACAAGTACGGCTGGTGCATACAAAATTCATTTGGAATGGGATTCCAATACAGAAGATACGGTAGGATATCACTTATATGGAGGGACCGATGAAAATTCCATGACTTTGATTGCAGATCTGTCCCATATTAGCTATAAAGAATATAACCATACGGGTTTAACTCCCAATACTACTTACTATTACAGCCTAAAAGCTTATGATTTGGCAGGTAACGAAAGTGTTTCCAGTGCAATAATTAATAATCAACCTCAGCTACCATTTATATGGGACGGTCCAAAAATTATTGTAGAAAAAATATCAGGTACAGATTGGACCCAGGAGGAGAATCAGGATTTTTTAACGGATAAGGTGATAATAACTCGAGCCAATAATAAAGGCTTGTTTAATATTGCAGTGGAAACGGTTTACGATGAGATTGATTACAATTCCCCAGCAGATACTGAATGGGCATGGGGTACCACTTCGGATTTTGGATCCCTTTATTTTTCGAGTTGGATAAATACCATCGGATGGTGCCCTCCCTGCTATACCAATACCGATTTTGTTCTTCACCTTATTACTGATGATATCTATATTGATGTTAAAATTCTATCATGGGAAAGTGGTGGTAGTGGTGGTGGTTTTAGCTATGAAAGAAGTACGGCCAGTCCTGATGAAGATGGTGATAGAGTAAAAGATAGTTTGGATAATTGTTTGGGAACTCCTGAGGGAGAAACAGTGGATGCCAACGGTTGTTCAGACACTCAAAAAGATGGCGATAACGATGGTGTTTCTGATGCTATAGATATCTGTAATGATACTCCGAGCGGAGAAACTGTAGACACCAATGGATGTTCAGATTCTCAAAAAGATGCAGATAATGATGGTGTTTCAGACGCTATTGATTTCTGCGCTGATACTCCAACAGGGGAAACGGCAGATGCCAACGGTTGTTCAGATAGCCAAAAGGATAGTGATAACGATGGCATTTCAGATGCTATTGATACCTGTGCCGATACTCCAACAGGAGAAACGGTAGATGTTAACGGATGTTCAGACAGTCAGAAGGATGCAGATAACGATGGTGTTTTCGATGCTATTGATACCTGTGCCGATACTCCAACAGGAGAAACTGTTGATGCTAACGGATGTTCAGATTCTCAAAAAGATGCCGATAACGATGGGGTTTCAGATGCAATTGATAGTTGTGCCGATACGTCATCAGGAGAAACGGTAGATGTTAACGGTTGTTCAGATACCCAAAAAGATGCTGATAACGATGGCGTTACAGACGCTATTGATTCCTGTGCCAATACGCCCACAGGAGAAACTGTAGATGTTAATGGTTGTTCGTCTTCACAAAAAGATACCGATAGTGATGGTGTGAACAACGATATGGACGATTGCCCCAATACACCAGCTGGAGAAACAGTGGATACCAATGGTTGTGCAGCTACCCAGAAGGATAGCGATTTTGACGGAGTCAACGATGCAGAAGATCAATGCCTAGATTCACCCCAAGATGAGGCAGTGGATTCCCAGGGGTGTAGCGATAGCCAAAAGGATGATGATAACGACGATGTGAACAACGTATTGGATGAATGTCCCAATACTCCGTCGAATGAGATTGCGGACGCCAATGGTTGTTCGGATTCACAAAAGGACCAGGACGGCGATGGTATTCAGGATTCCTTGGACAATTGTCCTTTGATTTCCAACTCGGGTCAGGAAGATCGTGATGGCGATGGGCAGGGGGATGTATGTGATACGGTGGAGCTTAACGTTTCCCAAGCCTTTACCCCCAACGGGGACGGGATCAACGATACCTGGGTAATCTCCAATATTGAGAACTACCCCAATTCTTTGGTAAGAGTATTCAACTCATGGGGGAAAGAAGTGTACTCGGCCAGGAACTATCAGAACACCTGGGACGGCCGTTACAAAGATCTTGGTGCCAAACTCCCTGATTCCGGATCGTATTATTTCCAGATCGATTTTGATGGTGACGGTAAGGTAGATCAAGACGGTTGGCTTTATATCAGTTCAAATTAACAACCCCATTAACTAAGATAAAAGATATACATAGCATGCAGATATACAATAAAATTATTTTAGGCGCACTATTATTAGTGGGCGGTACCACGTTTGCCCAACAGGAAGGGGTGATTACCAATTACATGTACCATATGAACTCCTATAATCCTGCCTATGTTGGGGTAGACGGGGAAACTATGGTAACCGCCACCTTTAGGCAACAATGGACCGGCATCCCGGATGCCCCCAGTGCGGAGGCAGTATCCTTTGGGACCCCCTTGGGCAAAAAATTAGGGATTGGGATATCCCTGTACAACAGCAATACCTTTGTGGAGAGTCAGACCTTTACGGGCATTGATTTTTCCTATAGGCTACAGTTGTCATCAAGCACGGAGCTGTATCTTGGGCTAAAAGCCGGGGGCAATGCCTACAGCGTGAACACATCGGGCCTGGAGACCTACAACGTAAATACGGACCCCAGTATCTCGTCTATTTCCCGATTTAATCCCAATGTAGGGGTAGGGGCCTTGTTGAAGAGCGGAAAATGGTACGCTTCTCTAGCGGTACCACGACTTTTGTCCACCGATCGTGCAGACAACGACAATGGTGTGGCCACTGCCGCATTGGCCAAGCCACATGCGTACGCTACGGCAGGCTATGAGTTTTTGTTGAATCCAGCAACTAACCTAATGCTAAGGCCATCGGCCATGGGACGTTATGTAAGCGGGGCACCGGTTTCGGTAGATTTCAACGCAATGCTCTCCTTTGACGACAACTTTGGTATGGGGGGCAGTTATAGGACCGATGGAGCCTTTGCCGGTCTGGTGAATTTTAGCATCAAAAAGAGATTGTTAATTGGGTATGCCTATGAGGTAAGTACCCGGAGCGAATTGGCCAGTGCCAAGAATACCAATGAGTTTTTATTGAGATTTTTGTTTTAGTTCATAAAGGATACAAGATTAAAAAGGGTTATTGCGGAAGCAATGGCCTTTTTTTTTGATAGCGTTACGGAAATGGATTGGTCCTATCTGAAGACTATTTTTTAATTGTTCTTGCCATACCTAGCCTATTCGGATTAGTATGTAGATACAATTTATCTAGACAACATTTTAGGCAGCATGGATATGCAATATTAAAAATTAAACTACTCAATAAGAGCTGTAGACAACATTTTCAAACACTTATACATCATTGGGGCTCTGATAAATCCTTTTTTAAGTTCGGAATACTAATTTTGATCTTAATACGTTATGAAGGGACAGGGCTAGCCTAAGTTCTATCTAAGGAATAACGTTGATTTATATAGCATTTATAGTATTAATTACATCGAGAATGAAAAGAAATCAAATAATTGTTTTTTTAGTTGCCGTCTTCTGTTTTTCTGCGACCATTGCACAAACTGAGGTTAAGGTTACCAGTCTTGGCGACGATAATAGTACAGGTACTTTGCGTTGGGCTATAAATTTAGCCAATAAGGATTCTGATGTCAAGGAAATCAAATTTCAGCCTGGATTGAGGGGTACGCTTGTACTATCCTCGGATCTTCCAAAAATAAATAGCGATTTAATTATTGTTGGACCGGGGTCAGAGGATGTTGTAATTTCAGGTAGTGGCCAGTTCCTAATGTTCACGGTTAATCAAGGGTTTAGTTTGGATATCTCTGGTTTTACCTTAACCGATTCTGCGGATAATTATAATAATGGGACTATTTTTGCGGCTTCGGGATCCACCATAACGGCCTCTGAAATAGTGGTTACAGGAGTTACCAATCAAACAGCGTTTTGGTCTAAAGGAGACCATTCAACCATTGCAATCTCCAATTCCGTTTTTAAAAATAATTCTGCCACCCTATTTAGGAGCTATTGGGGGTCTACTCCCAGTTTTACTTCAGACAATGAGAACGACTATACCAATAAAATAATCATAACGGAGTCTAAATTTAGTTACAATAGGGGCTTAATTTTTTCAACGGAACATTTTGTGAAAATTGATAAGTGTACCTTTAATGGGAATTATGATCAAATAGCCAGTTTTAAAGGGGTAAACCGCTACCAAGTCTTAAACTCTACCTTTGTTAACAATACTGGTCATCTGCTGTTTACCTTTTCAAGTAAGATTGGTGATACACCATCATGGGGCATGGATACCCTAGGGGCCAATAATACTCTTTTTGATGGGAACTTGTTTCAAGGGAATACGGGAACAATTCTTAATACCGGTGGGGGTTTTAAACATGATTCCAAAACTACTATTACGAATAATACTTTTGTGAATAACGGAAATAAGTGGTACGGTAATCCCATTGTAGAATCTGGTAACCAACAAAACAATTTTATTACCCCGGTTAGGCCATCAGAAAATGATGGCACGGTCTTTCTTTCGCTGAACAAATCATTGCTGATAGAAGCAGGAGAAGAACTACACTAAAGGTTAATGTTTTCAAATATTGGAATTGATATAAAGAGAAAGAATATTAAAGAATAAAAGGAGGCCCTCATCGGGCCTCTTTTTCATTATTTTAATAAGGTGATTATTACTCCTGCATGGTATGATATACGTTTTGTACATCATCATCCTCTTCTATTTTTTCCAAGAGTTTTTCCACATCGGCCGCTTCTTCTTCGCTCAAGGTTTTAGTTACCTGTGGAATACGTTCAAAACCGGAAGATAAAATTTCAATCTCCCTGTTTTCCAATTCTTTTTGAATGGCACCGAAGCTTTCAAAGGGAGCATAGATCAAAATACCATCCTCATCGGCAAAAACTTCTTCGGCTCCAAAGTCGATCATTTCCAATTCCAATTCTTCTGGGTCTATACCTTCAGCAGGAATCCTAAAGTTACAGGTGTGGTCGAACATAAACTCAACAGAACCCGAAGTTCCCAAGCTGCCGTTGCATTTGTTGAAGTAACTTCTAACATTGGCCACGGTCCTTGTGTTATTGTCCGTAGCTGTTTCTACTAAAATGGCAATCCCATGAGGTGCGTAACCTTCAAAAAGCACTTCCTTAAAATCGCCCAAACTTTTGTCAGAGGCACGTTTAATGGCTCTTTCCACATTGTCCTTGGGCATGTTTACCGCCTTGGCATTTTGGATAACGGCCCTTAATCTCGCATTGGAGCTCGGGTCTGGCCCTCCCTCTTTTACTGCCATAACAATGTCTTTGCCTATTCTGGTAAAGGCCTTTGACATCGCGGACCACCTTTTCATTTTACGTGCTTTTCTAAACTCAAAAGCTCTTCCCATTTCTTAGTTATATTAGAATAATATGGAACAAATTTAATAATTTTTACTGCTGGCGCAAGTGTTAAGCCTACTGACTTACAATAATTTCTTCAATACTCTGCGCCAACTTAAAATCCCTTTCGGTAACTCCTTCCGCATCATGGGTGGAAAGCCTTATATTAAGGGAATTATAGACATTGCTCCAATCCGGGTGATGATTTTGGGATTCACATTCAAAGGCGATTCTGGTCATTACGGAGAAAGCATCTTTGAAATTCTTAAATTCAAAAGAGGTTTCAATGGCACCATCCACATAATCCCAACCGTCCAATTCCTCCAATCGTTTTTCTATTTCTGATTCAGATAATTTTTTCATGTCGCTATTTTTTATAAAGTTAATTAAAACAGTACAATTCCATGGGGCTTATTCACTAAAGATATGATGGTCTATTATCTCCTGATAGTTAAATAATAGATTGTTTGGAAGCTGATTCGATTTTGGAAGCACCGCCAAATAACGGTCTTCATTGGTTGTAAAAACACGTTTATAAATAGGCTGGTAGTTGCCCAAGCGGCTTACAATTTCCTTTATAAAATCTTCATGGTGTATTAGGTCTACACTTCCCAAATGAAAGGTGCCGGACTTATTGTGGTTTATAAGGTAATGTATTTGTTGTGTTAGTTTATCATCGTTAGTGACGTTGATGATCAAATTGGGGAATACTTCAATAGGTTCCTTATTGGTCAGAGCATTCTTTATTTCTTTAATTCTTGGTGAATTTATGCCAAAAACCATGGGTACTCTAAGAATGGCCATTTTAGAAACAGGTATCCTCAGCAGCATATTTTCTATTTTGATTTTCAAGCGTCCGTAGATGCTTTCGGACAAGGTCTTGTCATTTTCATAGGAGGGGTATTTGCTATAGGCATCAAAGACATTGGCAGAGGATATAAAATACAATTTGCAATCCCTGTTTTGGATGTATTCCACCATATGTTGATGGGCCATTACCTGTGCTTGGAAATTTCCCCTTAGGGCCGAAATTATTAAGTCGGGTTTTACTTTGTTCAAAATATCATGAACGTCATCCTCTTCAAGGTCATACCGGAAGAACTGTTGATTGTTCTCAAAGCTCTTTCTTGAAGAGTAATAAGTGCCATAGGTGTCAAAATAGGAATTCAATTCCTTGTAAATGGCATTGCCTATAAAACCGCTTGCTCCTAAAATGAGTATTTTGTTCATTCTATCACCTCCTTGTGCAAAACTCGATCGCTACATCTGTTAGGCCTTATAAAAAGGTAGTTTAACTATGGTAGCAGGAACTGCATTTTTCCTAATTTGAATATAGATTTTATCGCCAATTTGGGATATGGCCGTGGGTACATAGCCTAAACCAATTCCCTTTCCCATGGAAGGCGACATGGTGCCCGAGGTTACAACCCCTATTTTATTTCCCTTTGCATCAACAATATCATAATCGTGCCTTGGAATCCCCTTCTCATCCAACTCAAAAGCTACCAGTTTTTTGGTAACCCCTTCTTCTTTTTGTTTGGCTAGGGATTCGCTATTTACGAAATCCTTGTTGAACTTGGTAATCCATCCAAGACCTGCCTCCAGTGGTGACGTATTATCATTAATGTCATTACCGTACAAACAGTAGCCCATTTCCAAGCGCAAGGTATCCCTAGCTGCAAGTCCAATCGGTTTAATGTTATATGTGGCACCGGCTTCAAAAACCTTGTCCCAAATCTGTTGTACTTCTTCATTCTTGCAATATATTTCAAAACCTCCAGAACCTGTATAACCGGTGGCTGATATAATTACATGTTCTATACCCCCAAAATCCGCTACCTCAAAGGAATAGAACTTTATAGCGTTTAAGTCAATTGAAGTCAATGATTGCATAGCTTCTACGGCTTTGGGCCCCTGAATGGCCAGAAGGGAATATCCATCGGATATATTGCGTAAATCTGCACCAAATTCTTTGTTGTATTTACTAATGTGTTCCCAATCCTTATCAATATTTGACGCATTTACTACCAATAAATATTGCTCTTCTTTAATTTTATAGACTATAAGATCGTCCACAATACCACCAGTTTCGTTAGGCAAACAACTGTATTGCGCCTTACCTATGGTTAATTTGGAAGCATCATTGGAAGTTACTTTTTGTATGAGGTCCAAAGCCTTAGGGCCTCCTACCAAGAACTCGCCCATATGGGATACATCAAATACGCCCACCCCTTTGCGGACCGTTTCATGTTCTATATTAACTCCTTCATAGGAAACAGGCATATTATAACCTGCAAAAGGTACCATTTTGGCACCTAATGCCTCATGGGTTTTCGTCAATGCGGTGTTTTTCATTTGAATAATTTGAGGCGTAAAAATATCGAAAATTAATCGAAGGGAGAATCTATATACTTTTTGTTTTGCACAAATTAATGTTAATTTGGATTCCTGCTTTGATAATTTGAGGAGAAGGTAGGTACTTTGTTTAAACTGAGCAGTGATTATTTTTTGTCCCTTATGGGGTTGGCCGGTTTGTTTTTCGAAATTTGCGGCCAATTCTTAATCAATGTGGTATTATAATTGATTATTTTTAAACATTAAATTAATGATGATTATGAGGAATTTAATAATGATTTCTTTATTTCTTTTTTTAACGTCTTGGTTGCAGGCCCAGGAAGCTCCCAACGATTTTTTAAGTGCGGATTTTCATAAGGGAAGGCGTCAGGAAGTGCGTAAGGCCATGCCTCCAAATAGTGTAGCAGTGTTTTTTGCTGCGGCTGTTAGGAATAGGGCAAACGACGTGGATTATATATATCATCAAGATCCGGATTTTTATTATTTAACTGGATATAAGGAGCCTAATTCCATTTTGCTCATATTTTCCGAAAAGCAAAGGGATAAGGATGGGAACAGTTATGATGAGGTGCTCTATGCCCAGAAAAGGGATGAAAAGGCCGAACAATGGAATGGAAAACGGTTAGGAGTAGAAGGGGTTATAGGGCAATTGGGGTTTGAACGCGCATTTAATGCGGAAGAATTTTTAAAAGCTGATATTCATTTTTCCAAGTTTGAAAATGTGCTGTTTTTCGATTTCAAGAATGATTTCAGGGATACCAATGACCCCGCTGATATATTTGATTTGATAAGTGCATTTAAAGAAAAATCCAATTATCCGTCAGATTATGATGCCACTAAACAAGAGCTTTACAGCATGATCAAGTCTACGGAATTGGATAATAGTGCCAATGTGGCCCAAACCTTGGGGCGGTATCTAAATTATAACCAAGAATTAAAATCGGATAAATTGTTGGTCGATTTTGTGGAGGCTACGGATGATAGGTCCCGGATCGAAATTAAGGAAAAGGTGGTCTTGCAATTAAAATCCAATAACCTTAACACTGCCAAGCTGGAGGAGATAATGAATACCTTAAGGGAAATTAAGACCAGGGAAGAGCTAGTGCTTCTAAGGAAGGCCGTGGAGATTTCGGCAGTAGGGCAAATTGAGGTTATGAAGGCCATGCACCCCAATATGTCCGAAATGGAAATTCAAGGGGTACATGAGTTTGTCTATAAAAAGTACGGTGCCGAATATGAGGGTTATCCTTCAATAGTGGGTGGCGGCAATAATGGTTGTATTCTGCATTATATAGAGAATAATAAACCCAAGGTAGGGACCGATTTGGTATTGATGGATTTAGGAGCCGAATATCACGGTTATACTGCCGATGTAACCCGGACCATTCCGGCCAACGGAAAATTTTCCAAGGAACAAAAACAGATTTACGATATTGTTTACAATGCACAAGAGGCAGGAATAAAGGCCAGTGTATTAGGAGCTTCTTTTCAGGCTCCTGGGCAGGCTGCCAGTGAGGTTGTTGCCAAGGGATTGATGAAGCTGGGAATAATTGGAAGTCCTGAGGAGGCCAGAAAATACTTTCCGCACGGTACATCCCATTATCTAGGGCTGGATGTTCATGATAAAGGTACCTATCAGCCCTTTAAGGAAAACACGGTGATTACGGTGGAACCTGGAATTTATATACCGGAGGGGAGCGATTGCGATAAAAAGTGGTGGGGTATAGCGGTAAGGATCGAAGACGATATTCTTATCACCAAAAATGGTCCCGTTAATTTGTCGGGAATGGCTCCTAGGACCACGGAAGCCATAGAGGCAATGATGAAACAACCCAGTCCGCTGGATCATTTTAAATTGCCAGCGTTGGATTAAATGTGTCGGTAAAAAACTAAGAAAGGGCTAGGAGTGCCTTTTTCATGGCCTCTTTTAGAAATCCACCCGAAATTATTTGTTCCCTGACTTCAGCTACATTTTTTACCATTTTTTGGTAGTCTTCATTGGACAGGTTTTTTAATTTTCCGTCCAATTCCTCCAAGGAAGATATACAAATGCCCAATTCGCGTTCTTTAATTACGGTGGCAATGGCTGCCTTGTCCCATATAATTATAGGTAGGCCACAGAGCAAGTATAAAGATGTTTTATGGGGATTATTATATAACAAATACTGTCCAAAATGCCCGCCACATTCTTCTATGGCATTCCCGTTCCATACCAGGCCGAAGGAACCTCTTATGTGTTTTGCAACTTCATCAGGAGAAAACATGCCCTCAAAACTTATGATGGAATTGGCCGGGTCCACATCCTCTTTGATAAAACCGCTACCGTATAGCTTCAAATGAAAACTGTTATTTTTTAAGGCATCCAATTTATAGATAAAGGCACTTTTTGCCATTCCCAAGCCACCAGCGAAAACTACATCGAATAAGCCATTTTTAGAAAGTTTTGGAGCAGTATAAATACTATTGTTATCCAAATAATCGAACATGTACAGGGGTATTAATCTGGCAGTGGACCCTTGTTGCTCGAACCATTTTTTCATGTTGTCGTTATGTACAATAATAACATCGGCACATGAGAATTTTTTCATTTCCCGGGCAATATCCTTATTTTTTCCCATGAGGTATTTAACATCATGGATTATCAACACTATGTTACATTTTTTTATTCCGGCTATGGTAGTGATGTATTTGTAATATTTACTTAACGGGTATTGTATGGCCAAAGTAGAATTTTTTGGCAAACGAATAATGCCCTTGGTTATTCCAAAAAAACTTACTATCGCACCTATGGCAGAACTGGCATAAGTAGTCTGTTTAAAGCCCAAATTTTGGAAACCTATGGTGTCCAAGATCCGTTCACAATCTGTTTTTGGCTTGGAGGCCGCACTGTTGGTAGCTTTATAATTTCGTGAGATATAATATAAATTGGCCATTATGGGTCGGTTCTTTAAGCTCTACAAATATAACCATGTTATGGCAAAGGGGATTTTTTTTTTAAATTCAATTCATAAACGTTATAATATACATTAGTTTTACTTTTTTTATTAATTAAAATAAGCTCTAATAAACATAAAATGAAATACGATTACCTGATTGTGGGAGCTGGACTTTTTGGTGCCGTGTTTGCCCATGAGGCCAAAAAGAAGGGGAAAAAGTGTTTGGTAATCGATAAGCGCCCACATCTTGGAGGCAATGTTTATTGTGAAGAAGTTGAGGGCATAAATGTTCATAAGTACGGGGCGCATATTTTTCATACCAATGATAAAGCAATTTGGGATTATGTAAATAGTTTTGTAGAGTTTAATAGATACACCAATGCACCTGTGGCCAATTATAAGGGCGAACTTTATAATTTGCCCTTCAATATGAACACCTTTTATCAGTTGTGGAAGGTAAAGACTCCCGAGGAAGCCAAGTCGGTCATAGCAGAACAGGTAAGGGAAGTAGGGGTAAAAAATCCAAAGAATTTGGAAGAACAGGCTCTTTCGCTGGTAGGTAGGGATATCTATGAAAAGTTGATCAAAGGGTATACGGAGAAACAATGGGGGCGGAAGGCTACCGAACTTCCTGCATTTATCATAAAAAGGTTGCCGTTGCGATTTACGTTCGACAATAATTATTTCAATGATAAATACCAAGGAATTCCCATAGGGGGTTACAATAAATTGATCAATGGTTTGTTGGATGGAATTGAAACACGTTTAGAGGTCGACTTTTTTAAAGATAAATCGGAATTGATGGCAATGGCCGATCAGCTAGTTTTCACAGGCAAGATTGATGAGTTTTATGATTATAGATATGGGAAGCTGGAATATAGGAGTCTGGATTTTAAGCATGAAACCCTGGATATGGAAAATTACCAGGGTAATGCAGTCGTAAACTATACAGCTTCAGAAATTCCATATACCCGTATCTTAGAGCATAAGCATTTTGAATTTGGAACGCAGAAAAAGACCGTTGTAACCAAAGAATATCCCACGGAATTGTCTGGTAATAAGGAGCCTTATTATCCTATAAATGATCTAAGGAACAATGAAATTTACTCCAAGTACAAGACCTTGTCCGAAAAGGACGAAATTATTTTTGGGGGAAGGCTGGCCGAGTACAAGTACTACGATATGCACCAAGTAATAGCCTCGGCATTGGCCAAGTGCAAAAAAATATTTAGTTGAGATAAGGCTATTTATTTACCCAATAGGTATCCTTTTAGCTCGTCATATTGGGAGATTTTAATCGACTTTTTCTTTTTGCCCATAATTTTTACAATACTTTCCGGTAGATCAATATTTTCACGAATTGTATCCTCCACTACATCCAGGAACTTCACCGGGTGTGCAGTTTCTAGGAAAATGCCGTAGGTATCCGGATGGGTTTCCTGATATTTCTTTAAGCCCAAGTAACCAACAGCACCGTGGGGATCTGCCACATAGGTAAAGTCTTTGTATAATTTTAGCATGGCTTCTTTGGTCTCATTATCTGTAAAGGAATAAGAAGATATGTTTTTGGACAGCTCTTCAAAATTATCCTTGTACAAATGTCTTATCCTAATAAAATTACTGGGATCACCTACATCCATGGCATTGGAAATAGTGGCAATGGAGGCTTTTGGTTCATATGCCCCTGTATTCATATAACGAGGAACAACGTCATTTACATTCGTTGAGGCAATAAAATGTTTGCAGGGCATTCCTAGTCTTTGAGCCATAATACCTGCACAGATGTTTCCAAAATTTCCACTGGGGACGGAAAATATGATATCCTTGCCCTTAACCTTCATCTCTTTGTATGCGAACAGGAAATAAAACATTTGGGGAAGCCATCTGGCCACATTGATACTATTGGCGGAGGTCAATTGCATGTTTTGGATCAACTCTTCGTCCAAGAAAGCTGTTTTTACCATATTTTGGCAGTCGTCGAAAGTACCTTCAACTTCCAGGGCAGTAATGTTTTTGCCCAATGTGGTCAATTGCTTCTCTTGAATATCACTAACTTTTCCGCTAGGATATAGAATAACAACCTTAACCCCGTCCACTCCAAGAAATCCATTCGCTACTGCGCCTCCCGTATCTCCGGAAGTGGCTACCAATACCGTTACACCTTTGGTGTTTTCGGTTGAAAAATAGCCAAGGCATCTTGCCATAAATCTCGCACCTACATCCTTAAAGGCCAGTGTAGGACCATGAAAAAGTTCCAATGCGGCCACCCTGTCCTCAATTTCCACAAGGGGAAAATCAAAATCCAAAACATCGGCAAGAATTTCTTTTAGCTCCTCTTCTGGAATATCCTTGTCTATAAATTGTTGTATGGCCAAAAAGGCAATTTCATGATTGGAGTAATCTTCTATCTTTTCAAAAAAATCTTTTGGTAGAGCCTCGATTGTTTCCGGAAAATATAACCCACGATCAGGGGCAATTCCTTTTATAACGGCATCTTTGAACGATGCTTTGGGTGCTTGTTGGTTTAGGCTATAAAAGTTCATATTTATTAGTGTTAGAGTGAGATGTAGTTTTTTAGTTCCGCTTAAATGCACTGAAGGGCATAGTACATTAGCTTTGCAATATTTTAATGCCTTGCGTGTTTATTTTTGAAACATGTACGTCATAGTCGACCCCTATTTTTTCGTATACATTTCTCATGGCTTCAGCCACTTTAAGGGCATTTTCCTTACCCTTGCTTAGTGCAAAGATAGATGGACCTGAACCTGAGATTCCACAACCAAGGGCACCTGCTGCAATGGCATCTTCCTTTACCTTGTCGAACCCTGGTATAAGAATGGATCTAATGGGTTCTATGATATGGTCTACCAAGGACCTGCCTATTAGGTCGTAGTCATTGGTAAATAGCCCTGCAATCAGGCCACCTACATTTCCCCATTGCTTAATGCCATCTTCAAGGGAAATGGATGTTTTAAGGATTCGTCTGGAGTCTGAAGTCCTTACTTCTATTTGTGGGTGTATTACTGTTGCGTATAATTCTGGAGGGGTCGGAATTTTTACAATGTCCAAAGGTTGGTAACTGCGCACCAGGGTAAAGCCTCCGAACAGGGCAGGGGCAACATTGTCCGCATGGGCAACCCCACTGGCCAATTGCTCTCCTTCCATAGCAAATTTTACCAACTCCAGATTGCTAAAGGGGCTGCCCAATAGTTGGTTCATGGCCCATACCGCTCCTGTAGAACTGGCGGCACTACTACCTATGCCGCTGCCCGCTTTTATTTTCTTGTAAATCTCGATCTCAAAACCACCTACATGATCACTTTCCGCCAACAAGGCCAGACCGGCAACCCCGGCAACATTTTGTAGGGTTTCGGTGGGCAGGTCCTGCCCTGTCAGCTTGGTGATCTTTATTCCTTTTTCATTGGTTTTCCTTACTACCATCTCATCACCTACGGAATCCAATGCAAGCCCCAGAACATCAAAGCCACAGGAAACATTGGCTATGGTAGCTGGACAGAAAATTCTAATTTCGTTAGTTTTCATTTTTAATCAAATAAATTTCACACTTTCGGGCCTCTTTTAAAAATTACCGATACGTATAATATCTGCGAAGATTCCAGAGGCAGTAACATCAGCTCCTGCCCCGGCGCCTTTAATAATCATAGGTTGGTTAGGATAGCGTTCGGTGTAGAACAAGACAATATTATCACTTCCTTCCAAATTATAGAAATCATGACCTTTGGGTATCCTTTGGAGACCCACACTTGCTTTTCCGTTTTCGAATTGTGCTACATATTTCAATTTGCTGTCTTCCTCAGCCGCTTTCTTGTACATCTCTTGAAACGAATCTTCATACTTGGTCAACGATTTAAAGAAATCCTCATTGTTGGTCGTTTCCAAACTTTCCTTTGGTAGAAATGAATTGTTTTGGATGTCCTCTATATTCAATACGTTTCCACTTTCTCTGGCCAGTATCAATATTTTTCGCATTACATCTACCCCGCTTAAATCTATTTTAGGGTCTGGCTCCGTATAGCCTTCCCCTTGAGCTTGCTTAACTATATCGTGAAAGGTGGTGCTATCGTTAAAATTGTTGAATACAAAATTTAAACTTCCAGAAAGAACCGCTTGAATTTTTAATATTTTGTCGCCTGAAGCTACTAGATGCTTTAAGGTGTCGATAATAGGCAGACCTGCACCTACGTTTGTTTCGAAAAGAAAGGGTGCATTGTACTGTCTTGCTAGATCTTTTAACTCCTGATAATTCTCATAGGCCGATGAACAGGCTATTTTATTACAGGTAACTACGGATATGCTATTCCTTAAATATGAATTATAGGTTTCCGATACCTTCTGACTGGCTGTATTATCTACAAAAATGCTATTTCTGTAATTGAGTTTTTTAACCTTCTGGAAGAAAAGTTCTAGGTTGGTTTTTTCTCCCTTGCTCAGAAGTTCTTCCCAGTTTTTGAGTGCGATGCCATCCTCATCGAATATCATAGTCTTGGAATTGGACATTCCGATAACCCTGATATTTAGTTTTAGTTTCTCTTTTAAATACTTTTTTTGCGATTGTATTTGGTTCAAGAACTTGGCCCCTACATTACCCACTCCCATGACAAACAGATTCAGCTGTTTTATATTTTCCTCAAAAAATTCCTCATGTAATGTATTGAGTGCTTTTTTTACATCCTCTTTAAGGATAACGGCAGATATGTTACGCTCTGAAGCTCCTTGGGCTATAGCGCGGATATTAACGTTGTTCTTACCTAAGGTACTGAACATTTTTCCGCTAAGCCCTTGATGACTTTTCATGTTATCTCCGACCAAGGCAATTATGGCCAAATCTTTCTCTGCAACTACCGGTTTTATTTTTCCAAGGGAAATTTCAATATCAAATGCATCATTGATAACTTGGACTGCATGGTCCGCATCCTGATTGTCTATTCCTATGCAGATAGAATGTTCGGACGATGCCTGGGTAATCATTACAACACTGATGCCTGCAGTTGAAAGTACTTCGAAAAAGCGCTTGGAGATACCTGTAATTCCTACCATGCCCGGGCCTTCAAGAGACACTAGGGCAATATTTTCCACATGGCTTATTCCCCTTACAGTTTTGCCTTGTCCATTTTTATTCTTGGTAATCAAAGTACCTGCTGCCTTTGGATCAAAGGTGTTCTTGATGACAATGGAAATTCCTTTTGTCAATACCGGTTGTATCGTAGGCGGATAAAGAACCTTCGCGCCAAAATGCGATAGTTCCATAGCTTCTTCATAAGAAATATGAGGAATGGCCATAGCCTGTTTTACTATTTTTGGGTTGGCAGTATACATACCACTTACGTCTGTCCAAATTTCCAGAACTTCCGCATTTATGGCATTTGCAACAATGGCAGCAGTATAGTCCGATCCTCCTCGGCCCAAGGTGGTGGAATCTCCGTTTACGGCCGAAGCAATAAAACCTCCCATAAGAATTACGGAAGTATTGCAGTTGTTGAGGTAGTCGGTAATATTTTTGTTCGTCAGATCAAAATTAACGGCCGCTTTTCCAAAATTGGAGTTTGTTTTTATTAGCTGTCTGCTATCGGCATGCGCGCTATCTATTCCTTCAACAATGAAATATTCGCTTATTATATAGGAAGACAGCAACTCTCCATAACTAACAATTTTGTCCGATAGTTTGGGTGTAATCTCTCCAATTAAATACGCCCCTTCCAAGAGTGTTTCCAGGGTATTAAGCTCACTCTTCACTTTACTTAGTACCTTACTTTGGGAATGAATAGGGATTAGTTCCTTTATGGTCAAAAGGTGTCTGTCCTCTATTTCCTTTAGAAAGGTTTTGTAGGTTTGTTCCTGTGCGGAAGCTAGAGCTGCGGTCTTTAAAAGAAGATCTGTAATTCCGCCAAGAGCCGAAACTACTACAATGCTTTTGTCGGACCCAAGGTCTGCGATAATATTTTTTACTAAACTTATATTATTGGCGTTGGCCACTGAAGTGCCACCGAATTTTAGAACTTTCATGGTTCAAAGGTATTAAGTAAGAAAAATTTAATTTTGATAAAATTGTGTAACAGACGTATATGTAGTAGCTTACCCCAAAGGGGTGGTGGTGCTGATAACGGTAATGGCAATGCAACCATCTATAAATGGCGTATTAAGTAGTTTGTTGTCCGTATGGTTAAATGTCATCGCAAGAATAAAGAATCAAATGTAGTATTTTTGAGTACCCAATCAAATGTTTTGACGGATTTTTACTAAATCATCAATTTTTACTAAATAATCTTATTGAATGAAGATTTTTAATGCTAAACAAATATACGAAGCTGATAAATTCACAATAGATAAGCAGCAGATTACCAGTGAACAGCTTATGGAACGGGCTGCAATTCGGATTTTTAATTGGATGCACTCTAGAATGCAGGGTGCCCAGGCAAAAATTCATTTGTTCTGCGGTATAGGCAACAATGGTGGGGATGGGCTGGTACTTGCCAGACATTTGCAGTATCATGATTATAATATTGAGGTATTTGTTGTTAACTATAGCCAGCACAGGTCTAAGGATTTTTTAATAAATCTAGATCGCTTAAAGGAGAAGGGCGTTTGGCCCAATTTTCTAAATGAACAATCGGATTTGCCAGCGATAGGAAAAGATGATATAGTGGTGGATGCTATTTTCGGTATCGGGTTGAACAGGGTTCCCGATGAATGGGTGATTAGGGTAATGCAACACCTTAACAACTCAAAAGCTTTTATTCTCTCAATAGATATGCCTTCCGGACTTTTTATGGAGTCTGGCCTCCCCAATACTGAAGGGGTTATAAAAGCAAATTACGTGCTTACTTTTCAAGTGCCGAAACTTGTTTTTTTTCTTCCGGAAACCGGCAAATATATGGATCATTGGGAGATTTTGGATATTGGCTTGGACCAAGAGTTTTTGTTTACGTTGAAATCGCAATTTGAGCTGATCGCTAAGAACGAAGTACTGTCCATGTACATACCCCGAGAGAAATATTCCCATAAGGGCAGCTATGGTCATTCCCTGATAATTGGTGGAAGTTACGGAAAGATCGGGGCCGTTATTTTAGCGGCAAAAGGAAGTATGTTGGCCGGAAGCGGATTGGTTACGGCCTTTGTCCCAAGGTGTGGGTATTTACCATTGCAAACGGCATTACCGGAAGCCATGGTAATTACGGATAATGAAGAAGTGGAAATTTCCGAAATTAATTTCAGTATGCTGCCCAGCGTGATTGGAATAGGTGTTGGAATTGGAACTACGACGACTACAATTAAAGCTTTCTCTGAATTTCTTAAAAGGAATAAACTGCCCTTGGTTATAGATGCCGACGGATTGAACATTCTTTCCACAAATCAGGACTTGTTTAAAGATTTGCCTCCACAAACCGTTTTAACCCCACACCCAAAGGAGTTGGAGCGTTTAATTGGGAAATGGGCCGATGACTTTGACAAGTTGAAAAAAGCAAAGGAGTTCTCTGAAAAGTACGATTGTATTTTGGTTATAAAGGGTGCAAACACCATTACTGTTTATAAGGATATGGGTTATGTTAATACCACCGGAAATCCAGGTATGGCAACTGGTGGAAGCGGAGATGTGTTGACAGGGGTAATAACGGGCTTGATCGCTCAAGGGTATTCTGCATTAAATGCTTCTATTTTTGGGGTGTACATCCATGGAAAGGCCGCTGATATTGCGGTTGAGAAATGCGGTTTTCAAGCCTTGATAGCTAGTGGTATATTGGATAATATCGGCAATGCTTATTTGGATCTTTTTCAAGTTTCGGAACCTGATGTTGTCACTGGTGAAAGTGAGTTATAGAAGGTATGTCAATACCAATTATCATAAGGACATACCTTTACTATGCTATTCTGTATTGGATGTTCTTACACGTCTTTTTACCCACATCAGGGCATTGTCCTGATCAATGAAGAATTTCATGGGTTTCTTGTAAAATAGTTTCTCAATATTGAAATTGTGCATGTCTATTTCTTTTATTGAAACTACTGCAAAAGCCTTAATATTCTCTATTTCCCTAATTTGATTGTATACCATTGGATCAATGGCATAAGAGTTCTTCCTTAAACTTATGTAACCGAAGTTTTTATTTCTAAAATGAATTTCCATAATGCCAATTATTTGAAATACTCTTTCTTTGGTTATGGTGCTTCCTTCGTCAAAAATAGAAACCATGTAATCGTCAAATACCTGTACTTTTCCAATGTCCAGTTGATATTCTCGTACGATTATAGTCTTCTTGGGTCGTCCGACTTTCATTCTCCGTATTTTATATAGTGTGTCCGGAGCGAATGTAGAATTAAGTATAACTATTATAAAAATTATTAGATTAAAGACACTTTAATCGTTTATGTGGAATGGAAATGGGCTTACTGTGTTTGATTTCTTACAAACCTCTGAGAATAAATAAAAAAAGGAGTAGCATTTTGCTACTCCTTTTTTGTGTGTATTATAGATGTCCAATTTAGGTTTTGGACGACTTTTCTGCTTTTTTGATCTTAATGGTGAGCTCTTCCTTGGTTTCATCTAGATCCATATGAATAGTATCGCCTTCCTCTAATTTGGAATTTACGATTTCTTCGGCCAGTGCATCTTCAATATATTTTTGAATAGCTCTCTTTAGTGGCCTGGCGCCGTATTGTTTGTCAAAGCCTTTTTCAGCAATATAATCCTTGGCCTTATCGGTTAGCTGCAAATCATACCCAATATCCTTGATCCTGAGGAATAGTTTGTTCAGTTCGATATCGATTATCCTATGGATATCTTCGCGTTCCAAGGCATTAAAGACAACAACGTCGTCTATTCTATTTAAGAATTCTGGCGCAAAGGCCTTTTTTAAAGCGTTTTCTATAACACTTTTTTGATGGGTGTCTGCTTGGGCCTTTTTTGCGGAAGTACCAAAACCAACCCCTTGGCCAAAATCCTTAATCTGTCTAGCTCCAATGTTGGAAGTCATTATTATAATCGTATTTCTAAAATCAATCTTTCTACCAAGACTATCCGTTAAATATCCATCATCCAGTACTTGTAGAAGCATATTGAATACATCTGGGTGTGCTTTTTCAATTTCGTCCAACAGAATAACGGAATAGGGCTTACGGCGTACCTTTTCGGTCAACTGTCCGCCTTCTTCGTATCCGACATATCCTGGAGGTGCACCTACAAGTCGTGATATGGCAAATTTCTCCATATATTCACTCATGTCCACTCTGATCAAGGCATCCTCGGAATCAAATAATTCCTTGGCCAGTATTTTGGCAAGTTGCGTTTTACCTACCCCTGTTTGCCCCAAAAAGATGAAGGAACCAATAGGTTTGTTCGGATCTTTTAGACCGGCCCGGTTACGTTGGATAGCTTTGGCAACTTTGGCCACTGCTTCGTCCTGACCAATTACATTGCTCTTGATAAGTTTTGGCAATTCGGCCAGTTTATTGCTTTCTGTTTGTGCAATCCTGTTTACGGGAATACCACTCATCATGGAAACCACGTCCGCAACATTGTCTTCGGTAACAGTTTCTTTGTGGAGCTTACTGTCTTCCTCCCATCGTTCTTGGGCAATGGCCAAATCTTTTTCTATTCTTTTTTCATCGTCCCTTAGTTTGGCGGCCTCCTCGTATTTCTGTTTTTTTACGACCGTATTTTTAAGTTCACGAACGTCTTCCAACTGTTTTTCCAGTTCCAAAATTTGTTTGGGAACATCCATATTAACAATGTGCACGCGCGAACCTGCTTCGTCCAGGGCATCAATGGCCTTGTCCGGTAAATACCTGTCCGTCATATACCTATTGGTTAGTTTTACACAGGCAATTATGGCTTCATCGGTGTAAATTACGTTATGGTGATCCTCGTATTTTCCTTTGATATTTTTTAAGATCTCAATGGTCTCGGTTACAGTGGTAGGCTCAACGATTACCTTTTGAAATCGTCTTTCCAGGGCACCATCTTTTTCTATGTATTGTCTGTACTCATCCAATGTGGTGGCTCCTATACATTGAATTTCACCTCTGGCGAGTGCAGGTTTGAACATATTTGATGCATCCAAACTGCCTGTGGCGCCACCGGCCCCAACTATAGTATGGATCTCATCTATGAACAGTATAACATCGTCGTTTTTTTCCAGTTCGTTCATGACCGCCTTCATTCGCTCTTCAAACTGGCCACGGTATTTGGTGCCGGCTACCAAAGAAGCCAAATCCAAGGTTACTACCCTTTTGTTGTAAAGGATTCTGGATACTTTCTTGTTGATTATCCTTAGGGCAAGTCCTTCGGCAATGGCACTTTTACCAACGCCTGGTTCACCTATTAACAGAGGATTGTTCTTTTTTCTTCTGCTAAGAATTTGGGAAACCCTTTCAATTTCCTTTTCACGGCCCACAACAGGGTCCAATTTGTTTTCTTCTGCCATTTTGGTCAGGTCGCGACCAAAGTTGTCCAATACAGGGGTCTTTGATTTTTTACTTCCTTTTTGCCCGGTACCTGAAGTGCCAAAAGTGCCTTCTTTTTCCTCACTGGGCTCATCGGAATCACTAGGAAAGGATTCTGAAGTAGGAGAGTCTATATAATCGTCATCACTTGTTATCATTGATTTAAACTGGTCTTTTACTCCATCATAGTCCACTTTTAATTTATGTAATAATTTTGTCGTAGGGTCGTTTTCATTACGCAAAATACACAGTAATAAATGGGCCGTATTGATTGAGGAGCTCTGAAATAATTTAGCTTCTAGAAATGTTGTTTTCAGTGCACGCTCCGCCTGTCTGGTCAGATGCAGGTTCTTTTTGTCCTTTTGTGCAGCGCCAGCATTTGGATTGGCGGGACTTAATATCTCCACTTTTCTTCTCAAGTGATCCAAGTCCACGTCCAATGCGTCTAAAATGCTTATTGCTTTTCCATTACCGTCCCGCAGTAATCCCAGCATTAAATGCTCGGTTCCAATGAAGTCGTGACCCAATCTTAAGGCCTCTTCCTTACTGTAAGCAATAACATCTTTTACTCTAGGGGAAAAATTGTCGTCCATAAAATATCCTTTCAACTTTAAAAATAGTAAATCTATATCAATCTATGGCAAATACTATACCTAATATTCGTTAAACGTGGTCGATTTGACGAAATAAGCCATTATTTGCAAAAAAATTAACAATCAAATCGATATCCGAACCTCATATTTGAAGTGTTAATAAATTCTTCACAAAAGTATGTCCTAAGTGCTTGTGTAGTATCGATTTTACGTATATTGTCCTGCTTTTTTAACTAAAAATAAATAGAAGATTTTAAATGGCAGAAGGAGAAAAATTAATTCCGATTAACATTGAAGATGAAATGAAATCTGCCTACATTGATTATTCAATGTCGGTCATTGTGTCACGTGCCCTGCCAGATGTTAGGGATGGTTTAAAGCCAGTGCATAGAAGGGTTTTGTTCGGAATGCATGAGTTAGGTGTTAGATCTAATAGTGCCCATAAAAAATCCGCGCGTATTGTCGGGGAAGTATTAGGTAAGTATCATCCACATGGAGATACTTCTGTTTATGATTCCATGGTCCGTATGGCCCAGGAGTGGAGTTTAAGGTATATGTTGGTCGATGGCCAGGGTAACTTTGGTTCCGTAGATGGTGACAGTCCTGCAGCAATGCGTTATACGGAGGCCCGTATGCGTAAAATTGCGGATGATATGTTGGCCGATATAGATAAGGATACTGTGGATCATCAACTGAATTTTGATGATTCCTTGCAGGAGCCAACCGTACTCCCTACTAGAATACCCAATTTATTGATCAATGGTGCTTCCGGTATTGCAGTGGGTATGGCGACCAATATGCCGCCACATAACCTTTCCGAAGTAGTGGACGGGACCGTAGCTTATATAGACAATAACGATATTGAAATCGATGAACTTATTACCCATATCAAAGCGCCGGATTTTCCAACAGGTGGTATAATTTATGGCTATGATGGGGTAAAGGAGGCTTTTCATACCGGACGTGGGCGTGTAGTAATGAGGGCGAAAGCCAATTTTGAGGAAGTTCAGGGGCGGGAGAGTATTGTGGTGACGGAAATTCCTTATCAGATCAACAAGGCGGACATGATCAAGAAGACTGCCGATCTGGTCAATGAAAAAAAGATAGAAGGTATTTCTACTATTAGGGATGAATCGGATAGGAACGGTATGCGTATCGTTTATATCCTTAAAAGGGATGCCATTCCCAATATCGTTCTAAACACGTTGTACAAATATACCTCTTTACAGTCCTCCTTTAGTGTTAATAACATTGCACTGGTAAAGGGAAGGCCGAAATTATTGAATGTTAAGGAGATGATCCACTATTTTGTGGAGCACCGTCATGAAGTGGTTGTAAGGCGTACAGAGTTTGAGCTGAAGAAGGCCGAAGACAGGGCGCATATCTTGGAAGGACTTATTATTGCCTCGGATAATATAGACGAGGTAATTGCGATCATTAGGGCTTCTTCCAATGCTGATGAGGCAAGGGAAAAGCTTATGGAGCGCTTTAAGCTTAGTGAAATTCAGGCTAAGGCTATTGTTGAAATGCGTTTACGCCAACTGACAGGTCTGGAGCAGGATAAATTAAGGACGGAATACGATGAAATAATCTTGACCATTGCGGATTTAAAGGACATCCTGGCAAAGAAGGAGCGAAGGATGCAGATAATTAAGGACGAGCTGCTGGAAGTTAAGGACAAGTATGGGGATAACCGTCGTTCCGAAATAAATTTTGCTGGTGGTGACCTGAGTATGGAAGATATGATTCCTGATGAGCAAGTGGTAATTACCATTTCCCATGCCGGTTATATTAAAAGAACACCCCTTACCGAATACAAGACCCAGAACAGGGGCGGTGTTGGCCAAAAAGCATCTTCCACCAGAAATGAAGATTTCTTGGAACATCTTTTCGTGGGTACCAACCATCAATATATGTTGTTCTTTACCCAAAAGGGTAAATGTTTTTGGATGCGGGTCTATGAAATTCCAGAGGGCACCAAAACTTCCAAAGGACGTGCTATTCAAAACTTGATCAATATTGAGAACGATGATATGGTGAAAGCCTTCATCTGTACCCAGGATTTAAAGGATGAGGAATATGTAAACAGTCATTATGTTATTATGGCGACCAAAAAGGGTATCGTTAAAAAGACATCTTTGGAGCAATACTCAAGGCCAAGACAGAATGGTATTAATGCGATAAGTATTCGTGAGGACGATGAACTTTTGGAAGCAAAACTTACCACAGGTGCAAGTCAGATATTCCTAGGGTTAAAGTCCGGTAAGGCCATTAGGTTCGAGGAGGTAAAGACGAGACCTATGGGCAGAAATGCATCCGGTGTACGCGGAATTACCCTTGCAGATGATAACGATGAGGTAATAGGCATGGTGGCCGTGCATAATTTTGAAGAGGAAATATTGGTAGTGTCCGAGAATGGATACGGAAAGCGTTCCAGTATTGAAGACTATAGAATCACCAATAGAGGAGGTAAAGGGGTGAAGACCATTTCCATTACCGAAAAAACTGGTGGATTGGTAGCTATTAAAAATGTTTCGGACTCTGATGATTTAATGATTATCAATAAATCGGGCATCGCAATTAGGATGAGTGTTGAGGATTTAAGGGTAATGGGTAGGGCAACACAGGGTGTTCGACTCATAAACATTAAAGGCAACGATTCCATTGCGGCTGTGGCTAAAGTGATGAAGGACGAGGATGAAATAGATGACATTACAACCTTGGAAGTAGATGCCAAAGAAGAAGATGGCACGGCTCTTGATAATGATAGTGCGGAAACCAAAGAATAACATTTAAACACTAATAAACACTAATAAGTAAAATTAATTTGAAATGAAAACAAATATTTTAATACTCTCGACTATGCTTTTTTCGGTAGTCGGAATTGCTCAAAAGGATGAGATAAAAACGGCTGATAAGGCGTTAAAGTCGGGCGATGCCATGGCTGCGAAAACAGCATTGGATGGTGCATCTTCACTAATTGCCAGTGCAGATGAAAAAATGCAGGCCCAATATTACTTTTTAAGGGGAAGTGCTTATGCCGAACTGGCTAAAAAAGGAACTGCGGGAGCTTTTGATGAAGCTATCTCTTCCTTTAAAAAAGTAAGTGAAGTAGAGGAGAAGAGTGGTAAGGCCAAATACGGAGCCGATGCCAAGGAAAAACTTTCTGGTATGACTGCCGACCTTATCAATTCTGCTGTGGAAGATAACAACAATAAAAAGTACGAGGAAGCGGCCGGTAAACTCTATATGGGATACCAATTAAGCCCTCAGGATACTGTTTATCTATATTATGCGGCCAGTAGCGCTGTAAATGGAGGACATTATGAGAAGGCACTTAAATATTATAACGAGTTAAAGGATTTGGGTTATGACGGAGGCGGAATGGTCTATAAGGCGACCAACGTGTCTAGCGGTGAGGTAGAGGAGATGGAGAAAACTCAAAGAGAGCTAATGGTCAAATCCGGTGCCTATAAAGATCCAGTGGACGAGAAGACTCCTTCCAAAACTACGGAAATTGTAAAGAATATTGCCTTGATATATACACAATTGGGTCAAGATGACAATGCCTTGGGTGCTTATAAGGATGCTAGGGCAAAAGATCCAAATGATGTGAACTTGATTCTGAACGAAGCCAACCTTTACTATAAGATGGGTGATAAGGAGAAATTCAAGGCTTTAATGGCAGAAGCTTCAGAAGTAGCTCCGGATAACCCGGATTTGTTCTACAATGTTGGTGTTATCAATATGGAGCAAGGGCTAATTGAAGACGCAAGGAAAGCTTATAAAAGGGCAATCGAAATTAATCCAGGTTATGTGAATGCACAATTGAATCTGTCTACCACATATGTTAATGAAGGAAATAGCTTGATAGATGAAATGAATTCACTTGGAAACTCCAAAAAGGATATCGCCAGATATGATGAGTTAAAGGAGCAAAAGGATAGCTTGTTCCGTGATGGGGCTATAATTTTGGAGGATGCTCTAAAATTGAATCCTGACAATCAAAGTATTCTTTCCCAATTAAAGAATATTTATGGTGCCTTGGGAGATAATGAAAACTTCTTGCGCCTTAAAAAGCTTAGCGGAGAGTAATATCACTTTTCAACCATATTTAAAAGGGCCTATCGCAAAACGATGGCCCTTTTTTTATATGATTTTTTTGATTACCCTTAGTTTGTGGGTATAGGTATTTGTTTCGGTGTTGAAAATTCCAGTATGGTCTATTCGGTCTATTCTTACCTTGCCAAAGGAATGGATAACATAGTTGTTCTCCATGATAATCCCTACGTGGTCTATAGTGCCGTCGTTATTGTCGAAAAAGGCCAGATCTCCCGGTTCACTTTCTTCAATAAAACTTAAAGCCTCGCCTTGAGTAGATTGCTGTTGGGCTCCTCTTAGTAAACTATAGCCGTTTGTTTTGTAGGCCATTTGGGTAAATCCCGGACCATCAATTCCAAAAGTGGTTTTTCCTCCCCATAGATAAGGCGCGTTTAAATAGAGAAGAGCTTTGTTTATGAGTTGGTCTTTGTCTTGTTTGCCGACTGTGAAAGAGCCGTCGAATTTGTGATTTAAAGGGCAATTTTGTGGTATGCAGGATCCCAGTACAATAGGAAGCAGTAAATTGTTCTCTGTTTCTATAAAAGAAATAAGTTCGGAAGATACTTTTGTTGATTCCAGACTTTCCATTTCCTTAAATAGTTTTTCGTCAATAAGGGTGAATTGTTGATTGTTGATCCAGCCTTCAAAATTATCGAAAGCATTGCGGATTTTGCTCCATTTTTTTCTCTGATCCAATACCTTAAAATGTTCCCCGTACAAAAGTTGGGAAACCATTTCGCTGGTGTCGTCTGCAACGGAGCGTATTGGGACAATACTAAGGTGGCAAATACCGTATTGCATGGGCTTGCTTTACAAGAACTTATTAATTTCTTTCTATAATTATTGCAGAAGCGCCACCGCCACCATTACATATGGCCGCTGCTCCTATTTTAGCTTTATTTTGATCCAGTACGTTTAGTAATGTAATAATGATCCTTGCACCGGAACAGCCCAAGGGATGACCCAAAGAAACGGCTCCGCCATTCACATTTACATTTTTATCGGTAAGACCAAGTATTTTCATATTGGCCAGGCCAACCACCGAAAAGGCCTCGTTAAATTCAAAATAATCAACATCGTCCATGCCGATGCCGGCTTTGTTCAACGCTTTTGGTAAGGCTTTTGCCGGGGCTGTTGTGAACCACTTGGGTTCCTGAGCCGCATCGGCATAGCTTTTTATGGTTGCCAAAGGCTTTAGTCCCAGCTCTTTGGCTTTTTTACTGCTCATTAGTACCAAGGCTGCTGCACCATCGTTGATGGTAGAGGCGTTGGCTGCCGTTACCGTACCTTCCTTGGAAAATGCAGGGCGTAATCCTGGAATTTTGTCCAGTTTAACATTTTTAAATTCTTCGTCTTCGGTTACCAATATAGGTTCGCCCCTTCTTTGCGGAACTTCTACGGGTACTACTTCATTTGCAAATTTTCCTCTTGCCCAGGCATCCGCCGATCTTTGGTAGGATTGAATTGCAAAATTATCTTGGTCTTCCCTGCTAAATTTATATTCAATAGCGCAGGCGTCCGCACATGTTCCCATAGCCTGCTGGTCATAAGCGTCTACAAGTCCATCTTTTTGCATGCCATCGATCAATGTGGCGGGCCCAAATTTTTGGCCATTTCTTAAATGAATATAATGAGGTATTAGGCTCATGTTTTCCATACCCCCGGCAACAACAATATTGTTGTCTCCCAATGCTATGGACTGGGCTGCCATCATCACCGATTTCATTCCAGAGGCACATACTTTGTTAATAGTGGTACAAGGTACTGTATTGGGTATGCCGGCGTAAATGGCGGCTTGTCTAGCCGGTGCCTGACCGGTTCCTGCCTGCACAACGTTTCCCATTAGAACTTCGTCCACTTGGGAAGGGTCCAATTTTATTTTGCTTAATGCACCTTTAATGGCAATAGCGCCAAGTTCTGGTGCTGTAACGGTGGACAATGCTCCCATAAAGCTTCCTATGGGTGTTCTAACAGCGGAAACGATCACAACATCTTTCATCAAGTTCATTTTTATTATTTGCGAATTTAATAAATTAATGTGCAATGAGATGCCCAACGGTGTAATATTCCAAGTTATTTATAAATCCAAAACTATTTTTTAGGTATTGTTAATAGGTGAAATAAAGCCACTGTCAGTGGGTTAAATTTTATAAGTTGGTTTCAAAAGTGGTGTTATTTGGGTAAAGTATCATTTTAAGTTTATATTTTTCTATTTTTGACTATATATACTTTCCGTATGCGCACTTTTTTGGACAGCCTTTATAAAAATCATTCCCTGGTTTATAAGTATTTTTTATATTTCTCGGCTGTTTTCTTTATTGTATTCTTTTTTCCACGTGGCGGAAAGTTTAAGTACGAATACCAAAAAGGCAAGCCATGGCAATACAATAATTTTTATGCTCCATTTGATTTTTCTATAAATAAGGGCGAGGAGGAAATTGCTAAGGAAAAGGAGAAAATAGAAAGCAATCATATAGACTATTATTATTACGACTCCAATATTGTAGTGGAAGTGGACAGTACAATAGGCAAAGAGTTGGGGAAGGTTTTTAACTCCTCCAGTTTTAACCGGAATGAACTTGAAAGGATACAAGTGGTTGTCAATGACGTTTTGGCGGATCTATATGCGAATGGTATTCTGTCTAAAATTGAGCGTAGGAGCACTAGTAATAGTCTTTATCTGGTTAAGAATAATGAAGCCACTAAATTAAATTTTAATGATATATATAGTTTATCCGAGGTAGAGGGCGTTGTTAGGAAAAAACTGGCCCAAAGCAATTTGTCGGCTTATGAGCCTTCCTTTCAGGAAGTGTTTTTCAATTTTATAAAACCCAATGTTAGTTTTGATGCCGATCTGTCCAGTAAGGAGCTGGAGTCCGAATTTTCTAAGATTTCCTATACTTTGGGGAATGTGGATGAGGGTAAACTTATTATTGCCAAAGGGGAGGTGGTGGAACAGGAGGACGTAAGGGTGTTGGATTCGTTGAAAAGTGAGTTTGAGTCGGAATTATGGGCAGAAAATAATCAATATTTTATACTGTTCGGCTATACTGTATTGGTCGCAATGGTGTTGATGATGTTTTTTCTTTTTCTTAAAAAATATCGTCCGGAAATCTTTAAGGACAATACAAAAGTCACCTTTATTGTAGTCAATATTCTCATCATGGTATTTTTAACTACGATGGTGGTGAAATATGATGTAGAGTATGTGTTTGTAGTTCCATTATGTATTCTACCCTTGGTGCTCAAGACGTTTTTTGATGCCAGAATGGGACTCTTTGTACATGTTCTTACCGTTTTAATTTTAGGTTTTGTGGTACCCAACAGTTTTGAATATATATTTCTCCAAACTTTGGCCGGTATTGTTACCATCTTGTCTGTGTCCGAACTTTATAAAAGGGCAAATTTATTTATATCGGTAGGGCAAATAACCCTGATTTATATAATTGGTTATTTTGCTTTTCATATGATCCATGAGGGAAACCTGGAAGATATATATTGGATGTCTTTTGGGTATTTTTTCTTGAATGGAATGATTACGCTGTTCGTTCAACCCTTAATTTATATCCATGAAAAAATATTTGGTTTGGTGTCCGATGTTTCTTTGTTGGAATTGTCCGATACCAATTCCAAATTATTAAAGGAGTTGTCCAATAAGGCTCCGGGAACCTTTCATCATTCTCTTCAGGTAGCCAATTTGGCCGAAGCCGCAGCCAATGAAATTGGGGCCAATGCCATGTTGGTTAGGGTAGGGGCACTGTACCATGATATTGGCAAAATGAATAACCCAACCTATTTTACGGAAAACCAGGTTACGAATGTAAACCCTCATGATGATCTTGAACCCAGGGATGCTGCTGCCATAATTATTAACCATGTCATTGAAGGCATAGAAATAGCACGGAAGAATAAGGTACCCGATCGTGTAATAGATTTTATACGTACCCATCATGGAACTTCTTTGGTCTTTTATTTTTATAAAAAGCAGGAAGCTTTGGACGGAGAAGTCAATGAAGAGGATTTTAGATATCCCGGACCGATACCATTTTCGAAGGAAACTGCTATTTTAATGATGTCAGATTCGGTAGAAGCTGCTTCCAAGAGTCTAAAGAACCCGACTTTTTTGATAATCGATGAATTTGTGGAAAGGATTATTGGGGGCCAAATTAAGGCTGGCCAGTTTTTAAATGCCAATATTACTTTCAAGGAAATAGAAGCGATAAAGAAGATTTTGAAACAGAAATTGGTCAATATTTATCATTTAAGGGTAGAATATCCAGAGTAGTTGGTTTTTAGAATTGTTTGAAGCTTAATTAGATAAGTAGAATAAATAGCCAATTAGCAAAAACAAGTAAAAAAAAATTGAAAAATTGTTGCGTTCTTATGAATGAAAAAGTACATTTGCAACCGCATTTTTAATGCGTGAGCTTTAAAATTATTGGAGAGGTGCCGGAGTGGTAACGGAGCAGATTGCTAATCTGTCGACGGGTAACTGTCGCCAGGGTTCGAGTCCCTGTCTCTCCGCTTTTTTTTAGAGTAGTATTATTGAGATGGTTTTAGCCATTCTCGGGGTGTAGCGTAGCCCGGTTATCGCGCCGCGTTTGGGACGCGGAGGTCGCAGGTTCGAATCCTGCCACCCCGACGAACCTAGAAATAGGTAGTAGCAAAAACACTGTTAATCAATTGATTTTCAGTGTTTTTCGTTTTTACACATTTTCTTTGATATCAAATGATATCATTTGTGCACACCTAATTCGGTGTGCAAATCGGTGTGCAACGGTTCACTGGAATTGTAGTAACTTGAAAGAACTTTAGGGTAGGATTTGACTTTTTTCCTTAGTGATCATTGTCTAACTAAAGCCGTTTCAAATGAAAACAAACCAGACCTTTACGGTAATCTTTTTTACAAGAAAATCAAGAAGTGTAGCAAACCTTCTATCCATTTATGTCCGTATCACCATTTTGGGCAAACGTGCGGAGATCAGTTTAAAGCGAAATATCGATGTGGGCCAATGGGACTGCATCAAGGGCAGGGGCAAGGGCAGGTCGGAGGAGATCCGTAACCTGAACGCCTATTTGGACCAGGTACAGGCGAAACTTATGCAGTGCCACGGCCAACTTGTCCAAGAGGATAAGATCGTGTCCTCCAACGCCATAAAAATGCGTTTTCTGGGTGAAGATAAGGTAAGCAGTACCTTGATGGACCTTATCGAGTACCACAACGGGAACATGGTCCATGTCCTCAAGCCTGGCACCATGAAGAACTACTATACCACGGAAAAATACCTAAAGCGATTTTTAAAGAGCAAGTACAAACAGGAGGATATCCACCTGAAGCAGCTCAACTATCGTTTTATACTGGACCTGGAACATTATTTAAGGAGGTGCACGGACAAAAAGAAACAGCTGTGCCTTAACAATAATGGGGTGATGAAACATTTGGAACGGTTCAAGAAGATGGTCAACCTTGCCGTGAAACTGGAATGGGTAAATAAAAACCCTTTTGACAGGTTCCAATTGAAGTTCAACAAATTCGACCGGGTGTTCCTGACCCAAAGGGAATTAAGGCTTATAGAGGAAACTGAATTCAAACAGGACAGATTGCAACATGTAAAGGACTGTTTTGTGTTTTCCTGTTATACCGGACTTTCCTATGTGGATGTAAAGGAACTTACTTGGGATAAGATCACCAAGGGGATAGATGACCGGAACTGGATTTATACCAAACGAGAAAAAACGGACGAGCTGGTCAAAATACCCATACTGCCCCAAGCATGGGAGATTTTGGAAAAGTATAGGGATTACCCAACCCAAAATGGATTGCTTCCCATATGTTCCAACCAGAAGGTGAATACGTATCTAAAGGAAATAGCAGGTGCATCTGGGGTTAATAAAAATATTACCTTCCATGTGGCCAGACATACATTTGCCACGACCGTTATGTTGTCCAATGGGGTACCCATTGAAACGGTATCAAAACTTTTGGGCCATACCAAATTGTCGACTACCCAAATCTATGCAAGGGTGATCGATTCCAAGATAAGTGAGGATATCGGTAACTTATTGCTAAGGTTCAAGGAAAGGGAGAGCCAAATTGCGGTTGAAAAGAAAGATAAAAATGGGGAACGGGAAATAAGAACTATCGACCCCAAATCTTACCATAACTTAACTGCGCATGGATCCTGATTCGATTTTATAGTGTTCGGGCGGATAAGCGTAAATAAAATCGAATTAGGGCGCATTGTGCTTATGTCTAGGAGCACAATGCCATTACCGAAATTTTGGTCTATTACCCTATAATAAACGTTTATACACGACTAATCTCCGATCAACATTATTATTGATTTTAAGAAGATATTGTTCGGCCTAAATAGGATGGTTGGGTCATTATGATCTAGATTTTATAGGAAATTTCAGTGGCTTTGACCCAATGACTAAAATCCTCAATATGCTATTAGGAGCCAAGTCATTTAAGTCTAGTAAATATTACTAGGATAATATTTACAGTAAAAACTCCAATATTTATAGGGGTTTAGAGCGGTTTTACTATAAAAATAGGACAACGGCTCAAATTTCAAATGTCAATATGGTGCTAAAGATCAACAATTTATAAACCGTAACACCGCTTTAGCGTGTTACCCTCTTGCTATTCCCCCTTAGTTTTGTAAACACACTTTTCATAGAGAATGTTTTATAATATCATGCACTTTTAATTGGTAACTTAATATCGGGGGAATATTCTCAATAATTGTTAACTGTGACCAAACTTCTAGGGGCGAAAGGACAGAAATGTGATTTTGGCTGAGAGTTTTATACCACTAATGGTCAACTATCTTCAAACATATAAGCCAATCCTAAACTTTGCAGAGGGAAAGCCCTCTCAAAAATACAGTGCTGAAAGTATAAGAGCATTTTTAAAAAGATCATGTAAAATAGCAGCAATTTCAAAAAATGTAACACCGCACTCATTAAGACATAGTTATGCAACTCATTTATTAGAAAACGATATTGATTTAAGATATATACAGGAACAATTAGGACATTCAAAACCAGAAACGACAATGCTATACACTCATTGCAAAAAAAGATTTATTAAAAATAGAAAGTCTACTTGATATCGCGCTAAAAAAATTAGTAGAAATTGGCGGAAATGATAGGAAAATAAAACTATCAGAGAATTATTAATTACTTTTATTTGATATAAAAGATATTTATTGAAAACTTTAAGTTCAAAGTTTTTATTAAATACGGGAGCTGTTTTTTGGCTGGCATTAAAAAATACAAAGATGATTATTACACTGATAAACGTAATAAACTATTACGTTTATCCGGAAACAGAAACCCATAAACAGTATATAATCTGAGGATATAACTAGTTGGCAAACATTAAAAAACATGAACGATAAAACATTTTTATTTACTCAAGAATGGAAGAATATACTAGCGCTAATATTAGTGGTGGCATTATCCTTTTTAGATAAGATTATTCCCCCTGTAGGTATTCCACTTGCTGTCATTTCAATTTTTATTCTGTTTAAATGGAAGAAGATTTCGATTAAATATCTTGGCTTATTCAAGCCCAAAAGCTGGATAAAAACAATTCTTATTGGTTTATCTGTTGGAACCTTTATTACTCTATTCGCATTTTCTGTTTTATCACCTATTATCGATTGGTTGGGTGTTAAGGTGACGCCTGACCTCTCTGAAGCTCTTGAAGGCAACAATTCAATGCTTATTATTTACCTTGTTGTCTCTTGGACAACAGCAGGTCTCGGGGAAGAATTGGTTTACAGGTCATTTTTTTTAGGTCAATTTGTTTCTGTTTTGAAAAATGTAAAATATAAATGGACATTAAGTTTAGTAATATCAAGTATTATTTTTGGATTTGGTCATTTCAACGATGGTATTGAAGCAATTATACTAACAGCCATAAACGGATTTATTATTGGAATAGTCTATTTAAAATCTAACAGAAATATATGGGCTGCCTACTTTACTCATGCGTTTGCAAATACTGTTGAATTAATGATTATTTATTTTGGACTCTATAAATATTTCCTATAGATAAGAACTAAATTAACGCTTGCCAACACCGTGTCCTATAGCTCATTGCGGCTGAATTCCTAATCGGAATTCATTGCAATTTGTTATCTTTCGGTTACGGCGGAAAATCATATCTGATTTCCCCCTACGAGCCATACACAAAACCGTTGTGCTTCATTATGACAAACTGCTAACCAATGATAAAATTCTTTCGAAAAATACGCTACGACCTTATAGAGAAAAACAAAACTGGAAAGTACTTAAAATATGCTGTTGGTGAAATAATTCTTGTTGTTATTGGAATTCTGATTGCTTTATCAATTAATAATTGGAATGAAAATTTAAAAAACAAAAAACTGGAAACTAGTTATTTAAAAAGAATTTATAAGGATTTAGACAATGATTTATTAGAATATGTTGGAACAAGTGAATTAGCTGTAATTCGGTATGTTAAAGGGACATCCTTTACAAAGTTAAAGTCACATAGTTTACACTTTTTTAGGTTATAATTTGAGATCAAAAGCAAATTATCATGCCTTGGAAAGAAACAACAACTATGTAACAGAAAATTGAATTTATCTGTGAATGGCGTACAGGAAAATACTCCATCACGGAACTTGGCAAAGGGTTTGATATTTCAAGACCAACTGCCTACAAAATAATAGCCCGATTTGAGAGAGAGAGAGAAGGTTATTAAAGTCTTTGAGAATTATCAAGAACACACGGAGTATAGCATGTTTATTTGTAAGCTTTCCCTGATTAGAACTGCTTAATTGCCCTATATTTAAACGATGTCTTAAGTGTGCACAATTTCTATTATTAATTTGATATACTTGAAAATACAATGTCCTATCAAGAAACTATCCATAATTCATTTTATTTGTAACTTTATAGCACTAAAGAGCAGCAAATAATATCTTTAGAGTTCTTACTTGGTTTTGGGTGTACAAATCGGTGTGCAAAACGAAATAAAATTTTGTAAATAATTGTAAAACAGTGCTTTGGGTTTTGGTAGTTAGGTCTGCCACCCCGACCAAGAAAATCCGATCATGTAAGTGATCGGATTTTTTGTTTTTAACGGTATAGTGCCAGGGGCACTTAAGCCGGGAAAAACAAAAAATCCTTACAGGCGCCAGCCTGTGTCGGATTAACTTGAGCACTGGCCCGTCGCGATAGCTGTCGGGACATGTTCACCGAACACAATTAGGTAATTTCACCAACCCCACTGACTGGGTCTGGCTTAAAAAACATAAAATCCATCAAATAAAGGCAATTCATACTATTCTTAGGGTAAGTATGGGCGGGGTTTTTATACCTTAGCACTTTTAAGTCAATAAACATTGGCTTTGGCAAAACAACAACGCTATTTTGTTAAATATTAAATGGAGTAAATCTTCCGGATTGGATTTTAAAAAGGCAGTGCTTTATATGATTATCAGCACCTTTTCATTTGCGTTGATGAATGTTTCCGTAAAATACTTAGAGCGAATCCCAACATTTCAGATTGTATTTTTTAGATGTTTTGGTTCCTTGGTGTTGGCAACTACCTATATTTTGGTCAAGGGGATTCCCATATTTGGTATCAAGAGAAGACTTATGTTGCTAAGAGCTGTGTTGGGCCTAACGGCTATGAGTTTGTTCTTTCTTTCCTTAAAATACTTGAACGTTGGTACGGCAGTTTCATTACGGTATATAGCTCCTATTTTTGCGGCTGTTTTTGCGATTTTTGTTTTAAGGGAAAAGTTGAAAAATATTCAATGGCTTTTCTTCCTAACGGCTTTTGCCGGGGTACTGGTTTTAAAAGGGTTGGATGGCAATATGGATACCATAGGGTTGACCCTCATCTTAACGGCTTCTGTTTTTAGTGGAATGGTCTATGTGGTTATTAGAAAAATAGGGGTTTCTGATCATCCTGCAGTCGTAGTAAATTATTTTATGTTCGTAGGAACCGTTATTGGCGGGCTCTTGGCTATTGCTGTTTGGGTAAGGCCTATGGGTTACGAATGGATGTTTTTATTTCTGTTAGGTGTCTTTGGTTTCATGGGGCAATTATATATGACCAAGGCATTTCAAATTGCAAAGACAAACCTTGTAGCTCCCTTAAAATACATTGAGGTAATTTTTACAATTTCGATTGGTGTTTTATGGTTTAATGAGTCCTACACTATTTATAGTTTTATTGGACTATTTATGATCATTTCGGCCTTGGTGTTGAATACTTTGGTGAAGAAGGATTAAATATCCACCTTCACGAACTTGATGATAAACGTATATACTTTAACTTTCAAATATGTCTATCTAGCTTATTAGTGATCTTTTTATAAATACATTTATAAAAATGGACTACAAATCGCAAATAAGGTTTAGCTTTGTCCTTGAAATGGGGTGCTTGCCATTAAGGACAGGCTGAGATGATACCCAGGAGTTTTAGCTCCGAACCTGATCCGGATAATGCCGGCGTAGGGATTTTAGTTCGATGTTGCGCCATTGCAAGTTGGTACTTTCTACATTTTCCCATTTCATATACAAAAATTAGGGAATCGATGGAGAATTTTTTTACTCACCTTACATGGTTGCAGGCAATTGGAACAGTCCTTGGAGTAGCGCAAGTGCTATTGGCAAGGAATAATAATATCCACAATTATTTATTTGGGATTGTTTCCATTCTGATTGGCATCTGGGTACTATACCAAACAAAACTGTATGCGGATATTGTACTCCATCTATACTATTTGCTTATGAGCATCTACGGTTGGCTATATTGGAAGTATGGTAGACAAAAAGAGGAAACTCCTATTACTTACTCGAAAAAGGGGGAACAAATAAAGGCGGTTGGTATTGTTATTGCCTGTTTTGCACTGATGGTCTACTGGCTTGGGTTTTATACCAATTCGGATGTTCCTATCTGGGATGCGGCTGTAAGTGCCTTTGCCTGGGCAGGAATGTGGCTCATGGCCAAAAGAAAAATGGAGAATTGGATCTACTTAAATATTAGTAATATTATTTCCATTCCCTTGCTCTTGTACAAAGAACTGTACATTTATGCAGGCTTGACCTTTTTTTTGTTTATAGTGGGAACCTCAGGATATTTTAAATGGAGAAAATTAATTAAAGATGACATTAGTGGACAACCTGCAAAAGCTTAGAAAATTATATCAGGGAGCTGAGGTGTTTCCGCAAGATATTTTGGATTGGATCAACTATGAAAACCTCTGGAACATATGGGTGCCTAAAACACATGGTGGATTGGAACTGCCCCTAATAGAGGGATTGGCCAGGCTTAGGGAATTGGCCAAAATTGATGCCAGTTTGGGATGGACCATCACATTATGTAGTGGGGCCAATTATTTTATAGGCAACTTACAGCCATGTAAGGCCCTGGAAATTTTTATGACGGCAGGAGTTTCCCCTTGTTTAGGGGGAAGTGGAGGGGTTTTTGGTACAGCTGAAAAGGTTGACGATCATTACAGAATTTCAGGAAAATGGCGCTACGCCACTGGCGCTCCCTACCTCACACATTTCACATTAAACGCACAAATATTGGAAAACGGGATACAATTGCTGAATGATGACGGGTCGCCTAAGGTGCAGTCATTTGTAATTCCTAGAGATGCAGTGCAGGTAATTGAAGACTGGAATACCATGGGTCTAAAAGCTACCGCTACCCATTCTTTTGCTGTTGCAGGTTATATGGCTGATAAGAACTGTAGTTTCGGCTATAATGATTGTTATCTGCCTCACCCTATTTTTAAAATTCCCTTTGCCCTTTTTGCAGATTTAACGCTATGGGTAAATTACATAGGTATTGCCGAGCATTTATTGGAAGAAGCCGGTTCAGAAATAGGCAAAGTGAAGTTGACCGACTTGGAAGAGACTATTCTAGAGTCCAATGGAAAAATATTCTTTTATGCCCGTGAAATTGAGAAAAGGATCGATGAAAAAAAGGAAATTGAGGCAACTTATATGGAAGAAATACACCATGTGGCTGTACAATCGGTGAAAGGAATTTCTGGGAATATCATAGAAATCTTCCCAAGTTTGGGAGTGAAGGCAAGTACAAATGGCCATAACTTAAACCAAATTTTCTGCGATTATTTTACGGCTACCCAACATCATATTTTTACAAAGAAATAATTGAGATAGTAAATAAGCAGCTTAAAGATTTATCCAATAGGTAAGTTTAAATACCAAAGCCCTATTCTTGCTCGTAAAATTGGAAGGAAAATAATTTTCGGTATAAACAATATAGAAATCGGAAGCCGGTTTATATCGCCATTGAAACCTGGCATTCAAATTCATGTTGTCCGTTAAATTATTGTACTGGTAATAACCCGTAAAGAACAGCTTATCCGTAAAGGTAACATCCAGCTTTGGTCCTAGTAGAAATAACTCTGCTTCACCATAATCTTCATCTAATTTAAGATTATTATAGTCAAAACGCATGGCAATATTTACGTATGGTTGAAAGCGCATATCCAGCTGCCCCGATATATTTAGATTGGTGCCATTGTAAAATCCACCATAAGTGGAATTTAATAGGAAATTCATTTTCTTGACCGTGTTACTTTGATAGGAAGCAGAAATAGTGTTCCAACGATATTCCTCTCCCTCTAAAAATTTTCTGGATTCCCCATCGTTCACAGGATTGAAATCAAAGGTCAATTGTTGAAAAATATGGGCTAAATCGAAGGTTAGGTTTGCAGAATTTTTAAAATCGAATACATAACCTATGGCAAATTCCCTATCTACCAAATTACCGTTGGGTAAATAGGTGTCATTTATTTTGGCCTGGGGCCCTGAATAAAGCAAACTGTTGTTTTCTGGGTAAATTTTGTAGGCTACTTCCGAATAATAGCCCATTTGTCCAGGATAGACCATACTGCCGGGGACATAACCAACTTCGGCATTAAAGTTCTTATCTACAAAGAAGGTTCCCAAATTAGCCAAAAGACTGCGGTCCGAATACTGAAAGAAGGCCGAACCGGACATGGTCTTAGCTTTGTTTCTATTGTCGAAGGATTGGGCCAGGAATGAACTGTGGTACCACCTATTATCCTTGCTTCTCAGCACTAAATCGGCATCAAGGACCCTATTATAAGTGTTTGGTTTAATACGATCTTCCAAGGTTGGTCTGCCAAAAATACTGGGGTGGTAATATTTCAGGGAATCACTTTCGGTAACTCCCAAACTTTCTTTGTTCACAAAGGTCATGGAAAAACTGGATTGTTCGTGAAACATTCTTTGAACCGTGGCCACGGTATAGTTTTGGGCAGGTAATCCCAATTCCAACATTTTCTTTGTGTGCATATTCATGACCCCTAAGCGCCATTTTTCGTTTATAGTTCCACTAAGTCTAGCCCCGTACATAATAGGTACTTTTTGGGAAATTCCGGCGGAATCTTGGATAATGCCGATGCGTCTGGAGAAAAAAGGTCTGGCCGAATCAAAACCGGCATTGTCAAAGAGGTCGCTATTTTCAAGAAAAAATTGTCGTCTTTCCGGGAACCTAAATTCGAACCTTGATAAATTTAGTATTTGCTCATCAACTTCTATTTGGGAGAAATCGGGATTCACCGTAAGGTCTAAATTCATGGAAGGGCTGATGCTTACTTTGGCATCAAATCCAGTCTGTAGTTCTGTTGAGGAATCTTTTGGGTCTACCTCTCTATCTTCGAAGGCACCTCCAGAAATATAAGGAATAAGAGAAATATTGGAACTGGCCTTGGGAATAGGACCCTCCCAAACAAGCTGGCCCGCATAGGCAAAGGTACCGGTATAGAATTGTCTGGGTGTGCGCACCCAGGCAGACTTTATATTCCGTTTTTTATCCAGTCGATCAAAAGTAACATTCCATTCTTTTACATCACTTTTGTATTTAAAACTCTTAAACGGGATTGCCAATTCGGCAATCCACTTGTCCTCGTATCTAACTACCTTGGAGTACCACTTATTGTCCCAATATATATTGAAGGCGTTTTCACCATTTCCGCCGCTGGATACCGTTCCCTCTCTTTGAGCCCCTATAGCAGTTACATTAAAGAAATACCCGTTCAAACGGTCATTGTATGGTCCAAAAATAAAGGAAACATTATCGTTGATGGCGTAATTAAAATCCCTTCTAAGGGTACTCACTACATCTGGGGTGTTGTCATCATAACATACAAAGGATACATATAGAAACTCGTCGTTATAAGTCATCCGAGCTTCTGTTTGAAAGGGGGAGGGCAAGCTATCTACGGGAAAGTTTTGGTACCAATCGTCGGCTACGTCGGCCTCCTTCCAGGCATTTTCATCCAGGACTCCGTCCAGCACAATATCGCCATCGAACTTTTTGATCTTCAATTTTGTGCCCGGTAGGTTTTGGGCATAAACAAAAGAAGTTAAAAAAAGTAAGGTCATAGGTAAGCAACACTTCATTTGTTCCCAGTTTTATGGTTGGTTTTTGGTCTATATGACATAAAGATATACTATTTAAGGTTATTATTTCTATAGCAGCCTAATCCAATTTTTATTGGAATTACCGTGAGGAAGTTCGGAAATGTATGTGTATTTCAACAGACTATGTGATCTTAATTAGGAGGTATAATCTTAACTGTTCTTTTTCGATTGTGACCAATTCTTATTTGGCCTGTGAAATAAATAAAGTTCAAGAGCTGGAAATATTGTTCTGAATCAAGTGTTTGCGTCTGTAATGTTGGCCATGGGTATGATGTGGCCTAAGGATATATAAACCAATTCCAGAAATTGGGTAATCTATAACTGGTAGATAGGAGTAAAAATTGAAAAAAGATTAAAGGCTTGTTGCCCACTCTTGGAAGTATAAGAGTATGAAAGATAGTTGTTACTTATTACAAGGTAGTGGAATACATTCCTGCTTTAAAGGCATGTACAAAATACTTGACGTATTAGTTTTCTCAATTCTTTTGCAGGGCCACTAGTTCCTCCAGGACTTCCTGCGCTTCTGCATATTTTTCATCGCTTTTAGATCGGTTGATGCTGGAAAGTGTATGCCACTCCTTCATAAGTCCATTGTATTTTTCTTGAAGTTTTTCTTCCTTGGATTTGTTTTTGAATATTCCGAACATGATTACTTTTTTAAGAATTTAGTTATTTTAGAACTCATGGGATTGGTGCTGGAAAAGAAATAATCGACCAAATTTCCCTTTTCGTCCACAAGATATTTTTGAAAATTCCATTTTACTGTAGAATTTTTATGGCCATTTGCAGCTTTGTTAGTAAGCCATCGGTATAAAGGATGTTGGTCTTTTCCTTTAACATCGATTTTTTCTGTTATTATGAATTTTACCCCATAATTTACTTCGCAAAATGTTTCGATTTCTGCTGCGGTACCAGGTTCTTGTCCTCCAAATTGATTGCAGGGCAATCCAATAACTACTAAATTGTTTTTGTAGGAATCCTGGAGTTCCTGTAATTGCTTGTATTGGGGGGTAAAGCCACATTTTGAAGCCACATTTACAAATAGGATATGTTTCCCTTCAAGGTCTTTCAGATTTACTGGCTTACCGCTTAGGCTATTGATTTGGATATCATATATGGATTGCTGATCCATATTTTCCTTGGTTTTGGAACTAGTGAATAAGGTTGCGGCAAATGTTTTGAAGGGATTCATATACTATATTTTAAAAGTTACGATTCCATAGTCCATTTCAAATATTTGACCTGAGATCGAGGATGCTTTTCCAGACAAGAGAAATTCGGCCATTTCCGCTACTTCCTTGGGATCTAGGAATTTCTTTAAAGGATGGCGCTCTTTAATATTTTCGATCATCTTTTCATTGCGTAGAAGCTTTGAAGCTAATTGGGTATCCGTCACCGTAGGCGCAATGGCATTAATACGTACCTTGGGCGCCAATTCCGCACCAAGGGATTTTACCAAACCTTCCACACCGGATTTGGCCGTGGCAATACTGGCGTGGTAAGGCATTCCTAATTTTGCGGCCACAGTGCTAAAAAGTAACACTGAGGGGTGTTGCCCTTTTTTTAAAATCTCCAAATACTTCTGAATGGTCTTAACGGCACCAATAACATTTATTTCGAAATCTTCCCTAAAGTCTTCTAAACTTAAACGCGCAATCGGTTTTAGATTGATACTTCCGGGACAGTAAACTATGGCGTCCAAGGCAGTAATTTCCGGTAAATCGTCCCTAAGGATATCAACATTATAATGTGTTAGGTTGGCGTGGGTATATTCTGGCACCGACCTACTAAGGTTAATTACTTTATGGGAATCTACCAAATTACCAACAATAGCTTTTCCTATTCCTTTACTGCCCCCTACAATGACTATTGTCTTCATTTCTTTGTATTAAATATTGGTAACCAAATGTTTACCCTTTAACCTTTTTTCTACTTTACGTTTTATCGCAGTCAGGCGTTTCATGATATCCATAATCTTATCATCCTTCTTGCTCTTATAAATTTCATTCAGGCCCAAGATTAAGGCTTTTGCTTTTCTGGAAATTTCAATTCTGTCACTTGTTGAAAGTGATCTTAATTTCCTTTGCTCAAATTCCAATGCTTCGTTGATGAGGTCCATAATTTAGTCTTTAATGTAGTTTTGCAATTCTGCTATTTTTGATGGAGTATTAAATTTTCCTCCATAATAGGAGGTTACTGTTGCGGATGTTTCATCTTTAATGCCCCTTGAAGACACACAAAGGTGTTTGGCATCTATAATGACCGCAACGTCGTCAGTGCCCAAAATAAGTTTCAAATCCTCTGCGATTTGATTGGTAAGGCGTTCCTGTACCTGTGGCCGTTTGGCGTAGTACTGTACAATTCTATTCAACTTGGACAAACCTATTACCTTCCCCGAGGAGATATAGGCCACATGTGCTTTCCCAATGATCGGCACAAAATGATGCTCGCAGTTGGAATAAAAGGTAATGTTCTTTTCAACCAACATTTGATTGTACTGATATTTATTGTCGAATAATGCTATTTTTGGTTTGTTTGCCGGATTTAAACCCGAGAAAATCTCGTCGATGTACATCTTGGCCACCCGCTCTGGAGTACCTTTCAGGGAATCATCTGTTAGGTCCAATCCCATGACATCCATAATTTCCTCAAACAAGAGGGCAATACGTTGCTTTTTCTCTGTGTCAGACAGTTTAAATGCATCAGGTTTCATTGGGGTTTCCAAACCTGTATAAAGATGGTCGTCGCCAATATCCTCATGGGTAAACCCATTTAATTTATGTCCGTTTTTTTTGTTTAGGGTTAAGGTATCTGTATTCATATTATCTTTTTAGTGTGCTGTACTTATGAACTCATCCCATAAGTCAAAGCAACGTTATCGTTTTGAAATTGAGTTATTTGTAATCTGTTTTTGTCTAGAACATTTAAAGCGACCTTGTTCAAACGTTCTCAATTTTTGATGTTTGGTAGCGCGTCCTTTAACACGTTGGCGCCACATTTTAAAACTACTTGGTTTTATCTCCCGTCGCATGAGCTTGATAACTTCTTGTTCCGGTATCGAAAACTGATAGGTTATGGCTTCAAAAGGAGTTCTGTCTTCCCAGGCCATTTCAATAATTCGGTCAATATCCCTTTCGTTAAAACTCATTTAAAATTTAAAAAATCATATTTCGACTCGTATCTCGCTTTATATTTCAGCAACTTATGAAGGAAAGATTTACTGCTTTTAAAGGCCTCATCTTTTCTGAATCTAATAAATCGTCCTTGGGCATATAGACTGCTATAGTCACCTTTATACATGACCAATTGATAATAGGGAATAACCCAAGTGAAATTGCTAAATCCTTTAATTATTCTCACCAGTATTCCCAGCGGACGTAATTCTATATTGGCATAAGTAGCATCAAAAGTGCTGTTGAGATAATCCTTCATATTGGCACTTGATTCCTCTATAATCATTCTCTTAGAAACAGTTCCTTTCAGTTTTATGGTTTTTATAAAATTGAAAGGTTTCCCAACTAGATCGTTTATTAGGAGGGAAATATCTTTATTATTATGCGAGGTTTCTAATATCATCTTATTCAAGCACTATAATCAAAGTTACAAAATGTTTAAGAGTTTTTAAAATAAGTTAAACAGTTTTGGATTCTATTTTCTTATGATGGTATAGGCTATCACTATTTAAAGGAGTTTTAATTGGTTGACAATTTATTGATGAGCCCATTGAAGATTAATCCATGAAATGGATAGACGCTGTACCAGTACAAACGGCCGGCAAGTCCACGGGGCCTAAAGGTGGCAGTTTGTTTTAAAAGTCCATTTTCAATTTTAAATTCGAGCCAAGCTTCCCCTGGTAATTTCATTTCTGCGTATAACAAAAGTTTCTTTTCTTTCTTATCGCTGAAAATAACCCTCCAAAAATCCAGGGCGTCCCCGGCATCCAACTCGGAAACATGGGTTCGTCCCCTACGTAGTCCAATACCGCCTAACATTTTGTCCAGATATCCTCTTGTTTTCCAGAGAAAATTTCCGTAATACCAACCTGTGGTTCCGCCTATTGACCAAATTTTGTTGATGGTGGCCTGCTCATTTTGAACTTTTCGTTCTTTGTAATCTTTAAAACATCCAAATTGGGGAACATTGATGTATTTGTGCAGGTTATTCTTTAAGTGTCCGCTGCTCACCATGGAATCCTTCCAACTGGATACAATACTGTTTTGTTCAATTTTTTCGAAGGCCAATTGTACGGCCTCTTTATAGGTTATAGGGTGTAAGTCCAAGAGTTCATTGATATTGCTGGGTTTTCCTACAATTTGTACACCCATGCTATCCACTAATGTTGTTGCCAATTTGTAGGAGGTGGAGGTTACAAAATACAGCCAATACGAAGAGAGTTTTGGAGTCATGACCGGTACCGTTACAATATACCGCTTTAACCCCCTTATTTGAGCAAATTCCAGGAGCATTTGCTTATAGGTCAAAATTTCTGGCCCAAAAATGTCATATGAGGTGTTAAAAAGCTCTTTCCTTCCTTTAGCCCGTGATAAGAAAGCCAATACATCCCTTACTGCCAAGGGTTGAGTTTTGGTATTAAGCCATTTTGGCGCTACCATTATGGGTAGTTTTTCGACCAGGTCCCTTATGATCTCAAAGGATGAACTTCCCGATCCAACTATGATACCTGCCTTAAAAACGGTAAGTCCGTAGGAATCCGAGGCCAAAATTTCTTCCACATTTTTTCTGGACTGTAAATGTTTGGAAAGCTGCTCTTCGTTTGTAATGCCGCTTAAATAAATAACTTGCTTAAGATTGGTAGTGGAGAAATAGGCTTTGAAATTGGTTGCACATGCAGCTTCCAAGCGTTCAAAATTGTTAGAAGAGTTAGACATGGAGTGAATTAAATAATAAGCCACATCAATATCTTTAGGTATGCCTTTAAGAGTTTCAGGTTTTAAAAAATCGGCCTCGATTATACTGATATTTTCATCATCAAGATAATTTTTATCAGCTCTTAATGTATCCCTTACAGCACAGACCACATGATGACCTTCGTTGGTTAATATTGGAATCAATCTTTTTCCAATATAGCCTGTTGCACCTGTAACGAGAATTTTCATTTTAAACTGTGTTATGAATTATTTTTTTTGGTCTTTGGTAGGCTAAACGAGTCTTTAATTTTGGAATGGCATAACCATCAAGTCCGTTAATTGCAGCAATATTAGCTTCCGATAAGTTAATGAAACCATCTTGCTGAAGCAAATTTCCTTCCACGTAAAGATCTTTGATTTCTCCTATCATTAGTATGGTATTGTTTGCTTTAATGGGATATTCTTCAATATAGGCCATGGCCATTTTAATGGGAGATGCCCTTACAAAAGGAGCCGGAAAACCATTTTGGTAATCTTCCTCCAAATTTGTGAAATCAAATTCTGAAAGGTTTGCATCGTATTTGGCAGAGGTATGGTGAGCATCCTCGAACAGGGATTCGTTAATGTGATTCAAGGTAAAGGTGCCGGTTGCTTTAATATTTTCATAGGTATTTCTGACAACGGTGGTAGGCCTAAAAATAAGTCCCAATTGGCCGGGATTTGAACCAATATGTGTGACCGAACTAAACACAGCTACGTTGGAAATACCATTGGATGACTTGGTGCCGACCAGATTCGCGGATTTGTATCCAGAACAGCTATTGATTAAGTTGATCCTATATAGATGATGCATTTCCTGAAAATCACGTTGGCTAAAATGTGGCATTACAAACGATTAAAATTATTGATCTTAATGTTGTTGGCTTTTAAATCGAACATAAGATTGTATAGGCCAAAAAAGGTCCTATTGATATAGATAAAATGTTTGGAACCCCTGTTACCGTTCATTTTGCGCAGTTCGGTGCTCTTGGAGTATCGCTGCCCCAATTCTGTGATTTTTCCAAAGAATCCACCATTTGAAAAGTCGAAGGTTTCCACTTGAAACGGTTGGGTGAAAAGGCTTAACAATTCATGGAACATCTCCGTGAAGAATTCTGCTTCCTCTGGGGAATCGTCTTCACGTAAAATCTCCAGTTCGTATAATTTGGAAACGAAGAATTTCTGGTCGTTAATATTTTCTGGTTTGGCCAATTCAAAATAGGGAACGTAGAATTCATTGGGAATAATTTTCATACAGCCAAAATCCAGGGCAATCAATTTACCTTCCTTGGACACCAGGAAATTTCCGGGATGTGGGTCTGCATGTACTTTTCTCAGAGTATGCATTTGAAACATATAAAAATCCCATAACGCCTGCCCAAGCTTATTGGCTTTTTCTTGATCGGTATTGTATGCCGTAAATTCCGAAAGGTGTTCACCTTGCATATAGTCCATGGTAATAATTCGATCAGAGGACAATTCTTCGTAATATTGAGGAAACAAAAGGTTGGGAATGCGTGAGCAGGCTTTTGCAATTTCCTTGCTCTGTTCCATTTCCAACACATAATTTGTTTCCTCTATTAACTTTCCTTCAACTTCCCTAAAATACTTGTCCGAATCTTTACCTTTAATGTTAAACATTTTAATTGCAATGGGTTTAACAAGGGCAAGGTCGGAGGCTATACTCTCGGCAACTCCAGGATATTGGATTTTCACAGCAAGTTTTTTCCCATATTTTGCTGCCTCATGGACTTGTCCAATACTGGCAGCGTTGACTGAAGTTGTGTTGAAGGAATCAAATAATTCATTGGGCAGTTTGCCAAAATAATTTTTAAAAGTTTTAATTACCAGAGGAGGTGATAAAGGGGGAACTGAAAATTGGGCCAAAGAAAATTTTTCCACATACGCTTGGGGCATTATGCTTTTTTCCATGCTCAACATTTGAGCTACTTTTAAAGCACTGCCTTTAAGTTGTTTAAGGCTGTCATATATGTCTTCGGCATTGTTCTCATTGAGCCGTGATCTTGCCTCCAGCTCTGTTTTTGTTAATTTATCGCCATAATATTTTAGATAGTTAACTCCAACTCTGGCGCCCGTGGACACTAATTTTGAGGCACGATGTATTTTAGAAACAGGTATATTGTCTATTGTCTTCATCCAGTTTTTTTAATTCATGTTCATTTTTTCTTTGAAAATGAATTTTCCAAAGTCGAGCATACTTTTAAGCGGCGCAATATTTAAAACATCGAAACTGGTGTTGACCGATTTCTCTATGAAGATGTCGGTCTTTTCAAAAGCAGCTGAGGTGTCTTCCATCCAGAACTTAATGGTCAATAACAATTGCAACCAAGCCGATTCTTGCAGTGCGCGTCGTTGAATTTTATCTATTTGTTCCTGTTTTATGTCCAAAGTTTCTATGTCCAATTCTTCAATGTAGGAGGTAAAAGATCTTTTGAAATCTGAAAGAACTGTTAGTCCCTTAAGTCCGTTTTTATGGCGATCCAGGGCGTATATAACATAACTTCTATTGGCCGTTAAATTTTCAAAAAAGGTGAAATAAAAACTTAACAGTTTATTCCGGGCATCAAAGGATTTATAATCTTCGCTTTTTTCCAAAACGGTAATGGTATTCTTAAAAAAGGCTTCGAAAATATGTTTTTCAATGGCTTCAAACGAACCAAAAAGATTATAGAATTTAGACTCTTCAAAGTTGTTGGCTTTTGCAAAGGCATAAACCGATTTGGGGTTTTCATTATGTTCAAGGACATAATCCATATAAGATGAAATGATGTCGTTTTCTGTTATTGTTCTCTTTTTTGCCATGACTTTATATTGTACGGTACAAGATACAAAATGTTTAATGTTTGTAATTAAATATTAAACAAAATTTAACTTGATTTTAGGGTATTAAGCTTGCAAAGCCTGTAAAAGGCCTTGATTATAATTTTAAAACTTAATAAAATGGCTGCTTTCCTGAGAGCTGGGTCCTTATCCTTGGATAAAAATTTGGGTAGTGGGAATTACTTCCTATACTGGTTTGCGTAGAAATGGTGGTGGCAGCATTTGCAAAGGATTCGAAATTTATGGCAATATTGGATTGTTAAAGATTTTGGACCAATTGATCTATTTGGGAAAAGGCAACAATCGTCTTGGGTAAATCTTTTTGATTTATTTCTTGGAGCATTTTTCCTAATATCCAAAGCTCGGAAGTAGTGTCTTTAAGTAACATTTCGTGAAAATCATTTAGATATGCCATAATGTTTTCCTTGTCCGGTTGTACTGTAAAATAGGAAACGAATACTATATTATCATATAGTGGCACTAAGTCCTTTAAACTGAAAATTGGGATGCTTTGTCCAAGAAAAATAGCCTGATAGCCTTTTGATAGGATTTCATAATTCAGGAACATTAGCCCCAATTCATGTACCTCATTGTCCGGAAGATACAGAACAAAGGTTTTGGAGGCATTGGTGGGGGTGCTATTTTGCAACTTTTCGGTATTTACCAAAATCTTTTGTTTTATCAGGGCGCAAATAAAATGTTCATGGGAGGGCGTAATGGTGTCAGTTTGCCATAGCAGTCCTACTTCGTTTAGAAATGGGATAAAATCTTCAAAGAAGATTTCCCTAAAAGATTTTTCTTTTAAAAGTTCATTATAAGTCTTAACGAATAGTGTCTGATCAAAATTCATCATGGACATTTTAAAGGAATTTAAAACATGTCCGTTATTGCTTTGTTCCGAAACCAAATTTCTTACAGCTTCCGGAATTTTATCCTCACCTAGTTGCGAGATCTTTGAAATCTTATAACCGTTATTGTAGAGAAAAGTAACATTAAGAAGCTTCTGTAGGTTCTCTAAATCATAACATCTTATGTTGGTATCCGTTCTGTTAGGTTGAAAAAGATTGTAGCGCTTTTCCCATATGCGAATGGTATGGGCCTTTATACCGGAAAGATTTTCAAGATCTTTTATGCTAAAGTTACTCTTAACGTTGTTCATATATTTTTTAAAAAGATTAAACAAAAATATCATTTTTATATTTTATTTCAAAGTTTCTTGAGACCTTTAATTTAAGGGGTCCTTGCTTGTAGTTTTATCGTGTGCCAGTTATTTTCCTAGGGAATATTTCCTGAAAACAGAATATTCCAATATTTGCTGTAGCCATGGCAAATCGTATCTTTATGGCTGAACAATTATGTATTGAAATCATACAGCCAAATCATTTTCAATAATTTTAGGGAACTGCTGCACTTTTTGAAAAGTACCAATTTCTCTAAGGCCATTCTGATTGCCATTGCGGTTACGGTACCTATTTTACTTTCCATTAGATGGGGACATTTAGAAATTGGACTTGCGCTTTGCTTTGGAGCCTTTTGGAGTTCGCCCAGTGATGTGAGCGGTAATTTTCGTCATAAGAAGTATGGGATCTTGTTTTCTGTATTCCTGATAATGTTGGTAAGTTTTATCGGGGGTTATTTGAAGTTCCAAACGTGGTTATTAATCCCCGTTTTGGGGCTTCTGACTTTTGCAATCGCCTTTATTTCGGTCTATGGATTTCGGGCTTCCCTAATCAGTTTTTCCGGCTTGCTGGCCCAGGTATTGAGTTTCGCCCATGAAGCGCTGGAACTCGAAATTTATGAATACGCACTTTTAATAGGTGCCGGTGGACTATGGTATTTGCTATTGGCAGTTCTTTGGTACCGCATAAACCCCAAGGCGCAGACCGAGGAACTTTTTTGGGAAACTTATAGGCTCACAGCTGAATTTTTGGAGACTCGGGCTAAATTGGTAGGACCGAAGAAGGATCGAATGGAATTGCAATCCAAATTATATGAAATTCAAAGTAAGTTAATTGAGCATCACGAAACCCTAAGGGAAATTTTACTTCTGTCAAGGAAAAGCTCTGGAAGATCTAGTTATCAGGCCAAGAGGCTTTTGATTTTTGTTGAATTGATAGATATGCTTGAAACCGCTATTGCCAATCCTGTCAATTATGATAAAATGGATGCTCTTTTTGGCGACCACCCGGAGTTTATTGAGAGCTTTCAGAATCTGATATTTGAAATGGCCAGTCAATTAAGGATAATCGCCGAGTTGGGAACCGACCATAGCAAGTTTCCCAAAAACTCCAAATTGGCGCAATATTTTGGGAAGGTGGAAAATGAAATAGCGCGCTTTAGGAAAGAAACGGGCACGGAAGATTATGAGGGCTTTCTCATGCTTCAAAACCTTTTGCAATATCTGGAAAAACAATTTGAAAAGCTTAAAAAGATAAAATGGCTTCTGGGGAATCCGGATATGGGTTCGGTGGATTTGGTAGATCAGGCCGCTGCCAAACGTTTTATAGTGGCCCAAGATTACGATCCCAAACTATTGCTGAGCAACTTTAGTTTTAGGTCTGCCATATTTAAACATTCCTTAAGGTTGTCAGTGACCGTTATGATAGGATATGCCCTAGGTAACTTTTTCGATTTTCAAAATCCGTATTGGATACTTTTAACTATAATTGTAATAATGCGGCCCAGTTACGGACTTACCAAATCCCGAACGAAGGATAGAATTATTGGAACTCTTTTAGGTGGTGCTATTGCAACTGGTTTTGTTTTTTTTATACAGAATCCCTATATCTTTGGGGCCTTGGGAGTGGTGTCATTGGTTATTGCCTTTTCAATGGTTCAGAAAAATTATAGGGCTGGGGCAACATTCATAACACTTACAGTTGTATTCGTTTACGCCATTATTCGTCCCGATGTGATAACCGTTATACAGTATAGAATACTGGATACGCTGATCGGTGCTGGACTGTCCTTTGTGGCCATGTTGTGGATTTTGCCGGCTTGGGGATTCATGGAGATTCGGGAGCAAATAGAAAATAGTGTCAAGGCCAATAGAGCGTTTCTTGACCAAATTGCCCGTTATTACCAACAAAAGGGTAAGGTGACTACCACCTATAAGGTGTCCCGCAAGGACGCTTTTGTAGAAACTTCCAACCTTAGTTCGGCCTTTCAAAGAATGGCCCAAGAACCTGTATCCAAACAAAAAAATCTGGATAAAATATATGAACTGGTTGTGCTGAACCATACATTTCTTTCGTCTTTGGCATCATTCAGTACTTATATCCAAAATAATCCTACCACTGAAGCTTCGTTAAAATTTAAAAATTTTATTGCTGAAATTGATGAGAATTTGGAGCAGGTACTTCTTGCTTTGGAGGGTTCTACATCAGCTATGGACCAGCAAGGCTATCAATCCCCAAAGGAACAGCTTCCTACCTTTGTACCGCAGAATATTGAGCTTTCCTCTAAGTTTGATGTAAAACTGGAGCGCGAACTTCAGGAAGCCCATTTGGTTACTGAACAATTGCATTGGCTATTTTCCTTAAGTGGAAAAATGTTAAGGCTAGTCTCAAAAATTGAGTTTGAATAGAAGCTTCACAGAAAGCTATTAGCGGTTGTTGGTGGATCAAGTGGAGAAAATTGGGCTCGGATAGTTCCTTGTTTTATAATGAATGGCGTCCTATGTAATTGACCTATAATAATTGCTTGTCCTTCGCAATTTAAAGCATTTATGTATTTTTACATTTATGACATTTCTGTTAACTCACATTTAAATTTTATGATCAAAAGAATTATTCTGACACCCTTTCAAAAATTCGTAAAAATTGAAAGTTTAAGTGGTATCCTATTATTTAGTGCTACACTTATTGCCATGATTTGGGCAAATTCCGGGTTTAGTGATTCCTACAATTCCTTATGGCAATATAAAATAGGCATCGGCTCTGAAACTTTCCAACTCACAAAACCTCTTATTCTTTGGATCAACGACGGACTCATGGCTTTATTTTTCTTTCTGATCGGATTGGAAATTAAAAGGGAGCTTCTGATTGGGGAACTTAACGGATTGCGAAAAGCAATGTTTCCTTTGTTCGCGGCAATAGGGGGAATGATATTTCCTTTGTTGTTGTTTCTGTTCTTAAATGATTCGCCCCAAACGGTCCAAGGATGGGGTATTCCCATGGCAACCGATATTGCTTTTTCTTTAGCCATCTTGAAACTCTTAGGGGATAGGGTTCCTCTAAGCCTTAAAATATTCCTTACTGCCTTCGCCATAGTAGACGATTTGGGAGCCGTAATGGTAATTGCTATTTTTTATAGCGGTGGGGTTGATTGGCAATTAATATCATATGCATTGATTCCTTTGCTAATACTCTCCTTTCTCGGGTATAAGGGAATCTATTCCAAGTACTGGACAGTAATTCTTGGGATCATAATTTGGGTACTTTTTTTAAAGTCGGGTATACATCCAACTATAGCGGGTGTACTTGTTGCTTTTACCGTGCCAATTCGGCAAAAGATAGATATGCATTATTTTAAGGAGAACTTATCCAAAATAATGGCTGGTATTGCCCAATCCAATAACGAGAATGTTCCGGTCCTGTCCAATGAACAAATAGGACATATGGACGACCTGGAAGATTTGACCGATAAATTTACATCGCCACTGCAAAAATTAGAGCATCGACTTCATGGTTGGGTAGCTTATTTTATTATGCCCATTTTTGCTTTGGCCAATGCAGGAGTCGTCTTTGGCACTAATATGGAATTGAATACCCCACTTATGCTGAACATTGCCATAGCCTTGTTTTTGGGGAAATTGGTGGGTGTTACATTTTTATCTTGGATAGGGGTTAAATTAACGATTGTGGAATTGCCAGAGAACATTAATTTTCTCCAAATTTCGGGAATAGCTATTTTGGCCGGCGTTGGTTTTACCATGTCTATCTTTGTAGCCAACTTGGCATTTGCAAACAATCTTATATTCATGGATTCCGCCAAGGTTGGTATTTTAATTGGGTCTGTTGTTTCAGGTTTGGTGGGATATCTTGTGTTAAGGTGGAGTGGAGAAAAAGAAAAGGGCCAATAAAGGCCCTATGTTTACCTATATATTTTGAAACCTCATTGAAAGCATTTTAGACAAAGGAGGGCTGTTTCTTTTTTGTTTTTTTAGTTTTTAGTTTGTTGATCCAGATAAGGGTTCCTGTAATAGGCAAACTAGTGGCGATTAGGCAGGCAAAAAAGTAAATAATTTTAGAAAAGTTGCCGTATATAGTGCCCATATGTATAGGTTTGATCAAAGAGGTTATCTGAACGTTCAAAGGCTTTTCTGCAAAAAGTTCTTTATGTAGTAGGGCTCCATCCCTATCCAATACAAGCTTATCGGTTATGACAGGTGAAAATCTAGAATTATTGCTTTTGGTTATGTTATACACCTCTTTGTCCGTAGCCGGGAAATTGATAGTAGTCTCACCTTCAAAATCCAACTCCTTGGACGTAAGCTGTAGTATCTCCTCAAAGGTTTTTTCCGTTGAACCGGGCTTTAGTGACGATTCAAATTTTGGACCACCATCGCGACCACCAAAAACTTTGGTGCCCAATACCTTGCTTCCAGCGTCGCGATACCATTCAAAGGACCAAAATAGCCCAGTGAGCGACATGATGACCAAAAAGATAGAGGCATAAAATCCAAGTGTATTGTGCAGGTCGTGGTTGATCCGCTTCCAGTTGGCATTGAACTTAATTTTTAAGCCTGGCTTAAAATTCTTCCACTTCATCCTTTTAGGAAACCACAGGATAATACCACTGATCGCCATGAACAGAAAAATTAGGGTTGCAACACCCACGATAGGCCTTCCGACTTCGGTTTCCAATAATAACCACCTGTGCATTTTGAACATGGTTAGAAAGAATCCGTCCAAATTGGATTTTTGAACTTTTTGGTATTCTCCGGAATATGGGTCAACGAAATAGGTGGTGCCCCTTCTCTCCTGTGGAGAGGTTTTTATACTGAATTTTAGTGCTTCGTTCGTTTCTGCCGGGATGGTGACATTGCCAACGATGCCTTCCTTGGACAAGGATTCCGATAGTTCCTTCATGGAAAGGCGGCTTCCCGATGCATCGGCAACCACAAATTCTTTCGCAAACAGGGCTTTTATTTCCTCTTCAAAAGTTAAAACGGTGCCACTTATACAGACAAGGAATAATATAATTCCACTACCTATTCCCAGCCAAAGATGTGCATCGTTGATAAATTTTCTGAAGGTATATTTTTTAGCTTTTTTGGACATGTTCAAATTATTGGTGAGCTGTTACAGCGTATATCGTAATATTCCTGCAAAGGATCTTGGATCGGTCTGGTTGATATAACTGGTACGATAGGCATTGTAACCAATTTGATCAAAAACATTGTTGACCATTAGCCTAACATCCCAATGATGGTTGAACTTATATCCAGCCTGAAAGTTGGTCAAGGTATAAGCTTCTACATTGAATGGTTTTTCATTGGGAACTATACCTTGATGGGTAACTGCCCCGGACGACCAATCGTTGATGGGCCTTTCTCCAGTGTAGTAAATACCGCCTCCCAATGAAAGTCCTTCCAGTGGACCTTGAAACTTATAGTCCAGATATACATTGGCGGTGTGTTTAGGGGTGTTAAGTGGTGCAGAACCATAAACATAAGAGGTGTGTTCCTTGTACTGTGCATCAATGTAGGAGTAGCCGGCAACTGCGGTCAAGTTTTTCAAAATACGTCCGGTAAGTTCCACTTCTACTCCCTGTCTTTGATCGTTACCACCTTTTTGGTAATAGCCGGTAGCTACCCAGTTTTCATCGTACACGGGTAGGTTAATGTTCTTATTGTTGATTTTAAAAAGGGTCAGGTTAAATCGTAGACGGTCGGCAAGCCAACTCGTTTTTATACCAGCTTCCAATTGGTCATATCGTTCATTCCCCAGAGTTTCGCCATTGACACCTAGGCGTGCAGCTGTTCTGGGATAAGCACTATTGGTGTAGGAAGCAAAAACGTTAATATTTTTAAAGGGATTAACTATAATGCCGCCGAGAGGACTAAAGGCATCACTTTTGTCATTTTCTACATCTGTAATGGTTTCCGTAGTACTATATCTAATTCCCAAAAATGTTTTGAACCATTCTGTCCAGGAAACTACGTCCTGTGCTACAAGACCTAAGGATTTGCTTTCGGCGGCAGCGGGATACCCACTGTTGAGTGCCACATTGGGCAAAGTATTGGAATTGCTCTCAAAAACATTGATGGTGTCTATGGCACTAAGGGATTGGCTGTTTGTACTATATTTTGAAGTTCTATAGTCGAACCCCACCTGAAAGGTATGTTTTATGCTTCCAGTTTTAACCTTATCACCAATTAGATCTATCTGTAAAACACCGTTGTTATCGTTTCGGGTGGAGGTAGAGTAGCCTCTGGTGCGTAGATTGTATTGTTCTACATCATCTATGGAAATTACGCTTCCAAGACTGGCTCCTTTGTCGTCCAGTTTTAGATGGGATTTATAAAAAGCGGTCTTTAAAGTAAGTTTGTCGTTCAACTGTCTATTGAAGCGCAGCGAATAGGTTGTGTTTTTGGTAAGTGAACGGTCGTTTTCGAATCCTAGAAACTGATTGGTAGGCAGATCATAAATGGCACTTACATCGTTGGATGCCAAATTGACGGTTCCCAGATCAGGGGTTCTGCTATCGTCAAAATGATCAAACTCCAGCGTTATCTTCGTCCTGTCGTCTATTTTCCATTGTAGGGAAGGATTTATATAGATACGCTCGGAACTGACACCAGTCCTAAAACTATCTGCCCGTTCCAGGGCACCATTGATACGGAATGCTACGGATTGATTGTCGTCTATAGGGCCATAAATATCGAAGGTAGGCCTTACTTGCCCAAAACTGCCGAAGCGTTGGGTAACCGCTCCACCAAACTGGTATATGGGGGTCTTGGTTACAATATTGATCACCCCGCCCGGACTTCCCAAATCTGTGGCAACCCCTTGAGTAATGGACGCTGCGCCTTTTAGCACCTGTATGTTGTCCACTCCCTGCATATCGGTTAAAATACCAACACCCCTAAAATCGGAATGTACCCTAACCCCATTCTTTAGGATGGGGATGCCTCTAAAACCTCGGGAAGACATACTCTCGCGTTTATTGCCATAAGTGGCAAAAGTATATACTCCGGGAACGTTTTTGGTGGCTTCTGAAATGGTAAGGGCACCTTGATTGGTTATAAGTTTCTCTGAAATGACCGATATACTCTGAATCTGTTCGTAAGGCTCCAAGGGCAAACGTGTAAGGGCCTCTATTTTGTCCGGGTGGGACATTCGTCTTCCAAATACCTCTACTTCGCTTAAGGCATTGTCCATATTAAGTTTAATAACAAGATTGTCAACTTGGGAAGAGGCTAGGTTTAAAGGAAATTTTATGGTCCTAAATCCGACGGAGCTCACTTTAATCTGCCATTCGCCATAAGGTATTTCGGTAAGGGTATACTGACCAAATTCATCTGCCAAACCACCTTTTTTAAGGTTTTCTATAAAGACGTTGGCAAAAGAAATAGGATTGTTCTCACTATCAACTATTGTTCCACTAACGGTTCCATAATTTTGGGCAAATATGGAGGTAGTTGCCAACAGATTGATAAATAGAAGTAAATTTTTCATCTTATTTTAAATTAGACTGGTTATAAATAAGGTGCTAAAATAGAATGGAAATTTATATTGTCCAAAACTATTTAGAATAATTTTAAATAAGAATATGAAAAAGATTTTCGAGCCCTCATTTTATAGGGATGGGCAAGAAATAATGATTTTGGAGAAACTTCCAAATCTATCAATTTTAAATAATTTCATGAGAAATTCGTAATGTGTTTCCATAGGTAAGATCCTTGAAAATGCAGGGGAAGCAGTAGAATTAAGATCTATTACGTATTTTTTGATGGGAGATTTCAAGGGAAAATTTTATATATTCAGTAATCTACAAGACAGCTTATAGTCCCCCAATGTTGAAACTTATTAGCGGAATGGTAGTGCCCGATACCATTTTCTTTACCTTATCTTTATGTAGGAATCTTTGGAAAAAGGAGCTGTCCTTTCGCTCCAACATAGCTAACAGACTGGCATTGGACTTCTTTAAATACCTATTTAATCCTTCAAAAATGTCATCGTCCAAAATAAGTTCGAATTCCATTTTGTCATAGGTCACTTTTTGATTTAGCATTTCTTTAAACCATTCCATCTGTTGATCCCCGGCATATTCCCGGCTGGTGGATATATGAAGGATACTTATTTTAGAATTGAATTTCTTGGCAATCTCCACAAGTCTATTGATGGCAAAAATGTCGCCCTGTTCAAAATCAGTGGCATAAACGATGGTTTGGAAATTTTCCAGAGTAAACATGGGAGGAACTGCTAAAACAGCACAATGAGCTTTTTTAATCAAGGTTGTGGTTGTACTTCCCATGAAAAATTCCTTTAAAGTACTTGTACCCGTAGTCCCTACAACAATGAGATCAACTTCAAGCTCTGTTGCTTTCTCCAAGATGGTTTGAACTATCGAAACGTTTTCTTCAACTAGAAAATTAATATCACCACCTTCCCAGGTATCTCCCAGATGCTCCGTGCAAAACTCTTTCAGCTTGGTGTCATTTTCCATAAACAGTCTTTTCTCCTTTTTTATGTGGCTTATAGATACAGTGCTCAGGGATAGGGGAATATCAAAAACATGCATTACGAACAATTTTGCGTCAAATTTGTTCGTCATTAAGTGAGCCAACCGTAAGGCCGCGACCGAATCATGGGAATAGTCCGTTGCGTAGAGAAGGGTTTTCATCTTTTGCTGATTTCGATTTCTGGTCTAAGCTACTGTATAAATTCCATGTTCAAAATGACCGTTGTCATGCATCACATATAGGCACCTGATATATATCATTTCTAAAGCCCTATGACTAAACTAATTTTAGTGCTATAATCTCTAAAATGTAATATCATGGATCATACCGAAAACAATAAGGATCTTCAATTTAAAAAGGACGGACCATGGTCCGAATTGTACGTTTTAACGGAGCATTGGAAATCTGATTTGGAGTTTTATAGAGACGACCTCCGCTTTTTACATCATTTAATAGACAAATATTTTATGTGGATTACCAAGCCGGAAAATTTGGATATGGTTAAAGAGCTAAAAGTTGGATTGTACGACCTTAAGAATAAATGCAAGGATTTATTGGAGAAAGTTCAAAGACATAAAACACAGTTAGGTCAAATGGTAGAGGATTATAATAAGTCTGACGCCGGTATAATCAGGAGAGAACATGAACATCTTGAGGAGGAGGTTGCAAATTTCTTAACACAGTTTCGCAGCAATAGAAAAGAGGTCTTTGCCATAACAGAATTTATAATTGATAGTGAGTCCCTTGCAAATTTGATGGACAATTGAGGAAATACCAAAGAGTTATAAGTCGATTTATATTTTAATAATTTTAAAGGTTTAGAATATGCGCATGGTGATAGTTTTATTAATGAGCCTGCACGGTCTTATCCATTTGTTGGGTTTTGCCAAAGCTTTCCAATATGGGGAGATGGCACAGTTCACCAAAGAAATTTCCAAGCCCATGGGAATACTTTGGTTTTTGGCGGCCCTACTTTTCATAGTGACAGCAGTTGGATTTTTTTTAAGAAAGGACTGGTGGCCATTACTTGGAATTGTAGTTGTGATTCTTTCACAAGGTTTAATTGTCACTACCTGGGCAGATGCCAAATATGGGACAATTGCGAATGTGATTATAACGGTGGTGGCCATTGTAGGTATGTCCAATTTGATATTTGAAAGAGGTTTTAAAGAGGATGTTGCTTCTGCCATGAATATAAAAGCCCCAACTCCTGTACTTCTAACTGAAGAGGATTTGGCTCCTTTGCCTATGTGCGTTCAAAAGTATCTGTCTTACGTAGGAGCAGTTGGAAAACCCAAGGTTTACAATATGAAAATTGTGTTCAAAGGTAAAATGCGCGACAAGGGCAAGGATTGGTTCAAATTTACTTCGGAACAATATAATATTTTCGGTTCACCCACACGATTGTTCTTTATGAAGGCCAACATAATGGGTCTGCCCACCTATGGCTATCATAAGTATACCAACCAAACGGCAAGCATGCAAATAAAACTCCTATCGCTTTTTTCGGTAGTGGATTTGGCAGAACCGGAATTGTTTCCCACGGAAACGGTCACCTTTTTTAATGATCTATGTTTATTCGCCCCAGCAGCCCTTATTGATGATAGAATTAGCTGGGAAACCTTGGATGCCTTGAGCGCAAAAGCCACCTTTAATAACAATGGGACTAAAATATCTGCTATTTTGTACTTTAATGAAATGGGACAGTTGATTAATTTTGTTTCCAATGACCGCTATTCCGTTTCGGAAATGAAAGCATTTCCTTTTTCAACTCCTGCAAGCAATTACAAAAACATAAATGGCTACCAATTGCCTTCCTATGGCGAAGCTATTTGGCATTACCCTGATGGGGAATTTGTATATGGAAAATTTGAGGTTGTTGATATAACGTATAATGTTGCCGATTCCTATAGGTAGTTTTTAATTGAAATATGAAAGGTTTAGGAGTTTCTGTAACTGCTCTATGAAATTATATTCTAATTTTGACACTTTAATTTATGCTCGTTAGGAGGCCGGATAGATTGGATTCTATATGGTACTGGACATGGTTTGAAAACAAATCCATTGGTGTTGGTACAACCGCAATTATTTTAATGGGCATACTGTAATAAAGGGATTGAGTATGAAATTTAGGATCGATGGGTTCGTCCTGTCCATAATAGCTGTCATTGGAATAGCATATATTTTCCCACAATGGGGAGCCTCAGGCAGTAGCGTCCCTATCGATGCGATTAGTGCGATAGGAATTTCATTGATTTTCTTTTTTTATGGATTAAAATTGAGTCCCCATAAATTGAAGGCGGGACTTAAGAATTGGAAGTTGCACTTATTGGTACAGACCTCTACGTTTTTGATTTTTCCCCTAATTGTTTTGGCGTTTTATCCGCTCATGCAAAATGCAGAGCAGCAGACCCTATGGTTGGCCTTCTTTTTTTTGGCGGCTTTACCATCCACGGTTTCCTCCTCGGTAGTAATGGTCTCTATGGCCAAGGGCAATATCCCGGCAGCAATATTTAATGCGAGCATTTCGGGTATTATAGGGATAGTGCTTACACCTTTATGGATGGGACTTTTTGTTCAAAAGACCCAGGCAGATTTCGACTTCACAGAAATATACACAAAGCTTTTACTGCAAATTTTGGTTCCCGTCTTTTTAGGGCTTCTGCTACAGCGCTTTTTAGGGGTTTTGGCACAGAAATATGGTAGTCAATTGTCGCTTTTTGACAAGTCGATTATACTGCTAATAATCTACAAAAGTTTTGCGGAATCATTTGAGGCGAAAATATTTGGTTCGGTATCCCTTATAGATTTGGCAATGCTTTTTGTTGGGGTATTGGCCTTATTCTTTTTGGTGTTTTTTAGTACTGGAATTGCGGCCAAAAAACTAAAATTTAATCAGGAAGATCAAATCACCACCCAGTTTTGTGGAACAAAAAAGTCACTTGTACATGGTACTGTTTTTTCTAAAATTTTGTTCGGGAATATGGCGTCTATAGGTATAATTTTGTTGCCCCTAATGATATACCATGCCACTCAAATTTTGATTTTGAGTATTATAGCAGGAAAACTTGCACGCCGTGAAGGGGGTAAGGGAGAATCATAAATAGTGACGAAGATATTTCTGGACACTAATACTGTAACTACTTCCACATAGCCTTGGTAACCGACCTATTCCCGATCTGCCAATTGGTCCTTGCCCTTTACTAGGTTGGATTGATGCTCTTTGACCATACGATCTATTTCAGCAAGAATTTCTGGGTGATTTGCCCCAATATCAAAATTCTCAGAGGGGTCTACGTTTAAATTGTATAGAATTGGGGTATCGTGAACTACCTTATCCCCAAATTGCCCATAAGACCCTTGGGTAATGTAATGAGCTTTATAATCTCCGAGTCGGGCCGCGTATAATTGTGTTCCCCTATAATAAAAAACTCCCTTTCGCGGGCTAGGTGCATTCTTAAAAAGTGTACCACTTAGGTCATAACCATCCATAACCCTGTCCTTGGGCATTGGTGCGCCGGCCAAGGCACTAAATGTTGTGAAAAGGTCCATGGTGGTGCCAAGTTCGCTTACCACGGCCGGTTTAATGTTGGAAGGTGACCAAAAAATACAGGGCTCCCTCATTCCGCCCTCCCAGGTCATACCCTTACCTGCCTTTAACAATCCGGCACTTCCACCATTAATACCATAGGACAGCCAGGGTCCGTTGTCCGAAGTAAAGATTACAATAGTATTTTTGTCCAATCCCTCTTCCTTTAAGGCAGTAATTATCTGTCCTATGCCATGGTCAATTTCCTCGACTACATCACCATAAATCCCTCTTTTACTTTTGCCTAAAAAGTCTTTGGAGGCAAATAGGGGAATATGCGGTAGATTGTGGGCCAAGTAAATAAAGAAAGGATTGTCCTTATTTTTTTTGATAAAAGAAATGGTTTCTTCCGTATATCTTTTGGTAATGGTATTTTGATTGGCAGGTCGTTCTATTATTTCTGTATTCCTCATTAAAGGGACATTGAAATTTTCTGTGGGTAAACTTCCTTTTGTTTCCTTAAAGGCCTTATAATCGCCCACAAAATCCATGTCGTTGGAGTAGGGGATGCCAAAATAGTAATCAAAACCATTATTGGTTGGTAGGTATTCATCCTTATGGCCCAAGTGCCATTTGCCAACACATGCTGTACTATAGCCTACTGTTCTTAATTGTTCTGCCAAGGTTATCTCAGAGCTTGGTAAACCATATTTGGAGTTTGGAAACAATACCCTTTTTACATCACTCGCCATACCGCTTCTTACGGGTAATCGACCTGTTAATAAGGCAGCCCTGCTAGGGGTACAGACACTGGCTCCTACGTAGAAATTGGTCCATTTTTGCCCTTCGGCGGCCATCTGATCCAGATGTGGTGTTTTAATGGTAGGATGACCAAAAGTTCCTAGGTCGCCATACCCCAGATCATCAGCAAAGATGATAATGAAATTAGGGGTTTTGCTAAGGTTTTCTTGGCTCCGGCCAATGCTGAAACACGAGGATATTAGTACTAGGGTTATTAAGATTCTAAAATTTATGCCCTTCCTAAGCCACTGTTTTAACATTCTTTTGGTTGTTGTTATTTAGGTTTGAAGATAACAAAAAATGATAAAGGAAGGTTTATGATAGCCCTAAAGGTTTAAAAAAGGTGGTCCAAACGTTTTTTGACTATGGCCATGTGCGATATTTCCCCAAGTAGGGTTACCCCATCTATAAGTTTTGCAAAGCGCTGGTCCTGAGTAAATCCTTTTTTATAGCGAAAGTATATTTGTTGGATGATTACGGCTATTTTGAATAGTCCATAGACATAATAAAATATAACATCGTTTACTGCTTGCCCACTTTTTAGACTGTATTGATGCACTACCTCTTCCCGCGTAAGGTTACCTGGCAGATGGGTTGGGGTTAGGTTCAAGGCTTTCATAAAGTCCGGGTCAGTGGGATTTACCCAATATCCCAAGGTGGTTCCCAGATCCATCAACGGATTTCCGATGGTAGCCATTTCCCAATCCAGCACTGCATTAACCTTGGTCCAATCCTGAGGGTCCAGCACCAAATTGTCATATTTAAAATCGTTATGGATCAGGGAATAGGTTTTGGGTTCCTTGGGCGTATTCTGGCCCAACCATTTGGCCGCAGCTTCAATTCTTGGTATTTCATCGGTTTTGGATTTGAAATATCGTTTGGTCCAGCCTTCAATCTGACGTTGCATATATCCTTCGGGTTTACCAAAATCATCCAAGCCTATTTCCTTTACATCCAATTGATGAAGATCAACAAACGTATCTACAAAACTGTTGGATATGCCTTGCATCTGTGCTGTGGACGGAATCATCCCTTCAGGCATTTTTGCCCTTAGAATTACTCCTTCCACCCGTTCCATAAGGTAGAAGGGGCAGCCTAAAACGGTATTATCTTCACAATAAAGGATTGGCGTGGGCACTTTAGCATAGGAAGGTTTTAAGGCCGATAATATATCGAATTCACGCTTCATATCGTGACCCGATTTTATTTTGGCGCCTATGGGCGGTCTTCGCAATACATATTCACTATTCCCTATTTGCAACAGATATGTTAGGTTGGAATAGCCACTTGGGAATTGGGATATATTTATGTCCCCATCGATGCCAAAGAATTGGATCAGATAGGATTTCAAATTAGCCACTCCCAATTCCTCGCCTTTGCGGACCTTTGTTGATTTATCGTTCCAAGTGTTTAACATAATTCTTAAATTCTGTATTCTTTTAAAATCTGTCTGGCCAAGCTGCTCTTATGCACCTCGTCGGCCCCATCATAAATTCGGGCAGCCCGCTCATGTCTATAGTAGAAAGCCAAGATGGTATCGTCTGTTAGGCCCAAGGCCCCATGGACCTGAATAGCCCTGTCCACCACTTTTTGTAGGACGTTGGCACAGTAAAATTTAATGATGGAAATTTCCTTTCTGGTTTTATAGGCACCCTGAGTATCAATTTTATGGGCAGCATCCTGGATCAGCAATCGCGCGGCATTAATTTCGGCCCTGGATTCAGCAATCCAGTTTTGGACGGTCTGTTTATCGGCCAATGTTCTTCCATGTGCCAATTCCCGGGACACGGCCCGTTGGCACATTAGGTCAAAAGAGCGTTCACATATTCCCATCCAACGCATACAATGGTGGATACGGCCCGGTCCCAAACGTTTTTGGGCAATGGTAAATCCTTCGCCGTCTCTCCCAAGTACGTTGGTCAATGGTACTTTTACATTTTGGAATTTTATTTCTGAATGACTTTCCCAGCCGTTTCCGGCATGTCCCATAACGGGAATATTTCTAACAAATTCCAGACCTGGGGTATTGGTGGGTACAATAACTTGACTTGCTTTTTTATGCGCTTCTGATGCTTCTGGATTGGTTACCAACATTACAATGGCAAAGGCCGCCCCATCAAAACCCGAGGTAAACCATTTATGACCGTTAATAAGATAATTGCCATCTTTTTTATAAGCCATGGTGCCCATATTTACGGGGTTAGAGCCTGCAAAATCAGGTTCGGTCATGGCGAAACAGCTCCTAATATCTCCTGTTAGAAGAGGGAAGAGGTATGCCTCTTTTTGTTCCTTGGTCCCGAACTCGATCAAAATTTCCATGTTCCCGGCGTCAGGGGCCTGACAATTAAAACAATAATGTCCGTAGGGACTGGCACCTAAAATTTCGCTGATTTCCCCGTGCTGGGTATTGCTTAGCCCTAAACCCCCGTATTCCTTTGGAACTTGAGGTAGCCAGAGTCCGAGGTATTTTACTTTTTTTCGAAGTTCATTGAGCTTTGGTAGTTTTTCATCCCAGCTACAATTTAAAATCCAAGGTTCCAAAGGAAAAAGTTCCTCCTGAACAAAGGCTTTTATCTTACTTTTTATATCGTCGAAATTCATTTGTTTTGTTTTTTGGAAGTTCCGGTCTTCATGTATAATCAGCTTGGGACATTTTTTTAATACTGGAGCACTAGCTTCAATAAGGTGTTATTTGCCTATAAATTTAGCGGTACGTTTTTCCAAAAAGGCATTGACACCTTCTGCAAAATCGCGACTCCCAAATGTGGCAACTTGTTTTTCCGCTTCATAAGCAATGGTGTCGTATAGATCATGGCCCATGGCATAGAACATGTCCTCTTTGGTAACGCCAAAAGCTAGGGTGGGCAGTTTGGCCAATTCATGGGCCCAATTTTTGGCTGTTTTAATCAATTCGGAATCGTCCTGTACCAACTTATTGGTGAGGCCAAGATCCAGGCATTCTGTGGCCGTTATTTTTTTTCCCTCCACGGCTATTTGTAATGCTTTGCAATATCCCACTTGTCTTGCCAAAAGCCAACTACCGCCACCGTCTGGGCCTAAGCCTATATTGATAAAGGCGTACAACAGAGCACTGCTTTCGGACATTACCCTAAAATCGCACGCAAGTGCCAGGGAAGCTCCTACTCCGGCCGCAGTTCCGTTAATGGCCCCGATAATGGGCTTGCGAAGTGTAAAAAGATTGCGCATCAAAGGTTGGTAGGTGCTGGTAATATATGCCCGGCCTTCTTCGGGAGTAACCTGGCCAAAGACGGCCATATCCGCACCGGCGCAAAATCCTTTTCCGGCTCCTGTTATAACCACTGCGCGAATGTCATCATCCTTACGGATGATGTTGATGGCGTTGGTAATTCCGTTCACTACAGCGTCGGTAACCGCATTGTATCTTGAAGGTCTGTTAAGGGTAATAATTCCGATATCGCCTTCCTTTTCAAATAGAACGCTCTCATTATTGTTGTTTTCAATTTTACTAGGGGTGTCTTTTTTAGGTGAGGAAATAGTTTTCTTACTATCGGGATTTGAATAGGCTTGGGCTATAAATTCGGCTACACATGCCGGTTTTTCTTCCCCTTTTAGCTCAAATACAAGTTTTAATTTGTATTTGGCCCCGCCTTCGAACTGGCTGAATTCCATTAAGGATACTCGCGCCCTTAACGAGGCACCTACCGGGGTGGCATTCATGAACCTTACCTTGTCCAATCCATAATTTACCCCCATTGCAATATCTTTGATCTTGAAGGTTTCAAAGCAGAATTTAGAGGCCAATGAAAGGACCAAAAATCCATGTGCCACCGTTTTTTTATAGGGGGAATATTTGGCGGATTTTTCGGGGTCTGTATGGATCCATTGGTTATCTTCCGTTGTTCTGGCAAAAGTGTCGATCATATCCTGGGTTATTGTCATCCAATTGGATAGCCCCAATTCCTTACCTAGGTAATGGGTCAGATCCGACAGCTGTGGAATTTCTGTAGAATACGCCTTATTGATTAGTTTTTCTTCTGCCATTTGGTTCGTTTTATGTCCTTTTAAATTGTTTGGTATATCCTGGCTTCGTTGAATTACTAATTGAATCCGCCGGCTATCATATGCCCCCCATCAGCCGTAAAAACAGATCCGGTGCAATAACTGGACGCATCTGAGGCCAAAAAACAGGCTAGGCCGGCCATTTCATCCGGCACGGCCATTCTTCCTGCCGGTAAATGACGGGTTACTTGGTCCAATATTTTTTCGTTCTGCCATAAGGCCGAACTGAATTTGGTCTTGATGAGTCCCGGGCATATGGCGTTGGAGCGGATTCCAAATTTGCCCCATTCCACAGCCTGTGATTTGGTCAACATAATTAATGCCGACTTACTAACACTGTACAATCCCAATCCAACACTTGGTTTCATTCCTTCTACCGAAGCAATATTGATAATGCTTCCACCTCCCCTTTTTTTCATAATGGGACAACATAGGTTGGCCAACAAGAAAGGGGCCTTGGCATTTATGTCCATTATTTTGTCGAATAGGGCGTTCTCCATAGTGTCCAAGGGACCATAAAACGGATTGGTAGCGGCATTGTTCACTAGAATGTCCACCCCTCCATAAGTGTTCATTGTTTCCTCAACCAATTTTTTTAATTGGTCTTCATCACCAACATGGCAGGCTATCCCCAAGGCATGGTACCCTTCCTTTTTTAAATTGTTTGCCACTTGGCCAACTGCTTCTTGGTTACGGGAACTAATGACCACCTTGGCACCGTACTCAGCTAGCCCTCTTGCAATGGATTCGCCTATGCCTTTGCTAGCACCGGTAACAATGGCCACTTTGTTCTTTAAATCGAATTTTTGTTTTATCCTTGTTTGCATTCCACTTGTATAATTAGAGTACCATTTTTGAGTATTTTAATGATGGACCAAAAGGCATGTATTACATGGGCATGGCACCACCATTGGCATGCAAGGTGTGGCCACTTATAAATCCGGCTTCCTTGGAGGCCAGGAAGAGATAGGCGTGCCCCATATCTTCTGGGGTACCAATTCGACCAACGGGAATCATTGAAATCCCTGCCTGGATAACATCTTCTGGCATGGAATCTGTCATTTCGGTTTTGATAAATCCTGGGGCAACGGCATTTACAGTAATATTGTATTTGCCAACTTCCCTACAGAGGGAATGAGTAAAGCCTACTATTGCCGCTTTACTGGCACTATAGTTGGTCTGTCCAAAGGCGCCTTGGAAGGCATTCACGGAAGAGGCGGAAATAATCCTACCATAATTGGCCGACTTCATATGGGGTACTACCGCTTTGGCAGTGATGTAAAGTGAATCAACATTTACGCGCATAACTTGGTCCCATTCCTCACGGCTCATTTTAAGGATAGAGCGATCACGAATTATTCCGGCGTTGTTAATAAGTACATCTATCTTTCCATACTCGGAGATAATCTTTGCTACAGCCTTGTCAACAGATTCTTGACTGGAAACATCCACCTTTTGGTAAAATATTTTACTTCCATTCTTGGCAATACTTTCAGCAGTTTTCTGGCCTTCTTCCAGCACATCCCATAAGGCCACAGTGGCTCCCTCATTGCAGAAGACTTTGCAGATGCCTTCACCTATGCCTCGTGCCCCACCGGTAACGATTACGAGTTGTCCTTCCAATTTTTTCATTTTTTAACTGATTTTAATTCAGTAATTTAAAAAACTTTAAAGACAAACTCTAATGATCAAACAAGTATTATTAATTAAGGCATCTGCAATTGCCTTTTAATGCTATTGGGTAATTTCCAATACCCGAAAATTAATTTAAAAATAAATTGAAATATTACGAAGGGAGTATTGGCTTGGCTTATAGAACCTCGGAAGGTCTAACGGGAGAGTAGTTATTAATGGAAAAGAGGAATATAATCAAAATAGGTGGTAGCCAGCTATGTATATTTGAAAAGTGATTATTCCTAACTCAAATCTTGTGGTATAGCGGGGTCATTAATAAATCCTGGAATCAAATAATTCGACCCCAGGATTTACATTATTTAAAACTGATATCTTAATCCCAGTGCAATATCTAGACCTAAATCGTTATTGTTATAACGTTCGTCTCCAAAAGCTATTTCAGGTCTAAAGTCCAAAGAAATTAATAAAGGGATGTCAAAATTATATTCAATTCCTATATCACCAGCGCCAAATACAAATGTATCGGTATAATCATTACCGTCATTAAAGTTCTTATTGTCGTTAAAACTATAAGATCCGACCCCACCGCCAAGACCAACATACCAATTAAAGCCATTTTCAATATTCCATACCCATTGGTGCAATCCGGCAAGTTTAAATCCATCATAATTTTTGCCATCTCTCCAACCTAAATCCACCTCTAGCCTATGGGTATCGCTTAAACGTGCCTGATAGGAAATTTCTCCACCAAAACCGTCATTGTCTCCAAGCCTTAATCCTAAGGCATTTTTGGAGATGGATTGGGCATTGGCCGCGACAATAGTCAGTGTTATAACTGTAAGAAGACTCAATATTTTTTTCATAATTACGTGTTGTTAAATTTATTGGCAAGATTAGTGAAAACATAGCTTCAATAAGACCTCCATCCAACCAAATTATAACTCAATAGATGAAATTGAATTTTAGTGTTCAATTCAGTCAACATTAAATTTTGTTGGACCAATAAATAAGGTTTAATATTCCAATTTTGTAGCTGATGTTTTTCAAGGATGCTCATGTCAATTCAAATTATAAAAAATAGATTATTCAAAATAAGCGCTATTGCAATAGCCATAATTTTTTCGATGATTCTCATCTTGCATATTGTTGTCAAAAAATATATTGTCAATTTCCTTGATAAAAAAATACCCGATCATATACATTTGACTTATAGCCAAATTCAAGTAAATCTTATTACAGGCTCCGTAGGATTAACAAATGTTGGTTTGGATTTTTTGGAAAGGGATGCTAATACCAGAAAGGCGGGAATGAGGCTGGAAGCTATTAATTTAAAGGGCATAGGTTATTACCAGGCCCTATTTGGAAACAAAATAAGCTTTCGTGAAATTCGATTGTTAAAGCCAATAGCAGAATATTATCAAAGTGAGCATCAAGTTGAAAATGATGGGATTGTTACTAATGACAGTGCCAACGAGAGAACTTTGTCCATAGCCCAATTGTCCATTGTCGACGGCGAATTCAGGATTTTGGGAAAGGGTGGGGATTCTAAGGTTTTTTCAGTGGAAAACTTGAATTTATCCCTTGAAAATCTAATATTGGACAAGGAAACTATAGAACGGAAAATTCCATTTTCCTATGGGGATTATGATTTGAGTTCGGGGATGATTTATGCAGATCTTGGACCATATGAAGCTCTAACCCTTAGTGGTACAAATATCAAGAACAAAGAATTACAACTTATTAATTTATCCTTGAAGTCCAAATATAATAAGATAGTGCTTTCCAGAAAGTTGAACAAAGAACATGATTATATTGATTTGGAGATCCCCGAACTTAGGATGGTCAATATGGACTTTGGATTTAATGTTGACCAGTTTTTCCTTAACTCCACATCGTTGGTTATCCAGAAACCAAAAATGGAAATATATCGCGACAAGCTTGTTCAAGACGATTTTAAACAAAAAAGACTATACAGCCGAATGTTACGCGAGGTGCCCTTTGATTTAAATGTTTCTACAATTAAAATCAACGATGGATATATTGCGTATTCAGAATTGGTGAAAAGTGGCACAGTTCCGGGAGAGATTGTATTTGCCGATCTTGAGGCTATTATAAGCAATGTTTCCAATACTTATGAAAATGGAGAAAAGACCGAAATTAAAACTATGGCCCTACTTATGGGGGAGGCCCCAATTGAGCTGACATGGAATTTTGATACCAACAAGGAGAACGATGCATTTTTCGTGTCTGGTGTTGTCACTAATTTTAAGTCCGAAAGCATCAATCAATTCCTAAGATCCAATCTGCGTACCGAGGCTGAAGGTGATGTGCAAGAACTCTATTTTACCGTAAGTGGCGACGCCATGAGCTCTAGTGGAGATATGAAAATGAACTATGAAGATTTTCGTTTTACGGTTCTTAAAAAGGATAGAGCGGGAGTTAATAAACTATTGACTTTCGTTGGTAATATTTTTACCAATGACGGCTCCAAAACAGACAAAACTGGCTATAGATATGGCGAAATTTATGCAGAGAGGGATAATACCAAGTCATTCTTTAATTATTTATGGCTAAATGTAAAGGACGGGATTGTAAATACACTTACCGGCAATGGCAAAAAGGAATAATTTTCGGCAAGTATAAGATCTAATTAAAAATGGGATGGGACATCCTGATTTAGGGGTTATTTTTTTGTATTGTAAAAGAATACATCAGAATTGGCATTCTCTTGATCCGGGCGGTTTTCTCATGCCGATGTAACTTTTTTCTTAATAAATATACACCCATCTTGTTATTCCCATGGCTGGGTCAACAAGATATAAAGAAGTCTCACGACGGCTGTTTTTAGTTGTTAAATAGCTATGCATTTGGATCTTGGAAAGCATTACTTAAATAGAGCAAAGCAAAAAATCGTTTGGATCAATGTTTTTCATGAAAGCGCCTTAACTTGTTGTTATTAACAAAAAATAAAATCATTTATATATTATGGTAACAACACAAGCAACTATCGGAATCAAAAAAGACAATAGAAAAGCCGTAGTGGCAATGCTGGGTAAACTTTTGGCGGACGAATATTTACTCTATACAAAATTGCGGAATGCACATTGGAATGTGGAGGGAAACGACTTCCATACCAAACACGTATTTTTTGAGGAAGAATACAATAAGATAGAAAAAATAGTAGATGAGGTGGCCGAAAGAATCCGCATGTTGGGGTTTTATTCTCCCGGGACTTTGAACGAGTTCTTGAAACTTTCGCATTTGAAGGATGAAAGTCCAAAAAAGAACGATAGCGCCAGTTTTATGGAAGTGCTATTGGCCGATCACGATACCATTATAAAGTTTATTAGAAAAAGTATCAGTGAAAATGCGGAGGAACACAATGACGAAGGTACGGCCGATTTCATTACTGGAATCATGCAATTACATGAGCAGATGGCGTGGATGCTAAGGGCTTCTTTAAAAACCTTTAAATAAGTTAATAGTCATACTTTAATTCATTTAACAACGGCGGGAATTTCTCCTGCCGATTTTTTATGTCAAGTATAAGTTTAATGATTTTTAGGCGATAAATGAATATTCAGGCTAAGGTATTGTCCCAGTTCAATCAGGGGAAAAGGGTCATGGGTGGGCCAATAGGAATGAGTATACTTTTGCCGGATTATGGGAAATAAAAAAACCAGTCTATAGACTGGTTGTGTAAATAAACTTAACTATACATTAGGCTGTAACAGCTACCGGATTTTGATGGTCCTGATAATGCTTTGGGCTACAATTGTATTTCTCTTTAAATATCTTGGAGAAATAGCTTCTGCTCGTTAAGCCTACACTATATACTATTTCCGAAATATTGAGATCGGTGGTTTTAATAAGATGTTCTGCCGTCTCTACCCTTACGTTCCTTATGTAATCTGTAACCGTTCTATCGAACAATAGTTTAAAACCTTCCTGAAGCTTCGCTGGTGAATGACCGGATTTCTTACTTAGGTATTTTAGGCTGTATTGAATTTCAGGGTAATTTTTAATAAAATCGGATAGTTCTTTTATGTCATCCATCTCATCTTTGGTCAAGGTACCGAAATTATTTTTCGCATTCCTTTTATCCTCTTTATGTTGTTGAATTTCCATGGCCAAAATAACGTGTACAATACCTTTTATCAATAGATTTCTAACCAATCCCTTTTGGGAAATGGAACCTAATAGTTGCATTTTTTCAGCAATCTTCAGATTATAGGATCCGGTATAGGCAAAGATGTTCTCCCCTGTTTTTGGCAAAAAGGTTCTTAGTAACTGATTTCTAAGTAAATCGATATTTTCATCATCTTGGTCAACTTCATGGGTGTCCACCATTATATTGGAAAGTTTGACAGCTTCATTTTTCCTAAAGAACAACGTGGTATCCTGACTGGGGTCACAGGAAAAAATTCCTGTTTGGAATTGGTTCAGTAGTCTTTTTTCTCCTTTGATTCCGAAACTGTGACTAATTTTTCCCTTAGCACAATACATAAAGTGAATAGGATTGGTAATAGGCATATTATTGATAAGCAGCATATCTTCTTTAAAAACAATGTCGTACTCTATAAAAGATATATTGTTCTTAAAGGAAACCCCGCTTATTACCCCGCTTACCAAATTATTATGCAACTCTAGACTGTACTCCTGTGGGCGGATTTTTAATTTTCCACCTAAGTCCTGTTGTAACTGATTAAATATATTAGCTATATTGTTCGTTTTAAGATATACAATTTTCATGTTCCCGTATTTTAGAATTATTACTTCATTTGTCTTTGATCACCCTCGCAATAAATAGTATCACCGCAAGTAGAAGGAGTAGATGTATTACGATGCCTATGTTGAATATAAAAAAGCCTATGGCCCATAGAAAGAGCATTATTATAGCGGCGATAATCAACATTTTCGACATATCCTGTTTTATGATAATTAAAAGGCCTCCTTGGTCCCCCGAATTAAATAAGTATTGAACTTAGTTTGATTCTGAATAACTATTGGTCATGCCCATGATAAAATTATCTGGAAGCTCATAATTTTTGTTGTCCTTGGAATCCAAAGTCCAGCTTTTTCCGACTTTTGAATTCAGTTGATATGGTTCTGTTGTCTTTTTCATGTTGGCTGTCTTTAAATGTCTTAGTGTGTTTAACTTTAACAAAGTTCGTTAATGAGGGTTCCTTTTGTGTTATACAATTTTTTTATTCTGTTATATAATTCCACGAAATGACCCTCATTTCATTAATTGAAGTAAGATTTTAATGGGTTGAATCAATGTTTAAGAAGAATTTTAACTTCAATTATATGCAATTTCTAGCTCAGGTTAGAGTGTCTACGGCTAGGTTTTTTGTAGATAAAGGGAATTACAGGTGGACTCACCCTTTGGATAATTTTATACATATTGTGATTTAGTGTATACAATAAATAGGGGAATAATCAACTTCTACAAGGCCTAGTTCTGGTTGTTGGTTTTGCTCACTTTGCCTACCAGGGAGGAGAGTTGTTAGAAGGGAATATATTATCTTATCTAGACAGGCAAAAAGATATTAAATGTAGCTCCTTTGTTGACATGGCCTTGGGCCACAATATGCCCTTTGTGTTTTTCCACAATCTTCTTGCAAATAGCCAGTCCTATTCCCGTACCCGAATATTCGTTTTTTTGATGAAGGCGTTGGAATAGTTCAAATATTTTTTTGGCATTTGCCTGTTCAAAGCCAATACCATTATCCTTTACGGAAATGCAGTAATATACCTTGGCTTTTTTGTTGAAATCATCAGGAATTGAGGAGCGGTCCATTTTCTTACATGCGATTTCTATTTTCGGACTGTCCAGAATGCTATGATATTTGATGGAATTGGAAATTAGGTTGTTGAAAAGTTGCTCCAACTGAAAGGGGATACCTCTTACTTCCGGAAGATCACCAATGACAAATTCTACCCCCGATTCCTTAATGGGTGCCTCCAAATCTTCCTGTACTTTGTCCAAGACCAGATTGAGATCTACATTTACCAAGTCTTTCTTCTTTTTTCCAAGCCTAGAGTAGGACAATAGGTATTTTATAAGGTTTTGCATTCGGTTGGCGGAAGATTGTACTTTAGTAATGTATTGTGTTTGCTGTTCCGTAAAATTGGAGGAATTGGAATCCACTATACGTGATATAAACATCTGAATTTTTCGTAATGGCTCCTGAAGGTCATGACTGGCAACCCGGTTAAAGGATTCCAATTCACTATTTATGCGTTTTAGTTCCAGGTTCTTGTCCTTCAGTTTTTGTTCATTTTTTAGATCCTTGGTGATATCCTTTACAACCCCAATAAATTCGGTCTTTAAAAAATGACCTGTATTTTGAAGGTGTTTTACCTTTCCATTTTTGGTGATAATGCGATAGGTGAAATTGCTGACTATTTTTTTCTCCATGGCCAGATTTAGTTTTTCGTCGTAAATCGTAAGGTCTTTTGGATGCACAAATGGTCTGTAGTTTTCAGGTGCTGGCTTAAACTCATTGGGCTCGCAGTCTAACAACCTGAAAAAATTATCGGACATTGTGGCCTCCTGTGTTTCAATGTTCCAACGATAACTTCCAATTTTGGCAACTGCTTCCGCATCATTTAAAATGGAATTCTGCACCATTAATTGTTCATTGAGCTCCAATAATCGTTGTTTGGCATTGATTATTTGGGTGCTGTCAAAGGAGGTAAGGGTAATACCATCGTTCAATTTATTTAAGGTGGTATTGACCCACAGGCTTTTACCATTTAAAAAATATTCACTTTCATGTGATTCAATGGTGCCGCTGTTGGCACATTTTACCATTAAATCGAATAATCCGGTATCATGAACGGAAGGATAGATTCTGGAGATCGAATTTCCGATCACTTCACCTACCTGTTTTCCTGTAAGGTTTTCGCTTTCAGAGTTGGTGAAGACATATTTGAAATCTATTATTTTGCCATTGGAATCCCTCTCGGTAACAAGATGACTAACAGTATTACTGGTGCTTTCAAGAATATTGTTCAAAAAAGACTTGGTTTCGATCAAATCACGGTTTTGCTTTTCCAACTGTTCGTTCAAAACCCTTAGGTTATGGGTGTAATTTCTTTCCGATGTGGTGTCGACCGAAGTGGTTAAAACCCCCTTCTCCATTTTTACGGCAGTGGTCTTAAACCAAAATTCATTACTATTATATTCAAAATGTTTTTCAAATTTACGCGTCTCTCCTTCATCTGTAACTTTGGCCAATTCATCAAAAATTCCATTTTCAAAATTTGAAGGAATTAATTCGGACATTTTACGCTGTTCTATTTGGCTGGAAGTTTGCCCCAGTACGGACTCAATTTGTTCATTGGTAAACACAATGGTGAAATCTATTACCTGGCCCATGTTGTTGTAAATGGGTTCAAAATAACTAATAATATTGTCCGTACTGCCCAAAATATTCTGAAGGAACTTTTCTGCAGTAGCTGTTTTTTTTCGTTGCGAATTGATCTGTAAAAATGAAATAATGAAGATGAACAAGGCAAACATACCCAAGAGCAAAGTCATCAAGGGCGTAAATAATATTTGCGATCTATATTCCTCCTTGTGTTTTTCCAATTGTATCTGTTTTTCCTGATACATTTGGTTTTTAAGCAAATTAAGCTGGGTTATGGAATTTGTAACTTTGGTTATTTTTTCTCTATCTCCGGAAGAATAATTTGCTTTTTGAAATGGTATGTTTGCAATAATTTTCAAGGAATTATAAAGGCTGTCCTGCCAGGATTGGACCGAAAATAGAATTTTCTGTTGCACTGGATTGTCTTGGGTGAGTTCCTTTAATTTTAAAAATGATTCCTCTGCATCAGGTTTGAAATTTTCATAGGAAGAAATGCCCAAGGTATCATGGTAAAGAAGATTTTTAAGCTCCGTAGATTGCATCTTTGCATAATAGGAAAACAGCTGGTTTATTTCCATATCTACCTCCAAGGTGTGGGAAACCATATCCGCCGATTCTCCAAGCTGTACTATTTGCTTGTAACTAATACTTCCAAGAAACATGAGAAGGGCAATGGCCAAAATAAGGGAGACGGCAAGTACCTTTGGAGACGATGTTATTTTTTTTATGGGCATGCCTTCACTTCTTTTAGATCCTTAATAAAAAATTATCCTTGTTTAAGGCCGAGGTGTGGTATTGCCAGTTGATCTGTAATACCTTTTCAATGGCTTGTTTCAGAGCCCCAAAGCTATTGGGCTTATTAATGTAAATATTGGCACCGTTCACAAAGGTTTCTTCAATATCGGCTTCAGAAGAGGAGGTTGAATATATGGCGACCAATAGTTCCTGAAGTCTAGGGTGGTTTCTAATTTCATTGAGACATTGCATTCCATTTTTAATGGGCATGTTCAAATCCAGAAATACTATTTCCGGTAGAATCACATTGGGCAGGGTCAAGTAATCCATTAGCTCTTTACCATTATTGAAAAGGGATAATTTGGTCTTGATTCTTATTTCGTTCATGGCTTCCTTGAACAATGTTCTGTCATCTTCATCATCATCCGCCAGTGCTATATTTAGTGTATGTAGGGGCATATTTTGGTCTGGTTATTTTCGGTTTAAGGCTCTTTCTTTCCGCTTTAAGATTATTTTCTGAAAAGCGGAGGGAGTAAGTCCGGTCGTTTTTTTGAATTGGGCCGATAAATGGGATACACTGCTATAGTTCAGCTTAAACGCTATTTCCGTTAAGGTTAGGTCATTTTCGAGGATTAAACTTTTGGCGAAATCTATTTTTTTTAAAATTACAAAGTTCTCTATTGAAGAGTAGGTAGCTTCAGAGAATACCGAGGACAAATAGGTATATGAATAATCCAGTTTTTCAGAAAGATAGGTAGAGAAATTATAAAGCTTAGGATTCTCTTCATCCATTATCCATTCTGTAACGGAATCTTTAATGCGTTGCACCAGGGCCATTTGTTGATCATCCATAATTTCTATGCCATAATTTCCCAAGAGCGAGGCCATTTCCTGTTCTTCTTCATCTGTAGGCCTTCTATCAAATTCAATCTCCCCAAAACCATGAATGGTATATTTCATTCCCAAGGCGTCCAGTTGTTCTTGGAGTACAGCTTTACAGATAAGGTTAAAATCAAATTTTAGATAGATTCTCATTAATTGCATATAATATGGGCCCTTGACATCGATTCCTATAAACTAGGGAAAACATTGTAGGCGTTATACACAAAGATGATGAATTTTTAATTTCAATTAAACTGCTCAGTGAATTATTTATCAATTGTGCTCCTAATTGATGTAGTAGGTAAATCTTACGACTATTAATATCCTTAACTGTCTTTGCAATCTGGGCGTTGGTCATAATTCCTTTGTCCATGCTTTGGAGAAGGTTGAAACAATTCCTGGCCGTTCAGGCGATGGCAGCTTTATTAGGGGTTATAGGCCTTTAGTTGGCCAAATAGTTTTCTTTGGGAATTTCCTTAAAAAATTCAGCTGTTTCCGTATTACTGGATGGACTGTAATTGGCCAATACCGTACCTTTACTACCATCGTTTGTTTCCACAATATATAAGATAGACATGTCGGACGGATTGCTCATGCCTTCGAAGCGATATTCCTTCAAAATGGTAACGTTTTCGGGCCCGTACCCGATTTTTGTCTTCAAATCGATCAATTTCATGTTCTCTACCCGGTAGTTGCCCATAAAGCCCTTTTTTTGGTATTCGTCTATAATTTCTTTTTCGTTATTGGCAAATTCATTCTTCATTTTCATTTTTTTAATATTCATTACGGATTGTATTTTTGTTTGAGTCTTTGGTAAAAGACGCCTTTGTTTTGTGCAACCAAAAGTCATTTGTTGTACCTGTTGCCCAATGTGTGTTCATTTATTTCTTAATTGAAATAAAAACGGACAAGTTCCGAAAAGGAAAATGTCCGTTCATAACAAAATCTAACCAACCAAAGAGAATTTTTTAATTGTCGTCCGTGGCGTCATCTATTTCATCTCCAATTTCTTCCACACCTTCCTCAATGTCGTCACCTACCTTTTCTATGCCATCTTCAATTTTCTCACCTGTAGTTTTTTCCTCCCTGCAACTGGTAAAAGTTGACAATGAAGCAGTAAATAGGAGTGTGAATAAAAAGTATAATATCGATTTTTTCATTTTTATAGTTTTAGGATTACGTACGTTGTGTACTTAATATTGTTAAAATTAATTTTACAAAGCTGTTTTAATTAAATCTTGCTTCTTCCTGTAAATAATGATATTACAAATAGAATCAAGAAAATAAAAAATAAGACCTTAGCAATACTGGCAGCTCCTGCTGCTATTCCCCCGAATCCAAAAATTGCGGCAATTATTGCTAATATTACAAATGTTACTGTCCATCGTAGCATGATATGAGTGTTTTTTAGGTTAATACTATAAATTGTTCTTTAAACAATTTCTAAAACAAATCTCGTGATATTCAATCACATGGTTTAACGTTATCACGCTAATGGTTAACACAGATGATTTTGTTGTAACTTGTTTTGATTCAGTTGTTTGTAGGATTGTTGAATTTGAAGTTTTCTGGAAAATCCAATGTCCGTATAGGAAAGGGAATATTGATGTTGTTATCGTCAAATGCTTTCTTTATGGCTATCATGGCGATGGTTTTGGCCTTTAGTACCTCTAGGGAGGAGGTGGATTTAATCCAAAATCGGGTTTCAAAATTAATGGAGCTATCTCCAAATTCGGTATATAGAAAAATCACTTCCTTGGCATTTTCTATGTTATCAAAATTGGAGGTTATAGTCTTGCATACCAAGTCGCGCACAAATTCCAAATTGGACGAATAGGCAACTCCGCACTTCAGGATTACCCGGGATTGCGCTGTTGTTGAAAAATTTCTTATGGGGTTCTCCAGAACCAATTTATTGGGAATATAAACCAAATTGTTGTCCGATTGTTTAATAGTTACGGCCCTTAGATCTATATCGATTACCTCACCCTCATAATCATTGCTCTCTATCCAATCCCCAAATTTTATATGCTTTATATAGGACAATACTATACCGGAATAGGTGTTGGCCAGGGCACCCTGTAGAGCCAGACCTACAGCCAGACCAGCTACCCCAGCACCGGCTAATATTGTATTTAACGTTTTACTTAGGTCCAAGATTCCAAGCACTAAAAATAACCCTGTTAGAATGACCAAAACTGAAATTAATTTGGTAATTAAATTCTTCATGGATTTCTGTAAACTACTTTTAGCCAATAGTTTCCATGTAAGTTTGGTAAGATATTTGGAAAGTAGAATTACAATGGTGAATACGACAAGTGCTAAAATCATATTGGGCAAATTCACTATTAAACTGTCTACCCAAGACGACAGTCTATTGATCATTTCCGCCCAGGCCTCGTCTATCTTTAAATCCATAACCATAATTTTAGTTGTTGTTTTAAAAGTTAAGAAGATTTTTAGGAATAACCCCATGATTCTTAAATATACCGCTGTAAAAGAAAATGTTCCAATAAAAATGGTTCCGATATAAAAGTGTATCGGAACCATTAATCAACAACCAACCTAACCATCTAAATTGAATTACAGTTTTAGTTCGTAGCAATTCAAAGAAGAATACGTTTATTCCCAAATGTCCCCCGAAATTTAGGTAAACCTGATTGCCAAAAGCGTAGGAGTGCAATCAATTTTATTTTTCTCTCAAGTCAAATTTATTAAAGGGGGTTAACATTTATGTGCTGTAATCTAAATAATATTGACTCTGATACAAATAAACAAGGTAGAAGACAATTATTAGTTTTTTCAATTCATACCATTGTTTGCGATACAATTTATTGGTATTGGGCTAGTCGTATAAAACGGATTAATTACCTTTAAACAACTTGTTAATTAATTGTACCATGTTTAAATATGCCATTAAAATAGTCAAGGAATTATATCGTAAAGTGCTATTGAGCATTGCATTTTATCCTGTGCTAATTTCATTTGCATTTTTTCTATTGGCATTTATAATATTGGAACTGGAAAGTTTGGAATTGGCCAAAACGTTAAAAGAACGGATACCTTACCTTTTTATAAAGGATTATGAAACGGCTCGTGCCATTTTAACAACGTTGATTGGTGGCATTCTTTCATTAACGGTGTTTAGTTTTACAATGGTCATGGTTGTACTCAGCCAAGCTTCTTCCAATTTTTCACCGAGATTATTGCCGAGTTTGGTTTCCAATAAAAGACATCAACTAATTCTGGGAGTATATATTGGTACTTTGTTGTACTGTATTATAATTCTAATTGCTTTAGGAGCTAACGATATTGATACACATTCGGTTGGGTTCTCAACTATGTTGGCCGCAATTTCGGGAGTATTTTGTATTGGATTGTTTGTCTATTTCATTCATAGTATTTCCACATCCATTCAAATTCAAAATATTATAGATAATATATTTCGATCCAGTTCAAGGTATTTGGACAAGGATTATGAGGATTCTTGTAATTTAAAAGTTGGCTTGCAAGAATTTAGGATGGATAATTTTGAAACTATTTATTCCCATAAGTCGGGCTACTACAGAGGATTTGATAATTCTTTGTTAAGCGATTCGTTAATTGAACATTGCCATCAGATTGAAATACTGCCATACGTTGGTAGGCATTTATGGGAAGGAATGCCATTGTTAAAGGTACAGAATTTGCTTAAGGATGAGGATTTGGAGGACCTATTGTTGTGTGTAAATATTAGCAGTAATAGAAGCGATCAAAACGAGGGATTTGATGGATTTATTAAATTGATGGAAATAGCAGTCAAAGCAATGTCACCGGGGATTAATGATCCTGGGACAGCTATTGATGCCATTAATAGATTGGCACCTCTACTGGTAAAAATCATGAGGTTTCCACATAAAACATCCAATTATTTGAGGGAAGGCAAGATCATTCTGGTCAAAACTAACGTTACTGCCAAGGAATTAATGCAGACAATTATTCAACCTATCCGGTTGTATGCAAAAAAAGATAGCTCAGTTGTTCTTGTCCTTATTGGAGCTTTAAAATATCTGGTACAAGATGCAAAAATTTCTAAGGAAAATAGGGACGAAATACGAAAGGAATTGGAGGCCTTAAAAATGGATATAATTGCCACGATTGAAAATAAATATGATCTGGAAAAAATTCTGGCTTTTTTTTAATGGATCTTAGGGCATATATTAATACCCTTGACCTTTACTTAAATTCTAGAAATATTTATAAACTTAGATCAATAACTATAAATTGGCATTGAAATGGAATATTTAGAATCAGTGAACCCTTATGATGGCAAGTCCTTGGAAAAATATAGAATATTTTCGGATGACGATATAGATAAGGTATTGGCCAATACCGAACAGGTCTTCCACAAATGGAAAAATGAAAGTGTGGAACACAGGGCGGGACTTTTAAAAAAACTGGCCAAGGTTTTGTTGAAAAATAAAAAAGCTTACGCTCAATTAATGTCCAAGGAGATGGGGAAACCCATAAATCAAGGTATTTCCGAAATTGAAAAGTGTGCTTGGGCCTGCGATTTTTATGCCAAGAATGCCGTTCGGTTTCTTGCAGATGACCTTATAGATACCGAGGCGGACGAAAGTTTTATAAGTTACGATCCCATTGGATGTGTATTGGCCGTTATGCCCTGGAACTTTCCCTTTTGGCAGGTAATCCGTTTCGCGGCACCAACCCTCACTACAGGTAATACTGTAATTTTAAAACATGCGAGTAATGTCCCAGGCTGCAGCTTGGCACTTCAGGAATTGTTTCTTTCGGCAGGCTACCCAGAAGGCAGCTTTCAAACTATTATTGCGGACCATCAAAAGCTTGAATCTGTCATAGGGAGTTCTATTGTACAAGGTGTAACCCTTACGGGAAGTGAGAAGGCAGGTAGGGCCATTGCGGCCCAGGCAGGAAAGCATTTAAAAAAATGTGTTATGGAACTAGGGGGCAATAATGCCTGTATAGTTTGGGAAGATGCTGATTTGGACAAATATATGGACACCATGGTAATGGCCAGAATGCAGAATACCGGTCAAAGTTGTATAGCGGCAAAAAGGTTCATTGTTGTCGAAGCTATTTACGAGGAGTTTCTAATGAAGTTTACCAAAAGAGTCCAATCCCTTAAATCTGGAGATCCCTTGGATAAACACACAGATATAGGGGTAATGGCTAGAGAGGACCTCGCCAAAACTTTGGAGGAACAAGTCAAGGATTCCTTGGTCAAAGGGGCTCAAGTTAAGATTGGAAATAAGCGGGACGGAGCCTATTATGAGCCTACAGTACTTACTGGTGTAATACCAGGTATGCCTGCCTTTGATGAAGAACTTTTCGGCCCAGTGGCAGCAGTGGTCAAGGCAAAGGATAGGAAGGAGTCCGTTGTGATGGCGGCAAATTCTAAATTTGGTCTGGGTTCCATGCTGTTCACAGAAGATATAAAATCTGCACGGAAAATAATTGGGGACATACCTGATGGCGCATTTTTTATCAATGAAATGGTGAAGTCCGATCCAAGGTTACCTTTTGGAGGTACAAAAGCATCTGGTTTTGGTCGTGAACTTTCCATGGAAGGTATATTGGAGTTTGTGAACAAAAAGACGGTATATATACGGAAATAGAAATTCTGTCGGAATTTGCCAGTGCTATATATTTTGGTCTGTACCCCAACTATTTTTAAACGCAAATTGGTTTTGGGGCATACGTTGCCGTTCGCTAATTTCTTTCTCCTGAAGTTTTTGGGGCAGATCATCCAGTTCCCCACCATAATAGCCTAGGGCAATTGCGGTTACAATATGGAATTCTTCTGGGATATTGAAGATGTGTTGGGCTTCTTTGTAGTCCAATCCGGCCATATGGTGCATGGCTATTCCCATGTACTGTGCCTGAACTGTCATTGCACCCAACCCTATACCCAAGTCATGAAGGGCGTGGAAATTTTCTTTTCCCTTTTCGGTTTCTTTCTTGTATGCCGTAAGCATTAAAAGGGGAGCATTCTTGGCCCATAACTTATTGGAATCTGTAAGGTGGTCTATAATTTTTCCATAGGCCTCTGAACCTTTTTCCGCATATAGGAATCGCCAAGGCTGTTGATTATTGGAACTCGGAGCCCAGCGCACAGCTTCAAAAAGTTGGTGCAAATGTTGTCCGGTAATTTTTTTATCCTTAAAAATCCGAGGACTATATCGTTGTTTTAAGAGTGCAAATATTTCATAATCGGAATCGGCAATGTTTTCTAATTGTATTTGTTCCGGTGCTGTCATGATTTCTTTTTTTTTAAGCAATGTTTTATTAATCGGTTTTTTGATGAAATAACTGGGTTGCCATAATAAATAATTCTGCTATAGCAGTTATTTTCTTATGACCGTTCATTCTATGGTTCGGGGACTTGCTCTAGGGCTTAATATCATTAGTTTCTAATTTTATTAAATGAACCGTAACACAGCTTTGGTCGGGCGTTGCTAACGGGTCTACTTTATTCCTAAGTATTTTGAGTTGCTTTTGCCGATGACGAAGGGCAATGTATGCCTCTGATCCCTTTATTTGTAGCATCCCGCAGGGATAGCTCACAGTGGAGTTTAAACTTTTGAGGCTTTAAATATTATACCAATGATAATAATTTATTGGAGGATTTATTGACTCAAAACCAATAATATTTGATTCTTTTCAGAATGGTTTTTAGAGGTTTTTTATGAGCTTATAAAGATTTGATGTGTTTAATGTAGCTGTTCTAACGTATCCAATGGAGATAGCATCAGGGATAATGTGGCGGGCCATTTCTGAGGTAGAATTTCTATAGAGAGACTCCATGGAGTTCCAGCTGGGACTAGGTTAGATCCAAAACTTGCGTTTCATTCTTAGGAATCCGATAATAAAACTGATGTACATTAATACGATCAGTGATAGGTGTATTCTTCTAATATGAACATATTCGTTTAAATGGTAGGTATAATTATAAAATCTGGAAGCCTTGATGGGGGCATAGCCCAGATAGAAAATTAATAGCCCAATGCTTATCCATTTAATGCCGGTAAACCTATAATCCAATTTTTTTGAGGTATTCCGGTGTTCTGTGAAAAAGAGGATAATACATATTAAAATGGCAAAAGCTCCTGCCAAATAACTATATACCTGTGATTCTAACTTAAAGTTTTGCAAAAATGGATTTATCAGCGAGGCGGTCAGATAAAATATTCCGGCCAATAATATATAATTTTTATATTTTTTGTTCTCTATATAGTTCCTATAGACGTAAAAAAAATAGCTAAAGAAAACTAAGTTGTAAATATTGTAAATAAATACATTGTGCTTTACAAAAGCAGAAAAAATGGAAATATGGAATACCTCATAGTTCTTTGTAAAATACCCTAATAATTCTGTTAAGAAGGTGTACATTAAAAGTATTGGAAAATACTTTAAAGGAGTACTGTAATATTTGGGGTATTTTATTAGGGCTATTAATAAGGTTAGGGCATAGAGAGGTTGACTTGCATTCTCTAAAATAGTATCCAATATTTCCATTTTTGCTTCGATCTGGGGTTAATGGATCTTGTTAATCCTCGTGGTAAGGCGGAGGAACCATATTGGCCTCGTTCAACACCAAACTTTTGTTTCTGGCATAAAAGGGAGCAGGGGCTGCTGTAGGCATAAAGGAAGCCTCGGATTTACTTTCCCCTGTTTGCATCTTGTCCATTGCTCCATCTTTTTTTGGTTCCAAATTATCAGTAAGTAAAACGGGGACATTCTTACCATCGTCCTCTTCCCTAATATAGAACCCGTATTCCCGATCGTTGTCCTTTACAGCAGGGATTATAAAAAATGAATTTTGTTTTGGATGTTTTATTTCCCTACCATCTTCGAAGGACGTTTTATCCGGATAATTGGAAAAATAAAAACGTAGGGAAGAAATCTCTACATTGGCCTTTTTAGCTTCTTGTTCAATATAGGTCATGTATTCCTTAATGGTGTTGTAATCATAATAACCAAAACGGGCCACATCGAATTTCTTCTCCGGTGCAAGTTCATTTTCATATTTTTCAATTAAGCCTACCCTGCGCTCGCCGTAGGCATCGTACATGGTTTTTGCTTGGGACACGGAAACAATCTGCTTGGGAGCATTAATTTCCATAGGTTCAGGTTCTGTTACCGGGGTTTTTTCCTTTTTTTGTTCACAGGAAGTGAAACCAAAAACGGCAAGGATTCCAAGGCATAATGTTGCATGAATTCTTTTTAGGTTTTTCATAATTCAAATTTTTACAATTAGTTGTTAATTAAAGTAATTATTTAGTGGTAAGCGTTGGGGGAAAACACTTGTTAAATTATATGTTAAATTACTGATTATTGTACATCTAAAAAAATCCCGTAAAAAATATATGTATTTTATTTCAGGTATTGGCGACAAAAAAAATCCCATTGGGCGTTATGGCCAAATGGGATTTTAAGTCTGTCCCCAATTTTTAGGGATTATATTTATTGTTTTTATTAGTAAAACTCAATTTTGAGAAGTCAATAAGACGCACTTAAAATTGCAAGTTGAACTAATCCCGCTTTTTTCGGCGGGATCCAGGTTCAATACCTCGCCCCTTAGGTTCGTGCCCTCAGCAGTATGCCGCACAGAGCAGCTGTAGGTAAAAAGTTGTCAATAACAATTGACTATATCCACAAAAACTGCGTAGAACAAGGATTAGTTAAGGACCCAGTGGATTGGGAATATTGCAGCGCAATGAACTATGAGAAGGATGATTCGGTTTTAAAGTAGATAATGAAGGCATTCATTTAGGCATACTGGAATTTTGAGGAATAGTAGAAAAGATTAAGAGGCATGGTATAGGCACGAGCGTGACGCTCGCGCCAGCGTGGGCACTGAAAATTGAAAGTTGAACTAATCCCGCCTTTTTCGGCGGGATCCAGGTTCAATACCTCGCCCCTTAGGTTCGTGCCCTCAGCAGTATGCCGCACAGAGCAGCTGTAAGTAAAAAGTTGTCAATAACAATTGACTATATCCACAAAAACTGCGTAGAACAAGGATTAGTTAAGGACCCAGTGGATTGGAAATATTGCAGCGCAATGAACTATGAGAAGGATGATTCGGTTTTAAAGTAGATAATGAAGGCATTCATTTAGGCATACTGGAATTTTGAGGAATAGTAGAAAAGATTAAGAGGCATGGTATGGGCACGAGCGTGACGCTCGCGCCAGCGTGGGGAAAGACTGGGTCTGGAATAACAATGACACACTTAAATGAACATAACCAACCTCCAAGGGTGTTGAAGGTTTTCTCTTCGCAATCAATGTGCTTTATACTTTCTCAAATAAGCTAAGATCTTTCTACTTGACCAATTTAATCTTATATTCAACTGGTTATAACACTTTAGTTGGAGCCTAAATTCTAAATACGCATTAAAAAAATCGACACCATGCCCGTAAATTCTATATTGTCAAGTATGTTTCTCAAGATTTCCTGTAATCTCAGAAACCTACTGTTTATACCTTTGTTTACAGCTTTTTTAAGTTGTTCCGGACCAAATATTGAGGGTTCTTGGGACTTTGAATTTTCGATTGAAGATGAGCCAATCTCCGGTGTTCTAAAATTAATATATCAGGACGGTACCTATCAAGGCCATATAAATTCATTTCAATTTGGAAACATCGAGCTTCAAAATCTAATTGTTTCCGATAACGAACTTTCAGCGGATTTTGAAAAATGGGGTCTACAGATGCTACTAAAAGGTTCTTTCGGAAATACAGGTTTTAACGGCAGCCTAGAATTCGAAGATGAAGTTCTGCCGTTCAAAGCAAAGAAACAGCCAAATGATTTAGTTAAAATTGACCGATCTCAGGTAAAATACCTCCTCACCGATAATGCTGTTCGAGAAAAAGAAAGTAACATAGATCATGCCGCTATTTTTGAAGAATTGGATCAAGAATCGCTAGAGCGTGGGCGCAGGATCTATAACTCGAATTGCATCAACTGCCATGGAAATCCTGAAATTGAAGGGTCTATTCCCTTGTCCCTAAAGTTTTGGGAACAACCGTTCAAGGCGGGTTCAGATCCATTTTCAATGTATCAAACCATAACAAAAGGCTTTGCCACCATGCCCCCACAGTTGACACTTTCACCCCAAGAAAAATATGATGTAATTACTTTTATTCGCGAGGTTTACGTTAAAAATGCTAATCCCGAGCAATATTTTAGAGTTTCACAGGGGTATTTAGCAAGCCTTCCAAAAGGCACTTCCAAGGGCCCCGAACCGAAACAACACCACCCATGGTCGGATCAGGATTATGGTAATTTTTTTATGAACACCTATGAATTGGTAGACGCCGAGACTGGCCCAGAACGGTTTCATTCGCCAGGTCCGACTCCCTTTCCGGATGAAGACTATTCAAAGAATAATTTTGCGTATAAAGGAATTGCGGTGCGCCTAGATAGAGGCGAAGGTGGAATTTCAAAGGGTAAGGTTTGGATGATCTTCGACCATGATCTTATGAGGGTCGCCGGAGGATGGACGGGCGAGGGATTCATTGATTGGGATGCCATTCTACTCAATGATCGTCATGAAACCTATCCACGAACGGTTGGCAAACTCCATTTCGAAACTCCTGTCGGCCCCGGTTGGGCCAATCCGGATAACGGGACCTTTGATGATCCTCGATTTACCGCAAGGGACGGAAGGCAATTTGGTCCGCTACCCAAAAGCTGGGCCGATTATAAGGGTATTTACAAGGACCTGGACAATATTGTTATTTCTTACACAGTGGGTTCTGCCAAAATATTGGAACAATTGGGCATGGAAGAAAAAGGCGAACAAACCATTTTTACCAGAACTTTGGACATTTCGTCCTCAAGCTCCTTACTAAAATTGCGGGTGGCCCCTGTTACTTCTCAAGTTTACATTACCGGTAAAGGAGCGTCCCTATCCCAAGAAGATGGTTACCATATGATGACCGTAAGCCCTTCGAAAGCGGCTCAGGTAAAAATATTCATTGGTAACGGGGAAATACAAGGTATGGAGGATTTTGTTGCCGCATCCAAAGCCCCTGAATCACTCGGAAAGTACACCAAGGGTGGTGCTGCCCATTATCCGCAAGAATTGATCACTACAATTACAAAAGGGGCAGAGGATGGTATTTTTGCCGTTGATCAATTAAGCCCACCGTATGAGAACCCGTGGAACTGCCGAATGAAGCTCAGCGGTATCGATTTCATGAAAGATGGCAATAATGCGGTCGCCTGTACCACCGATGGCGACATTTGGTTGATTTCAGGTCTGACCGATGGCGGTATTACATTGAAATGGAAACGGATCGGCGCAGGTCTTTTCCAACCGCTTGGCATCAAGGTGGTCAATGATCAGATTTTTGTCACCTGTCGTGACCAAATCGTGCGTCTCCAAGATTTTAACGGCGATGGTGAAACCGATTTTTATGAGAGTTTCAATCACGACCACCAGGTCACGGACCACTTTCACGAATTCGCTATGGGCTTGCAAGCTGACAAAGTGGGAAACCTATACTATGCAAAAAGCGGAAGACATGCACGCGAGGCCCTGATTCCCCAACATGGTACTTTGATAAAAGTCACTAAGGATGGTTCGCGTTCCGAGATTATAGCCTCTGGTTTTCGAGCTGCAAACGGAGTCTGTATTAACCCTGACGGAAGTTTCTTGGTAACCGACCAACAAGGTTATTGGAACCCGATGAATCGCATCAACTGGATAAAAACGGGAACAGAAAGCAGGTTTTATGGCAATATGTGGGGATATAATCCCCCCAAGGATACCACAAGGGTCGCCATGGAACAACCAATGGTTTGGGTCGACATGGAGTTCGATCGTTCCCCTTCAGAATTGCTATGGGTCGATAGTAAAAAATGGGGAGCTTTGGATGGGGGACTTTTGAGCTTTTCATATGGCTTTGGCAAGGTGCAATTGGTACTGCATGAAGAAGTTGAGGGCCAGCGACAGGGGGGTGTCATCGATATGCCGGACATTAAATTCTATACAGGTGTCATGCGGGGCCGTTTCAATCCTGATGACCAACAGCTGTATGCCTGTGGGATGGAAGCATGGGGCACCAATCAAAATATGAGAACCGGAGATCTATACCGAATCCGCTACACCGGAAGAAGCATCCCCATGCCGATAAGGTTGAATGCACAGGGCAATGGCATGAAACTGACCTTTGCTTCTAAATTGAATTCCGAAAGTGCCACGGATGTTTCGAAATACGAGGTAAAAACTTGGGATTTGGTAAGAAGTAGCAACTACGGCTCGGATCGCTACAATATCAAAAGCTTAAATATTTCAGAAGCAAGATTATCGCCTGACGGAAAGACGGTAGTTCTGATAATGGAAAAAATAGCTCCCGTTGATGTAATGACCATATCCTATGACATTACAGACGAATCGGGCACCCCATTAAAAGGTACCGTACAAAATACAATCCATATTTTACCAAAAGACAAGGGTTTGGGTTTAGAAAATGAGGGTTTGAACTAATAAAGCGGTCATCAGATAGAATTATAGCTAACGAATATAAAAGAACATTCCAGTAAAACGGCTTTTACATACGCGAGAATATGGAATTACCCTGTGGGTGATTTCATTTTTCGGCGGGTTGATGCGTTGGTCTCGTAGGCGAAGCTGGCGAGATGATGCGGGGGCTTATGATGCTAACGCCCCATATTTTCAATTATATCAAATAGCGCTGAAAATGCGCTATCCGCTAATTTGCTATAAACGTATCATAATGTTCCGCGCCTGCCTGCCGAAGCTTTTTTGCGTAGGCATGGTTATGGAACTTGAGCTTTGGTTAAAGGCGAAAGTATCTACTAATCTTCCATGATTTTTTTCTTTCCATAAATTGCCTGAAAATGTAATGAAATACTCTTTGCCCGAAGCGACGATAGGAGCGAAGTGGTAATGTGTATGGATTGGTAATCATATTTTTTTTATCTTTAATACTTCCCCAAGTATTAATAGTTGTTTGATAATTAAATGATTAGATATCGACTTGCAGATTTAAAGGATAATCAACAATTATTGGATTTAACCATGCAAGCGGGTATGCCTGGTAAGATGGCTCTTCGTATAGATCGACATCCAGATTTTTTCAAACTAAACAACTTACGAGGCGAAACTAAAGTATATGTCGCTCTTGATGGTACTCAAATAGTTGGTTCTATTTGTGTCTCAGTTCAAATAGTATTCATAGATAAAAATCAACATCCACTTTACTACATAAGCGACTTTAAAGTAGCAAAAATGCACCGAAATCATGGTATTGGTCTTCAATTAACCAATATGGTGGTTTCATATTTAGAAACCCAAAATGCAGATTTTGCCTTCTTAAATGTATCCAAAGGAAATAAAAGACCATTTGTATTTTTTAGTGATAGAGGTCAATATCCCGATTTCGAAAACATAGGCACTTTCACCACCTTTCAATATATAGGGTCAAACTCAAAGCCTTCAAATAAAAAGTATAATATTGAACTAACTAAAGGAACAAATGAAGTCCTTGAGTTTTTGAACAATTTTTATTCGCAATACGAATTGGCAAACGTCATTTCAACTGATAAAATTAAAGATTCAGAGTTGTATGTCGTTTGGGAGCATAATGAAATACTGGCCGTCATGTCCATTATTGATACAATGCATATAAAGCAAAATGTCGTCCTAAAAATGCCATGGCATTTAAAAGCTGTTATTGCTAGCATTAATGTGTTTTGTAAGTGGTTCAAACTTTCTAAACTTCCTAAAGAAAAAGAGCCCATAAAAATGCTCTACATACAATATTTGGCACTAAAAGAGTATGATAAATCTCTGATCTCTGCACTTATTTCATTTGCCAAACGACAAGCCTATAACAAATCGTATTCGTTCGTTTCAATAAGTACCCATGAGAATGATATATTACTTCAAAAACTACCAAAGTTTATGAGGTTTACATTCCAATCTGTAGGGATGTTAGTAAGTATGAAAGACAGTAAAAGACTTATGAAATTGATTAAAGAAGGAATGCCATTTCGAGATTACTCAACAGTCTAACGAAATAAATTATTAATTATGGAATCAATCAACCAGCAGTTTAAAAGTATCGATGAGTTTAATGTGGTATCAGATGTCTTTTCTCAGGCAATTACAGGTGAGCTTATCGGTATGTCGAATTTCGCATCCTTATCAGGAACCATTGATGATCCTTATGAAAAAATGGAAGCGGTAGAACATGCCGCTAGTGAGCGTCAACACGCAGAAGGATTTCTGGCATATGCCAATAAAATGGGTCTTAAAGTCAAAATCAATTTGAATGGAGAATATTGGGGACGTGTTCGAAAGGCATTTTTAAAATACGCCGAACGAAATGACTTTATTGCATGTCTTATCATTCAAGAAGTGATGTTAGAAGCATATGCGGTTGCTATGTATTCTGATGTCGGGAAAGCTTTAAAAGGTGGTCCTGGTAACTTATTTCTATCCATTGCAAATGAAGAACAAGAGCATATGGATCATTCCACGGAAATACTTCGTGAAGAGTTGGAAAAGAACCCTGAAGAATTCTTAAAGAAATTTGAAGAGATACATTACGATTGCATGACCATTTTAGCAGAATTTTCAGTAACCTCCAAATGCGAATCCAGTTGTGGTGTTTGTCAAGGTGACTGTATGAAATTGTCCTTGGACCATATAGATTTGGATGTGACGACCATGCGTGGTAATGCACTCGCTCTGTATGCTAAAGCATTGGACAATATTGGGGTGCCAGGAGAAAAGTCTATACAGTGGATTGCTAATTTGCCAGCTTAACACCGACATCATGATCTATAAACATAAGATTTTTGAACTACCTTTATACTTAATTTTGAGTGCTCTGTATATCATTCCAAAATTTCTGATGTCACCATTTCTGTATCTAGCGAAAACATTAGGATTGAAAGCTCCATTCTTAACAAAATTAGATGCAACAGTAAATAAAACAGTCTTGCCTCTAACAGAAGTTCCGGATAGTAATGAACGATTGGATGTTCAGCCAAAATTACAAAAAGGCGATTCCTTACCTTCTGTACCTTTAATTTTTTCAGACGTAAAAACAGTGTTGCTTAAGGATTATGCACAATCACCTCTTTTAGTGATTTTTGTTCGTGGCAGTTGGTGTTCGTATTCGCGATTGCATTTGGCAGATATCATGTCTAATAAAGATAAATTTGAAAGTTTAGGCATTAAATTATTGGCAATTACAGCTTACAAAGACCAAGAGTGGTGGTATTCACATGGAATTGACATTCCCGCGTATGTAGATTCAGAAAGTGATGTATTTAAAGCCTTTGGTATGCATATTGATTCTTGGATTGAATATGCTTGGGGGCGGAATTTACCGCACGAATCGGTATTTCTTTTTGATAAGAATGGCGTTTTGGTATTTAGTGATGTTCGCAAGGTCAATAGTATACTTCCAGGACAACGATTTTTAGGGAGTCATGCACTTTTAGAGTATGCTCATAAATTAATATCCATTTAATGTCTGCAACTCAAAACTCTGTACAATTAGATTTTGCCGTAATAGGCCATCAGGAAAGTTGGGATGATATAAAATCATTCATTAATGGTATGAGGTCTGATGATGCGGAAGATTTATCTCTCGAACAGGTAAAAAACACTTTTGGGTTTATACCACCGCGAAGTGTTTTTAAGATGAAAGTAAGATCAAAAACAGGTGCTTTGATCCATGGTGTTTATATCGAGACCTTTATTGAACCCGATAAACTCGGTATGCAAAATTTAAGAACTAACATCACGAAGGTAAATAACGCAATAGCTGTAGCTCAAAGACTCAATGCTAAAATTATAGCGCTTGGAGGTTTTACATCTATTGTGTTAGAGGGCAGCTTGAGTACGTTTGATACTAAAAAAACTAAAATCACAACCGGAAATTCCCTTACATCTGCTTATATCTTAAAGGGAATCGAAAAGGCTTCACAGAAATTCAATGTTGATTTGAAAGCGAGCCAAGTATTGATTATTGGTGCTACTGGAGATATTGGTATGGCCTGCACTAATTATCTGAAAGGTAAGGTCAGAACTTTGCTGTTGTGTGCTAGGAATCAAAGGCGATTGGAAACTTTTTCTAACGGAATTTCTGAAGAACGTCATTTAGTAATCTATGATACAGATGTTTCTCAATTAGTATCTAATGCTGATATTATCATCAGTGCCGCTAGCTCAAATGATATCGAGATTGAAAATTACAAAAAACCAGTCATCATTTGCGATGCTGGTTACCCAAAGAATCTAGAACTGAAAATCGATGAGAAGGAGGGAATCTCTTTATTTCATGGAGGAATGGGTCATATAGGCTACGGCTATAATTTTGAACCGGACTACACAAAATACTTTTACAGATATCCATTACCACATATTGGTCACGGCTGTATACTCGAAGCTGTTGTACTCGCTTTAGAAAATAGATTTGAGAATTATTCTATTGGGAAGGGAAATATCAGCAATCAGAAAATCGACGACATCTATGCCATGAGTATAAAACATGGATTGGAACTAGCTCCTTTTTATAATTCAAAAGGACTATGGCCATAAAAGAGTTATCGTTTCCAAAAAGATTGTCATGACGTCCGAAACAACCAAACAACCTAAAATTGAACTTTTAAAGTCCAGCCTATTTTTTCTCAATACACGACATGTTTTAAATAATCCTATTACTTTTTTAGGAGATGTGGCAACTCAATATGGACCAGTGGTAAGAATCAATATTGCTGGAAAGAAATACCTGATACTGCAAGATCCAGAATTCATAAAGCATGTGCTGTCTGACAACCATAGAGGATATGATAAGTTTGGCATTACTAAAATACTCCGCGTTTTTTTTGGTGATGGGCTTGTTACAAGCAACGGCGAGATGTGGATCAAGAAAAGACGACTGATTCAGCCTGCGTTTCACATCCAGAGGATTTCACACATTCTTAATATCATCAATGAGGAAACCCATGATTTTATTCAAACGCTTAATAAATTACCATCTGGAAGTGAGGTAGATATCAGTCGTGCAATGTTACGATTAAATGTTTCCATTGTAAACAGAGCGCTATTTAGTAACAATGATAAAAAAGGGATGGAATCGCTGATGTTCATATTAGAGGACCTCACCAATTTCGCTACCCAGTGGATGAAAAGTATAATCAAAATACCGTTAATCTGGCCAACACCTTCGAACATAAAATTTCATAAAAACTGTCAGGCATTCGACCGTATCATCTACGCCATGATAAACATAAGAAGGCGTTACAAAAAAGAAAATATAGGGCCTCCGCATGATGATTTATTGGACATGCTTCTAGATGATGTCGATGAGGAATCTCAAACTGAAATGACCGATAAACAGCTACGCGATGATATCACAACCATGTTCATGGCTGGTCATGACACAACTGCCCAGACATTAAGTTGGATATGCTATGAAATTGCTAAAAACAAGGAGATCAGCAACAATTTACATCAAGAAGCGAAAGACGTATTGCAGGACGCATCACTTAAACTGGAAGACTTATCTAAATTGGATTACACCAATAAGGTGATAAAGGAAGGGATACGACGTTATCCTTCCATAAGTGCCATACAGCGTAGACCTATTGACGATGATGTGTTTAAAGGCATCACATTCAAGAAATCGAATCATCTTTTAATTAATATTTATGGGATGCATCACAATCCTAGCTATTGGGAAACGCCTGAACTATTTGATCCCGAGCGATTCACGGCAGTGGCTGAACAAAAAAGACCACCTTTTGTATATCTTCCATTTGGAGGTGGCCCAAGACGCTGTATCGGAAGCAATTTTGCCATTATGGTCATGCAAGTCGTAGTGAGTTCTGTATTAAAAAATTTCGAATTTGAAGTCCCAAAGTGTTACCAGCCAGTGATTGTTCCAAATATTACCATTAAACCAAAAGATGGAATTCCACTAATAATGCACAAGAGGTAATTGCTAAACTTAAACCCAGTGACTAAAGATATTTTTTGAAGATTTTCAAGATAAATAATGGTGCTAATAGTAAATCAATCGTTAAGGTAATTAGGATGACCACGCTCATTAAAAATCCGAGCGTGAAAATCTCATTATAATCCGATAGCATGAGAATGACGAACCCTCCGATTAAGATAATACTGGTCGCAATAATGGCTGTGCCACATTCTTTTAAGGCGAGATGCACAGCTTGCTCTACGGAATCCCCTTTTTTTCGGCGCCATTGAAATTTGCTCAATAAATGAATCGTATCATCAACAACAATTACAAAAGCGATAGTGAATATGATGGAGGAGCCAGCACGTAATTCGAGATTTGTAAAACCTAAAATTCCAGCCGATATGATAATAGGAATAATGTTTAATAAGAGTGCCAAGAGCGTGATGCTTATTTTTTTGAATATAAATCCTAATGTTAGAGACACTAAAAGTATGGCGAGGAGTATGCCATAGAGCATATTTTCAATACGTTTATCGTGTGAACGATCAAACAGATGATCTATCCCAGAAATTCTGGCGGTGACTTTTGAGGTATTTAACCGCTTATTCAATTCACTAATAATGTCGTCATTGATTGTTGCAACATCATGTCGTCCCATATCTTTCATTTGGGCATTGAACTTAAAACGCGTTTTATGTTCGTTCATTAAAAATTTTAGAGTAGAAACATTTGCGAATTGTTTTTCATAGGTGCTGATGGTGTAATCATCCAAATCAAGTGCGGAATCATATGTATAGGAACTATTATAAACGGTGTGCAAGGTGCGATAGTAGAGTAGTGGTGACTTTACAGCCGATAAATAGGGTAGGCTATCTAGATACACTTGAACACCGTTCATATGACGGAGTACCTCTGGTTCATTTAACTTATGATGTTTGTTGGCCTCTAAAACCAATTCAAAGGTTCTTGAGCCTCCAAGCTGTTTTTCAAAAAAGGTATAATTATCTTTTAACTCATGGTTATTGGGTATGGAATACTGTAGATTATTGGTATTGATAAAGAAAATCCCGATGATGCCCGCAATGGTCAAAAGTCCATAAAAAGCAAAGACAAATTTTGGATACTGTAGAAGCTTCATGACGAAGTCCAATAGTTTCCCAGCAAATTTTTTGTACAGTTTGCTTAATTCAAATGGTCGGTTACCGGTAAAGCCTCGCAAGATTACTGGTGAAAGGAGTAGTGTTAACACAAAAGTCAATATGACTGCGGCACTTGCTTCCGATCCGAAGTCTCTTAAGACTTTCATAGGCGATATTTGCAATATAAAAAACCCAATGGCTGTTGTAAAGGAGGTAATAAATAGGGCCCAACCAATTTCTTTAATGCTACTAGTGAATGCGTCAGTATGATTTTCTCCAGCATTTAGTTCAGCGTTGTACTTTATGGAGAGATGAATAATATCAGAAATTCCAACGATGAGAATGATAATAGGAAACAAATTGGACATGATATTAAACGGTCGATGTAAACCTGCCATACCTCCAAAAAACATAAGGAATGCTAGCACTACGAGCAATAAAGAGAAGAGAACAGACCAAAACGACCTAAAAATAAGCGACAAAGTAATAATTAGAAATATCAAAACCCATAATACAATATTCTTGGTGCTGTTTTTAGTGATATTGTTGAGCTCTTTTTGTAAATATTTTTTTCCCCATATGTAGGTCTTCAAATCTGGAAATTCACTCCTTAAAGATGCAATTGAAAGTAAAGCGTTATCAATTTGACTTGCATTCTTTACATCTTTAAACTCTAACCAAATAAATAATACCGTCTCCTCGGTATTGACAAAGTTTTGAGTCAAATGAATGTCATTCCGTATTTTGGATTTATAGCTGTTGACATCTATACTGTCATTTAGTGTTAAATATGGAACACGCATAACCCCAAATAAGGATTTCACCTGATACGATAGATTGGTAAGCGCATTGATATGATTGATGCCTTCTATCCGTTGCAAACTGTCAATAAACCGCTGTGTGTACTTGAGAAATTGTTGGTCGTAAACGGATGGTTGATGTTCAATGCCAATGATTAAAATGGACTCATCGTCTTTGATTTCTGTTTTCAACGCTTTATAGAGCGCATATTCAGGGTCGTTATCTGGTAGAAATTGAGAAAAATCTGTGTTTATTGTGACTGAAGGGATTTTTAGACAGGCTAAAATTGTTAAGAAAATTACTAGTGATAAAATCAGTAACCTAAATTTGATTAGAATTTTTATCATATTAATTATAATTTTTTTGGTTTGTAAAAGTCAGTTTAGAATTAAGTTAATAATTTGGATGCTAATTCCAACACATCAGTTGGACATAATGTTAGAAGTACCTAAAGAAAAGCTTCAACCAAGACGGGAGGTTAGGAAGTGCTAAGAATTTTGCTCATAGAGAAAATTTTACCTTTTGCGGAAGGCTAACAAACAGTTTGTGAAATTTTTTTTCCAAAATCTCCAATTAGACCAAGCTCTCGCTAGTGACGAAAAGCTAAGCTTTTAATGGCGTGGGCCAAGCCGCTGAGTATTGAGTAAAAAATAATGCGCCACATTGCGTATTGATTTTTTTAAACAATAAGCGTTGGCGCGCGGCTATTTTGCATAACGGCAAATTATAGATACAAATTAATTATTTCGCTATGCGTATCATACCGCTTAATTTGTTTAATGACTCTGTTCATAATTCGCTTAAATATTGAAATGTTCAGGGATATTTTATATAATAGAATTATAGCTACTTGGATTAAGCTTCTGTGGAATTTCGCAAGCGCACCATCTTTCTTGATTATTGCTTCGGCCACTGGCCAAACCTACAATACGGCATAAAAATGGAAGGTCTAGCAGACCTTTTGTTTTTTGAGTGTAACGATAACTACCTTACAATCAGTGCCTAAATAAAATGAAAACCTTAGAAAGTCTATGGTTTTTCTGTAGTGGCTATTGGAAATTAAAGCATAACTTTTTGGTCTCCAAATAATTAGCACCTATAATTTTCTTCCCCCGTATTACACCTATCAATAGGTAATATCCTTTTAAAAGCAAAAACAGGATGAATTAATTAAAAAATCATAAAGTTATGACAGACAAAATTATTCTAATTCTATTGGTGATATCAGTACATAGTATTAATGGGCAACAAATAAGCACTAAACAAACAAGTACAGGGGGTAAAGAAGAAGTGCATATAGACTTTGTAGGTACAGGCAATCTCCAAAGTTCCCTGTCGCAGGGTGACGAAATACAAGGTAGTGCTGGTCTAGGTGTTATTTATGAAAGATTTAGAGGATATGAAGCAAAAGTAGTTCGAAGCTTTGAAATTGAAGCCTTAATTAATATTGCTTCAACTGTTGATACGATAACTGCTAAAATAACGGAAGGAAATTTACAAAATCAAAGAGATTTTGGTGCATATGTATTAAATCCCATTAGCACTAAACAATCTTTGTTTATCAATAGTAATATTTATTTTAACCCTGATGGTGTAGACGAAGAGAAAACACTTTTTAATAAAATTGCAAGTGTTATAAGTGGTTTAAACTTTCGTGTCATCTCATCCAATTCTGTTTGGAACTACGATGAGAATACCAGCAGCAACTTAGGGGTTTTATCTATCAGATATGGAATATTCCATGAATTCCTTCCTGATGACAAAATTAGAGATGAATACGGAAAAAGTAAGTATAGCGTATTTTTAGGGTTAAATGGAGGGCATAGAGGCATCTACGGAGATATTTCTTCAGAGACCAATGAGCCTATAAGAAGGCTTTTTTTGGGAAGCAATCGCACTGACTTTTCTGGTGTCGAATTCAATTTTGGTTTTAGATTGAATAACATTCGTGCGGAATTTCAAATGCCATTATTAACGGGTAGTGATAAAGCAGATATAAATGGACTAACAGACACGCAGTTTCTATTCACAATACGATTCGTAGGTGGATTTAGTTTAAAGCTTAATGATAAAAATAAAGAGGAGGAAGAAACTAAATCTTAGAATGGATACCTAATTGTATTAATAAAGTTATATAAAATAGTAGGCCATATGTATGTGAAATAATATTTTACTACACAATTTATTGTTCGAATGCGGTATTCCGCAGTTAGTTATCTGACCTATAATTTATATTTATGGTTGAATCTTTTTATCCAATATTAACATGAAGATTGAAGCTATTAAACCCGGTCCAAAATCAAAAAAGCCAGATGGTACTCCTGATAGAAGACGGAGGGTAAATCCTGATAACAAACCCAAACACCCTGGCCTAAAAACCCATAGGCATAAGCCGAACGATTAGAAATTAGTTCGATTGAAAACTAGATTCCGAAATAGGTAGGAGGGGAGTGCCACCGCACTTTTTTGCGAGGTGCATGAATTCCTCTAAAACAATAAAAATTTTGTAAATAAACAACTGTCCATACCGAAAGAGCCCTATAAATCGTTCTGGCAAGAAAGGTACTTTCGAGCAGGCTTTTTATGTGTTGACCTATGAGGCAAGTATAATCCGTTCAGAATGAAAATAATTGAATTTACATTTGTATGTTTACAATTTCACAATAATTATTTACCCACATTTTTATAATATTTTATCACTCCATTAAATTGATTGTAATTCTATATTTTTATGGCGATAAATGACATTTGTCTATATTATAATTTTACATTATTGTTATATTTGATTTATTATCATTTTATGTCTGAACAAACAGAAATCTTAAAAAATACACCTCTAGAAAAAGCTAAACCGTTTTTAAGATGGGCTGGTGGAAAAAATTGGCTCATTAAAGAAATTGATAAACTTTTACCAAAAGAAAACTTTAATAATTATCACGAACCTTTTCTAGGTGGAGCTGCAATATTTTTTCATTTGAGATCAGATAAAGCATCTTTTTTAAATGATTTAAATGAAGAATTAATAGACACATATGAATGCGTAAAAGAGGATGTAGAGGGAGTTATTGAAGAATTGAAACATTTCGAAAATACCAAAGAGTGTTACTATGATATTAGATCAAGAAAATTTAGAAAAGACACAAAGAAAGCTGCTCGCTTTATATACTTAAACCAAACATCCTTCAATGGTATTTACAGAGTTAACTTAAAAGGACAGTATAACGTTCCTTTTGGCTATAGAAAAAAAGATTTTTTTGAACCTGACAATTTAAGATTAGTAAATAAATCTCTTAAGAAATCTGTTTTTACGAAAACAGATTTTACTGAAAGAATTGATGAAATTAAGAAAGGAGATCTTGTCTTTTTAGATCCGCCATATACCATTACTCATAATAATAATGGGTTTTTCAAGTATAATCAAAAACTCTTTTCTGAAAAAAACCAATATCAACTATCAGAAATGATTGATGTAATTAAAAACAAAGGAGCATATTACATCCTTACAAATGCGGCACATTTTAAAGTTAGGGAAATATTTGATAAAGGAGATAGAATTTTAGAGTTTGAAAGAGCTAGTCTTATTGGAGGAATGAATGCAAAGAGAGGACAATATAAAGAGTTTGTATTTACAAATACATTAGTTAATGAGTGAAGATTTAAGAGTAGAACTATTAGGTAGTCTAGTAAAGGATAAGGAATTAGAAAAAATCTTAAAACTTAAAAAGAGGGATTACATTTTAGAAGACATTCCAAAAAATGAAGAACTTCTTAAAGAATACCAAGCAAAAGGTTGGATTATTCAAAGAGAGTTAAAACATTTTTACAGGATGAAAGGCGCCAAACCACACGATGTTTTATTTGAAGATAAAGTATGGTGTGTTTTCGCACAATTGGGTTTTACTCAACTTAATAGAGATAGAAATTTTGCAATACCTTATGACAAAAAAAATCCAAAGTTATCAAAACAAATAGATGTTTTTGCTAAAGACACTGAATCTATATTATATGTAGAATGCAAATCGTCAACTGATTTCGGTAGAGGTGATTTTAAAAAAGAATTAGAATCTTACAAGGGTATTAAACCAGGTTTGGAAGATTCAATAAAGAAAATGTTTCCTGGCACTAAGCCACGGATCAAGTTTATTCTTGCAACAGAGAATAAAACATTAGGAGATAAGGATGCAGAAAGACTCGCAAATATTAATGGAATTCATATCGATGAAGAGGCTATTGAATATTATCTCGAAATGTTTAGTCAAATTGGCATTGCAGCCAGATATCAACTCTTAGGATATATGTTTTCTGGAAACAGTATACCAGATTTAGACAATCAAATACCTGCAATAAAGGGTAAAATGGGTAAACATACTTATTATTCTTTTTCGATAGAACCTCACAAGCTTTTAAAAATTGGATATGTATTACATCGAAGTAAAGCAAATCGAAGAATGATGCCTACTTACCAAAGAATAATTAAGAAATACAGGATAAAACAAATTAATGAATTCATTACTGAAAAGGCTGGTTTCTTTCCAAATTCAATTATTATAAGTCTCGATGCAAAAGGTTCAGGATTAAGATTTGATCCAGCAAACACCCAAGTGCCAACTGCAATATCAAAAGTCGGAATTTTATACCTCCCAAAACAATATCGATCAGCATACATTATAGACGGACAGCATAGATTATATGGTTATGCAGGAACTAGATATAGTGAAACTAATTCAATTCCAGTGGTTGCTTTCGTAAACCTTAAAAGGGAAGAGCAAGTTGATTTATTTATGCAAATTAATGAGAATCAAAAAGCAGTTCCTAAAACTTTACGCGAAACTCTTAATGCTGATTTATTATGGACTTCACCTAATAAAAAGGAACAGTTAAAAGCCTTATGTTCGAGAATTTCAATTTTTTTAGGAGAAGAAAAAGATTCTCCTTTCTATGATTATATCTCTTTAGGAGAAGACAATAGGACTTTGACGCCAGGAAATCTATCATCTGCTTTACTTAAAAGTAATTTTTTTGGTGTTGTTACAAAAGACAAAATTGAAAAGTTAGGTCTTTTTTACAAAGGAGATCTTGAAGATGCGTTCAAAATGACTTATGAATTCTTGAGATTAAGTTTTGAATATTTAAAAATTAATTTAGCAGAGGATTGGGAAAAACAAAAGGATAGTTTCTTGTTTGTGAATAAAGGTGTTTTTGCTCTAATTTTATTAATAAGTGACATTCTTGATCATTTAGAAGTGTCAGAAATTATTGATACGAACAAAAATACTTCACAGGAATTATTTTACCATACGCAAAAATATTTAGACCCTTTAATATTATTTGTTCGGGAAATGGATGAGGATACAAGATTGAGATTTAAAGATATGAAGGGGTCAACTGCACCAAATAGATATTGGAGAAGATTTCAAGTTTGCATTCGCGCAGTTCATTCAGATTTTAATCCAGCTGGTCTAGAAGAATATATCAAAACACAAGAAAGAGCCCTTAATACCAACACTTTTGAAATGATTAAGGATATTGAAGAGTACATGAGGGATGATTTTAAAATGAAACTTTTTGATCATTTTGGCGAAGAATGGGCTTGGAAAAAAGGAGTACCAGTAAAAATACAAGATGATGCAGAGGATAGAATGCGTAAAAAAAATAGAACACGAACTAAAGAAGATGAAACAGAAGAATGGGATAATTTAAATTTGATTCATTACAGAGAGATTGCCAGGCAAAATTGGCAATATCTTAATGAAGACAAAAATAGAATTAAATTTTTTGAAGTACATTATACGTTGCCTTCAGAGGAGAATTTAAATAAAGACGATAAAACAAAATGGTGGGTTAAATTAAATGATTTACGTAATATCGTATCGCATGTCTCTAGTGATCAAATATCTGAAGAGGATTTTGAATATGTTAAACGAATTCATAAATGGCTAGTTAAAAAAGAAATTTTAAACAAATGGCAGCAAGAATTATAAATAATACTAAATGCGCAACATAACAAAAGAATCTCTTTCATACACATTTGTCAATATAATTGGCAGCTTATTACCTCTGTTGGCTCTAATAGCCTTGATTTTTTTTAATGGCTTTGAATTACCAGGATTAAAGGATATAATTGGAAATGGGGAATTGACTATTGTTTGTGTGTCTGTTGCAATAAGTACTGTCTATACATTATATACTTTCAAAAAAGAGGTCGGATCTTCAAATCAAGTAGATATTGTATACTGGATCACTATTTTTTTTGTAGTAATAGGTATATTAATCTATGCATCGGAACTTCAGAAAGTATATTTGGTTAATGAGAAAGAAAAAATTGAAATTAGTATTATCACAAATAAAGATGCAAGTCGTGCTGCTAATACAAGTGTTCAGAATGGGAGAAAAGAAATTGACGGCATAATAAACGAAAATAATGTAGAAACAATTTCAAAAAGTAAAAGTAGAATTTTGACATTTTCATTAATCTTTCTTTTTTGGGTAATATTTGCAATGTACATCTCCAAGCTTTTTGAAAATAGGTCCATTTCGTTAACTTCTTCTAGGAGAGATGATTTAAGTAATTTAGAAAATAAAGTGTCATGAAAGTGGATCAGAACTATATCCCGTTATCATTTGTAAAAATTAGTCAACCAATCGGGTCTTTTTATATTTGTTCAATGACGTGGAATGAACTTTCAGACATATCTTTTGCTGATATTCGTGAAATTAATGAAGCTAGTGAAAAACCTAATGAAATAGATGACTATCTCGGTATTCAAAGAAAAGTTTCCAAAGCAAGAATAAAGGAAATATCTCAATATGTGTCTAATTTGGATGCTACTTTCCCTACCAGTATAATTCTGCACATTAGATCTCAATCTCTATATTTTGACGGAAAACTAATTGAAGAATATGATGATGAATTTATAGAACAAAATTCTGATAAAATAGTTACTTACGATAATGTTATAGTAGATAATACAAAAAGAAAAATTCATATTAGAAGAGATAATAAAATAGCTAAAATATTAGATGGTCAACATAGAATCGAGGGTTTTAGGCAAGCAATAGACGAAGGAAGGGAAATTGAGGAATTTGATTTTAATGTCACCATTTTTGTCGATCTTGATTTAGATGATCAAGCGCAAATATTTTCAGTTATTAATAAAGCTCAGACAAAAGTGAACAAATCTCTAGTGTATGATCTTTATGAATATGCGAAAACACCAAGTCCTCAAAAAACTGCTCATGATATTATACGATTACTAAATAAGAAGGGCGAAAGCCCATTTTACAAAAAGGTAAAAATTTTAGGTACAGCTAGAGATAAAGAAAATGAGACCATTGCTCAAGCAACTTTGGCGGAATTAATTATAGATAGTATTTCAAAAGACCCTATGGCAGATAGGAACTCTTTGAAAAAAAAATCCCTTTTTGGCAAAGGAGGATTAGAACTAGAATCTGATCGTAAAGAATTGCAAAGAAGAATTTTTAGGAACTTGTTCATTAATAAGAAAGAAGAAGTTATTTATCAAATTATTAATAATTATTTTTCAGCTATTGCTGAAAAGTGGAATAGAGCATGGACAAATGATCCTCCAATTGATAAGAATATTATTTCCAAATCCAATGGTATTATCGCTTTTTTCCGATTCTTAAGATTTGTGTACAATGATTTAGGTAAAAATTCTGAGTTAGTTAGTAAGGAAGTTTTTAAAGCTGTTTTAGATAAGATTGATTTTAAAGATACTCAATTCACAACCGATATCTATAAACCTGGTTCTAGTGGCCAGAGTCAATTGTATAGAGATTTAGTTGAACGATATAGAAATGTTAAAAATGATTAATAGATATATAGCTACCTAGATTTAGCATTTGTGGAATTTCGCCAGCACGCCATCTTTCTTGATTTTATGTTCAGTCACTGGCTAAACCTAAAATACAAAATGCACTATAATTTATAGTATGTAATATAATACAACGTTTTGCTCCTACAAATATAAGGCTTTTTTACCTTACAAAAAAGACTAACAACACAGTATTCAAGCCGAGTAAAAAATAATTAATTTCCTACAAATTTAACACTTTTTTACTATAAAATTATAAGTAATTCAGTTTTAAAACCTTACCACGTAACCCCGAAAATAGGCATTATTTCCTGTAATAGTAAGACCGTTAAAAACTTCTATTATCTGATTGTTTGCAGTTACCTCTATAACGCTTTGAGAATCCGCCAAAACAATATCTACGCTTGTATCTTTGCCCACAGTCAACAAACCGTAATAATATGCCCTTGAATCACTTTGCAAGGCTTTTAATTGTTCAACGGTCAAATCAATATCCGTTTTTGATTGTACAGGGAAACCCAAACGCCTAGAAAGAGCGCAACAAACATTTCCTAAATTTTCAATATTATTTTGTTTACACATAATTTACTTATTTGATTTTATTAAGAAGAAGCAACGACATAACCTTGAAAATGACCTACCACCGTACCGTTCAAATAAGTCGTATGACAATTATAACGCATATTCAATGTCACAAAACCATTATAGATACTTCCAAAACATTCATAATCCGTTTTGCTATTCGGACCGACATGACCATAGACGGGAGAATTTCCAACGGTAGATTCAAAAGGAAATTTTAGACTAATTGTCCCCGAATCCCCAGCCGTTTGACCGTCAGACCACCACAACGTAAAAGAACACCTAACTAGAATTAAATCCCCTGTTTTCCACGTTTCTAATAATACAGTTTGTGAACTTGGCAAAACCGCACTAACTTCTGTATCAAATTGGCTTGCACTTTGATATGTACTACCAACTTCTATAACCGCACCAGCCGAACCCCCACTTTTATATACTTGCATAATCTATTTTTTAACTGATTTTCTTTACTTTTTCATAAGTTCTATACCCCGACATTCCCAACATTGCAAAAAGGATTGATATTAATTGGCTCAATTCAATTTGCGGGAGTGGTTCAACCATAACCCCGACAACATCCAAGACATAAAATATAAAATCCCTTAAAATAAACTGATAAGCCAATGCAGACGCACAGACCCAACCCACAAACGGACGCCAGCCCGAAACAAAAAGACTTTTATTTTGCGCTTCAACCTTATTAAGCTCGATTTGATGAATATTGGCGTTTTGCATTTCCTTGATAAGTGCTATTTGAAACTCCTGTAATTTCGCTTCTTTGCCCTTAAATAAGTCCATGAACTTTTCCGAAGATACCAACGCGCCAAAAATCCCTAAAATACTATTTATCATCCCTAAAAATTTTAACCACATTGAGCACCACCGCAGATAACAAAACGGCAATAGTCAAACCCTTTTCAACGTCCATAATGGACAACCACACACCAACCGCAGAAATTGCGTTATAAAATTCCAACTTCATTACTCAATAGGCAACAACACCTCAGTATTATAACGCAATTTGAATTGTTCCTTAAAGTTCAATTTGTGGGGTGATGCAGGGAAATACATTTTAAACCACCTAGAATAACGCCTTACACCGTAAACCCTGTTAATTGCGTGCTTTTGTTGAAGGCTTAATAAATTCCATTCACTTAAAACAAAGTTTTGCGTAAAAAATGGAACATTCATATATATAAACCATTTACGGGCATTATTTACATCTTCAACCGTATCTAATGGAGCGACTTTTTTAAACCTTGCGATTAACTCCCAAGCCATTCCGACGAGATACGCCAAAAGGAATAAGATACTAGGTATAAAAAGCAACCATTTAATTAATGGGGATATATGGATTTTGGTTTCTGATTTGTTGTTTTTGTTCATCGTTTAAAGTTTGATTTAATACTTCTGTTAAATTAGAATCCCGACCCGTTAACGTATCGAAATTATCAAATGTGTTTGAATATGGTTGTACGCCAAATTCGGCTTTTACTTTGTGGTAATCGGCAAGACTTAAACCTACAATTAAGGTCATTATATTATCTTCATCGGTGAAAACCTTGTTAACCTCATTATAAATTGCGCTCGCAATGGCTTGCGCTTCATCCTTTGATAACTTGGAGGACGCGCCCCGAAGAGAACTAACCACATAATTAAAAGCCTTTACCAAAGAGTTCCAAAGAATCCAAACAATAGCCAACGCCATTAAGAGCACGACACCGACCGCCACGGGGTTTTTTTCAACCTGTTTTTTGGTATTACTCACTAACAACCGCATTTGTCCGAACCTTTATTGATTAATGCATCCTTTATTTGTTGCAGTTCGTCCACTATTCCCGAGTTATCGACCTGAAAAATAGGGGTATTTAGATCATTGTTTGATTCTCCGGATATACTTGAATTTTTGCACGGGCATTTCTTTTTACAGATAAGCCAAAACGCAACAGCCACAGCGACCAACAGCCCCAACAACCCAAAAATTAAGCCTTTTCCTTTTCTTTTATTTTCCGCCATTATATTAAAAATGTAGGGTTAACTAATTCGTTTTTGATATACAGTTCAAAATGCACGTGATTTGTCATACTTGACCCGTATTTACTTGAAATATCATCCGCCTTGCAAAGTATTTCACCCTCTTTAAATTCCCGTCCGATTGTAGGCAGTTCCTTAACATACATTACTTTAAATCTGTAATCCGAGTAAGCCCCAAGACCGACACATTCCACCAATCTATAGGTTAAATCATCCGCGTACGGATAACCGTGTCTTGTAACCTTACAGGGAAAAGGAGCAAGGACAGCACCACCCACAGCAAAAGCAAAATCTAAACCCTTATGTGTTCGAGTTCCACGACTTGCACCAAAATGACCACAGCCGAACCCGTCACAATCACGGATTTTACCGTCTTGATTTATTGCACTAAATTTTAATAATTTCGACATAAAGAGAATGAATATTACAAGTAGGTAATACATTATTTTTGTTTAGGTTCGAGGATATCGGGAAAAATAAACCATATTACAAACGGTATAACCATAACCGCCATAAGAACCCAAAATCCTATACTTTTATTTTTCCACATCCTTTTCCGTTTTTAAGGTTTCCACGACATCCGCCACCTTTACGGGCGCATCGTTCCAAATCAATTTTAGTTCATCATCCAAGACTTGAAAAGCCTTTGCAAGAGCTTGAAAAGAACGGGCATATTTTTCAATATTACGCCCGTAACTTAACAACTTTTGAATCGTTCCTAAAATCTTCATTACCTTGAAAATTTACCGAAGTAACCCGTTACTTTATGCCCTCCGCTAGTAATGCCCGAACCGTTAGGACTAATAACCATTCCTATTTCAGACAAAACAATAACTTTGGTTGCCTTATTCATCGAACAGGGTACTAATTTTGTTACCCCAGTATTACGATAGTTTACTTCTGCAATTAGGGTTATATATGTTGCCCCGCTTGTTTCCGCGGTGTATTCCTTTGAACCCTTATAAGGTGCTACTTTTGCAGTAATCAAACCTTTTCCACGGCTTTTATTCCATGCGTTAATAATGGTGTACCCCTTGTAAGTACCATCTTTAATAAGGGAATATTTCGCCCCGCTCTTTTTGGCTTGAGCTTGACCCCTGTACCCGTTTTGTTGTTGTGGGTACTGGTTATATTGCCCGTTCGGGTTATACGGTTGTTGGTTTGCAAATCCCGCCCTAAATCCGTTATTCTTTTTTTGATAAGCCATGATTTATTTTTTTGTTTTGTTGATATAAAAATATGATACCCCCGCAACCAATAACGTTAACGTCAGGTGTCCAACTGTAATACCCCAAAAAAGAGGTTTCATAAATATTTCTTTTACTTTTTCCATGATTAATTAAGTTTTATTCGTTTTGCTTTTTTACTTGTTTTTTTGCCGTTGTTGTTTCCGCTTTTGAAAAACGCCCAAATTGAACCGCCCAATAATAGTACCATTGCCCACATAGACCAACCACCACCAAAAAGACTTTGATTTGTTCCGTTGTTGCTATTTCCAATATTGTCGAAAATTCCGCCTAAGCCCGTTTTTGACACACTACCAATACTTTTAACGCTCCAAGCATTTTCCAGTTGACCCTTCCAAAACCATTCAACGCGGATATTACCTAATTTAACGTCATAACCCGCATTTTTAAACGCGCTCGCAACCTGCGCGTAAACCTCACTATGTACCCTATCCAATTCGGGAATCATCATATTTAATGTATCCCTAGTACATCCTTTAGTTTTGCCCGTCATTAAATAACTTTTCGCATCTTCATAACCATACGCAAAATCTTTAAAAGCCTTGTTAATAGGTTCTACACTATCAGCAGACAAATTGTAGATTTCCGTCTCGATTGCGGTTTGAAGTTGACCGCTCAAACGTTGCATTAAACTTTTTGCCTTTTTTGGTGTCCATGTTGACCCAGCGCATAAAAGTTTATCCCATAACGTTGGGTCAGACAACGAACCAACGATTTTCATTATTTCATCGTAATTCGTATTATAATCCCCGCCCCCAGTTGAAGACCCGCCAGTATCAGAACCACCGCCCGTAACTTCTGCCATATTATTAAATTTAAGTTTATTAAAACCCCCCTAGTTTGGGGGGTATATGTTTTTTACGCCCGATTTAATCAACGTTTACCGTGTAGTAAATCAAATCTTCATCTAACGAAGTGTCGTGATGGAATGTAAGAGCGTTCAATTGGGAAATTGGGAAAACGTCCACGGTCAAACCGTAGGTAATTGTTCCCGCCTTATCAATAACAGCCCTAAACGATTTTGAATAGGCATTGATTTGTTCGGGGGAAATTTCCACTTTTCTAAATTTTGGTTCACGGGCAGACCCTCGCGAATCATCTACCAAATGCGTTAACCTAAGTGGTAATACATCATCAAAAACCAACAAATCAACCTCTTTGTAATTTTCGGTCTTTTCTGTTTGGGTACTCCTTACTTCTGCCTTTTTTACCACCACAGGCAAACCAAGCGCGGAAGAATCCAAATTATGGAATTCAACGTCAGACGTTGCGCCCAAATCAGTTAACGTAACCTTGTATTTGGTATCATCATCAAACGGAAGAACACCCCCCGCACTAAATAAAATAAGTGCTTCACTATAAACATCTGCATTCTCTGAAATAACCGCGCTACGCTTAGCAATAGCCAAGGAAATATTAACCGCGGTTTCAATACTCATTTCAGGCAGACGGTTAACGTCGTTTGAATTGGATGTAACCAAATCAATTTTAATTTTTGCGCTCCTATCAATACCTTTGATAATCAAACCTTGACTTGGCACATCAACAATGAAAGACCCCGTTTCACTATTTTGAATTTTTTGTAACAACATAACTATTAAATATTTTTTATCTGTTTAGAGATGCAAATATTTATAGCTTCAAAAGTGCCCATTCCCAATGTTACCCCTTGTTACCTATTTTTACGCATTTTTACGCATTATTATACATTTGTTGCAGTTTATCACTACACGCAATACCCATTTCATTACAGACGATTATAAGCGGTATTTGGTCAATTTTCGCAATATCAAAAACCGTCAAATAGGTTCGTTTCGTTTCGAGAATATCCAAATACATTCTATAATTTTTTGTCGCAGTTTTGCGCGATACCCCTAAATAATTTGATAAATCTTTCACCGTTACCCTCATATTTCTAGTATAAAATCTTGTTCGTAAGTCCGTAAGCACATGCCTTTTATTAGTTCTTTTTCTTTGAACTCCGCGAAATATTGGGAAATCTTCATATTGTACCAATCCCAAAGCGCGAAATCCGTTAGGATTTGGCGCACGGGCAGTATAAACCGCCTATCGTGTCCACTTGAAAAATAAGACCGCAAAAGACTTTTAACCATCCTTTGTTGACCGATAAAGGTTTCCTTGATAGTCCGCCCTAGTTTACCTATTGCGCCCGTTATAGCCCCTATTACTTTTTTTACCTTGTCAATACAAATGAAAATGAAATCCTTTTCTTTGTTTACCTCTTTTTTGCCCGTATTGTTTTTAATTTGGAAGTGGTTTTTTTGCGCCTTTTCAAATAGATTTATTAGGAAGTTCTTTTTAAAAAGATTGTCCAAGGTCAGCCCGTCCACATCCCGCAAATACTTGTTACTCATTTGATATTCATAACGCCATACATCGTAGGAGGTATCAAAACCCGTATTTTTCCACATATCCGAAATGTAAGGTTTTAAGCCATTGGCGAGCATTTCCACACTTTTATTATAAATACGCCCCATTTTCGCACTTGACCTTTTCCCGATTTGCACCCCGTTAAATTGGATTTTGCCCTTTTTGGTCTTTGTATAGACATTGAAATCCTTTTCACGTCCTGCAATCAATAATTTACCGTCGAAAATCTGCCTTAAAAATGTTGGTATATCGTGTTGTTTTTGGCTAAAATCGATAGCCAAATCTAAACGGTTTAATCCTACAAATTCAATACCCATTAAATCGATTACCTTGAGCAACATTTTTTTCAATTCGGTAAGGGTTTTAGTATAGAACAAATGATTTTCTAATTGTAGTTGAATCAAATCTTTATCTAAAATGCCCGAACGCGGGTTATAGTTCATAGTTCCGAACTTTTCACCCTTATATGTGATTTTGCACATACTTTCATAAATTTTGTTGCCGTATTCGGATTTATCAAAAACTAAATCGTTCGAGGTTTCAGTAATTGGAACACCTGAAAAATTTAGGATTAAATAGTCAATGTTAAAGGCATATTTCGCCCCGTCGAGTAAGTCCCCGTTATACCTAACGGGGAGGTTAACACCTTTGTTTACTGGTATTGTCATTAGTTCAATGCTTTTAAAATTAATAAATAGAGTATAATCCAAGCCACCACAACGATTATTACATAGGCTAAGAAATGGCTAATGTGTTTTAGTACCGTGTTGTATTGTTTTCTAGTCATTTTTAAAGGTTTGAAAGAATTAACATTAATGAAATTATAAATGCAGTTAACGCCCCGTTGAGAGCCATTTTTAATAGATAGTTAGGATTATTTTTCATTTTTGATGTTTAAATATGATAGTTAAAATTTACTCTTGTACGCTACGCGGTTAAACGCGGGAATCAGCAGGAGGTTAAAGGGTTTTATAGTTTAGAAATCCGTGTTTATCCCAATATATATAGGCTATTTGATTTTGTACGTTTCCTTTTCTTTTTCCCAGTCTTTGGTATTCATAGACTTTTGCATAATAGAACCCGTTTTGTTTACTTAGATAATCGGCTAATTGCTCTAATCTTCTGCGTGAAATACGATACCAAACAAAATGTGAAACCCCGTCTATTTTGTTACCAAATACGACTTTTACAAGTCCTTGTTTTATCCTCATAAAATTTCAAAATGAGATACTTGAATATTTTTAGCCATCTTAAAGGATAACTTTTCATAACGTTCTTGCATTGGCTTATTTCCAGATAGTTTAAACATATCCGCCATTGAATTAAATTCATTGCTAATCATTGCGTAATATTGGTTATTGCTCATAGGTTAAATAGGTGTTTGGTTCGTTCGTAATGGTTTTTATGGGATTGTAGGTATAAGGGTATCTCATTTGGGTTTTTATCCCTTAGCACCTCGAAAAAATCCTTTTTGAATATTTCCCTATACTTTTCCGATTGATACGGTTTTAGGGAATTCATAAAAGAATCATCCTTTGCCAAATAATGTATGCAGTTATGTAATTTATGCACCGTTTCCGCCCAATAAGTACAGAGAACAAAAGCCCCGTCCTTTTTAAGGGTTTGGGAGTGTACGCACTTAGCGCACGAATCCCCCGAAAGATTACAGGACATACTATATAAGTTTGTGCCTAAGTAACTTTATAAACAAATCCTTTGTTGAAAGGGCATGAAATTGATAATTTGAAATATGCCCGACCCGTACAGATGCACCGATGTATTGCGATTGCTCATATTCCGAGAAATCCAAACAAACGGATTTAATAGGGTTCTTTGTGTTAGGTTCCAATAGGGGGGAATGTAGGTACAATAAAAGCCCTAATTTTTGGGTCTTGTAATAGGTACGCGCTATCCTTTGAAACTTGTCAATCTCTAAGTTGATTTCGTGTAGATTTTCGACAATTTGCATGGTCAAAGGGGTTTTTTTGCCCTTTTTGACCACCTTTGTCAAACGACGTTTTGTAGTGTCGTTCTTTTGTAGTAGTTTAGAACTCATTTTGTTTTGTTTATCAGCAAACACACTATGAACAACAACAAAAAGCGGGTGAAACTTTCCACGGTCAACCCGCTTTTATCATTGAAATAATGGCAATTTGCAAAATTAGACATATTTTTAAAATTCGCCAAAACGTCATATCTTGTACTATAATTTATATTATGTAAAATAGAACTTTAAATATGACCTTCCATCCAATCTATTCGGTTCGCCAATTTGTTACCGTTGAAGTTGATGATAACTCCCCTTCAAGAGCTTTAAAGTCATAATTTGGATAATCTCCAAACAGCACTATACCAACAAAAAAAGCTCCGGATATAAATGTCCGGAGCTTTTCTTCCTAATTTTCCAATGGTGTTTTCATTTTTAGGTGAATGCAGTTAGTTGCCTAAACAGTCACAGGAAAATTATAGGAATCTTTTAATACCTCAACATGTTGCTGTATTCTTCAACTGATTTTTGTATTTCTAGATAGGAACGAATTTGAGCCATTGTTTTTTCAAAGAGTTCAATCTTTAAATCCTTTTCCCTCTTCAAGGCCTTGATCAATTCTGCATTCGTATTTTTCAGGCTACTTAAAGTTTGTCGGAGGGTTTCAGATTTAATAAACAAAGTGTACGTGTTAGGTTCACACACATAAGAGGTCAATTTTCTTTCCAATTGGCACAAATCATTATTGGTACGCTCCAATTTTAGAATACATCCACTGTTGGAAGGCCTGCTAATTAAATCTCTACTAATTTTTGGGGTTGTTTCCATAGTGTAAGCTTTGTTTTTAGGGTTAACGGATTTTTCTTTGGTACACTCTTATATAATTTGATTTTTTTGATTTGAAACTAAAAGATACGACAAAATTCCGATTTTTGTGTAAGTAAATCCCTCATTAACATTAGTTTAAACTAAAATTAACACTGGTTTATCCTCGACGAACCGAATAATTTCTTCGACAAACGGGTCAATTTCTCTGAAATCCTTGCTTTTCATTGGTCTCCTACTCTTATTCAAAGTGGATGCTCCACTTCCACTCCCCTCCTGCCCCTAATCTTTAATTTAACACTAACCCCAATCCTCGTGCTGTAGCCTGAGCTGAGCCGAAGGGTTATAGGTAAACATGCCACCAATAAACTACCTATTTTCAATTTCGTCTAAATAAAATTGCCGGGGCTATTTTCGTGTAAATTAAAAAAAAATGCTACTGTCCCCTCTAGCCTGCCTAGTCGGACCAGACTGGCGGAGGCGAGAGGTTTTTTGGGAGTTATATCTTTAAATTGAGGTCACTCTCGAAAACCATCGGGATGCGCCTGGCTGCGGTAGGCTGGCTCGACCGGACAAAATTATCATAAAAAACTCATTAACAATTAAATACAAGTCGAACTTACCTTCTATTATCAATGAAAAAGCTAACCATTTTGATCAAAAAAGAAACCCCGATGAATTTCATCGGGGTTTCAATATGGAATAATAAATTATTTGTAACTACCAGCTAATCTCTTCAGATTCTCCGTTGGGATAAGTAACAGTACCTGTCTGATCACAAGTGCCAGTACCAAAATCCAAGGAAGCCGTCATACCATTTACTTCCAACTGCATAACGCCAGAGGTAATAAAGGCGCATCCCAAGTTGGCCGATAATGCTTCGGTCACGGCAAATTCGTAGGTAATACCACCTACGGTAATGTCCCAATTACCTGTACAAGTAACATCAGCTCCTTCAGCATTGATCTGGTCAAAATGCCAGCTAAGTACTTTATTTCCCTTCCAGATTATAATGTCTCCATTGGCATCCTCAAAAGTGGCATCGGTAACTACAGTAAAGGTTGGACCGTTGGAATCGGAAAAATCGAAAGACAAGGTCTTGGTACCGTTCAGTAGATAGTCGTTGTAGGTGAAGTCGGTAAAAGTAACTTCAAAACTACCCTTAGTACCATCTGTACTGCCATTGTTTCCTGTCAATACGATTGTTCCACTTATGGTCTTCCCTTGAATGACACATTGATTGTATGCTACCGTAATACTTTCATCAGTAAATGTAAGCGTGGCACACTCAGTATTGGTCTTGTTGGATTTTCCTGCTTTGTCGTTGATCAGTAATTCGGAAACCAACTCGTCCAGTCCGTCTGAAACGGAATTGACCTGCATTTGGGCTTTCACTTGTTCTGGGGTAAGACTTTCATCATTTAGGCTGTTCATAGCATCATTGCTACAAGCAGCGATCAAAATAAATCCGAAGCTTAAAACTAAATAATTAAATGTTTTCATTGTTTGCGGGGTTTAAAACATATTTAACGCGGCTAAAATAAGCCCTTATATCATATTATGTTAAGAAAAACGTAAATTTTCGACTTACAGTATATAATATTAAGATATATCTTACAAATCCATTGATTTTAGGGTGATTTCAGCCTGGCTTTTTGGATCCTGTTCATCAAAAACCTACTTGAATTGCAGCATGTTAGACTCCAATCAATCCAGTAGAAAACTAAAATTGTTATAATCATCCTTCTGATAGGCCATTTTTTGCGTAGCTGGCGAGATGGCGAAATGTGGTGAAAATGTAGTAGTAATTACGGTCTTTCCATCAGGTAGGAATTCCATAATCCGTAGCCACCCTTCTCCCCCATTGCCGTGCCAACCGCCGCCCATGGCCTGGGCATTAAATGTAATCTGATTCACCTTTTTTCCAGCAGCGTTCCTATCCACCTTAAAAGCCGTATGTGCCTTAAAATTATCAGGGGAGCCAATATGGCCAGAGAAAACCATTTGAACATTTTTGGATGGGGCTACTAGCTTTTCCCATATGGCCTTGCCGTAGTTGGCATCTGCTATAGGATAGTTTTCAATCTCTGTGTGTTTGTTTTCCGAATTCAAATAGGAATGTGTAAGCATAACCACCGTATGATCTTTATAAATTTCCTTGGAAATCTCATTGTTGGCCCATTGTAAAATCGTGTCCCTCGGCGCGAACTCCAGGTTTAGAAATAAAAATTTTCTTCGTTGGGGAGATACCAATTCGTAAGTGGCATTTTCCACCGAGGGTAGGCCGTCGATGTTCTTGCCAGCAGCTCTTAAGGCCTTTGCATTTAATAAGTTTCTATGTACAGGGAAATACTGGCTGTAATTGGATTTTCGGTTTTCCACACTTTTATAGCCAAAGTCGTGATTACCGGCAGCTAAAATATAGGGGACCTTCCCATCCAAGCGTTCAAAGGCGTGCGATACTGCCCTCCATTGGTCCCTACTGGGCATGTTTCCATTGATTTTGTCCGAAACCAGAAGTTCGTTCTGCTCTACCAAATCGCCGGTACACAGCACCATTTTTATATTTAGGGTATCTATATTTTCACTGATCCAGGCCGTCATGGTTTCCAAGATGCCTTGGTTTCTTTCGAACTTCACGTAGGTCTGCGTATCCGGAACCAAAATAATGGTCCAAGAATCCGGATTGGACAATTTGGGAGCGGTGTAGGCTTCTTGTGCCCTTAATGTTGAGGTAAGTGTAAAAAGGGAGACGATTAAAAGGCAATAGCCGTGTTTAAGGTTCATTTTGGTGGCTTGTTAAGGTTGTACTGCATAAATTTAAACTTTTTAGGGCAAGACCAAAATATACAGCTCCTCTTATTTCGATTGATTTCTTGGGATTTTAAGACCGTGAAAGTTGTTATGGGACCCCGAATATGATTATTTTCGTCCCTTACAAAAGATTTAACGATACCCATGCCCAATATCCAGAACGAATTAATTCCCAATTTAAAAAAGTACTTTGGTTTTGACCGTTTTAGACAACAACAAGAGGCCATTATCACTTCGGTTTTAAATAAGGAGGATTGTTTGGTGATCATGCCTACCGGGGGAGGAAAGTCCATTTGTTTCCAATTGCCTGCCCTTTTGTTCAAGGGTACTACCCTGGTAATTTCGCCATTGATTGCCTTGATGAAGGATCAGGTGGATGGACTTATTGCCAACGGGATCCCTGCGGCTTTTTTTAATAGTAGTCAGTCCGCAGAGGAACAACGGGATATACTGGATAGGACCCACCAAGGGGAATTAAAGTTGCTTTATGTGGCACCGGAAAGCCTGCAGGGCCTGTCCCCTATTTTAAAAGAGGAATTTGTCAGTTGTGTTGCTGTGGACGAGGCCCATTGTATTTCCTCCTGGGGGCACGATTTTAGGCCTTCTTATCAACAATTGGGATTTTTAAAGGCATCCCTGCCCCATACGCCCATTATTGCTTTAACGGCTACTGCGGATAAGGCTACCCGACAAGATATCTTGGAGCAATTGCAGATTCCCGATGCCAAGCGGTTTTTGGCTTCCTTCGATAGAAAAAATATTTCATTGGAAGTAAGGGCCGCTCATGACCGGGTGTCCCAAATACTTCAATTTATAGAACAAAGGCCCAATGAATCTGGTATTATTTATTGTTTAAGTCGAAAATCCACCGAAACCCTGGTTGAAAAGATCCGCAATAACGGTATCAAGGCAGCAGCCTACCACGCTGGATTGGATTTTGATAGTCGAAACAAGGTACAGGAGGATTTTATTTTTGATAAGACCCAGATTGTGTGCGCCACCATTGCCTTTGGGATGGGCATAGATAAATCCAACGTACGCTGGGTGATACATTACAATATGCCCAAAAATATTGAAGGCTATTATCAGGAAATAGGTCGCTCCGGAAGGGACGGACTGGCGGCGCATGCCCTTTTGTTCCACAGTTATGCCGATGTAATCCAATTACAACGATTTGCTTCTGGTGCTACCAATGAGGAAGTACAGCTGGCCAAGTTGGAACGTATGAAGCAGTTTTCGGAGGCGTCCAGCTGTAGAAGAAAGATTTTACTGAGTTATTTTGGAGAGTATTTACAGGCCGATTGTGGCAATTGCGACGTTTGTAAAAATCCACCACAGTTTTTTGATGGTACGGTAATAGCGCAAAAGATATTATCAACTATTGCCAGACTAAAGGAATCGGAGGCTACGGGAACTGTAATAGATGTATTGAGAGGCGCACAAAATGCCAATATTTTGGATAAAAATTATCAGGAAATAAAGACCTTTGGCATTGGCAAGGATATTTCATGGAACCATTGGCAGCATTATACCATTCAGCTTATCAACCAGGGCCTTTGTGAGATTGCCTTCCATATGAACAACGTTCTTCGTCTGACGGAAATGGCCAAGGCGGTATTGTTCAATAACACCAAAGTACAATTGAGTCAACCCTTGTCCAAAGAACAACAAATGGCGGTGCGTAAGGAAAGTAAGTCCAAACCGGTTAATGAAAACTCCCTGTTTGAAAAACTTCGACAATTACGGTTTCAAATTTCCTTGGAGGAGAATATTCCTGCCTACCTGGTATTTAACGATGCCACCCTTAAGGAAATGGAGTCCAAAAAGCCGGTGACCAGTGAAGCCTTCAAAGAGATCAACGGGGTAGGTCAGCGTAAATTGGAAGTGTATGGGGAAATGTTCATCCACGAGATCAAGGCCTTTGTAGAAGCAAAAACCAAGAAGAAGAAAAAGAAGACCAAAAAATCGGATACCGCTTTGGAAACCTATGAGCTGTTTAAGACGGGGGTAACCGTAGAAGAAATTGCGGAGATCAGGGGGCTTAAGCCCAATACCATTTTGTCCCATTTGGAAAAGTTGTATCACGATGGGAAAGACATTGACATATACCGACTAATATCTAAGGATGATGTAGCCAAAGTAGCCAAGGCCAAGACAGAACTTCAGGACCCGGAAGGCCTAAAGCCCTACTTTGAGCATTTTGAAGAAAAAGTGGAATATTCTACCATCCGCCTCGCTTTGAGTGTTATTGAAAAAGAGGGGGTATTATAAGAAATTATAAGGTTTAATGTTTAAAGTTCAAGGTCCATATGGAGATTGAGCTTAGTTGCTAGGGAGTAGTATACAGGAATCAGTAAACAGTTGGTGGTTAATGTTTTGCAGCTCTTAAGTTTAAGTGATTTCCGATAGAATTTTGCCACTTCGTTATGCAAAATCACCTACCTGCCGGTAGGCAGGATCGAACTGACGCGCTATTAGATATTGTGAATTGAGAATACTCTTAGAGATTGAAATTGTAAGTCATTTCGAATGAATATGAGAAATCGCACTAGGGACTCCAGAGGGTTGGCTAAAGTTCAGGGTTCAAGGTTGAAAGTACCATCGTCAGTTCGAGTGAAATGCCTTTGGGCATTTTGTATCGAGAACACTTGAAGGGATTGAAAGCCCCTAATCACAACAACACTAAAAAAAAGCTCCTTCCCCTAAGAATACTCAAGGGTAGGAGCTAAAAAAGTGGGTGCAATCTCAATTAAAAACTAATTGTAATCTTCCCCCTGGCAAAAAATGGTGTTCCAGGAGTAAAATGGATTTCTTCTACAGCCTCCGCTTCATTGAACAATCTACTGGTAGTGGCAAATTGGGTCTCGTTCCATTCAGTATCGAAAAGATTGTCCACAATGAGGCCAAAACTCCAATTCTTCCAAGAATAATTTATATTGAAATCGGTTACAAAATATCCTTCGGCAATAATGGAATTATCTTCATTGGCCGGTCTGTTCTTGATAAAGCGATAATTAACCCCTCCCGAGAAGTTCTTAAGTCCCTTAAAGGTAAGTCCGCCAGAGGAGGTCAGGTCGGGCGCCAAGGGAATATAATCTTCCCCACTGGGATCCTCCGCGCTTCTGGCATAGGTGTAATTAACATCGCCATAGGCGTAAAGCCAGTCCATTAGCTGATATCTAGCTCCTAAGTCCATCCCAAAACGTTTGGTTTTGCCACTGGGTTCCACAATACCCGCATCGCCCACATAAACAAACTCCTGTTCCAAAAAAAGATGCCATAGAGCCATATTTAAGACCAATCGGTTTTTTGGTTTGTATATGGTGCCTATATCAGCTCCGAAGGCCAATGGCAATATTCTTTCCCCGTTATTGGCGGTTACTACCCTGGTATCATTGGAATGAAAGCCGATTCCAGTTTTGGCATACAACTGAAGGTCCTGGGACGCTTGGTAAATGGCATTTAACTTGGGACTGACAACCAATTTGTTTTCACTCTTTTGGTCATAGGTCGTCGTCAATAGATTTTCATGATCGAATTTTAAATAATCCATACGAACCCCTGGATTAATGTTCCACTTATTTATTTTGTAATTGATATTGAAGAACCCATAGGCGTTCAATTCATCAATATTGCCAAAGGCAAGTCGCTCCAAGGTGGTCTTCCTGTTTAGGGTATGGGAAAGTTCTACCTCGTTAATGTCGTCGTATCTAAATCCTAAACCCGTATTGAATCTGAATTGTGAATTATTTTCCAAGTGTATGGTTCTATTATAACTGGTCTCTCCCCCAATTAGGGTTCTACTTTCCTTTTGCTTTATTTGATCTCCATTAATGGGATCCTCCAAGAAAAATGTAAAATTGGAATAAAGTTCAAAATCATATTTGGAAATATAGAACTTGGATTTAAACCCACTATGCTGGTCCAATTGTTTTTCTTGGTTCACCAACAGGTTGGATCGACTGGTATTTCCCCCTTCGGTGTCATCTATGGCACCAAACCTGCCAATACTTCCATTGTCAACCGCCCGTTGCGGAATTTGTCCAGAGGCGTCCCATTTGCTCTGAAAGTGCGAAGCGGTAAAATTTACTTCGTTTCCGGCATCGTCCTTATGATTGTAGCGCCCCATAATGTTTATTCTATTGAAATTTTGGGGAGATTCAAAAACGCCATCGGAAAGTAAATATTCGGAGGCGATAAAGGCATTGTTATCATCGCTCTCCAATAGTTTTAGCATCCCTAGGCCCCTTAGAGTATTGTATTTTCCTACTTCCATGCTCACTACATTTTTATCCAATGTCTTTTTAGTGGTCAGGTCCACATAGCCGGCCGTATTAAAGTTACCTTTATCCGTATAGTAGGGCCCCTTTCCAAAATCTATATTATCTATAGTTTCCGGAATTATAAAATGCATATCGGCATATCCTTGGCCGTGGGCATGGGATACCATGTTTACAGGTAAACCATCCACATTTATTGCTATATCCGTTCCATGATCTATATCAAACCCCCTTAAAAAAATTTGTTCGGCCTTACCACCACCGGCGTGCTGCCCAATAATGAGGCCAGGTACCTTCCTAAGAATTTCTTGGGAAGATTTAACGGGATCGGATTTAACGTCCACGTTTACAAAACTGCTCATGGCATTTATATTGGATACCAGTACCACTTGATCTAGCGAAACTGCCGCCTCTTCTAGGATAATTTCAAGAAAGGTGTCCAATTCAGTTTCGGTTATCAGCAGTTCTTTGTTCTTGAATCCAAGACTATAAAAATAGATGCGATCATTTATGGTAACGTTGGCCAGACTAAAGGCTCCCGAATTATTACTGTAAGTATAATTACCTGTAGTTTTATTGTACACCCCTACTCCGCTTAGGGGCGCATTGTCTTGGTTGGTTATTGTTCCACTTATGGTATGGGCATGTAAAGCGCCGAAAACAAGAAGAATTAGTAACCCAAGGGTATTTTTAATCATAGTTTTAATTTTTGTTCAAAACAGCTAATTGCTATTCTTAATAAATATTATAGGCACACCTATCCATGTAAAGCCAGTGGCCTTGAAGGGGATGTAGAGGAATGCCTTTTCTTTAAAGTATCTTTAGGTTGGATAATAACTATGGCAGAGAGAACCAAATAGATCCAGAATTGGATATTGGTTTCCTCTTAAAAATTATTATGTTCCATAAATTAACAAAGAGACTTTGGAGGAGGTACTATGAGGTATTGAATTCCTTTTGAAGTGTTTTCCCAAAGGTTGGAAAAATAGGTTTTTACAAAAGTTGGGATAGTTTGAAAATCATCATAAGTGGTAACCACTAGATGCTTGTCCAATTCCAATGGTACCTTAATATTATCCTTGTCATGATGGGTCGGGTTTGAAGCACTGAGTACCATGCTCATAAAATCTATTATCTCATGAGTATGAGGCTCGGTATCATGTGTGTGGGTATGACCATGGAGGGCTATTTCGTTCGGTCCTGTATGTTCATGGGACTTTGTTGAATGGAATAATGCTCTGTTATGGGTCTCATCCAATTGGGCTTGTTGGTTAATATTATGGGTATGGGAGGTAACGGAGTGATGCCCTTTTCCTTGATCCAGCGAATGGGATATAAGGTGCATCAGTTCCGTTACCTCTTGCTGCAAGGGAGCCAATAGATAACAGATGCCCATAAAGACAGCCACACTTCTAAACAACCACGGCTTCAAGCCTTTTTCATTGGTCTGGGTCACGAATTCCATTCATTTACGCTACCTAGCGAAAATTTTTACGATGGGTTTGATTTTGCGGAAAAATATAAAATAGCATCGTTATAACAGTTAAAATATCGTGAAACATTTTAGTAATTCTTTAAAATAATTAGTCATAATCGAAGATTGGGTATGGAGAATCTTGAGAAGTGAGTATTGAGAATTGAGTAATGAGAAATGGGAATATAGTTTTAAATAAGGGTAGAATATTGAAAATAGGAAGTTCATTTCGAACAAGGTGAGAAACCAAAGGTTATGCGTAGCTAGAACTTTGATTCACGATTACCCCTAAAACAGTACTGTCATGAGCTTAAGCCCATTAGCAGTTCCTGCTTGTATAAGAATTGTATTCGCCTGTAGTTGTTTGTTTGCTAAAATCACATATGTGAACCATTAATTTAATAAATGATACTTATATTATTGATATTAAGCATTTTGTAATATACAAGGGCACATGTAAATCCTTTTTGGGAGTGATAAAGCCGTAAATATCAAACAAAAAAATTAACAATAAAACAACAATTTAATTCCAATCGCGTTCTAAAAAACAAGTAATTTTATATCACAAAAAAAGTTAGATATGTCATTTTTATCACCGCAAATTGAAGCTTTGGCCAAAAGAAAAAAAGAACAATCCCTTATTAAAAAACCCGATTCCTGTGGTATTTTTCAGGAATACGGGAAATTGGAAAAGATTCAAAAATCCCGGGAAAGCAAATAGCCTCCTTTTTTGGACATGGCTAATCTTTTGGAAATAAGCTCCTGTCCAACCCAGGAATAAGTTTTAAAGCATTCTTGAAATATAACTTTTTAAGTACCTCATCCGGTAAGTCCATTCCGTACATAGCCCAGAAAGCATGGTATTTCTTATGGTATGGAAAGTATTCATCATCGGATTCCAGCACCCTAAAATAGGTTGGAAATTCTTCCGGTTTCCAACTATCCTTACCAAATAGGACTCGGTCCTGATATTTTACAAAAAATTTATGTGCATTTTTCGGTTGTCGGCCCAATTCTGCAATAATGGCCCCTATACCTACATACATATTGGGTATTTCGTCCATTAACCTAGCCAAAGTACCCAGATCATTGGCGTACCATCCCATATGGGCATTTATAAAGTTGGTTTTCGGGTGCTTTTTAAACATCCTGTGCTGCTCCGCTATAATTTGTTCCCAAGGGGCCGGGTCCGTTGCCGATCGCTTTCTCCTAGGGTGTGTCTTTAGTTCCAACCATCTTTCGTTATCAGAATTTAGCTCGTCCCAAAAGGGTTTCGGGTCTGCTGAGTGTATTAAGACAGGCACACCCAATTCCCCACATTTTTCCCAAATGGCACTTAAACGTTCATCATCCACGGCCAAGCGTTTTCCAGAGGAATCCGTATCCCGCAGCCCAAGACTTTTGTAAACCTTGAGTCCTTTGGCACCGTTCTTAATATCGGCTTCCAATTGTGCTACGGCCTTCTCGGACCAGCCAGGTTTGCCAACCCCGTCAAAATCCACATTGGCAAAAACCGCAAACCTGTTGGGATAATGGTTCTTTATATTTTCCAGGGATTGTTTTATTCTTTCTCCCGATCCACCACTGAGGTTGACCATGATCGCTAAATTGAGTTTATCCATATCGGCGATAAGTAGGGATAGATTCTGTGTTGGCATTTGATACTGATGGCCATGCACATCTATAAATGGGAATTTGGCCCTATGTATTTCCTTTCCAGGGACCCTAAGGGTAGAAACCGGATTGTATTCCTCGAAACTCATGTTCTGGGAAAAAGCTTCATTGGAGAAAGTTAAAAGTAAAATACAGAGGGGGGCTAAATTCTTTAAAGTCATTTCGTTATTAAATTAGATTCTAAATTTATGCTATAAAGCGGACAACCTAAAGTTTGAAGCAAAAAAAATAGCTAGAACACGAATTCTATGGCTGAAGTATAGTAACTGTTGTTATGAGTTTGTCTTTTTTCTAACTCTTATCCACTGGAACTTGGAACCTGGAAACTGGAACCTGCCAACTGCCACTGCCAACTCTATAATGAAACACTGTGAAGGAATTTTGTAGCAGCCAAGAGTTCAGGCTCTAGTCTTGAGATTCTAGCCTCTTTCTCACCCTTTCATACTCCTCCTTGGTGTCAATATCCAGCTCTTTTCCGTCAGCGGATATTCCCAGAACATCGTTTGGATGTGCTTTGATAATTTCCCTGGCCCCATAATCCGAATTCAATTCCAGTAGGGCCTCAAAATGGATTTTTCCAAAAACAGCGGGCACTCCTATCCTATTATCATATTTGGTGGCCACAATACTGTGTTTGGAATTGGTAAAATTTTCGATCAGCATATTTAAATACTGATCATCTATCAAAGGTTGGTCGGTCAGCATCACTAAAATACCATCATAATTTGGGTTCTGCTCCAGAAGCTTTTTAGTGCCATAGGCAATGGAATTCCCCAATCCCATTTTCCAGTTGAGGTTAAGGACGACTTCCGTACCGGAAAAATTGGTTCTTTTTATTATTTCCTGTCCATAAGCCCCTAAAACAGTCAATACGTGGACAGCCTTGGAACTTTGTGCTTTTTTCAAGACATTGCCTATAAAAGTGCTGTCTCTCCACGGCAACAATTGCTTTATGGTCTTCATCCGAGAGGAAGTACCGGCCGCCATGATCAAAATCGCTATTTTTAATTTTTCGGGCATCAATCGTGAATTCCGGTTTCTTTATTCTTCAAGAGCATAGGTTCTTTTTTCCTAATGATCGATAAAATTTCAGCAACTATGGAAATGGCAATTTCTTGAGGGGTCTCTGCGCCAATGTTGAGTCCGGCCGGACCGTGGATTCCGTCCAGAAAGTCATATGAGATCTCCGGGCTTAGTTCCATTAGTTCGTTAAAAAGTTTTTCCCGCCTTCTATATGGACCTAAAAGTCCTAAATATATGGGTTTTGAATCCTTTAAAGTCAACAAATACTTTAAGTCTTTGGAATAGCTGTGGTTCATCAGAATAATGGCGGTATGCCGATCCACTTCGGTCAACGGAAAGCTTTCTGGTAAGATTCCCAAAAAGTCATGGGCACCTTCAAAATCCAAAATATTCTTTTCTTCGGACGGGTCTGCTACTATCGTAACTTCCCAGCCTGCCATGGCGGCAAAGCTACATAACTGCACCGTATCATGCTCGGCCCCAATAATAAATAGCCTAAAACAGGGTTTCATACTTTGATCAAATACATCAAGCTTTTCTTGGGTATTGAATCCAGGTAGCAGTGGCAATTGCTCTTGGCCAAATAAGACCATTGAGCCGTAATCGGCATTGTGGCCCTCTTTTTTTTCAAAAAAGGATCGTATTCTAAAATGCTGTCTTGATGCTATGGTTTGTTCAAAGGTTTCCAAGAATAGCGTGTCCGGTCTAAAGGCCTCCAGTAAAATATAAAGTATACCCTCGCAACCTAGTCGATATCGACCATCATAGGTCATTACCTTGGATATTTCATCGGCAAAAACGGACTGTGCCTGTCTTACGACTTCCTTTTCAACACATCCACCACTTACTGCGCCTATCATGTGACCGTCTTCCAATATCAACATTCTTACTCCAGGTCTTCTATAGGAGGAGCCGTCCAGTGCCACTACAGTAGCCAAAACACATTTTAGGCCCTTTGATGTGGCCGACTGATATTCCCTTATAATTTTCTTTAGTTCGTGTGTCATAATTATGATAAATCTCTGGCAGGTACAAAGGGGACCAACTCCCCTACTTCATACACGTCAATTTTTGGTTCGAGCACTATAAATCCGTCCGTATTCACCAAGCTGCACAGGTCACCAGATCCATTTTCTTTTACCAAGGAAGCTACCACATGCCCTCGGTTAAACATTATTTTCACCCTTAATAACAATGTTAAATCCCCCTTTACGGCAACGGCTTCCTTTAAAATTACATCAATTTTTGGTAGTGGAAGACCCAAGGAACGTTTTAACCAATCCTTAAAGTAGACATTATAGTTTGCAAAGGTGGATACCGGGTTACCGGGAAAGGAAAAAACCACCGTGTTGGTTTCTCTTTGAATTCCGAACCAAAACGGCTTTCCTGGGCGTTGGTATACCCCATGAAATATCTTTTCTACGCCCAATTCTTCCAGTACTTGTGGAAGGAAGTCGAACTTGCCTTTGGACACCCCGCCGCTTAAAAGGACTGCGTTGTGTTCCTTTAAAGTATTGTCAAGGGCTTTTTTAATACTGGCTTTTTCATCTGTTAGATGGAGCTTGGTCGGTACAATACCTTCTTCTGACAATGCCGCGTATAGGGTATGGATGTTGGATTTGCGTATTTGGTGGGGCAAGGGAATCTCTTCTACCTCCACCAACTCGTTCCCAGTGGATACAATGGCCACTTTGGGCAGTTTGCGCACTTTAACAGATGCTTTGCCTACAGCTGCCAAGACCCCTATTTCGGCGGCTGATAAAATGCGATGTTTTTTCAAAACCAGATCCCCTTTTTTCTGATCACTTCCGTCCAAGTGTATGTCCTGTCCCCTGTTTGGGTTTTTGGTAAGGGTGGCCGATCCGTTTTCAATAATTAGATGTTCGTACATCACCACGGTGTCCGCATTGTTGGGAACCACGGCCCCGGTCATTATTTCAAGACAATTGGAAGTGTCCAACAAAAGTTGGGCAGGCATACCTGCAGCCAATACCCCTTCTATTTTAAATGAGGTCCGGCCTTTTTCAATGGCATCGAAATTTAGGGCAATACCATCCTTGGTGGCCCTATTAAAAGGAGGGAAATTTCTATCGGCTATAATATCTTCGGCAAGTACTCTACCCATAGCGGTTTCCAAGGAAACCTGTTCGTGGCCAAAGTCCTGATAAAGGGCCAAAACTTTTTGATAAGCGTCTTTAAAGGAGATCATGGAACACAAGTTACAATTAATAGGGGTTTTGTTAAAGGCTTATCTTTTGAATTTCCCTCCACGTTATAGGTTTAATGTTTCTTTCCTTAAGTAAGCTTGCTGTATTGGGGTCGGTGAAAAAATCAAAATCCATTTGTCGCCATTGGGAGCCAAAATTGGGATGGTTCACACAGACCTGTTTCATTTCCATATTGTCAAAAGCTGGATGGATCAAAATTACATTGAATCCCGCTTTTAGGTTTTTTAGTTGTTGGCTATACAATTCATCCAAACCTGTACTTTCCATAGCTTTAAAATTGCCTATATGTACTGCATTTACTACGTTGTCCCCTTCTTGTAGCGAGTCAGGATTACCCACCTCTCTCAGCAGCTGATCGCTTAAAAAAATAGGCAGTTGGTATTCCCTGCCCAATTCCCTGTATACGGCTAGAAGTTCGTTGGAGAGGCCCAGAGTGTACATATGGGAGTCCAGGTGGGTTGGGTTAATTCCAGCTGCCAATGCCCTATCAATTTGCGCTTGAAGCTCTTTTTTAACCTCTTGGGGTTTGGCCAATTTCTTCACCATCTCCCTTTTAGCGTGGAAAAAACCTTGATTGTCCACTAGGCTTGGTACCTCGGAATAGGGCAGCACAGGTCCAAATTTATACTGATTCCATTCGCAGGTCAATGTTAAATGGATTCCACAGTCGTATTGCGTGTGGTGTTTGGCGAAATGGGCCATATCCCAGAACCATGGACATGGGACCATAATACTATAGGAATTTACAATGCCCGTTTCCAAGGCTTCTATGGTAGCCGCATTTTCGGAACATGATAGTCCAGCGTCATCAGCATGTACCATTAAAAGGATATCCTCTTTCTGGTATCCCAATCGCTCTAGGTGGTAATGCTTGGCCATATTGTTTGGTGTTGTGGATATTTAAAGTAATTATAAAAATAGGGTTAATTGTGAAGGGTAAGGAATCGATCTACTCCCCCTACAATATTATAAAGCTCAAGTTCAGGGTTTAATTCTTCCAACATTCTTACCGCCATATCACTTCTCGTTCCGGATTGGCAGAGGAGATAGATCGGACTTTGGGAGTTCAGTTCATCTATCCGACCCTTCAATTCGTTCACGGGAATATTGAGCGCTTTCATTTGGGGCAATGAAAAATTTTCAAATTCTTCTTTCGTCCTAACATCGATTATTTGAACATGCTTTTGATCTTTCAATTTTTTTTCCAATTCTTCTACGCTGATGTTTTGGTGTATTTCACACACCTCTGAACCATAGGATTTTAAAAGTTTTTTTATGGCCGTATTCTTAGGTTGAATATTGAAATTAATAGTTTGATAAGACTGATGTAATCCGTTGAACAACAATAGTTTGCCGTTAAGGACATCTCCTGTTCCTGTAATAGACTTTACCGCTTCCAATGCCTGAAGATTTCCTATGATTCCCGGAATTACTCCCAATACCCCGTTCTCGTTGCAATTCGGAATTTCTTCATGAGTAGGCATGTTGGGAAATAAACACCTATAGGTAGGACCGCCTTGATAATTAAAAACACTAAGTTGTCCCTCGAAGCCTTGAATGGCACCGGAAACAAATGGTTTTTTTAGGATTACACAGGCATCGTTGATCAAATATCGAGTTGGGAAATTATCGGAACCATCCACCACTATATCAAATTGAGCAATGATTTCCAAGGCGTTGTGCCGGGTAAGAAAGGTATCAAAAGTCTTAAAGTTAGTGCTTGAATTTTGTAGTTTTAAACGTTCCAGCACCACCTGAATTTTCGGTTTTCCAAGATCTGCTTCCGTATACAGCACCTGACGTTGAAGGTTGGTGATTTCAACAATATCCTGTTCTACAATACCTATGTTACCTACCCCCATGGCATTCAAATATAAAAGCGCAGGAATTCCCAACCCCCCGGCACCAACGACCAAGACACTGGAGTCTTTCAGCTTTTGTTGGGCTTCCGGTCCAAATTCCTTTAAAACGGTCTGTCTTTGATATCTATTGAAGTCCATCTGCAAATAACTATCTTAATTTTATTCCTTCTAAAACCCTTCAGTCATTATTGATTGGGTGATAACTTTAGTAACACCTTTTCATAATCTTCCTTAAAGTTGGCATTCCATAATACTTCTTCGTTCTCGGGAAATACCAATTTAATATCCTCATTGATCAAGAATTTCCGGGGACATGTACCTGGCCCGTTTTCCAGATAATCCAATGATTTTTTTAAACCTGAAGGTTCCCAAATGGCACAAAGGGGTTCTGGTAAACCGCTTTCCCTGGTAGCAAAGGCAGTGGCCAATTTATCCGGATTTCTCAAGTCAATCAACTGTTCCAGAGCATTCTCGTCCATCAAGGGCAGATCGCAGGCCAATACCAACCAAGCCACCTCGGGGTTAAAATTGTGGGCACTCAATAGTCCGTTGTAAGGACCTTTAAATTTGTTTTCATCGATAATTAGTTGGTGATCGGGTGAGAATTCCAGGGCTTGTTCCTCTCGGACACTCATAAAGGTGTTGTGGCATACCGTCTGTAGCAGTTGATATAGATATTCGCGTTGTGCTACGCCGTGGTATTCTATCAATCCCTTGTCGGTTCCCATTCTAGTACTTTTTCCACCGGTAAGTACTAGACCATATATTTTAGAGGAGCTCATTATCTGTAGTTTTTTTTTTAATTTCCATACCAGGAACAAGTTTGTTCCGGACGTTGGACCTATGGAATTATCCTCCTATGGAGGTCATTGAATTTTCAAATATGCCATCATATTTTTCCTGTTCCTCAAAACCGGTTTTGGATCTGCTGCCAATGGCCTTAAGGATATGCTCTTTAATTTGGGATTCTACATTGTCCCCTCTCATCACATCCCTTAGATTCATTCTGGGTTTACCGTACAGGCAGGTGATTACATCTCCTGTGGCGGATATCCTTAGTCGATTACAACTTCCGCAAAAGGTTCGGGTAAAGGAGGGAATAAGTCCAAAAGTGCCTTTATGCCCTTTAATCTTGTAGTTGATAGAGGTAGAGGTCTTGGGCGATTCCAGTTTTGTTATTTCAGGATATTCCGATTGGATATGGGCCAGTATTTTTTTGTAATCCCATGTTATGGTATTGAAGGACTTGGAGCCGCCATTGAATGGCATTTCCTCCAAAAATCGTACGGAAACCGGATAATGCTTCATGACCTTGAGTATGGGTATTATATCTTGGGTATTCTGATTCTCGAGGGCAATAAAATTGACACGGACGTTAAAACCTTCCGCTATCAGTCGTATTAGATTGTTATAAACGGTATCATATTGATTACGTCTCGTGATCCGTTCAAAGGTATTTTTATCAATAGCATCCAAGCTAACATTGATGTTTTTGATGCCCAAGGTTTTTAATTCTTGAATATAAGGCCCTATCAAAGTGGCATTGGTGGTAATGGAAATATCATTTAAACCTTCCAAAGACGAAAGTTTGCGCAATAATACCATTAGGTCTTTTCTAACAAAAGGTTCCCCTCCGGTAATCCTTATTTTGTCTATCCCCTGCCCTACCATTATTTCACTCAATGTACAGAGTTCCTTTATAGTAAAAAGGGAGTCTTTTTCGGCAAAATTTATCCCTTCCGAAGGCATACAATAGTTGCAGCGTAGGTTACAGCGATCGGTAACCGCCAAGCGCAGATAATTTATTTTCCTATAGTGATTGTCTATCAGCATTTATCCTCTTTTTTTACTTATCCCCCACTTACTGGTGGAATAAGTGCAATTTCATCAAAATTATCGATTAAGGTGTCATCATTTGCATAAGAATTGTTCACAGCGACAGCCAGAGAGGATAATTTTTTGAGTTCAGGGTACATTTTGCCCAAATACTCCTTGAGCTCCTTAACGGTCTTGGATTTTTTCGATCCAAACTCGCTGGAGCTAGGCATGGACAATGTAGCACAGCCTATGATATCTTTTGTTACGCCAAATAATAGTATGGTCATATTATCCTATAATTGCCTTTGTAGGGACTTGCATTAGTTCTGGGTATTTTGAAAATGGCTGTTGGGTAAATCTATTTCCAGTAGCGGCTTTTAAAGCGTTTGCCACTGCTGCTCCCGCGGGAGGCAATGTGGGTTCACCCAATCCCGTTGGTGCCAGGTCATTTTGTATCAGATGGGATTCCACCACTGGAATTTCCCCCATCCGGATCAATCGGTATTTATCAAAGTTCTGCGATTGGGGTTGTCCATCCGTAAAGGTAAAATCGCCGTACATGGCATGGCCCACTCCATCTATAACACCACCTTCTATTTGGTTTTTGGCGCCCAAAGGATTCACGACAATTCCGCAATCCACTACACAGGTAACTTTTTTTACGACAGGCATTCCATTTTCAATCTCAACATCGGCCACCTCAGCAACATGGGAATTGTGGCAATAGTAGGCAGCAAAACCTTGGAATACGCCTTCCTCTTTTTTGCCCCAACCAGATTTGTCTACGGCCACTTTTATAACATTTTGCATGCGCTCCGGGGAATATTGGATGCGTTCATCCGTAGTTCCCTTAACTTTTTCCAATAGATCAAGGCGTAATTGTATGCGATCTACTTCCATAGTCTCTGCAAGTTCATCAAAGAAGCTTTGCTCCGCGAATGCCAAGAAATTGGTGTAGGGAGCCCTCCAAGCCCCTGTGGTAATATTACTTTGATAGTTGGCTACATCCACTTGATAGTTTTCTATTGCCCCGGCAGGGAAGAAATTGGGTATCAATCCATACATGTTGCCTCCAATGGCAGCCTCTTTTAATTGATAGCCGGTTACTTGACCATTCTTTATGGAGGCTTTGATTCTATATTTTATTGCCGGTCTATAGGTGCCGGCCGTCATATCGTCCTCTCTGGAAAATACCAACTTCACTGGTTTTTTTATAGCATCGGCAATTTCAGCAACTTCGTATACAAAATCTCCGTAAAGTCGCCTTCCAAAACCACCTCCCATGCGGGTCATTTCCAATTGAACGTCCTTCACGTCCCTACCCAACATACCCGCTACCGCAGTGGCTGCAAACTCCGGCGTTTGTACAGGTCCGACCAAATGGATTTTTTCTTCGGTAATATTGGCGAAGAAATTCATAGGCTCCATGCAGTTATGTGGCAGAAAGGGCGATTCATAGGTGCGCTCCAAAATTTTATCGGCCTGGGAAAAAGCTTTATTTATATCTCCGTCCTTTCTTAGCGTCTGGAACTCCTTTCCATCCAAAAGGCCCAATAATTGTTTATCCTGAAATTCAGTGCTTTCCAAAGTGCTGTCATCTACCCAAGTAGCGGATAAGGCCTCTTTTGCCTTTAGGGCTTCCCAGGTAGTTTTGGCAATGACCACAACTTTATCGCTTTTACCCATGGCTACGGTCCAGTTGCCTACCCCTTCTTTTGAAAGTTCCTTGGCCTTCTCCCCTATTCTGATTACATCCAAAACACCCGGCATGGCCTTGGCTTTGGTATCGTCATAAGAATCCAATATTTTACCAAAGGCCGGTGGCCGTAAAACACTGGCGTATACCATTCCCTCAACCTTATAATCCAGACCGAAAAGTGGTTTTCCTGTTATTATTTTATCAATATCCACATTGGGTGCATCGGTCCCGATAACTTTAAAATTCTTGGGTTCTTTGAGGGTTACGTTTTCCGGTACCTCCAAGGCTGCCGCTTCCCTAACCACATCGCCATAGCCCAAAGATTCTCCTTTGGCATTGGTGATTACCCCTTCCGAGGTGGTACATTCAGATGGATCTACACCCCATTTGGCTGCAGCTGCATTAACCAGCATTTGTCGGGCCGTAGCTCCAGTTTGTCGCAAAGGCTCCCAGCCCAAACGGATGGACTGACTCCCGCCGGCTAGCTGTCTGGTATAATTCTCAGTATCCAAAATTCCCTGCTGCACATAAACATTTTTCCATGCCACGTCCAATTCTTCGGCAATCAACATGGGCATGGCTGTTTTAACACCCTGCCCTATTTCAGGATTGGGTGAGAAAAGGGTTACAGCACCATTATCTGCAATTTTTATAAAGGCATTGAAATCATTAAAATTTAACTGGGAAATATCTACAGGGGGTTGCACTTTAGGTTTACAGGCCGTAAAAAGATTAAAGCCAATGAGGAGTCCACCACTAGCTAGGGAGGATGTCCTAATGAATGCCCGTCTGTTGAATGTTATTGATGATGTTGACATATTTATTTAGTTTTTATTCCTCAATATTCCGAGGATTTAATTTTTTTGAGGTAAGCGAATATGGTAGCCTATATTTTCCAAAAGGAATGGCCTACCCTATTTTGGTAGCGGCAATTTCTACGGCCCTGTGAATTCTGGTATAGGAAGCACATCTGCAAATGTTGCCGTGCATGGCCGTTTTAATTTCGTCCGATGTTGGATTTGGGTTATTGTCCAAGAAAGCAGAGGCTGTCATTATTTGACCGGCCTGACAATAACCGCATTGGGGAACATCTACTTCTTTCCACGCCAGCTGTACAGGGTGGTCGCCATTTTCAGAAAGTCCTTCAATAGTGGTAATCTGCTGTCCAGCTACCGAAGCAATGGGTAAAGAACAACTTCTTACCGCATTGCCGTCCAAATGAACCGTGCAGGCGCCACACTGAGCTATACCACAGCCATATTTTGTTCCTACCAAATCCAAATGATCACGAAGTACCCATAATAACGGGGTGTCTTCGGCAACATCTACATTTTTGGAAACTCCATTTACATTGATTTCGTATTTCGGCATAGTTGAGGTTTTTAGGTTGATAACAATTAATACACTACAAGTTACCAAATTTAAGGAAAGCATATGTCATTTTAACAATTTGTTAAGGGCTGCTTCCCTTTAATCATTGTCTTTTGGCATTAGCGTTTAACAAATGAATTCACAAAATAAATGGGGAAAAATAATATCCACTAATACTAAAGGGAGCTTTTGTCCAAATAGCATTCCACATTGGGATGTAACCATAAAAATGAAGCTGGTAAGAAAGTAGTTATTTCCCTGCTCAACAATTTTTTTATGGCTTTTTTCTTGCTCGGTCCGGTTACCAGCAGTATAATTTTTTTTGATTTTAAAATGTTGGCCATGCCCAAGGTAAGGCCATAAGTGGGTCGGGTCTTCATTTTATTGGCCATGGGATGCTTTAAGGAAGACTCACTTAAATCCGCAATATGGCAATCCGGGGATAGGGTTTTGGAAGGTTCGTTAAAACCTAAATGCCCATTTTTTCCCAAACCGAGGATACAGATGTCTATAGGACCGTGTTCCTGGATTTCGTTTTCCATACGATCGCATTCCTTTTTTGCGTCTGTTGGGCTACTGTCGAATGACAAATAATTGTTTTTTGAAATTTGTAAGGGTTCCAAAAGTTTCTCGTGCAGATAATAATCACTTGTATTGGGATAATCTCCATTGGTTCCACCCCATTCATCCAGTTTTATAATTTTCATTTCCTTAAAAATCTTTGGGGTGCTTCGGTAGGATTCCACCAATTTCTCGTAAAGCCTAGTGGGTGAATGACCTGTAGCGGTACAGATCAGCTGCTGTGGTTTTGCTTTTAAATTGGTCAATAGGGAATCAAAAGCCATTTGGCTCATGCCTTCATAATCTGCACAATAGTGTATATTCATATCAAGCCCAAGCATTATTTTCCGAAGGGTTATGTAAAATACAAAAATTTAGCATTGGTCGTGCACCTGGGCCAAAGATTTCATTTCCCTTAAGTTTTTGGAGGAGCATCAATAAGAATTGCATTATAAGACTAAAATAACAATATAGAACAAAACCAATAGTTTGTTGGCTAGTTGCATGGAGTAAAGCACATCCTTTAAGTGCTAATAAAAAATGTGAATAAAGTCTTTAACAAATATTAACACCTATTTTTAATTGAATTATAATTTTAAATAGTTTTGAACGTTCTGCTAGGTGAACGTTAAAAATTATGAAAATGAAATTATATATTAAGTTGGCGGCTATCTGTTTCAGTTTGGCCTTATTTGTATCTTGTGGAAATGCGGATGACGATGTGGAATTTGGCGTAAATGGTGGCGGCGATCTGGGTCTTGGAAAACCTGTGGACGACTGTCTAAATTTAGGCGATGGCGAATTGGTATTATCCATTCAGGATCAATATACAACCCTTCCAGGAAAGGTATCCATATTTTTTAAGGTATCTGATACTGACGGAGATCCCGTCCCTGGATTGACGGCCAATCAGTTTACCATTTATGAGCAAGGTAGAAATGATGCCTGTTTCAGTACCATTTCCACTACGGAGTCCTTCGCCAGGATCTCCCCCAATTCACAAATTTTCAATAACAACACTATTTTGGTGCTGGATTTAAGTAACAGTGTTCTTAGCAGTAGTATGGAAGAATTGAAAACTGCTTCTACAAGTTTTGTGAACAATGTAATGCCAGCGTCCGATACGGAATCCTTTAAGATGGCCATTTATTGGTTTGATGGAGAGGATAAGTTGCATGTGCTTAACGAGTTGACCCATGTGAAACAGGAACTCTTAACTTCTATAGATGGCATCAATGCCAACATTAGCAATGATCCTTCTACCGATCTATATGGAGCGGTGATCAAAGCTACGGACAAAGCGGAAAAGTTATTGGCAGCAAGCACCACCAATGATCGAATTGGAGCGGCTTCCGTGGTTATTTTTACCGATGGTACCGATCAGGCTTCCCGTTATACCCAAACTGCTGCCTTGAAAAAAGTGGATAATGCCAATAAGAACATTGCCTTCTTCAGTATAGGTTTGGGAGCGGAAATTGATACCGATATTTTGGGAAAAATTGGAAAAACCTTTAGTGTGTTTGCAGGGAATAAGGAGCAATTGGAAACAACATTTAACGATATTTCCTTCAGGGTTTCGGAACAGGCAAATAGTTTTTACCTTTTTGAATACTGTAGCCCAAAGCGCGATGGAAGTGGAGAAAACAACCTTGCCATTCAAGTCAAGGAAGGGAACAGACAGGGTGCTGTACAAACTAAATTTAACGCAAAAGGGTTTACGGGAGGTTGTGAATAATGTGGGTTAAACTTCTTTAAATCATAGGATTAGGGCATCAAATTAATTTGATGCTCTTTTTTTTTGTTAATTTTTATTCCAGGCGAAACGTCTTTTTCTGCGATATGACCGTATAACCCTACAGAAAACTATTTGTAAATTTTTAACAATAAAGAAATGAAAAAAGTAATGTTAGTGGGTTTAATGGGAATGGTAGTTTTAGCCTCCTGTGTATCTAAGAAAAAATATGTTGCCCTTGAAGGGGATTTGTCCAATACCAAAAGTATGTTGACAAAAACCCAAGTGGAGAAAGAGGAATTGGAATCCAAAGTCTCCAAAATTGAGGCAAGAGTTGCAGAATACAACGAAAAAATAAATTCCTTACAGGAAATAAATGATTCCCAATATGCTTCTATTGGTGATGTTGCCGTAATGAGTAACAACACTAAGGAGAAAATGAGGGCCACTTTGGCAAAAATTGATCCGAGTGAATTGGCCAAAGCCCAAACTTTGGAAGATTCCATGAACCTTGCTGTTTCTTACAATTTGAAGAAATCCATTTCTGATGAGGACGATGATGTTATTGTAGATATCAACAAAACTGTTGTGATGATCAATATTTCTGATAAATTATTGTTTAATTCCGGGAGTTACAGGGTAAGTAACAAAGCGAACTCCATATTGTCCAAATTGGCCGAAGTTATCAACTCCGAGCCTAGTATGGAAGTTATGGTAGAAGGACATACCGATTCCAGAACTATCAGCACCGAAATGTTTCAGGACAACTGGGATCTAAGTGTTAAAAGAGCTACATCAATTGTTCGTCTTTTGCAGAATAAGTACAATGTTGATCCTGCTAATTTGATCGCTGCAGGTAGAAGCAGCTACTTGCCTTTGGTTGAAAACGACAGCAAGGAAAACATGGCTATTAACAGACGTACTAGAATCGTAATTATTCCAAATTTGGATAAGTTTTTTGCCCTTTTGGATGCTGAATCATTATAGAACACTACCATTACTATAATTATTGTTTTAGCTAAAAACCCCGATGCATTCATCGGGGTTTTTTATTTCTCTGGTTTTGGGAATATCAGGTAAGGTTATACTATTTCCCGGATTCCTTTATATTCAGCACTTTTAGAATTTTGTGAAAGACCTCACTGTTTTCATAAACACCTTGAAACTCTTGTGAATGGGGCCCGTAAGCAAAAATAGGAACCATGGTCGCAGTATGGTCATCAGTTGTAAAGTCGCCCTCCACCATGCTCGTTTCCATATTCCCCTGTGGCATGGTAAATCCGGATGTTTCATGGTCTGCTGTTATGACCACCAAAGTGTTTCCTGTTTTATCGGCGAATTTTATTGCCTCCGCAATGGCCACGTCAAAATCTATCCCCTCTGTAACTATACCGCCCACTTCGTTCTTATGTCCGTACGAGTCTATTTGTGCTGCTTCCACCATTAAAAAGAATGGCTTTTTCTTGGCATTTAAGAACTGAAGTCCATTTCTAGTAGCTTGGGCAAGTATATTTCCTCTGCCTTCCAAAAAGCTGGGTACGTCATTTTCCGCGATGAACAATCCTATTTTATTTTTTTTGCTAACTGCCAGTTCATCAACATCCTTCAGAATTGAAAAACTGTTCCTCTCTAATTCCGCTTTGTTAAAACCAGATTCCCCTCCTCCAACAAAGAGAGAGAGCTTACTTGTCAATAAATCTTTGGCAATACCACCGGTATCGTCCCTGTCTTTTTGATGGGCATAAAAAGAACTTGGGGTAGCCCCAACAATTTTGTCCGTGGTGATACATCCGGTTACAAATTGATGTTTATCTAGCAATTCGGTTATGTTTGATAGTGGTTGCCCGTTAGGGGCCATTCCAATGGACCTGTTATATGTTTTTGTCCCAGTGGCCAAGGCTGTACCGGCTGCGGCAGAATCTGTTGTAAAATCGTCAGAAGATTGGGTTTTAATAAACCCTATGCTTTTCAATTGTGTCAGGGTAAGGCTGCCCCCATTGGCCAAAACCGAGGAAGAAATTTGGGTCAGCCCATTGCCATCACCGATAAGCAATATTACATTTTTTACAGACTTTTCAGTTTGGTCAGACTTGTAGGTGGGCGTATATACATCAGATTTAGCCTTGTTGTAATATACTCTACTCCCCAAGGTTTCTAAATATACGGAAGCCTTGTCCGCCATATCGGTATTTATATAGTCCACACCTAAATCATGCATGGCTTTCCATGCGGTCTTGGAGTCCGGAGTGGCCCAAAAACGAAAGGGCCTATGGTAAGAGTGCGCTTTGTCTATAGTGGACTTTACCTTTTTAAAATCCTCCGCTGTTAATCTTCCTTTTCCGTTCCATCTGGTAAACTTATGAAATGGCAGGCTTATCAAGGCTACCTTATCCCAAGCTTCCTTGTTGGGAATATCCTCCAAAGTCTGATAATCGAACTTAATGAAAGCCGGATAATTCTTGTATTCCTCCGGTTTGGGCCTGTTTCCGGAAATGACCATGGTAATATTGGGATTATTGATAATGTCGGGATACTTTTCCAAAACGGCTACTATCTTCTCCAGTGTTGAGTAGGTTTCCGATTTTATATCTATTAATAGTTGTAACTCCTGGTGCTTGCCCAGTTGCAATTCTATCACCTTTTTCATGGGTTCCAGATACAAGCTTTCTATAGTGTGGCTTGCTATAATGTCTACCTCGTCATGGGTGGCATATAAGGTATCGTTTTTAAGAAATACATCTACCTCAATGGAGTTGGCCCCGTGTGCATAGGCATCCCAAAACGGTGCAGTTTGTAGATAATCATTATGGGAATGTATTTTAAACGAATTTGTTTGCTGTCCCAATACGATTTGAAGGGACAGTAAAAAAAGCAGTAAAAAAAAGCGAATGGATTTAAACATTGAAATTGATTTATATGACTATCGATATTAAATTTTGCGGTGCAAAAAACTTTATTGCCAATTAAATTACCGCAGAAATTAAATGGACAGGACCAATTTAAACAAAACTAAATAATATCTACTGAAGAAATTGTTACATAAAGATAAGTTAACCAAGAAACAAACTGTCTGGAATAGAGCTCCTTTATAAAAGATGCTTGTAAAGACCAACTAGGAAGCTAAATAAACAAAAATCATACTGCAGGTAGGGTTTTTGGTTAGATAATTGTTCTAATAATAACAACCCCTATCAACCTAAGTTCATAATGAATGCTGAAAACTAAATTTTGTATCACTTAAAAAAAGAATATCATGGTTGTCATCAACGACATTTTTAAGTATAGCGCTATTAGTGAGCTATCTAATGGGTTCAAGGGCCTTGCTATAACTATTTTCACCTGTATTGTAAGCATTCTATTTATAATGCTTTACTGGATACTTGCCTACGGAGATAGTATGCGTATTTCTTTTGGATATTAGAACTATCGTAAGATCAATGCATTTTTAAAATTCCCTTCCCCCGTCTTTAGGTCGATCAGAAATCCATTGATAACGGCATAGCGGGGTCCGCCCTGATCTTCCAATATAAAGTTCGGAATAACCCCTACCCTCATTTTAAATTCCGGAACCTTGAAGTCCTTTCCTATAATATTGAGGGGAAAGGTTACATAATTCTCGCCCTTTGGAATGTTCTCCACCCGCACATAGGTGAAGCCAGATCGTAGAAGATCCAAGGCCTTCAACTGTGCAACCTCTTTTATGGAAGCTAAGATTTTTGGGTATACCTTTCCTCCTACCATAGAATATCCTTTTCCTTCCAAGGTTTGATATCCATAATAGGTGGATAAATCCCCTTGGTCTACTACCCTGCTACTGTTATAATAGGTTTTATTGGATGTGCCATCAATTTCCAATTGGTGTATGCCCACATCCAAAGTATAATTTTTCCCCAATAAATTATAGGTGAGGTTGTTGAGTTTTAAATCGAATAATTTTCTATCATTTTCTGGAATTTTGTCGTAGTCAGAAATAGGAATGTTTTTATAGTTTCCATTGGCAATACTGTAGATGGCCGATAGAATGGAGACATAGTTCAATTTTCTGATTTCCTGTTTTTCCGGATCATTTTTATAACCGCCAGATTCTATTAAAATGGCACTTGTGCCCCATTTTTGAATATTGTCCCCAAACGCCCTGGGCTCAAAATCGTCATTATAGCGGCCTACCTGTCCCGGAGCATATTTCTGAATTATTTTATTCATATAAACAATGACCTTCATGGCATTGGCGCGCACTTCATTGATATCCTTTTCATAATTAAATGCCGGTGCCAAATAAGAGATGGTGGCGGGTTTATCCGTTCTTTCCGCGTTGTAATAGGTGCTCTGGTCGTGAAGATTGAAACCGAAATCGGCATCCAAACTGTCCCTTACTCTTTTTAAGGTCTTTCCTTCTGGAGATTGTAAGGAAAGCGCATCCCTATTGATATCTATACCCAAGGTATTTCTCCTCTGATATACTTCAGCCCCATCCGGATTGAGCATAGGCAAAAAGTGTAACTTTAAGTTCTTTAAAATGTTTTCCTTTTCACTTTTGAAATCACTACTCGTCAAAAAATTGAAAATATCAAATATAGCTTGGGTGGCCGTAGGTTCATCCCCGTGCATTTGTGACCATAGAAAAACATCGGTAGCACCTGTTCCAATACTTATAAGAGAAAGGCTACGCCCTTCGATGGATTTGCCAACCACACCTACTTTAAATTGGGGGTTGGTAGATAATTTATTTATTAGAGGCTGTATCTCATTATGTTTTATCCTTCTTTTTTCCAAAGAAGGTTCCTTGTATTTTTCATAGGTTGAGTACAAGTTGGCAGTAAAATCCCTTTCCTGCCCAAAGCCCGAAAATACTATTAGTAAACAAAGGATAAGGTGTAATTTTTGTGATGTCATATTGTTATTTTGCAATTGGTGTAGGTTTAAAATCAAGTTTCTTGGTAGCTCTTTTTACTCTTTTTAAAAATTTTTCACCTGGGTCGGTCTTAACGGTCCTATACCCCTGATCTTTCTCCAACCACAGTTCGTGATCTTCAAAAAGGGTATATTCATAATGGCCTATCAAATAGTCTATATCGTATTTTGATTTTAAATATTTTACCAGCCATTTGTTGGACCTTAATTGTGCGCGGGTGAGTTTGGTATCCCCGGTCCCTCCTACGTTTTCAATGCCAATGGCGCAATGATTTAGACCTATTACGTGTCTGGCCATAGTGGTTTCCGACATCAACCTATAAATTGTACCGTCTTGATCTACAAGAAATTGGGAAGATACATTTAAACCACTGGCCGAACTGATATCCGGTCTCCAATCGGGTAGGGTAGGCAACTCAAAGGCCTGATACGATTTTTCCAAAGTAGGAATTACGGTCCAGTGCAATACCACCATCTTGGGCACTATAAGAGGTTCGTCTTGGATAAGGCCGTAATGGTCCGACATATATTCCAAAGTGAGCTCTTTTCGATCTTCGTTGAAAATAATAGGTTTGTCTATTATTTCACGGTGTATGGAGCATGAAAGGGTCATAAAAAGGGAACACAAAAGAACTAATATCTTCATTGTTTTTCGGTAAATAAACTTAGGTGATAAAGATACAATATCATTTTATTTCTGTGGAATCCCTTTTCACCCTATAGTGGATGGTTATTTTTTTTCGTCCCCACTGTAATGCTTTCTCCTTGTCCTCGCCCATATAGATATCGATCCTATTTCTCCATTTGGAATGCATTTTATCCTTCACCAGATAAATACTGCTATCGCCTTTTATCTTTACTTGGGTATTGTAATCCAATCCCAAAGGAATCAGGTCTTTGGAAACGGCAATGATTTTCATACCCGGTTTTAGCGAATCGCCCCAAGCGGTAATTCCAGGATGGATTTTAGAGGTTTGTGAAGGAAATGAATTATAGGCCGTGGCCGTTACCCTAAGTTTTTTCCATATATAACCATCATCCACAACTTTTTCCTTGCAGGTGGCCAAGGAAAAAAGGATACCTGGCAAAACTAACCATAGTGTTAGATGCCGACTATTTAAACCGAATTTGCCTATATAATTATTCACACCAATTATTTAGATTAATAAACCTACAAAATAGAGCGATTGGTATTAAGTAATTAGAAAACTACTAGATTTTGTTTTTATCGCTATACCATCTTTTTAGCCATTTGGAAATTCCCTCCAAGCCGGGATAAATAATTCTTTCAGTAATGTTGGCCTGATCTAGCTTATCCCTTATTTCCCATTTTAATTCTGATGGAATAATTACCTTTTTTAAATATTTGGGATGATTTTTAAGCCACTCCAATGGACTGGAATCCGGATCTAGCATAAATGAAAAAAGTGCAAATTGGTTAATGATACGATCATCAAGGGAAGGTGGCTCAAAAAATATCATTGTATTGGCGTTCCGACTTGAAAAATCATATAGTTCTTCTAAGGAATTACCTATTGTTTGTTTTAGCTCCATTGAACTAAAATAGAAAATATCTTTGCTTAAAATGGGTGTTTTGAGCTCCTCCGGCAGATGCTCTCTTAGTGCTACATAGTTTACCATCCAGATAGCTCCATCCAAATTATAAGTGCCCATATCCTCTGTTAAAAAATGTAATGCAACGTTTGGAGAGTGGGTCCAGTCAATTAGTCTTGTAGGAAGTCCGTGGTGTTGTCCCAACGAGATCCAGTTCCAGAGGTTGTTATAATCATCGATCAGAGTGTTAATAGGCGAGTACTTCCTAAAGTTTCTGATCATTGTGGCTTCTACCTTTGACGGTATTCTTCCCAATCTTTGAAGACTTGTCTCTAATCCAAATTGGGCATTATAGACACCCCTATACGCATACGGAGAGCGAAATCTATCGATCTTCTCGTCTTTTTCATTAAACAAATAAGCTTGAAGCTCCAACCAACTCTTAGGTTCAAATAATTCAAAATCTGCCATTTATCTGAATAATTTAAGTGCGGATCCAAATTGAATCCTAATTATACTATCTATATTCTGTAAACCAATTAAATGATTGGCACTAGCCTTATATGGGGCCGATGCATACTTTATTCTTAATTTTTTTTGCGAAACACAGGCAATCCTTGATTTTGGCTGCAGCGCCGTAATTAGGGATTCTTACATATCCATTCTTACGATAAAATGCGTTTGCCTCCGGTTGGTTGGTTCCCGTTACCAATATAGCACGGTAATAGGATAGTTCCTTTGCCCATTTTTCGAGTTCGGTCAGGATTCTAGTGGCAACTCCTTTTCCCCTGCATACGGGAGGAACATATACCCTCTTTAACTCAATATCTTCCTTGTTGTATTCGCTCATCGCCCCGCAGCCCAACGGTTTTTGATTTTCATAGGCCATGACTACATATTTAATGCCGTCGATATCATTGAACCTGGCTAAGGGATGGTCGTGCCCGTCCCTTTCGGCAAGATCCAAATTAAGTAGTTTCACAAGTTCTTTAAACTCCGTATTCTGGGAATTGGTTCTTACAATGGTTGTCATATTCATAAATGTAGATTTCTATCCCAAATAAGAACCTTTGGAAGCATAATTCAACCCATTATATATGAATTACTTGAGGATTCAAAATAACGCAGCCAAAGCAGCCATTTGTTTTTCTCAGGCAATTCCTTGGAAGAAGTTTCTTTATCAAAGAACATTATCTCGGTCTTTTCTAGATTCACTTTAATAAAACAAGTTATAATTAGTTCTATGCGGTACATTTAGAGATAAGAAGTCCTTTTAAATATACTGAACAGAAAAACATTTGAATAGCGTTTGGCTAAATTTTTGTTTCATTCTGAAAAAATTATAAACATCTGTCCCGTATAATGGCCGTTTGGTATAGCTGACTTTAACGAATAGTAAAGCCCTTTAAAAGGTTCTTTTTATGAAACTTTATTTTTCCAAGGCCTTACCCTTATTTTAGACTATTTAATACAAAGAGCGATAGACACGCTTGTTCAATTTCAATCCCCTCTTTACTGTCAATATGGAGATTCTGTGAACTGAAATTGAGATTCTTGCATTAAATACTCCTTTATAGGTTTTTACTGAATCCTTGCCTTAGCATCGTGGTCGTTTTATACTAAAAATGTACTTCGAATAAGGTAACTAAGGTAAATCAATCATAACAAAAATCTGCGAAAATTCTTTAAAATAATGGCTTTGCAGTAAACTACAAATGAAACAAGTTCCTAAAAATAAAACGGTTAACTTAGTGTGATAATTCTTTTAGGGGAGAAATAGGCGGTATGAAAAAAATCATTTCCCTTTTGATAATATTTACTTGTACGACAAGTTTGGCGCAGTCTAAAATAGAAGGCTTTATTTATGACGGGATGTCAAATGACCCATTGCCCTACTGTACTATAAGGATTTACGGCACAAAAGCATATTCTACTATAACAAACGAGGATGGCAAATTCGCGTTAGATAGTATTTACTCTAAGGATTCTTTAGAAGTAAGGCACTTGGGATTTAAAACGAAAAAAACATTGGTGTCCTATTTTGAAAAGGAATCCAAACTTAAATTGGAAATGGATGTTTCCGTTTTGGACGAAGTTGTGCTGACCGCTGGGCAAGACAAGGAGTACCCTTATAAACTATTGGACAGAATTATAGGTGTGTACCGAAAAAGTGAAAATGTAACTGTCAGCAAGGCCTTTCTGACCATGATTTCCTCCACAAGAAATACTCCGATCGAGCAAGTAGAGGGCTTCTACAACAGCGAGCAAAATTTAGAAAAAGGTATTTTGGACCTTAGGGTCAAAAGTGGACGATTTGGCCAAAATAGATCATTCCCCTACTATAGCTTGGACAACACTAAAATTTTAAGTGACTTTCAACTTTTTGGGACCTCCAAACAAATATTGCCGGATTATCCGGGGAATTTGAGCTACAATGCCATCGAAAGAATTTACGATGTTAAAATTGAGGATTGCATCGCTTGCAGCCAAGGGGAGGTATCCATTTCGTTTTCCCCAAAAGTGGCCAGTGGTAAATTGTTCTATGGAAAAATGTTGGTAGACCCTCAATTGTTAATGATAAAAAAAATAGAACTATGGGCCAAAGATCCTATTACAAATGCATTGACTTCTATTAACCAAGATGTTGTCCTGACCCCTAAGGAAATTGAACTCAATATTGTATTTAACCCTATGCAACCTGATAAGATCCAGTATTTGGAACTTCATTTTCAGATGGGTTACAGGGCTATAAATATTTCGGAAATTATCGATTCCCGCACTTTTCTATATTTCTTTGATTACGATACATTTTTTGAAGACCCCTATTTTACCAAGACCATACCTTTTAACAACGATTATGACAAAATGATCGCCTTGCAGGCATCCGATGATTTTTGGGAGACCAACTACCAATTTCCCAAAAGTATCAATGAAAATAAATCGATGGATTTCATGAAAAAAAATGGATTCCTGATTAATTTTAATAATTATATCCCCTTGGACGACCTAAAATACACAAGACCCACCGTGCTTTCATGGCAGCAGGGAAGAAGGTTGAATTGGGAACATTTGAATAGATTAACTACCGAAGAATATGAGAGCGACACCATGGGCTATAACCGAGGATTAAATGTGTCAACTGGCAAAGCCTATGATACCCCGTTTCAACATCTGCAAACCAAAGCTTTCCGAAATGACAAAGATAATATCAATATTTGCTATATGGTAGATAGTTATATAGGCGAAAATGGGATTACAAAAATAGTGAGTCGAACATTGTTGGATATCGATTCCTCTCAATTCAGCCATGAGCGCACAAAAAATAAGCTGGTATATTTCAATATTATTTTTGATATCTATGAAGTTTACAGGCAATTGGCCGCCTCTCGGATTATGGAGAATACGACCTTTGAAGAGGCAAAATTAATTTATGATGAAATGTACAAGGCGGCTTCAACTGAAGTGAAAAAAATGGAGAAGGAAACGCGCAATGATAGTGACTACGAGGGCTTGGTCAAATGGAACAACCGGATAAAAGCAAAATTGAACATTGACAATTTAGCTTCGATTAAATAGGCACTTACTAATTTATAAGGAAATCTTCCAAAAAGTTTTTATTTAATCATGTGGAATTGGAGTATTCCGACTTTCATCTATAAACAGTTCATTTAGACTATCCCGTAACGCGGAATTATCATACCTCTTAACATTTCCACTGTCATCCATTTGGGTCGTGGCTTTGGTGTTAATTACAATGACCCCTCCTACTCCCATAGGTCCATATCTGGAAATCGCAGCATTACGCTCCAGAATAGCAACACGGTCTATATCATGTGAGGATAGATACGTAGGTGCGGTTTCATGTATAAACCCATCCACATCAAAAATGGCTTTCGGAGGTGTTCCGATGGAATCATAAATGGAATAAGCTATTCTACGCAAATACACCTTTACTTCAGGCACTCGAACAACTCTCATGCTAGGACTATAATTCATCAGAGAGGTTAAAAAATCTGGTCCTGTAGCCACCAAATCCTTACCGTTAATCACCTGAAAGGACGATGAAGAACGGTCCTTATTTAAAACGCCCCTTGAGGACTTGACAAGATTTGTGTTATTGGGAAATTCAGCCAATATATCTTTTTGGGTTTTTCGTTTCCTTTTAGTTAAGGTCACTTCGTCCAAGTTGGTTACCATTGGGGATAGGACTATTTCAAGTTCCTCTTGCGTTTCCGGAACGGCACGTTCATAAGTGCCATAGCCAAGGGAAGAGAACACTAAAACCTCATTGGCTTGTACCCTTAAGGAGAACCAACCGCTTTCATCCGTTTGTGTTCCACGCTGAGTACCTTTGAGAAGAATATTTACGTTTGGAATAGGTGTATCCCATACATCGGTCACCCTTCCCGAAATGTTTATTTCGGAAGTTTGGGAATAAAATGGTAGTGCAGACCATAAAAACAAAAAAGGCAGCCAATTTTTCATAAGGGTCAAATATCCCAACCTGTTTTGATGAAATCCAATTGGGAAATAGCTAGTACTAAAGATAATGAAAAGTGTTTCTTTTAATTCTAAAACCTTTGGTTAAGGTGAATTATTTAGTGGCTCTTCAAGACAGCCATTATAACTATTAGTATTGGGAATGGGGGTGCAATCCTTGTTGTAAAGAATCTTTTACCTGCTGAAAATTGATTTTTTTGTATCCACTTAAATGGTAGCACGCTGTTTTTTGAAGTAGGTAAATTTTCAAAATATCATAAAAAGCCGCTTTCACCACATAATAACCCTATTTCCCAACATTAATTTCCTTCAACCGTACAACCAATATACTTTAGTAGTGTAATAAAAAACGAATTAATAATTTTTTCATTTTCATATAGTGTTCTCGTAAAAGAGCTTTGTCCTAAAAGATAAGGCTCTTTTTAGTTTTAGGCCTTTTGGGATTGCTAAAAGATAAGGAGCAATTGTTTTATTATAGCATTGGTAAATTAAATCACTCCCCTACCTCAACAATCTGTGCATTGGCCATAAATAAATCCTGCATCCGCTCCATACGGCTATCGAACTTGGTGGAAAAAATGGCATACTGACATCTGTCCAAACTTTCAGGGATTCGGATGACATCGGAAAAAGGGCTGGGTTTGGATAGGAACTCCGCATCGTCCACAATAAATATCTTTAATTTTCCTAGATTGATACCGTTGAGGTAAAAGATCTTGCTCAATCTTTTTGGCGTGGCAATAACAATATCCACTCCTTCAAAAATTTCATTTCTCTGGGCCTCTATATTGTGTTCCTCGTACACTGGGTAAATGCGCAGATCCATTCTTCGTGTAAAGCGTTCAAATTCACTTTGCAGGGCCAATGCCGCTTCTTTGTCCTTAACGAAGATCAAGGCTCTTGGAGCCTCCTCAAAAGCTGCGCAATTTAATTTTTGAAACGTACTGATTATAATGGAGGTAGTTTTGCCTGCACCGTCGGGCGCTATGCCAAAAACACTGGCCCCCCCTTTTAATTTTGAGAGGATTGCTTTTTGAAATGGAAGTGGTTCCTTAATTCCCTGCTTCTCCAACGCCTCCTTTAACTGTTCCTGTATTTTTTTGAATGCCATATTTTAGTGTTAACTACTCCAATTCTTATTTTTTTATTTTGGTAAATAACAAGTTTCCCTTGCCAAACCACAACTTTTGATCACTTCACAACAATAGTTTCGGCATCATGGTTTTCTAGACTACTTTGGCTATGTAATAAAGAAATAAAAGATTTTTCATTTTCATATAGTGTTCTCGTAAAAGAGCCTTGATCCAAAAGACAAGGCTCTTTTTAGTTTCCAAGGTTTTGGAAACTTTTATGGCTAATTGGTTAAGGAATCCAATTGTTCTTACCGAAATTTGGCTTTCGTTTTTCCAAAAAAGCATTTCTTCCTTCTTTTGCTTCTTCTGTCATATAGGCCAATCTTGTTGCTTCACCTGCAAATACCTGCTGCCCTACCATGCCGTCATCGGTAAGGTTCATGGCAAATTTTAGCATTTTTATGGAGGTTGGCGATTTTTCAAGTATTTCCTGTGCCCAATCGTAAGCCGTATCCTCCAATTCCTCATGGGGAATAACCGCATTTACCATTCCCATTTCCAAAGCCTCTTGGGCCGAATAATTCCTGCCTAGGAAAAATATCTCCCTGGCCTTTTTTTGCCCCACCATCTTTGCCAGGTAGGCCGATCCGTACCCACCGTCAAAACTTGTTACATCCGCATCTGTCTGTTTAAAGATTGCATGTTCCATGCTTGCTAGGGTTAGATCGCAGACCACATGTAAGCTGTGGCCACCACCAACGGCCCAACCAGGAACCACGGCAATGACCACCTTGGGCATAAACCTTATTAGTCGTTGTACCTCCAAAATATTTAAGCGATGCATGCCATCTTCTCCAACATAGCCCTTATGACCCCTAGCCTTTTGATCGCCTCCACTACAAAACGAATACACTCCATCCTTGGTCGAGGGGCCTTCGGCAGAAAGTAGGACAACACCTATACTTGTATCTTCTTGGGCATCGTAAAACGCTTGATATAGTTCACTTGTGGTCTTGGGCCTAAAGGCATTTCTAACGTTGGGCCTGTTAAAGGCAATTCTGGCAACGCCATCACATTTCTTATACGTGATATCCTCAAATTCCTTAACTACTTTCCAATCAATTTTTTTGCTCATTTCAAAAACGGTTTAACAGTTATCAAAGATAATACTCTTTATTTTGGCAAGTTTCGGCCATTTGTTTATTCCAATTGTGGTTTGCTATTTTTTTCTGAGATCCATTTGGACATAAATTTGGTACTGGCCAAGCTATGGTGCAAGAGCATGGTACCTATAAAATTGCTAGCTCTATGTTCTTCCAGGTTCTTGGTGAGCAGCTCAATTTTATCCCATAATTTTATTTGCAGAACGGCTTTGTTATAAAAGCTGTTTATAATGTCTGTTCCATGCTGTCTGGCAATAGACCATTTATCTTCATTTTGGTACAGGAAAATGGCAGCCTTGGCAAAAGTTTCCATATCATTGGCAATCATTCCGTTCCATGGTAAGTTTTCGCATATGCCCTCAGCACCAATTTCTGTCGTAATGCTAGGGGTGCCGTTTAGCATACCGCTCAGCAGTTTGCCTTTTATTCCCGCTCCAAATTTTAATGGCGCCAGATTTAATCTAGCCTGGGATATAACCTCATTAGCATCATTGGCATGACCCATAATGTGAAACCCTTGTTTTGGACTGTTCAATTGTTTAATGCTTTCTGGCAAATAGGCCCCGTAAATAAATAGATTGGCAAGGGGCAATTCCTTTCGGATCAAGGGCCAAATATCTTTTTTAAGGGTTTGGACGGCGTCTATATTTGGTGCATGTTTCCCATTGCCTATACATACAAAATCCTTTTTTTGATCAAAATGGAGCCAATCGTTTTGCCTTTCTTCATCAATGGCATCATACATCATGGGTAAATGCAGGAGTAGTTTGGGATCCATTTTCACGGTCTTGGTCAGAAGCTCCATTTCATGTAGGGAAATGATCAAACTAAGATCACATCTATAAATACTGGCCATTTCCCTTTTAGTCTGGTCTTGGTCCAACCAAAATTGTTCGGTACAGGGAATGGATTTTTTATAAGCCAACTGTCTAGCAATTCTAAGGGAATGTAAATCTTCGGTGTCCAAAATACGCAGGGCATTTGGTGCATTTTCTACAACGCGCCATCCAAATTGTTCTTCTGTCATAAAACGATCAAAAAGAACTATGTCCGGATCTAAATCCCTTAAAAAAGTATCAAAACTGGAATGGTTGAGGAGAATGGTTTTTATGCGAACCCCAAGGCTGTCAAGATCAAAGGAGAATTCACTTTCTGCCGCAGTACTGGCAAAGGTTATCCGGTAATCCTGCTCTAAAAAAAAATGGATCAATTGCAGCATCCTTCCTCCAGCTGCCGTAGTATTGGGCTCCGGCCATACATAGCCAATGATCAATATTTTTTTGTCTATTCTTGGGAGCATGTGTTCTATAAACGCTTGGCGAATTTCTGGCTGATTTTGGAACGTAGTTTACGCTCATAATCTTCCTCCAACCATTCCTTGTAGTTTTTGGTATTGTTCATTATGCAATAGGAATATTGGCGCACGCGGTAAGCGATCTCTTCCTTTAATTTTTTGGCCAGGATACGGGCATCAAATACATCCTCACTGTTTTCCACGCATATGGTAGCGTGTTGTTCAATACTGTTCTCCAGAACGGTTTTGGATTTAAGTCCCTGGGCAAAAACTTTTTTGTATTCTGCTTTGATGTCGAATTCGATATTTTTGGACTTGCTGAACAACGCCTTGAGGTCGGCCGGCATCTCGTAGACAAAATCCCGTTCTATATCTTCATCATTTTTTATGCTTTCCAAAAAGAAATCCGGGAAATGAAAAATCTCCTGCCAATCTATGGGAGCGTTCCAAAGGCCAAATCGGGCTACATTGTTCCCAAGATCCACCACTGTAAACTCATTTTTATTGGGCAATATTCTGGAACCCCGTCCTATCATCTGAAAGTAAAGGGTCAAGGATTTGGTAGCCCTATTTAAAATAATGGTTTCCACAGTGGGTTCGTCGAATCCAGTGGTCAATATACTCACCGAGGTGAGAATCGCATCAGGGGTTTTTGAAAACCATTTTAAAATTTCTTTACGCTCGGAGGCACTGTTCTTATTATCTAAATGCCGAATGTTATACCCTGCCTTTTTAAAGGTCTCATAAACATATAGGGAGGTATTGATACCATTATTAAAAATAAGGGTTTTGGTACCTTTAGCAATCTCTTCATAGGCATTTACCAATTTGGTAAGCATGTTCTGGTTGCCATATAGCTCGTCCGAGGATTTTACCGTGTAGTCACCGCTAATGCCCAATTTTAAGCTTTTAAGGCTTACATCGTAATTGTACATATTGGCCTTGGCCAAAAAATTCTTGTCAATGAGCGATGATATGGATTCGCCCACGATCAACTTCTGATAGTGGTCCTTCATCGGGAGTTTTATATTGGAACTTAAGGGCGTTGCAGTTACCCCAAGGATAATAGACTTTTTAAAATATTTGAATAATTTTCTAAAGGAATTGTAATGTGCTTCATCAATAATAACAAGTCCAATATCATTTATCTTCACCTTTTCATCCTGTAGTCTATTATTGAGGGTTTCTACCATGGCCACGAAGCACATATATTGGTCCTGGTCCTGTAATTCCTTTACCTCGCTATTGATTATTTTGTTTTTAACGCCAAATCCCTTTAACATCTTGGAGGTTTGGCTGCTCAATTCAATTCTATGGGTAAGTACTACTACCTTCTTATTGGTTTTATGAATATATCTTTTGGCAATTTCCGAGAAAACAACCGTTTTACCTCCACCTGTGGGCAATTGGTATAATAGGTTCATGTCGTCCGGGGATTCCTCCAAACACTTAAAAATAGTGTTCAGGTCTTCCTCTTGATAATCATAAAGGGTTTTTTCCGTACTTTCTTTAGGTAGCTCCAAATGGGAAATGAAATTTTTTAAAATTAAGAAAAATCAAACCTTACAAAATTAAGAGTTTTTTGTGCCGGTTTCAAATTTATAAGGCAAAAACATGAAATTGGGATTGCTTATGGGGTACTTTTAAGAAGAGAACTCCCAAGGGCAAGGGGCAGCAAAAGCGATTAAATAGGAGAAAACGAAGCTAACTTGAGGTTAGTCTATAATGTCCAAAGACTTTGAGAAGTCCTCCCTGTTGGGCCAATCGTGATTCTGGGTAAATGTATAACAGGTAACAATTCTGTCCTTAAAAACGCTTAAAAGGCCATTTAATGAAACAAATTGGACCAGGTCGTTAAAGGAGTTGCCCATACTTTTATAGAAAGTCTCCGGGACATTTTTCTCCAGTGAAAAAGATTGGGCTACTTCCAAGTTGTACAACATAAGATCTGCTGTTAAGTGTGGGTCTACTCCCAATTTCACAAAGTGTTTTATGTATTTTTGGGCAACGGACCTTCTGGCCTTGGGCCTTTTTCTTTTTAAGGGAAAGTATTCATTGGAAATCTTTATTTTTGCATCCTGCACCAGCTTATCTTCCTTAGGATTGAAAACAAAATCGTAATATTCCTTTACTACTGGAAATTTGCGATATAAGTCTATTAATTGCTCTTCCAGCTCCTTTTTTTTTAATTCCGATAAATATTTTACCAATGCCCTTTTACTCATTCTCCAAATTAATTCGATTTGAACTTAAGAATTGCAATTAATTATTAAAAAACTAAAATATAGCATAATAGGGTAAATTAGTATTTTAATATTTGGATTAAACAATGAATATCATAAACTTCTCATAAAATGTGTATAAGTAATACTGCTTCCCTTGGAAAAGACGTAAAAAAAAGGTATACTGAGAGATTAACACTTCAAAATCCAAATAAAAAATATATGAGGCAACTAAAGATTATCAAGCAGGTTACGAATAGGGAATCCAAATCATTGGACAAATATCTGCAGGATATCAGTAAAATAGAGTTGATCACCGCTAATGAAGAGGTTGAATTGGCTCAAAAAATTAGGGATGGGGATCAAATTGCCTTGGAAAAACTTACCACAGCTAATTTGAGATTTGTGGTTTCTGTTGCCAAACAATATCAAAATCAAGGTTTGAAGCTCCCTGATTTAATCAATGAAGGAAATGTTGGATTGGTCAAAGCGGCTAAGCGTTTTGATGAAACAAGAGGGTTTAAATTTATATCTTACGCAGTTTGGTGGATACGTCAAGCTATATTACAGGCACTGGCAGAACAGTCCAGGGTTGTGCGCTTACCGCTCAACAAAATAGGCTCAATAAATAAAATAAAAAAAACCTTTTCATATTTGGAGCAGGCCCATCAAAGGCCACCATCACCCGAGGAGATAGCCACAGAATTGGAAATGTCCGTTAGCGAGGTAAAACAGTCCTTAAAAAATTCAGGTAGACACGTTTCCATGGATGCGCCCTTAAAGGAGGGAGAGGATTCCAATCTGTACGATGTAATTCGTTCCGGAGAGTCCCCAAGACCGGATATGTTTCTGTTACAGCAGTCCTTAAATACTGAGATCAATAGGGCTTTGGATACGCTTTCCCAAAGGGAGGCAGATGTTGTTAAATTGTATTACGGTATTGGCGATCAACAATCCATGACCTTGGCAGAAATTGGACTCACTTTTGACCTTACAAGGGAACGGGTAAGGCAGATAAGGGAAAAAGCTATTAGAAAGCTTCGCCATAACTCCAGGAGTAAATTGCTCAAAACCTATTTGGGATAGATGACCCAAAACAAAGAGGCCGAATAAAATAGCATTTTATTCGGCCTCCTTGTTTCAAAGTTATGGGTTTAAGAATAACTTAATTTACTGATATTGAAATCGATTAGAATTTCATTTAAATCTTCAATGAAGTTTAAATAAGCTGCGTTGTCTGGATTTTGTTTTGCCATCTCAATAGGGGTTTTTAGATTCTGAATTCCGGGCCGAACTACATGTAGTCCAACTCAGCCAATTCGTTTAAACTCAAAATTTCATTTAAATCTTGTAGGAATGCTAAGTATTCCTCTCCGTAGGTGTCGTATAACATAGTAAGACTTGGTTTAGGTTATTATTGTTTGGGTCAATAATTATACTGTAAACATATTTAATATCTCTATTTGAGCCAATAAAATGTTGTGTATAAGTGTTTTTTAGTTGTAAAATGTACAGTTCATAAAGTGTAATCCTTTTACGGGTAAATAATTTGATTATTCCGATTGCATTATTTGCTAAACCTTCATCCTTGCAACCCGTATTTAAAAAGCTGTAGGCTTATTGAAATGAGCCAGTTGTACGAACACCTATCTTTTGACTGGGTATCTGGTGCAATACCTCCTCCCGCACTTGTGGTGGTCTCCTTTAGGTGCCTTGGCTTAGAATCTATTTATTCTTGAAAATTTTGTTAGTGAGGTCCTTTAATTGATCCAAGAATTTTATTTCCTCCAATTCTTCCAAACTCTCCTCCCCTTTCTGGTAGCTATTATTGTAAAACGTAATATGCTCTGAGGTTGTAATATCAAAATCGATATTGAACAGGTCATTATAACCTAATGTCTCCTCCTCATTATCTTGTGGTTTGGCACGTTGATCCAAGTATGTCGACTTGTCGTTTTTCAAGGGCTCCTTCTTGGAGGATGCCGAAGAAATAAAACCGGATTTTCCTACTTCAAAGGTGATCGAAGGGTCTAAATGTAGCTTTGAAGGTTCATTGATTTGCTTTATGAAATCCAAATTGTCTCCTGAAAGGATTTCTATGCTGCTGGTTGGTATGTCCGGAATTTTAGCTTCCATATATAGGGAAACCAATTTTGCTTTTTCCCTTATAGCTTTATCCGAATGATTGTGAAGGGTTTCCAAAAAATATAGATCACTTAGGTCCCCTATTTGTTGTATCTCTTGCAGTAATAGTAATTGTGATTCCCTATCCAAAGCGCTGAATAAATGATTGAACACATAATTTTCCCCGAAATCTACGAGATTGTTGTCCTTGAACTCCTCATCGATATCCATGGGATACTCGGAAAGGAACCTGAAAATTATTTCTTTAATGAGATTGCCAATGGATTCGTTTTCTTCCTCATCCAACATTTCATTTAATAGGGGTACCTCCCGTATATCTCCCATTTCCGATATGGAATGTAGCAATTTAACTTTTTTAAATTCCCAATCTGTGTAGAATTTGGCGGCAGGAAGGACCATTTCTCCTAGATCCAATAAATTATCATCTTCCTCTATGGCCACTACCTTTCTTTGTTCTTCTACATGGGACTTTAATATCTCACTGATCTGTTTTTTAAATTGCGGATCTAAAACCACCTCGTATTCCACTTCAAGATCATTAATGTTGGTGTTGGGTTCTTGTTTCTCTTCTTCAATTTCCGTTATTAAGGGCAGGAAATCTATGTTTAAAAAAGAAGCGTCCTTCCCCAGTGGTTTGTTTGTGGAGAGAATTATATTTTCCCCATAAATTTCCTCGAATATCGTCTCATAAGGGTTTCTTTCAAAACTTTCCCTACCTAGGCATTCCGTTAGGAATTCCAAATCGTTGCTTATCATCAGTACTTCCTGTACTTCCGGACTGCTAAGGCTATTTGTATCTTCATTATGGGTTATCAATGGAACGAAACTAAGGTCTAGCTCCTGCCCTATTAATAAATCGGTTTTGGTATCCGGCTTATTGGCCTTGTTATTCGATGGTTGATTCATTTTGGATGCTTCCATTGTTGTTTCTCTATCTTGAAAATTGTCTAAATTGCCTGCCTTATAATTCTTTGCGCAACTATTCCCATGGATACCTATGTCCAAATTATTCAAGTTTTCAAAGGCGTTTATTTGCAGGCCAAATTCTTTGGAAAGTCTTGAGATTATCAGTTTTGCCCCGTCATCGAGATCGTTGTTCATCTCCATCAACATCTTGGACATGATGCGTTTGTTGCTGGACTGCCTTAAAAGCTTCCACAATTCTACTTTTAGATCAATGAGTTCTCTCTCTGCCATTTTTAGTTTTCCTTGCTCATATAGTAAAAGCTCACATAGTATTCTACGCAAATGTTTCTTTTTTCCGTCCCTGTTGTTCCACTTTAACAGTGTGTTGGTTTTTCTTATAAAGAATAGGATGGTCAAATATCCTATGGTCAAAAGCAGGAACAAGGCCGTTAAATCCCATAACAAGTTGGTATGTATTTGAGGAATATTCACTTATTCGCACATTCAATTTTATTCAACGTTTACTTTCCCTTTCTTTTTAGGGACATCAGTTCCCTATCAATGGCCTTCTCTAACATGGGATATGCCAATAGTAATTGATCATATAGCCGTCCTATTTGAGGAAGATTCCTATGGGTCTTACATTCTACCGTAATTTTATCTACAAGGGAATAAAGGTGATCCGCTTTCATCATGGAAAGTCCCGATTTAACCTTATGTGCAGCAAACCCCAAACGATTAAAATTACCTTCTGGGATATAGACATTGGCCCTGCCGATGAAATCCAGCATATTTTGTTTAAATAAACCGATTAGCTCCTCCAATAGGTCTATTTCCCCCATACATTCTTCCAGTATCTCTGTTAAGCTAACCTCCCACAATTCTTTTTTTGTTGAAAATTGGGTAAGATCTTTAATGGGATCCAATACGGGCTTGGAACTGGTATCTCTTTTGTATTTGTATAAAGTGGTCAGTAATGCATACGGGGTATAAGGTTTTAGGATATAATCATCTATTCCCAGTGCATTACATTTAATTTTATCATTAATCGTAAAATCGCCCGTTAAGGCTATAATGGGTATGCTTTTGACGTGATTATTGCTGGATTCCCGAATTATTTGGGTAATTTGAAAACCATTCATTACCGGCATTCTAAGGTCCATCAATACCAGGTCTACCCTTTGTTTTAATAAATAATCCATTCCAACTAGACCATTATCGGTTACATGAACTGTACATCCCAAATTCTTTAAGCGCTGTTCAATTAATTTTTGAATTAGAATATTATCCTCAAAAACTAGGATATGGAGACCTTCTATAATTTTATCGGTTGTACCTGTATTGTTGGAATCTAATTGGTAACCTGAGGTTCTGACCTGTTTACCTTTCTTATAGGGGATAGTGAACTTATAAGCACAACCATCATCCAAGGTGGCCATCGTTGCCAAGGAACCGTTTAAGATTTCCAATATTCCCTTGACCATGGCAAAACCAATTCCCAAATCATTTGTATTGGGTTCTATATTTTCAATTGGCACATTGGCACTTAAGTCGCTATTTAATGGTCCTGTACGCAAATCCCTTATTTCAAAATCGAGCACAAAGTAATTGTTGTGCTGCCTTCGTAATTTAATTTTGAGAAGGATGCTTCCTTCATCAATAAGTTTTATCGAATTCCCCAAGAGGGTAAGAAGAATTTGGGACAACTTGGATGGATCACCCAATAAAACTTCGGGAATTTCCGTATCCAAATCTACTTCTAGGGTAACATCTTTATTGATTATTAGGGTATTGCATAGATACATGGTATCCCTAATAATACTGTAAAAATTAAAATCGATGCTTTCAAATTTTTCCCTTCCCGAAGTAAGCTTGGTATATTCCAACAGCTCGTTAATGATATCCAAAAGGTTGTTGGAGGTAGCCGTTATGGAATTAAGTTGCGCTAATTGTTCAGCATTTATGTTGCCTTCTTTTAGTAGATCTACAGACTCTATTATTCCATTGATTGGGGTTCTAATTTCATCCCCTACTTTGGCAAGAAGCTTACCTTCTTCCCGGTTCGGTTTGTTTTTTAAGGGATTCGCCAATTCTTTGTTCCCAATGGCCGATTCAAAATCCTTGTTGTGCGCATTGGAGTTGGAAACTTTAGGTTTTGGCCCCAATACTTTTTCCTCCAGACGATATTTAAAGGTCATAAAGGATTTTTTTAATAAAGAAGCTTCCTCCGAGGTTAATTCCTCAAATGAAAAATGATTTAGTTGACCTTCAAGATTTGTCAGATGGGATAATAGGTTGTTGGATTTCAATTTAAAATAGTTTGGGTTCTGAAGTCTAAAACTCACCTTTTAAAGTGCGGTTTACAATTAAATGTTATCTACGCTTCATTTTATGTTGTCAAATGCCGTTATTTGTATGTATCAAACCTTAGTAGCATGAAGCATTTTATCGGATTTATATGTCTTTTATCGATTATGGCCTGTAAGGAAAAAGAAGAAAAATTGGCGGAGTCGGTCGAAGAAAATGCGGTTCGTATACACAAGGAGGTTATTACTATTGATACCCATGTAGATATTAATGTGACCAATTTTACGGACACCATAAACTATACCCAGAAATTGGCCAATCAGGTAAATCTCCCAAAACTTAAAAGTGGAGGCTTGGATGTTCCTTGGTTAATAGTCTATACCGGCCAGGGCGAATTAACCGAAGTAGGCTATGCCAAAGCCAAGGAGAATGCCATGGCAAAGTTTGATGCCATTCATAGATTGTGCGAGAAAATAGCGCCCGAAGAGATAGATCTGGCCTATAGCTCCAAGGATGTCCGCCAAATTGTGGGCTCCGGTAAAAAAGTGGCCATGATAGGTGTTGAAAATGCCTACCCAATAGGCGAAGATCTTTCGGAATTTGAAAACTATTATAATCTAGGGGCAAGATATATTTCCCTCTCCCACAACGGGCATAGCCAGTTTTGTGATTCCAATACAGGTGAGGCCGATGGGGTGTGGTTGCATAACGGGCTGAGCGACCTTGGTAAAATGGCCGTAAAGGAAATGAATAGGTTGGGGATAATGATCGATGTATCCCATGTTTCCAAAGAATCCATGAAGCAAATGATAGCCTTGTCCAAAGCTCCAATTATTGCCTCCCATTCCTCTGCTCGGGCACTGTGTGACCATAGCCGGAATTTGGACGACGAACAACTGTTGCTTATGAAGGAAAATGGAGGCGTTGTGCAAACTGTTGCCTTTAGTGCTTATTTGAATACTGAAAAGGATGAGGTACACACCGCTTATTTAAAAGATTTCTATAGAAAGGTGGCCGATTCTTTGGGGATAGATTGGTATTCCTTTGAGGAGCTTGCCGATCTTTCAGAGGCAAAAAAGAATACTTTTATGGAGAATTATTCCAAAGTAGTGGGTTTGGCCAAAGCTAAGGCAAATAAGTGGAAAGAACAGCCACAGGCCGTAGATGTGACCGACTTTGTGGACCATATTGACTATATGGTTAATTTAATGGGGATCGATCACGTGGGGATAAGTTCCGATTTTGATGGTGGTGGAGGCATTGCCGGGTGGACAGACGCATCCGAAACCCCTAATGTAACCCTGGAGCTGGTCAAAAGAGGTTATACCGAGGAGGAAATTGCGCAACTCTGGGGAGGCAATTTACTACGGGTTCTGGATGAGGTACAGGAAGTGGCAAAAACGTATGTCGTAAACTAAACTTCCGAAGCCAGACGGTCTCTTACAAATTCAATTTTGGTTTTTCCATGTGGTTTGGGTTTTCCATCAGCACCTAGATTTACCATGATAATATTGTCTACGGTCACAATAGTTTCCCGGGTCATTTTGTTCCGAACTTCACAGTTAAGCGTCAAGGAGGTCTTGCCAAATTTTACCACGTCTATACCAATTTCAACAATGTCCCCTTTTAATGCGGTGCACATAAAATTTATTTCGGACATATATTTGGTAACAACCCTTTTGTTCTCCAATTGAATAATACTATATAGTGCGGCTTCCTCGTCTATCCATGCCAATAACTTGCCTCCAAATAGAGTACCGTTGGCATTTAAATCTTCTGGTTTCACCCATTTTCTTGTATGAAATCTCATAGTATCTAAAATTTTACTGCAAAATTAGTAAAGAAAATGGCCCTATAGTAGGCTTAAGAGAGAAATGTCAACCGATTTAGGTAAATCTAAATTACACCTTAATTTTTTGTTCAATTTGGGAATTAATTGGGGTAATAATAATTAGATTCCCATATTGCCACCGGCGATAATTAATAGGATTATTCTTGAATTTTTTGTAGTCTGATGGAGGTATGCTATAATTCAATTTTTTTGTTTCTTCATAAAGGGAAGGTATTCTTCTTAATAAAGAACAATAATGTTCATAACCTCGTTAAAAACTATATAGGAATGCCAAATAAGAGAAAACCCTAATACCTACCTTTATAAAAACACCAATGATATGAGCGATAGGTCCCATAGTCTTTTGGAAATTCGTCCTATAATCCCTTCAGCCAAAGTAACGGAAATTATGAGCAGTGATGAGAGGTTTCAAAATCAAACCTTACGTCCTGTAATTAAAATGCAAAACGCTTTATTGCTTTTGGTTTTTCAGAATTACATCACTAAACATAAAAATAGTTTTTATGAACTAGGGATGAACAAACGTCTGATTTTTATAGAAAATGCGATCCAAAAGGACATTAAGTTTAGAAATTCTCTAAAAGGAATTATCATAGGCCAATTTACCACGGAGGAGTATGAATTATATATACTTAATTCGTCGTCTTTAAATAAACGCATGATGCAGATGGTCATTGAGCGTATTAAAGATCAGGTTCAATTTTTTGAAAAAGCATCGCTTCAGCCGGTATAAACTTCTTAATCCAAAAGTGATTCCCCATTAAGATTAGTGGTGAGTATATCGCTCATAAGGTTAAAATAAGGTCGTATTGCTTGAAATGCAAGGTCTACATTCGTCATAAAATCTGGCGACATGACTTCCTCATCTGAAAAGTTTTTCACAAAAATGAATTGTTTTCTTTTGATCAGATCGATGTTGGGGTGCTCCTTGTTGAATCCGGAGGGAGCAGTTTTTAATTCATCACCCTGCATTTCGCCCCATACCTTCTTAAAACTGTTCTTATTCATTATGGCACGTATTTCCGAGGCATCGGTTTCAAATTCCTTCCTTATTCTTAGTAGATCTTCTTTATTGGGCTCCCAGAACCCAGCCGCAATAAAGGTTTCATTGGGTTTTAGCCGTATATAGTATCCTCCTCGCAATCGCTGTCCGGACCTGGAGAAAGAGCCTGCAAAATGGGTCTTATAGGGAGTTTTGTCTTTGGAGAAACGTACATCCCTATAGATGCGGAACATTTTTAATTTTTCAATGTCATCATGAGCTTTCATTTTATACAATAAGGCGGAATAAAAACTTTTGACCCCTGTTTCCAGCTCCTTGAATTCAGTTTTATGCTCCGTGAACCATTCCCTAGAGTTGTTTTTTTTTAGCTTTTCCAAAAATTGAAATACATCTTTCGTAATTAGCGGCTGTTGTATACGACTCATAACACATTATCTTTGTGCTAAAGTTAACCAATTTAGCATAAGCTGATTTTGAAATAATGGTTAATTTTGAACGTATAATCAAAAGTGCAAATGGATAAAGCATCTATAATAAAGAATATTAAGGAACATAAAAATCAGCCTAACCTGAGGTTCGAACTTAAGGAAAGAACGGAATCATTTACCAACCGTTTGTTTTATACCCTGTTCGATATAGATACCCCGGTCGATGAAAATCTGGATCTATTGGAAAAGGAATTTGATGCATTGGTAAATTTGGCCTGTTGGCAGGTAGACAAACCTTGTCAAAGGGTTTGGGCGAATTTTGTTGTGCGCCTGCCAGAAATTCTTGAAAAATTGAATTTGGATGCCGAGGCCATTGTAAATTGCGATCCTGCATCCCTATCCATAGAGGAGGTATATATGGCCTATCCTGGTTTTTATGCCATTGCGATCTACAGGCTTGCCCATGAACTTTATAAAGATGGCTTTCCCTTGGTTCCCAGATTGATGACAGAATATGCTCATAGGCAGACGGGTGTGGACATAAACCCTGGGGCGCAAATAGGAAATTCCTTTTTCATTGATCACGCCACAGGTGTGGTCATAGGTGAAACCGCGATAATTAAAAATAACGTAAAAATCTATCAAGGGGTAACCTTGGGAGCTTTATATGTTGCCAAAAAATTGCAAAAAACAAAGCGTCACCCCACCATTGAAAACAATGTTACCATATATGCCAATGCCACTATCCTTGGAGGGGATACCGTAATCGGGGAAAATTCTATAATTGGTGGAAATGCATGGATTACAGAATCGGTACCCGCCAATTCCACTGTTTACCATTCTCCAATAATCAAAATAAAAACCCTACCGCATGTCTCATAGTATTTTGGATATTATAGGGAACACTCCCATGGTAATGTCAAAAGTAATCAACACCAATCCCAAGGTTAAACTTTTTTTTAAGCTGGAGGGAAATAATCCCGGAGGAAGCGTTAAGGATCGCGCCGCCCTTAATATGATAAAAGGAGGTTTGGAAAGGGGAGATTTTGAGGTAAACTCCAAATTGATAGAGGCTACCAGTGGAAATACCGGTATAGCTTTGGCCATGATAGCTGGAATTTATGGGTTGGATATAGAATTGGTAATGCCCGAAAATTCCACCAAGGAAAGAGTACAGACCATGAGGGCTTATGGAGCCAAGGTGACCCTAACCCCTGCCGATGTTGGCATTGAAGGAGCTAGGGATTATGCTGAACTAAAGGTAAAAGAAGAAGGTTATATCATGATCAATCAGTTTTCCAATAATGATAATTGGAAGGCACATTATAAAAGCACCGGTCCAGAAATATGGAGGGATACCCAAGGGGAAATCACCCATTTTGTATCGTCCATGGGTACCACCGGTACTATAATGGGTACATCCACCTTTCTGAAGGAAAAGAATTCCAAGATTCAGATTGTTGGGGTGCAACCCGCCGATGAGGCCAAAATCCCCGGTATTCGCAAATGGCCCATAGAATATCTCCCCAAAATTTTTAATCCCCAGAAAGTGGACTCCGTTATGGAGGTTACCGAGCAGGAAGCTAGGGATATGGCAAAGCGATTGGCCAAGGAAGAAGGTATTTTTGCAGGAATGAGCAGTGGTGGGGCTGCCGCTGCTGCAGTAAAATTGTCCCAAAGTTTGGAAGAGGGCATCATTGTTTCTATTGTATGCGATCGTGGCGACCGCTATCTTTCCTCGGATCTGTTCGATTAACAGGTGGCATTTAGCGTTAGATTACAGCCACCCCTTCTTTTTGAAATAAAATAGTAGTCCGATAAATATTGCTATCATGAGACCCCAAATATAGAAGTATCCATGTTGGAACTTCAGTTCCGGGATGTATTCAAAATTCATTCCATATACCCCAACAATAAAGGTAAGGGGGATGAAAATAGTGGCCATAATGGTCAGTACTTTCATGACCTCGTTCATTTTATTGCTCATGTTGCTCATGTACATTTCCATGAGGCTCATGGACATTTCTCTTAATATATTAAGGCTGTCATTAATTTCTGTGCAATGATCCATGGTGTCTCTGAGAAATATCTTGGTGTCAGCGCTAATTAAGACATGTTCAGAATCTATTAGTTTGCTTATCAGCTCTTTAACTGGATAAATGAACCTTCTAATTTTGAGTATTTCCTTTTTTAATTCTTGAATAGCGTGGGCCGTATCGGGCCTAGGGTTATCGTATACTTCCTCTTCCAAAAGGTCTATTTTCTGGTTGACATTCTCCAACACCACAAAATAATTATCTATAATGGCATCCAACAAAGCAAAAAATAAATAATCGGCCTTTTTTGTTCTTATTCGTCCAGTTTTGGTCCTGGCCCTCTCCCTAACACTCTTAAAAACGTCATCCGGCATTTCCTGTAAAACAAGAACCAAATTTTCCATTAAGACTATGGCCACATGTTCGGTCACCAATGCATTTTTCTCATCTAAATAAAGCATTTTGAAGGTTCCAAAAATATAGTTGTCGTATTCGTCTATCTTTGGGCGTTGATGTGTGTTTACGGCATCTTCTGTGGATAATGGGTTAAGAGAGAAGGCGTTTCCCAAATTTTCAATGAACTTCTCGTCGCTTATACCGATAATATTTATCCACGAGATGGATGGAGATGTTTTGTGGTCAATAATTTTATTGAAATTAGATGGCGCATAGACATCAATTGTAGATTCGTTAATGTCCTGCTCATTGTATTCCATGATATTAACAACGCTTTTGGCTCCTTCCCTACTTCCTAAATAGGTAACTGTCCCAGGAGACTTACCTGTTTTAATGTGTCTTATGGATTGCTTTTTATGTGTTGGTTTTTTTTTGGACATTGATTGATATTTTATTTTAATAGCCAAGAAACTATTTTGTTCTTACCACTAATTTATGAAATCCGACCCTCGAAATAAGGACTTATCACCATTAAAAAGAATAATTTGAGGATTTCATTATAAATATTTTGTTAGCAGCTATTTAAACTCGAGGTTGTTGAGCACTAAACCTGAACCAGGGGCAACATATGTCAATACGGTATTGTTTTTCTTTTTCAAGGACTCTTTTATGTCCATTGTCGTTAGTTCTCCCTTGCCCACTTGAATCAAAGCGCCCATTATCATCCTAATCTGATATCTCATAAAGCCTTCACCGGCAATATGCAGGGCGTAACTTACTTCCGGAAAAAAATTAGCCTTCAATATTTCATTTTTTTTTATTTCACAAGATGCTATAGTCCTAAGCACTTTCGTGTTGGGCTGGAGTCGGGCCGTATAGGATGAAAAATCATGGGTACCTATAAAAAGCTGGGCACAATCTATCATTAAATCCACATTTAGCTTATCTATGATGTTTGTCAAAAAGGGCGCGCAAAAGGGATGGTTTTTTTGACCAAAGGAAAAAAGATATACGTATTCCTTCAGTTTGCTTTCTTGTATGATATTGAAGTTTTCATTGACCTGGTCTATATTGATGATACGAATATCCGGGGGTAGGTTTGCATTAAAATCGCGCATGAATACCTGAAGGTCTTCTAGAGGTTCCTTATCCACAAATAATTCGAAAGCTGTGTTTAAGGCCGATACCTTAGCATCTGTACGCCCGGCTCCCAGGATCTTGAATTTGGAATTGGGCAAAACAAATTTTAAGGTCTTTACCAGCATTCCCTCCACCGTTTTTTGATTTGGCTGCTTTTGCCAGCCGCTATAGCGAAAGCCCAAGAATTGCACATGAACTAAATAGTAAAAACGAGGTGTTTGCATTTGGTTTAATTGTTTCATCATTAAATCCGAACAAACCCTAGGCTAAGCAAGTATAGGGAAGGTCGAATTTATGTTTGGTCCTAGAACGTATTTTAAAATAGAATTGTTATAAGTTCATCGTGCTTTTTGGTTCTTCGTCCAAGCCGCCTTTTTTCTATCTTATATTTCTATATATTCAACGAAAATTTCACCGAGGTTTAAGAATTAAGTTGTAATTATGTTGAAAATTGTCCTATAATCTTAAACCGTAATTATGGAAAATTCCGTTAAAAGAACCACTCCTAAAATTATTATTGTACTTACCATTGTATCAGTGCTATCCTTAATAATCCTAGGTTTTTATAGCATGTATGGAAATACCTTTATATTCAATAGGTTCGAGAGTTATATTTTTCCATTTTTGACAATGATCCACTTTCTTTATTTGTATGTACTATGGTTTAAGATAACGGAAATGGAATATCCTGATATGATCATGAAAAATATTGAGTATGTCATGTACGCTATCTTATTGGTTTACGGATATAATATTTATGAAACTTTTTTAATACTTGGTTCCCAAAATGAATTTCAGGACCATGTTATTCCAAGTTCTTTCGTTCCCATGGGTGTTTTGATTATTGCGCTACAAACCTTATTGGTCCTACTAACTGTCTGGTCCTTTGTCATTAGAAAACGGATAGTGGGCAAATATGATTTTGATTACTTAAATAATCATATTGATGCCTGGGAGTAAATAAGCGGTATTTTATAATCCTCTAATAAAACTACCGTATACATCTTTTATCTGATACCCTAAAGTGTATCGCTGCTTACTTAATTTTTTATGGGCAACAAGTCCCCACAACAGCAATTCCTTTAGAAAATAAGTGTCTTCCTTTTTAACGTCAGGTTGGTATTTTGCGACCAATTGTTGAAGTGGGATAATACTATCCAGCTTTTCCTTGTATTCCTTGTCGGTAGCATCATCCAACAAATCAAAGCCTTCCCCATCAAAAAACCAACTTACCAATTCATCATAAGGACCTTCGGCATCCTTGCGTTCCAATTTATCTATTTTCGGGAAATAATTTAGGAAGAGGGACTTCACTGCATCTTCTATTAATATTTCTGCAACACTGCCGGAACCTTCCTGTTCCCCTTCATAAACCAATTCTATTTTACCGATAATAGAGGGAATAACCCCCATAAAATCGCTCAATCTTATCATCGTCGTTTCTTGACCATTCTTTAGCACCCTTCGCTCAGCGGTACTCATTAGATTTTCGAATGAAGTTATACTCATCCTGGCACTAATACCACTTTTGGCATCTACATATTCACTTTCCCTGGCTTCCCTGCTTATTTGTTCCAAAAGATCTTTTGCCAAATCCGGGACATAAATGGTCTCAGTTTGGCGTTTGTCCAATTTGGATTCCTGTTCCGTAATTTTACGTGCGGTTTCAATATCTTCTGGATAGTGGGTTAGAATCTGGGACCCTATCCTATCCTTTAATGGGGTTACAATACTACCCCTATTGGTATAATCTTCAGGGTTTGCGGTGAATACAAACTGTAGATCCAAAGGCAATCGAAGTTTAAAACCCCTAATTTGAATGTCCCCTTCCTGTAAGATATTAAAAAGGGAGACCTGTATCCTGGCCTGTAGATCAGGCAGTTCATTGATAACAAAAATACAACGATTGGCACGGGGGATCATTCCAAAATGTATCACCCTGTCGTCTGCATAGGACAGCTTTAGGTTGGCGGCCTTGATGGGGTCAACATCGCCAATTAAATCGGCCACCGTAACATCCGGCGTAGCCAATTTTTCAAAGAAACGTTCACTTCTGTGCAGCCAGGAAATAGGTGTCAGGTCACCGTGTTCCTTTATGGTTTCTATAGCAAAGCGTGAGATTGGGCTTAAGGGGTCATCATTTATTTCCGAACCGGTGACCATTGGAATATACTCGTCCAATAAATTTACCATTAGTCTTGCCAAACGCGTTTTAGCTTGGCCCCTAAGCCCCAATAGATTGATGTTGTGTCTGGATAATATAGCTCTTTCCAGTTCCGGTACTACAGAATTTTCATAGCCCCAAACCCCGGGAAATGTAATTTCATCCGACTTTATTTTGTCAATAAGATTTGCCCTTAACTCATCCTTAATTTTTTTTGTTTTGTATCCTGCCTTTCTAAGTTCCCCTAGATTGGTAATTTCCTTATGATTCAATTTCATCTGTAAATATTTATATTTTGGTCTCCCTGTTTTATTTAGTTCAACAGGGAATGGTGCCTAATAGCTTTTGCCTTTTTTTTGTTATTTATCCTTTTAATCTTTTTCTCCTATTTTGCTCGTAATCCTCAAAAATCATTTCACCAAGTCCCTTTAGGCCGGTAAAGAAGGCTTTTCCCTTATTGGCTTCCGTAAAATGCCTCACAAATTGCGTTAAATACGGGTCCTTGGCAATCATAAAAGTGGTTATGGGGATATGGAGCTTTCTGGCCTGTCTGGCCATGTTGTAGCATTTCTCCACTATATAATCATCCAAGCCCACACTATTTTTATAATAGGTGCCGTCAGACAATCGAATACAGCTGGGTTTGCCATCCGTAATCATAAATATCTGTTTGTTCGTATTTCGCTTTCTACGGAGCATGTCCATGGCCAATTGCAATCCGGCAACGGTATTGGTATGATAAGGTCCCACTTTTAAATAAGGCAGATCCTTTATCGGAATGGGCCAGGCATCGTTGCCGAAAACCAAAATCTCCAAGGTGTCCTTTGGGTAACGGGTCGTGATGAGTTCTGCCAGGGCCATAGCTACCTTTTTGGCAGGCGTAATGCGGTCCTCACCATAGAGTATCATACTATGGCTAATGTCGATCATTAATACCGTGCTCATTTGGGCTTTGAATTGGGTGTCCTCTACCACCAAATCCTCTTCGCTTAAATGAAAATTTCCGATACCGTGGTTTATCTGGGCATTTTTTAAACTCTCGGTCATGGAAATTCGCTCTAAACTATCGCCAAATCTATATTCCCTGAATTCGCCCATATGTTCATCCCCCCTACCCGATAAGCCGGTTTTATGGTTACCTGAAGCACTGCGCTTTATTTTACCGAAAATTTGATTCAGGGCCGCTTGCCTAATGATCCGTTCCATTTTGGCAGTTATGGACAAATCCGCCTTTTGCCCGCCGGAACCATCTCCATCACCTTCTTTTGGTTCCTCTCTCAGAAAACCTTTTGCCTTTAGATCTTCTATAAAATCATCTATGGTATAGTTCTCATCGGTAAGTTCGTACTCCTTGTCCAGTTCCCTTAACCAATCCAAAGCCTCATCCACATCTCCCGAAGTATGTGTAATCAGTTCCTTGAAAATATCAAAAAGTTTTTCGAAAGGAGTTTGCTCGGGGGCTTCATAGTTGGAAAATCGAAACCCTTTTCTTTTATTAATAGCCATACTATAAAATTACTTAATTTGGTCTAGACCATTTCCATTTTAAAGAAAACTTAACGCTTTACCTATATTAGGACCGTTTGGATCATAAAAACCTTTCATATTACAAGGCATTTTACAAAACTCCTTCCCTTTGGACTGGAGAATTGGACGGTTTGAAGCAATTTGTATTTCCAGCAATATATTTTGAAAATTTGGATATGGGGTTAATTCCCTCGAATGTAAGGTTAGGACATAAAATAGAACATATTTTTCTAAAGCTGATCCAACATTCAAGGCAATACAAAGTTATAGCGCACAACATTCCCATACGGAGGGAAAAAGTAAGTTTAGGGGAAATAGATTTCTTATTGCAAGATGTTGATAGTCAAGAATATATTCATATTGAATTAACGTATAAGTTTTATGTAATATCTGAGGAGGCAACAAACATTGCAAGCCAATTGATAGGCCCCAACCAACGCGATTCTTTTCAAGCCAAGAAGAAAAGGATTATAAATCATCAAATTCCACTTTTAAAGACAGCGGAAGCCTCAACTGTATTACAAGGATTTAATATAACGCCTTCGAAACTATTGCATCAGGTCTGTTTTAAATCCCAATTATTTGTCCCTTTTATGAAGCAGAATATGGATCTGGCCCCTTTTAATTCCAATTGTATTAGTGGCAGGTGGATGCCTTTCCAAAAATTTAAGTCCCCTTTATTTTTTGAAAACCAATATTATTTACCGACCAAACAGGAATGGCTTCTGGATCCACATCAAGGAGTTAATTGGCTAAGCCATAGTGATATGCTAGATTTGATTTCGATTGGATTGGAAAATAAAAACTCGCCATTATTATGGATGAAATCATCTGATTTTACCATTGAAAAACTTTTCATTGTTTGGTGGTAAAACCTTTAAAATTTGGTAAAAATGCGGGAGGCTAAAACCTGTTTAAAAATACTAGAAATGAAATAGGATAGCAATATTGGGATTATAGTTTCGTTTTCTTTAGACAAATCTTAAAACCCGCACCTATGAAAAAAGTTTATTTGTTGTTCTATTCATTGTTTGTTTTTTCCATAGCACAGGCAAAGGACGATTGCGAATTAATTTATTCTACCGCTTCCTATGCCCTTAATCATGCCAAAAGCGCATTGAAGGCGAACAACTATGATCATCAGAAATTCTATTCAAGTAAGGCCTTGGAATCCTATGAAAAACTTTTTAAGTTATTGGAAGGCAGTCAATGTGAAGGCCTGTCGGAAAAAGTGCAGGACATTATAGCGGATGCCTTAAAGGCTGCGGACCCTGCGGATTGGGATAGAGGACGTTATTATAGTAAAAAGGTATTCACAAGTACCCAGGACCTGATCAGTTATATGGATGGTAGGACCGAGGTTGCAGGAATTGACAGTTCAGAGTAACTTTTTGGGTCTATTACCCTTCCCTATATCAAAGAAAAAGTCATTGTATACTTGGACCAAATATTATTGGGTTGATCCGGTATAGAATGACTTTTTATTATTATTCTGAAGTGCTTTTAGCCGACAATATCCAAAGGCGCTGTGGTTTTCCAATTGCCCCTGGTAAAATCCGGAAACTCTTGAGGAGCACCGTTTTGAGCAACGGACACCTCGCTCAAAGTACCTACTGCACTCCAATAACAACCTTCGTATACGTTCTGATCTAATGGTAGGCCATTGCGTAGGCACTCGATGATTCGGTACCTCATTATAAAGTCCATTCCACCATGTCCGCCCATTTTGGTAGCCAATTCTCCCAAGCGCACGTACAAGGGATGCTCGTATTTTTCATAAATCTTTTGCAATTGCTCGCCTTCTGCCCATTCGTGGTGGCTATCCGGACCGCCTTCTACCCCGCCTTCCAAGGCAATTCTGGTCGGGAAACCTGCCAGAATTCCTTTTGTTCCTTGAATCATATTGTGTCTGGTGTAGGGTCTGGGGCTTGTTTCGTCCCATTGTACCATAATAGTCCTACCCATGTTTGTTTTTACAATGGATGTATTTATATCCCCTCCTTTAAAGTCCAACTTATTCCATTTGTGGTCTGCTGGAAAATTCTTGGCGGCATATAGATTTCGTCCTTTGCCAGGAGAAGAAAAGGAGTTTATGAATTTAAAATTATCTTCTCCTCTGGCTAAATTCATATACTGGGCAACCGGTCCCAATCCATGTGTAGGATATAGATTACCATCGCGGTTTGCATAATGATAGGTGCGCCATGAACCCGTGCCACGCTCAACTTCGTTCATTTGCCCTCTTAACTCATGTATATAGGACGCTTCCCCGTGAAGCAACTCCCCAATAACACCTTTCCGACACATATTTAGGTAGAGTAGTTCCTCCCTGCCGTAGTTGACGTTTTCCATCATCATACAATGCTTTTGGGTTTTTTCGGAGGTATCCACAATATCCCACATTTCCTGGATGGTAAGTGCCAGTGGAACTTCAACAAAAACATGGGCCCCGCTATTCATAGCTTCAATGGCCATAGGTGCATGCAATTTCCATGGGGTACACACAAAAACGGCATCTGGCTTTTCCTGTTTCAACATCTTTTTCCAGTCGTTCTCCCCATCGGTGTACAGGTTTATTTTCTTGTGTCTGGTACCCCCACCGTTCTCCTTACATATATTTGCCGATTTTTCGGCGAGATCCTGGTACAAATCACTGATAGCGACTACTTCTGTTCCCTCAATGGCTGCAATCTGTTGTGCATGCCCAGACCCCCGGGCACCTACCCCGATAAAAGCGCATTTTACCGTCTCCAATTTAGGAGCAGAAAATCCGCCCATATAGTTGGCGTGAGATAAAGGTCCGGGAATATTTTTCGGGTTGTTGCCAATGATTGAATTTGACCATGCCGGGGTCATTGCCAAACCCATACCAGCAATGGATGTTTTTCTCAGAAAATCTCTCCTATTTGATTTCATAGCCTATGCTCTTATTAATGTTAATTGATTAATTCTTGTAATTTTTGAAGATAAGTTAATTTTTTTTACAAAAAAAAATCAATTTGGAAATTACACAAATTTTAAGGCATATGAAAAATATCCGTAAATCAATGCCGAGACTTCAGAACATTAACTATGTCTTGAAGTTTAAATCCTTTGGCCTGCAGCAATATTAGGTAATGGAACAAAAGATCGGCGCTTTCATCCTTAAAGAGCTGGTCGTTATCGTCTTTGGCCTCAATTACGACCTCTACGGCCTCTTCGCCTACTTTCTGGGCAACTTTATTGATGCCGCTCTTAAATAGAGAGGAAACATAGCTAGGTTTTGTTCCTTCTGGAATATCTACCTTTCCCTCAGCTTGTTCTTTTCTGTTTTGAATAATATTTTCCAATTCAGAAATAAACCCAAAGGAAGTATTGTTTTCTTCGCCCCAGCAGGTATCGGTTCCTTTGTGGCATGTTGGCCCAACTGGATTTACCATGACCAATAGGGTGTCATTGTCACAATCCAGTTTAATATCCACTAGATTCAAAAAATTTCCGCTTTCCTCCCCTTTGGTCCATAATCTTTTTTTAGTGCGACTAAAGAAGGTTACTTTACGGCTATTTAATGTTTTTTGATAAGCTTCTTGGTTCATATACCCGAGCATTAGTACATTTTTGGTAATTGCATCCTGTATTATGGCCGGGACCAGGTCATCGTTATTTTTATTGAAGTCTATGTTCATAATTTTGGATTCCATAAGGTTTTATAATCTAACCGGTATATTATTTCTTTTTAACTCTTCTTTCAAGTCTTTAATTTCGATTTCCTTAAAGTGAAAAACGCTCGCCGCTAAAGCTGCATCGGCCTTGCCTTCTATAAATGTATCCGTGAAATGTTGCATATTTCCTGCTCCGCCCGATGCTATTATTGGAATATTCAATTCGGTCGATAATATGGCCAAAGCTTCGTTGGCAAATCCGTCCTTAGTGCCATCATGGTTCATGGAAGTAAACAGGATTTCTCCTGCCCCTCGAGCTTCCACTTCCTTTGCCCAGCTAAAAAGATTTAGCTCTGTGGGGACCTTCCCTCCTACCAAATGTACTATCCATTCCCCATCTATTTGTTTGGCATCTATGGCTACAACTATACATTGGGAGCCAAATTTGGCTACGAGGTCATTGATCAATTGAGGATTTTTTACGGCCGATGAATTTATGGATACTTTATCCGCTCCGTTGTGTAGCAAAATATCTACATCTTCCACGGAAGAAATACCACCTCCTACAGTAAACGGAATATTGACTTTTTCAGCAACGCGCAGCACTAAATCGGCCAATGTTCTCCTCCTCTCCTCTGTAGCGGAAATATCCAGGAAAACAAGCTCGTCCGCTCCGGTTTTGGCATAGATTTCAGCTAGTTCCACAGGGTCTCCTGCATCTCGCAGATCTACGAAGTTTATCCCTTTTACCGTTCTACCGTTTTTAATATCCAAACAAGGGATAATTCTTTTTGTTAACATTGGGTACTTTTATTTTTGTCTTTGGAGATGAATCCAGTTAATATCTTCAATGCAATTACTAGCTTGTCCCCATTAAACTACAAAGGGATTTATTGGTTAAATATCGAGAATAAATTTTTCCAACTGTTTTAAACTAATTCTATTTTCATAAATGGCCTTTCCAATTATGGTTCCCTCGCAGCCCAACTCGGCCAATTTAGGGAGTTCATCAAAAGTTGAAATACCGCCACTGGCAATTAACAATAATTTAGGCCCGCATTCTTCTAAAATTTTGCGGTACAAATCAAAGGAAGGGCCTTCCAACATACCATCTTTGCTAATATCGGTACAGATGACCCCTCTGATACCTTCTTTTTGATACCCTTGGATAAAGGGAATCAGCTCCTCCTTGGATTCTTCCATCCAACCGGATACAGCCACCATCTCATCCTTGGCATCTGCTCCTAGAATAATTTTCTCCGGACCGTATTTGTTAATCCAAGAGATAAAGGTTTCCCTGTCTTTTACAGCAATACTTCCTCCTGTAATTTGATTGGCTCCACTTTCAAACGCTATCCTTAGGTCTTCATCGGTCTTGAGTCCACCCCCGAAATCAATTTTTAAGTTGGTATTGGAGGCTATTTTTTCCAGCACATTATGATTTACAATGTGCTTGGATTTGGCGCCGTCCAAATCTACTAAATGTAGGTATTCTATCCCATGGGATTCAAACTCCTTTGCCACTTCCAAGGGATTCTCATTGTAAATCTTCTTGGTATCGTAGTCTCCTTTCGAAAGTCTAACACATTTTCCTTCAATGATGTCTATTGCAGGTATTATTCTCATTTTTGTTTTTATTAAATACCAATTGGTATTTATTTATATTGGGGTCTCTATAGTTTCGATAAAATTTCTAAGAATCTGCTCCCCTGCCTCACTGCTCTTTTCCGGGTGAAATTGAGTTCCATAAAAATTATCTTTTTTTAGGGCTGCACTATACCCCAAACCATATTCAGCTTCGGCTATGGTCTCTTCGCACAATGGGGCATAAAAACTGTGCACTAAATAAATATGCTCTTTTTCTTTGACGTTCTTGAATAAATCGGATTTCAAATTGGTAATTTGATTCCATCCAATTTGTGGAACTTTTACCTCTTTGGAAAATTTAACCACATCTACATCAAAAATACCAAGGCCCTGTGTATCTCCTTCTTGGGAGGAATGACACATTAACTGCATCCCGAGGCAAATTCCCAATACCGGCTGTGTTAATTTGGGTATAATTTGGTCCAATTTACTTTCGCGTAATTTTTTCATGGCACTGCTGGCTTCTCCCACACCCGGAAAAATAACTTTATCCGCTGCCATGATCTCATCTGCCGCTTTACTCAAGATAGCTTCGTATCCCAAGCGTTGAAAGGCAAATTTAATGCTCTGTATATTTCCAGCTCCGTAATCTATAATTACTATTTTCATTTTCTTTGTCCCTAGGACTTATTTATTTTTTCTATAATACACCTTTGGTACTTGGCAGCACCATTTTTTCTACATCGCGTTTAACGGCCATCTTAATGGCCTTGGCAAACGCCTTGAAAATGGCCTCGATCTTATGGTGTTCGTTCTGGCCTTCGGCCTTGATATTTAGGTTGGCCTTAGCTCCATCTGTAAAAGATTTAAAAAAATGATAAAACATTTCCGTGGGCATTTTACCTATCATTTCCCTTTTAAATTCTGTTTCCCATACCAACCAGTTTCGCCCGCCGAAATCAATGGCTGCCTGTGCCAGACAGTCGTCCATGGGCAAACAGAAACCGTAGCGTTCGATACCCAATTTATTGCCCAAGGCTTTATGGAATACTTCGCCCAATGCTATGGCGGTGTCTTCAATGGTATGGTGTTCATCCACTTCCAGATCTCCTTTAACTTTTATTTCCAGGTCCATTTGGCCATGACGCGCCAATTGATCCAACATATGATCAAAGAAGTCCAACCCTGTGCTGATATCACTTTTTCCGGTACCGTCTAAATTGAGTTTTATAAAAATATTGGTTTCATTGGTTTTGCGCGTTATTTCCGATACCCGGTCTTTCAGTTTTAAAAATTCGTAAATTTTCTCCCAGTCATTGCTTTCAAGGGCTATATAATTATCCAATTCCTCTCTTTTAACAGATATTTCCCCAGTCCCCAAATTGGTATTGTCATTGATGAAGATTCCTTTGGCCCCTAAATTCTTGGCCAGTTCCACATCGGTCAAGCGGTCCCCAATTACAAAAGAATTGACTAGATCGTATTCTTTGGAAAAGTATTCGGTAAGCAATCCGGTTCCCGGTTTTCGGGTATTGGCGTTTTGGTGGGGGAATGTCCGATCCAGAAACACCTTGTCAAAAACAACACCTTCATTTTCAAAGGATTTTAGGATAAAATTATGTACAGGCCAGAAGGTGTGCTCAGGAAAAATATCGGTCCCCAATCCATCCTGATTAGTAATCATCACCAATTCATAATCCAATTCCTTGGCTATTTTACCCAAAAAAGTAAAGGCCTTGGGATAGAACACCATTTTTTCAAAAGAATCGATTTGTTCATCTACGGTTTCCTTGATAATAGTGCCGTCCCTGTCTATAAAAAGCACTTTTTTCGCCTTCTGGATCCCTTGTGGGGAATTTGTATTTGTATCCGGACTCATAGTATTATATGGTTGTTATATTCTGCAATGCACTTATTAATATCTTATTTTCCTCCTTGGTACCTACAGTAAATCTCAAGGTGTTTTCACAAAGGGGCTGAGTTGTTCTGTTTCGGACAACGATACCTTTTTTTAGCAATTGATTATATCTTTTGGTAGCATCATCCACTTTGGCCAATACAAAATTGGCATCGGAAGGATATATCTTTTCCACGAAGTCTACTTGACCCAATACTTTAACAAGAGCTTCCCGTTCCGTTAAAATATCCGATACCTCCAAATTAACCGCATTTGCGTCCAAAACCCTTTCCAGGGCTCTTTGCTGGGTCAATTCATTTACGTTGTACGGAGGTTTAATTTTGTTCAATATCGAGATAATTTCTTCTGAAGCGTAACATGTACCCAATCGTATTCCGGCCATTCCATAGGCTTTGGATAAGGTTTGGGTAACTACCAGATTGGGATAGTTGGATAATTCCGTAATCCAGCTTTTTTCACTTGAAAAGTCGACATAAGCTTCATCTACTACGACCAATCCACTAAAACTGTCCAATAACTCCCTTATACTGCTATTGGAAAAACTATTCCCGGTTGGATTGTTCGGGGAACACAGAAATAACAATTTGCTTTTGTCGTCGGCTATCCTAAGTATTTCAGGTACATTGGGTTCAAAATCCTGTGTTAAAAGTACCTCTCTATTCTCCACGTTGTTAATACCCGCAAGTACCTTGTACATGCCATAGGTTGGAGGTAAGCTTATAATGTTGTCCTCTTTGGGTTCACAAAAAGCCCTAAAAATTAGATCCAGTATTTCATCGCTGCCGTTGCCCAATAGAAGCTGTTGGGAAGAAACTCCCTTTCTTTCTGCCAATACTTCTTTTAAACGCCTTTGGTGCGGATCGGGATATCTATTTACCCCAGTTTCAAAAGGATTTTCATTGGCATCCAAAAACACCATTTTGGAGCCGTCCGAAACATATTCATCCCTTGCGGAAGAATAGGGGCTCAGCCCCTTTACGTTTTCCCGTACTATATTGTTGATATCGAATATTTTCGTTTTCATTCTTTTTATACTTTTCGCCATTGGGTTCCACTAGTATACAGGTGTTTCGCCTGAATACATTGGCACCATTATTTTAAACTGTCCAATCTAAGGGTTACTGCATTTTTATGGGCCTGTAGCCCTTCGGCTTCGGCCATCAATTCTATGGTCCTACCAATTTCCTGGATTCCTTTTTTAGATATTTTTTGAAAGGTCATGCTCTTCATAAAACTATCCAAGTTTACTCCGCTATACTGCTTGGCATATCCGTTGGTGGGTAGGGTATGATTGGTTCCCGATGCGTAATCCCCAGCACTTTCAGGGGTGTAATTTCCAATAAAAACAGAACCGGCATTATAGGTTTGTTCTAAATAAAACTCCTCGTTTTGAACACATAAAATGTAGTGCTCAGGTCCGTACTCATTTATTAGATCTACAGCAGTCTGTTCGTCCTCCACGAAGATCAACTTACTATTGGCGATGGCCTTTACGGCTATTTCCTTTCTGGGAAGGTCCTTAATTTGCTTGGCCACCTCAGCTTCAACCGCATCTATTAGGGTTTTTGAAGTGGATACCAAAATGACCTGACTATCCACCCCGTGTTCCGCCTGACTCAATAGATCGGAGGCCACAAATGCGACATTGGCTGTATCATCGGCCATGACCAAAAGTTCACTGGGACCGGCTGGCATATCTATGGCTATTCCGTATTTAGTGGCAATTTGTTTTGCAACAGTCACAAATTGGTTTCCCGGCCCAAATATTTTATACACCGGAGGAATGGTTTCCGTACCAAAGGTCATACTGGCAATGGCTTGGATGCCACCCACCTTGAATATTTTGGTAACCCCACATAGGTTGGCAGCATATAAAATGGCTGGGTGTACTTTGCCTTCCTTGTTGGGAGGGGTACACAGGATAATTTCTTTGCACCCTGCAATATTGGCTGGTATGGCCAACATTAAAATGGTGGAAAACAAAGGGGCGGTACCCCCTGGAATATATAATCCTACTTTTTGGATAGGCCTTTTTTCTTGCCAGCATTGTACGCCATCTGCTGTCTCTACTGTAATTCTTTCGGTTTTTTGGGCCTTGTGAAATTTTTCAATATTATTTTTAGCTTGTTGAATAGCTGCCTTTAAATCGATGGAAATCAATTCATTGGATTCCTCGATTTCTATGGCTGGTACTAATGCATCCTGTAAGACTACACCATCAAACTTTTTGGTGTAGCTACTTACAACGGTATCCCCCCCGGCCTTTATTTCCTTGAAAACCGAGTTAACGATATCCTCGATATCGGAGACCGATTGAGTAGGCCGTTTTAAAACGGTCTTCCATTGTGCTCTTTTCGGATTGTATATTTTGTTCATTCCTATAATACTTTTTGCATGTGGTAACCTATAGCCTTATAACCTTGGTTGTTCCAAAACTGAATTCCTTTCTCATTATTAATATAGCAGTTGATCTCAGTGGTATTGCATCCAATTTCCAACCCATAGTTTAAAACCTGATCCAACATTAATTTTCCAACCCCAGAACTTCTATATTCCGGTAATACAAATACATTGTCCGGTTCCAGATGTCTACCTATGTAGAGTTTATTTAAAACCCATACCCCACAAATGCCGATTAATTCTTCCTTATCATAAGCGCCCAAACATTGATATCCGTCCATGAGCATATCTTGCAATCTCTTTTTAAGGGTTTCGAAAGGAATTTTATAGTTGTTTAGCATTTGTACCAAAGGCAAAATTTCATTCATATTCTCCTTTGGAATGAACCTTATTTGAAACTCAGTAACCATAGCACTATTACAACACCATCTTTTCTATTGGGCAAACCAATATTCCCTCTGCTCCTGCTTTTTTGAGCTCTTGGATTACTTCCCAGAACTTATCCTTATTGATTACGGTATGTACGGAACTCCATCCTTCTTCGGCCAAAGGAAGCACGGTTGGACTCCTCATGCCCGGTAATAATGCAATAATGTCATTTAGTTTGTTGTTTGGTGCGTTCAAAAGAACATACTTGGATTGTCTGGCACGTAATACCGATTGGATCCTAAACCTTAGGTCTTCCAACAAGACCGTTCGCTCCTTGGAAATTTGTGGAGAAACGGCCAGTACGGCTTCACTGGTCAACATTACCTCAACTTCCTTTAAATTGTTTTTAAACAGCGTACTGCCACTGGAAACAATATCGCAAATAGCATCAGCCAAGCCAATATTTGGGGCAATTTCTACTGAACCATTTATAATGTGAAGATCCGCTTTTACCCCTTTGCTATCCAAATAATTTTTAACGGTATTGGGATAGGAAGTGGCAATCCTTTTACCTTCAAAATCGGTGACCGATTTGTACTTGACCGATTTGGGTACCGCCAAGGATACTTTACATTTGGAAAACCCCAGTTTCTCGGCAATGGAAATGTCCTCACCTTTTTCTATGAGGACATTTTCGCCAATAATCGCAATATCTACGACCCCATCCCTAAGATATTGGGGAATATCCCCATTTCTAAGATAGAAAACCTCCAAAGGAAAATTTCTGGAAGAAGCCTTAAGCTGGTCTTTTCCATTGTCTATGGAAATACCGCAGTCTTTTAATATTTGAAGTGAGTCTTCGTTTAATCGGCCGCTTTTTTGGATCGCAATTCTAATTTTTTTCATTTTTGGTATTTTGTTTTTGGCCTGAACAAATCTAACAGGTTGTTAAATACAAAACCCGTTTGATTGCTCAAACGGGTTAGAATATAGTTTAGATACAACAATACATTCCTAGCTCGCTTGATTGCAAGTGAAGAAATGATGGTGATGTGTCCTGTTATTTTTCATGATAATGCAAAATTAAAACTATTTTTCAACCTTGGAAAATTTATACGGAACAATTTATTTTAAAATTGTTAAATTATTATTGATTCCCTAGTATAATCGGCATTCCTGACTCCCCACTTCCAATAACGATTACCTTGGCATTGGGAGATTCCGACAATTTTATGGTAGCATCAATACCTTTATCCCTTAATATCTTATCTGTCAAAGAGGCACTAAGTATGGTGTTGGCATCTGCCTTACCCTGAGCCTCTATAATTACTTTCTGGGCTTCCTTCTGTGCAGTAACCAATCGAAATTCATATTCCAAGGATTCCTGTTCCTGTTTAAGTTTACGCTCTATAGCTTCCTTAATGGTAGCTGGCAGGGTTACATCCCTCACCAATATTTCGTTGAGTTGAATATACTGCCCATCTACAATTTTTTGGGTCTCTTCAAAAATTTCTTGTTGTATGGCATCCCTTTTACTGGAATATAGTTGTTCCGGGGTATATCTTCCTACAACACTACGAGCAGCAGATCTAATGGTAGGCAATAGCACACGTTGAATATATTCCGTGCCCTTTTCCTGGTGCAATTTTCCAATAAATTCCCGTTTAGGCTCGAACCAGGCAGAAGCTTCCAATTTAATTTCAAGTCCGTTGGAGGACAATACCTGCATTTTTTCCAAGACTTCTTGCTGCCTCACCTCATATATAAAAACCTTGTTCCAAGGTGCTACAAGATGGAATCCTTCACCTAAAGGAGGTTCATCTGTCACCACACCGCCAGCAAAAGTTTTATATAACACTCCTGCTTCCCCTGAGCCAATGGTAACGGCCGATTTTGAAATTAATATTACAAGAACTATTAGGGCGAATATGGCCGGTAATGCAATTTTTGGTAATTTATCCATTTATTATATTTATTAAGTTAATCCGTTATACTTTCTGAAAAACCATTCCAGCGATAGCGCCGCAATGATAATACCCAAAAGAAATTTAAAATCGATTAAAGGTACAACAATTTGTTTGCTTTTTTGAACAGGTACAAACTTAGGATCGGTTTCCAATGCCTTTACCAAGGAGTCCATTTGATCCGGAAAGTAAAGTTTTCCTGCTGTATTGTTTGCCAAACGATTCAGTTTGCCATAATTGCTGGAAGAAAATTGTTTTTCGGCATCAAAATCCAATATGGTAAAGCTACCTGACCTGCTCAGCTTCTCTTTGGTTACAGTAGCAACAAAATCATATTTCCCTGGGGATAAATTGCTTAGGTCTGCCTCGTAGTATCCGTCTTTTAACAACATTGGAACTTCTATGGAGGTATTAGTGGATTTATTCCCCACTTTTATGTTGATGGACGCATTGGAATCAAATGCAAAAGCCTCATCAAAATAATTGGCCTTTATGTTTGTTTCGTTACTGTTATTGTATATAGTACTATAATCCAATACAAATCTATTTTTACCTTTGGTGGTCGAAAGGTAAAGGATCAATTTTCCTAGAAAGGCATCAAAATTCTTAAATGTTTGAACGTTCCGGTAATTTTGAACCCTCCATTTCCATATGTTTTCCCCGACCAAGATGGCATGTTTTGCCGTCTCCTCCTCTACAGTGGTTAATAGGGGTTGGTCCATATCCACCCCTTTGATACGGACTTTTAACAAGGGTTCCCCCCTGCTTAAAATATTCACTGGCCCTGCATCGGATACAAGGGGCGGAAAACCCTCCAGGTCGAAATCTGAAATATCGAATTTTGAAAACGCGGCATTGGGGGTGGCAAATAATTCCTGCACAGGATAACCTGTTTCTATTAAGAAGTTATTTTGAATTTTGTTTACGAAATTCAGGTCGGTATAAGTGCCTAAGATGGTCAAGGAATTGGAATTTCGTAATTGAATTTGTTTGTAAACCTTATCAAAAGATGCATCGGGCTGATAAAGTACATACACGTCAACCTCCTGCAATTTACTTAAATCGGTGTCGGGTCTATAAATGGAGACCAATCTTTGCTCGTTGCTCTCAATAGCTTTCTTAAGAGCTCCAATGTCCGGGTGTTGGACAGTAGAAATGATGGCCACATTTGTTTTTTCATCCAATACTTCCACGGCCAATAATTTTTCATTGTTAGCCTTATTTTTTTCATTTGGCAGTGGAGCAATAATCACCTTAATGTTTTTAATCCCTACGGTACTGGCCTCTATCTGTGTGCTGACAATCTTAGTGTTGGAAATATTGGACAACGCAACTTTTTCCTTGTATAACATCTTTTCGTCCACATAAACTTGTAATTCCGAAGAGACATCTTTCTTGCCGTCATAAGAAATAAAAACTTCCAAGGGGAATTTGTTCTTTAAAAAGGCATATCTATTGGCATTTATTTGACTTATTGATATGTCATCATATTTGGTGGTATCCCCCAAAACTACAGGGTAAATAGGGAATTTTTGCCGTTTACCATAAAATTCATAATCTTCCCCTATGGTCTGATTGCCATCGGTAAACATCACTACTGCGGTATTGGTGCCGGTGAATATTTCTTTTAGACCAGCCAAGGCCTTAGAAATATTAGTGCTTTTTTCTGTGAAACCAAGGCTATCGGAATTGGATAAATCTGCTCCAAATCTGTAATTGAGTATATTGAAACTTTCCGATGATGACTCCATTTTATTCTTCAATGAAGACAAGTCGGAGATTATTGGAACCTTATCCTCTGACGTCATTGAAGATGAATTGTCTGTCAGTAGCACTAAATTGGTCTTTTCCAGGGTGTATTCGCGCTTGGTGAATTTTGGATTTATAATAAGCAATAGGGTTCCGAATATGGCCAAAAAACGCAAAAAGGAAAGGATTGCCTGAAGTTTTCCCTTCCTTTTGCTTTTATAGTAATACTGAAACAGTACTAGTGCCAGTGCCACAATGGCCGCGAGCAATATAAAAAGTATTGTTTGTATTTGCATTATTTAAGATCGTTGGAATTATTGCTTTGAACTAGATACTTGAGAAATTGGTATGTAGCTTAGCGCTTGTTCAGCTAAGTGCCATGCCGTAACCTATAATTAGTATTTTTACAGCTAGTTCAAGGCCTATCTGGCCAAAAATTATAGCTAGGTAAGCATACCGCCATCCACATTTAAAACTTGTCCTGTGATATAGGCAGAGAGGTCCGAAGCTAAAAAAAGACAGGCATTGGCAACATCTTCTGGTTGACCCCCTCTTTTTAATGGAATTCCATCTCTCCATCCCTGTACTACCTTGGCATCTAACTTATCTGTCATTTCTGTTTCAATGAAGCCTGGTGCAATAGCATTGCATCTTATATTTCTAGAACCAAGTTCCAAGGCAATGGATTTTGTAAACCCGATCATTCCGGCTTTGGAAGCGGCATAGTTAGACTGGCCCGCGTTACCTTTTACCCCTACCACACTGCTCATATTTATTATGGAGCCATTTCTTTGTTTGAGCATGGTTCGCTGAACGGCCTTTGTCATATTGAAAACCGATTTTAAATTTATTTCTATGACAGAATCAAAATCATCTTCGCTCATTCTCATTAATAGATTGTCTTTGGTAATACCGGCATTGTTGATCAGAATATCGATTACACCCCCAAAATCTTCCAATACTTGGGATACTAATTTTTCTGAATCCTCAAAACTGGCCGCATTACTCTTATAGGCCTTAGCTGTTATACCATAGGCACTCAACTCTTTTTCCAAGGCCAAAGCCGGAGCTTCACTGGAACTATATGTAAAGGCAACATTGGCACCGTGCTTTGCAAAAACTTGCGCTATTCCGGTTCCAATTCCCCTGCTTGCTCCGGTGATTATTGCATTTTTTCCTTCTAGTAACTTCATCTGTCTTTAGTTTCTTAGTTGATACTCAAATATAAGTTATGTTTTAGCTGTTTTAAAATTTTTACCCTAAATGCTGGTATAAAATTTTAAGACCCTGCTAATTCGAGGCAAAAAAAATCCCGCTTATCCTGAAAAATCCCGAGCTAATCGGCACAGTATAAACGGAATTAAATTTATTGAACGGGGGTTATCCCAATACTTGTTTTACCTTTAAACCAATTTCGGCAGGAGAATCTACAACGTGGATACCACATTCCCTCATAATTCTTTTTTTGGCCTGGGCCGTATCATCACTACCACCTACTATAGCACCTGCATGCCCCATAGTTCTTCCTGCTGGAGCAGTTTCTCCAGCAATAAATCCAACGATTGGTTTCTTGCTTCCGCTTGCCTTATACCATTGAGCGGCATCAGCTTCCAATTGTCCGCCTATTTCACCGATCATTACTACACATGTGGTTTCCGGATCATTGATCAATAACTCCACAGCTTCCTTTGTAGTAGTGCCAATTATGGGATCCCCGCCAATTCCGATGGCAGTAGTAATCCCAAGACCCTGACGTACTACCTGATCTGCGGCCTCATAGGTCAAAGTTCCTGATTTGGAAACAATTCCTACAGTTCCCTTTTTAAAGACGAAGCCTGGCATAATACCTACCTTGGCTTCCCCTGGAGTAATTACTCCAGGACAGTTTGGACCTACCAATCGGCAGTCCATATGTTTAATATAGTCATATACCTTCACCATATCGGCTACGGGAATACCTTCTGTAATTGTAATTATTACCTTGATTCCAGCGCTAGCAGCTTCCATAATTGCATCTGCAGCAAAAGCCGGTGGCACAAAAATGATGGTGGTATCGGCCCCAACTTTTTGAACGGCTTCTTCAACTGTGTTGAATACAGGTTTTCCCAAATGCTCTTGTCCACCTTTTCCCGGTGTTACACCACCAACCACATTGGTGCCGTATTCGATCATCTGTTCAGCATGAAAAGTACCTTCGCTACCTGTAAAACCTTGAACAATAATTTTGGAATCTTTATTAACTAAAACGCTCATTATTTATTTGGTTTAAATGATTCTTGCAAAAATAAAGTTTTGAAAAGGAATTCTAAACTATTCTCCTGCATATTTATTTTTCTAATTTTTTTAATATGAAAGGGATTTGCTTAACATAGGCCAGTTCTTTCAATTTTTCCCTCATTTCCTCCGCCGGGCTACCAAAATATTTTTTTCCTCCCTCGAGAGATTTTGAAACTCCTGATTGTGCACTAACCATTGCATTTTTTCCAATGGTAGCAGCACTTGTTACACCAACTTGCCCCCATAAGGTAACCTCATCTTCGATGATGACGCAACCCGCAATACCGGTTTGGGAGGCTATTAGGCATTTCTCCCCAATTACCGTATCGTGGCCCACTTGCACTTGGTTGTCCAACTTTGTACCTTTTTTTATAGTGGTATCACCTGTAACACCCTTATCTATAGTGCAAAGAGCACCTATGTCCACGTTGTCTTCAATAACGACCCTTCCGCCAGAGATCAATTTGTCATATCCTTCAGGTCTTTTTTTGTAATAAAAAGCGTCCGACCCCAAAACCGATCCGGAATGAATGGTAACATAGTTTCCTATTACACAATTGTCGTAAATAGATACGTTGGAATGAATAAGACAGTTGTCCCCTATTACTACGTTGTTTCCAATAAAGCAATTGGGTTGTACTATGGTATCCTTACCAATTTTGGCCGAACTGGAAATGTTGTTTTGGGCCTTTAAAAAAGGCTTGAAAAAAAGAGTGAGGATGTTAAAATCTCTAAATGGGTCGTCTGAAATTAATAAAGCCTTCCCCTCAGGGCAGTCCACTTTTTTATTGATCAAAACAATGGAAGCTGCACAGCTTAGAGCTTTATCGTAGTATTTGGGATGATCTACAAAAACGATATCACCTGGCTCCACGACATGGATTTCGTTCATGCCCAACACAGGAAAATCATCGTTACCCACATATTGAGCGTTGATTATGGTGGCAATCTGGTTAAGCGTATAAGGAGATGGAAATTTCATAATAAGGTTCTTATGCCATTAAGCAGCAAAAAGCGTATTGTAAACTGTATTATTCCTTTACACGTTCCATATAAGCGCCTTTTTCCGTGTCAATTTTTATTTTATCGCCTTCATTGATAAATAAAGGAACATTCACAGTGGCTCCCGTTTCAACCTTGGCGGGTTTGGTTGCATTGGTGGCCGTATTGCCTTTTACCCCTGGTTCTGCATAAGTAACCTCCAAAATAACACTTGCCGGCATATCTACCGAAAGTGGCATGCTGTCCTCGGTGTTGAAAAGAATGGTCACCACTTCGCCCTCCTTCAATAAATTTGGTGCATCCAAAGAGCTTTCTTGAAGCGTAATTTGGTTGTAGTCGTCCGTGTTCATAAAGTGGTAGTTCTCGCCCTCCGCATATAGAAATTGATAGGAGCGGGTTTCTACGCGTACATCCTCAATTTTTGAACCTCCCGAAAATGTATTGTCCAGTACTTTGCCAGAACTTACACTCTTAAGTTTGGTCCTTACGAAAGCCGGACCCTTTCCCGGTTTTACATGTAGAAATTCAATTATTTTGTAAATGTCGTTATTGTACCTAATGCACAATCCTTTTCTAATATCTGATGTTGATGCCATAAAATTCTAATTAGTACTGAAATAACCTTTCATGATCCCTCTTTGGGAATCCCTTATAAATTGTAAAATTTCATCCCTTTCCGGAGTAGCCTCCATTTCTGCTTCAATAATTTGAACAGCCTGGGTATTATTATAATTCTTTTGATATAGTATTCGATAAATGTTCTGTATCTCCCGGATTTTATCGGAATCAAAGTTTCTTCTTCTCAATCCTACGGAATTTATACCTACGTAAGATAAGGGTTCTCGAGCCGCTTTTACAAATGGAGGTACATCTTTCCTTACCAAAGAACCGCCCGTTACAAAGGCGTGGCGACCAATGGATACAAATTGATGTACGGCTACCAAGCCGGCCAATATTACATTATCCCCAATGGTTACGTGTCCGGCCAAGGTGGAATTGTTCGAGAAAATGCAATTGTTGCCTACCAGACAATCATGCGCAACATGGCAATAGGCCATTATAAGACAATTATCCCCAATTACCGTTTTCATCCTATCCGATGTACCCTTGTGTATGGTAGCGCATTCCCTTATAGTGGTGTTGTTACCGATTATGACCGTGGTTTCTTCGCCTTCATACTTTAGGTCCTGCGGTGGTGCAGATATGACGGCGCCCGGGAAAATATTACAATTTTTTCCTATACGTGCCCCTTCCATAATGGTAACATTGGAACCTATCCATGTACCATCTCCAATTACTACGTTATTGTGAATAGTTGTAAAAGGTTCTACTACAACATTTTTGGAAATTTTAGCTCCAGGGTGAATGTAAGCCAGTGGTTGATTCATCCTTCTTATTTCTTTTTAACTATTTGAGCCATCATTTCAGCTTCGCATACCAATTTACTATTGGCATAGGCATAGGCCTGCATATGACAAATACCTCTTCTAATTGGTGTAATTAAACTACAGTGGAAAATTAGGGTATCTCCGGGAAGTACCTTTTGCTTAAACTTTACATTATCAATTTTCATGAAAAGTGTAAGGTAATTTTCGGGATCTGGAACGGTACTCAGAACCAATATACCTCCAGTTTGCGCCATTGCTTCAACCTGAAGTACTCCGGGCATAACAGGAGCTCCAGGGAAGTGACCCACAAAAAATGGTTCGTTCATGGTCACATTCTTCATTCCTACCACATGTTGGTCGGACAGTTCCAATATCCTGTCTATAAGCAGGAAAGGAGGTCTGTGGGGCAACATGTCCATAATTTGATGGATATCCATCAGAGGCGGTTTGTTTAAATCATATTGTGGTACATGGTTCCTCTTTTCCATTTTAATGATTTTGGACAATTTTTTGGCGAACTGTGTATTCACAAAATGTCCAGGCTTATTGGCAATTACCTTACCCCTTATCCTTGTTCCGGTCAAGGCAAGATCACCAATAACATCCAATAGCTTATGTCTGGCAGCTTCATTGGGCTGGTGCAACGTTAGGTTGTCCAATATTCCGTTGGGCTTTACCGATAATTTCTTCTTGTTGAAAGCCTTTTCCAACTTTTTCATAGTTGAATCGGAAATCTCTTTGTCCACATAGACAATGGCGTTATTTAAATCGCCACCTTTTATCAAGCCGTTTTCCAACAACATTTCAAGTTCGTGTAAAAAACTAAAAGTTCTGGCGTCCGCTATTTCCGACTTAAACTCGCTTAAGTTCTCCAAAGTGGCATTTTGGGTGCCAAGCACTTTGGTGCCAAAATCTACCATGGTAGTTATCTGGTAGGTATCCGATGGGATAATTGTGATTTCACTACCGGTTTCCTCATCTTTGTAGGATATAACGTCCTTTACTACAAACTCATCCCGCAAGGCGTTCTGCTCAACGATTCCTGCCTCTTCAAGTGCTGCTACGAAATACTTGGATGACCCGTCCATAATTGGAGGTTCAGGGGCATTCAACTCTATAAGGACATTGTCTATTTCCAGGCCTACCAAGGCAGCCAAGACATGCTCTGAGGTTTGGATCTTTACCCCGCGTTTTTCCAAATTGGTACCTCTTTGGGTATTTACTACATAATTGGCATCAGCTTCTATGATGGGTTCACCTTCCAGATCCACACGCTTAAAAGCATAACCAAAATTTTCAGGGGCAGGAACAAACTTCAATGTTACATTTTCCCCTGTATGCAATCCTACACCTTTTAGTGTAATTTCCTTTGCAATTGTCCGTTGTTTTGTAGTTGTATTACTCACCGTCAATACTTTTTTTCAATGTGTTCTAATCTATTTACTATTTTGGGCAGATTTTTAAAATGTACATAGGATTTATTGTAATCCCCATAATTTAATGCTGGGGAGCCTTGCAATATTTCATCATCCTTAACATTTCTTCCAATACCGGACTGGGCCTGTATTTTTACCCTGTCCCCTATTATAATATGACCAACAATACCTACTTGCCCCCCTATTTTGCAGTACTTTCCAATTTTAGTGGATCCGGCTATCCCGGTCTGCGCGGCAATTACGGTATGTTCTCCAATTTCTACATTGTGGGCTATTTGAATTTGATTGTCCAATTTTACCCCTTTTCTCAAAATGGTAGAGCCCAAGGTGGCACGATCTATGGTGGTACCCGCCCCTATATCTACATTGTCTTCAAGAATAACGTTTCCTGTCTGTGGAACAGTTATATATTCTCCATTTTCTGAAGGCGCAAATCCAAATCCATCTGCTCCCAGCACAACTCCACTATGAACCACACAATTGTTACCTATAAGGGTTTCGGAATATATTTTGGCCCCTGCAAAGATGACCACATTATTGCCTATGGAAACGTTATCACCTATATAGACGTTGGGATATATTTTTACATTGTCCCCAATCTTCACGTTATTGCCCAAATAGGAAAAGGCTCCTAAATAAAAATCCTTGCCGTGTGTTGCGGTATCCGATCTAAAAACAGGCTCCTCAATGCCCACTTTGTTATTTTTAACCTGATTGTAATATTCCAAAAGTTTGGAAAAGGACTTGTAGGCATCATCCACTTTTATCAAGGTAGTTTCCAAATGATGATCTGGAACAAAGTCCCGGTTTACAATGGTTACAGACGCTTTAGTAGTATAAATGAACGAAGTGTATTTTGGGTTGGCCAGAAACGTAAGTGCTCCTTTTTCACCTTCTTCTATCTTCGCTAATTTATGTACAGCTATCTCTGGATTGCCCTCAACATCCCCTTCCAATATACCCGCGATTTGGCTTGCTGTAAATATCATGTGGACAAAAGTAAGAAAAATAGTTAAACGGAAACTTTAGGATAGCACATATAATATTTGGTAACGTTCTTGGACAGCGTTTTCAAATATTGTTGATCGGAGGCCTTGGCTACATCCGTAATTCTACCATTACTGCGCAGAATGTTTATATTCTGACTTTTGGAGTTATACGCCTGGTTTTTAATCTCCCCGGAAAACACAAAATAGGCCGTTTCTTCATTCGTTAATTGATGTTCGTTTTTGAAGCTTAAAAAGTGCTTGTTCAGTTTATCTTTATTAATAGGCTTGTTCTTCAGTTTTACGTGTAGCAACCTACGATTAATGATCATTTTACAAAGTTTTGACAATACAAAATCGTCATGATTTTGCCAACTTTTGATGGCCCATAAAATATCAACATCATCCAACTGGGCAAATAATTCCAGCTTATCCTGGGAAAATTCTTCTTTTGGAATTTTATTTTCCATAAAGAACTTGAGGGCACCGTTAAATGGAACATTTTCACCCTTGGCCAACAATTCTTTTGCCCTTTGCAATATTTTCATCAAAAGCTGTTCAGCTACCAATCCGGTTTTGTGCAAATAAACCTGCCAATACATAAAGCGTCTTGCCATCAGGAATTTTTCGACCGAATATATCCCCTTCTCCTCTATCACCAACTCTCCATTTAGAACATTCAACATGGTGAGGAGCCTTTCTGAATTTATATTACCTTCGGCAACGCCAGTGTAGAAACTATCCCTTTTTAAATAATCCATCCTGTCCATATCGAGTTGACTGGAGACCAATTGGTTTAAAAATTTCCTTGGATATTGCCCTTTAAAAATGTCAATGGCCGTATTTAATTTTCCCTTAAATTTTTTGTTGAGGGCCTCCATGAACAGTAAGGATATATGTTCATGATCAACTCCTTCCACAATGCTGTGCTCCATGGCGTGTGAAAAAGGGCCGTGTCCTATATCATGCAATAATATGGCGCACAAGAGTCCGTCCTCTTCTTCCTTTGTAATTTCGATGGACTTAAGGCGCAGGACCTGAATGGCCTGTTGCATTAGGTGCATGCTTCCCAAAGCATGGTGGAAACGGGTATGGTGGGCACCCGGATAAACCAGATAGGATAACCCCATTTGGGAGATTCTCCTTAAGCGCTGAAAATAGGGTTCAGCAATTAGATTAAAGATTAGTGCATTGGGTATTCCGATAAATCCGTAAATTGGATCATTGAAAATTTTGAGCTTATTTGATTTTATCAAAACCAGAATTCTTTACGCAGGCAAATATAAGGACTAAATGAACAAGATAACAATACTTTGGGTAGATGATGAAATAGATTTATTAAAACCCCACATCTTATTTTTAGAAGGCAAGAATTATAAAGTTATTACATGTCTAAGTGGCCGGGAGGCTTTGGATGAATTAAAGGAAACTCATGTAGATATTGTTTTTTTGGATGAAAACATGCCCGGCATTTCCGGCTTGGAAACATTGAACGAAATAAAGGTGATCAATAATTCGCTTCCAGTGGTTATGATAACCAAAAGTGAGGAAGAGTTGATTATGGAGGAGGCAATTGGTTCCAAAATAGCGGATTATTTAATTAAGCCGGTAAATCCCAATCAAATTCTACTTTCCCTAAAAAAGAACCTGGACCATTCGCGCCTGGTCTCAGAAAGGACTACCGCCAACTATCAGCAGGAATTCCGGAAAATTGCCATGGAATTATCTATGGTAAACAGCTATGAGGAATGGGCGGAACTATATAAAAAGCTTATCTCCTGGGAATTGAGACTGGAGGAAATAGAGGATTCCGGTATGTTCGAAATATTGGAGTCACAAAAAACGGAGGCGAACCAACAGTTTGGAAAATTTGTAGAAAAAAATTATCCCAGTTGGTTTATCGATAAAGATGGTCCCATTATGTCCCACACCCTCTTTGGGCAATTGGTTAAACCGGAATTAAAGGATAATAAATCATTATTGGTGGTCATAGATAATTTGCGATATGATCAGTGGATGGCTTTTGAAGACACTTTAAATTCTTTCTATAGGAAACGTAAGGAAGTGCCGTATTTCAGTATTTTGCCTACGGCCACCCAATATGCAAGGAATGCCATCTTCTCCGGGCTTACTCCATTGGATATGGAAAAAAAATATCCTCAATGGTGGAGAAATGATACCGAAGAAGGTGGCAAGAATCTTTTTGAAGCGGAGTTCCTAGAGGCACAATTAAAACGGTTGGGGCTGGAATTGAAATGGGAATACCATAAAATAAGCAGCTTGAAACAGGGGAAGCACCTTTCCCAAAATTTCAGGTCCCAAAAGGACAACGACCTTACGGTAATAGTGTACAACTTTGTGGACATGCTGTCCCATTCCAAAACGGAAATGGATGTGGTTAAGGAATTGGCGGCCAATGATAAGGCCTACCGTTCCCTTACACAGAGTTGGTTTAAAAACTCTCCTTTACTGGAAATTATACAGCAAGCACAGGGGCTGGGATTAAAATTAATCATTACTACAGACCACGGCACCATTAATGTTAAGCAGCCTTCCAAGGTAATCGGTGATAAGGAAACGAGTCTAAATCTCCGTTACAAAACGGGACGGAGCCTGACCTATGAGGAAAAGGATGTGCTGGAAGCAAAAGACCCAAAGAAAATATTCTTGCCCAATATAAATGTTAGTAGTTCATATATATTTGCTAAAAATGATCTGTTCTTTGCCTATCCCAACAATTATAACCACTATGTTAGTTATTATAGGAATACCTATCAGCACGGTGGGGTGTCAATGGAGGAAATGATAATTCCTTTTGTGGTTTTGGAACCAAGGTAATCGTAGTTTCAAAGACACAAATAAAACTTCTATTTTAATAAATGGGGAATAGGATTTAACTTGCGCAAATTTTAATTTTTTAAAATGACTATTTCCTATAACATTACCCAAATATCCAATGTGGCCCAACAGTTGATCGCCAAGGTTCCTTCAAAAACACTTTGTTTTTATGGGGAGATGGGGGCCGGTAAGACTACATTGATTAATGCCTTGGTGAAAGAATTGGAAGGTGGTGGCTCAACAAGCAGTCCAACTTTTGGTATTGTAAACGAATACCATAGAGAGAATGGGGAGTTGTTGGGGTATCATTTCGACTTTTACCGTTTAAATGACGAATCCGAAGCCTGGGATATTGGCTTGGAAGAATACCTTAGTAGCGATACATGGATTTTTATGGAATGGCCAGAAAAAATAGAAGGACTGCTTCCACCTAATAGAACCGAAATTAGAATAGAGATTCTGGACGAAAACAACCGACAACTTTCAATTATATAGTTGCTATTTAGTATGGTTTTTCAACCTAAGGAACTATAGTGAAGGTAAATTCCACATTTCCGTTGACCCACATGTATACATAGGACAAAGGAGCAAATCTGATCGGTTCCGATAAAATGCGTGATTTCATCGATGTAATGCATGCTATGTGGTTTTTTTTTATATTTTTGTTTTTATAGTAAACCCCTTTATCGAACTTAAAATTTAAAAACCATGAAGATTAAAAAAGTTACCCTAGGCTTTGCCCTTGCGGCATGTATTTCATTGATGAGTTTCTCCTGTACTCCTAACAGCACTGCTGAAGACGATTCATTATACGAACAAAATATCGATATATTAAAAATTAAGGTACCGGCGAACGGCATAGACATTTTAAAGGTGAAAGTGCCCAAGAACGGTTAAGGAATACTTTACATATTTTGATGGGCTTCTATATACTAGAAGCCCTTTTTTTTTGTTATTATAGGAGTAAAACAATTACCCACTTGACCAAAATGTTCAAACCTTTCCGCAAACTCGACCAAAGCAGCAAAACAAAGAAGTCGAGAAGTCTTCTCATTGGAAGTATTGTGGCGGTTATCATTGCCTTGACCCCCTTAATATTTTATTCCTATAAATTCTTCCCTTCCGGTAGTACAATAAATCTGTATTTTCTTACTTACGAAAGTAAGTATCAGTTAAGTATAATTACCGTAATGTGGCTGTTTATGGCCAAATTTGTACCTTTATTGCTCTTGGTATTATGGTTTTTCACTTGTAAACACTGGTGGTATCACGTGTTATTAATTCCTATAGCCATGTATGTCTTTCAGGTTGTTTCCCTTATTTATGAAGATCGGTTCATTGATGAGGTAGAAATATTTTGGTTGTTACCTATAATGATAGTAGTAATACCTTTTGTTTATTTTATTCGTTTAAAGTTGTTTGACAAGCATGTTCTAGGTATTGATTTGGAGGCCATGGACCGGGAATTAAAGGCGTACAAGGAAAAAGAGCTAAAAGAAAAAGAGCGTCTTCAAAAAGAGGAAATGGCAAAAGAAAAATTATTGTAATTTTGATTTTAGATAGCTTCGATACATATCGGTATATATCTGACAGATTTACAGCATATGAGCCAACATTCCTCACCGTTTAGCAAGCAGCAATTACTGCCCCAAGAAGAGACTTTGGAAATCCTAAGACAAAAAGGAGAGCTTTTTATTGGGATTCCAAAAGAAAACCAATATCAGGAAAAGAGAATTTGTCTTACCCCTGACGCCGTAAATGCAATTACGGCCAATGGGCATAGGATTCTAATTGAATCCGGAGCTGGTGATGGTGCCAATTATTCCGATGTGGATTATACCAATGCCGGGGGCGAAATAACAAGGGATACCAAGAAAGTTTTTGCCTGTCCAATTATTTTAAAGGTAGAGCCAGCAACCTTGCAGGAAATCCAGTTTATCAATCCGCAATCGACCATCATTTCGGCCCTGCAGATCAAGACCCAAAGTAAGAAGTATTTTGAGGAACTGGCCAAAAAGAGGATTACTGCCATTGCTTTCGAATATATAAGGGACGACGATGGTAAATATCCAGCGGTGCGCTCATTGAGTGAAATAGCGGGGATATCTTCGGTTTTGATCGCTTCTGAAATTATGGCTGCCACCAACAATGGTAATGGACTTATGTTTGGAAATATAAGTGGTGTTCCCCCGGTGGAGGTCGTGATTATTGGAGCTGGCACTGTGGGTGAATTTGCGGCCAGATCAGCTATAGGGTTAGGGGCCAATGTAAAGGTTTTTGATAATTCCATTACCAAATTACGGAGTATCCAGACTAATTTAAGACAGACCGTTTACACCTCTACCATACAGCCCAAAAATTTATTGAAGGCATTGAAGCGTTGCGATGTGGCCATTGGAGCTACCCGGGGCAAAGATCGGTCCCCTGTTGTAGTAAGTACTACTATGATGGAGCAAATGAAGAAAGGGGCAGTAATTATCGACGTGAGTATCGATATGGGCGGGTGTTTTGAATCCAGTGAGGTTACAACCCATGATAAACCAATAAAGATTAAAAATGGGGTATTGCACTACGGAGTGCCCAATATTCCTTCAAGATATCCAAAAACAGCATCCATTTCCATAAGTAATATTTTCACCCCGTATTTGTTAAAGATTGGAGAAGATGGCGGTTTTGAAAATGCTTTGCGATTTGATAAGGGTCTGCGCAATGGTCTATATCTATATCATGGTATCCTGACCAATAAGTCTGTTGGAGAGTGGTTCGACCTCTCATACAGCGATATTAATTTTCTTATTTTCTAATTTATGGCATTTTTAAAACGTTTGGGCTTCTTTCTTTTTGGATTATCCATTGGCTTGGTTTTTTTGACAATTTTTCTAAAGAAAAAATCTCAGGAAACGGGTACCGAATTCTGTTATTTCCCAAATTGTAGGACGCTAAAGGATATCAGGTCCAAGCAAATTTCCTATTCGAACGCCATTGGCCAACTAATCCGCCAAAAAGAATTGGACAGTACCGATATAAATGGTTTTTTATATAACGGAGAGGTTGACTTTGGCAAGAGCGAAACCAAGACCACGCCTTGTAAAACTTATTATATTGAGGGTATGGTGAAAGGTAAAGCAGCGATTTTGAAAGTGAAAAATTGTTCTGAAAAGGCCGTTATAGAGACTGTGGCTTTTTAAATTTTTCTTCGCTTCCGTTCTTTTTTCAACAGGGTGAGTTCCCTACTGGTTTGACCCGCTACCGAGGTATTTTCCTCGGCCCGTCTTATTAGATAGGGCATAACGTCCTTGACCGGTCCAAAAGGCAGGTATTTCGCTACATTGTATCCCTCTTGTGCCAGATTAAATGATATATGGTCACTCATGCCATAAAGTTGTCCAAACCAAATTCTAGGGTCGTTGTGCTGAATATTTCCAGCCTCCATTTGTTCCATTAAACGGTAGCTACTTATCTCATTGTGGGTTCCCGCGAACAGGGACATGGTATCCAAATTATCCACCATATAGGCCACTACATTGTCAAAATTTTCGTCGGTGTCTTTTTTGGATGCACAGATCGGGGATGGATAACCTTTTTCCTCGGCCCTGTCGTTTTCTTTTTCCATATAGGCCCCACGGACAACTTTCATCCCAATAAAATAATTGTTTTCTATGGCGTCCTTATGGAGTCTTTTCAGATAGTCCAGCCGATCCCATCTATAGGTTTGTAAGGTGTTGAAAACAATGGCTTTCTTTTGGTTGTATTTCCGCATCATTTCTTCGATCAGTTCATCTGCTGCTCCCTGCATCCAGCTTTCCTCACCATCTATCAAAATAGATACTCCCAGGTCATGAGCTTTTTTGCAGACCTTGTCATACCTATTTATAACGCGTTGCCATTCTTCTTTTTCATCTTTATTAAGGCTCTGGCCTTCCGTTATCTTTTGATAAAGTTTAAAACGTCCAAAACCGGTGGGTTTAAATACAATGAAAGGTATAGCGGCATTTTCCTTGACAAAATCCAAGGTTTTCAAGGCCTTTTCATAACAGGAATCCAGTTGATTCTCTACTTCTTGCCCTTCCACGGAATAATCCAAAATAGTGCTTACCCCCTTTTCGAACATTTTGTCGGCTACCACCAAACACTCTTCCTCGTTTACGCCACCACAGAAATGATCAAAAACACTGGCCCGGATAAGTTTTTCAACCGGTAAGTGTGCCTTAATGGCAAAGTTGGTTACAGCAGTACCAATTTTGACCAGGGGTTCGTTGGCTATGAGTTTGAACAAAAAATATGCTCTTTCTAATTCTGAGTCGGTTTTAAGTGCAAATGCGGTTGCCGTATCCTCAAAAATTTCCTTCATTCCTATGAATTTATTAAGGAATCAAATATAAGTACAGATTTTATATTCTTATCATATAAAATAATGTTTATTTTGCCGTAAATAAATCAATAATGAATTCTATTACGACACCCACTTACTCTGTTCATTTTAATGAAAAGGCCTATGTAGCCCTCAATAGTCATTTGGCAAAATCAAATTACTCCAAAATATTTATACTGGTAGATGAAAATACCCATAATTGCTGTCTGCCTATTTTTATGGCGAAAATTGAAGGTGAATATGATTTTGAGATTATAGAAATAGAAGAGGGTGAAATCAATAAAAATATAGCCACCTGTACACAGGTCTGGGAAGTTTTGTCCGAATTGGATGCGGACCGAAAAAGTGCAATGATAAACCTTGGTGGTGGTGTAGTTACAGATCTTGGAGGCTTTGTAGCATCCTGTTTTAAAAGAGGGATAGATTTTATCAACGTACCCACTACCCTCTTGTCCATGGTTGATGCCTCCGTTGGGGGGAAAACCGGAGTTGATCTTGGCCCCTTGAAGAATCAGGTAGGAGTTATTAATCAACCCCAAATAGTAGTGGTGGATACCGATTTTCTAGATACATTGGACCAAAGACAATTGAACAGTGGTTATGCCGAAATGCTCAAGCATGGCCTTATTACCGATGCAGCCTATTGGGAGACCTTAAAAGGTCTTACAGGTTTTGACAATTTGGATGAATATATCTTTAGATCTGTGGCCATAAAAAATGAAGTTGTACAACAGGACCCCACAGAACAGCATCTTAGAAAAATCCTAAATTACGGACATACCTTAGGTCATGCCGTAGAATCCTATTTTTTGGAAAGTAAGGAACATGAGCTGCTATTGCATGGGGAGGCTATTGCCGTTGGAATGATATTGGAAGGCTATCTTTCCCATAAATTGACGGGGCTAAGCAAGAATGACTTGGAGGATATTAAGGCAACCTTTCTAGGGAGGTACAAAAAAGTAGATTTTGAAAAAAAAGATATCGATACTATTCTCACCTTATTGAAATTTGACAAGAAAAACTCTCACGGTAATGTCAATTTTGTTTTGTTGAAAAAAATAGGTGAACCGGCGATAGACATAAAAGTAAGCCCTGAATTATTGGAGGAGGCTTTTGCATACTACGCGGAATAACGGCTACACATACTAAAATCACCATTTTTACAACTCTTTAACAGATTGATTCTCAATTTTATATAGTTTAGGTAATATAAAAATAACCAGCTGATTTTATCGGCCTAAAAACCTAAACGATGTTACGTAAACTTGTGGATTACAAAAAACTGAGTCACGAAGTGGCTGCACGCCTAATAGAAATGTATCCCTATGGCTATGGCGATGAAGATATTATAATGTTTAAAAACATCCATGGAGAAATAATTGAAGCCGTGGAAGTGAAAACAGAGGATACCATTTATCTTGTAAAAATCAGTAAAAGTTTGGCCAATTTTATTTCAAATTTTGAGGATAATATGGAGAAGGAATTAGATGATCAGCCCGAATCCGAAACTTTCGAATCTCCTTCAGGTGAATTGGAGCTGGAATTAAACCAAGAAGAAGAGGAATCTAAATTTGATTAAGCTTTTAGATACCTAGAGGCAATAATCTGTTGATGGTGTTTTAGGTGACCACAGATTACAAAACCTAGGGTTCCCACAGTCCATTCAATATTACTGGCTGTTCCCGTAAGGGTAAGATCTTCATTCTCCAAATTATGGAATAAGGTGATAGATGCCTCCCTAACCGCTTTAAATTCCGCAATTAAACTATCCTTGGTCCTAGAATTTTCATTGGAATGCTTAACAAATAAGTCCTGGTCAAAACCGGGTAAGGGTGTTTTGTCATTTCGCAAGAAGCGCAGGGCCCTATATTGAAAAACGCGCTCAGCATCAATAATATGTAAAATTACTTCTGTAATGGTCCATTTACCTATTTCGTAGGTACTATGTAATTTTTCTTCCGGAATATTTTTAATAAACTCTGCAAACTCCGTTTTTCCAGTCGCCAATAGGATCTTTAATTCCCTATCGTCCAATACGGATAAATAAGTTCCATAAAACTCTTCGTACGCTTCTTTGGGTAAATTGGATCTTCTCATTTTGTAAATCATTAAAGGTTGCAATAGGTAAAATAAGCCTTGCTTGTTTTTATCCGTTTAAAAACAAAAAATCCCAAACAAAAACTGTTTGGGACTTATTACATTTTTTGTCTTTAAAAATCAATTACATTTCGTTGAAGATAGTGTGCATAAGACGTTTTTTGTCGTTGATGCTTTCTTCCAATGAAATCATGGTCTCTGTCCTATCGATACCATCAATATCATCTATTTTAAAGATAATATTTTTAGCATGACTGGTATCCTTTGCGCGTATTTTACAGAAGATATTAAATTTTCCTGTAGTAATACTGGCTACGGTAACATTTGGAATTTGATTTAATCTTTCCAATACAAACTTGGTCTGATGTGTTTTTTCCAAAAATATACCTACATATGCAATAAAGGCATACCCCAATTTATCATAGTCCAATGTTAGTGATGATCCTTTTATAATGCCTGATTCCTCCATTTTCTTTACACGAACATGAACAGTTCCTGCCGATATCAGAAGCTTTTTTGCTATATCGGTAAATGGTGTCCTGGTATTGTCAATTAACATGTCCAGAATTTGGTGGTCTATTTCGTCTAATTTTACTTTGCCCATTAGTGTTTTATTTAAATGCAAAAATAATAAAATATCGAATTAAATGTAATGAATTGATCAATTTTTTATGAAAACCGTAACTATTTTAGATTTTTTGAAAAAATATTCCATTGGCACGGAGTAGGGCCACTAAGTCAGGATTGTTTTTAAGCGCCTTTAAATCCTTAGAATATAGACAATTATACGTTTTGTGACCAAATTTACCTTGCAAATTCCCTATTTCTTCCAATTTCCCTTTGAATTCAATCTTCCCGTTAACCAAAGTTTCTACAAATTGGATAGCTGTACTATTGCCCAGCTCATACTTGGAATCAAGAAGGTGGATATTCCTTATTATTATATCAAAAAATAATTTGTTGTTGTCAGGAATATCAAAATAGGAATCCCTGTTGTATTGGTCAATGGTTCGCTTGGAAATTACCTCAATGGCTTTGAGCATAGCGGTAAAAATATATTTTCTTGTTTCCTCCCTGTCATAATCTCCAGGAAAATGACCCGACTCAAATAATATGGTGGGGATATTCAACATTTGAAATGTATCGCCGACACAGTTGCTATTAAACCCATCGTCATATCTTCCTACCTGACCAGGTATATCCTTTTGCAATTCTTCGTTCATGGCCACAATCAACTGCATGCTAATTCCTCTGGTTTTGGATATACTTCTTTCAGGGTCATGTGCAGGTGCCAAAAAAGAAACTGTTGCGGGTCTTGGAGTATTGCCCACATTGAAGATAGTGCGTTGGTCGTGCAGGTTAAAACAATAATCCGGTTTAAAATTCTCGTATATTTTTCTTAACACCACACTTTCAGGTTGGGTTCGTTCCTGGGCATCACGGTTTAAATCTACCTTGTTTGCATTGACCCTAGTATAGGCCATTGCTCCATCCGGATTTAAAATGGGGACAATTTTAAGGGTACAGTTCTTTAAAATGGAACTGGCCAGATCCGAATCCGATTTAAAATAATTTATTAAATCCAAAACCGCTTTTGTAGTAGTGGATTCGTTCCCGTGCATTTGGGACCACATCAAAATTTTCAGTTTCCCCTTTCCCAATACGATACTTTTTATAGCTCGTCCTTCAACCGATAATCCCTCGGTTTGGATTGTAAAATCTTTGGCTAAATTATTTAGAAAAGGGTCAATGTCCTTATCGGTAACGTATCTGCCTTTTATCGTTACTTCCTTTATATCCTTATAATTTAATGGCATGCGCAAGACTCTAGTTTTGATTGAACCGTGCAAAGGTAACTTCAAAATAAATTACATTTGTAAATTACATATGTTACAAATGTAAACAATGATATATTGTTTATTACAGTAGATTAAGGAACGGATTTGGGCGATTGACCGTTGAATATGGTTTATCTATAATTAAATTACATATTACTATCAGTCAATTTATACACTTTAGTTATCTAAAGTTTTAGATTAAGATATATTGCAATTATACTTGATGCTTATGTTTAGAATCTGGCATAAAACGATTACTTTTGTAATTAAAATTTACAATTGTGAACACGGCTGATTTTATAGATAGAATAGATCAAATTTTGAAGTTCCATGATTTATCCGCTTCTGTGTTTGCGGATACCATAGGTGTTCAGCGATCTAGTATCTCCCATCTTCTGGCGGGCAGAAACAAACCCAGTTTGGAATTTGTACTTAAGGTTGTTGCCTCTTTTCCAGAGGTTGATCTGTATTGGCTGTTGTTTGGTAAAGGTTCTTTTCCTAAGAAGGCCAAGGTCGCCCCTGACATGCAGGGGGAGTCCAAAGTGATTGTCAAGAGTGAAGTGCCTGGTAATAGCATACCACGGACTCAGGCCATAGATAAAATTATTATATTTTATTCTGACGGAAGTTTTAAATCTTATTCGGAAAAAGGAAGTTGAATTATTTGTTTTTTGAGTGATTTCAGCATCAAATTTCTTTATTTTGTGGCATGACTAAAAACATGACTTTTGGGGCTACACTACTCATGCTGGTGGTATGCTCTTGTTACCAACCTGAACGTAATTGCGCCGATTTTAAAACCGGAAAATTTTCCTTTACTGCGCAGATCAACGGAGAAGAACTCACTACAACATTTGTTAGGAACGACAGTATTGAATTGGACTATTTTCAAGAGAAAGTGGATACCTCTTCTGTTAGATGGATAAATGATTGCGAGTATATCGTTAAGAAACTACATCCCAAGAACATGGCAGAAGAAAAATCAATACATATGAAGATTTTGACCACTAGCGATAATTCGTATACATTTGAATATAACGTTGTGGGAAGTGCCAAAAAATCCACAGGAACCGCAATTAAAATACAGTAACTATGTTTGAAATCTTATCGACTCCGGATGCATGGGTGGCTTTGATTACCCTAACTTTTTTGGAGATTGTCCTCGGAATAGACAACATTATCTTCATCTCAATAATAGCCAACAAGCTACCGCGAAAACTACAGGCCAAAGCAACTAATCTGGGGCTGCTTTTGGCTATGGTGCAAAGGATTATATTGTTGTTTGCCGTTTCCTTCTTAATCGGACTTAAAAATCCGTTTTTCTATATAAAGAGCTCCTGGGTTTACATGGGGATTAGTGGTCAAGCCTTGATCTTGTTCTTTGGAGGACTTTTTCTGCTGTATAAAAGTACTTCCGAGATTCACGAAAAAATAGAAATGCCCGACCATGATGAGAATCAAGTTAGTGCTAAGGGGGTTACCAGCTTGTCCAGTGCTATTGTACAGATTGTTCTGATCGACTTTATTTTCTCTATAGATTCCATTCTAACTGCGGTGGGCATGACCAATGGTATAGGCAACAAGCCAGGGGATGCATTATTGCTAATGATCATAGCTGTTGTTATTTCTATTCTTATTATGATGGTCTTTGCCAATCCCATACGACAATTTATTAGTGCCCACCCATCTATGCAGATCCTGGCACTTTCTTTTTTGATTCTTATCGGGTTTATGTTAATTATGGAGTCAGCGCATTTAAGTCACGCTAAATTCTTCGGCAATGAAGTCGGTGCTATTCCTAAGGGCTACCTTTATTTTGCCATTGCCTTCTCTTTATTTGTGGAATTTCTCAATATCCGAATGCAAAAGAACAAGGTTAAGCCTTCGGAAATAAAGGAATAAGGACTTGTTTCTGGTGGATTCTTTTTTTAGTGATGTTGTTTCATTTGTAGATCGATGAAAAAAAGAAACTCGTAGAATTTGGTCTTTACTGTTTGGAAAAGAGTAAATACTGGTATTGAAATAATTGATGTAACGGAGGTTTTTAAGGGTTGCAATGACCCTATAAGTTTCGCTAGAAGGCTTATTTGTTGTTATTTAAATATGATAGTTCCAATAATAGGTATAACTCCAGTAGTTTCCCAGCACCTTTTGATGACTAGGTTCGTCTTCTTCCTCTTAACATCAAGTATAAGCCTGTATTGGTCCCATTGAGCTAATGGTCGAACGCAATTGGTCTGTAAGGTGTAGGATGGAAATGAGTTAATTGGGTCTGCTAAAGACAACCTCGGGATTTGCAGTTTTCTGCTTTTTAAACAGTCGCTGTTGCTGCTTTACGGTTAACGTGCTGCCGTCCGGACTCCATCCTGGAGGGCCAAAAATATACATTAGGGCGTGTGAAAGTTTTTTCGATTTCTTAACATCGTTGTAAATATCCTTGAACTCGTGGGTTAGGATAACTACCGGATTGTGGGAATTGGGTGCGTGAATAACCCCGTACTTGACATCAATATCATCGTCCAACTCTTTCCAGGTTCCAAATATTTTATCGAAAATATTCAAGAAACCACCGTGATTTTTGTCCAGATATTCCACATTCTGTGCGTGGTGAACTTGATGCATGGTGTGGGTGTTAAATATTTTTTCAATAAATCCCATTTTTGGGATATAGACCGAATGTAATTGAAATTGCCACAAAGCTTCTATCCCTAGGCATACAACGACCATTTCTGGAGGAAAGCCTATGGCGGGAAGCCACATGTAAAAGAGGGGCTTATATAAAATAGTGAACCACCCGTTACGAACGGCTGTCCCTAAATTAAAATTGTCGGAGGAATGGTGTACAATATGTGCAGCCCATAAAATACGTACTTCGTGATTGGCCCTGTGAAACCAATAATATGTAAAATCGTCCGCTAATTGACAAAGGAGCCAAACATACCAGGCATAGCCAAAAGATTCATAACCAAGAATGTTGGTTCTGATCCCGTCGGTAATTGGGTTGAACAATTCATAGGTGAATTCAAATATAACTATGGCGGAGATAACTTTGATCAAAGGTGCAATAATGGCAGAGCCAACACCCATAAAGCCGCTTGCTGCCAAATCTTTCCAATCATATAGATGATCGTCGCCATGTGTTTTGCTATAAGTAAGTTCCAATAAAATGAAAGCGATAAAACAAGGAACTCCGTATACCAGGGGGTTGGTAAAATCCATAAAAAATAATCAATTTATGCAAATATATGCTATTCTTGGAGTAATTCCTCTAGGAATTATCCCAATTAATCATTAATTAATACATTATAAAAAGGGTATCAGCTTTTTTAATATGCAGCAGATACCCTTGTAAAGTCTTAAAAAAGCGTTGTTTGTGCTTCGTCATCCCCTTTCTCAGGGTTTTTTCCTATTTTGGATCCTTGATCGCCGGTCTCGGTTTTTGGGGAATCCGCCTTTTGTTCTTCCCCTGCCTCTATGTTCTCTTCGTCTACCACTTCAATTTCACTAGCCTCGTTTTTTTTGGGTTCTTCAAAAGGGAGCGGTTCCAATGCATTTATATTTTTGACCTTGTCCGAAGTGAGTTGGTTGCCTAAAGCTTTTATTCCTTTAACTGATATAAAATCCTCTAAATCAATAATTTGATTAGGTTTTACATCTTTACCCCTTGGTTTTGTAAATTCAATTTCTACTACTGGTCGCCAATCGGTAGAAACGAGTTCCAAGAATGATTTTGGGTGTTCTGAAATAAAAAGTTCCTCCTTGTTTTCGTTCTCGATCATAAAACGTTTTACATAGTAGCGGTCTTTTTCTCCTTCAAAGTAAATGGCAGACAATGGTTTGTTTGGATTCCATTTCTCCAATACAACCATATCTTCATCGAAATGGGTTGAAAGGTTGGGGATAAAAGTTTTTGCTACACCTTTTTGGGTGACGACCAAAAGCATATCGTCTCCCTTAAATTCTCCAAGGAGTTCCCCGCGGCCATCAACATTCAGTCTTCTAACTATTTCGTCGAACCATATTTTTCTGGGCTTTAGGGTGGAAACACCTTTCTCCTTTAGCTCTATGCGTTTTACCGAGTATTTGGTGACAATATTTCCTTTGGAGGCTCTTCCTTTTATCAGTACATCGGCGAAATCTATATCCCACTTCAGTTTCTTAACACTGCCCACTTGTCTTAAAAGCACAGTGATTACTTCGGCCTCCCCGTTGGGATTGGCTGAGAAATAAAGGACTTCGGATTGCGGTTGACCGTTGGTAAGGTCGTACGGTTTGTCTCTGGTGACTCCCGTTACATTGAATCGTTTAATATAACTGGCTCCACCTTTGCCGTCTTTGTAGATCATGTTGTAAATGGTCCGCTTGTCTTTTTTCTTGAAAACGGCGACGTGAATAATGTTCTTGCCTACAAAAATTTTGGAGTCCACCTTGGCAATCATCATTTTTCCTTCATTGGTAAAAACAATAATATCGTCTATGTCGCTACAATCGGTAACATATTCATCCCGTTTTAAGGAGGTGCCAACAAAACCCTCCTCGCGGTTTACGTATAATTTTGTATTTCTTATAACTACCTTGGTAGCCTCAATATCGTCAAAAATTCGGATTTCCGATTTACGCTCCCTTCCCTTTCCGTATTTTTCCTTTAGGGATTTGAAATAGTTGATCGCAAATTCGATCAGATGGGCTAAATGGTGTTTTACCTCGGCAATCCTTTCTTCAAGACTATCTAAATATTGTTGGGCCTTGTCCAAATCGAACTTTGAGATTCTTTTGATCCTAATTTCTGTAAGTCGCACAATATCGTCTTCGGTAACCTTTCTTTTTAAATGGGTCGTATATGGGGCTAGACCTTTATCTATGGCGGCAATTACGCCTTCCCAGGTTTCTTCCTCCTCAATGTCCCGATAAATTCTATTTTCAATAAAGATGCGCTCAAGGGAGGCAAAATGCCATTGTTCCTCCAGTTCTCCCAGTTGTATTTCCAATTCGGCCTTTAGAAGTTCCACAGTATATTGCGTGGAGCGTTGTAGCATCTCGGTAACTCCAATGAAAAGAGGTTTGTTGTCCTCAATAATACAGCCCAATGGAGATATGGATGATTCACAGGAGGTAAAGGCGTACAGGGCATCTATAGTTTTGTCAGGCGAAAGTCCTGGCGGCAGATGTATCAAAATTTCTACTTCCGCAGCGGTATTGTCCTCGATTTTTTTGATTTTTATCTTCCCTTTATCGTTGGCTTTTAGAATAGAATCTATTAAAGAAGAGGTATTGGTTCCGTATGGTATTTCCTTGATTACCAATGTGTTCTTGTCTTGCTGATGTATCTTGGCCCTAACCCTGATCTTACCCCCTCTTAAGCCGTCGTTGTAATTGCTTATGTCTATGATACCGGAGGTGGGAAAGTCTGGGTAAATGGTGAATTTCTGCCCTTTAAGATGTTTTATGGAGGCATCTATAAGCTCAATAAAATTGTGGGGCAGCACCTTGGTGGAAAGTCCCACCGCAATGCCCTCTGCGCCTTGGGCTAGTAAAAGCGGAAATTTAACCGGGAGATTTACAGGTTCTTTTTTTCTTCCGTCATACGAGAGCTGCCACTCTGTAATTTTGGGGCTAAATACGACTTCAAGAGCAAACTTAGTTAATCGGGCCTCTATATAACGGGATGCAGCGGCACTATCACCGGTTAAGATGTTTCCCCAGTTACCTTGGGTATCAATCAGAAGGTCTTTTTGTCCAATTTGGACCATGGCATCCGCAATACTCGCATCACCGTGAGGGTGGTACTGCATGGTATGGCCCACAACATTGGCTACTTTGTTGTATCGGCCGTCGTCCAACTCCTTTAATGCGTGCATTATCCTCCGCTGAACAGGTTTGAATCCGTCCTCTATAGCGGGTACTGCACGCTCTAAAATAACATAGGAAGCGTAATCTAAAAACCAGTCTTTATACATCCCGGTAACCTTGGTAAGGGTGTCCTGGGTTTCTTCTTGATTTTCTTTAGGTACTTCGTTCAGTTCTTCATTCTCTTCCATAAAGAAAGATTCGTGTTAGTTTGGCCTGCCTGCGGGCAGGCAGGTTTATAATTGGTTTTCCTCTATTAGGTCTACCTCTACTTTAAGGTTGTTTATTATAAATTCCTGACGGTCAGGGGTGTTTTTGCCCATATAAAACTCCAATAAGTTTTCTATAGACATTGCTTTGTCCAGCATTACCGGTTCCAATCTAATGTCTTCGCCAATAAAATGTTGAAACTCATCTGGTGAGATTTCGCCCAATCCCTTAAATCGGGTTATTTCGGGTTTCCCAGTTAACTTTTCAATGGCCTGTAATTTTTCCTCATGGCTGTAACAGTAATAGGTATCCTTTTTGTTACGGACCCTGAATAGCGGGGTCTGAAGTATATATAGGTGATTCTCTTTTATTAGTTCCGGGAAAAATTGCAGGAAAAAAGTAATCAATAAAAGTCGAATGTGCATTCCATCAACATCGGCATCCGTAGCAATTACTATCTTGTTGTACCTTAAATCCTCCATGGATTCCTCTATGTTCAATGCAGCTTGGAGAAGGTTGAATTCCTCATTTTCATACACTATTTTCTTGGACATGCCATAGGAGTTCAAAGGTTTCCCCCTTAAGCTAAATACGGCCTGGGTGTTTACGTCCCTCGATTTGGTAATTGATCCAGAAGCCGAATCACCCTCCGTGATAAACAAAGTGCTTTCCAAACAGCGATCATTCTTGGAATCTGCCAAATGTACCCTGCAGTCCCTTAATTTTTTATTGTGGAGGTTGGCTTTTTTAGCCCTGTCCTTTGCCAATTTTCTGATCCCGGAGAGTTCCTTTCGCTCCCGTTCTGCCTGCATAATTTTGCGCTGAAGCTTTTCTGCTGTATCTGGATTTTTGTGAAGGTAATTGTTAAGCTGGGTACCTACAAAATCGTTGATATAGGTTCGTACCGTTGGTAGATCCCCGCCCATATCCGTAGACCCCAATTTAGTCTTGGTCTGACTCTCGAATACGGGTTCCATTACCTTTATGGCTATGGCGGAAATAATAGATTTCCTAACATCGGATGGATCATAATTTTTCCCGTAGAAATCCCGGATGGTTTTTACGATGGCCTCCCGAAATGCGGTCTGATGTGTTCCTCCCTGGGTGGTGTTTTGTCCGTTAACAAACGAATGGTATTCTTCGCTATACTGTGTTTTGCTGTGTGTTAAGGCAATTTCGATATCGTTACCCTTTAGGTGTATAATAGGGTAAGTCATGTCCTCAATATTATTATTGTCCTCCAATAGGTCTTTTAGTCCGTTCTCGGAATGGAATTTCTCGCCATTGTAAATAATGGTAAGACCAGGATTGAGGTATACATAATTTTTGAGCATGCGTTCCACATACTCGTTCCTGTACTTGTATTTCTTAAAGATAACTTCGTCCGGAGTAAAGGATACCTTGGTTCCTTTTCGCTTTGAGGTGTCTTCCGGGCCCACTTCCGAAACTAAATTTCCTTGTTGAAATTCTGCGGTTTTAAGCATGTTGTCCCTAGAAGACTGCACTTTGAAATAACTGGACAGGGCATTTACCGCTTTGGTACCAACCCCGTTAAGACCTACCGATTTTTTAAAGGCCCTTGAGTCGTACTTACCACCAGTATTCATTTTGGACACTACGTCCACGACCTTGCCCAAAGGTATTCCGCGGCCATAATCCCTCACATTTACCACATTATCCTTGATAACGATATCTATGGTTTTGCCGGCACCCATTACAAATTCATCTATGCAGTTGTCTATAACCTCTTTTAGGAGGATATAAATACCGTCATCGGCAGAGGATCCATCGCCCAATTTGCCAATATACATTCCCGGACGCATACGGATGTGTTCTTTCCAATCTAATGATCGAATGTTGTCTTCTGTATATTGGGTGTTATCTGACATGGTCTAGGGCTTTATCCAAAGTGTTGCTAATATAGCAAGTGTTATAAAAAGATGAAACCCCTATGCGTTAAAGTAATTAACAAAGGAAACCAACGATTTGTTGATAGTAAGGGGGTATTAAGCAATCTATTCTTAGTTATAAGAATAATAGCCATTGTAAAAGTATAAAAATTTATTGATTATTTGTGGCAACAAAAAATCATGTCCAAGCCTGTCCTGCTTTCAGGAGTCTTTTGGTCCTAGAGATTCAATATGCCCTGTTCCTGATCAAAGGACCGCTTGGAGCCTACCAAAGTTTATTGGTTAAGCTTTGTGTTGTCCTAGACGTTAAACCTAAAATGCATTACATCACCATCCTTAACGATGTATTCTTTTCCTTCCACGCGCATTTTTCCGGCTTCCTTAACTTTGGCCTCGCTACCATAGGAGACAAAATCATTATAGGCAATAACTTCTGCCCTAATAAAGCCCTTTTCAAAATCGGTATGGATTACCCCTGCTGCTTGAGGTGCAGTGGCTCCCACGGGAATGGTCCATGCCCTTACTTCCTTTACCCCAGCGGTAAAATAAGTCTCCAAATCCAATAACCTATAGGCTCCCCTGATCAATTTGGCAGAACCGGGTTCGGTCAGTCCTAAATCTTCCAAGAACATTTGTCGTTCCTCGTAACTCTCCAATTCCGTTATATCGGCTTCGGTCCCTACGGCCAAAAAGATTACCTCTGCATTTTCGTTGGCAACAGCAGCCTTAACTTGTTCCACGTATGCGTTGCCAGTGGTAGCTGCATCTTCATCCACATTGCAGACATACATTACAGGTTTATCAGTAATAAATTGTAAAGGCTTGACAAATTCTGCCCGATCGTCCTTGTTGATATCCAGGGCACGTACAGAGGTACCTGTTTCAAGGCCTTGTTTGATCTTCAATAGAACTGCTTCCTCTTTTTGAGCTTCTTTATTTCCAGTTTTGGCCGCCCGCTTCACTTTTTCAAGTTTTTTATCCACGGTCTCCAAATCCTTTAATTGAAGCTCAATGTCGATAGTCTCCTTGTCCCTAACCGGGTTTACAGAACCATCTACATGAACAATATTATCGTTGTCAAAACAGCGTAGCACATGTAAAATTGCATCTGTCTCCCGAATATTACCTAAAAACTGGTTACCCAGGCCTTCACCTTTACTGGCTCCCTTTACCAATCCTGCGATATCCAAAATTTCTACTGTTGCAGGCAATACCCGTTCAGGTTTTACAAGTTCTTCCAATTTTTGTAATCGTGTATCCGGAACATTTACCACGCCAATATTCGGTTCAATGGTACAAAAAGGAAAATTGGCACTTTGTGCCTTTGCGTTGGACAAACAATTAAAAAGTGTGGACTTTCCTACATTGGGCAATCCTACAATACCTGCTTTCATGGTCGAGATCTATATTAAACGGGAAACAAAAATTTAAGTCTTTTTCCCAGCTTTTTTTAAACAGCTGCAAAGATACTATTTATGTACGTTTATGAACGCACATTGACAATCTTAATTATGTAAAAATAAAATACCTAAATTAGAAGTCTAAACACTTAAAACCATTAATATGAAAAAAATTATCTTATTGACAGCTATTATGCTGGGCAATTTTGCCTTAACATTTGCACAAAACTCGGTATCCGGGAACATTACGGATGATAGTGGTGAACCCTTGGTGGGGGTAAACATTGTGGAAAAAGGCACTACCAATGGTACCACGACCGATTTCGATGGGAATTATCAAATTTCGGTCATGGATAATGCAACCCTTGTCTTTAGCTATATAGGATATGATACCAAGGAGGAAAATGCTTCCGGAAAATCCGTTATCAATGTTACCCTGACCGGTGGAATGATGCTGGACGAGGTGCAATTAGTGGGATCCCGAAGTCCAAAACGTACCTCTACCGACACCGCAGTTCCAGTAGATGTTATAGATATTGCCGAAGTTGTTACCCAAACAGGCCGGGTGGAAGTAAATGAGTTGTTGCAATATGCTGCGCCTTCATTCAATGCCAATAAACAGTCAGGATCGGATGGTGCCGACCATATAGATCCCGCTACCCTAAGAGGTCTGGGACCTGATCAAACCTTGGTGCTTATCAATGGTAAAAGAAGGCATCAGTCTTCCCTGATCAATATCTTCGGAACCAGGGGGCGTGGCAACACGGGTACCGATTTGAATGCCATTCCGGCATCGGCCATTAAAAGGATAGAAATATTGCGTGATGGTGCGGCTGCGCAATATGGTTCCGATGCCATTGCAGGGGTAATCAACATTGTTTTGAAAAACCAAACGGATAAGGTATCCGGATTTATTAATTACGGTGCCTACAACACCAATGCAAAAGGAGACTTTCCATCAGGAACACCCAACACAGATGGCAACCGTTTGGACACGGAGAAGGACGGAAACGCCATAGGTAGTGATAAGAGTTTTGACGGAGGTTCTCTAAAAGCTGGAGTTAATTTTGGTGCGGCTATTGGAAAAGACGGTGGTTTTGTAAATGTAACTACAGAATATATCAGCAAGAACAAAACTTTAAGACCTGGGTTCGATTTCAGGAGAGGTTTCGGAGAGGCGGCCATTGACGGATTTAATTTAATGTTGAATGCTTCGATTCCCCTATCGGATAAATCGGAATTATATGCTTTTGGTGGTAGGAATTATAGGGATACGGATGCCTACGCCTTTACCAGAAACGGAGGAAACAGGGTAATCCCTTCCATATACCCAAATGGTTTTACCCCAAGGATTACCTCCAATATTATTGATAATTCCTTCTCGGCAGGTTTTAGAACTGAATTGGATAGTGGCTGGAAACTCGATATCAGCAATACTTATGGCAAGAATAATTTTCATTATTACATAAAAGGTACCCTTAACGCTTCATTGGAAGATGTATCCCCTACCGATTTTGATGCGGGCGGACATAGTCTGACACAGAATACGGTGAATTTGGATTTTTCCAAGTATTATGAGGATGTTTTGGAGGGTATGAACTTGGCTTTTGGTGCCGAATATAGAACGGAAAACTTTATCATATTTTCCGGTGAGGAAGGGTCTTGGGGCACCTATGACGTAAATGGCCTATTGATTACTGATCCGGCCAACCAATCCCAGCCCATCGATCCGGATTCGGGCGATCCGCGTCCCGGAGGCTCGCAGGGTTTTCCTGGATACAGTCCGAAGAACGAAGTGGATAGAAGCAGAAGTAACTTTTCCCTGTATGCCGACGGCGAGTTCGATCTAACCGAAACCTTCCTTTTAAGTGCTGCCGCCAGATTTGAGAATTTCAGTGATTTTGGAAGTACCTTGAACGGCAAATTGGCCGCTAGGGTAAAAGCGTCGGATAATGTTAATATAAGAGGTTCTGTAAGTACAGGTTTTAGAGCTCCTTCCTTGGCACAAAAATATTATAATCTACAGTTCACGAATTTTGTAGGTGGGGCAGCCTTAGAGTCCTTGCTGTCTCCCAATAACAGTCCGGTAACGGCTTCCTTTGGGATAGATCAGTTAACAGAGGAAAAGGCCCTTAATGCTGGCCTTGGTTTTACGGCAACTTTCGGAGATTTTACCGCAACTGTTGATGGATATTATATTAAGGTGGACGATCGTATTGTGCTTACTGGTAATTTTGATGCACCCCAAATTCCCAACGTTGAGGCGGCTCAATTCTTTGTTAATGGTGTGGACACCAAGACTACAGGTTTCGATATTGTTCTGGCTTGGAAGAAAAGTTTTGACAACAATAAGTTATCCGCCACTTTTACCGGCAATATAAATGATATGAAAATAGATAAGGTGAACAATGGTAGTTTGGATGAGCAAACCTTCTTTGGAGAAAGGGATAAGGGGTTTTTATTGGCCTCGGCCCCGAAAAGCAAATTTACCCTGAATATGAATTACAGTAGGGACAAGTTTGATGCCGGCCTGGCATTCACCCATTTCAGTAAGGTGGAGCTATTGGATTACCAAATGTATGAGCCCACCGCTGATTATGCCAGTTTTGAGGACCAGATCAATCAGGCAACGGATACCTATAACGCCCGACTCGTAACCGATCTGGTTTTTGGTTATCAATTAACTGATGGCCTTAAATTAAATGTAGGTGCCAATAACCTATTTAATGTTTACCCAGACCAACAGGACGATTGGGTAGAAGGAGGAGGTTATTGGGATTCTGTACAAATGGGCTTCGGTGGAGCCTATTACTACGCCAAAATAGGATTTACCTTTTAAACGGGACAAAAACCCAAATAAAAAAGGCTGCCCTAGAGCAGCCTTTTTTATATTGACATGTTGGCAAGGTCCTTTATCAGGAACAGGAATAGCCATTAATAATTTAAAAAAAAATAGAGAGCTTCCAATTCAATTTCAAATGGGGTATGCCCACCTATCCTAATGCATTACCTATTCAGGATGCATAAAGCGTTGCTTGCCCAAAAGAACTTCTTCAGATTCAACGTGATCTTCATCAGGTACGCAACAGTCTACCGGACATACGGCAGCACACTGTGGTTCATCATGGAATCCTTTACATTCCGTACACTTATCTGGGACAATAAAATATATCTCGTCACTTACCGGCTCCTGTGATTCGTCCGCGTTAACGGCCTTCCCATTGGGCAGTACAACATCGCCTTTTAAAAGGGTTCCGTCACTATAGCGCCAATCATCCGCACCTTCATAAATTGCTGTATTTGGGCATTCAGGTTCACAAGCTCCACAATTTATGCACTCATCTGTTATTATAATTGCCATATTTTATATTTCTTTTATGCTGATTTAATTTCAGTATCAATACTTTTGTACAAAGGTAAAGCCTAATAAAATCTTTTACAAATATAATGACTGACCTTAGACATAGACTTAATGCTTTTGTTAAACTTGGTAGTTTTTTTAAAGAATATTGCAAATATGCAAAAAACAAAACTGAAATAGATGATAATCAGCATGCATCGTTTGTAAAATTCGATGAAATAGTTGTCCTGGCCGGACATCATAATGGCTGGTTTACTCTTGAAAATATTTTATTTAGCTTGGAAAGTTGGGCGGAATTACTTACGCCATCAGAACTGGAGCGTTGGCTTTCCGCCTATGATTTAAATAACAACAAGCCAAAGACCGTAGCCTTGATCATGGCAGGTAATATCCCTTTGGTGGGGTTCCACGACTTTTTAAGTACCCTGATAACGGGAAATAAGGGCTTGGTAAAACTATCTTCCAATGACAAAATTTTGTTGCCATTTATTGCTGAGTATTTAATTGAAGCAGAACCTTTGCTAAAAGATCAGATTTCATTTTCAGAAGGGAAACTGGAAGATTTTGATGCCGTTATTGCCACGGGAAGTGACAATACATCTCGCTATTTTGAACATTATTTTGGAAAAAAGCCCAATTTAATTAGAAGAAATAGGAATTCGGTGGCCATCCTTAGCGGGAATGAAACCAATGAAGAACTGGCCGCTCTGGGTGATGATATTTTTAGGTATTACGGATTGGGCTGTAGAAGTGTTTCAAAATTGTTTGTTCCAATAAATTATAAATTCGATACTCTTTTTGAGGCCCTATACCCATTTAATAGGATTATTGATCAACATAAATATGCCAACAATTATGACTATAATAAGGCAGTGTACCTAATGAGTTTATTTAAAATTTTGGAAAATGGTTTCCTAATGTTAAAGGAGGATAAAAATTATGCCTCCCCAATTGCCACCGTTTTTTATGAGTTTTATGAATCCCCCGAGGAACTGAAAATTAGGCTATCCAATGAAAAGGATAGGATTCAATGTTTGGTGGCCAATGGTTTTATGGCTGATGAGGTGCCATTTGGACAAACTCAAAAACCATCATTAACGGATTATGCGGATAATATTGATACTGTTGATTTTTTGTTGAAAACATAATACAATAATTTTGGTAGGCACTACCCTACTTCCTAAAATATTTATGACCTTTAACCTTTGAAAAAAGTATAACTGAATTTGAAAATAACTCGATAACAGCAGTAGTACGGACAAATTATAAAAGTAATTAAGGTCTTTGTTAGCTGCAAATCACATTATTTTTTAACTACTCATAGATGTAATATAATCTATGAATAACCCTAATTAGTGATAAATGAAAAAACATAATTTTAGTGCGGGCCCTTGTATTCTGCCGCAGGAAGTAATCATAAAAGCTTCTGAGGCCGTGTTGGATTTTAATGAATTGGGACTTTCCCTGATCGAAATTTCACACAGAAGTAAGGATTTTGTCGCTGTAATGGACAAGGCCAGATCTCTGGCCTTGGAGCTATTGGATTTGGAAGGAAAGGGCTATCAGGCTTTATTCCTGCAAGGAGGTGCTAGCATGGAGTTTTTAATGGTAGCCTATAACCTATTGGAAAAGAAAGCCGGATATCTTAATACAGGTACATGGGCAGATAAAGCGCTAAAGGAGGCCAAGCTTTTTGGAGAGGTCATTGAAGTGGGATCATCCAAAGACGAAAATTTTAGTTATATACCCAAGGGTTACACTATTCCAAGCGACCTGGATTACCTGCACCTAACTTCCAATAATACTATTTTTGGAACCCAGATAAAGAAATTTCCAAAAACGGAAGCTACTTTGGTCTGTGATATGAGTTCCGATATATTTTCCAGACAATTGGATTTTTCACAATTCGACCTTATCTACGCCGGTGCCCAAAAGAACATGGGTCCTGCCGGGACCACTTTGGTAGTGGTGAAAGAGGAAATTCTGGGTAGGGTAAGCAGAAAAATTCCGTCTATGTTGGATTACAAGGTTCACATAGAGAAGGAAAGTATGTTCAATACCCCAGCTGTGTTTCCAGTTTACGTTTCCATGCTTACGCTGGAGTGGCTTCAAAAGTTGGGAGGAATTGCTGCCATTGAAGAGATAAATGAAAAGAAAGCCCAGCTATTGTATTCAGAGATAGATTTGAATCCTTTGTTCAATGGCTACGCCCATAAGGAGGACCGTTCCAATATGAACGCAACCTTTACCCTGGCAGAGGAAAAGCTGAAAGATGAATTTGAGGGCATGTGCAAAGAAGCTGGAATAAGTGGAATAAACGGACATCGTTCTGTGGGAGGATATAGGGCTTCTATGTATAATGCCCTTCCTTTGGAGAGCGTAGGTACCTTGGTCGATGTAATGAGCGAATTGGAGCGAAAGGCTTAGATGTTCAGTTTTGGAAGTATGGCCCGCTGAAATTGCAGGGCATATTGCCTAAGCAAAGAACTATGTCAATTCATCAAAATATTATCTTAACTGATCTAGTTTGAGACCAACATTTAATTTATAAAGTATAATAACTAACATTTAGCATTTAACATGAAAATTTTAGCAAACGACGGAATATCAAAAAGTGGCGTACAGACCTTGGAAAATGCCGGTTTTGAAATTTTGGCGGTGAATGTGGCACAAGAACAGCTTGTAACTTACATAAATCAAAATAAGGTTTCGGTATTACTGGTAAGAAGTGCAACTAAAGTTTTTAAGGATGTAATAGATGGTTGCCCAGGCTTGAAAATCATAGGCCGTGGTGGCGTGGGAATGGACAATATAGATGTGGATTATGCCAAATCCAAGGGCATTCACGTTATCAATACTCCGGAAGCTTCATCTTCCTCAGTGGCTGAACTGGTTTTTGCCCATTTGTTCAGTGGAGTAAGATTTTTGCACGACGCCAATAGAAATATGCCATTGGAAGGGGATAGTAATTTTAAGAAACTTAAAAATGCCTACGCCAAGGGTATTGAACTAAGAGGTAAGACTTTAGGGATTATTGGGTTTGGTAGAATTGGTGTGGCAACTGCCAGAATAGCTTTGGGGATTGGGATGAAGGTTATTTTCACCGACCCTTTTCTGGATGAGGCCACGGTGACGGTTCCATTTTTTGACAACCGATCAATTTCTTTTGAACTTACAAGCACTCCCTTGGAAAACTTGTTGAAAACCGCAGATTTTATTAGCCTTCATGTTCCTGCCCAAAAATCCTATCTTATTGGTAAAAGGGAATTTGGTTTAATGAAAGACGGTGTTGGTATAGTAAACGCTGCCCGTGGGGGTATCTTGGATGAGGTTGCCCTTGTTGATGCATTGGAAAGTGGAAAAGTGGCCTTTGCAGGATTGGATGTTTATGAATCCGAACCAATTCCGGAAATACGCATTTTAATGCATCCTGATATTTCTCTTAGTCCACATATAGGGGCAGCTACCGAGGAGGCCCAAGATAGGATCGGGATGGAACTGGCCTCACAAATTATTGATCTTTATAAATAAAGGGAGTATGTGAGAAATCCAGATGTTCTAACTCTTTTTTGTATCTTATTGCATATTAATTACTAATCATAACACGAATAAAAATGTCAGGATTATTGGATCTTTTAAGCAGCCCAATGGGCAAACAATTAATTAGCGGGGTTGCCGGTCAAACTGGACAACCGGAAAGCAAAACAGCAGATGTTTTGAGCATGGCTATGCCCCTTTTATTAGGCGCCATGAAGAAGAATGTGTCTTCCCCTCAAGGGGCTGAAGGTTTAATGAATGCCCTTTCTTCCAAACATGATGGTGGGTTGTTGGACAATCTTGGCGGTCTGTTTGGCGGTGGAGTTGATCAATCCGTTATAAATGATGGAGCTGGTATTTTAGGTCATGTTTTTGGAGGAAAGCAAGCCAATGTGGAAAATGCCTTGAGTCAGAAATCGGGATTGGATGCAGGGTCTGTTGCCCAAATCCTTAAAATTGCTGCACCTTTGGTAATGGCCTACTTGGGTAAACAAAAAGCGCAAAGCAATGTAAATGATGCCAATGGACTAAATAGCTTATTGGGAAGTATGCTTGGTGGGCAACCAGCACAGAACCAGAGCTTGATTACAACTTTATTGGATGCTGACGGAGATGGCAGTGTATTGGACGATGTTGCCGGGATGGTCATGGGTACAAGCAAAAAGAAGAGTGGATTGGGAGGCTTGCTAGGCGGGCTTTTTGGAAAGTAGCAAATTTAACATAATATAAGGAAAGCCATTTGTAACATAAATGGCTTTTTTTGTATCTTAAAGGAAGGAATTGGAGTAATTATAGGCAAAGTGTATCGCGGGCATAAACCTTGTATAATCTGTGACATTACCTATATTATCCAATATCCAATACTTTTGAAAATATAAAAGCAATGAGAAAGATTATTTTTACCATAGGAGTTGCCATCTTGTTTGTTTTATCCTTGTACAATTGTACTAGTGCCAAGCAAGCTATTTCGGTTACGGACGAAGAGAAGGCAGCTTTCTCCCAAACGGTGGGAGACACTATTATCATCAAAGATGATAAAACGGAATACGAAATTATTATAATTGAGCCCGGCTTCGATTTTTGGCTTCAAAGTATTGCCAGGCCTGAAGGATATTATTCCCAGTCCTATCTTGAAAATAGGAATAGAATTATGGTAATAGAATGGAACCAAAGGGTAATGCAACCCTATAGATATAATTCCAATCTTTATGAGCTCCGAATCGATTACGATCCTAATATAGATTATGGGTATGAGGTAAATTATAAATTATACAACTACTTTATTTATTTTCAACGTAAATACAATCAAAGATTGGGACCATTTGTTCCCCGCGTTTAAAAAGTTATCTTTGTAATGATTTTTAAGGTATGAAGAAATTAAAAGAACGTTGGGGAGTAAGCTCCAATTTGCAGCTTGCTATAATTTTTATAGTATTCTCCATTACTGGTTCATCTGCAGTCTTTGCAGCAAAGCCGTTTCTTAATTGGATCGGGCTTAATAGGGAAAACTTTTCTCCTGATTTTCTATGGGGAGGCCTTATTTATTTAACTTTTAGAATAATGTTGATTTTTCCCATTTATCAGTTTCTCTTGGTCATTTACGGGTGGCTGTTCGGTCAGTTCAAATTTTTCTGGGAATTCGAAAAAAAGATGCTGAGCCGTTTGGGCTTAGGCTTTATGTTGAAATGAAAGCTTATAAACCCAGGTTAAACCATTATACAATTTGGAAAACAGATCTTCGAGACTGAAAACGCTTGGGGAATGCACGTTTTTGCCCAATGTACTTATTTCAATGCTTTTTCGGCCAAGGATATTTGTCTCTCAGGCATAAATTATATTTTTCTTAACAATTATTTTGTGGGGATACCACTAGATTTGAGGGGTGAAGAATTATTTAAGAAATATAACCTTTTCATTTATTGCCGTCCTCTTGGTCGGTTTAATAACCCTACCTTCCGTTTTAAAACTAAAACATGCCATCTTTGAGCACCATACCTTTATTTGTAAAGAAAAAGGTAAGTTGCATATACACGAAGTAGAATTGGATTGTGATTACCATAAATTCAACCTTACGCATTATTACACACATTTTCAACAGGAGTTTACCACATTTAATGTCATAGCAAAATCAAAAAAAATTATAAACTTTTATAATTTTTTAAGTAAATATCAGAAACTTCATTTCTCCAGAAGGGGACCTCCGTCCGCTGTATAATACTTTTTTACAAAACTTATATAATCGCGGATATGCCTAGGTGTGCCAGTGAAAATCAATAGCGTATTTAATACAGCCTTTAATATTGCGATTTTCTTAGGGCGCAATCTAATCATATGCTTTAGGAGTTTAGAGGTTTAAAAACCTTTCCATAAAAGTTCCAAGAAATATTAAACAATACTTTGGAGACGAATTGCCAATAGGTAGTTCTCGCCTTCACCTATAAAAAAATTAAATGAGAAATGTAATTCTGTCAATGCTCTGTATTTTGACATATATAACAGTAAATTCCCAAAATACACTATCAGGGAAAATAATTAACAAAGAGAACCGAGAAGGTTTGGAACAGGTCACTATTTATTTTCCGCAAATGGAAAAGGGTAGTATTACCGATAATGAGGGGAAATATAAAATTGAAGCTTTACCAACGGGGACCTATAAAATAGTGGCTTCTTATATAGGTTTTCAAACTTATTCCAACAATATCACCATAGAAAATGGCAGCAATACTTTGGACATTTCGTTGGTTCCAAGTGCCATTGAAATGGAAGAAGTTATTGTTTCCACCCCGTTCCATAAATTACAACGTGAAAACGTTATGAAGGTTGAGTTTGCAAAGATATCAGCCCTTAAGACCCAGGGAGCCCCTACTCTTGTGGAGGGTATAGGGACTATTCCCGGGGTGGATGTAGTTTCTACCGGTGTGGGAATAGGGAAACCAGTAATCAGAGGGCTTACTTCTAACCGTGTTTTGGTGTATACACAGGGTATCAGGTTAGAAAACCAGCAGTTTGGAGCTGAACATGGTCTAGGGGTAAACGAAGCAGGAATAGAAAGTGTTGAGGTAATTAAGGGTCCCGCTTCCCTATTATATGGATCTGACGCCATGGGGGGGGTACTGTATCTAAACCCGGAAAAATTCGCCACCCCCAACAGCTCAGAGGGCGATATAAACCTCAACTACAATACCAATACCGAGGGTGTAAGCAGTGGAGCGGGAATAAGAACTTCAGGGGAAAGATTTAAATATCTTCTACGTTTGGCAACCAATAACCACGTGGATTATTTGGGTGGAGATGGCAATAGGGTTACCAATTCCAGATTCAACGAAAAAGATTTAAAGACGGGATTGGGATATCAGGCAACCTCCTTTAAAAGTGAGTTTAGGTATAATTACAACCAAGCCAATATAGGGATTCCGGAAGAGGTAGGATTGCAGACCACCTCCAGGACACCGGATTTGCCTTATCAAAAACTGGACAACCATATTTTAAGTTCCCATACCAAAATATTCTTTAACAACTCTAATTTGGACATTACTTTGGGCTATATTGGAAATAACCGTAAGGAGTTTGAAGACCATCACGACCATGGGGAGCATGAAGAAGATCTTGGGGAAGAGGAAGAAAACCATGAAGAGGAAGGAGATGAAGAAGCTGCCTTGGATATGACGCTCAATACCTTTAATTATAATTTACTGTACCATCTCCCTAAATGGGATAAGTTCGAAACTGTTGTTGGCGTACAGGGGATTTATCAAACCAATAAAAATTTTGGGGAAGAGATTTTAATTCCGGATGCAACTACCCAGGATATAGGTTTTTTGGGGACCACTCATTTTCACCTAAACCAAAATAATGATTTTCAAGTAGGACTGCGGTATGACCATAGGCAAATAGACGGAAAGGTCTATGGTATTAGCGGGGAAGAAGGATATATTGCCCCATTAAAACGAAACTTTAATAGCTTTAACGGTGCCTTTGGCTATAAGAGTAATATTTCAGAGCATTTCACCGGTAGAATCAATGTTGCTACAGGGTTTCGGGCTCCCAATTTGGCAGAACTCACTTCCTATGGCAGCCATGGGGGTACCAACAGGTTTGAAATTGGAAATGAAGATCTCAAGAACGAACAAAACCTTCAATTTGATTTATCATTGGAATTTCAAAATGAACATTATGAATTTTTCCTGAATGGTTTTCACAACAGTATAAAGGAATATATTTTCATAGCACCCGGTGGAACTTTTATTGATGAAACCCCAGTTTATAACTATCTTCAACAAGATGCCATACTCTATGGAGGTGAAATTGGATTTCATCTGCATCCCCATCCGTACGACTGGCTGCATATAGAGAGTAGTTACCAAACGGTGTTCGGTGAATTGCAGACCGGTGACCCATTACCTTTGATACCCGCCAATAAATTGACAAATACTTTGAGGGTAGAGTTTAACAATGCTCAGGGATGGTGGCTTAGGTCCAATGCGTTTGTCTCCTTAAGTAACACTTTTAGGCAGGGAAAAGTAAGCAATTTTGAAACTTTTACCCCTGGATACTCCCTTTTAAATGCCGGTTTAGGGGGGGATATTAAATTTCTAAAAAAATCTATGAATATCACTTTTAGCGCCAATAACCTTTTGGACAAAAAATATATAGCTCATCTGTCCCGTCTAAAAAGTGAAGGTATTTTGAATATGGGTAGATCGGTTGTTGTGGGCCTAAATATTTTATTGTAAAAGACGTTTGCCAAAGAGGAGTCTTTATTCCAAATTGAGCGTAACAATTATTCCAATTATAAGAAATACCTACGGCTTAGGTCTTTTTAGGCCGTAGGTTATTTGTTTCCAAAATGAATTTGGGATTTTTTCATCCCCTGGAAAGCCCAGTTCAATAGATCCACTATCCTCGGGGATATAATTGGTTTTAAAAATATAATCCCAAAGACTTAGGCTGATTCCAAAATTAACCCCATATTTTCCATCTGGCAAATCATGGGCATGATGGTATAAATGCATTACAGGGTTGTTTAAAACATATTTTAAAGGACCCCAGGTTATTTTAATATTGGCGTGGTTGAAATGCCCAATGGCAATGGCAAAGAAATGGACAATGTAGGCCTGTTCAGGTTCAAAACCACCCAAGATCATTACCCCGAAGGTCTTTAAGGGCTTATAGAATACATTTTCCATCCAATGATACCTAAGATGTGCCGCAAAGCCCATTTCCTTTACACTGTGGTGTATTTGATGGAATTTCCACAAAAATGGATATTTGTGAAGCAATATATGGGTAAACCACTGTACAAAATCCAAAATAAGGAAAAAGGTCAATAATTGAAGCCAATTGGGAATTTGGGACATATCAATTAGGGCTAGGCTACTTTTACTTATTCCCAAATCGCTAAAAAGAAGGCCTAATAACTTGTAAATACCACTTATGGCAATGGCGAAAAGGAAAAAATTGAAAAACATATAAAACCCATCCAACCAAAAATCCCTTCTAAAAATGGATTGATCCTTGCGCCAAGGAAACAAAATTTCGAGCATCCACACCACTAGGGAAATAATTATCAGCCCCCAGAAATAATTGGTATACCAGGGAACCTCGAATATTATGGATTTCCATGTCCAGTTCGCAGTTCCTACAATCGCATTGATGAAACCTTCAAAATATTTTTCCACGATCTCTTTCCTTTACATTTTACCCATGGTCCATCACTCCTCCAATGGGTACCACTCTATATTAGTCAGCGCGCCCCTCCTTCCCTTACTTTTGGGTGGATAATTAGTGACCAAATAATTCACAATAACTTTTTCGTTATCTCCTAAATCCCATAGGTTCTGTGTTTTCTGCATCCAGCGAATGGTCTCTATCCATCGCTCCTCGTTCATTCTGTTCTGAATAACCAATTGGGCGGAATGACAATTGGTGCAATTGTTGACTACCGTCATTAAACCCTCTCCATCCTTAAATCCGGTTCTTAAGTGGATACCATTTTCTATTTTATCCCAACCATCATCTTCCCCAGTCGTGCTAATTACTTCAGAATTGGGGGTATCCCCTTTAAAAGAAAAAGTCGAAGGATCCATCATATAGGTAATTCCCAATACCCCTATAATTAATACTAGGACGAAGGAAACCACCAAAACACTATAAAAGGACTTTCCCTGCTTTCTAAATTTATTCTGTTTGCTCATTTAACTTACTTTTATGGCAATTCTATGGCATGCGTTATTCAAGTATCCTTTAGGGTTCCAACCAGGTAACAACATAGGCTGACTTACGCCATTGGAATCAGTGGCCCGCGCCCATACTTCGTAATATCCGGATTTTGGAAAATCTACGCTCGCCTTAAAATGTTGCCAAGCTAGGCGGTTTGCAGGTTTTTCCAACAAGCATTCGGACCAGGTAGCTCCGAAGTCGATGGAATAAGATACTTTGGAAATTTCCAATTCCCCGGCCCAGGCGTGCCCCCTAATATTAAGTTTCTTTCCCTTTGGGATCATGGCTCCGGATTTTGGGTAGGTTATTAAGGATTTCACGGGCATGGATTCTATAATGCACATGTCTTCATCCTTAACTTCTTCCCCAGGGGCAACAGGATTACAGGGCACTTTATAAGACGAGCCAGTCATCTTTTCTCCATTATGGACTATATTTCGCACGCTGATCCTATTGACCCATTTGCCCGAAGTAGACGCAGGCCATCCCCCACATACCAAGCGTAGGGGATAGCCATGTACCAAAGGAATATCCTCTCCGTTCATTTTAAATGCCAACAGGGTTTCATCCATCATAGCTTTGGAAATGGGAACCCCCCGTGATATAGGTTCTTTGTTGGGATCTCTACTTAGGTGTTGGTCAGTGGCATGATAACCTATATACACAGCATCATCTTTAATGCCAACATCTTTAAGTACATCCTTTAAACGAACCCCTGTCCAGGTTGCACAACCTATAGCCCCTATAGTCCATTGGTTTCCCTTGGCAGGCGGGTCGAATTCGCTCCTGCCATTGCCTCCGCATTCTATTGTAAGTTGATAGGTGTGATGTGCGAATTTTGATTTTAATTCTTCCAAGGTGAATGTTTTCTTTTCCTTCACCGATTCCCCATCAAAAGTTATTGTCCATTCCTTTGAGTCAATATTTTCCGGAACCAGTCCATTGTTTCGGATAAACATATATTTGTTGGGAGTAATCCTATCGTCCAACAAATGGGCCACCGCCTCCATATTCCATGGTTTGCTGTTTAAGACTACCATTTCCTTATCCTTATGGAACATTTGGAATGGGTCTGGATCCTGAAGTCCCAATAGGATATAATTTTCCGGAATTTTAGCTCCGTATACAATATCTAGACCCAGTATTCCTGCCAAAGAACCTAAGCCGGTTTTTTTGACAAAATTTCTTCTTTTCATTTACTTTATATTATAATACTAGATAAATCTAAGAAAGATATGGGAAAACTTGAGTAACATTGGTCACTTAATAAATTTACATGGGTCGTACGGCACTTTAAAAACTTGATAATCAAATTACTTGGCCGATATAAATTCTTCTTTTTTAATTGACTTAACAACATAAGTATAAATCCACATGATGGTAAAGGTTGGAACAATGTCCAGGCCAGGTAGCATTTCTTCAATAAAGGTTATTACCCCGGCAGCGCGTCCTATCTTGCCTTTGTATAATCTGGTCATTAGCCAACCGGCAACGGGAGCCCAGATGACGTCTGAAAACTCGCCGATTCCGGGAATAACAAAGGAGAGCATTCCTATTCCGTCAAAAAGCAATCCTAAAAATAGATTTCTTAATTTATGGTCTTTTAATGTAGACATATTTACAAATTAATTTACAGCTCTCTCAAATCAAATAAGATGCCAAAATCCTGAACCTTATATAGGGCATGGTTCTAAGATAATTTTGAACTTATTAATTTCAAAAATTCGTTCCTTGTTTCTATTTTCTCAAACTGTCCCCTAAAGCCCGAGGTAGTGGTTACCGAATTTTGTTTTTGTACCCCTCTCATCATCATGCACATATGCGAAGCCTCTATGACCACCGCTACACCTTGCGGTTTTAAAGTGTTGTTAAGACACTCTAGGATGTCATTGGTGAGTCTTTCCTGCACCTGTAGTCGTCTTGCAAACACATCCACCACCCTAGGTATTTTGCTTAGGCCAACGATATGGCCGTTGGGAATATAGGCTATATGGGCTTTGCCAAAAAATGGAAGCATATGGTGTTCGCACAAAGAATACACTTCAATATCCTTAATGATTACCATTTCATCATAAGATTCCTTAAACATGGCCCCTTTCAGAATTTCTACAGCATCCTGCTTGTAGCCTTGGGTTAAAAAAAGCATGGCCTTCGCCGCTCTTTCCGGAGTTTTTATAAGTCCGTCCCTATTGAGGTCCTCCCCTATTTCCTTAATGATAGATGAGTATCTGGATTTGACCTCATCGGTAACTTCCAGATTGTATTCTTCCAAATTTCTATATTGTGTCATAAAAGTCTTATCCTAAAATTATCTTATTGTCTCCATCACAATATAATCATTACCATATTATAATAAAAAGAATATCATATCAGAATTTTTTTTAAACGGTTTTGTTTTATTGTCTCCCATTAAAACGTATAATTAAAGGTCTACTACAGAATAACTATTTTGTATTCTTCTTGGTAATGTTTACTTTCAACCCATAATTAAAAATGATGATCAAGGCTACGAATATCAATAAGTTTTACGGCAATCTCCAAGTGCTCAAAGGAGTTGATTTGCACATAAAAAAAGGAGAAGTGGTGTCTATTGTAGGTCCCTCTGGAGCTGGAAAAACTACACTCTTGCAAATACTTGGTACTTTAGATACCTTAAGTAATAAGAAGGACAGCACCTTGCTAATTAATGATGAAGACGTCACTAAATTATCGGATAAGGCTTTGGCAAAATTTCGAAATAGCCATATCGGTTTTATTTTTCAATTTCATCAATTATTGCCAGAGTTTACGGCTTTGGAAAACGTCTGTATTCCGGCATTTATTAAAGGAACAAAAAAGGAAACGGCAGAATTGCGTGCTGCAGAACTTCTTGAGTTTCTGGGGCTTTCCCATAGGTTGCAGCATAAGCCCAACGAACTTTCGGGGGGCGAGCAGCAGCGGGTAGCAGTAGCAAGGGCCTTGGTGAATAACCCTTCCGTTATTTTTGCGGACGAACCCAGTGGAAACCTGGATTCGGAAAGTGCTGACAATCTTCATAAATTGTTCTTTGATCTTCGGGATGCCTTTGGGCAAACCTTTGTCATTGTAACCCATAATGAGGAACTTGCCAATATGGCCGATAGAAAGCTAACCATGGTGGATGGTTCCATTTTGCGATGAAAATACTTGCCGAGGTCTGGAAATTTACAAAAGCTCCTGCTTATAGACGCTTGGACCATGCCCCAAATCCTTTAAAATTAAGGATGGTACTGTCCCTTCTGCAATGGGGTATTATAATTGGTGTGTCTGTCGGTATATTTAATCAATGGTTGATAGGTCTTCTGAAAATTGATCTTGGGGAACATGCCATTGAAAAATTTCTCGAGAATTATTCCCTAGTTCCGCTTTTCCTTATGGCAGTAGTTTTTGCTCCGACAGTCGAGGAAATTTTGTTTCGAGGCCCCTTGATCTGGTTTAAGAATAAGAAATATTTTAAATATTGTTTTTATGCTTCTGTTTTATTCTTCGCATTCGTGCATATGTCCAATTTTGAACTTACTGGAGAGGTATATTATATTGCACCGCTTTTAGTGGCACCACAATTGATCTTAGGCTTATTTTTGGGGTACGTTCGTGTGAAATTGGGACTTCTATGGTCTATTTGTTTACATGCCATGTATAATGCGGTACTGATTACTCCCATACTTCTATATAAATTTTTAAATTTCCCTTTGGAATGACGCAGGAAGAACTGAAAGAATTTTTGGATGCTAAGGTAGAACAATACAATCGCCCGGATTTTTTATCTACAGACCCTCTCCGGATACCACATAGATTTACAAAAAAAGAAGATATTGAGATCAGTGGATTCTTAACCGCTACTATTGCTTGGGGAAATAGAAAAAGTATCATCAACAATTCGGAACGAATGATGGAACTGTTGGAGAATTCCCCGTTCGACTTTATAATGAACCATCAAGAGAAGGATTTGGAAAAACTTCAAGGATTTGTACATAGGACTTTTAATGGGGAAGACCTAACGTATTTTATACGTAGTCTAAACAATATTTATAAGCAACATGGTGGATTGGAGAAGACATTGGCCTTGCAAGGGGATATAACTTCCCTGCAAATGTCCATCTCTAAATTCAAGACTTTATTCTTTGAGTTGGACCATCAGCAAAGAACCACCAAGCATGTCTCCGACCCACAAAAGGGATCTGCGGCCAAAAGAATCAATATGTTCTTGCGCTGGATGGTAAGAAATAATAGCAGCGGTGTAGATTTTGGAATTTGGGATAGGATTTCACCTTCGCAACTGTCATGCCCCTTGGATGTTCATTCGGGCAATGTTGCCCGTAAACTGGGCCTGATCCAGCGAAAACAGAACGACGGAAAGGCCTTGGCGGAATTGGACGCAAATCTAAGAAAATTTGATCCCCATGATCCAGTAAAGTACGATTTTGCCTTATTTGGACTAGGTGTTTTTGAGAAATTTTAAAGTCGATCAGCTATAGTTGCAATCATCAATAAAGTTTTAGCTAGCTCTTAGAGACCAAATATTACAGTCCAATCAAAATCCAGATATTTACACTTGCACTTATTTGTCCAATTACATCACTTGTCATGGTCCTGAAGTGATTCCAAAATTTCCATTTCGCTGTGTTTTTTGGAGAAATTCATGGCACATTCTATCAGGGCCAAGTGCGAATAGGCCTGAGGGAAGTTCCCCAGCAGCCTTTTGGTCTTAAAATCTATATCCTCACTAAACAAGCCCAAATGGTTGCTGTAGCTTAACAATTGATCAAAATGTTTCATGGCCTTCTGTTCATGACCTATCTTAAACAGGCTATTGATAAACCAAAAGGTACAAATGGTAAAGGATGAGGAGGGCAATCCAAAATCATCTTCATTTTTATACCTATATAGTAATCCGTCATTGCAAAGATCTTTTTCAATGGCCAGTACGGTGCTTACATATTTAGGGTCTTTGGGGGCAATAAAGCCATAGGATTCCATCAATAAGACCGAGGCGTCCAAATGCGGTGACCCATAGGATTGTGTAAATGCCTGTTTTTCTTCGTTCCAGGCGTGTTGATGGATATCTTCCCTGATCTGTTTTTCCAGAGTACGCCATTTATCCACTTTTCGCTTCTTACCAAAAAGTTCGGCCACTTTAATGGCCCTATCAATAGCCGTCCAGCATAGAATTTTTGAAAATGTAAAATGTCTATCTTCGGTACGGAATTCCCATATCCCCTTATCGGCCTCTTGCCAATGCTTATTTACAATCCAAACGATACCCTTGGTAATTCCCCAAAGCTCTTCCCCGTTTTCTATTTCCGTGTCAAATTTTTCCAATTGGGTATAAATGACATCCATAAGGATACCATAAATATCGTTCTGTCGCTGCTTATAAGCAGCATTACCTATTCTCACTGGTTTGGAACCCTTGTACCCTTTTAAATGGTCCAAAGTTTCTTCGGTCAACTTTTTTTCTTTGTTGATGCCGTACATGATCTGCAATTTCTCATCCTTGTCGGGGATAAGGTCAATTATAAATTGCAAATAGCGTTTGGCTATATTCTTATGTCCTAATTGACCAACTACTTTTATAACCATGGAAGCATCCCTGATCCAGCAAAAGCGATAGTCCCAATTTCTGACCTCCCCAATGGTTTCCGGTAGAGAGGTGGTTGCAGCGGCGAGAACTGCCCCCGACTTATCGTAACTCAACATCTTTAAGGTTAAGGCACTTCTTTTTATCTCGGCATCATATTTCTTGTAAGTTGGTGTCTTGCTGGACCAATTCAACCAGTAGACTTTTGTGCGCTCCAGTTCCAGATACATCCTTTCCAAGGTTGGTTCCAATATCTTTTCATTATAACCTAGAAGAAAATAGCCATCGCTTTTCAGAACTATTTCCTTTTGCGACATGATATCCTCCTTGTTGAACGAAGTGTATAGAAAAAAGGTGTCAAATTTTACTTCATGGGTTAAACTGGCAATAAAACTTTCTTTGACATAGGTATTTGTTTTCCCCATAGCGTACTCCAATTTTGGGTCGTACAATACTTTGAACACGGGATTACCGGAAATGTGTTTTATATACCGGATAATTTCCGGCGGTGCATTATAGCCTCCACCCGGCTTGTAATAGCGGGGCATAAAATCCTGTATTTCAAAACTATTTTCACCATCTGAAAACTTAGTGACCAAGATTGCGGTAAGGGGAATATATTTTTGTTCTATAGTGTAAGTATCATCCACTAGGATTTCAAAGCTCCCTCCTATTTCGTCATCAAGAATTTTTGCAAATATCGAAGAAGAATCAAATTCCGGTAAACAACACCAATCCAATGAGCCCTTCTTAGAAATCAAAGCAGCACTTCTACAATTTCCTATTATACCGTAATCTAAATTATCCATATATCATTTTATTCTTTAAAAAACCTTTATTAGTAGGTTTTACACATCATTTTACCGAAATTTAAGGAAATTTAATGCGAATAACTCTTAAAAGAAACAAATTATGGACAAAACTATCATAATCTCAAATAGACTACCCGTACAATTACAAATTGACAATGGAAGCATCACTGCAATACCAAGTGTAGGTGGGTTGGCAACGGGTATGAAATCTGTTCATACGGGGGGTGATAGTTTATGGATCGGTTGGAGTGGATTGACGGATGAAGAGATTCCGGAAGGACTTGCTCCTGAAATTGACAAGGCATTGGCAAAACATGGTTCGTCTAAAGTAAATTTAACTTCAGAGGAAGTGGATGGTTTTTATTATGGGTTTAGTAACCGTACTATATGGCCTCTTTTTCATTATTTTTTGGAGTATTCAGAGTTTGAGCTGGAAAGCTGGGATACCTATAAAACAGTTAATCAAAAATTTGCGGATGCCATTTTGAAAGAGGCTGGGGAAAACGATACCATTTGGGTACATGACTATCAATTAATGCTGGTACCACAAATGGTTAGGGAAAAACGCCCTAATATTTCCATTGGTTTCTTTTTGCATATTCCCTTTCCATCCTACGAGATATTTAGAACCCTGCCTTGGCGTAAGGAAGTTCTTATGGGGTTATTGGGATCGGATTTGGTAGGTTTCCATACCTATGATTATGAACGGCATTTTTTAAGTTCAGTACGGAGGTTATTGGGACTTGAGGTTAGTTTTAACGACATCTATTTAGAGGACAGGGTCACTAAAGTGGATTCTTTTCCAATGGGAATCGATTACAAGAAATTTAGCGATGCCGCAAAAAAACATGATGGAAACAAAACCGGGGAACGATCAGAATTACAGCGCAGGCTGGATATGCACAAGGAATCGGACCCTGAGGCCAAATTCTTTTTATCTATAGACCGATTGGATTATTCCAAGGGGATTGCGAAAAGGCTTAATGCCTTTGAATATTTTTTGAACAAATACCCTCAGTATAAGGAAAAGGTTAGACTTATTGTACTAGCGGTGCCATCAAGATCAAATGTGCCACAATATCAATTACTGAAAAAAGAAATAGACGAATTGGTCGGGAGGATCAATGGCGAATTTTCTACGGTAAGCTGGACGCCCATATGGTATTTCTACCGCTCCATGCCGTTCGAGAACCTAATTGATCTATATACCTCCAGCGATATTGCCTGGCTGACCCCAATTCGGGATGGGATGAACCTTGTAGCCAAAGAATATATTGCAACAAGAACGAATAAAACAGGCGTTCTTATCCTGAGTGAGATGGCTGGTTCTGCCAATGAAATGAATGAAGCCCTGCTCATAAATCCCAATAATTTTGAAGAAATTGCGGATACCCTGTACGAGGCCATCAATATGCCGGTTGAGGAGCAGAAGGCAAGAAATGCCATTTTGCAAAAAAGATTGGAAAGGTATAACGTTGAAAAATGGGCCAATGATTTTATGACCTCCCTGAAAAATCAAAAACTAATAGACCATTCCTATAAGTCGCGCAGGTTGTCCAATGATATTTTGGATGTCATAAAAAAGGATTATTTAAAAGCTAAAAAAAGATTAATGTTCCTGGACTATGACGGCACTTTGGCAGGATTTCACGGCGATCCCCAAAAGGCGAACCCGGATGAGGCATTATACAGTTTGTTGGATCGCCTGTCCGCAATGGAAAACACGGATGTCTATTTAATTAGTGGTCGTGATAAGGACACCTTTACCAAATGGTTTTTGCCTAAGAAGTACAACATGATCGTGGAACATGGGGTGTGGATTTCCGAAAATGGGGAAGATTTTAGAATGTTGGAGAATGTAAAAAAAGATTGGATGGAAAAAATTCACCCAGTATTGGAATCCTTTGTGGATAGGACGCCGGGTAGTTTTATTGAAGAAAAAAACTATTCCCTGGCATGGCACTACCGAAAGACCGATCCAGATTTTGGCCAAAAACGGGCCACGGAACTAAATACAGTACTTACAAGTCTTATAGCCAACGACGATCTGAGTATACTTAATGGAAATAAGGTTATTGAAATTAAGAGCAGCAATGTAAACAAAGGTAGGGCTGCAATGCGCGTATTTTCGCAAAAGGAATATGATTTTGTATTTGCCATAGGTGATGACTGGACCGATGAATTTATGTTTCAGGAATTACCGGAAAGCGCCATTACGGTAAAGGTGGGTCGGCAAAAGACCCAGGCTACTTATTATGTGGACAGCATTAAAAATGTCCGAGGACTATTGGAGCATTTTATTGATTAAAAAAGTTAAATCTTGCGTAATCTAAAATAGGTTGTTCCGACTATTTTAGATTATATCTGTTCATACATGTCCGTTGTGAAACCTATTGCCAAATTGAAGTCGGGTTCTTATATACTGCCCATCATTATAGTTTCGCAATTTGCGTGCACTTCCTTGTGGTTTGCAGGGAACGCCGTTTTGGATGACCTTATCTTAAGTACTGGATTGGGAACGGAAATTATTGGCTATGTGCTGTCTTCGGTTCAAATAGGTTTTATTTTGGGCACCTTGGTGTTTGCTATTTTTATGATTGCTGATCGCTATTCCCCTTCCAAAGTCTTTATGTTCAGCGCCTTCTCGGCAGCAATATGTAATATGGTGCTTCTGTTTCAGGACATTTCCAATACAACACTTTTTATGGCAAGATTGGGAGCCGGTTTTTTTCTTGCGGGCATTTACCCTGTAGGGATGAAGATCGCGGCCGATTACTATGAAAAAGGCTTGGGCAAGGCCCTTGGATATTTGGTCGGTGCCTTGGTGCTGGGTACGGCATTTCCCCATTTGCTGCAAGGTTTGAAATTGAGCGAAGATTATACCATTGTCATTAAAATAACCAGCTTATTGACAATTCTGGGCGGGGCAACCATTTATTTTATGGTCCCCGATGGTCCGTATAGAAAACCTAGTAAGGTGTTGCAACTAAGAGCAGGAATGGCACTTTTTAAGATTCCTGACTTTAAGAAAGCGGCCATAGGCTACTTTGGGCATATGTGGGAACTATATGCCTTCTGGGCCTTCATTCCTTTTGCGATTAAAACTTACAATTCCACTCATAATAACGATCTTCCATTTTCCTTGTGGACATTTTGCATTATTGGTCTGGGGGGGATTTCATGTGCCATTGGCGGAAATTTTGCACTTAGATGGGGAAGTAGGAAAGTTGCCCTGATTTCATTGCTGCTGTCGGGGATCCTCTGTATAGTTTCCCCTTTGTTTTTTCTCCTGCCCTCCTACCTATTTCTATTGGCTTTTTGCCTTTGGGGAATGTTTGTGGTTTCGGATTCGCCCCAATTCTCCACCTTGGTGGCTTCTGCAGTGCCTTTGGAGTTAAAGGGTACGGCACTTACCCTGGTAAATTGCATTGGTTTCTCCATAAGTATAATCAGCATACAATTGCTACCTTACTGGTTGGAAGTTGTAGATCCCAGCTATATTTTTACTGTTCTAAGCATAGGTCCTATCCTAGGAATATGGGCAATGCGAAAAGGAGGACTTAACAAATAATTAAGAAGCTAATTTTACGGATAAACGTAAATTACCAAGTTAAAAACCAAGACGAATGCACAAATTTACTATTGCCTGTATATTTCTATTCTCTTTTTGCTTAATTGGGCAAACAGACCAGCGCATCTATGATATAATGAGCAAGGTTTCGGCCGAAAGAATTAAAAAGGATGTCACCACAATGGTGAACTTTGGTACACGCCATACCTTGAGTGATACTATTTCCAATTCCAGGGGAATAGGCGCAGCAAGACGATGGATCAAAAGTGAGTTCGACAGGATTTCCGAAAAATGCAACGATTGCCTTGAAGTAAGCTATCAAAGGGACCTGATTAAAAAGGAAGAAAGCACTCGGATACCCAAGGATGTCTGGGTAGTTAATGTTATGGCCATTCAAAGGGGCACCACATATCCGGATCGCTATATTATTATGAGCGGGGATATTGATTCGCGTGTCAGTGATGCCAATAATTACATTTCGGATTCGCCCGGCGCCAATGATAATGCCAGTGGTATGGCAGGGACTATAGAGGCTGCTAGGGTCCTATCCAATTATAAATTTGAGAACAGTATTATTTACCTAGGGCTTTCAGGGGAGGAACAAGGCCTTTTTGGGGGGCAAGGCCTGGCAAAAAGTGCCAAGGAAAAGGGATGGGAGATTATTGGAATATTCAATAACGATATGATAGGCAATATTAAGGGAGGAGATGGAATTATTAGCAACACCGATTTTAGGATATTTTCTGAACCTGTGCCCCCTACGGAGACGGAAAGGGAAAGAAATATGCGCAGGTTTTATGGAGGGGAAGTGGACGGTATTTCCAGACAATTGGCTCGATACGTTTATAAGAACGTGAAAACCTATATGCCCGAAATGAACCCAATGATGATCTATAGATTGGATAGGTTTGGACGTGGTGGCCACCACCGCCCCTTTAATGATGCGGGCTATGCGGGAATAAGGATAATGGAGGCACATGAAAATTACACCCAACAGCATCAAGATATTCGGGTAGAAAATGGAATAGCCTACGGAGATGTATTGGAACATGTAAACTTTGACTATGCCAAAAAATTGACATCAGTGAATGCCATTAATCTGGCTTCGTTGGCCTGGGCACCCCCTGCTCCCAAGGAGGTAAGTATTGGAGGTATTGTAGAACCCTCGGCAAAGTTGCAATGGAGCAAGGTGCCCGGCGCAACCGGATATAAAATTTATTGGAGGGATACCACCTCCCCTACTTGGGACCATAGCAGATTTGTTGGTAACGTTTTGGAATTTACCTTGGAAGGTGTGGTTTTAGACAACTTTTTCTTTGGCGTGTCCGCTGTTGGAAAGGACGGATTTGAAAGTGTAGTCGTGTTTCCCAATGCTATTTTAAGGTAAAACAGGACGGTTAGAACTAAATTGTATGAAATTAAATTTACAAATACTTGTCCTCGTGTTGGGCTTTATCGGGATATTAAAGGCCCAAGGATCAAAACAACTTTCCGATTCCCTTATACATGCCGAATGGGTAGATTTTGAAAGGGATAACGGTAGCGTTTTAAAGGCTTTTGTTGTGTATCCTGAAAGCCGTGCAGCTACCAAAGCAGTGATTGTAATTCACGAAAATCTGGGATTAAATGAATGGATAATGACCTTTTCGGAGAAGGTGGCAGGCCAAGGATTTTTGGTAATAGCCCCAGATCTAATATCGAATAGCGTTGATGGTATTGAAAAAACAACCGATTTTGAAAATACGGATAAAGTCAGGGATGCCATTTATGCCCTGGACCAGGAGCAGATAACAAAAGATTTGCAATTGGTTTATAATTATGTAAAAAATGACCCTTCCGTAAATGGGAAAATTTCGGTTGTTGGATTTGGTTGGGGAGGATCCCAGAGTTTTAGTTATGCGGCACAAAACCCAAATCTGGAAAATGTAATGGTTTATTACGGTGCGGCCCCACAGGATTTAACTATATTAAAATTTATTAAATCGCCAGTATATGGTTTTTATGGTGCTGCCGATAATAAGGTAAATATGACGATTCCCGACACTGAAAAAACAATGAAAGATTATGGTAACCTTTATTCTTTTGACATATATGAAGACGCAGGTCATGCTTTTATGAGTAGGGGTGCCCAAGAAGCTTATGGACCAAATAATATGGCTTATGAAAAGTCATGGAAGAAATTAATATCGCTTTTAAAATGAAGAAAATAACGATATGCTTGTTGTTCGGTTGGGCTCTTTCCTCCTATTCACAGCAGCCGACGTATACTAAACAGGATTCCCTAAGAGGCAGTATTACCCCGGAGCGCTCTTGGTGGGACCTTAATTTTTATAATTTGAGTGTTGAAGTGAAACCTGATGAGAAATTCATTTCGGGTAGTAATATAATTCGTTATACGGTTATGGAAGAACAGCAGCTGCTGCAGGTAGACCTTCAACCGCCCTTAATTATTGAAAAGATCACACAGGATGAAGAAAATTTAAAATGGGCATCTAATGGGAATGCCCATTTTGTCACCCTTAATAAGCCACAATTGAAAGGGGACATCAATGAAATAAAGGTGTATTACTCTGGTTATCCCAAAGAGGCAGTTCGTGCCCCATGGGACGGAGGTTTTTCATGGAAAAAAGATAGCAATGGCAAACACTTTGTAGCCACTTCCTGTCAAGGTCTGGGAGCCAGTGTTTGGTGGCCAAATAAGGACCATATGTACGACGAGGTGGATAGCATGGCCATAAGCATAACAACTCCAAAAGATTTGATGGATGTTTCCAATGGCAGGCTTCTAAAAGTGGTGGAAAATAAAGACAGCAATACCTATCATTGGTATGTGGCCAATCCCATCAACAATTATGGGGTAAATGTTAATATGGGCGATTATGTCTATTTTGGAGAAATCTATCATGGGGAAAAGGGAAAATTGGCGATGGACTATTATGTGCTTCGGGACAATGAGGAAAAAGCAAAAGAGCAGTTTAAGCAGGCTCCAATGATGATGGAGGCCTTTGAACATTGGTTTGGCCCCTACCCTTTTTACGAAGACGGCTATAAGTTGGTGGAAGTACCATACCTGGGGATGGAACATCAAAGTTCGGTTACTTACGGTAATCAGTTCAAAAATGGATATTTGGGGAAGGACGTATCAAAAACGGGTTGGGGATTAAAATTCGATTTTATACTTATCCATGAATCGGGTCATGAATGGTTTGCCAATAATATAACTTACAAGGATATAGCAGACATGTGGATCCATGAGGGCTTTACCGCTTATTCGGAAAATTTGTATGTGGATTACCACTTTGGCAAAGAAGCCGCATCGGACTATGTTATTGGCACTAGGGATAACATTCAAAACGATAAACCTATCATTGGTGTCTATGACGTTAATCAAAGAGGTTCCGGGGACATGTACTATAAGGGAGCCAATATGCTGCATACCATCAGGCAATTGGTAAATGATGATGAAAAATGGCGGACCATCCTTAGGGGGCTCAACAAAGAATTCTACCATAAAACGGTTACCACAAAAGAAATTGAGGATTATATCAGTAGCACTACGGGTATAGATCTTGCCCATTTTTTTGACCAATATCTACGTACCGCTAAGATACCCATGTTGGAATACCAGGTGAAAGGCAAACAACTGAGATATAGATATACCAACATTGTAAATGGGTTTGATATGCCTCTAAAAATCAATGTAAACGGTACTGAAGACTGGTTTCATCCCACCTCCGATTGGAAATCCAAATCTTTTAAAAAGGATGTAGTATCGGTAAATGTGAATAGGAACTTTTATGTTGAACATAAAAAAAATTTAATTCTTGAAAGCAATTGAACAATTTTATTTTAAATCGGACGTCGAGTGGCGTGCTTGGTTAGAGACCAACCACACAAAGAGTACTGGGGTACATCTTATTTTTTATAAAGTAGCCCACGAAAAGGATAGTATGCGCTGGGAAGATGCTGTAAAGGTTGCCCTTTGTTTCGGATGGATAGACAGTACGGTTAAAAGCCTCGGGGAGGGAAAACGACGGCAATATTTTTGCCCCAGAAAGCCAAAAAGTGTTTGGAGCAAATTAAACAAAACCTATATTAAAGAACTCAAAACTAAGGGAGAAATGCACCCAAATGGACTGGCGAAAATTAAGGAGGCAAAAGTGGATGGTTCCTGGAATGCTATGGACGATGTTGAAAAAGGTGTTATCCCCGAGGATTTACAACTTGCATTCGATGCGGAGCCGAAGGCCTATATTAACTATCAAGGTTTTGCAGCCAGTTATAGAAAAAGCTATCTTTATTGGCTTTACCAAGCCAAGCGGGAAGTGACAAGGCAGAAACGCATAAGGGAGATAATATCGCTTTGCAAAGAAAATAAAAAGGCGCGCGACCAATAAATGGTTAGCTTCGTAAAAATCTAAAAACAATAATTCAATAAAATGGACATAAATTTAGCAGTATTAATAGACGGTGACAATATTCCCTCTGCCTATGTAAAGGAGATGATGGAGGAAATTGCCAAATACGGCAATCCAACCATAAAAAGAATATATGGCGACTGGACCAATCCCAAATTGTCCAAATGGAAGAATTTGTTGTTGGAAAATGCCATAACCCCAATTCAACAATATGCTTATACCACGGGCAAGAATGCAACGGACTCAGCTATGATCATTGATGCCATGGATATTTTGTATTCCAATAAGGTTAGTGGTTTTTGTATAGTTTCCAGTGATAGCGATTTTACCCGTTTGGCCACAAGGTTAAGGGAGGCTGGTATGAATGTAATTGGTATTGGGGAAAAGAAAACCCCAAACCCTTTTATTGTAGCCTGTGATAAATTTATTTATATAGAGATCCTGAAAAATCAATCAGAGGAAAGTTCCTCGGAAACTGCGGATAACAGGAGGGACAAGAAGGACAATGTGGATAAGATTACCCAGAAGGAAATTAAGCTTATAGCCTCTACTATTTCAGACCTTGCCGATGAGGATGGTTGGGCTTTCTTGGGAGATGTTGGTAGCCTCCTTCAGAAGAAGCAGCCCAATTTTGATTCACGGAACTATGGTTTTCAGAAATTGACACCATTGATAAAGTCCATTAAAAACTTTGAAATAGATCAACGCGAAAATGTAAAGGGACGGTTTAAATTAATTTACGTTAGAAACAAGTAGACCCCTTTTTTTCAAGCTAGGTTGAATAAATAATTCGGGACAAAACATTTTGTCCATATTGGTTAATTCCCCCTGCCACCAATAACGGCAATACGTATTAACTTTAAACCTATATCAACATGAAAAAAATTTCTTTACTCCTTTGCTTTGTAGCATTTCTTTCCTGTACCCCAAAAAAGAAAAGTATTAGCCCAACAGCTATATTGATAACAGATGTTAATATTGTTGATGTTGGCAACGGGAATATCCTAAAAAATAGGCAGGTATTAATCGACTCAGGGAAAATTAAAAAAATAGTCGAGTCGGTAGGGAATGCTGAAGATTATCCTAATATAATTGAAGCTAAGGACAAATACCTTATTCCCGGACTGGCAGAAATGCACGCGCACATTCCCCAACCTCCTACCAGCAACACCCGTATAGAGGAAACTTTATATCTATACCTTTCCAATGGTATTACCACCATAAGGGGAATGTTAGGTCATCCTACCCATCTGGTATTAAGGGAAAAGGCATTAAAAGGGGAAGTTTTGAGTCCCCGAATTTTTACGTCCAGTCCTTCTTTTAATGGCAATTCCGTTACCACTAAGGAAGAGGCTGTAGAGAAAGTTACCGCATATAAGAACGAGGGATATGATTTTCTTAAAATACACCCGGGTATGCGGTTGGAGGTTTTTGATCAAATGGTGGAAACGGCCAATGAACTCAACATTCCTTTTGCCGGCCATGTGCCTGTAATGGTTGGTATAAGACATGCTCTTGAAAGTAAATATGCTTCCATAGACCATGTAGATGGCTATTTGGAAGGACTTGTACCAGAATCTGAAGGTGTTGACCCTTCTGCCAATGGGTTTTTCGGCTACTCCTTTACCCCTATTGCCGATACTTCCAAAATTGATGAATTGGTGACGCTGTCCAAGAAGAACAAGGTATGGGTAGTACCCACACAGAGTTTATTTGAGAGGTGGTTTGCCCCGGTAAGCTCGGACGAATTGTTGAAACAACCGGAAATGAAGTACATGTCCGTTTCCACCTTGGAGGATTGGAAAAGAAGAAAGGATGCATCCACAAAGCCTGAAACCGGTTTTAACGAAGAGCAATGGAATAAGTTTACAGCCATAAGAAGACAGTTGATCCGAAAACTGCAGGAAAATGGGCATGGTATGTTATTGGGTTCGGATGCACCGCAATTGTTCAACGTTCCCGGATTTTCCATTCATCATGAGGTTGAAGGGATGTTAGCGGCGGGACTCACGCCGTTGGAGATTTTACAATCCGGGACCATTAACCCGGCCATTTTCTTCGGGATGGAAGATATCTTTGGAATTGTAAAGGAAGGTTTGGATGCAGATTTGGTATTATTAAATTCCGATCCCTTATTGGATATTTCAGCGCTAAAAGATATTTCAGGTGTCATGGTCAGGGGAAAATGGTTGTCCAAGGAATCCATAGCGGAGAAGTTGGAGCAAATAGCCAATAATGCTAAAAACAATTGATATGCCTTATTCCTTTAATATACTATTATTTCGATATTGAAAATTGATTCATGATTTGGGATACCTGCATCGAGTCTGGAGTCAGGACTAAATAGGATGCGATTTACTGGATATTCCAAAAAAACAGGGGGTTCCGTAGAAAATGTATTTTTGGGTCGATAGTAACATAGATTAGATAAAAAGATAAATAATAGATAAATACAAAGAAGAAAGAAACGAGTAAAGATTATGAGAAAAATTTTAGGCTTGCTGATGCTTATTTCAGCGTTCACATTAAGGGCACAGGTAAATGGGGAAGACAAGTTGGGATTTTGGCATATGTATTTTGGCACTAACAAGATTAGCGACAAATTAAGTATCCACACAGAAGCACAGCTCCGTTATTATGAACAGGCCAAAAATTTTAATCAATTGCTTTTGCGAACGGGTTTAAATTATCATATTGATGCCAATACTTGGACTACTTTAGGATATGGCTATATTATAACCGATTCAACTTTTAGAGAGTTTTCCAATGAAACACATCTTTATGAGCACCGCATTTTTGAACGGTTTTTTCTGAAAAATAAGGTGTGGGAATTTAACTTTGAACACAGATATACCTTGGAACAAAGATTTATGGATTTTGGTATTCTTAAGGATATTCAGCACAGGATACGTTATCGTTTACAGCTCACTCTACCTTTGAACAATACCTTTTTTCTTAATTTTTACGATGAAATCTTTATCAACCTGCAAGATGATTTTTTTGGTCAAAATCGCCTTTATGCAGCAATAGGAATTAACGTGACCGATAATACTAGTATACAATTGGGGTACTTAAAAAATCAATTTTCTGACTTAAATTATGACCGACTTCAGATAGGTGTTACCTATAATCCCGACTTAAGGGGTGTACTCAAGAAAAAATAGTTTTATGAACCATCAAAAAGTAAGTTTTAAAAATGGGAGCGGAGAAACCTTGGTAGGGCGTTTATCCCTTCCTGCCAACCAACATCCACATAATTTTGTGCTTTTTGCGCATTGTTTTACCTGTAATAAAAACTTTACCGCTATTAGGAATATTAGCAGGGCCCTAACAGCTGAGGGCTTTGGGGTTTTGCGGTTCGATTTTACCGGTCTTGGTGAAAGTGAAGGGGAATTTTCGGATTCCAATTTCTCTGGAAATGTGGAAGATCTATTGGAAGCGGCCAGATATTTGGAAGAGCATTACAGTGCTCCAACATTGATCATTGGTCATTCCTTGGGTGGAGCCGCTGCCATTCTTGCGGCGCAAAAAATATCCTCCATAAAGGCCATTGCAACTATAGGTGCACCATCCAACCCGTTGCATGTGAAACATATTTTCAAAAATGATATCGAGTCCATTAATGATAAAGGAACTGCCGAGGTAAATATTGGAGGAAGAAGCTTTACCATAAAAAAGCAGTTCTTGGAAGATTTGAAATCGCATTCCTTTCAGGAAACTTTAAAGCATATTCGAAAATCTATTTTGATTCTTCATTCTCCTCAGGACAATGTTGTGGAAATAAAAAATGCTGAGGAGATTTACATTGCCGTTCACCATCCAAAAAGCTTTGTTTCCTTGGACGGGGCAGACCATCTGCTAAGTAACCCCAATGACGCTTCCTATGTAGGAGAAATAATTGGAAAATGGTCTAAAAGGTATTTGGAGATGCCTGGGGCCATAGCCTTGGAAACGGAAAAAGAAGTGGTAGCCAGTTTGGATAGTACTGATGGATTTACAACACAAATGAAAGTCGGTAGTCATTACATAACCGCGGATGAGCCTGTTTCCTATGGAGGCAATAATTTTGGTCCCTCACCTTACGAATTGGTATCGGCCGGCCTATCCGCCTGTACGGTAATGACCATACAGATGTATGCCAAAAGAAAAAAATGGCCTTTGGAAAATGTGGAAGTACATACGTCCTATCAAAAATTACATGCGGACGATTGTCAGAACTGTGATTCGAGCGAGGCAAAAATAGATACTTTTCAGAGGGCCATAAAACTTACGGGTACCTTGGACGATAAGCAAATTACTCGAATAATGGAGATTGCGGATAAATGCCCGGTACACAGAACTTTGAAAAACGAAATAAAAATCACTACTACTTTAATGCACAAGTAGAATTGGCAGGCACTATCCCATTATTCAAAGGCATTAATAAATTATAATTAATTCATTTTAAAGAATTGTTCGACAACATTTTTTATGCTTAACTTTATAGCTAATAATTCAAATAAAATATCATGAAAAAAATCGCTTTTGCATGCTTAAGTTTACTTTTAATTACCGGAATAAGCTGTAAGGATGCTAAAAAAGAGCAAGATGGTGGGGCCGTGGAAATGCAGGCCGCCTCTTCCGAAAAATTTAGCCTGATGAAAGATTCTACCAAAGTAAGTTTTACGGCTTATAAGACGACCGAAAAATTGCCTGTTGGTGGAAAGTTTACCAAAATTAATATTACTAATACCACGGAAGGCAGTACGGCCATGGAAGCCCTGAACGGTACCACTTTTAACATTCCTGTGAGCAGTCTGTTTACGAATGATGCTACAGGTACCAGGGATCCCAAAATTTTGGAATTCTTTTTCGGTGTCATGGATAATACAGAACTTATTTCAGGGGTATTTAAAGTATCAGGGGAGGATAATTGTTCCATAGACGTTACACTAAACGGAAAAACTGCCAATATTCCCCTAGACCATGAAATGTCCGGAGATAACAGCTATTCCTTTAGCGGTGTAATGAATTTAGAGAATTGGGACGCATTAAATGCAGTGGCATCCATAAACAAAGCCTGTGAGGTTTTGCATACCGGCAAGGATGGTGTTAGTAAGACTTGGAGCGAAGTTGCAGTTCATGCCGATGTCCTTTTGCAAGAAAAATAATTCTTTATTAGTCAGGAAGGGGCATGTCTAAATTCCCTTACTTTGAGATAAAAAAGGTTTTATAGATAATCCCCGTATTTGTTTTGTACCAATACGGGGATTATTAATTTATGTAGATCAATTTTTGACTCAATTAAGTTATAAAATAACGCGTTACCTTTCTGGTCTTGACATCCTTTCCAAAAATTGGTAATTTTAATAGAACCTAAAAAAAATAAAGATGAAAAATATTAAATTATTGTCCATAGTATTACTTTTCCTCGGCGCCTATAGTTGTAAGAAGGCAAAGAAGGAAACTAAGGACACCATGGAAAATGTTGAAGCAATGGCAGAGGAAATAAAAGAAAAAGCAGAGGTTAAGACCCTAAAGTTTTCAATGGAACCTAAAAGTGATAGTAATGTTAAAGGCGAGGTAAGCTTTACAGAAGAAGACGGAACTGTAAGTATGAAGGCAAGCTTGTCCGGACTGACCCCCGGGGAGCACGCTATTCATATCCATGAAAAAGCGGACTGTTCTTCGGCCGACGGAAAATCTACTGGTGGACATTGGAATCCAACCTTTGCAACTCATGGTAAATGGGGTTCCACAGAAGGTTATCACAGGGGAGATATCGGAAATTTCACAGCAGATGGGGAAGGAAATGCAACAGTGGAGTTTTCTACTGATGAGTGGTGTTTGGGATGTGGGGACGAGACCAAAAACCTAATCGGAAAAGGAATAATAGTACATGAAGGGGAAGATGATTTTGTAACCCAACCCACTGGTGATGCAGGAGGCAGGATAAGTTGTGCCGGAATTATAGAATAGTGATCAATTTGGAAAAAATTATGAAGCTGCCTTTTTGGGCAGCTTTTTTTATCTTTAAAAAGTTCTTGAGTGGAATTGGATATAATTGTAGAACAGTTTCAAAAAAAAAGGGAGCCCTCCCTTTCATAATCTTTACAATGTGTTATTTGGTACCTAACTACTGTAATAATAGGGATAAAGGGTTTGTGACGTAATTACTCGCTTCAGACCTTTTTCATGTCATACAATTTGCCTTAGCGAGCTTTACCTTTTTAAAACGGGTCTTTTAGGTAACAAATGAACTAATAATCTACTTTTTTGAATGAATTGAACAATTGCCTTTTCGGAAAAGAGCCTAAACTTGATATAATACTTTAATTATCAAAATAAAACATTATGGCTAGGACACTTTACAATAGATTGGGCGAATTAAAAGGGATTACAAAACTAGTGGATGACGTAGTTGATCTGCACATGAGCAATCCAACCGTTAGTCCGCGGTTTGTACCGTATATGGACCAACCGGACCGACTAAAGCTTATAAAGCATCATACGGTCCACTTCTTTTGTGCAGGTGCAGGTGGCCCCCAAGAGTATAAGGGAAGGGATATGGTTACAACTCATAAGGGAATGAATATTTCAGAGCAGGAGTATTTGGCCGTTATGGACGACATTCTGGAAGCCATGGACAAAAACAAGTATGGAGATGAAGAAAAAAAGGACGTTCTCGCAATTCTCTATTCCCTTAAAGGAGGAGTTATTCGGCTATAGTTGGAATTGTAGCCACGGCTTATAATACATAAATGTATAAGCAATTGATCCTTAATTTTTGTGAATGGCCTCGATTTTATTGGGGTCATTTTTTTTACAAACTTACTAGATAGCGCCTCCCCCTTACCCCCGCCAAATGCAAATTGGATGAAGAAAGATTTCAAAAAAAACAAAAACCTATGAAATATTACTAATAATTATTCCTACAAATTAATAGACCTTTGTCTAGTTTAACACCCCAATATCTAATAATATGAACCTATCCAATAGCACTAAAGGGATACTCGGCTGCATTATTACGTTATTTTTCTGTTCTCTGTCCGCCCAAGAATACCAGGTTTCTACCTACAGCAAGTCCAATAGTTACGAAAACAGCAAAAGAACTGACAAGTATCAACAGCTTTTAAAAATGGGTTATAAGGAAAACGAAATATTCGAGGACCTTGGCAACGCCAATTTTTTGGTCGAAAACTATGAGGAAGCCATATTTTGGTATAAAAAGTTAATTGATACAAACAACAGTTCTACAGCAAAGGCAAGTTATTATGAACGCTATCTCTTTGCACTGAAAAAAATTAGATCTACAGTGGTGGAAAGTAATTCCGAAGATAAGGATTGGCTGGCCCAAATTAAAGGAGACTATCAAATAAACGGTACCCTAGGAGAAAAAAACAATAATCCTGAAAAAGTAAGCAAATATAGGGACTTCAACTTTCAAAAGCCCCAAGAACCGTTGGTTTCCAGGGAATTAACTCTTGATGATTTGGGTTTGGAAAATGAGTTGGTATCTGATATTGAGGATAAGGAAAAGTTTAAATTTGCCTATAATGCGCCAATTGCGATCACCGAAGATGGTAGCACTGCCTATTTTAGTAAGGCGGTATATACAAAACCTTTGTATGGGGTCCTTTCAAAAAAAGAATTGGTACACAGAATATTCAAGGCCAATAAAGTAAACGGGGAATGGCAGAACATAAAGGAAGTGGCATTGGCACCCAAGCATTTTTCTGCTATCCATCCGACAGTTTCACCTGACGGAAGAAGATTGTTCTTTGCCTCCAATATGCCCGGTACGTTTGGGAAATATGATATCTATGTAGCCGACATTCAAAACGACGGTTCTTTTAGTATGGCAAAAAATTTAGGTGAAAAAGTGAACACTGCCGATAACGATCTTTATCCAAAAATAATCGGAGGTACTTCCCTGGTCTTTGCTTCGGAAGGTAGAAAAGGTTTAGGAGGGCTAGATGTGTATATGGTTCAGGTTGATCAAAGGAAAGTGGGGACTTCCGTTAACCTTGGAACCGACGTTAATAGTGTTGAGGATGACTTTTCAATTTTACTAACAGGTAAAAATGGAATGGGCTATGTTATGTCCAATAGAGGTAAAAGTAAAAGTAATCCTCAAAAGGTAGCGTTCACTTATTCCAAAGAGAAAAGGGACAGGATATTGGAGAAAAAGCAATTCAATATTTTGGAAAGTATTGAGGACAAGGCTCAAATTAATTACACTAATACTGTATTTGAGGAGTAAGGCTTTCATCGATTATTAAGCATCGGATAAAATGCACGGTTTAATACTATGATAAATTCATAGTAAGAATTTACTTACATATTTATAATTTGGTCCTCTATATTTTTTTGGACCATTTCAACAGAATTTTTCTAAAGCCCCGACCAGGTTTGCGGTCCACTTAAAATGAATGATCCAAGTTAAGCGAGAGACACGCACTATATGATTATAATAAACAATTTATAATCGGAATAACAATAATTTTTCCCCTTGGATGAACTGCAGAGGTGCCATTTTTAAGAAGGTATTACTCCTAACATTATTTTGCACTGTACTCTGCAATGATGCTGTGTTTTGTCAAGAAACCAATTCTGATTTCAACTCTTCTACCTCCTATCACAACCAATTGGTCTACAATAGGTTTTTAATTCATCCTGCTTTTTCTTTGGTGAGGGAAAACAAATCCTATGTAAACATTCTGCACCAAAATCAATACGCCACCTTTAACGACAATAATCAAAACTATTTCCTGGGATTTGGCAACAAATTGAACGATAATACCGCCATGGGAATAGGTATTTATACCAATCGGGCAGGTGTTATGCAGGAATTTGGAATAAACGCCAATTATGCCACTTCTGTACAATTGGGTCGGAATAGTAATTTAAGTTTCGGAACCAATATCACCTATTTAAACGCAGGAATAGATAAAAACAGGATTATAGCTTCGGAAAACGATCCGGAAATATTGGATGCCAGAAAAGAGACCAGGTTGGCCCTTCAGCCCGGAGCGGTCCTCTCCATTGGTCAGGTGGATTTTGGTCTGTATGCCCAAGATCTTATCAGTTATAATCAAACGACCAATAGTGTTATCACCGATTTTAGCGACAAAACCCTAAAAGCCTCACTCCAATATACGCACGAGCTCGACGCTAGGAGAGGCTTGTTTACCAATGGTAGAATTATGCCTTTGTTGCAGGTCCATAGGGATGAGGAGGAGAATTTTTCCATAGCCGGATCGGTTTTATTGGACTTACCAGATTATGGTTGGCTGCAGTCTACCTTTGATGATAGGTATGGTTTGTCTGTGGGGCTGGGATTTAATCTTGGTAAAAAGATGACCCTTGGATACGTATTTGAAAAGAATTTTTTAAAATACGGCGCTAGCTTAGGTTGGAACCACGAACTATCCTTGGCCTACACATTTAAAAATGACTTTGGGGATACCAGGAGACCAATTGTAAATTCGACCTATAGAAAACCCACCTCGACCAAGAAGAGAAAGTTGGACCCCGTAGTAAAGAACTATGAGAAAGAGATCAAGAAATTGAAAGCTGAAATACAGCGAAGAGATCAGGACATAAAATTAAATGATCAACAATATTCGAAAGTAATTGATGATTATACTGATAACGAGGGCTCTGGGAATGATATGTTAAGATTAGCTTCTAGTAATGATACTGGTAGCACAAGCAATTGCGAATGTCAAAGTTCGTTGGCCTACCAAAATAACTTGCTTTTAAAAGAGTTGCTTAAAAACCAATACGCCAGAAATGACGACTCCAAAGATCATATAATAAACCTTACTGTAAACACTGCCAATGCCGACAAATCGGACAAAACTGATGGTTGCCAAAACACCCTTGCTTATGAAAATCGCTTAATATTGGATGGACTTATTCTAAGACAGGACTCATTGGAATCCGCAAACAAGAGGGAGATAGAAAAAAGATTCGATATGTTGGTGAGAATACTGAAAGACGAAATAAAACAGAACATGAAAACCGACCTTCAAAAATTAAATACTGAACAATACGAAACAGCTGTTGCCGATATACAGGAAAAAACCATATACAGCATTAATAATGCTGACAATAAAGATTACACCAAACTACCAATAGAGAATAAAGATTACGCCAAATTGCCCATAAGGATGGAGCAGCAAACGGGCATTGCCGGGGTAAAGACAGGCTATTATTTGATAGCCAACGTTTATAAGAATAAAGAAAATGTAGATTCCTTTATAAGCGACTTAGAACACAAGGGTATTAGTGCCAAGCAATTTTTCAATAAGGAGAATGGTTTGTATTATGTGTATTTGGCAGATTACAATAAGAAGAACGAGGCGGAAATGGCTTATACCACAGATTTGGATGGTAAATATCTAAATGAAAAATGGATTATGAAGGTCAATAGCAACGCGGCGACCGCCGAGAACTTATATGAAGACGGGGATGAGCTAATTGACCGCTTTGAATAGTACAAATTTATATTGGAAGAACCTCCAATTTGAAAATATATTCTATTGATTTGGTTATGAGTTACATACAAATACAATTATAATAATTCAGTGAAATCGGTTAATTTTTATCAATAATTCATAATAGCCCTTACAATTTTATTTTGTAGGAAAATACATCATTTTTTTATGGAGGTTTAAGATTTTATCTCTATATTTAAATTTTATTAACATAATTTTAAGTTTTAAAAAATAGAATCGGAAGATAAAGAATTGCGTTTAAGATTTGCCTACAGTCTTAATAAGAAGTTTAATCAAGTGTTCAATATTTTCCTATAAAGCATAAAACAGAAATAGCTTAAGTAATATTTACATCCCAAATCACCAAATCATGAAAACTTACCTTTATCTATTTAGAAAACAAAGGAATTTTAGCGGTATTGCAGCCAGCAAGATATTTCTTTTCCACCTCTTGGAACAGCAGTTCTTAACTTGGATCAAGTAGTTATTGATTTTGAGTACAATGCTTGATTATTATTGGCATAAAATATTAACACCCCCCAAACCCCAAAAGATATGAAACTTAACGTTCTAAAAATTATTGTAATAGACAATGACCTGTCGTTTCATGAAACCTACAAATACTATTTTGAAACTTATAAGGAATATTCCCTTGTTGGAATTTATGTTTCGGTAAAGGAAGCGCTGTTGGATTACGACAATGTTCTACCCGATATTATTGCTTCTGAAGTTACCATGCCGGATGGCTGCGGTATTGAAGGTATTGGGCACTTTCGTAAAAAGGATCCTGAAGTTAAAATTATTATGATTAGTGGCCAAAGTGATTTTGGGATCGTAAAAAAAGCCTTTAAAAACATGGCAAATGGTTATCTTTCCAAGCCTGTAGGTTTAAATAGTTTGTACCATGCCCTGAATGCAATAAAGTACGAAGGTGCTACTATAAGCAACGATATAGCCAAGAAAATAATTTCTATGTTCCAAAGAAAATCGTATGCCTCTTTTTCTGAAAGGGAAAATCAAATCATTGATTATTTATGTCAGGGAGCTACCTATAAGACAATTGCGGATAATTTATTTGTTACCCCGAGTACTGTGAATTTTCATATACAGAATATATATCTGAAGTTAAATGTAAACTCAAAATCGGAAGCTTTGTCCAAATTGAGGGCAATGGAATATTCAGCCCATTTAATTTAATTCAAAAGGTATTGTATGATAAAATAACTACTTTAAATTTTACTCTATAGACGCGTATTTTCAAGGCGCGGGCTGGTATAAATGGGAAGGTATAACATCCCCGCGTTTCTGTTGGGGTTTTTCGGATAATACCTGGACACTAATACAAAAGTAACTTCTAGTTGAGTTGTAACATTAAATTGCTGAATATGCTGGTTCCAGTAAACAATAAAGGTGCCTTGAAGCACCTTTATATCCTTAAATAAAATTATGCGTTACGAATTCATTGCTGAAATAATAAATTCCTTGAATTCCTTAGAAATAGGGATCAGTGTATTGTTAATCAATATATCCTTGGAGTTAATGGCATCAATATGATCCACGTTAACTATATAGGATTTATGTGCCCTATAGAATTTTTGTTGCGGTAGTTTCTCCAAATAATCCTTGAGCGGAGATCGGACCAAAAACTTTTTATCTACGGTATTTACCTCTAAATAAACGTTATCCGCTTTGATAAACTGTATATCCCCAAATTGGATTCGATAATACAAATGTTGTTTTTTAACGAAAATGGAATCCTTTAAAACCTTGTTGGACATTAGCCTATCATCTTCCTCTTCCTGACTTTCCGATGCCCCATTGTTCTTTACGGAAGTAAAGTTGGAAAGTGCAATTTCAATGGAGGTGTATAAATCCTGCTGCTCAAATGGTTTGACCAAATAGCCGTTGGGCTTTACGGTCTTCGCATTTTCAACAGTGGCCCGATCGGAATTGGATGTTACAAATATAAAGGGGATGTTGTAGTTTTCCCTAATATGCTTGCCCAAATCTATTCCAGTTTTATCGGAGGCTAAGATAATATCGATCAACACAAGGTCAACTTCCTTGTTCTTTAAGACTTCAACTGCCTGTTCGTAAACAATAACATTGTCTACGATTTCGTATCCAATCTCTTCCAACATAGATTGCATATCATCAGCAATTATCACGTTGTCCTCTACAATAAGAATTCTAATTGGTTGTTCCAAAGTGTATTTATTTGATTGGTTATTATCTCAAAATTACGAAAAATTATTAAAACTAAAATAAAACAGAATCGACAATAAAAAAGTGCTCAATGCCAACTTTTTTAATTCGGGATCCAGCAGAACCGTATTCTTAAGTTTCCACATTTTGTTTAGATGTATAAATATAGGTACAAATGCTACTAAATGGATAGTATTTTTCCAATTTTCATAATGTATCAAGGTAAAGGCCAACATGCTTATAAAACTAATTAGGATTAGGAAAACATGGTATATTTTTCCGTTTTTAATGCCCATTTTTACTATCAGTGTGTTTTTATTAGAAGTCTTATCGGACTCATAGTCCCTTAAATTGTTAAGATTCAGTACCCCCGTACTCAAAAGACCTATGGCTATTGCGGGAAAAATGGCCATGGTGTATAGCGTTTTGGTATAGAGAAACATGGAACCCATTACCCCCAGCAGGCCAAAAAATAGAAATACAAACAAATCCCCCAGGCCTTTATATCCGTAGGCCGATGTTCCAACGGTATATTTTATGGCCGCCCATATACTTAGAATTCCGAGTGCTCCGAAAATTAGGGTAAAAAGAAGGTTCTTGGTGCCAAATGATAGATATAATAGGGCTACTATTAAAAAGAAACATATTATAATTGAAATTATAATCCCTATTTTAAGTTCGTGTCTGGATAATTGTCCGCTTTGCAGGGCGCGCATGGGTCCTACCCTATTTTCATTGTCGGTGCCTTTAACACCATCGCCATAATCATTGGCAAAATTTGAAGTAATCTGGAAAGCGACCGTTGTCAATAGCGCAACTATAAAAATACCCCACTGAAATTGACTGTACATGCTTCCAAGTGCTGAACCAACAATTATACCGGACAACGAAAGAGGGAGTGTCCTCAAACGGGCAGCATTAATCCATGCTTTAATTTTAGGCAATTTAATATGGATCTTCTATTTCTAAACGCTTTCCTTCTTTGTAAGAAGCCACAAATGCATCTTCAAAACCCATTTTCACCAATTGAAACCTAAAAGATCTGGCCTCTTCCAAGGTTTCGAAATTTCCTAATGAGTAGGAATAAAAGGGATTGGTTTTTACAAAAATTGTATTGTTAAGAGATTCAGAAGCAAGTGTTATGTTATTGTCTACAAAGGACTTAACCTGAACGGAATATATCTTTTCTTTATCCAAAAACTTTTTGGCCAAATAAAATTCCTTTACCAAGCTTAGTTCTTCATTCTGTTCCTTAAGATTATCTATTCTTGCCTTAATGACCTCCAAACTATCTATGGATACCAACAGGTTATTGCCAATGTTATTTCTGTTCTCATAATTGGAAGACCTGATAAATCCTGCATTGTACGAGAAAATTGCCAGAGTGCCAATTAAAAATAGCACTGTAATACTCCCAAATAGATTCCGTTGTATCTTACTGCGCTTTAATTCCTTGTTCTTGTATTTTATCTGATCCAATAGACGCTCATTTATGATTTGGGCCTTGTCTATGTCTTTATGCAATTCCAATAAATCACTTTCTTCTATGAATGGCATAGTCTTAATTGTTTAGGGGATGAGTACTAAAATTAGTGAAAATAAATCGACTATTTATGTTTTTAAACTTGGTTGTTGTAAAAGTAATGGATTTTGTTGCAAAACGACAAACAATTAAAACTAAAATCCACAAATAATTGGACAACATCAATTTAAAGTCCCTTATTTAAAGCTAGTCGATTATAGTAATTTTATACTATCGGGCTTAATTTCTATTTTGCGTTCCTTGTACAGAGCTCCTATTCCCTTTTTAAAAGTTTTCTTGCTCATCTGTAACATTCTTTTAATATCCTCGGGGTCGGATTTGTCGTGTAAATTTAAGACCCCACCATTGGAAACGAGTTTGTCATAAATTAGGTTTGCCGCCGGCTCTAAACTTTTATATCCTATTGGTTGTAAGCTGACATCTAACTTGTTATCGTCTCTAATTGTCTTGATATATCCTTTTAATTTATCCCCTATGGCTACTTTTTTGAACACTTCGTTCGCATAAACCAAACCTTTGTGCTTATGGTTTATGATTACTTCCCATCCCAAATCGGTTAGCCTGGTAACCACAAGGTCTACCTCGTCCCATGCCTTCACCGTTAAGTCATCATTGGACAAAAACCGGTCTAATTTATTGGATGCAACCAATCTATCTGTTTTTTCATCCAAATAACAGTATACAACGTACCATTGTCCTTCTTGCATTTTATTGCGCTGTTCCCTGAAAGGAACCAACAAATGCTTTTCCAATCCCCAGTCCATAAACGCCCCGTATTCATTTACTTCTGCAACCTGGAGCAATTGAAACTGATCCACAGTCACAAAAGGCACCAATGTGGTTGCCACAATTCGCTCTTCATGGTCCAGATAGCAAAACACATCCAGGTAGTCTCCGATCTCAAATTCCTCTGGTACATACTTATTTGGGAGTAATACATCATTACCTTCATCATCTCCCAAAAAGAGACCTACAGTAGTATCCCTAAGTATTTCTAAATTGTTATATTTTCCAAGTGCTATCATTGGGCAAAAATACGTTTAAAAAGAATCTCCATAAAAAAAAGCCGCTCTTTTTAAAGACGGCTCATATATATATATATATTATACTGCAGAAGCTATTATTTATAGACGGACTCTTTTTTAAAGTGTTTCGCCAACATATAATAAACTACGGCCCTGTGCTTACTCTTCACGGAACTGCCGTATTTGTCTGTCACGCTTTTAATAGCATCCATTAATTGCGGGCTATCTTTTAACCCCAGTTTTTTAATTAGGAAGTTATTTTTAACCGTTTGCAATTCTTTGTCATCCGACCCTGAAACTTTAGAGGCATCCATGTTATATATGGAAGGCCCTAATCCTATGGTAACTTTCTTCAATAAATCCATATTTGGAGTTTCACCAAATTTGTCCTTGATGTCTGCTGCATATTTTTCGATTAATTCATCTCTTTTGCTCATAATTGTAAATATTCTTAATGATTAGATTAATATCCTTCTAAGATATGAAATCAAAATAACTAAGCAAAATATTGTTATTTAATATTCTTGGGGTTTTTATTTCCAGAATTCTTGCTTTTTCGGACTTTTTATAAAAATTCTCCAAGGCCTTAATTAAATCGATTTTTTTGGAAACAGATTCAAATTCAAAGTTATACATATCGGCCAAAGATTGTATTTTAAGCTCATGTGTAGTCTCAAAGAAGGTATTGAAATTGTCGGTTTCCTCCTTGCCTGGTAAGATCCTAAAAATGCCGCCACCGCCATTATTGATCACTATTATCCTAAAATTAGGCTTAATGTAATTGTTCCACAAGCCGTTACTGTCATAGAGAAAACTTAAATCGCCGGTAAGTAGCAGCGTTGGATTTGTATCATAAATAGAAGCCCCGATGGCCGTTGAAGTACTGCCGTCAATACCACTGGTGCCCCTGTTGCAAAAAACACGGATAGAGGGCTCCAAATCGAATAATTGGGCATATCTCACGGTAGAACTGTTGGACAATTGTAGTTGATAATTATTTGGTATACTTTCCAAGGCCTTATGAAATACCCACATGTCCGAAAATGGTATTTCCAGCAAGTACTGTTCCCTCCTGAACTTGTAATGAACTTTCCTTTTTGCCCAATAGTCATAATAGTTACTTTCTTGGTTCGAAGTGTCTGCCAAAAGGTTTTTAAATAGTTCATTGGGACTCATTTTAAAATGTCTTGTTAGACAAAAAAAGGTGTTGTATGCCTTTTTTGGATTTACATGCCAATGCTTTAAAGGGGGATAATCCCTTAAAAAGGCTTTTATTTTTTTCGAAACTATAAGCCCCCCAAATGTTAAGACAATTTCGGGACGTAGCATTTTAAACAATTCATCCCTATTGGCCGATTTCTCAATGGGAGCTATGATACTGTCTATATTAGGGAAGAAGTTGGGATGAAATAAATTGGAGGTACATTCCGTCATTACCACAACTGTTGGGTCATTTGCCAGTATTTCCAAATATATTTGTTCAATCTCGTTAGGTGGATTTACCCCGACCAACACCATTTTTCGGGAAGCATTTTGCCAGCTATCAATATGGTCCTGCCATTCTTCTTGGCCATTTTCTCCTTCATCCTTCAATAACTTAATCTGTGTCAGCAGAGAAGATTCCTCAACTGTTTCGTACAAAGGCTCTTCGAACGGAACATTTATATGTACGGGAGTATTATCGGTAAAGGCTATATTTAGCGCCTGGTTAATTGCTTTATCATTATACTTTTGAACCAGAGTTTGGGATTGTTCAATATTATCATCATTTATTAGTAGATTGGGGTCATATTTCCGAACCTTATGGGTAGCATGACTAACATCCTGTTTAAGGTTTGCAGAATAACCAATGTGATTCTCAAATACATTTTCCTGCCTTATGGTTTGTCCGTCCCCAATATCCACTTTATAGGAGGGTCTATCCGCTGATATAACAATAATAGGTATATCACTATAGAAAGCTTCTGCAATGGCGGGATAATAATTTAGCAATGCGCTTCCGGAGGTACACAAAATCACTGTAGGTTGATTTAGTTGTTGTGCTATGCCCAGAGCAAAAAATGCAGCGCAGCGCTCATCAACGATACTATAACATTTAAAAAAAGGGTCCTCAGAAAAACTAATGGTCAAAGGCGCATTTCTTGATCCCGGAGAAATAATTATATTTTTAATGTTCCTTGCTTTGCAATGATGAACAAGAGACTGTGCGGTGGGAATATTGGAATATTTCATTATTGCAAAATTACAACTCAGGTATTTCTAAAACCAATTCAACGCTGCTTTTAGGTTTATTTTAAAACTATATTTAACATGGTACTACTTTTATCTTTAGTTTCCTGCCATTCTTTTTCAGGGAGGGACCTGCTGGTTATACCGCCGCCAACATACACCCTGACCGTATGTCCCAATATCTGCATACATCTTAAATTCACAAATAATGAGGTCTTGTTCTTTATGGTCCTATAGGCCCTATTTTCCTGATTTCTTCTTGTTGACGGTCTGCTTATATCTTCCTTAAAATTTAACTCGCCTAAAAATCCGGTATAAAATTGCCGCTCATAATTCTCATTTTCCAAAATAAACTCTTTAGCGGCATTTTTTGGTAGCCCACAAACGGCAGGTGTTGGATGTAAGGCTCCTATAATTTCTTCAAGTCGTGAATTATTCATATTCCCTGAAACGGATGTTTTTATATGCCAAAGATTACCTGCTTTAAAAGACGTGGCCCCCGATACCTCCAGTGAAGAAACCTTATCCTCTAGAGCACTTTGGATAAATTTGGTCACCATCTCCTGTTCTTCAAGTTCTTTTTCTTTCCAAATTGGCGCTGCACCAACCCTGTGCAATTGGGTACCTGCCAAGGACATAGTCCTAAATGTATTGTTTTCCGTTTCCAAAAATATTTCGGGCGTGGCTCCCAACCACAGCCCAATTTTGGGGTGGAACCAGATATAACAGAAAGCCTTTGAATATTGGTTCAGAAGATCGCTGAACATATCAAAAGGCGACTTGGGCGTCTCTACTTCTATGCTTCTGGAGAGAACTACTTTTTTTAAATTTCCCGAATCAATACTATTTATCGCCTGTTCTGTTAATTTAATGTAAAACTCTTTATCGGAGTCCTGATCCAATGCAGGAATTATTGGATTTTCGGCATATTCGGGTTCAAATTCAAAGGCTTCAGCAAAAGCTTCGTCCTTTTTAATTAACACTGCAGGCACTCTCTCATCAAAGGGGGCAAAAACAAAGCCGCTCTCGGTATAGTCGGTTACCTTATGTAGTTCGGGGTCATTTTGAAAAATTAGCTTTATTTCACCTTCATGGGGTTTCCTATAGGCGACAAATGGCAGACCTTTATGGAACTGTACTTTAATTTGATCCAAAAAACCTAGGGACATACTATTTTTTTGATAAGGTAATGGTGGTAAGTTTGCAAATTGAAATTAGGTTCCCGTCTTTATCAGTTACTTTAATATCCCAGATTTGTGTTGTACGACCTTTATGTACTACCTCTGCCCTAGCGTAAACATCCCCCTCCCTGATACTCTTGACATGATTCGCGGCTATTTCCAATCCACGAACAAAAAATTCCTTGGTATCCAAGAAAATATGGGAAGCCATGCTTCCTACACTTTCGGCCAATGCAACCGTTGCCCCTCCATGTAAAACTCCATCTGGTTGATGAACCCCTGAGGTTACTGGCATTTTTGCCACCAAATAATTCTCTCCCACATCAATATATTCTATATTCAAGGTTTCCATTAAGGTAGCCTTGTTGGACTCATTACAAATTTTTAGAATTTTCTCTTGGTATTCGTTCATGAATAATTTTTTTGTAAAATTAAGCATTAGAAATTCAACAATTGAGTTACTTTATCCCTTATCCCAAAATTTATGAAACCCAAAGAAAAGCAAATTTCATACACAACGGCCAATACCTACAGTACCATTAATGTGTTAAATGAAAAAACCAAGAATGTTTGGATAGTATTTCACGGTATTGGATTTTTGAGTAGATATTTTATTAAATATTTTAATGATCTGCCCAAGGAGGAGAATTATATTATTGCTCCACAAGCCCCCTCAAAATATTATTTGAACAAGGATTTTAAGTATGTAGGGGCTAGTTGGCTTACAAAGGAGAACACGGTTTTGGAAACGACGAATGTTCTAAATTATATGGATAATTTGTTTGCCTCGGAAAAAATACCCGCCCATTGCCAGCTAATTGTATTGGGGTTTTCCCAAGGGGTATCCATAGCCACTCGTTGGACCGCGAAAAGTAAAATAAGCCTTGATCAATTGATATTATATGCTGGCGGTATTCCAGAAGAACTTACTCCTGTGGATTTTAAATTTTTACTTGCCAAAAATGCCAAGATAAAATTGGTGTTGGGCAATAAGGATGAATTTATATCGGAATCCCGTCTCGAAAAAGAGAAGGAAAAGTTGGAATCGCTCTTTAACGGAAAAGCCGAATTGATTAAATTTGATGGTGGACATGAAATAAAAAAGGATATTTTAATAAGTCTAATTGAATGAAAAGTTTTACCCCTATTCTGGAAAACGATTTTGTGAAACTGGCGCCTTTATCACTAAGCAACTACCATCATTTACTGACTGTTGCCTCTCAGGAAAAACTTGTTCAATATTCCCCTTCGGATATTGAGACTCCCGAAGCTTTAAAAAAGTATGTGGAGCAAGGCCTGGAGAAAGAAAGAGATTTTTTGGCGATGCCTTTCATTATCTATGACAAAAGGAGTGAAAAGTATGCGGGAAGTACCCGATTTATGAATATTGATAAAAAAAATAAGGTTCTTGAAATAGGTTCCACATGGATAGGAAGGGGATTTCAAGGTACTGGCCTAAATGGTCAGGTGAAACTTCTAATGCTCAATTACGCTTTTAATGAAATGCATTTTGAAAAGGTTGAATTTAGAATTGATGAGCGTAATGTTCAGTCCCGCAAAGCAGTTGAAAAATTGGGAGCGAAATTGGAAGGCATTTTGCGTAAAAACGTTTACCTGCTGGATGGATATAAAAGAAATACCTGCTGCTATGGACTTCTAAAGGAGGAATGGTGTTAATTTTTTTTGGAAGAAGTATTACGATTTGACTTCCTGTAGGGGTTCCTTTTCGTAGTATTTAATCTTTCTGGTTTTATAAGTGTTATCAGGGGTAATGATCTGTTTAATCCAATTGCCGGAATCATGGCTATCGTATTGATAAATAAATTCTTGGACGGTTACCGATTTGCCTTTTATCGTTTTTTGTGAAGTAAGCATTCCCTTGTCGTTGTAAGAGTAGATAATACTCTCGGTGGGAATAAATGTTTTTTGACCATCGTTGTAAATAAACTTTTTTTCCGATACCAACTTGGTATTGCTATCATAAGTTTGTTCCAAGGCCTTTTGAGGTAGTCCTTCCAAAAATTCCTTGGTCAGAATTAATTTATGGATGGTATTGTCTTTACCCTTTATTTTTGAGGTTCTAATGGATTTGAAAATAATATCGTTCAAATAATAAGTCGTGGTAAGCTCACCTTTGTAGACTTCATATTTTAGGGCGGTTTCATCAATACCGCTGTCATTGGTACGCTTTATGGTGGAGAGCTTCCCATCCTCTCCATAGCTATATTCATATTGATCCAAAAACTCCTTATTGTATGAAATTATTTTTTCAGTAATCTTTTTGCCATCTGTGGTATCCAATTCGTATAAATTGGCAATGGAGGTGTTCTTGACAAAAACACCGTCCCTGTAATTTTCTAGCCGTTTTTCCATAAGTTCCGAGCCATCCAATTTATAAATTGTGATGTCATAATCTGTATCGCTATAACGGGTAACGGCCTTTGTTAGAAGACCCTCTTCATTAAAGTCATATTCTTCCTTTCCGTAATCGGTCGCCACCAAACAAGATTTGACGGGTCCATTTAAATCAAAATCTTGTACTGAAAACACCTTAATTTCTTGTGCAGACAGGCCTGTAGGGAAAACAACGCCTAGTACAATGCAAGTGCACAAAAGAAAATGGGCCAAGTAGTTTTTCATCATATGCCAAAATTAGTCTTTAAAAAGTCATAATAAAAACAAAATGGAAGATAACAAAACCGTATTATTGGGGTATGGGCTAATATGTTCCTTTTTTATGTTATGGGTTCAATTATAAAAGGGAGCCACTAAGATAGGAAATTGAATTTTTTTATTGAAATTAGCGGTGGTTTGTACCCTGCTCCATACCATTTTTAACGAAGTCGTCCTTTGGAGGCATTCGGTCCAATAACTAAAGGTTTACTTTTTATTGCTCACCTTATTTTTAAAATTGGCCAGGTTCTCCTGTGCTCTAAATTTTACAATTTTGGAAATTAATGGTAAGGGCAAAGGTTGGTTTAATGGGAATTGAACCGAGCCTTTCCCTTGTTTGTACGATGCCAATTCTTTTTCAAATTCTTTGTGACCTGTGGGCGTAGCATAGAATCCGATATGATTTTTGTAGGCAGCGAAATATACCAACATACCATGGTATTTATAGGCTGGCATCTTGTAGCTTATCATTTCTTCTGCCTCGGGAGCTGCTTCCCGGATGGTACTTCGCAATTCTTCCAAAACTTCCTGTACCATTACCGGACAGTTGGAAATGTATAAGCTAACTTCTTTTGCGGAACTGTTTAATTTAATATCTGGCATAACATATTTTATTAAATCAAAAATTTAATATAATTATTTTAATAAGTTGATTTGTTGATATATACGTATTTAAAGGTGTAAATCTAACTGGACCTCCAAAATCCATAAATAATTGACTCATTCGGACTGTTCTTCGTTGAAGCTAATCATCCATCGAATGCCGAACTTGTCAACGAAACTTCCAAAATAATCGCCCCAGAACATATCGTCCATTGCCATTTCAATACTCCCTCCTTTGGAAAGTCCATTGAATAAACGATCCGCTTCCCGTCTGCTTTCTGTTGTCAACATGAGGTAGGTCTGGCTACCTGGATGTAAAACCTGTCCGGCCGAAGGCATTAAATCCGAAGCCATTAAAATAGTGTCCTTTCCAATTGGTAATGAAATATGCATGGTAAGGTTTTGTTCTTGCTTGGAGAGTTTGTCTCCCTCGGGGACTTCTGACATTTTCATATTGGCCAAAAATTCGCCTCCAAAAACAGATTTATAGAAATTAAAGGCCTCCTCTGCCCTACCATCAAAATTTAAATAAGGATGTACTTTCATAATGATGGGATTTAGGGTTGCAGTTATTATTAATTTTTTACAATAAGTTCTATAATGGCTAAGTTTGGGTTCGGGGAAAGATATCATAAAGATAATTCAAAAAAAAATATATTCAACGGGTGTATGTAAATCAATATCAGAGCTCTATTGGTATATACTTTATCCTTTAAAAGGACATTAATAGGGGGTAGAGGAAACAGATATTCCTCACATATTATCAACAAGGCAACTGAAATGTATTAGATTTAAATACCATAAGTTTGCTTCATGCGCGGCAAAATAAAATGGTTGGTTTTTTTTGGGGATATTTCATTTATCACACTTTAAAAGTCATTTTTTTGACCTACATTTTAAAGCATTTTATAGCGTTATCCCTTATTATATTTGGGCTGAGCGATTTATGATAATTTAGAATTATTTTTAGTATAACATACTGTATATTTGTTCCTTATAAAATGCCAAACACTAACCCTGGGCATTAAAGTTGTTTAAATTCCTGTTACAATCGGAACGGGAAACATTGGACTATACCCTATTCTTGGGCCTTGGTCAACTTTAATACGTTGTGGTAGTTGGTTTAAATTTCGACCATGAAAAACACCAGATTAAAATGCATTTTAATAGACGACTCTACCGTGCAACGACGTGCTGTTGCCAAGATTATAAAGGAACATTCCAGGCTGGATCTTATAAATGAATACGATAATGGTTTAGATGCCAAAAAGGACATTGGCAATAATACAGTTGATTTAATTTTTCTGGACATTGAAATGCCAGGCTTTAACGGATTTGATTTCTTGGAATCTATGGAGCACAAACCTCAGGTTATACTTGTTTCTGGAAGCCCCAATTACGCTATGAAGGCGTTCGATTATGATGTAACCGACTATTTACAGAAACCATTGGATAAAACCCGATTCGATGTATCCATTAAAAAGGCAATCAACAAATATGAACTTCAAAATGCGGAGGAGATTGAGCTGGAGTATATATATGTAAATAGTAATCTTAAGAAAACGAAATTATTCCTGAACGAGATTTTATGGATAGAAGCTTATGGCGATTATGTAAAAGTTATCTCTAATGAGAAAAAGACCTTAATACTTTCTACCATGAAGGCCTTTGCCAAACAATTGCCCAAGGAAAAGTTTCTTAGAATCCATAAATCCTATACTGTTAATCTGGAAAAAATTGAAAATTTTAACGGTTCAACGGTAGAAATTAACGAACAGGTTATTCCTTTAAGTAGGCATAAAAAAGAGGCTTTGATCAAAGCTTTGGTAGTCATTGAATAACATTTAGCAAAAAGTTAAGTAACAGCTTTTATTTGTAGCAATAATTATTTTGTATCTTTACTGTGTAAATGAGCAAATTATTTTCCATAACGTTGTCGATTTTATTACTGTTCCAAAGTCTTAATTTGGATATGTTAGATGTTGCCCAATTGGATGATTTCTTGACCCATGCCCAGTTCCATAAGCAGAAATACGGGGACAACTTGTTTGTTTTTATATCCAAACATTATGGGGAACTTAAAGCCCAGCACGATTTGGAACATAGGGAAGAAAAGAAGGATCACGAAGAATTACCCTTTAATCATCAAACCTGCTCCCATTATTCCACCGCGTTTGTACTGAACGGAGCGGATTTTATGGTACCTAAAACGCCTCAAGTGGCGGATACTAGTTCAAGCTTTTTTTATCAAGAGTCTTACGGCCAACTAGAAAATTCCGATATTTTTCAACCTCCCAAGACTGCATAATTCATTACTGATTTAAATCATTATTTAACAAGCTGTTTTGCAATAGCTTGCAATCTTTTTATCAATGAATTATGTTATCTAATATTATACAATTCAGTGTAAAGAACAAATTAATTGTTTTTTTGTTCACATTATTTATTATAGGTTTTGGGCTATATTCCTTAACCCAGATACCCATAGGAGCTGTTCCCGATGTTACCAACAATCAGGTACAGGTAATAACCACCTCCCAGAATTTGTCCACCCAGGATATGGAGCAATTCATAACCTATCCAGTGGAACTGGAAATGGCCAATTTGCCAGGTGTAGTTGAAATTCGTTCGGTATCAAAATTTGGACTTTCGGTGGTTACCATTGTTTTTGAAGACAATATGGGAACCTATTTGCCCCGACAGTTAATTTCTGAAAAATTAATCTCAGCCTCTGAGAAAATCCCTGCGGGCTTCGGTACTCCCCAAATGGGCCCAATCACCACTGGCCTTGGAGAAATTTATCAATATGTTCTTGATACCAAGCCGGGTTATAAGGACAAGTATACTGCTATGGACCTTCGTACCATTCAGGATTGGGTAGTAAAGAGGCAACTCTCCGGAATTCCGGGGGTGGTTGAAGTTAATACTTGGGGCGGCTATTTAAAACAATATGAAGTAGCTATTAATACCCAAAAGTTGAACGCCATGAATATTACCACGGCCGATATTTTTACAGCCTTGGAGAAAAATAACAGCGTTTCGGGAGGTGGTTATATTGAAAAAGTAAACCAAGCCTATTTTATTCGTGGCGAAGGCCTTATTACGTCACTTAAGGATATTGAAAACATTGTGGTTAAATCCACGAACAATCTCCCTATTTATATTAAGGATATTGCGGAGGTTGGTTTCGGTAGTGCCACCCGTTTTGGGGCCATTACAGGAAATGGCGAAGGAGAAAAGGTTTTAGGGCAGGTAATGATGCTTAAGGATGCCAATTCCAAAAAGGTTATTGATGCCGTTCATGAACGAATAAACGTTATTTCCAAATCCTTGCCCGAAGGAGTTTTTATCAATGGATTTTTGGAACGTAGCGAGCTTATTGGCAAAACAACTTTTACCGTTGCGGAAAACTTGATTCTAGGTTGCTTGATCGTTATTTTTGTAGTTGTCTTACTGCTTGGAAATCTACGATCCGGTTTGGTAGTGGCTTCCGTAATTCCTCTTTGTTTGCTATTTGCGCTCTCCTTAATGTATATTTTTGGGGTAGATGCCAACCTTATGAGTCTGGGAGCCATAGACTTTGGAATCATTATAGATGGAGCAGTTATTATTGTAGAGTTTATAGCTTTTCAAATAACCACTAAAAAGGGAGAATTGCAACTGTTGGGAACAAAGGATCGACAGCTACTAAAAAATGAAATCACTTTTAATGGTGCTTCCAAAATGATGAACTCGGCCATTTTTGGGCAGCTGATCATATTAATAGTGTTTATTCCTATTCTATCATTGAGCGGTGTTGAAGGAAAAATGTTTAAACCCATGGCCCTAACCTTTAGTTTTGCTTTAATAGGTGCCATGATCCTATGTTTTACCTATGTTCCGGTGGCCGCCTCTATATTTATAAAACCGTCTACCTCTTCCCCTAAAAATATTTCGGTACGCCTAATGAATTTTCTAAATAGGTCTTATGATCCCATTATTCGTTGGGCACTTAAAAAGAAAAAATTGGTGTTGGCTATTTCCGTATTGCTATTGGGGGGTTCTATCTACCTGTTCACCACTATGGGTGGGGAGTTTGTGCCTACCCTGGACGAGGGTGACTTTGTGATACAGCCGGTTTTAAAAACAGGAACCTCTTTGAGCGAAACTGTTGCAATTACCACCAAGATAGAACGGATTCTCCTGGATAATTTCCCGGAGGTAAAACAGGTGGTTACCAGAATAGGTGCGGCAGAAGTACCCACAGACCCAATGTCTATGGAAGAGAGTGATGTTATCATAATCCTGAAATCCAAAAAGGAATGGGTTTCTGCAGAAAGTAAGGATGAATTGGCAGATAAATTCAAGGAGGCCCTGGCGGTGATTCCTGGTATGGAAGTAGAATTTACCCAGCCCATTGAAATGCGCTTTAACGAGCTTATTACGGGGGTCCGGGCGGATATTGCCATTAAAATTTTCGGGCACGATCTGGAAATTTTGAATAAAAAGGGAAATGAAATAAGAAACCTTATTCAGAATGTGGAGGGTGCGGCAGATATAACTGTAGAGAAAATTGCAGGACTTCCGCAAATGAACGTAAAATTCGACAGGGCAAAGATTGCCCGATATGGTCTTAACATTGCCGATTTAAACAGCCTTATTTCCATGGGGTTCGCCGGTACCAACTTAGGGAGTGTCTTTGAAGGAGAAAAGAGATTTGACCTAACACTAAGGCTGGATCAAAAAAGTAGACAGGATATTTCCAATCTAAAGAATTTGTATGTGGACACTCCCTTGGCGGGTAAGGTTCCTTTAGGGGAGCTGGCCAAAATCTCCTATACGACCGGAGCGGCCAAAATCTCAAGGGACGATACCAAACGTAGGATCGTAGTGGGTATCAATGTAAGGAATAGGGACCTTCAGTCGGTGGTGGATGATGTTCAAAAGCTGATCGAAACGAATGTTAAACTACCTACCGGCTACACCATCACCTACGGTGGGCAATTCGAAAATTTACAAAGTGCCAAAGACCGACTGAAAATTGCAGTGCCAGTGGCGTTGGTACTTATTCTTATATTGCTCTATTTTGCATTTGGTTCTATAAGGGAGGCATTGATTATTTACTCGGCCATTCCTTTGGCGGCCGTAGGTGGAATACTTCTATTGTTTGTAAGGGACATGCCATTTAGTATCTCTGCCGGAGTGGGTTTTATAGCTCTTTTCGGGATTGCCGTTCTTAATGGAATTGTATTGATAGAACATTTTAAAGAATTAAAACATGAAGGTATGGAAGATTCTGATGAACTTATTATACAAGGATCAAAAGATCGTTTAAGAGCAGTTTTACTAACCGCTTCCGCTGCCGCACTGGGATTCCTTCCAATGGCTATTTCCACTAATGTAGGTGCAGAGGTGCAAAGGCCGCTTGCTACAGTGGTTATTGGAGGGCTTATTACCGCCACAATATTAACCTTGGTGGTATTGCCCATACTCTACTCTATTTTTCATTTGAAAGATAAAAAGGAGACGGTCAATTCCAATAACAGTGTTAAGGTTCTAAGTTTGGCAATACTGTTCTTCGTTGGTGTTAGTGGTGTTCAGGCACAGGAGACTGGACTCAATTTTGATGAAATTCACACCTTGGCGTTAAGTAACAATTCTGGCCTAAGGGCATCGAAACTTAAGGTAGATGAATCCAAGGCACTTATTGGTAGTGCCTTTAATTTTGATAAGACAGACCTATATTATCATTACGATCAAAATAATATCGCCATCAATAACAAACCTTTGGAGGTATTTGGCATTCAGCAGAACTTTCTGTTTCCAACCGTTTATTTTGCGGAAAAAGGAGTCAATAAGGCCAATTACCTTATCGAAAGTAGTGGCTATGAACGGAAAAAGCGAATCCTGGAACAGGAATTGGCTTCCAATTATCATGGATTGCAATACGCAAGGCAAAAGGAAAAGACCTATGGCGAACTAAACGATCTGTATGAACGCTTTTCCTATTCCGCCCAACGAAGGTTTGAACTTGGTGAAAGTAATTATTTGGAAAAAATAACGGCACAGGCCAAGCAAAGAGAACTTCAGACACTTTACAAAAAAGCAGTTGAAGATGCCAATTTGGCGTATCAAGAACTCATTAAAACGGTACAGCCAGATTCTACCCTCTTGGTAAAGACATTGCCTATGGAAAAACTTGAGCTAATAGATGTGAATATCGAAAATAATGCAGGGATGTCGATTTTTGAAAATAGAACAAAAATGTTCCAAGCAAAAAGTACACTTGAGCAACAATATTTATTACCGGATCTAAACTTCAATTATTTCCAGGGAACCAATTCCACTTTGGGAGAGAACCTTTATGGTTTTCAAGTGGGGATCAAGATTCCCTTGTTTTTTAGTGGTAATGCCTCCAAAATTAAGGCGGCTAAAATAGCCAAGGAGGTATCCCGGGCAGAAGCCGAGGATTATACAGTTCAGCTAAGGACCAAATACCAGTCACTAATGGGACAATTAAAAAAGTATCAAGAAGTGCTTGCCTATTATGAGACTGAAGGTCAGGGTCTTGCCGATGAAATTATAAAAACGGCAACCCTGAGCTATCAGAGCGGTGAAATAGACTTTTTTCAATATATACTGAGTATGGAAAATGGCTATAATATTACGCTCACTTATCTGGAGAATCTTAATGCCTATAATCAAACGGTCATTGCTATCAATTATTTAAACTTATAAAATAAATACTATGTCACGATTAATATATATAATTCCTGTAACAATCCTTTTCTTCAATTTGTCGGCTTGTGGGGATTCAAGCGAAAAGAATAACGGTACTAGCAATAGTGCTGAAAGTGAACAATCGGCAAACAAAATAAACATTTCCAAAGCCCAGTTTGACGGAGAGAATATGGAAATGGGGCGCCTTAGTCAACAGAACTTTCCAGTGGAGGTAGAAGTTACGGGAACTATAGATGTTCCTCCTCAAAACAAAGCGATAGTAAGTGCCTTTTCCGGGGGTTATATAAAAAGAACTCCCCTTCTGATCGGAAATAAGGTAAAAAAAGGACAGCCCTTACTAACATTGGAAAATCCCGAATTTGTTCAAATGCAACAGGATTATCAGGAAAGCTTTGAACAGCTTATTTTTCTTAAATCCGAGTTTGAACGTCAAAAAAGTCTTGTTGCCGAGCAGATAACTTCACAAAAGAATTTCTTAAAGGCAGAGAGCGAATACAAACGCAATCTCGCCAGGTACAACGGTTTACGGCAAAAACTAAAGATGTTAAATATATCTCCCGAAAATGTTGAAAAGGGAATTTTGGCATCAGAGACAACCATTTTTGCCCCAATAGATGGTAGCATAACCAAAGTAAATGTTAGTAAGGGGATGTATGTTTCTCCTGCCGATGAGATTATGGAAATTGTAAATACAGACCATATCCACCTGGAATTGTCCGTCTTCGAAAAGGATATCATGAAAGTCAAGAAAGGCCAAAAAATACGATTTAAGATTTCGGAGGCCTCACAAGAGTATTATGAGGCCGAGGTATATTTGGTGGGTACTTCCATTGATTCGGATAGCAGAACGGTACAAGTACACGGTCATTTGCACGATGATGAAAACCATAATTTTGCTGTTGGCATGTTTGTGGAAGCAGCTATTATTACCTCTAATCAAAGTAGTAATGCTTTGCCCAATGAAAGTTTTGTTGTTCAGGATAATAAACAATACGTTTTGTCCCTGGTCTCGGAAGGGAATGAGGGGTATGTTTTTGAGAATAAAGCTGTTGGTATAGGAGATACATATAATGGATATACGGCCATTACAGAAATGGGCGATTTAAAAGATGGTGATAAGGTTATAATTAAAGGAGGATTTAATTTGCTCAGTGGGACCGGGGGAAGCGAATAGTAAACAATGGTCTACCTATTAAAAGGTAGAGTTTTAAATATCAATATTCCAAATCATGAAAACGGACATAATTGTAATCGTTTTCATGATTTGGAATTTTTTTTGAATAGTGAAATGGCAGCGGATTCTTTAAGGTGAGACCTTTTTTTTGGTTCTAAAGACTAGAATCGTCTATTGGGAGAAAAACCGTTTATATCCATCGATGTTTTTTTGTCCGATATTATTTCCGAAACCAATTTTCCGGTCACAGGGCCAAGACTCCAACCCATCATGGCATGCCCTGTTGCAACCGTTAAATTTTCAAAAGCGCTAACCTTGCCAATATAGGGCAATCCGTCTGGTGAAACCGGGCGTAATCCACTCTTGGCGTCAGCTTTTTCCAACTCATTTATTTTTATTTCCGGATAGAATTGGGTAGTGGCTTTTGCTATGGCTTCAACCCGTTCTTTTCTAATAACATCGTTGATCCCCGAAAATTCCATTGTTCCGGCAAAACGGGTATATTCCGTCATTGGTGTTACCGCTACCTTGGCTTCCATTAAAATGGCCGGAATGGTTATCCCAGTGGGTCTAGGAACATTTATCCGATAGCCCTTCCCTGCCTGTATGGGAAGTTTAATTTTTATTTTCTTTGATAAATTATCGCTCCAAGAGCCTGCTGCCAAGACAACGTCTTCAGGGGAATAGATATTCTTATTGGTAGTTACCTTTGTTATTCGGCCATTTTCTGTGGATAAATCAATAACCTCTTCATTCGTCTTAATGATTACCCCGCTCCTTTTCAGGTAATCCAGCATTTTTCTCATGAACTCTGTGGGAGTGGTATGTCCGTCGCACTCATAGTGAACAGCTCCTTTGACGTCCATGGTAACGTTAGGCTGAAGTAAATCCAGCTCCTTTTTGTTCAATGAGCTAACCTCAAGGCCTAAAAACGAAGCCTTTTTGGCTACTTGCATTTCATGTTCACCTTCTTTATCGGTTTTATAAAGCATTAATAGCCCCTTGCGTTCCAGTTGAAAATCCCCTAGATCCCCACTGTTCTTTATGGAGGTAAAAAGTTCCCTGCTAATTATATTTATTTCCTTGATCAATGGTATGGCCAAGTCCACTTTTTCTTTAGTGGAGGATTTGTGGAAATACCAAGACCATTTAAAAAAATCGGTATCCCAGCGGGGTTGCATATAAAACGGACTGGACGAATTGAACATCCATTTAATTCCTTTTGAAATCATTCCTGGAGAAGCCAAGGGTATAATATGGCTTGGGGTAATGTACCCAGCGTTGACAAAAGAGGCACCCGAAGTAATATCCGATTTGTCCAGCACGGTAACCTTATGCCCCTCTTTTTGTAAAAAGTAGGCAGAACAGAGTCCAACAATGCCCCCACCTATGATCAAAACATCTTTTTCCATGCTATTAAATTACTTGAAAACCGTAGGCATAGGGATCATCATCATCAATAATAATATTGTTGTAGCCATACACCTGTGCCCATCCTTGAATACTGGGGATGATGGCCTTTATTCCGGCCAAAGTAGTTTCTTCTTCCACTTTCCCAATAAATTGTGATCCAATAAAACTTTCATGGATAAACTCATCCCCTACTTTTAGCTTGCCTTTGGCGTGCCATTGTGCCATTCGGGCAGAGGTGCCAGTGCCGCAGGGAGACCTATCTATAGCCTTGTCACCATAGAAAACAGCATTTCTTGCAGTGGCCTCAGGTGATATGGTGTTGCCGGTCCATTCTATATGGCTAACACTATTGATCGTGGGGTTCTCCGGATGGATAAACTTGTTAGGATATTTAAGATTTATTTTTTCCCTTATTTCTTGACTGTATTGTACCAACTTGCCTGCGGAGTAATCCTGAATGCCCTTAAAATTCTTTTGGGGGTCAATAATAGCATAATAGTTGCCCCCATAGGAGACATCAAAAACAAGTTCTCCTAAATCAGAACAAATCACAGTAAGATCGGATGCGGCCAGGTATGATTTAACATTCGTTAATTTTACCCAATCCACCTTTTTGCCAGTTTGCTGATATTGAATATTTACCAAGCCTGCAGGAGTTTCCATTCTTATTTTTCCTGGTTCCTTTGGGGATAAAAAACCTTCCTCTATCCCTATGGTAATAGCCCCTATGGTGCCATGCCCGCACATGGGGAGACAGCCACTGGTTTCTATAAATAGAATACCAAAATCGTTGGAAGGATCTGAAGGCGGGTAAAAAATGCTTCCGCTCATCATGTCATGTCCGCGTGGTTCGAACATTAGCCCTTTACGAATCCAGTCGTACTCCTTTAAAAAATGTTGCCGTTTTTCGCTCATGTCCAAACCCAGGAGATTTGGTCCTCCCCCGGCAACAACCCTAACAGGATTACCGCAGGTATGGGCATCCACACAAAAAAATGTTTTCCTGCCCATTTTGCTAGAATTTCTTTTTGGTGTGCTCACCGTTTACTAGCCTCATAATGTTCAAGGGATTATCATTTTTTAGGGCATCAAGCAATAATTCTTCCGGCCAACTTTGGAAAGAAACTGGCCTTACCCATCGTCTTATGGCCGATGTTCCAACGGAGGTAAATCTGCTGTCCGTTGTGGACGGAAATGGGCCTCCATGCATCATGGACGGGCACACTTCCACTCCAGTGGGCACACCATTAAAAATGATACGACCTACTCTATTTACCAAAGCATTGACTACCTCTGGACTGGTTTTTATTTCGTTCTCCGTCCCTAGAATAGTTCCGGTCAATTGTCCTTCCAAATTCTGGATTACGGTAACCAATTCGGCTTTGTCCTGACATTGGACAAGAATTGAAAACGGACCAAAAACCTCCCTATGTAGCACAGGATTCTCTAAGAAGTCTTTAGCAGCAACTGTCAATATTTTTTGTTCGGCAAAATTAGGGGCAACTTCACCTTTAAAAGAAGCTACTTCCGCTGTTTTGGGTTGGGAGGATAATTCTTTTTTTCCTTTTTGGTAACCTTCGTATATATTGGGGTGTAACATGCAAGTAGGTTCCAATTTTTCTATTTCATTGCCCAGGCCGGTTATAAAACCATCCAAGGCCTGTCCTTTTATACCTATAATTAGTCCTGGATTGGTGCAAAATTGTCCAGCTCCCAGCACAATGGAACCTGCATATTGAGCAGCCCACTCGGACCCTTTTTGCTCCAAAGCAGAAGGAAGAACCACTACTGGGTTAATACTGCCCATCTCGGCAAAAACCGGGATCGGCTCTTTTCTTTGAGAGGCCAATTTATAGAGGGCCATTCCCCCATTGGTACTGCCTGTAAAACCAACACCTTTCACTTTTGGGTGCATGGTCAATAACTGGCCTACCTCCGAATCCCTACTATTTAGGTTGGAGAATACGCCGTCGGGCATACCTGTTTTTCTAGCTGCTATGGCAATAGCCGAGGCGACCAACTCTCCTGTGCCGGCATGCATTGGGTGACTTTTGACAATTACAGGGCAGCCAGCGGCCAAAGCACTGGCGGTATCTCCCCCTGCGGTTGAAAACGCCAATGGGAAATTACTGGCGCCAAATACAGCAATGGGACCAATAGGAAGCAACATTTTTCTAATATCTACTTTTGGCAATGGCTCCCTATCCGGCTGAGCGGTATCTATAGTGGCCTCTACCCAGGAGCCCTCTTCCAGTAAGGTCGCGAAAGCACGCAGTTGTCCCATAGTTCTTCCACGTTCTCCTTTTGCCCTGCCTTCGGGCAATCCCGATTCCTGGACATAAACCGAAATCAATTCATCGCCCAAAGCCTCAATTTCAATGGCAATAGCCTTTAAAAATTCGGCTTTTTTGCTGTCTGGGAATTTGCGATAGGCTTCAAACGCAATTGCTGCCTTTTCTACTGCGGCATTAACCTCTTCTTGGGAAGCCTCATGGAAAAGCCATTCCGTAGGTTTATTTAATTTTGGATTGAAAGTTGAATATGTTCTACTGTTTTTGGCCGATGTATCTACTCCAATATAGTTTTTCCCTGTAATCATTATGAATTTGTTATAATTATATGCTCTAATGAGCATCGATTTCCTTGACTAAAGTAACACTTTAGAAGGTTATTTATGTTATAATTAGGTTAAACCAGTTCTGGTTTATACTCAGGAAGGGTTGGCCTTGTCTTCATCCCTTCTTCAATAATTTTCAAGACCCTTTTTCTTTCCTCTCCTTGTAGAGGAAGTCTTGGGGCCCTTACTTGCTCTGTTCCAATACCGGTAGCTACTTCAGCCAATTTTATATTTTGTACCAACTGGGGGTTGATGTCCAGTTCCAATAATGGTAAAAACCATCTGTAAATAGCCAATGCTTCCTGAATTCTTCCAACTTTTGCCAGGCTATATATCGCTACTGTTTCTGCCGGAAAGGCACAGACCAGGCCGGCTACCCAGCCGTCCGCTCCCATAAGTACGCTTTCCAATCCTAAAGTGTCAACGCCCGTCAACAACTTCAAACGGTCTCCAAATCTATTTTTAATTCGTGTGATGTTCGATATGTCTCTGGTTGATTCCTTAACGGCCTGAATGTTAGGCATGGTCAATAATTCTTCAAACATATCCAAAGTCACTTCTATTCCGTAATCTACAGGATTGTTGTATATCATTATAGGTAAATCTGTGCTCTTGGCTACTTCTTTAAAGTAGGTTACCGTTTCAAAATCATTCGCCTTGTAGCGCATAGGAGGAAGCATCATTAAACCACTAGCTCCATATTTTTTGGCTTTAAAAGCTGCATCTATGGCACCCTTAGTGGTCTGTTCAGCTATGTTAATAATTACGGGAATTTTACCTTCAACAATTCTTACAGTCTCTTGGATCAATATCTTCTTTTCATCATCTGTTAGGGTGCTGGCTTCCCCTAGGGTACCCCCTAGGATAATAGCACTGACCCCAGCTTCCAGCTGAGCCTCTATATTAAGTTCGAACATATCAAGGTCCAAGGTGTCCTCTTTTGTGAATTTGGTGGTAACTGCTGGCATTACGCCTTCCCATTTTATTTGCATAACAATGATTTTTATAATGAATTACAAATTTAATACAACCGCAAACCTAAAAATAGGGAAATATTAGCCGAATTTGAGAGAATATTAACTTATTGGGCCTTCATTTGGGAAAAACAGCTCAAATAACGATGAGGGTATTACATCAACCAAAACAAATGGAATATTAACTGGCCTTGATCTTAGTCATTAATTTTTTTGGTATTTCCACTGCTTATGGAGCACCGACGATAATAGGCCAAATAGTTTTATAAAAATAGTAAGATTCTTTCTTTAAGATTTCCCTATTTTTGGAAAATTCTGAATTAATTAAAAATAACTGAATGAAAAAGATACTGTTTGTTGCGTTAGGACTTTCCTTGGCCTGCAACTCATCGCAAAAAACCATTTCCCAACAAATTGAACCGGTAAAGACCAGTGTAGACCCCATGGTTTATGCCCAAACCATTACAGAAGCCGAATTAAAGGAACATCTCTATACGTACGCTTCAGACGAATATGAAGGTAGGGATACCGGAGAACCGGGACAAAAATTGGCAGTTGAATATCTTAAATCGGAATATGTTGAGCTCGGCATTCCTGCTGCCCAGTCTGATGGAAATTACTTTCAAAATGTTCCATTGGTCATCAGTAAATTGCCTAAAGGAGCTGTTACCATAAATGGGAAGGAATACCAAAATGGAGAAGGATTATTGACATTTACAGCTGCCACGGGTAGCTATGAGAATATAGTATTTGTAAACTATGGTATAGAAGAAGAGGATTACTCGGATTATTCTGGCTTGGATGTAAGGGGAAAATTAGTTTTGATGAAAGCTGGGGAGCCTATGAATGCTGACGGAACCTATACGCTTTCTGGCTCCAAAGAGGCGTCTGTATGGAGCAATATGTCGGAATCTATTGGAAAAAGAATGGAATTGGCCGTGAGCAAAGGTGCCAAAGGGGTAATGTATTTTGATCCAGCCAACTTCGGTCGCTTTAAGAATAGGTTTAATTTTATGCAAGGTAATGACAGCGGCAGTATGGGGTTAAAAGATGAAATCCAAGATGATTTTTACAACTTTTTTATTGATGCCGATGTAGCAAATGCTATTCTTCCTAACATTCAATCTGAAAATATTTCAAAAAATGTTTCCACCAAATTGATTCTGAATATTGAAAGTGATAGTAAAGAAGTGGAATCCGAGAATGTAGTAGCCGTAATTAAAGGTTCGGAAAAACCTGATGAGTATGTCATAATTTCGGCCCATCTCGATCACGTTGGAGTAAACAATGAGGGAGAAATTTATAATGGCGCTGACGACGATGGTTCTGGTACCGTTGGACTTTTGGAGATTGCGGAGGCGTTTAAAAAGGCAGCTGATGATGGTCACGGCCCTAAAAGATCTGTTGTTTTTCTTCATGTTACAGGTGAGGAAAAAGGACTTTTGGGATCAAAATATTACGCTGATCACAACCCTATTTTTCCTTTGTCCCAAACGGTGGCGGATTTAAATATTGATATGATAGGGAGAATAGACCCGAACCGTAAGGGGGAAAGGAATTATATTTATTTAATTGGTTCGGATAAGTTAAGTACGGAACTTCATAATCTATCTGAAGAGGTCAATAAAAAATATATGAATATTGAATTGGACTACACTTTTAACGATGAAAATGATCCCAACCGTTTCTATTACAGAAGTGATCATTACAATTTTGCAAAAAATAATATTCCTATTATATTCTACTTTAATGGAACACACGCCGACTATCACCAACCAGGGGATACCCCGGATAAAATTAATTATGACCTGCTGGAAAATAGAACCAGACTGGTTTTTCTTACCGCATGGGAAATAGCCAACAGGGATTCCCGTCTAAAGGTGGATAAAGCTGCTAAGTAATAAAAAAAAGATATTTTAAAAAGGTGGTCGAACTGGTTTTGTGCACCTTTTTTATTGTTAATAATTGGGGTTTTAGTGTTCCAGGTCCTGCCCTAAATTATTCGCCCCAAATATGGGATTGTCAGCTAAATGTCATATCAAAAAAAGATTGGGTTATATTCCAAACAATCGGCAACTTTTATGTTGAACATCGTAATTATTCCTATATTAATTTCAATGATTTATAAGATAGTCTTAATTTTGCATGCTAGTAAAAAAGTAGGCAAAGTGCCTCTTTGCTAATATTAAATCTAAGATCATAAATCATAACCCTATAAAATGAAGAAAACGTTATTTGATAAAGTATGGGATTCCCATGTTGTTCATAAGATTGAAAATGGGCCGGATGTCCTGTTCATAGACCGTCACATGGTTCATGAAGTTACTAGTCCGGTAGCATTTCTAGGTATAAAAAGTAGGGGTATTCCAGTAATGTATCCAGGGCGTACATTTGCCACTGCAGATCATAATACTCCTACCATTAACCAGCATTTGCCGGTTAAAGATCCGCTTTCGGCCAATCAACTAAAGGCGTTGGAGGAAAACTCCAATGCTCACGGTATTTCCTATTGGGGACTTGGGCATGAAAAAAATGGAATTGTCCACGTGGTAGGTCCGGAATACGGAATTACCCAACCTGGAGCTACCATTGTATGTGGCGATTCGCATACGTCTACCCATGGCGCATTCGGAGCTATTGCATTTGGTATTGGAACTTCCGAAGTGGAAATGGTATTGGCTACCCAGTGTATTATGCAGCAGAAGGCCAAGTCTATGCGTATTAACGTAAATGGAAAACTTAGTAAGGCCGTTACCCCCAAAGATGTAGCCCTTTATATAATTTCCAAATTGACGACCTCAGGTGCAACGGGATACTTTGTGGAGTACGCAGGTGATGTTTTTAGGAATATGAGCATGGAAGGTAGAATGACCGTTTGCAACCTAAGTATTGAAATGGGTGCCCGTGGAGGGATGATAGCCCCGGACCAAAAAACTTTTGAATATATCAAAGGACGGGAATTTACTCCTGTAGGTGCTGATTGGGACAAGGCCATGGAATACTGGAAAACACTTAAAACAGATGAAGGTGCCACATTTGACAAAGAAATAACTTTTGATGCTGCCGATATAGAACCTATGATTACCTATGGAACCAATCCAGGGATGGGTATCGGAATTTCCAATGGTATTCCAACGGCTGAATCTGTGGAAGGTGGTATTGCCACATATAAAAAATCACTGCAATATATGGCCTTTAATGAGGGCGATAATATGATTGGAAAGTCAATCGATTTTGTGTTTTTGGGAAGCTGTACCAATGGCCGCATTGAGGACTTTAGAGCCTTTGCTTCCATAGTTAAGGGCAGAAAAAAAGCTGATAACGTTACGGCTTGGTTAGTGCCTGGATCCCATAAAGTGGAATCCGCAATTAAGGAGGAAGGAATTTTGGATATTTTACACGATGCTGGTTTTGAGTTACGTGAGCCAGGATGCTCTGCATGTTTGGCCATGAACGATGATAAGGTTCCTGCTGGGAAATATGCCGTTAGTACCTCGAATAGAAATTTTGAAGGTAGGCAAGGTCCTGGGTCAAGAACACTTTTGGCAAGTCCGTTGGTGGCAGCTGCAGCAGCCGTTACCGGAAAGGTAACCGATCCAAGGGAGTTGATGCAGGAGGTATTGGTTTAAAACCTCAATACATTTTTGGCAAAACCTAAACATTCCTTATAAATTATAGCTTCCGGAGGGTTTTATTCAGGTCATTAAAATTTTGTGATAAAATAAAGTTTAATTTTCGTTTAGCGCTGGGCGCTGAGCACCTAAGTTTAAATAACATGGCATACGATAAATTTAATATACTTAAAACAACAGCAGTTCCGCTTCCTATCGAAAATGTGGATACAGATCAAATAATTCCGGCCCGTTTTCTTAAGGCGACTGAGCGTAAAGGTTTTGGGGACAATTTGTTCAGGGATTGGCGCTACAATCCGGATAATAGTCCAAAAGAGGATTTTGTTTTGAACAATCCTACCTACAGTGGTAAAATATTGGTGGGGGGAAAAAACTTTGGGTCCGGTTCTTCTAGGGAGCATGCCGCTTGGGCAGTTTACGATTACGGATTTAGGTGTGTGGTTTCCAGTTTTTTTGCAGATATTTTTAAGAACAACTGTTTAAACATTGGGGTATTGCCAGTTCAGGTGAGTGCTCCGTTTTTAGAAAAAATATTTGAGGCAATCTATGCGGATCCCAAAACAGAATTGGTGGTGAATTTACCGGAACAGACGATTACCTTGACAACTACCGGCGAATCCGAAAGTTTTGACATCAACCATTACAAAAAAGATAATATGCTTAATGGCTTCGACGATATTGATTATCTTTTGAATATAAAGGAGAATATTAGGGAATTTGCCGAAGATACTCCATTGTAAAATATGGCGTTGTAGTAAATGTACCTTAATATTGAGTGGAGGTTCTCTTTCATCTTAATGGCCTACAAGGACAGTTTACTGCTTTTAAAGTTATTGGACAATAGAGATACGGTTACTAGTTCTGCATAAATGAAACGAAGAATAATTGAAATAATGGACACCACCCTTCGGGATGGGGAACAGACCTCAGGGGTGTCCTTTTCGGCATCCGAAAAACTTACATTGGCTAAGTTATTGTTGGATGAGTTGAATGTGGATAGAATTGAAGTAGCTTCCGCCCGGGTATCGGAAGGAGAACTTTCTGCGGTACAACAGATTACCGAATGGGCCAATACTAAAGGGTATATAAACCGTGTTGAAGTTCTGACTTTTGTGGATGGGGGTGTTTCTATCGATTGGATGAAAAAATCCGGTGCCAAGGTACAGAATCTTTTAACTAAAGGTTCTATGAACCACCTAACACACCAACTTAAAAAAACTCCGGAACAACATTTTAAGGAAATAGAAAATGCCATTGCCGAAGCGGCAAAGGAAGGCATTTCTACCAATGTATACTTGGAGGACTGGAGCAATGGAATGCGAAATTCGAAGGAATACGTCTTCCAATTCATAGATTTCCTTTCCAAACAACCTATTAAAAGGGTTTTGTTGCCGGATACATTGGGTATCCTGACCTATACCGAAACACACCAATTTATATCGGAAATAGTACAAGGTTACCCCAAGATGCATTTCGATTTTCATGGACATAACGATTATGATCTAAGTGTTTCAAATGTAATGGAGGCGATAAAGGCAGGTTGCCATGGGCTTCACTTAACCGTAAACGGTATGGGTGAAAGAGCGGGTAACGCCCCAATGGCAAGTGCTATTGCGGTAATCAACGATTTTATGCCCGAAATAGAAGTTAAGGTGAACGAATCTTCCCTTTACAAGGTGAGCAAGCTGGTATCTGCATTTACTGGATTTGGAATTCCTGCCAACAAGCCGATAGTAGGGGATAATGTTTTTACTCAAACTGCAGGAATCCATGCAGATGGGGACAGCAAGAAAAACTTGTACTTCAATGATTTAATGCCGGAGCGATTTGGTAGAAAACGTAAGTACGCCTTAGGTAAAACTTCGGGAAAGGCCAATATTCAAAAGAACTTGCAGGAGCTGGGCCTAACGCTAAATGATGAAGAATTAAAAAAGGTTACTGCCCGTATTATTGAATTGGGCGATAAAAAGGAAAAGGTAACCAAGGAGGATCTGCCCTATATTATTTCCGATGTTTTGGATAGTGATACTTATCAGCAAAAAGTATTTGTTAAATCGTATGTACTTACCCATGCCAAAGGTTTAAAACCCTCCACTACCCTAGCCCTCGAAATTAATGGGGAACTTATAGAGGAACACGCTCAGGGCGACGGTCAATACGATGCCTTTATGAATGCCTTGAGGAAAGTATACAGATCCAAAAAAATGGAATTGCCCACTTTGGTAGATTACGCAGTGCGCATTCCGCCAGGCAGTAACTCCGATGCGCTCTGTGAAACCATTATTACCTGGAAATGGAGTGACAAGGAATTTATATCCAGAGGCTTGGATTCCGATCAAACTGTCTCGGCCATAAAAGCGACCGAGAAAATGTTGAACATAATCTAGGAAAAACACAAACAATTATAACCATGCCAAACACAAAACGAATGGCAAAAAGCAAGAATAAATGAAATTAAAAATTGCCCTTTTAGCAGGAGATGGAATAGGTCCTGAAGTAATTGATCAAGCGGTAAAAGTATCAAACGCAATTGCCAAAAAATACAATCATGAGATTAATTGGACACCGGCCTTAACTGGTGCTGCGGCAATTGATGCGGTTGGTGAACCTTATCCTGATGAAACCCATGCCGTATGTGAGGCAGCGGATGCTGTTTTGTTTGGCGCCATAGGGCATCCAAGATTCGACAATGATCCCTCGGCTAAGGTTCGTCCGGAACAAGGATTATTGAAAATGAGACAAAAATTGGGTTTGTTTGCCAATGTGAGACCTACTTTTACTTTCCCTTCACTAATAGATAAATCCCCTTTGAAACGTGAGCGTATAGAAGGAACGGATTTAATTATTCTCAGAGAATTAACGGGCGGCGTGTATTTTGGAGAACGTGGGCGTAAGGATAATGGGAATACTGCCTTTGACACTATGACCTATACCCGTGCCGAAATACAACGTTTGGCCAAAAAAGGTTTTGAAATGGCCATGACTCGATCCAAAAGACTTTGTTGTGTAGATAAGGCAAATGTTTTGGAATCTTCACGTCTATGGCGTGAAACAGTTCAAGCAATGGAAAAGGATTACCCAGAAGTAACCGTTTCCTATGAATTTGTTGATGCAGTGGCAATGAGATTGGTGCAATGGCCAAAAGGGTATGATGTAATAATAACTGAAAACCTTTTTGGAGATATATTGACCGATGAGGCTTCCGTAATTTCAGGGTCTATGGGATTAATGCCTTCGGCTTCCGTAGGAAGCAAAGTAAGGTTATACGAGCCTATTCACGGGTCATATCCACAAGCTGCAGGTAAGGATATTGCAAATCCATTGGCTACAGTTTTATCAGCGGCCATGATGTTCGAAGATTTTGACTTGAAGGAAGAGGCGCAGGCCATTCGTGATGTCGTAAACAAATCGCTCGCAGAAGGTTTTGTTACCGAAGATTTGGCAGAAGGCGGAAAAGCCTATAAGACCAGTGAAGTTGGCGATTGGTTAGCTAAAAATGTATAATAGAATGTTGTTCCTGCGTACGCAGGAATCTATAAAAATAGGGCGACCAATCAAATTTGGTCGCCCTATTTTATCTTATCACAAAATTTATCCTTAGATCAAGATTAAGAGTTAAACACCATTTTACGTTTAGTACTGACCGCTCTATTTTTAGAAAACACCAAAATCAATACAGCAATGGTTATCCCGGTACCGGCCATTAGGGCCCCAACCAAACTTGCGGAGGTAAATCCAAAACCCATGGCTATAGGCAATCCGGCAAAGAATGCTCCAGAGGCATTGCCCATATTGAAGGCACTCTGATTCATGGAAGATCCCAACATTTCAGATCCCTTGGATGCCTTTATAATGGCCAATTGAATGGGTGTACCTACCATAAAGGAAACAATACCTATAATAAAGGTTAAAATTAATATCGCTACTGGATTTGCGGCCACCAAGAAGTTTATCAGCAGTACCATTACCATTAAGGACAAGCTGATGATAACTGCTTTCAGCGGGCTAAATATCTCTGCCATTTTAGCGCCAATAAAATTACCGAACACCATCCCTACACCGGCCAAAATCATGGCATAACTCACCATGCTTTCAGAATGTCCCGATACGTTGGTCAACAAAGGGGCAATATAGCTATACCAGGCAAAGAATCCCCCTGTCCCGATTGTGGTAAGTAAAATAAGGAGCCAAATTTCCAATCTTTTAAAAACCTTCAAATCTTTGAAGAATCCCTCAGAGGAGGATTTTTCCATTTTTGGGATCCAAAGGTAAATACTTGCCATTGCAACAATACCAACAATACCCACCAATAAAAACGATAGGTTCCAGTTGTAGTGGTGCCCTAGGTAAGTACCAATTGGTACGCCTATTACGTTGGCTATGGTTAGTCCTGCAAACATGGTGGCAATGGCCTGGGCTGCTTTTCCTTCTTTAGCCAACTTTCCTGCCACTACCGCACCAATTCCAAAAAATGCTCCATGTGGCAATCCAGACAAGAATCTGGCAACCATTAAAGTAGCATAGTCCGTTGAAAATGCTGAAAGGGTGTTGAAAACCGTAAACCATATTATAAGATATAACAACACTTTATGTGCTGGCCACTTTCCGCTCAAAGCCGTTAAAGTGGGTGCACCAATTACCACGCCCAAGGCATAGGCAGATATAAAATGACCAGCTTGAGGTATACTTATTTGAAGAGAATTGGCCACGTCCGGAAGAATACCCATTATTACAAACTCGGTCATCCCTATACCAAAGCCTCCTACCCCTAGGGCAAGCAGCGCTTTTTTATTCGATTTGTCCATACTCATAATACTATTATTTAAGACATTAATACAGGCACAATATTACTACAAGGTAATTTCCTATTGCTATGGATAATTATCCTATTTATATTCATTTATATCCTGTAAAAAAGCGGCAAAAGTAATACTCTTTACCCGAATTGTGTGTGTCTATAGTAATTTTCGAGTTTTTTTGGGTAACATTTAATACTTGTTTAGTGCGACTTATTTACAGCGTCTTGGGTCTAAATGTTTTATCAATACAAGCCAAATGGACTTAATGGTATTTTGAGGGTTAGGGTTTTTTGGCATTAAATCACAAATGCATAGGCCTAGTGGTATCCCCTTTTAAATTTCAAGATCTATACGATTTATGAATATTAAACGTTGATAGCATATACAAAAGAAGGCTTTTTCTTACAAAAATTAGTTTTATGAAAATATATCAGCATAAAATACTTCATCTTGAGGACCTTGATCATTTGGATTTGGATTTCGTTCCTGATGTATTTTTCCTCTTCGCATCTCCTACCTTTATAGGTACGGAAGAATTTGTAAGCAAACTGGCACGCAAATTTGAAAATACCAATTTAATAGGATGTTCCACTGCCGGAGAAATCTTGGGCAATGAGGTGTTGGATTCAACAATTGCTTTGACAGCTGTTAAGTTTGAAAAGACTAAACTGAGAATCGAGGAAGTTGATCTTATTTCCTGCAGCCTGGATAGTTTTGAAGCAGGGAAGGCTATTAGTGCCAAATTAAAGGGGCCAGATTTAAGGCATATTTTCGTGCTAAGCGATGGACTTATTGTAAATGGGGCAGAATTGGTAAAGGGGCTGCATGCCGATTTGGATAAGTCTGTAAGTATCACCGGTGGTTTGGCGGGGGATTGCTCAAACTTTGAGAATACCTTTGTCATTTCCGGGAATAAAGTTGCTTCCAAAAAGATTGTGGCCCTAGGTTTATATGGCCCGGAGCTAAGTATAGGATTTGCATCCAAGGGAGGTTGGGACAGTTTTGGTATTGAAAGATTGGTAACAAAATCTACCAATAATGTGCTCTATGAATTGGACGGGCAACCGGCATTGGAGCTTTATAAATCATTTTTGGGAGACATGGCAAAGGATTTGCCAGGTTCGGGTCTATTGTTTCCTTTGAGCATGAGGGATGAGGATAACCAAATACCAGTGGTAAGGACTATTTTGTCCGTAGATGAAAAAAATGGAAGTCTCACATTTGCGGGAAACATTCCCCAAGGTTCCTATGTAAGATTGATGAAGGCCAATATTGATAGAATTATTGGAGGAGCGGAACAATCGGCAATAACTGCCAAGAATAGTACTGATGATCAACATCAATTGGCTTTCTTGATAAGTTGTGTAGGACGGAGATTGGTTATGAAACAGTTGGTAGAGGAAGAAGTAGAAGCAGTAAATGAAGTATTTGGTAATGATATCTATACCACGGGATTCTATTCGTACGGAGAAATTGCTCCCTTTGATAAGTTTTCGCCATGTACACTGCACAATCAAACAATGACGATAACAACCTTTTCTGAATGATCAATAATTACCATAGACTACTCAAAAGACAGTTAAAAAAGATAGATTTGGATGATGGTATTCTAGATCTTATCGCCCCCTTATTGCATCAAGTGGATGAAGCATATAAGGCTTATGATTGTGATTTGGAACAGGTGGAGAATGTTTTGGAGAAAAGTTCGCAAGAGTTGTTCCAGACCAACCAGCAGTTAAAAAACAGCGTGGAATCTATTTCTGGGCAATTGTCCAAAGTGGCCGGCAACATCAAGGATGTTATTTTTGAAATGGATCTAAATGGAAATTGGTCCTATTTGAACCCCGCTTGGAGAAAGCTGACAGGATACAAGGTAAAAGATTGTTTGGGGAAACCCTATTACCAATTCCTGAAAGACGAACATGGCAACGATTATAAAAATCTTATAGACCTTAAGACGCCCAATTTTAAAACTATTAGCAAATCGTTTAAGTCCCAAATTATTACCGGGGAATATAATTGGTTGGATTTTTCCTTGAAGGTCATTATGTCCGAGGACGGAAATATTGAAGGTTATATTGGTGCTATAGTGGATATTAGCAAAATAAAAGAAACGGAATTGGCCCTAATTGAGGCCAAGGAAAAAGAATCTATGGCCAATAAGGCCAAGGACGAGTTTTTGACTACCATGTCCCATGAGATAAGAACTCCGTTGAACGCAGTCATAGGTATAAGCCATTTGCTGCTTTTGGAAAATCCTAAACTGGAGCAGTTGGAAAACCTAAGTACCTTAAAGCACTCTTCGGAACATTTACTGTGTTTGGTAAATGATATTTTGGATTTTAACAAAATTGCCTCTGGACAATTGGAATTGGAAGAAAGGGATTTTAGTTTAAATCAGGTGCTTAACGGTTTGCGGAGTATATTCCACAATACGGCAAAAGAAAAGGACATTAGGTTGCTTATCAAGAAGGACACCTCCCTCCCCAAAACATTTATCGGGGATAGTACCCGATTATCGCAAATTCTGACCAATCTAGTTAGCAACGCCATTAAGTTTACAGAAGAAGGTAAGGTTATGGTGGATATAGAAGTACTGGGGGTAGAGGAGGATTTCTACGTTTTGGAATTTGTAATAGCCGATACGGGAATTGGAATTCCTGAGGATAAAAAGGACAAAATATTTCTTTCATTTGCACAAGCAAATTCCGATACCACGAGAAAGTATGGAGGAACAGGCTTAGGTCTGGCCATCTGTAAGCGATTGTTGGAAATTATGGACAGCGATTTAAAATTGGAGAGCCAAGTAGGAATAGGATCCACCTTTAGTTTTAAGCTAAAACTACAAAAGAGCAGCATGATGGATTATCAGGAGGATATGGATACCTTTGATGCCAAGTCAATTCATGATCAGGATAATCTAAAAGGGGCCAGAATTCTTGTTGCCGAGGATAATAAGGTGAACATTATGGTCATTGAAAAATTTCTCTCCAAATGGCAGGTAGATTTTGATATAGCTGAAAATGGACTAATAGCGCTTAATATGGCCATGGAAAACACCTACGATATGATTTTGATGGACCTTCAAATGCCTGTAATGAATGGTTTTGAGGCCAGCAAGGCAATTAGGGACTCAAATAATCCACTCAACAAGGTAATACCCATCTATGCACTTTCAGCTTCCACTGGAATGGATATTAAGAACCAGTTAGGGGAATACGGAATAGATGGTCTTATATGCAAACCTTTTAATCCAACGGAATTATTCAAAACATTGACATCCATTCTGCAGCAAAAGTATATTCAGTAGTCATCTACCAGATATAATATTAAAAAATTAAAGCCCACGGGATAAATATCCAGTTGGGCTTTAATTTTCAATAAATTTTTAGGATCCAAAAATCATAAAATAAATATCTCTTACAGAATATAGTCGGTACTAATAAAATTGGATAGTTTGGATTCCAACAACTGTTCTACGGTTTCATTATTAAGTTCGTTGTCCTTAAAGGCCACAAAGGTTCTTATAGAGAAGGAACGTAAGGCATCATAGACACTTAGGGTAGCTTGGGCAGAATCCTTTCGCCCTGTAAATGGATAAACATCCGGGCCACGTTGACATGAGCTATTAAGGTTTACCCTACATACCAAGTTCACCAAGGTATCTATTAACGGAGCTATGGCGTATACATCCTTTCCGAACAAACTTACCTGCTGTCCATAATTGGATTCGGCCATATCGTCCAAAGGTTCTTCAATATCCTTAAAGGTCACGATTGGAATTACCGGACCAAATTGTTCTTCTTGATACACCCGCATTTCTTTACTAACGGGATACAAAATAGCTGGCCAAATATAATTGTCGGAATGCGTACCACCTTTTTTGTTCAAAATCTTGGCACCTTTTTCCCTGGCGTCATCTATCAATTCCTGTATATAGGCAGGCTTACCTGGTTCGGGTAACGGGGTTAACTTAACGCCTTCTTCCCAAGGGTTTCCAAATTTTAGGGCATCGACCTTCTCGGAAAATCGTTTGTTAAATTCCGCGGCAATGTCCTCGTGAACATAGATTATTTTTAGGGCAGTGCAGCGCTGTCCGTTAAAGGACAATGTACCCGCAATACACTCGTCTATAGTTAAATCCAAATCTGCGTCCGGTAGTATTATGGCCGGATTTTTCGCTTCCAATCCAAGTACTAAACGCAGTCTATTGCTTTTAGGATGTTGGTTTTGTAGGGCATTTGCGGATTTACTATTACCAATCAAGGCCAAAACATCAACTTTCCCTGTCTTCATTATTGGGGCCGCTACCGCCCTACCCCTACCAAATATAATATTCACTACCCCTTTTGGGAAACTGGATTGAAAAGCCTCCAACAAAGGCGTAATCAATAATACACCGTGCTTCGCTGGCTTAAAAATGGTGGTATTTCCCATTATTATAGCAGGAATTAGCAAAGCGAATGTTTCGTTCAAAGGATAGTTGTAAGGGCCTAAACAGAGTACGACCCCAAGGGGTCCTCGTCTAATATGTGCATAAACACCGTCGTTTTTTTCAAATTTAGCGTTATCCCGGTCAAGTTGCTTGTAATCCTCAATGGTATCGTTAATATACTCCACCGTTCTGTCGAATTCTTTTTGGGAGTCTGGAAGTGATTTTCCAATTTCCCACATCAGCAGTTTCACAATGTCATCCCTCTTGGTCTGCATTTTCTTTACAAATATCTCCATGCAGTCTATGCGTTCCTTGACCCTCATGGTTGGCCAGATGCCCTTACCTTTGTTATAGGCTTGCAGGGCGGCATCAAGAGCTTCCAAGGCTTCCTTTTCCTCCATGTCCGGAATACTTCCCAATAATGTTGGCGCGTATTTTTCTGTGCTGGATATGGTGGAGTACACCTCGGAGGTGTTTCCCTCCCAAGCCCTTAATTCACCATTGATTAGATATTTTCTTTGATGAATAACCTCGCTTATTATATATTCTGAAGGTATGCCCGATTTGCCCATAAGTGATTCTTTTTTTGAAAAATGAAACTATTGAAATTAAACTATCAGACCACTAAATTAATAAAACGATAATTTTAATTCCCTATAAATTTGATAGAATATTTGAAGTAAAGTCACGAAAAGGATTTCGCATTTTGCAATATCATAAAAATTGCCCCAAATGTTATTAAATTAAATACTGAAATAAATCTGGCTTATCGTTAATGTAGTCGCCAAAAAAATTGTTATCCTTCATCCTTTTAATTAGGGGAGCCAAATCTTCTGGACTTTTTAATTCAATTCCCACCACGGCTGGAGCATTCTCCCGACTCGATTTTTTTGAATATTCAAAATGGGTAATATCATCCGTTGGACCTAAAATATCCACAACGAATTCCTTCAATGCACCCGGTCTTTGGGGAAAGCGTATAATAAAATAATGCTTTAATTTGCCGTATAGCAAGGCACGTTCCTTTATCTCGGCTGTACGTGTAATATCGTTGTTACTCCCGCTCACAATGCAGACTACATTTTTGCCTTTTATTTCTTCTTTAAAATCGTCCAAAACAGTGATTGTGAGGGCTCCTGCCGGTTCCACAACAATGGCGTCCCTATTGTAAAGATCCAAAATGGTCTGGCAAACCTTGCCTTCCGGAACGGTTACCATATCGTAGAGGCAGTCCTTGCATATATTAAACGTAAGGTTTCCTACTCGTTTTACGGCCGCACCGTCAATAAATTTGTCTATATGTTCCAATTCGGTGTTGACTCCCTTTTCTATAGAAGTTTTCATAGATGGGGCTCCTTCCGGTTCTACGCCAATAATTTTTGTTTCTGGCGATAATGTCTTGAATACGGCACAGAGACCCGAGGCCAATCCGCCGCCACCAACAGCCACAAAGATATAGTCTATTGGTTTTTTCGTCTGTTCCAGTATTTCCAAACCAACCGTTGCCTGCCCCTCAATTATTTTGGGGTCATCAAAAGGATGTATATAGGTCTTTTTTTCAGCGGCACAGAATTTTTTGGCCGCATCAGAGGAATCGTCAAAGGTATCGCCTTCAAGAACCACGGTTACCCAATCCCCACCGAATAATTTTGTTTGTTCAACCTTTTGTTTAGGGGTCACCGATGGCATATATATGGTTCCTTTTATACCCAAGTGATTACAGGCAAAAGCAACACCTTGGGCATGGTTTCCGGCACTGGCACATACCACTCCGTTCACCGTTTCCTCTTTGGTTAGGGAACTGATCTTATTGAATGCCCCTCTTATTTTATAACTTCTCACCCTATGTAAATCTTCCCTTTTTAAAAGTATACTGGCATCATAGGCCTTGGAATATCGGATGCTCTGCATCAAGGGAGTAATATCCGCTACTTGCCTAATGGTTTCGGCAGCCTTCCGGATGTCCTCTATTTTGGGAAAATATGGTTCCATTAATGGGTATATAAACAAAGGCCTGCCCAGTTAATAAACTCGGCAGGCCTCAAAATTAGTTAATTATATTATACTATTGGTTTCATAGCCGTCATGGATGCACGCAACCTTGCTCCTACAATTTCTACAGGATGCTCGCGTAAAGCTTTGTTTACAGCAATTAGTTTTGCATTGTCCACACTTAGATGTTTTTGGTCGGCAAAATGTTTTCCAATGACATCCGTATCTATCGTTTTCATGAAATCGGCCAATAACGGCTTACAGGCATGATCAAATAAATAGCAACCGTATTCAGCTGTATCGGATATCACCCTGTTCATTTCAAACAATTTTTTTCTAGCAATAGTATTGGCGATCAATGGTGTTTCATGTAGCGACTCGTAGTAAGCAGATTCGGCAATAATTCCGGATTGGGTCATGGACTCAAAAGCCAATTCCACACCTGCTCTTACCATAGCTACCATTAGCACACCATGGTCATAAAATTCCTGCTCGACAATTTTAATAGATCCAGCGGGAGTTTTTTCGAAAGCGGTCTCTCCTGTGGCCGCTCTCCAGGTCAATAGATTTTTATCATCATTGGCCCAATCCTCCATCATAGTTTTTGAAAAATGTCCGCTCATGATATCGTCCATATGCTTATGGAAAAGAGGGCGCATGATATCCTTTAATTCTTCTGAAAGTTCAAAAGCCTTGATCTTTGCAGGGTTGGACAAACGATCCATCATATGGGTGATACCTCCATATTTAAGACCTTCTGTTATGGTTTCCCATCCGTATTGAATCAACTTGGAAGCATAGCCTGCGTCAATTCCTTTTTCAATCATTTTATCAAAACAAAGAATAGAACCGGTTTGCAACAGGCCACAAAGTATGGTCTGTTCTCCCATTAAATCGGATTTTACTTCAGCAACAAAAGAAGACTCCAATACACCGGCCTTATGACCACCAGTGGCAACAGCATAGGCTTTTGCCTGGGCCAAACCTTTATCTTGAGGGTCGTTATTGGGGTGTACCGCAATAAGAGTAGGTACGCCAAAACCTCTTTTATATTCTTCACGTACTTCCGATCCTGGACATTTTGGCGCCACCATAATAACGGTCAGGTCTTCACGGATCTGCATGCCTTCCTCTACAATATTAAAACCGTGTGAGTAGGATAATGTAGCTCCTTTTTTCATTAAAGGCATAACTGCAGAAACCACACTGGTGTGTTGTTTGTCCGGAGTTAGGTTGATAACGACATCGGCTGTTGGGATAAGTTCCTCGTAGGTCCCTACCTTAAAGCCATTTTCACTTGCGTTTATAAAAGACTGTCTTTTTTCCTTAATAGCTGCACCTCTTAGCGCATATGAAATGTCCAATCCGGAATCGCGCATATTTAGACCTTGGTTAAGTCCTTGCGCACCACAACCTACGATTACAATTTTCTTCCCTTTTAAAGCGGATACACCATCAGAAAATTCCGTAGATTCCATAAATCTACATTTCCCTAATTGAGTAAGTTGTTCCCTTAATGATAGTGTATTAAAGTAATTTGCCATTTTTTAAACTCGATTTTATGTCCCGATCAGTCTCGGGGTTGATTATTTATTGATTAAACTCTTTTAATAATGATGAAATTTTCATTTCCGATTTTGTAACCGCAATCCTTCCCGAACGTACAAATTGCATAATGCCATAGGGTTTCAATTGTTGGTACATGTCATCGATTTCATTTCTTCTTCCGGTTTTTGCCAAAACAAAGAAATCACGGGACACCGTAACAATTTGGGAATTACTATCCTTTATTATGTTTTGAATATTTCGCTCATCGAACAATAAGGTCGAAGCCACTTTGAATAATGCCGATTCCTGATAAATGGTTTCTTCATCGGTATGGTAGAACGCTTTTATGACTTCAATTTGCTTTTCTACCTGTCCCACTATATTACGCACCCAATCTTCTGTTGTATATACTACAATTGTGAATTTCGACACGTGTTCTATTTCCGATTTTGAAACATTTAGACTCTCAATGTTTATGTGACGTTTTAAAAATATCCCTGATATTCTGTTCAGTAGTCCAACGCTGTTCTCGGAGTACACTGAAATTGTAAACCATTTTTTTTCCATCTCCTTATCCCAATCCTCCATCAAAAATATGAAGTTATGGGTAATTTTAATTAATAATTATTTTATTTCAATCGTATATCCGATACTGATGCCCCCGAAGGAATCATAGGGAAAACATTGTCCTCTTTTTCTACTTTGACTTCCAAAAAGTAAGCATCCTTGGAGGCTAACATTTCTTGAATGGTAGCCTTTAAATCCTTTCTCTCGCTTATGCGCTTGGATTGTATATGGTAACCTTCCGCAATTTTTACAAAGTCAGGATTTACCATTACGGTAGAGGCATATCTGCTTTCAAAGAAAAGCTCCTGCCACTGGCGTACCATTCCCAAATGATCATTATTGAGTACCACTATTTTAACTGGGGTCTTGTTTTGAAAGATAGTCCCCAATTCCTGAATGGTCATTTGATATCCGCCATCACCTATAATGGCAACTACTTCCCTGTCCATGGCTCCCATTTTGGCTCCGATAGCCGCTGGTAAAGCAAAGCCCATAGTTCCCAATCCACCAGAGGTAACATTACTTTTGGTCTGTTTGAATTTGGCATATCTGCAGGCAATCATTTGATGCTGCCCAACGTCCGACACTATTATGGCTTTATGGCCACTGGCTATATTGATCTCCTCAATAACTTCTGCCATAGTAAGTCTATCCTTGGTAGGGTAAACATCATTTTTTATGATCTGATCAAACTCTATTTCATATTTTTTCTTAAACTCGTTGTGCCATGATTCATGAGTGTTGGTTTTGATCATGGGTAGCAACAGGTCCAAGGTAACCTTGGAATCGCCCAATACCGCTACATCTGCCTTAACGTTTTTGTTTATTTCAGCAGGATCTATATCGAAATGGATAATTTTTGCCTGTTTGGCATAAGTATCCAAACTTCCGGTTACCCTATCGTCAAAGCGCATACCAATGGCAATGAGTACATCGCATTCATTGGTCAATAAATTAGGGCCGTAATTTCCGTGCATCCCAACCATTCCAACATTTAAAGGGTGGTCGGTATCCATGGCAGAAAGGCCAAGTATGGTCCAGGCAGCAGGAATTCCAGCCTTCTCTACCAAGGTTTTTAGTTGTTCTTCGGCTTCCCCTAAAATTACTCCCTGTCCAAAAACTATGAAAGGCTTTTTGGCAGCATTGATCAAATGGGCCGCTTCCTCAATGGCTTTTATATCTGGTTTGGGGTAAGGGTTATAACTGCGGACCCCGGTACAATGCTCATATGTAAAGTCGAACTCCTCTATTTGTGCATTTTTGGTAATATCCACCAATACAGGTCCTGGCCTGCCCGATCTAGCAATATAGAATGCCTTGGCCAAGACCTCTGGAATTTCAGAAGCTTTGGTAACCTGACAGTTCCATTTGGTTACAGGTGTGGAAATTCCGATAATATCGGTTTCCTGAAAAGCGTCGGAACCCAACAAATGTCTGGCTACCTGCCCGGTAATGCAGACCATAGGAGTTGAATCTATTTGGGCGTCGGCAATACCGGTAATCAAATTGGTGGCCCCCGGACCTGATGTAGCAACGGCCACACCTACTTTTCCGGTTACCCTGGCATAGCCTTGTGCTGCATGGGTGGCACCCTGTTCATGCCTGGTTAGAATATGGGTAAGTTTATCCTGAAATTTGTATAATTCGTCATACAGAGGCATAATGGCCCCTCCAGGATATCCATAAATCAAGTCTACACCCTCAGCCAATAGGCAATGGATTATAGCCTCCGCACCACTTATTCTCTTCGTGCTCTGTTTTGTTGATGCTGTTTTTTCCTTTTTCAATGTTTCCATAATTGTAGACCTAATCGGTTAACATACTTGGTATAAAACCCTTTAATTTTTCTTGCGCAGATGCTTTTTTATACCTCTTAATATTATATTTCATCGGTTACACAGCCTTGTGAGGCCGAGGATACCGTTTTTGCATATTTGTACAAACTACCTTTTTTGACCTTTAGGGGCGGTTGTACCCAGTTTGCCCTCCGCGTTTTGATCTCTTCCTTCGACAGGGCCACAGAAATACTATTTTTTTCTGCGTCAATGGTGATGACATCCCCATCTTTCAACAGGGCGATAGTTCCACCATCCTGAGCTTCGGGGCATACGTGTCCAACAACAAAGCCGTGTGTACCACCAGAAAAGCGACCATCGGTAATCAAGGCCACATCCTTTCCTAGTCCAGCACCCATAATGGCAGCCGTCGGCTTCAACATCTCCGGCATACCCGGACCACCTTTTGGACCTTCGTATCTAATAACCACAACATCACCTTTTTTCACCAATCCTTTGCCTATCCCGGCATTCGCCAAAAACTCATCATTAAAAACTTTTGCAGGACCGGTAAAGTGCAATCCTTCTTTTCCGGTAATCTTAGCTACGGCACCTTCTTCAGCAAGGTTTCCGTATAAGATTCGTAAGTGACCGGACTCCTTGATCGGTGCGTTCAAGGGCTTAATAATTTGCTGCCCTTCTTTTAAACCAGGAACCTCAGCAAGGTTTTCGGCAACGGTTTTACCGGTAATGGTCATACAATCCCCGTGCAGCATACCATTTTCCAACATAAATTTCATCACTGCGGGTGTACCACCTGCACGATGTAGATCTTCCATTAAGTATTTGCCACTAGGTTTCAAATCTGCTAAGAAAGGAGTACTGTCACTAATTTTTTGAAAGTCGTTCAAAGTAAAATCAACATCTGCTGCTTTTGCTATGGCCAAAAAGTGTAGGACCGCGTTAGTGGATCCTCCCAAGAGGGTTAGCAAGCGTACAGCGTTTTCAAAAGATTTTCTTGTAATGATATCGCTGGGCTTAATATCGTTTTCCAATAGATGTCTTAGTGCAAAACCAGCGCTGATGGCATCTTGTTTTTTTTCCTTGCCAATAGCAGGGTTTGAAGAATTGTAAGGCAAAGCCATTCCCAAAGCTTCTATAGCGGAAGCCATGGTATTGGCTGTGTACATACCGCCACAGGCGCCTGCTCCCGGACATGCATGTTGGATTACTCCTTTGTAATCCTCTTCGCTCATAGTTCCGGCAACCTTTTCGCCCCATGCCTCAAAAGCAGAGACGATATCCAATTTTTTGTCCTTAAAGCAGCCAGATGCAATTGTGCCACCATAAACCATAACAGAGGGTCTGTTTAGTCTAATCATGGCCATAAGGGCGCCCGGCATATTTTTGTCGCAACCTACAACAGTTACCAGTCCGTCATAGTTCATAGCTTGTACCACAGTTTCCATAGAATCTGCAATGATATCCCTAGAAGGCAATGAGTATCTCATACCATAAGTACCCATTGAAATTCCATCACTAACACCTATAGTATTGAACACAAGTCCAACCAAGCCGCCTTTTTCAGTACCAAGTTTTACTTCCTGTGCCAGATCGTTCAAGTGCATATTACAAGGATTGCCCTCATAACCTGTACTACCAATTCCGATCAAAGGTTTTTTTAGATCCTCTTCTTCCAGTCCTATGGCGTATAACATAGCCTGTGCGGCAGGTTGAGTGGGGTCCTGGGTAACGTTTTTGCTAAATTTATTTAATTCCATTAATTTGTATTCTTTGTATTTTAATACTGTTCTATATAAACTACGACTACCAAAGATAAAAGTTTAAATACCCTTAGATTTTTAACATAAAAATTTGATTTAAATTCAATAATAACGATTTAATTTTAACTATTTGATAATCAGTTATCTAAATACATAAACCATATCATATCCAGTAGGTTTTTATTCTTTGATAAACCTTTTTCTGACAACTTAAAAAAGAACATAATTCCAAATTATAGTTCGGAAAAACCTAAAAAAAAGCCTGTATCATACATAATGTGATACAGGCTTTTTAAATAAATACAAATCCGTATCATCCCATTTGTGGGACGACAATGACCAATTTAATTATGCTTCTATTTATTTTCATTAATGTAAAATTAGGTATTAAAATTTAATTGACAAAGAAATAAATTTCCGTCGCCTATTTTAACCTAAAACTAATATGGTCTCCAGATCTTTTTTGGGCCAAAATGGACATGGCCATGTCCGACAACTGTAAAATTCTTGGATAGCCACCTGTGGTCTGGCCATCTTTCATTAAAATGATCAATTTTCCCGCAGGAGTCAGCTGTATTGTTCCAGGCAGGGTTGCCGAGGTCAACATGGATACCTTATTGCCCTCAATTAGCTCATTAAGCTGATATGCCATACGGTTATTCTCGTTTGCCACCGTAAATTCCCTGTAAAATAATTGGGCCAATTGGTTATCTGTCAGCAGCTTATATTCAGGCCCTTTATAAACGTCCAATTTGGTTTTGTCCAAAACGGAATCTACTTTGAGTTTCGAAATTTTGGGACTAAAAAGTTTACACTTTGTGTACGGAAGACTGGACATTTTCTTTATGGAATCCTTCTCGGTAATTGGTTTAAAATAGGATCTACTGCCCAATACCAATGCAGTGTTGAACCCGTCCTTAATCCCCAAGTACGCCCTGAATCCTTTTAATAATTTGCCGTAGGTTAAGATGTCACCTGCATTGACTTTATAGACTTTGTAGTTTTCTATGGTAATATCGTTAAGGGTTACCGACATTTCTGCTCCTCCCAGAACAATATAGGTATCTTGTTCAAATTCCAATGTTGGTCCCGTCATTGTTATTTCCAATACGGCACTGTTTTCATCGTTTTCCAACAAAGTATTTATCTTCGAGACAGAGAAAGAGTCCATAACTCCTGAAACTGGAACACCCTTATCCCTGTACCCATATCTACCCATATCCTGCACAGTGGTGAAAAAGCCCGATTTTATTATGTTAAGCATCCAGCACTTTTTTTTCTAAGTTATAAATCCCTACCTCACCTTCAATTTTGTGCAATTGGTACTCTGCCATAGAAATAGGGTAAAATTGTATTTTATCGCCCACTTTAACAAAACAGGGATTTTCCTTTTTTACTTCGAACATAGGTACGGGACATTTCCCAATTATGTTCCATCCTCCTGGCGAATCCTGGGGGTAAATTCCGGTTTGTTTCCCAGCTAGACCAACGGAGCCTTTAAGCACCTTAGGTCTGGGGATGGATTTGCGTGGAACCTCCAGAACCTCCGGCACGCCGCCCAAATACATAAACCCCGGTAAGAATCCTATACCATAGACCGTATAAATACTTTGGGAGTGCAATTCTATGATGCGTTCTACGGACAGGCCCAATTCTCTGGATATCTCCTCGAGATCCAGCCCGAATTCCAGATCATAACTTACAGGTAATCGCCAAAGGTACCTGGTAGCAGGTTCTATTTTTCCTTTTACGGCATACCATTCCTTTATTTTCGGTTTTAAATAATCGAAATCCAGTACTGTGTCCTTGCATATCAAAGTAAGTGAATTATAGGCAGGTATAAACTCCCATTCCTTTTCATCTAGGTGATTTTTTTTTAAGTACTGAATGAATTGGAGAATCTCGTCCAATATAGATTCCTCCACCCTATTGGGCCACTCCACCAATATGGCGTGGACACCAAATTGCCTTACAGATATTTTGAAACTACTCACTTTTTTATTAAGATTTGGTTTTCTGGTAAATGTTTGGAAAGATACGCTAATATTTGTAATGTTGAGGGTGAATCCCCGTGAATACAATAGGTGTCCGCTTCAATATTTACTGCCTTTCCTGAAAGGGTCAAAACGGCACCTTTTGTAACCATATGGAGTAAATGGTCCATAACTGCTTTGGGATCCTGTATCAAGGCCATAGGGTCTTTTCTGGACACTAGGGAGAGGTCTTCATTATAATTGCGATCGGCAAAGGCCTCATATTTTATTCGAAACCCTGAACGCAGAGCCTCCTGCGCTATTTTTGAATCATAGGAAACATACAAAAATACCTCCTTTTTATATTTTTCAATAGCATCCAAAAATACCAATGCCAATTCCCTGTCCTTGGCCACGTCATTGTAAAGGGCACCATGGGGTTTAATATGGTTGAGCGAAATACCCAAAGTTTTGAGGACAGTGTTTAAATCCTCAATTTGGGCAAGAATACTTTTTTTCAAATCATCCTTAGCCATTTTGATACTTGTTCTTCCAAAATTCGCCCTATCCGGATATGATGGATGCGCCCCAATCAGTACCCTGTGTTCTTTGGCCAATAAGGCTACTTTCATCATGGTATTAACATCCCCAGCATGGCCTCCACAGGCAATATTACAGGAGGTAATCAAGGGCAATAGCTCTGCTTCATTGTCTACGCCCTCCCCTATGTCACAATTTATATCGATGTTGATCATGTCCTTAAAATAGCCCAAAAACAGTTAATATACTTTTTACCCCAAGAATAACAGACAAAATTATAATGACAACCACCATTATATTTTGAAATATGGTATTTTGATATTCAAGCATTACTGTTTTGCGATTAACGATCCATAGTAGAAAAATAGCGATAATTGGTAAAAGCATCCCATTGGTTATCTGGGCAAATTTAATAATCTCTAACGGTTTTATTCCTACGGACATAAACAGGACACCTACCAATAAAATGATCATCCAGACCAATTTGAACCTTATGCTATCCATAGTCGTATTCCATCCAAAACAGCTATTCGCCACATAGGCGGCGGCTAAGGGTGCCGTAATGGCAGAGGTTATCCCGGCTGCAAAAAGTCCGATTCCCATAAAATATTTGGCACTTTCCCCATATAGCGGTTCCAAGCCTTTGGTCATATCCATAATACTGGTTATTTCGTTGGATGGAATGGCAGTTGCTGTAACCACAATGGCCATGGATACCATACCTCCCAGTAAAATGGACAAGATGGTATCCCTACGGGCTTCCTTCAAATTTTCCTTGGACTTCCATTTTTCAATTACCAATGAGGTATGTAAAAATAAATTATAGGGTACTACCGTGGTGCCTACTAGGGCAATAATAGTCAAAATACTTCCATCTGGAATTTTAGGGATAAAAAGACCTTGTATTAAGGCTGAAATATCCGGTTTTGTAATTATGGCCGTCAAGAGGAAAGATATGCTCATGACCACTACCAAGGAAATCAGTACCTTTTCCAAAACTTTATAATTACCAAAAAACAACAGTAGAAATGCAAAAATTCCTACTACCCATGGATAATAACTTATATGTTCTTGCCCAAATATGGCCTCCAAGCCCAAGGAAGCACCACCAATATTACCACCTTCATAGGCTGCATTCCCTATGACTATTGCCGATAAGATAAGGCCCAGCACCAAAATCTTTATCCAGCCGACACCTATCTCTTCTTTTATAACGTGGGCCAATCCTTTTTGGGTTACAATTCCCAATCTCGCTGCCATTTCCTGTAATATTACGGTTGCCACCACGGATAGCAACAGGGCCCAAAGAAGCACATAACCATACTGTACACCGGCAATGGAGCAAACAGCAACGGTACCAGGACCTATAAAGGCTGCTGCTACCAAAACTCCTGGCCCCATTTTCCATTTCATTCTATTGGGCTGTATTTAAGGCGTATAATGCAAAACTTCCCAACCAATGGGTACCACTGTAATTGTTATCAATAATACTGGGCAGGGAGTAATTAATATGCTCGGTGGCAATTTGTTTTAAATGGGAGTATTGGGGAAGTGTCTCTGCAATTCCGTACAAACACCAGGCCCTACTAAAATTGAGACCATCCAAATGGACTAATTTTCCATCTGTTCTGTCCGATACTTTTCCCGGTTCCAGATTAAATTGAGGATCTGCCAATTGGGGCAGGAATTTATCCAGCCATTTTTTAAACTTGTCGGGGCTATAAATTTTTCTCACCAGATTGGCTTCTTCTAGGCAGGGCGATAAAAAATCGAATCCGCTAGGTTCCCAGGTCATAGGACAAGCGATATCATTTTCATAAAAACGTGCAACACTTGATGTAATGGCGTTTTTTAAGGCCTCGTCCTGAAGGACAACCGCATAATCCCAAGCCAAGGAAAGTCCAAAGGCGGTATTGGTATGTTCCCCAACCCTAATGGGATAATTCAATTTTGGTAAAAATTCTATGTAGGCCTCCACTATATAGTTTGTCAACGGCTGTAAATTAACCTCCAGGTCACGGGCCAAAGGGTCCTGCCATGTATGAAGCTCTTCGGCCAATTTCAGGATCCAGGCCCACCCATAAGTCCGTTCATATGACTTATTTCCTTCCATGTTAAAATAGTCCACTTCTGCCATTATATTTTCCTTGGAAATATTTTCCACCAGTTTATTGCGAATTGTGGAAGCCTGATTTAAACTGGGGAACTGTTTTAGTAGGGAAACTAAGGACCAGTGACCGTGAACAGAGGAATGCCAATCGTAACAACCATAAAATGCAGGGTGCAATTGTTTAGGTCCGCCCAAATGGGTCGAATCCTGAAGTGACTGATTTAATTTGTTGGGATATTCCGTTTGTAGGCAATCCAATGGCAGGCGAACCAGCCGATTGGCCTCGTTAAAGGTCAGTTCCGGCAGTGCCAAGGCTGATGCATCTTTAGGCTTGGTAGTTTGTTGGTCCCTACAGCCAAAGAGAATTACAATAAATATAAAGGTCGGTACTATTGTTTTAAACATTGTTCTATGGTCCATTACTTAGGTTTGAAATAGCGATTATGTAAATATATAGGGATATTCCAAAATGCGGAAGAATATTTGTTTTTTAAAGGCCATGTGGTTTGAAAAGTAGGTCGTTCATCTAAAAAGTTGCAGTTCGTCTAAAAGATGGCCGTTTTGGATAACCCCCATATAATAATCCAAAAATATTACGGTTATAATAGTCCCAAATCAAATTTTTAACCTACTTGAATGACATGTTTAGATTGTAACAAAGAGCTTGATTATCTTGACCACAAAAGTGCGATGGACCTCTTAGGATTAGAGCTTTGTGCGAAGCATAAAGGTCGCATGGAAAAGCTGATCAAACTCAAAAGAACCCCCAAGGAAGCCATACAATTATATTATGGTTTAAAAAATGCAGGTGTAAATCCAATGCTGGAATGGTGGGATGGAAAAAAATCAGTGGATATTGCTATATCTAGGGTAAAACTTAATATAGAAATCGACACGGAATACCATTCTATAACCCATGAACAAGCCATCAACGATTTGGAAGAAGCCATGCATTCTTTTAGAAATGGATTTACCACCATTCGTATTCCCCACGTACTCATTAAATATTATTTAAAGGAAACCGTAGATAATATTTTAGGAATAATGGAAGGACTAAAGGCCAATATCAAAGTGCTTTAGATAGTGACACCATAGGGAAATGTCTTTTGAAGTAAGGCAAAGGCAATTCGGCAAAACCAAAACGGAAATGCAATGAATCTTAAAAACAATTTTATGGAAACAGAAAAGAAGATTTTGAGAACACCTTTAAGAATTGCCATTTCCCTCCTTGTTGTAGGCTTTCTTTGTAAAATTTTACATTTTACGACCGTCGCAAATCCCATAATATTAATTTCTCTTGTCGCCATTGGTGTATTGTATGCCTGGCGATTTTGGAAAAAAACAAAAAAAGGGTTTCTGCAATACAACAAATTAATTTTAGTCACTTCATGGTCCCTAAATGGAATTTTCAAAATTCTGGACATATCCCACAATGATTTTTTTCAGGTCATAGGTAGCTTGGCGTTCATTATTTGGATCATCATGGAAGGCACAACATATCTCATTGACGACAAGGATGACGATAGGAGTGATATTGCGTATTTTATGTGGAATACAATGATGATCATTGGCATATTGGCCATAATCATTGGAAGCCTTACTAAAATATTGGAATGGGAATACGCTACCCCAACCCTGATAACGGGCTTTATTCTTGTTGCCGCATACGTTTTAAAGGACTTACTGGTCCAAAACCTTCAGAAAAAGGAATAAGGTTACTTTTATCTTTCCGTTTTTATTAGTACTGCGAAATTCTATAACCCATTCATTAAGGAATTTAAACTTTTTGGAAAAAGGGTTTACAGTCTTTGAAGTATTCCAGTACTTTAAAGGCTTCACATATTTTCATGGAATTTTCAATTTTTTGTGGTATTTTCTACCCTCAAATTGGAACCATGGAAAAACAAAGGCGAATATTTATTCAAAAAGCGGGATTAATTGCGGCAGCAAGCGCATTTACACCTCAAATATTACTATCCTCGACTAGGGCACAAAAGAAAAAATTAGGGGTAGCTCTTGTTGGATTGGGTTACTATAGTACCGATCTCCTGGCTCCTGCCCTGCAATTGACCAACAACTGTGAATTAAGAGGCATTGTGACCGGTAGTCCTGAAAAAATTCCTGTTTGGCAAGAAAAATATGGTTTAAAGGACCAGAACATATATAATTACAAGAATTTTGATACCATTGCCAATAACCCGGATATTGACGTGGTATATGTGGTTCTGCCACCTTCCATGCATGCAGAATATACTATAAGGGCTGCCAAGGCGGGGAAGCATGTGTGGTGCGAAAAGCCGATGGCACCATCTGTAGCGGATTGTGAGGCAATGATCAAGGCCTGCAAGGACAATAAGGTAAAATTGGCTATCGGGTACCGTTGTCAGCACGATCCCAATATTCAGGCGTATATGAAAGTGGGCAAGGAAAGGCCTTTTGGGAAAGTACGGATGGTGACTTCTGCCGCTGGATATTTTGACGGCCGGACCAACCATTGGAAGCAAAATAAAAAATTAGGTGGTGGTGCAATGGGTGATATGGGCGTTTACGCATTGCAAGGAGCCCGATTGGCTACCGGCGAAGAACCGATTTCCGTATTGGCGCAAGCCTCCACTACCCGACCTGAAATTTATCACGAAGTAGAAGAAACCATGATGTTTCAACTGGAATTTCCCAGTGGAGCCCGAGCGTCCTGCCAGACCAGTTTTGGTATAAATATGAACCATCTTCAAGTAAACTATGAAAAAGGTTGGTTGAAGATGGAACCACACAGCTCCTACAGTGGGAATAATGGAAGTATGTCCGATGGAACGATCATAAAATTTCCCATCCCCAGTCAGCAGGCCAAACAAATGGATGAGGATGCCATGGCCATCATGAACAAAACCGACTTAATTGTTCCTGGGGAAGAAGGACTAAGAGATATTCATGTTGTTGAGGCTATCTACAAATCGGCGGCACAGAATTGTGTTGTAAAATTGTAGTTTTTCTAAGGTTTGTGACCAATAAATCATCGGTAAACCGCTGTCTTTCTTGGTTTTATGGTTTTGTAGGATTTTACTTTCATAGATGATTTTGACCCTTTATCCGAATTGGGGTCAAGTCGTCGAAATTTTGTTCCATACATGGAGACGAAAATCCTTTTCCTTTGTTTATGGGGTTTTATATATAAACCCAATCTTATGAAGGAAAATACTACATTAAACGAATTTTTATTTTATCTCTATTGTGCCTTTTGCTTTGCGTGGGCCATTTATGTGCTGACCTCATAATTTAGGTTGTACATATTTTAGGTTAAAACGTAGGCCATGGTTAAGTTGACCCATATTGGTTCTTGGTCATGCCATACGCAAGTAGAACTAATGCAGTGTAAATCACAGTATATCAAGTACCCGTATATTATGGTTAACACAGTAACGCGTATGCAAAATATGGCTAGTGCTGTAATTTAATAAATTCATTGGCAAATCTTTCACCCATGTGCCGCTGTGCTTCGGAATTGAAGTGCACCTTATCCCCTTTGTCCTTTAAGTCCTGGGTATTGATCATCCCAGAATTTGGATCGGTGGATACATAATATTTTATGTGATCATTAATTTTCTGCCACAGTGGATTGGTCGAATAACTGCCCAATTGTCCTATTAAAACGGTGGTCTCTTGGTTCCCAATTATCTTTCTGAATTGATAGAACAACTCCGATAATTTAATTTGGTACATTGAAGCCTCCTTGGTTTTGGCATCACTTTCGCCCTGATGCCAAAGAATCCCTTTTACTGTCCCATAACGCATACCCAATTCTGCTTTTTGTTTGAAGTTGGAGAATAGTTTAACATCCCTGTGGATGGAATCGTTTAGCCATTGTGAAATGGAGCTTCCTCCAACCGCAGTAGGAATTAAAAGTACCGAAATACTGTCAGGAATTTGCCTGATCAAGGCCTTGCCAAATGAAAGTCCACTGTCCAACCCGGCCATTGAGGGTTCATAAAAATGCAGGGGCTCTTTGGCAAAGATAATATCTCCCTTTTTGTTCAGGGAATATACTCTTTTGTTGGGAACGGTATCCTGAGGTTCTACAAGTCCTCTACCAGCCATATTGGATTGACCTGCGAGTATAAAAACCCATAAATTCTCTTTATGTGGAACATTTTCTACAGAAAGTTCAATCTTCGGAAAAAATTTAGTCCTTTCGTCCTTGTCTTGTCCGTTGCACCACGATATTACTGAAAATGTCAGTATAGTTACGAGAATTATTCTTTTAGTCATATTAGGTCTAACGGTATTACGTTGAAATACAGTTTAGGGATTGTTTAAACTGACTACAATATATCAATTTATTTAGGCTTGTGCCCGCGATTTAAGCTTTTTTAATCCCGATCAGTCTGATTTTTTGATTCAATTTCATTGATCCTAAGCCGTAAATCTATAGTCGATCATCTTATACTATAGACTGTAGCGCTGTAAGGGCATGTAATGGTACAGTACTTTTTAGGTTATGCCAGGAAAAACCTTTTGGAATTTAGTGTTAAAAATATAAGGATGTAAATAAGAAACAGTGCATTTCATCCGTTATTTAAGTATATCATACTATATTTAGGAAATATTACATTTAAAAAAACGCACCCCTTATGAAGAGAAGCAAAATCTTAATAGGAATTTCGCTTTTAATCCTTACACTAGTAGCCCTTGTTTTAAACGCCTTTAAGTCGGTCCCAGATCAAGGGACCAAAGCAGCCGTTACAAGTATTGATCATTTAAAGGATGCATTGAATGCCAAAGAGGAGCTACTTTATAAAAGACATCAGGATGAATTGAGAATTGCCATTAATGCCTATTTTGATAAAGCTATCTCGGCAGGGGATATTGTAGGAGCAGGAGTGAGTATTGTAAAAGAGGATTCTATTATACTTTCGGATGGTTATGGTAAAAGGAATATCAACCGTGATGATCGCGTGGATGGTGGGACTATTTTTAGACTTGGATCACTTTCCAAAGGATTTGCCGGGGTATTGGCAGCCGAATTAAAAGATGAAGGCAAATTACATTGGGAGGATAAGGTAAGCGATTTTATACCAGAGTTTAAATTTGGAGACAGGAACAATACCGATAAAATTACCCTGGCCAATATTTTATCGCATACCGCTGGTACACCATATCATAGTTACACCAATCTAGTGGAGGCCGGACTGCCCTTACATACTATTGCCGAACGCTTTAAGGAGATTACACCCATCAGTGAGCCTGGATCTGTTTACAGTTACCAGAATGCCATGTTTGCGCTATGTGGGGAAATGATTCATAAGGCAACCGGACAGGATATAAGTGAGGTGTTGACCAATACTTTTTTCAATCCCCTGGGCATGTGCTCTACTACCATGGATTATGAAACCTTGGCACATATGGAAAATGTGGCCATGCCACACTCCAAAAGAAGAAACGGCTGGAGAACATTGCCACTTTCAAATAATTATTACAATGCCATTGCAGCGGGGGGTATTAGTGCCAGCTCTGTTGACATGGCCAAATGGATGCGGTTTTTATTGGGTCACAACCCGGAATTAATGAGCAAATCTGCGTTAGCAGAAACTTTCTCCCCTTTTATTGAAATTAAAGGAGAAAGCAAGTATTATCAACATTGGCCTGGACATAAAACATCTTACTACGGCTATGGTTGGAGAATACATAAATTCATGGAGAATGGCTCGGACCAAGAAAAAACTATTTGGCATCATGGTGGAAGTGTCAACAACTATAGAAATGAAATTGCCGTTTATCCAGAGGCTGATCTGGGTATCTGTGTACTATTGAGCAACAACAGTAAAATTGCAAAAACCGTAATCCCGGATCTATATGCAATAGTGAAGGAAATATATGGACAAACTACCCCATATAAAAAAGTGAATATAGGCAATGAACTGGTGCAGTTGCATTTGGAATAAGCGGTTCAAAGTTCAAGGTTTATTGACAGCTTTTCGAAGTCTTCCCCTTTCTATCCGCATACTGTCCTTAATATGAAAACCCTTATGGTTTTTCAATGACCCAGTTGGTACCTTTCATATTTCCCAATTAGTTTCTTTGCGCCTTTCAACATTATCATATGGGAACTGGGATTAATAGAAGGACGTTGTTTGTTATCTGGAAAAACCGCATCCTGTTGTTCCGTTTTTCCATAAACCTGTGATGAAGAAATCAATGCCTCGGCATTTAAATCGTAAATGGTTATCGACACAGCTGCACTATTGCTCGAATTTTCATTTTGATCGGAAAATGACAATGTACCCAAGCCGTCACTGGTCGCATTTCCTCCAATATTGATGATGTAGTCACAGTCCGTATCTCTTTTCAACTCTTTTAAATCCGATTCCGACAACTGGAACTTTATTTTTGGAGCAATCAGTTTGGTACTCCTTAAATCATTTATTTCTATTAAGGAGTCGCCCAGAATTTTTTTAAATACTTTAAGTGAAGTATTATAGAGTTCAGTATCGAATATTCTTGAATTTGATTGGGTACTATTCAATATCCACTTTCCATGGCCAAAGTCGAGTTGTTTCCCAGTATCAAAAAAATAATTGTATTTAGCACTTCCACACGAGTACAGTGCAAATAACATGAATATTAGGATTATTTTTTTCACTGGTATTTAAGAATTATTAAAGGATAGTTTCTGAAAAATTGTCACTGAAATTGGGATTCAAATATAGCCTTATTTCAATCTTGAAAATAGTTGCGGTGAAAATATTCGTAAGGCACTGGAGGATGATTACTTTATCAGTTGGTCTTGAAGTTGTAGGCACCATCGGGAGGCCTGTGTGCACACTTAGCAGGTTTACGTCATCGGTGAGGGTACAGACGTTTATTGTACCAATTATTGTAATTATCAATTTATATTCATTAATTTAAATGATTACAAGGATGCTTTTAAGGTTATCACTGATAATAGGATTTTGCAATTAATTTTTAATGAATATTTATGGATAGACGAAAATTTATTAAATCCAATGTTTTCACTGCAATGACCGCAGGAGGAGCATCCTTGATGCCCGATTTTCTATTTGGCCGTCCAAAGATAGGTGAAAAGAAGTCGTATGCTGAATACCTAAGAAATAGTGCCGTTCCCAAGGAGGAATTGGATATTTTCCTGAATCAGGATAGTTGGGCCCAGTTTGATCCGGAGGTGGGCTATATTTTAGGAAATTATATGCCGCATGACGGGATAGATAACAGCTATACACTATCTACTGTAATGAAAGACGGTAAAAGGACCAATAGTGTATATGCCGATAAACCCTGTAGGATCAATACGTATGGCAATAGTTTTACACATTGTCATCAGGTGAGTGATTCCGAAACCTGGCAGGAATATCTTGCCGGTCATCTAGGGGAACCGATACAGAATTTTGGGATGGGAGGTTTTGGAGTATATCAGGCTTATAGAAGGCTATTGAGGCGGGAAAAAGAAGACAAAGACTCCAAATATGTTATTCTTTATATGTGGGGAGACGATTATGTAAGAAGTGTTTTTAGATGTCGCTACGCCTCTTATTATACCCGTTGGAACGATTATGGCGGGTATATGTTCCATGGTAATTTCTGGTCCAATATTGAAATGGATACCACTACAGGAAAACTGGTAGAAAAGGAAAACCGGATAAACTCTAAAGAGGACATGTATAAAATGTCCGACCCCGAATTTATGTATAGTAATCTGAAAGATGATCTAATGTTGCAGCTTTATTTGTTGAGTTATGATATGGTAAATTCTGACTTGGATGTGGAGGGACTTAATAAACTTGCAAATATCCTGGAATTACCGGAGGTAGATTTTTCCAGTATAGAAAAGATGAAGAGTACAGCTACCGCTTTAAAAAATAAATACTCCTTTGAAGCCACGAAATACATTTTAAAAAAAACCGATGAATTTTGTAAAGCCAAAGGAAAAGAGCTAATGTTGGTGCATTTTGACCCAACAAATGTGTTTAAGGAAATGGTCAACGGGAAAAAGCGCTATGATCAAGAGATTATCGATTTTATTAATAATAATGGTTATGCATATTTTGATATGAATGAGGTACATCTTGACGATTTTAAAAAATTCAATCTCACTTTGGATGAATATATGGACCGGTATTTTATTGGTCATTATACCCCTTCAGGGAATCACTTCTTTGCCTACGCCATTAAAGATAAAATAGTGGAATGGTTAGATCCCAAACCCATTACTTACCAGCAAAGCGATGATAAATTGATCAGGTTTAAAGGATATTTACCAAAATAATACCTCGCAAGAGCAAGCCTGTCTTATGGTTTTTAGTCTTCAATCATGTCTGCTAAGAGGCAGGCTTGTAATGGCAAAGTGGATTTTATTAAAGTATTTTCCGTGTTGTGCTCAAGAATAATTACCTCTTGTTGGTAGAAAATAACGGCTGGTGCATACTGATGCAATGTATGCCCCCACCCCCTAAGTTTACGGCAAGGGCATCGATCATAATTATTTTTCGATCGGGAAAAACAGACTGCAAAATTTGAGCAGCATTTTCATCCTTTAATTTTAGTTCGTTGGACATTCCTTCCCGCCAACAACGTTGGCCAATAACTACCTTGTTGGTAATTATAAAATTAAGGTAGCTGAGTGCTGCCATGACTTTTATGGGTTCTCCATTGGGGAAGGTACTGCCGTTACTGTAGTCGAGTGTTTTTATGTAGTCATAAACATAATCCCCTGGATTCATACTTGAAAAAATAGTTCCGGGAAGCGGCATTCTGATAATGGTAAATGGCTTGCCATCCTGATCTGTAGCTCCCGACAATATTTTGTAATTCTCTTCCATTCGCTTATGGTTTTCCCAAGCAATGGGATCGTTAAATTCAACGCTATCCACCTTTGCCATTAGGATGGTGGAATCATTTACAAATCGGGCAAATTCATCAACATGGCCATTGGTAGTCACTACCGTGTAGGCTTTGTCACCGTCTACGGTGGTTATGGGGCCAAGGAATGTATGATCGTCTTCCACCAAACCCTGCTTCAACCAGATGATTTTCTTAACCCCCAGGAGCCTCTTGTATTCCCTCTCCATCTCCTTTTTGGTCATGTGTGGATTTCTGTCCATTTCAACAGCTTCTGTGGTAATTAGCGTACCTCTTCCATTTACTTCCCTATTTCCCCCTTCGCTGATCATGGTACTCGAAAGCACAGGCAGATTAAAACGTTTTGCCACCCTTTCATCAAATAATTCCTCTGTTTTGGTATCTATATTCAAAGTATCGGAATAGCCCCAGGAATTAAAATTAAAATCGGCAATGGCCAAAGTATTTTTATTGGTCTCTACGAATATAGGTCCCATGTCCCTTGTCCAGATCTCAATTGAGGGGAGTTCCAGAAGTTTAAGTTTTGGCAATTCCCCAAAATACTTTTTTAGGGTGTCTTTGGCACGGGCCAAAAGTTCTTTGTCCTTGCAAGTTATTACCATATCTATATTTCCAATTAAAGCTTCTACAATGGCGAGCGTTACTTGTTCAACGGATTCCCCTTCCTTATGATCGGTTGATGGCCATATAAGCCAAATCGCCTCTTGGGATTCGAACTCGGCAGGTTGATTTACCACTAGTATTTGGTCAGTTTTCCCGGGGGAGGAACACGAAAGAGTCAGCATTGAAAATAAAATGCTATGAAAGATTGACTTCATACCAACTGGATTTACGGATATATAACCATTAAATATAATGAATAACCATATTTGTTGGACATTGAAGACCAATCATTAGTGTTGCTTTCTGCATTGGGTACTATCCTGCCTCGCCGTCAAGCAGGCTAGTGACCCAAAATAGCCTCTCTACGCAAAGTCTCCCGACTTTGCTTTACAAAAAATAAGAAACCTTTAATCTTCCCTGGGCAAACGGGAATCACGTTCTGCAATTTGATAAACCAGCGCTGCAATTACGGTGGCATTGATCATCATATCGCGTTCTGGTACATATTCCAAAGCATCTAAATTGGTGTGATGTGTTACTGTACTATAGTTTAGCTTATCCTGAATTATCTGAAATCCTGGTATCTTGTAATAATCAAAAACATCATGATCGGTAAAATTGGTGTTTTGAATGGTTAGATGGTTCACATCCAAATACTCATAAGGGGCCAACATTTCTTCAAAAATGGGTTTTACGGCTTCGTTTCCCTGTAAATAGATTCCTCGCATTTGTCCAGCGCCATTATCCATATTTATATAGGCTGAAATTTTTTCGACCTCTTTTTTTCTATTCTTTTCCTTTACTTTTCCATAGTGCTTTTCTGCATAGGCCATGGATCCCAAATACCCCTGCTCCTCACCTCCCCAAAGTGCCATTCTAATAGTTCGTTTTGGATTTAATCCGGTTGCCTTTATTATTCGCATCACTTCCATCATGACGGCTGAACCTGCTCCATTATCCGTTGCTCCAGATGCTGGGTGCCATGAATCAAAATGTGCCCCTATCATCACCACTTCGTCTTTTAATTTTGGATCTGAACCGCTAATCTCCGCTATAATGTTTACATTATTTTCAGGTTTTAAATAAAGCTCGGAATCTAAATGGAATTTAATTTTCGGATTGATTTCCCTATCCATTAAGCGTTTTAATTTTCCGAAACTTTCAGGTGAAATAGCGAAATATGGAACCGATTTTACATGACCTTTTTTATAGTTATAAGTGCCACTTGGATGAACAATACCTGGATAAAAAGGAGTAGTTCCTAAAATACTTAAGGCGCCTTCTGCTTTTAAAAAGGCAAAAAAAGCATCATCCTTTCTCATAAATCTTTCAAAAATAACTTCTAAATCTTCAATTAAATTCATATCACCGGCAGTTGGCCCTAAAGGATTTCTTGGGGCGGGGACAATTGATTTTTCAGCTTCTTCAATTTGCTCTTCAGTAAATCGCGTTGAAAGTGCATCGAATAACATATTTTGTTCCGGAGCCGACCCTATTAGGATGGTCTTTCCTTTTAATTTTCCGCTCCATTGTTTTTTTACCTTCTCTAAATCGGTATGACTCTCTATCCAAATTAAATCGCCTATTTGCACACCATTGGAGCTTTCTGTCCAGGCATAGGGATAGGCCTGTATTTTCATATAGGCAGGTTGTGTCATTTCTACATTAAAGGATTTTACCTCCCAACCCATACAATCATTACAATAATTTTCGAAATATACCTTGTCTGCTCCCCAATTTTCCATGGTCTTTTTTACCCATTGTGCTGCTGTATAATATTGATCTGTTCCTGTAAGACGAGGACCGTAAACATCTGAAAGTTCGCCGATAAGGCTCATAACTTGGGATTTCTGAAAACCTTCTGTATTAATTTTGGCAAGTGCTATTGATTTTGTTTGACTTAATGCCGTGAATCCTACTAATAAGAAAGCTGTGATAAGAATTTTAGAATGAATTTTCATGATGCGAATAGTGGTTATCTGTTATGGTGTAATTAGTTAAAAATATGTCTGGCTTACCCCAACCAGCCTTCACGATCTAGGCTACGGTACTGGATGGCTTCGCCAATATGATTCGACCTCCCCTAACCCCTCCCAGGGAGGGGGATGTTAGGTTGTCGAAATTTGACTCTGATAATCCAAATACTTATTAGACAATTTGCATTAGTCTTGTTTAAAATTTGTTACCCCAACCATCCTTCACGGTCCAATGATCTGTACTGAATGGCTTCGCCAATGTGATTTCCACTTACATCCGTGGCATTTTCAAGATCGGCGATCGTTCTTGCTACTTTTAGGATACGGTCGTAGGCCCTGGCCGATAGGTTTAGTCGCTCCATGGCATTTTTTAACAGCTCCTTGGAAGGGTCGTCCATCTTACAATATTTACGTATGTGCTTAGTATTCATTTGGGCATTGTAATGCACGTTCTCCATTTCGGCAAAGCGCTGGGTCTGTATTTCCCTGGCGGCCGTAACGCGCTTTCTGATTTCTACACTGCTTTCCCCCTTGCGTTCCTCTGACAGCTTTTCAAAGGGCACTGGTGTAACTTCTATGTGGATATCGATTCGGTCCAGCAACGGCCCCGAAATTTTGCTCAAATAGCGTTGCATCTCTGCTGGGGAAGAGGTCACAGGGGCATCGGGGTCATTAAAATAGCCTCCGGGGCTTGGATTCATACTGGCCACCAACATAAAACTACTGGGATAGGTTACGGTAAATCGTGCTCTGGAGATGGTCACTTCCCTGTCCTCCAAGGGCTGGCGCATTACCTCCAACACGCCCCGTTTAAACTCGGGCAGTTCATCCAAAAATAAGACTCCGTTATGGGACAAGGATATTTCCCCAGGTTGGGGATAGGCTCCCCCGCCTACAAGGGCGACGTCAGAAATAGTGTGATGGGGACTTCGAAACGGCCTTTGGTTCATTAGTCCCATATTCTTGATCTTCCCAACTACAGAGTGAATTTTGGTAGTCTCCAAGGCTTCGTGTAAGGTCATGGGTGGCAAAATGGAAGGCAAACGTTTGGCCAACATGGTCTTTCCAGCTCCAGGGGGACCTATCAGGATAATATTATGTCCGCCGGCAGCGGCGATTTCCATACAACGCTTTATGCTCTCCTGCCCTTTGACATCCGAAAAATCGAATTCAGGGAAATCCAAGCTTTTGTAAAATTCTTCTTTGGTATCTATGATGGTTTGCTGCAAAGGGGTGCCCTTATCAAAGAAGTCCATCACCTCTTTAATATTATCTATCCCGTACACCTCCAAATCGTCCACTATGGCGGCCTCCCTTGCATTTTCATTGGGTAAAATAAATCCCTTGAATCCCTCCTCCTTGGCCTTAATGGCTATGGGCAAGGCGCCCTTTATGGGCTGTAAACTCCCGTCCAGGGAAAGCTCTCCCATGATAATGTACTTTTCTATGGATTCCGATTTAATCTGATTGGAGGCCGCCAGGATACCCAAAGCCAGAGTGAGGTCGTAGGCAGAACCTTCTTTGCGAAGATCGGCGGGTGCCATATTGATGGTAATTTTTTTTCCGGGAATTTTGTAACCATTGTTCTGTAGGGCAGCCGCTATACGGTAATTACTCTCTTTTATAGCATTATCGGGTAGACCTACCAAATGGTATCCGATGCCTTTATCGATATTTACTTCAACGGTGATCGTAGTAGCCTCTACCCCAAAAACCGCACTACCATAAACTTTTGTAAGCATTTACTTGTTATTTGTCTTAAATGTAAACAAATAAAATAAATTTTCAGCTGTTGATAATGGGCTAAATTAGAGGGTGTTGGAATGTATTTTAATGAAATGGCCATAACTTTTACTGTAATCTGCTAAAGGACATTGTACACTTTAATAATCAGATTGCCACACTGCGCCAATTACAGTTAGGTAGGCCTACCTGCTCGCAATTATACAAAAGAATTAGAGGGTCAAAATTTTTGACCTTAAACCTTGAATATTTCCCTGCCAACTGCAATTGCTGACTGTTCACCAATAATTAAACTGCTGACTGCTCACTAGATCTTATAGTCGCTAATGCTGTAAATAAATCACTTTCTTGGTTCAAAGATCAATAAGGACTCCTGGGTTTTAATGATTTCCTCCTTATTCATCATCATTTTTCGAAATTTTCCCTGGTTGTACATTTCTGCCTGATCTTCATAATGTTTGCTAAAAGGATTTCCGGACTGACCTGTAGGTAATATGCTGGTACTATTTTCAATATCGGAAAAATCAATTACCCGTCTTGTGGAGGGACCTGATGTTGCCGGGTACAACCCTGTATCATCATATTTAAAGTACATATTGTTGATTACCTCCCTAGTTCCCGAAACTGGGAAGGGCCCAACATTAAAAAATGATCTAAGTGCCTTGATCTGTCCTATGGGATGACCGTGTTCCAAAGTATGAACTTTATCCCATGTCCAATTGTTCGGGTCTGTGCCAAAATCTTCCTCCAACGACTCAAATGCTTGTATGAACGACAGGTTTACCCTGTCATTTTTTGTTTCTACGCTATCCGGGGTGTTTACATCATCCCACCAAACTGAATTGCCTTTAGCGGCCATTGGCGCTATCAGCCGTTTGTGGAAATGGGTGTCCAACAATTGTTGGAACATTTGGGTTCCCAATTCGTCCTCGAACGTATTTTTCAGTAAGAAATAGATCCAACGATGATAAACGGTAGGTTCTATTTGTTGTAGTTGATTGTTCCCGTCCCAAACATTCATTTTGTCCAAGACGCTGATCTGAGCTTCTGTCATTTCCCTTACTTCCATGCTTTTGGCCAAATTGGTGACCACTTTGGCGTTTACACCGGAAGTAACATCCAATAACATTTCCTCAACCGCACCTCTGTCCCAATTATTTTTCGGTTCTAAGAGGGCTACGATTCTTTTCGCCCTATTCTCGGGCAAGTAATAACCTGGGTAAAATCTTCCGTTGATGGAATCGGGCTGATTGTTGGCGGAATATACATAGTTCCATGGGGGATTAATGGCCATGGGGTTTTCGGTAAAGTCCAGATAACGAATGGGTTCATCTTTTCCGGTACTACCGTCCAAAATAAATTTGGTATTGGTGCTATCCGGCATTTGATAAAGTTTAGCCGTTGCAAACCACCCCACATTGCCCACAGCATCCCCGTACATAATATTTAAACCTGGGGCATGAATATCTGGCAGCGATTCTTTGAATTCCAATAAATTTTGGGCATGGGACATGCCATAAAGGGCATCCATTACCTTGTTTTCCAATTTGGTATAGATCCAGGACATGGCTATTGGGCGCTGATCCATTACCTGATCGGCAATTCCGTTGAGAATGGGACCATGATGGGTTTTCTTAAAGGTGAAACTAACATCGTCCTCCCCTTTTACTTTTATGGTTTTGGATACCAGTTCATATTTTTCCCATCCCTTAGAGGTTTTGTAGGAGCTGGGGTCATTTGGTTTTTCCTTTTCATAGTAAAAATCAATATCATCGTTCTCGAACATGGTAAGTCCGTAGGCCAATTTTCGGTCATGTCCCAATAAAGGAAATGGTACCCCTGCCAAGTGATAGCCATATTTCTCATAGTTGGGGGCATTTACATGGGCTTCATACCAAACCGAGGGTTGGGCAAAACCAATATGGGGGTCGTTGGCCAAAATAACCTTGCCATTTTTAGTTTTATTGGGAGCTATCACCCAACTATTGCTCCCCTCGAACAGAGGCACCGGAAAATCCTTTAACACCACCGAAACAAAACTGGCTACCTCATTTTTTATGGAATCACGAATACTGGGTCTGTAATTCTTGATCAATGCTATTTTTGGGTCGGTACCTATTTCCAAATCGGTTAAATAGGCTGGCCCTAATTTATCCTTAATGTTCGTCAGCAAGGGATCGGTTTTATGGGCCATGGCAAAACTAAAGGCCATATATCCAACTGTATTATAAATATCCTTAAGGGTAAATTCGCATTTTTCCAAGCCGGTAAGATGAAATTCAATAGGGGTTGGCCCTTCTGCTATAAATTGGTTGATCCCATCCAAATATGCTTGGGAAAGCTGGACCATAGGGCTGATTTTTGAGACGTTTTCCACCGTTTGTTGTGAGGCTTCATCTATACCCAAGGACAGAAAGAATTTGTCCGTTTTAAGCATGTCCTCTCCAAAAACTTCCGAAAGCCCGCCTTTTGCAATTCTGCGCAGCAATTCCATTTGCCACAATCTGTCCTGTGCATGGACATAACCCAAAACTCTTAGGGCATCTTCCTCTTTTTTGGCATAGATATGTGGTATGCCATAAATGTCAAAATAAACCTCTACCTTATTATTTAGTTTATCCGCTTCAATGTTGCCAACATACTCCGGGGTATGGGTATAAACATAAATGGCGGTGCTCAGAGCCAATATTGCGATAATGCCCAAAACTATCCAGAGTAGCTTCTTAAATACTTTCACACTTATAGGTTTTAGTTTAAAGGTATGGCAATTTGGGATATAAAAAAAGTACTGCTAAGGGTACTTTTAATGCCTTAAAGCGATAATTTTTTATTGTTTTAGGATGGTAAATTCTATTAAAGAAGTGTTGTACACTCGATGAGTTTGTTTTTTAAAGTCTTCAGGTTTGGCTTGAAAAATATTTTCCACATAGGTTTGAGGATTGATGTCTATATATGGAAACATAGTGCTTTGTACCTGCACTTGAATTTTATGGCCCTTTTTAAAAGTGTGGAAAACATCCTGTAATTGTATGTCTAACTGGGCTACCTCTTCAGGAACAAAAGGCTCTGGTTTTGAAAAATCATTTCTAAATCGGCCACGCATTACCTCACTACGGACCATTTGGTGATAGTTGCCCATTTTTAAGTACGCCTGGGTTTCCTGATAATCCTTGTGGTCCGCGGGGTACACGTCAATTACCTTAACGATCCAATCGGCATCCGTACCAGTGGTGGAAACGCTAAGTTTAGCCATAATATCACCGGCCAGGGTAATTGGCTCCGACAAGGGTTCGGTTTCAAATATTAAAACATCGGGTCTACGGGCCGCAAAACGCTGATCATCGGTCATGAATTTACGTGGGGTAAACACCATTTTTATGTCTTCGGAATAAGGGACAGGTTTTTTTGGGTCGCTTATAAATTCCTGAAAGGAGTATTCCCGATTTGCATTCTGTCCCAAACGTTCATTGCGCTGTAAGGAGTAGGTTTCCTTGGAGGTGTTCTTGGGAGGCCAGGTATCAAAAGTTTTCCATTCCTTGGTACCCGTATCAAAAACATAGGCTTCGGGCAAATTGCTGGATGCCCCCTCCCCTTTTAGGAAGTGATTGAAAAATCTAGTTTCAATATTTTCCTGATAGAATTTAGAGATATCATCGCCAAAGTAGACATTGCCAATGGCTTGGCGTTTTGTTTCCTTAGACCAATCGCCGTGGCTCCATGGCCCCATTACGATAGTGTTGTAATTGGAGCTGTTCTTTTCTATATGCCCATAGGTATTTAAGGGGCCATAAAGGTCTTCGGCATCAAACCAGCCTCCTACCGTCAGTACTGCGGGTTTAATATTTTCCAGATGTTGGATTATGCCACGTTCCTGCCAGAATTCATCGTAATTCGGGTGCTCCTTTAGCTGCTGCCAAAAAACATTATCCTCTTTGTAATATTGGTCCAAGTTGGATAAAGGACCGGCATCCAAAAAAAACTGGTATTGGTCTTCCGTGCCCAATTCGGGAAAAGAATACCATTCTTCGGTGGTAGGTTGGTCTTTCATATATCCAAATACGGCGGTAGCTCTCCAGTAGCTCAACAAATAGGCGCCGTTATGATGAAAATCGTCAAAAAAGAAATCCCCTATCGGGGCTTGGGGAGAAACTGCCTTGAGGGCGGGATGGGCATCCAACAAAGAATAAGTGGCGTAAAAACCTGGATAGGAAATACCCCAAACACCTACATTGCCGTTGTGGTTGTCAACATTGTTTATTAACCATTCTATGGTGTCATAGGTGTCCGATGCCTCATCTACTTCCCCTTCCTTTTTATTGGGAATATAGGGCCTCATATTGTCATAGACCCCTTCACTGTTCCATCTGCCCCTAACATCCTGATATACTACGATATTTCCCTCCTTCATCATTTTTCTATTGGGAGATATCAAGGCCTTATATTGATTGGAGCCATAGGGCCTGGAACTATAAGGCGTTCTGGACATGAGAATGGGATACTTCTTGGAAGTGTCCTTTGGGGAATAAATGGTGGTATGTAATTTTATCCCGTCCCGCATTGGAATGGTGACCTCTTTTTTGTTGTAAAAATCCTTTGGATTGTAGGTGTCGACTACTTCTGTATTGGTCTTATTAGAGGAAGTTTGGACACCTGTTCGTCCACATGATACCAAGACGATGGCTGATAAAAGGATTAATATTTTGTTCATAACGCTAGTATTTTCTTTACTGTATTTCTAGAATTTTGTAACAAGTTAAAAGTAATGTTTGCCAACCAGAAAGTACTTTGAATGATAAATTCCTCAATGTTGTCCCATTGCGTACCTATCTTAGTATTCCCAATTTCTTAAAATTGCTTACCCCTTTTTTTAACCACTCCTTATAAGTATCCCGATCGGTATATTGCACCGCGCTGTTCAAAATTTCCAGATCCGGGGACATTATTACATAATAGGGTTGAGAGGCGGCATTAAAATTCAAAGTTTGGAAAGTGCCCCATTTTTCACCTACGGTGTTGATATTTTTTACCCGTCCGGATTCGTATTTAAAATCGAATTGTTCCTCGGCAGGCAGTTCCTTTCTGTCATCTATGTAGAGCGATATCAAGACGTATTCGTCCTTGAGGATGGGATAGATATCCGGCTCGCTCCAGACCGTTTCCTCCATTTTCCTACAATTTACACAGGCCCAACCTGTAAAATCCAACAGTATCGGTTTGTTTACTTGTTTGGCATGGGCAAGACCTTTGTCGAAATCCTTAAAACAGTCTATTCCCAAAGGACAATCGCTTTCTGTTTCAAAAATACTGTAGAACTGTGGAGGTGGAAAACCGCTCAATAATTTTAAATCCGTAATTTTTGATAGGCCCAGAATTAGGTAGATTGCAAAAGCGGTGGTGAGGACTGCCGTAAGCTTCCTTCCTGTGGACAATCTCTGTTTAGGACCGTCGTGCGCAAATCTCAATATTCCAAATAAGTATAGGGAAAGCAATACAAATAATAATATCCAAATCCCTAAGAAAATTTCCCGTTTAAAAATTCCCCAATTCCCCACTAAATCGGCGTTGGACAGAAACTTAAATGCCAATACCAATTCCAAAAACCCTAGGGTCACTTTTACCGTAGTCATCCATCCCCCTGATTTGGGAAGGGAATTTAGCCAAGTAGGGAACAGGGCAAAAAGGCCAAAGGGCAACGCTAGGGCCACTCCAAAGCCGGTCATTCCCATGGACAGGTTGGTAGCCACATCCCCTTCTGCCAAAGCAGTACTACCCAACAATCCTCCTAAAATTGGACCGGTACAGGAAAAGGACACTATGGCCAAGGTAACTGCCATAAAAAATATTCCAAAAGCCCCGCCCACCTTAGAGGATGCCGAGTCCATTTTATTGGCCCATGAACTAGGGAGCGTCAATTCATAATATCCGAAAAAGGAGAAGGCAAAAAATATAAAAATCAGAAAGAAAAACAGGTTGAGCCATACATTGGTGGCGATGGTATTCAATATTTGTGAATCAACAGAATCGAACAAATGAAAAGGTAAACTCAATAGGAAATAAATCAATACTATAAAAAAACCATAAAGCAAGGCGTTTGCAATGCCTTTGGATCTGTTGCCTCCTTGTTTGGTAAAAAAGGACACTGTTAGTGGTATCATAGGAAATACACAGGGTGTTAGTAAAGCAATTAAGCCGCCTAAAAAGCCTAAAACGAAAATGGTCCACAGGCCCGATTTTTCATTCACCGCATTGTCGTCCCCGATGACCAACAATTCCTTGTTCTTTAGATCCAGCATTAAGGCAGCACTCATATCCAGGCTGCGCTGGTCCACATGCTGTTCAGCAACAACTATTTCCTCTCCGGTCAGGGAAATATGGAATATTTCATCTTTAGGGATGCAGACTTCCTTACAAATTTGATAGAACAAATCCACGGTAATCTGGTTAACCCCTGGATTTAATAATTTTATTTTTTGGGTAAAGACAGCCTTTTCTTTGAAGAATGTTTCATCAACCTCAAAAATATCGGAGTATTCGGTAAGGGTTTCATTTTCCGTGGTGGTTCCCAGCAGTTCATAGTCCTCACCTGCTTTTTCAAATGTAAATTCACTTGGCAATGAGCCATTTTCATCCGTAAATTGGGAATAGATGTGCCAACCTTCATAAATTTCGGCCTTAAAAATCAGGTTGTACTCGGTATCCGTTATTTTTACTGCTTCATAGGTCCAAATGGCCGGATTATCATCCGACTGGGAAAACCCCAAGAAAAAACTGAACACCATTAAAATCAATCCCAGTATATGTTTCATTATCCCAAAATAATCTTTAAAATTTCTTTAGTCCTAGCCGTAATTTTATAACGGTCATCGGCGCGTTTTCCTATGATCCAGACAATATTTTCTCCAGAACACAACAACCATTGGTTTTCCTTGGCAAAAACATCCATCTTCTCGTCCTTAAAATATTTGGATATTTTTTTCTTGCCGGACATTCCAAGGGGGTAAAAATAATCTCCTTTTTCACATTTCCGGACTGCTAATGGGTACTTTAACGTTTCTTTATCTACATAAACTATGTTTGAAGAGGTCTCCCCTATGGCTTTAACAGTAATAAATTTTAAGGATAAAGGCGCAGTTACCGCCTCTTGACCCTCTTCAATATTGAAAATCTCGGTATTTTTGAGCGCTTTGGGTTTTAATAACAAAAAGTCTCTGTCCTTTAGTAATCTGTGTGTGTGCGAATGCACTTCCTTTCCGCTGTTGGCGCTGAGAAGGCCGTAAATGTCATCCCATTGTGTAAACCCGTACTCCCTAAAAAAATGAAAAAGATATGCTTTGGTTGGATTAAGTGCCAATAGGGAGGCTACTTTTACCTTTTCTATCTTTTCTTCTTTTGAAAAAAGATGCTTTCTTAATTGGGCTATATAGTTATTTGATATTTCTTGGGTCTGCCCAAGATATTCCTGGGTCTTTAAAAAATTTTCTAAAAAATTGGGATGGAGTTCCTTTAGCTTCGGAATAATATTATGCCTTATGTTATTCCTTAAATATTTGGTGTTTTCATTACTGGCATCCTCTCTCCAATGAATGGCATTGGCTTCTGCATATGTTTTGATCTCGGTTCTGGAAAATTGCAATAAGGGTCTGGAGATGGTGTTGGTATGGGATGGTATTCCGGTGAGTCCTTCGATCCCTGTTCCTCTGGATAAGTTGATGAGAAAGGTTTCCAAACTGTCATCGGCGTGATGGGCCGTGACAAGGGTTTTAATATTGTGTGCTGCCATTATTTGTAAGAACCAATTATACCGGAGTTCCCGCGCAGCAATTTGCAAGTTGGTTTTATGTTGGGTGATATACGCGTAGGTATCAAAACTGGTCACAAAAATTTCCCGCCCCAGATCCTTGGCCAAGTTCCTGACCAGTTCTTCATCACCGTCACTTTCCGCACCGCGCAATTTAAAATTGCAATGTGCTATTGAGAAATCCAACATATAGGAAGCACATAAATGAGCCAGTACAACACTGTCAACACCTCCGCTACAGGCCAATATAAATTTACCTTCTTTTAGATGGGGAAAGTGTAGGTCTATGTGATTCTTAAAATTTTCTAACACAGGGCTAATTTACATAAGAAAAATGATAGCAACTACATTATGGAATAGAAGTGGTCCAAGCTGTTCCTTAACCAAATGCCGATGATATTCAAAGTATTTTTACTTCCAACATCCTTGTGCAATTCGTGATAGCCGCCTTCAATTAAATGTAGTTCGGTACAACTGGAGTTTTTGTGTAATTTTTCGGTAGCCCTATAATCTATAATTTTATCTCCAGTGCCGTGCAGCAAAAGGGTTTTGGTCTTTAGTTTGTTGGCATTCCGTACAGCCCAATCCCCTGCTTCCATTATAGGAAAAGAATACATGGGGCTTACTCTAGCATGAACCAAAGGATCTGCCATGTACTTTTCCACTTCCTGGTCAATTCTGGAGATATGTTGCGGATTCAGACCAGATGACATTGTAATGGAAGGAAATATTTTCAACATCACTTTACCCAAGATCATTTTCCATTTAGGGGGTTGAAAAGCCAATTTTAGGTATGGACTCGACGCCAATATCCCGGCCAAATCGGATTTTATTCTCAAGTCGTAGTTTAATACCAAATTTCCGCCCATACTATGACCGTAAAGGAATATGGGTTTATGCGGATTCAGCAATCTTGCCTTGGCAATAACATTGTCCAATAGTTCCAACAATGCCATATAACTGGGGCAATGTCCCCTTTTTCCGCCAGATTTTCCGTGACCTATATTGTCATAACAGAAGACGGCCATATTTTCTTCCAAAAGTCTTGGAATCACAGCTTCCATATAGCGCCCCGAATGTTCGCCAAATCCATGGACAAGAACAATAGCTCCTCTAACAATTTTGGGTCTGGCATACCATGCATTAATGGGGATGTTCTGATATTGAAGATCAAGCATTCTTACATCCATAGTTTTTAAATATAGAATATTAGGAGGTATACCTAAATTTATAAACGCTTAAGGTATATTGAAAATTGATTATAACCAAATGACCTATTAATTTTCAAGCACCTGTCTCATGGCCTTGGCCTTAAGGAGGCATTCCTCATATTCCTTTTCTGGAACTGCCATGGCGGTTATGGCACTCCCAACTGAAAAAGAGACATATTGGGCCGTTTTGTTATAGAGAATACTTCGGATGACCACGTTAAAATCGAAATCGTTTTCCGGGGTAAAGTAGCCTACGGTCCCGGAGTAGAGGCCTCTTTTGGAAGCCTCCAGCTCCTCTATTATTCGCATGGCAGATACTTTTGGAGCCCCGGTCATGCTACCCATGGGAAAAGTTTCCTTGATAATATCCACCGGATTTTTGGTATTGGAAACCTTGGCTGTTACAGTAGAGATCATTTGGTGCACTTGATCAAAGGAATATACCTTGCAAAGTTCCTCAACTTCAACAGAACCTTTCAAAGCGCTCTTGGATAGATCGTTCCTAACCAAATCCACGATCATAATATTTTCGGCCCTCTCCTTTTCGTCCTTTTCCAAGGCTGTTACCAATAGCTGGTCCTCGATGATATTCAGCGATCGTTTTGCAGTGCCCTTTATGGGTTGGGATATAACCTTGTTCCCCATTTTCTTAACATAGCGCTCCGGGGAAGAGGATAATAGGTATTTATCGTTTATTTTTAAAAAGGCTGAAAACGGTGCCCTGGTTATGGAATTTAGTTTTAGATAAGTCTTTAAAGCGTCTATTTCAGTGTTCTCCGCATAAAACTCCTGACAGAAGTTGGCTTCATAGATATCCCCTCTATGGATGTGGTTCAACATTTTATTTACGCGACTAAAATATTCGTCCTTAAATATTCTAAGTTTAATTTTGATATCGGATCGGTTTTCCAATTCCGGGGCAAATGGTGTAGGTGCTTCCAGAATATTCTTGAAATCTTCTTCAATTTCATCTGCCACCATATTTAGGTAATGGAAGGTAACCACTGTTCCCTCTATTTCTATTAATTTTTTGGGCTGAAAGAAATACAGAGCAGGAAAGTTAAGACTATCGGCATTGGAAGAAGAAAGTAGTTCCGTATCATTTTTTAAGTCATAGGACAGGTAGCCGAAAATCCAATCTTTAGTGTTGGATTGGTAGTCGCTTAAATCCTTAAATGCGTTTTGGGTATCCGTTACTATGGACGTAAGTGCATCAACAGCTAGTAAGCCATCAAATGAGCTATACTTGCTTCTATGCCCGTTACTGTTCAGCCAAACAACCTCATAATATTGTTGGGACCAATGCAGCAGGGATTGCTTAAAACTTACAATGTCCGGAACTGTAAATGAAACCTTTTTTCGCAAAGACTTTTAAATTTGTGATAAGAATATTTCCAAAGCTTTTTTATGGCTTTTGGCAAGCTCAGGGTCGGTTATACCCTTCGCCTGGTCAAAGGTATGATTAAAGGATGGTAAAGAAAAGGTGGCTGTAACTTCACCTCCAAATCGAGGTAAAATTCCCTTGACAACCTCCAAGGAGCCAATAGCTCCCCTTCTTCCTCCAGAGCAGGACATTAATAAAATCTTTGTGTCCGCCAAGAAATTCCTATCCACCCGGGACAACCAATCCAGCACATTCTTGAAATAAGCGGAAGGATTGCTGTTATGTTCGTTTACGGAAATAATCAGGGCATTGGCATGGACTATCTTATCTTTTAGACCTCTCAATAAATCTGAATAACCCTCTTCCCTTTCCAAATCCTCACTAAAGACAGGAAAATTATAGTCGACCATATTAATAAGGTCAACCTCATGATCCCTAATAAGGGAGGTGGTGTATTTTACTAATTTGTAATTGATGGAGGTGCTGGAATTACTTCCGGCAAATGCCAGTATACGGGACATCTTGATTATTTAAATGTTTGCACAACGAAAATACCGTAAAATAGATTGAATTGCGAAGAAATTGCATAATTTTGCACGCGAAAACATCCAAAGCCACTGTTTTACAAGTATATAGGATGTACATAAAAGTTAATATGGGGAATAACAACCTGAGATTGTATTTTATTGATGCTATGAGGGCATGGGCCATCCTTATGATGTTACAGGGACATTTCGTGGATGGATTGCTGGATAATGCATTTAGGGATAATTCCAATGCGGTTTATTCTGTTTGGAAATATTTCAGGGGGGTTACTGCACCAGTCTTTTTTACGGTTTCTGGATTTATATTTACCTATCTCCTCATTAAAGGGAATGAGATCGGGTTTAATAACCCAAGGGTAAAAAAAGGGATTAAAAGGGGATTGCAATTATTGGCCATAGGCTACTTGCTTAGATTAAACTTTTTTGGATTGCTAAAGGGCCAGATTTATGGTTCATTTTATTTGGTAGATGTTCTGCACTGTATTGGTCTTTCTATTTTGGGCATTATCGGTATTTATCTTCTTACCATCTCTAGAAATAAATATTTGTTCCCTGGAGTTTTATTGGTCACTACCCTAGTTTTATTTGTACTGGAACCAAATTATAAACAATACGCCCATTATTATTTACCGGAGATGATGGCCAATTATCTTACCAAGGCCAATGGATCTGTATTTACAATAATACCTTGGTTCGGGTATGCTGCTATTGGGGCTTTTATGTCCGTGCTTTTCAATAGATTCAAGAATTTTAAATATTTATATCCTGCTGCCATTGCCAGTTTTACCATTGTTGGCCTAGGTTTATTGTTTTATTCCTCAGGCTTCTTTTTAAAGTTATATAACTGGACTGGAATGCTTGTATTTTCCAAAGTTTATTTTAATAACTATCTGTTCATACGATTGGGGGATGTCTCCTTGGTATTTGCCGTATTTATGCTGTTTAGAAAATTTATGAGCAATAGTAGCGTACTTAAAATAGGACAAAGTACCCTTTCTATCTATGTGATCCATTATATTATTTTGTACGGAAGTTTCACAGGTTTGGGGCTGTATTATTTCTTGAACCACAGCCTGTCCCCTACTATTGTAATTCCAGGAGCTATGGCCTTTATGTTGACAACTACTTTGTTGGCGCTACAATACGAAAGGAACAAAGTTTATCTAAAAATGCAATTATCAACAGCAGTTAAGTCAGTTCAACAAAAGGGAGAGGCCTGGTTGAACGAGGAAGGTCAGCCCTTGTTAAAAGCCTTCGTGCTTAAATCCAAGCTATCATTGGTACGCTTATTTAGAATGGTAAAAAATTAGTAGTTCTATCTTTTACTACTTGTGTTTCGCTTATTTTCGCACAAAAAATATAGATGAGCGAGATGAACAGTAAATTTTCACCAATTGCGGTGGAATTGGAGAAGGACAAAAAATATAAGTGGTGTACGTGTAGCCATAGTAATGTTCAACCTTTTTGTGATGGTTCCCATAAGGCGGAAAATGCTTCCCCTCCTATGGTCTTTATGGCAGAAGAGGATAAAAGGGCCCATTTGTGTACCTGTAAATTAACCAAAAACCCACCTTATTGTGACGGTACCCACAAGTTGTAAATGCAATTTGTATCCCAATAGTCAATATTGAATGAAATACTTATAGTAGAAGAGCCCCGTTAGATTTTGTCCAACGGGGCTCTTGTTTTACCAGCTTGTTTTAATTATTTAAACATGTAGTGCTCTATTGTCGGTTGCAGCCAAAGCCGCTTCTTTTACGGCCTCTGCAAAGGTTGGGTGTGCGTGGCTCATTCTGGAGATATCCTCGGCGGATGCCCTAAATTCCATTGCTGTAACTGCCTCGGCAATTAAATCGGCCATTCGGGCTCCGATCATATGTACTCCCAAAACTTCATCGGTCTCTTTATCTGCCAATATTTTGACAAAACCGTCCAAATCCATACTGGCTCTGGCCCGTCCCAAGGCGCGCATTGGAAACTGACCTACTTTATAGGCCACTCCTGCCTCCTTGAGTTCCTCTTCAGTTTTTCCTACTGCCGCAACTTCAGGCCAAGTATATACCACACCAGGAATTAAGTTATAATCTATATGTGGCTTTTGTCCCGCCAATATTTCTGCTACAAAGGTTCCTTCTTCTTCAGCCTTATGCGCCAACATAGCACCTCTTACCACATCACCTAGCGCATAAATATTGGATACATTGGTCTGTAAATGGTCATTTACGGCAATGGTGCCGTTCTTTTCCAATTTCACACCAGAGGCTTCAATGTTTAATCCATCGGTATAAGGTTTTCTTCCCACGGAAACCAAGCAATAGTCTCCTTTAAAAGTTATTTCTTCCCCTTTTTTATCCTCTGCTATAACAATTACTTCCTTGCCTTTGGCCTCTACCGATTTAACTTTATGGGATAGATTAAATTTTACTTTTTGCTTCTTCATTACTTTCAACAATTCTTTTGAAAGTGCTCCATCCATTCCAGGAATAATGCGGTCCATGTATTCTATTACCGTTACCTCGGCCCCCAACCTTTTGTATACCTGTCCCAATTCCAATCCTATGACCCCACCGCCAATTACAATAAGGTGTTTAGGTATTTCCTTAAGTTTTAGGGCTTCTGTTGATGTAATAACTCGCTCCTTGTCCAATTTGATAAAGGGTAGGTTGGATGGCTTGGATCCTGTGGCAATAATTATGTTTTTTGCCTCAATGGTCTCTGGTTTGCCATCGTTCTTTTTTATGTTGATGTGGGTTGCATCCTTAAAACTCCCTATGCCTTCATAAACCTCAATTTTATTCTTGTCCATAAGGAATTTTACCCCAGCACAGGTCTGATCTACCACAGCCTGTTTCCTAGCTATCATTTTCTCCAAGTTGATCTTGATTTCTCCAGGAATTTCAATTCCGTGATCTTCAAAATGCTTTACGGCATCTTCGTAATGATGGGAAGAGTCCAATAAAGCTTTGGAAGGAATACAACCTACATTAAGGCATGTACCGCCCAAAGTTGAATATTTTTCTATTATTGCAGTCTTCATTCCTAACTGGGCACAACGGATTGCTGCAACATATCCACCAGGACCTGAGCCTATAATGGCTACATCGTATTGGGTCATATTATTATTGTATTGAAAAGATTAGTTTCATTAATGTGAATACAAAAATACGAATGTTTTATTGTTGGACAACATTCATATTACATGGGATATTAACGTGTTAGGTAATGCTTTTGTTAAATAAACACTTCCGTGGTGCTTTTTACTTCGTTAATGACAAAAGAACTTTGAGTACTTCCAATGTGGTTTATGGCCGTGAGTTTGGTAATCATGAACTCTCTATACTCTTCCATGTCCGCCACATATATTTTAAGGATATAATCATAATCCCCACTGGTGTGATAACATTCCGCAACCTCGTTCAGTTTAAGCACCTCCCGCTCAAACTGCAGCACATATTCTTTAATATGTTGTACCAATTTAACATGGCACAATACAGTGAAGGCCTTATTTACCTTTTTTTTGTCAACCAGGGCCACATAATTGGTAATTACTTCCAGTTTCTCTAGCCTTTTTATGCGTTCGTATACCGCGGTAACGGATAAATTTAAGTGCAGGGCATATTCTTTGGTAGTCCTTTTGCTGTCATTTTGTAGCAATCCCAATAATTTGGTATCGATTTCATCAAACTTCATGGTGATATATTTTCTATAGTCAAGTTTAAATGCACAAACTAATGTAATTAAAATCTAAATATTAGTAAAAATATAGTTTTATATTCTAAGATACGTGTTATTGATTGATTAAATACTGTATAAACTTTAATATTATAGTAAATTAAATATGATATTATGGATTTTAAAGCAGCTGATGATTTACAGGATTTACAATATTTCGGAGAATATGGAGGTGTTAATCCCTCCATATCGGACTCTTCTACCTATACTTTTTTATCGGCAAAAACTATGTTCGATACTTTTGAGGGAAATACGGAAGGATGTTATCTCTATAGTAGGCACTCTTCCCCTTCCAACCTATATTTGGGAGAAGCACTGGCCGCTTTGGAAGGAACGGAAACGGCCAATGTTACCGCTAGTGGAATGGGTGCCATTAGCGCTGTAATATTACAATTATGCAATGCAGGCGACCATATTGTTAGTAGTAGGACCATCTATGGAGGGACTTATGCCCTTATGAAGAATTTTTTAAAGAAATTCAATATTGGGATTTCCTTTGTGGATACCACTAATCTGGAGGCAGTAGCCATGTCCATAACCCCAAAAACCAAAATGCTTTATTGTGAGTCTGTCAGTAACCCGTTATTGGAAGTTGCCGATATACAGGCACTTTCCAAACTCGCTAAAAAACAGGACATCCCCTTGGTGGTCGACAATACTTTTTCACCCCTATCCATCTCCCCCGCAAAATTGGGAGCCGATATTGTAATCCATAGCTTAACAAAGTTTATAAACGGTACCAGTGATTGCGTTGCCGGGGTGGTATGTGGGACCAAAGATTTTTGTTTGGGCCTTAAGGATGTAAATAACGGTGCAGGTATGTTATTGGGCAGCACTTTGGATAGTTTAAGAGCTTCTTCCATATTGAAAAATATGAGGACCCTACATATAAGGATGAAGAAACATAGTGAGAATGCTATGTACTTGGCCAAAAATTTTGAAAAGGACGGACTACGTGTGGTATATCCTGGATTAAAATCACATATGGGTCACGACGTGATGAAAAAGCAATTCAATATGGAATATGGTTTTGGTGGCCTACTTACTATGGACGTGGGGTCTTTGGAGAATGCCAACGCCATAATGGAATTAATGCAAAAGAAACATTTGGGATATTTGGCAGTTAGTTTAGGTTTTTACAAAACCTTATTCAGTGCGCCAGGTACATCCACCTCTTCGGAAATTCCATTGGAAGAACAACTGGAGATGGGTCTCTCCAATGGTTTAATTAGATTTTCCATAGGCTTGGATGACCATATAGATAGGACCTATATGGCCATGAAGAACTGTTTGATACATTTGGATATTTTAAAACCTTTAAGTAATACGGTGTAATATTGCGTTTGCAGGAGAGATATCAAAATCGTAATATTACGAAGAAACAAATAGCCTCTAAATGCAGAACCTGAGTACCAATCCCGCTGGACCCGAAAATGAACATATTGTAGAAAACAAGGAATTGAATATCTGGGAAGCCCTTATCCCAGTAGTTCTTTTGATGATGATGTTGGCCTATAATATTTTCTATGCGAGCGGAGAATGGTTCGGGGAATATTCCAATCAGATTATTTTGTTATTGGGTGGTGCCATTAGTGCCATTGTTGGATTTTTTAACAAGACCTCCATTAAAACTATGGGGCTTGAAGTCTTGGAAAACCTTAAAAGTGTTCTTGTCCCCATAATGATTTTGTTTTTGGTTGGGGCATTGGCGGGCACTTGGTTGGTGAGTGGCGTTATTCCTGCTATGGTTTATTACGGTCTGCAAGTTTTGAATCCCTCCATTTTTTTACCGGCTTCGGTTGTTATTGCCGCTATCATTTCAGTGGCTACAGGTAGCTCTTGGACTACCTCGGCTACGGTAGGAATTGCACTGGTTGGCATTGGGACCGCCCTGGGCATTTATCCGGGCATGATTGCTGGTGCTGTAATTTCCGGTGCTTATTTTGGTGATAAGATGTCTC
>JAVJOW010000039.1:0-191963 GCA_040216555.1 Arenibacter sp.
CAAACCTAACTTCAATGTTTACCCTTTATCACGCTAGACTTTCTAGCGTGCCCGCCCGTACCGAGCGGTACGTTCGGGCGGGTCTACCAATTCCACCACGCCTGCATAAACTTCAATAAATAACGGCACTAGATTCAACTCTAGTTGGCTACCTCCCGATATCTATCGGGACCACCACGCCTGCATTTAACCCGTTTGTAATCGGGATGCAAATATAAAGTAATTTTTCAATTTTAAAATACTTAGGCATTAAAAAGTTCTTTTTTGTAAATTTAGCCTTCAATTAAACCATTTTATGCACGAGATTTCGGAGTACTTAGCAAAAAACAAAGAACGATTTATTAACGAATTGATACACCTCTTAAAGATACCCTCAGTAAGCGCCGACCCAGCGTATACCCAGGATGTCATCAATGCTTCCGAAGCCGTTAAGACTTCACTTTTGGAGGCCGGTTGCGATACCGCAGAAATATGCGAAACCAACGGATACCCCATAGTCTATGGCGAAAAAATAATAAATCCGGAATTACCTACCGTTTTGGTTTACGGGCATTATGACGTTCAACCAGCAGATCCCATAGACCTTTGGAACTCGCCTCCTTTTGAACCCGTAATCAAAACTACGGACATACATCCCGAAGGTGCCATCTTTGCTAGGGGCGCCTGTGATGATAAGGGACAAATGTACATGCACGTTAAGGCATTGGAATTTATGGTGAACACCAATCAATTGCCCTGTAACGTAAAATTTATGATAGAAGGGGAAGAGGAAGTAGGCAGTGAAAATCTAGGGACTTTCGTGGCCGAAAACAAAGAAAAGCTGGCCAATGACATCATCTTGATTTCAGATACGGGCATGATCGCCAACAATGTGCCTTCCATAACTACAGGCCTGAGAGGACTAAGTTATGTGGAAGTAGAGGTAACTGGACCCAATAGGGACCTACATTCGGGCTTGTACGGTGGCGCTGTGGCCAACCCAATCAATGTGTTGGCCAAAATGATTGCCGCACTGCACGATGAAAACAACCACATTACCATCCCTGGGTTCTATGACAAGGTAGAAGACCTGTCCTTAGAAGAGCGTGCCGAAATGGCCAAGGCCCCTTTTAGCTTGGAGGACTACAAAAAAGCCTTGAATATAAAGGCTGTTTATGGGGAAAAAGGTTATACCACCAATGAACGCAACTCCATTAGACCAACCTTGGACGTAAACGGAATATGGGGAGGATATATTGGTGCGGGAGCAAAAACCGTTATCGCCAGTAAGGCCTATGCCAAAATCTCCATGCGCCTGGTACCTCATCAGGATTGGAAAGAAATAACAGAACTGTTCAAGACCCATTTCGAAAATCTGGCCCCGGAGGGAGTTACGGTCAAAGTCACCCCGCACCATGGTGGCCAAGGTTATGTAACGCCCATAGATAACAATGCTTATAAAGCGGCTTCAAAAGCCTACGAAACTACCTTTGGCAAGACCCCCATACCTCAGCGGAGTGGTGGCAGCATCCCCATTGTCTCCCTTTTCGAAAAGGAATTAAACAGCAAGACCATCCTTATGGGCTTCGGTCTGGACAGCGATGCCATACATTCCCCCAACGAGCATTTTGGCGTTTGGAACTACCTAAAGGGTATAGAGACCATTCCGTATTTCTATCAATATTTTACGGAACTATCCAAGTAGGTTAAAATCTTATTTGCGGGCGTTTCCCTTACGGGCCGCTCTTTCCGCTGTATCTATTTTGGCTCCTATCGAGCAGTCCTGCAAGGTTTTGGAAACCCTGTAGATATTTCGGTCACATTTATATTCCAGTCCTACAAGGTTTTAGAAACCTTGCAGGACCGCTTTTTGGGGCCTGACATGAGCCAAAAAAGGATGCCGCTGCAATAGCTAACGCACCATTAATTTACAATGATCAATTAACAATCTATTGGGTGAGCTCCATAGCCCGATATTCGGGCAATACTATTTGTTCGACCCCAATTCAATTTTTTGTCATCACAGCATTAAAAAACTCCTCTACATTTGTAGAATTAAAATATTTGTTCTATGTTTGTAGAGCAAATAAGCATTTTAGAAATGAAACTATCAAAAACAGAAGAAGAATTAATGAACCACCTCTGGAAGCTGAACAAAGCTTTCATGAAAGATCTATTGGAGGTCTATCCTGAACCCAAACCCGCCACCACTACTGTGGCCACCTTGTTAAAAAGGATGACGGACAAAGGCTTCGTTGCGTACAAATTGTTTGGCAACGCCAGACAATACTACCCTTTGGTAAAGAAAAAGGACTATTTCTCCAAACACTTGGACGGACTTATCAAAACTTTTTTCAATGATAGCGCCTCCCAGTTTGCTTCCTTCTTCGCCCAGGAAACCGACTTGAGCAAGGAAGAACTGGAAGAATTAAGAAACTTGATCGATACAGAAATTAAAAACAAATAATCATGTGGATCTATCTTCTAAAATTTAGTGCGTGTTTGGCCATACTCCTACTATTCTACAAGTTGGTGCTGGAGAAGGTCCATATTCATCATTTTAAAAGATATTATCTGCTATCGGCTTTTATCATTTCCCTAAGCATTCCCTTAATCACCTTTACCCAATATGTTACGGTAACAATAGAGCCAACCCTGCTTCCAACGTACATTGATCAAACCACTAGTAATTCCATAGCAAACACAAAAAACACAACCCCAATGTTACCCATTATTTTATGGGGTATATACGCTTTAGGGGCATTCATTTTCGCACTCAAGTTTTTAGGAAACCTCAGGTCATTGATCAAAAATATCAAGAGCAATCCCAGATTAAAATCGGGACGTATCCATCACGTGTTACTTCAAGAACTTATTGCTCCGCACACATTTTTTAGCTATATTTTTTTCAACAAAAGAAATTACGAGGCCCATAAAATTCCGCAAGAAGTTTTTTGGCACGAGGAAACCCATGCCAGACAAAAACACAGCCTAGATATCTTATTGTTGGAGCTGATTCAAATAGTCTTCTGGTTTCACCCCTTGGTCTATTGGGCAAAACATTTGGCAAAACTGAACCATGAATTTTTGGCCGATGAGGCTGTTTTAGAAAGAGGGGCAAGTGTTCCCAATTACCAAAAATTGGTATTGGCATTCTCATCTTCCGATAGCTATCGGAATGCCGTAACACCCCCTTTGGCAAATGCCATTCATTATTCATCAATCAAAAAACGAATCGTTATCATGAAAACACAAACATCAATGAAAGCCATTTGGCTTAGAAGTTTATTGCTAATTCCATTAATGGTACTCCTACTCTACAGTTTTAGCACCAAAGAAGTTCTTGAAATTCAAAAAATGGAGTCAGTGACTATTGAGCGAGGCTACCAACAAGAAGTAATAGAAAAAGGTAATGAATTGGAATTTATTTATGATTCAAAGATCCAAAATATTACAACGGATGAAATAGTGGTTGCCATAAATAAAAATGGACAGTTGTTGTTCAATCTTGATTTGGTTACGCTTGAAGAGTTAAAATCCCATTTACTTAGATACAACCAAAGCCTAACAAAAGAACAAAGAAGTCAAAGTGTTAAGGCCATAATTAGGGTAGCAAAAGAAACTCCGGCCAATATCATTAAACAAGTGGATGCTATTTTAATGGACTATGGTGTCGCCACCATTGACATCCAAGGACCTACAGGACACCAAAATCAAGTTGGAGCCACCAAAACGGAAATACAGGAATTCAACACCCTAGCTAAAAAATACAATGCTCAACCCCAAGAAACAAGAGTGATTCCGCTAAAGGATTTAAAGACCTTGGAAAATATTTACGGCAGCATGACTGATGAACAAAAAGAGAAAGCCCAGCCCTTTCCTGAATGCCCGCCTCCACCTCCACCTGCTCCTGCTCCGAATCCTGTTCCTCCCATAAAAAAAGGTGAGCCAAGCACTATTCCACCTGCCCCAATACCATCAAAGACAGCAACAAAAGTTGAAGAGGAAGAAGAGTTAGGCTCCAATAATCATATTTCTAAAAAAGCGGTATTGAAAGCGGAATTAGTTCCCGTAGTTAGCTCCGACTTTCCACCCCCTCCTCCAACTATTGCGACCCACGTAAATACTGAAAAATATTCCAAAGAATTGAAATATGCTATTGACACTTATTTAAAAAAAGCAAGAAGCTTCAGGGCTGCTGTCTCAAATTATCACGACGAGCACAAAGGCAGTGTTAGCGAATTAAAAAAAAACTATGTTGAAGTAATGCAATTATACGAGGCTTATAAAAAATTGGCATATAAGGAAAATAATTATGTGCATCCAGTCCCATTATATAATGACCCTAAAGGGGAGTTTGGCGATCCAAATACCGCTTCCCAGATCAAACAGGACCACTTACCTTCCCAAAGTATTAAAAACAGTACCAACCAAAAACAAGAACGTACAAAAGAACCTTCCGTATATTATGGAAGATTGTACAATTTACCTCAGCTGCCACCTCAGCCACATCCGAATCCAGTTCAATATATTAAAGAACTGGCCGAAAAAGGAGCGACCTTTTATATTGGGCCTCATCAGTACAAAACGGATGAAGCAATCGAATTGGTTCGAAAGAGCAAAAATGCAAGCATTGATGTCAGCGATTACCCGGTCGTAAAACTTGGTGGTTGTTGATCCATCACATTCCTAACATGAAAGAAATTTCCGAAATGAAAAGTAAAAATTTAAGCAGTCCTACAAGGTTTTCAAAACCTTGCAGGACTTATACCCCAACCTAACCAAGACAACCAGATAAATCATCATGTGCTTTCTCAATACCTAAAAGGCTAAAAAAACCTTGCAGGATTAGAAGCAAACCTAACTGGGAATTCCATACAATCAATAATAACCTAGCACCATACCTACAAGGTTTAAAAAAAAACCTTGCAGGATCAGGGGCAGGCCGATAAAAAGCTAAAAAAGGATGCAGCTGCAATAGCTAAGGCAAAATCGATTAAAGATGATGGCCGGTTTTTGCAATACAATGGCTCCCCACCCTGGATAGGGAGGGGTTGATTCTTTACCGACAGTGAGTCGGGGAAGAAGACAGGGCGGGTGGAAAGCCCCTACCAATTGGGATTGCACAAATAGCCAATCAAAATAGCCCAGGGATGCACGCTACCCCTTCCGCCATCCCGACGAAAAGGTTTCGGTGCCACCATCATAAGTTAGTCCTGCAAGGTTTTCAAAACCTTGTAGGACTTATACCCCAACCTAACCAAGACAACCAGATAAATCATCATGTGCTTTCTCAATACCTACAAGGCTAAAAAAACCTTGCAGGATTAGAAGCAAAACTAACTGGGAATTCCAGACAATCAATAATGACCTAGCACCGTACCTACAAGGTTTTGAAAACCTTGTAGGATTAGGAACAGGACACAAAAAAGCCAAGAGGCCCAAAAATATTAAAATAAGAATTCAGGCCACTCGGCTTCCAACTATATTCTACTAATATTGTTCCAATAGGTAATTCAACAAGTCCGTAGTAGTAACAATCCCTACCAAGTCTCCATTTTCAACTACTGGTAAAGCGTGGAATTCCTTTTTAGCTAATATTTCCGTTACCTCCTTTATACTCAAGGATGGAGAAATATGTACGGGGTTCTTTACCATCACCTGTTCTATGCTCAACATATTGTAGACTGCGGTGTCCACTTGGGAATCATCCTCGCCATAATTATCAACAAAACTAATCCTCAATAAATCCGTTAAACTCAGAATTCCGATAATCTTTTTATTGTTCACAACTGGAATATGGCGAATCTTATGCTTTTCAAACAATTTTTCGGCATCCAATAAACTGTTGGTGTGATTTATGGTAACTAAATCTGTTGTCATAATTTTTGATACTGGCTCTCTTCTTTTCATATTTTAATAAATTTTGAAATTGTTTAATATTTGGTCCTTTTAAAAGGGAGTACCTCTGCCTTTATGGTGAGTACTCGCTATAAAACTAATAGGCTAGTTTTACCCGTTTAAACCAACACTCTAAAGGTCGCCAACATTACTAACTAAAAACATGATATAAGTCAGCCTAAATAAAGATCCCGAAATTTTGAGCGTTTAAAAAAGCTTACAGGATTAAAAGCAATCATGACCTTGCCCTATACCTACAAGGTCAAAAAAACCTTGCAGGATTAGAACCAAACAAAACCCGGAAAAACCAGACAAACATTCATGCCCAATCACAAAACCTACAAGGTTTTGGAAACCTTGCAGGATTAGGGACAGGCCGATAAAAAGCAAAACTAATGCCCTGGAACAGCCAACGCAATATCAATTAACGATGATGCCCGATTTTTGAAATACTCAAATTGGGTTGTTTCTTTCTAGATCATAAAGCAAACATTCTGTTTGATCTACATGCCAAAAGTGGCTCCCCACCTTGGATAGGGAGGGGTGGATTCTTTACCGACAGCGGGTCGGGGAAGAAGACGGGGCGGGTGGAAAGCCCCTACCAATTGGGATTGCACAAATAGCCGCATAACATTGGCCCAAGGATGCACACTACCCCTTCCGCCTTCCCGCCGAAAAAGCCGGGATGCCAACCTCCGCGGCATGGAGCAGGAGCTTCCATATCCTTTCAATCATAAGGTGGTCCTACAAGGTTTTAAAAACCTTTAGGGATTGGATACGAATGGCAACCCATATCGGATTTAGATAAGTACAACTCATCGCATAAGTATCCAAAAAAACACCTAAGATTTATGATAATTTTCTGTAACAAATCATAGGTTTCTACGTTCTAACAGTTATAGGAACATCAATCAAAATCAGAACACTATGTTACAGCAATTCTTTATGCTCTGCTCAGGGGCCGATACCGATATTCTCCAAACTTGCTCCAAGGGAGAGCAAAACAAATACACTGGAATTGGCGCTACCGTCTTCTTTACCGCGGTCATGGCATTTATAGCCAGTTCCTATGCCCTTTTTACTGTCTTCGACAACAGCTATACCTCCATCATTTTCGGCTTAATTTGGGGACTTCTTATATTTAATCTGGACCGATTTATTGTCTCCACCATAAAAAAGAACAACAGTTTTAAGAGCGAATTACTACAGGCCACGCCACGAATAATATTAGCCATCATTATCGCCATTGTCATCTCCAAACCTTTGGAAATGAAAATTTTTGAAAAAGAGATCAACCAAGTGCTTTTGGAGGAGAAAAACACCATGACCCTTGCCAACAAAGAGCAGATTGCCACACAATACACCCCAAAAACGGAACAACTGAAGGCCGATATTTTGGGCCTTAAAAATGAAACCATTGCCAAGGAGACCGAAACCAACGCACTTTACGACACCTACATCTCCGAGGCAGAAGGCACTGCAGGCACCAAACTATTGGGCAAAGGTCCCGTCTACAAGGAAAAAAGGGAAAAACACGATGCGGCCTTGGCCGAACTGCAAGCCCTAAAACAAACGAACGCTGAAAAAATTTCAGCTTTGGAGTCACAGATTGCGGCCTTGGATCTGGAATATGTAGATCAAGTTACCAATACCCAACCCATTATTGACGGTTTCGACGGTCTCATGGCCAGAATAAATGCTTTGAATAAATTGCCGTGGCTTCCTTCATTTTTTATTTTTCTCTTGTTCCTCGCTATAGAAACATCGCCCATAATCGCAAAATTGCTGTCCCCAAAAGGTACTTACGATTATAAGTTGGAAGATCAGGAAAGTGCCGTTAGGACTTGGGTTACACAAAAGGTTGGGCAGCGCGAAAAAGCACTCGAAACAGACACCCTGCTCAACAATAAGATCTATAGTGAAATTGCCGAGGAAGAGGAAATTTACAAATACAAAAAACAGAAGGCCGAGGAATTATTAAGGCTTCAGGCCAACGCGTTTCATGAAGGCCAAGTGAAAAGTCTATAGACTAAAAGCCATTATCATTGCTATCCGGTTGAGGGCTGTCAAACCCTCTCAACCAAGGATATTTAAGGCCTAGGGCAATCCTGAGTTAATTCCCCCACATCCGGACCCAAAGGGCCAGAAGGAGTTTTTTGGCATCTCTTCTTAATTTGGGGCTTTCCTCAACCAACAGCTCTCCATTCTTGGGAATCAACTTGTAGTTAAAAGCGAATTGTGATTCATCAGGATCCAAACTCATCAACCCGAAGCGTAGGTCATTAAAAAACAGCTCTCCTTTTACCTCATTTATGGTATACCAACCATCGGTAATTTTTTTAAGTCGTTGAATCTTATCATTTTGGGCCAAATCGCCCAGTAATTCGTGGTTTTTTGGATAGCGACTAAACTGAACGGGCCTATTATCGAAAAAAGAGTAGTTCCCAATCAGGTAGGCATCCCCGACATCCACATTGGCAGACCAAAGAACAGTATTAAACGGAGAAGGCCTAGTGTCTATTTCTGTATAAGTTATTCCCTGTGCCTCCAAACTATCGGTGATCTTTTTATAGGCCACTCCTTTGAGCAGCAAGCTCAATCCCAAATATATGCTACTGATGCCCAACCCATACATATTATAGCGCCGCCGCATCGTCAAATCGCTTTTTTGGCGCATAGCCAGAATAAGAAACAGTAAAAATGGCAGGGTGTACAAAGGATCAATAACGAAGATGTTCTGAAAAGCTACCCTAAGATCAAGAGGCCAAAAAAGTTGAGTGCCCCAAGTGGTAAAGGCATCCAAAATGGGATGGGTGAAAAGTCCGCAGAACATTAACCAAGACCATTCCTTCCATGAGGCAGGCCCCTTCCGTTCCAATTTAAAGATGAGCCAGCCGAAGATAGGGGCAAAAATTATGGAAAAGAAAATGGAGTGGGTAAACCCTCTATGCCATTCTATAGCGGTAACCGTATCGGTAACATAATTGGCCAAAACGTCCAAGTCGGGTATGGTACCGGCAATAGCACCGTAAAGCATGGCCTTATTGCCTACTTTCTTGCCCAATACCGCTTCTCCCATTGCGGCACCCAATACTATCTGCGTTAATGAATCCATGATTTTTTTTGTAATCCTGCTCCTGAAAAATATTAGCAGAAGCGTTTATTCCACTATTTCCATCTTTTTCAACAAGAAGGACGCATTCATGTTTTTACAGACCCCGGTTTTAAAGGTGTAATCGAAATTAAGCTCATTGTTAATAATTTCGGCATCAAAATAATAGTTCTTAACCTGGGGCAATTCCTCTGAAACTTCACATAAACTTAAATCATGGGTTGCAATAATCCCGGTAGATTTTGAAGCCACTAATTTTTCAACAAACTTACGGGAACCTATGGCCTTATCCATGCTGTTGGTCCCTTTTAGAATTTCATCCAGAACAATAAAATACTTATCCTTTTGTATTTCATCTACTATAAACTTCAATCGCTTCAATTCCGAAAAGAAATAAGATTCATCATCCGTAAGGGAATCCGTAGTCCGCATGCTGGTTATCAATTTAATAGGGGAATACTCCGCGGCCGTAGCACATACTGGTAATCCAATATTCGCCATGACTATTTGCAGGGAAACCGTCCTCAAAAAAGTACTCTTACCCGCCATATTGGCTCCGGTGACAATAAAAAATTGCTCCTTAAGAATGGCAATATCATTGGGAACTGCTTTTTGGGGATCCAATAAAGGATGGGAGGCATTGACCGATTTCAGGACAGTCTCGTTATCCACCAATTGTGGATAGCTATAGCCCGGGTGGTTATGGGCAAAATTCCCCAAACTATTAAAGGCATCAAAAAAGGCTATGGCGTTAAACCACTTCTCCACCTTTGGCCCGTGGTTACCTATCCACCGTTCTATCCTGTAGGCCTGTAACAAATCCCAAAGAAAAAATCCATTCCCTAACAAAGCGAAAAACATATTGTTTCTTTGGTCCAAGGCACCAAGAATTTCGGAGAATTCCTTTAAAACTTTTGAGGCCAACTCTTTTTGGGAGACCACAGAATTCCTCTTTTCCTTCAAAAGATCGGAGCTAAATTCCTGTTCCTCAATTTTTAAAATCAATTTTTGATATTGCTGAAAGGTGCTCTGCACCTTATTGGCATCCGAAGCCAGTTTAGACGTGCTTTTTAGGTAAAAACCACTCAATAACAAACCGGCCAATAGTACAATAAATATAGGGAAACCAGGTAATACCCCCAACAAGTATCCTCCAATTAAAACAAGGGAAACCAAAGAAAAAGTATAGGATACATAGCGTATGGCCTTGGGAACGTATGCTTTGTACCCAGCAAGCCAGGAAACTATGGTTTTTGTTGTGGTATCCGTTTTTACCAGGATGGCTATTGCAGAAAATTCCTGTCTCCAATCGGGTAATTTGGATAATTCTTCCACAGCCTTCTGCTTGCCCGCAATATTCTCCAAATCGTTTGCCAATAGCATTTCCACCAACTTATCACTGCCTTGGACCAAGGCGGTACGATTGCTATACTGATAAAAGGAACCTTTTCCGAAAAGATCAATATCCTGGGCAAAATAATGAGTGGGATTCTTATATTCCGAACCATCGGGAAGGTGATGGAAATTGCGTTCCAACACTTTCATTTCCGTTTCATTAATTTTAATTAGGGCCAAAAGTTTGTCCCTCTTGTACTGTAAGTCCGTATGTTTGGAAACCAGATATAAAAACAGGCCTATGGCAACTATAAGCGTTCCTAGAACCAATTTGGTATCCCCAAAAAAAAGATAGGTCAAACTGGCCGCGAGAACAAAAACGATCAATCTGATGGTACTGGAAATGGCCAGTTGTCTTTTTACCTTCCCCAGCTCTCCGGTGTAGAGTTCAACTCTGTGTTTATAAAATGTTTTTAGGTTATCCATTTAGGAATTTGAAATGTATTTTATGCAAATGTAGTTAATCCAAAGCCTTAAGTTGGACCTGTAACTTTTTTGTTAGACCGGCAACTACCAGTTCATAGGAATGGTCTATCAATTCCCGGACCAATGAGGGTGGCAATCCCTCCAAATAGAGGGAATTCCAATGTACTTTACTCATATGGTACCCAGCAGTGATTTTTCCATCATAGGATTCCCGCAGTTCAATGGCCCTTTCCGGATCGCATTTCAAATTGGCCTGGGACGGAATCCTTTCCAGAGGCACTAGGGCAAACATTTTCCCCATTACCTTGAACACCAAGGTGGCGGCATCAAAGGGAAATTCTTCGGTAACCCCCTTTTTAAGGATACAATGTTCCCTAAATTCCTCTATATTCATAGTGTTGCTTATATTGAATCACTAGTGGGCCAGCTCTTTTAAATTATCCCATATTATTCGGCATTTAAGCACTTCCTGATCGCCGATGTCGTTTCCTGCAATGGTTTCACAATTAATCCCTCCCAAACGTTCGTAAAAGGCCATAGCGCTGGCATTGTTCTTGAGCACCCATAAGTACAATTTTCCACCCGAATCATTCTTTAGTACCTCTTGGGCCACCAACCTCATCAAATATCTGCCAATTCCTTTTCCCTTGGCCGTGTCCAACACATGCAAATTGTCCAATAAGGCGCCGTATTTGGCATCATCCTCAAGAAAGGCACAGGCAAACCCATAAATTTCCCCTTTCTGCTCCGCTACCCAGCAATATTGGTTTGGAGTTGGATTATTTAACCTATTCTGCCAGACACCTTCCCGCTCAGCAGTAGCCTCGGTGTCCAAAAATTGATCACTAAAATCGCCCCTGTAATTTTGTTGCCAACTTTTTACGTGCAATTTGGCAATTTTCAAATAATCCCCGGCATCGGCTTGCCTGTAGGTCACCATAATAAAAAACTAAATCCCTTGTGAATCGTACACGATGACCTTGGTCCATAAATCGCTGGATTCCGCAACAAATAGATTATGGGCTTCTTCGGTCTGATATTTGGCCTGTGCCTCGGCAGATTCAAAAGAAACTACCAAAGAATAGGTAAAGGAACCATCCACAACATCACGAGTGGCCTTTGGAGGCACCCCCACAAAGTTGGTCTTGGCGTATTTGGAATCCCTCATAAATTTCAGGATGGATGTCTCAAAAGCCTTCCTATCTTCAAGGCTGTCAGGATTCTTCAACCAAAAAAAAACGGTGTGCACAAAATTGGAATCAAAGTTCTTCATATCTTCTTTGTTTTGACCATAACTTGATACGGTCATTGTTAAAAATAATAGAGTATAAAATAAAGTTTTCATTGTAAATTTTGTTTTGGAAATCCCATAAAAGTATGTCTTCTTTAGATTTCCTATCATCCCGCTAAAATAAAAAAATTGATTCCAATTCGGGGTCATGAGAAAAAGGATATTACTTCTCCAAGATTTCCTTTTTTCGATTGTTCATTTCCAAGGCGGAATAGTCCAGTTTCCAACCAATGGTCTCTACAATCGTTTCAATTAAAAGCACCGCCTCCAGAGCCTCTTTATTTGCAGTATCCATTAAACCACTTTGAGGAATTTTATCCTTAATGTGTTGTTTAGCCTCCATATTCAAAGAAGTAAGGTCCGTTGGAGTAAAGGAGTTGAAAAGTCCGTTTTGGATATCGTAAAACTGTAGTTCTGGGGAAATCGATAAAATTTCAGGTTGCGGAAAATTGGTAAGGATAATTCTTTTCTTATCGATATCGGCATACATTTGCAACTTCTTTAGATCAAAACCAATATGCGCCTTGGCATTGATGATGATCAGGGCCTTTTTTTTACTGCTTACCAAGCTTAGAAAACGCTCCTTGGTGTTTTCATACCGATAAATTTCGGCAAAATCGCCTTCCACCGTTATTAATTTGCATACGCTTTTTATCTTATCCAACAGGATGGCCGACTGATGTTCCGTCAGCTCTTTGCTCCTTTTTTTTCGAAAAAAAGAAAACACCCAGTACATGGCGATAGCCCCGAGAATAAGACCCAAAAAAAGTTCCAATATATCATTCATTTGCCTTACCTATTTCACCTAAGTGGGTATATTTAAACCCCTTGTTATATTTTAGTCCATAACCAAATATCCTGTCCATGGAAGCATGGGAAAATAGGATGATCCCTATTAACTGACACAAAGGTAAGGAAAGATAAATCCCGAGGAAATAAATTACAATGGCCAAACCCTTATGATGGAACAAATTGTACCCAATGGCACCGGCCTTATTTCCCAGAAGATAGCCAAGCATCCCAATATCTGGTGCCAAAATTAGCCCAACAAACCACCACCAACTATAATCCAACAAACTAAAGAGATATAATCCAAAACAGAACATTAATAGTTCCTCAACTTTTAAAAGCAACCGCATAGTAATGTTTATGATTCCTCTATTAAATATAGCACGGGCCTACTGGGACTGGCATCATTTTCGAAGGCAGCTAGTTGAAGGTTTAAAAAATACTTCCCATCCTTTATGGTATTCGCTACAAAAACAAACTCGGTTATAGTGGCCTCCAGTCGACGTTTTCCATCAAAATTCCAAAAGGTCTTATGGGCCAATAGCGCTCCCTCATCCTTTTCCTTATCCACAGAAGGAAGGTCTATCAGCAAATGCTCCACGCCCTTATCCACCAACAATTGTGCTGCCGATTCCAATAAATATGGGGGATTTGTATTGGCATATTGCTTGGTCATTTTGTCCCTTAGGTTTGGGATGGTCCTAATGACCACTGCCTCCCTATTTTTATTCCCCAAGGCATATTGCAACTGCTTTTTGGAGATAACAAAATCTCCTTTTATTTTTTCCGGAGCTATGGTAATGACCTCTGCCATAAAAAAGAATTTGGAAAGACTTTTATTTACGGAATAGAACTCTTCCGTTATGTGACCTATACATTCTGTATGGGTACCATGGGCATGAGGATTAAAACTAATATCGTTAAAATTGGTTGAAGCCCCTTCCGTGATCTTCCCAATAAATTCCCCTTCGGTATGGGGCTCAATTTTCGGCGGGTCCACATACCATGCATTTACATTGGTACTCTTTCCGGTAATGGGAATGGAAATATCCAAGGGTTGGGATAGATCTATGATGTAGTTTTTGGTATTGTGTTTTATAATGGTTTTCATGTATGCTGAATATGTTCAGTATCTAATATTGCATCACTAGTTATTCAAATCGATGCCTTAAGTCTAACAATTCCGGATTCTTTTCTTTGATCAAATTCCATTTCCAGTCTTTATGCCAATTTTTTATTTGCTTTTCTCTTTTAAAGGCCTCGCCAATCTCCTCAAATTCTTCAAAATAAATCAAATATTTAATATGGTATTTCTTTGTGAAGACTGAAGCCATACCTAGTTCGTGAAGCCTTAATCGTTTAATAACATTTTTAGTCGCTCCGGCATACAATGAATTTCTTGTTGAATTACCGAGGATATAGAAATAACCTTTTGTCATAAAAAGAACTTTGGTCCTGAAACAAGTTCAGGACAAGTTAACCAAAAATAAATCGGCGGCAATCCCATCACTCAAAAATTTCCCTTTAGGGGAGACGAATAAGTGTTCTTTTTCCACATAAAGCAGGCCATCCTCAATTTTTTTCCGGGACTGTTGCAATACATACGAATGGAATTCTGCTCCAAATTCCGCTTTAATCCTATTCAGTGAAATGCCCCAAATGGTCCGCAAACCGGTCATCACATATTCGTTATATCGGTCGGTTTTGGACAGTATCTCCTCTTCCAATGGCAACTCGTTTTGTGCAATGGCTTTGATGTACTTGGTATTGTTTTTAATGTTCCAAGCCCTTCTAATTCCGTCAAACGAATGGGCGGAAGGTCCAATTCCCATGTATTTTTTTCCCTGCCAATAGGCCGTGTTGTTCCTAGAAAAATAAGTTGGTTTTCCAAAATTGGAAATTTCGTAATTAACAAATCCTGCCGCTTCCAATTTCTGGACCAGAATATGGAAGTGGGCTTCTGCCAATTCATCATCCACAGCTGGCACCAATCCCTTATCTATAAACGATTTTAAGGCCGTTTTGGGTTCTACGGTAAGGGCATAGCTAGAAATATGTGGCACTCCAAAGTCCAACGCCTTTTCTATGTTGGATACCCAACGCTCATTGGTCATTCCGGGAATGCCATAAATAAGATCAATGGAAATATTGTCAAAATAATTCTTGGCCAATACGATACAGTCTTCCGCTTCGGCTGAATTATGTGCCCTATTCATCATTTTTAAATCCTCCTCAAAAAAAGATTGGATTCCAATACTCAGCCTATTGATCGGTGATTTGGCCAATTCTTCTATTTTTTCTTTGGACAGATCATCGGGGTTGGCCTCCAAAGTGATCTCGGGTGCACTTACCACAGTATAATTACTATAAACCGCCCCAATTATCTGGTCGATTTCTGCTGTGTTCAACACCGATGGCGTTCCACCCCCAAAGTAAATGGTTTGCACTACCTCCTCCTTAAACTCAACCTTCCTCAGTTCCAATTCCTTGATCAATGCCAGCACCATGGCCTCCTTCTTCCCCATATTGGTGGAAAAATGAAAATCGCAATAGTGACAAGCCTGCTTGCAAAAAGGGATATGGATGTAAATGCCGCTCATTTTTTCAGTAATCAGTAATCAGTAAACAGTGGTCAGTGGTCAGTGGTCAGTGGTCAGTGGTCAGTGGTCAGTGGTCAGTGGTCAGTATAATAAACCTATTTGGACCCAAACTTGTCATGGTTATTAATCATAAAATAGATTAATTTCCCAATTTCCTGACTTTCAACCATCAAATCCTCGAATATTTCTTTGTTTATATATTGGCATTCCATCGCATATTACACCCACATTTGGGTTTCCAGATTCTCAGCATCGCTATCGGTTAATTTATTAATGAAATATTTTGGATAAAGTCGCTTGGCATAAGATTCTGCAATATTTGCCGAAACACTTCTTGAAGATCTTCTTATTTGATCTGTCAAGGAATATCTTTCTTCCTTAGGAAAGGATTTGGAAATCTCAAAAATCCTCATCGCCAAAGTAAAAGATTTTTTATAATCCAATAAGTCCTGAAATCTCATAACTATTAATTACAATTCCACAAAAATAAGTTTTCCAAAGAATTCGAACGAACATCTAGCCCAAGTAAATGAAGTTGGGTTTTAACTATTCCTGTTTACCGATTACTGACCACTGTTTACTAGGTAATTGATTACTGTTTATTGATTTTGTCACCATTTTGTTTCACAAAAGCATCCCAACCGCTATAGCTTTTGCCTACTTCTATTCGGCCTTCGTTATAAAAATGACAGACTGCAGCGGCCAGGCCATCGGTACTGTCCAGGTTTTTAGGGAGCGACTTTAATCCCAACACGCTCTGCAGCATTTTGGCCACCTGTTCCTTACTGGCGTTACCATTTCCCGTAATGGCCATTTTAATCTTTTTTGGAAGGTATTCCGTGATGGGAATTTGACGAGATAAGCCTGCAGCCATGGCTACCCCCTGGGCCCTGCCGAGCTTTAGCATAGATTGGACATTCTTACCAAAAAATGGTGCCTCAATAGCTATTTCGTCCGGGTGGTAGGTGTCGATGAGTTCTATGGTGCGCTCAAAAATAAGTTTAAGCTTGGTATAGGGGTCGGCATATTTCTGAAGTAGGAGTTCGTTCATTTGAATGAACTCCATCTTTTTATTGACCACCTTTATTAGACCGAAGCCCATGATGGTGGTTCCGGGGTCTATTCCCAATATTATCTTTTCATTTGCCAAGGCAGGAATTGTTTAGATGCTAGATTTATATTTCAATTGGAATTCACGATAATAGGAATCCTGAATTTTGAGGAAACCGGGACCCCTCTTTTTAGTGCGGGCGATAATGGGGGCAATCCTTTTAAGCTTTGGGTGATGATTGTGCGAAATTCCGGGATCTGATTTTCAATATCCTGGTTGCGCTGCACTTCCAAAACGGATATTTCTCCTTTGTAGTCCACCAAAAAATCCACATATATAGAGGTATTGATATCGGACACAAATTGAAACTCAAAATCCTCCAACGTCTCAGTATACTGCTCCAATAGTGTATTTTGAAAACACTCCAGCTGCCCCTCCTTGTCCAACATTTCATCACAGTTGTCAAATAAGGGGTACTTATCCACCTCATTAAAATTTATATTGCGCATTTCCTCGTTTACCAATTCTTGGGTTTTTTCTTCGTTGGAAGTAAACCAGTCGCAAGAGGTAAAAAGACAAAAACAAGCCAAAACCGCAACTTTCCTCATGTATGCCAGATTCTGGGCGGAAATTACAATTTTTTGATCAATTTAAGGGCTATCCAATTGAATTTCCTCCTTTAATTCCGCTATCCTTTTGGATGTGAATTCTGAGAAATAATCCTTTTTACGACCAAATTTCTCCTGAAATTCCTCGTAGCATTTTAGAGATATTTTTGGGTTTTTATAATGTTGATCGGTCAATAAGCAAACTTCGTATTTATACAGATACCCGGCTGGATCTTCACCAAACGCCTTTTCATAATATTCAATAGCCAATTTTAAATCGTTTTGTTCCACTGCCAATCTGGCCAAGGCATTATATTCCTTGTCCAACACTACTTTCTGTACTTCTATGGATTTTTTAATGTAGATTTTGGCACTATCCAATTCCTGCAATTTGGCATAAGCACTTCCAATACCATAGAGTGCCACAGGATTCTCCCCATCGAACGTTAAGAGATTTTTATAGGCCTCCTTTGCCTTCTCATATTTTGTCATGGCAAAATAGGCATACCCCATTTTTTCAAAAATATATTCTTTATACTCCCCTAATTCAACCAGTCTTTCAAATAAGGGCAAGGCAAGCCATAATAAATTGTCATTGTAGTTGGCGAGGGCCTTTAAATTGATAAGGCTTACATCATTTTCATAAAAATGCAACCCCTTATCCACATATTTCAGAACAGAGTCCCGCTCCCTTTGTAATACGTAATATTTTCCCAATTGAAACAGACTTCGCAAATGGGTGCTATCCAGTTTTACTGACTCCTTATAGGCAGCAACACCCTCTGGCAAAAGATTTAATTCTTTTAATGATTCTCCCAAATAGTAAAAGTATTCAGGGTTTAGATTGTTCTTTTCACTCAATTCAGAAAAAACTAACCTTGCAGCATCATATTTCTTAAGTTTTAGATACAGCCTTCCAAGTTCATACTTGGCCAATATATGTGAATTGTTTTTCTGTACAATATTTTCATACTGTACCAATGCCTTGTCATAATTCCCAATAGCACTATAGGCCCGCGCAATTTGTAATTGCGCATTGTACGAGCCCTCCTTGGAATATTCATTAATAGCCAGCGTATAGTTACCAACAGCGTAGAGGCTATCCGCAACGACTACAGGATTAGACTGGGAACTGCTCTTTGTTAAAAAAAGCATTAGTATGATTAGGTTGGATATTTTCAATTATTTGAATTATTATAATCTTGAAATAAAGCCTTCACTCAACAATTTTTTAAATATGATTTTCCTATGATCCAGATTAGCAATTTACGTATCACACTATATATAATATGCTCCAGTTTAGGTGTTTCCAGTGCTCAATTAAGAAAACAGCTACTTATTGGTAATTTGGTATTTCTGTTGGTCCGTAACGACAAGCATAGTAGTGGGCAATCCTTTGTACTGAAAAGTTAAGACATCTCCTTTTTGGGCTTCAATCTCAATTATCCCATCAAAGTCTGTAACCACAACCTCATTTTTTCCTCGTACGGAAACATTTACCCCTGGCAACCCTTTGGTTCCATCGGTAACCATACATCGAAGATACTCCTTGCCACCAACCTTTTTAACAATTGCCATTACAGACATCGTATTCGAAACAGACGTTAATTCTGGGGATTGAGATGTACCATTGTCTTTAGGGCCCTCAAGCTTAAAGGTAATCGGAATCGAAAAAGGTACCCGTACTTTTTCACCACGGTGTTCCCCAGGGGTCATTTGCGGCAACAAAGAAATAATTCGGGCCGCCTCATCTTCCAATAATTTGTCAGGACCGCGTAACCTAACATTACCTATGCTTCCATCTTCTTGAATAATGAACAGCACATTTACCCGTCCCTGAGTGCCCATTTCCTGGGCTTGTTCAGGATATCTAAAATTCTTTCCAATATGCCTCTGTAACATTTGATTAAAACAGGCTCTTATATCCCCTGCATCTTCGCAACCTGGGAAGACTGGAACTTTATCTATTATGGCGAAGGCTACATCTACTGTTCCATCATTATTCTCCCTTATACCAATTTCCTTTTTTTCTGGTAGTTTAAATGTGATTGAGGTGGAATATGCCACTCTAACTTTTTTTCCTTTGTGTTCCCCAAAGGCCATTTTTGGTAGCAAAGAAATAATACGTGCCGCCTCACCTTCCAAAATCTTATTTGGGGAGCGCATCCGTACATTGCCTATACTGCCATCTTTTTGAATAACGAACATAATATTAACCCTTCCCTGTATCTCTTTTTCCTGGGCTTCTTGGGGGTATCTAAAATTTTTACTGATGTGTTTCTGCATTTGCTTTTGAAAACAGGCCCTTTTATTATCCGCGTCCTCACAACCGGGAAAAATGGGTACCTTTTCTACTTGAGAAAAAGGAACCTCAACATCGTCTTGATTAGGAATAGTTACTCCAGAAACCTTATTATTAACATTTTTTGTAGTCTTTAAATTACTTTCTGAATTAAAAACAAGAAAATCATATAACCCATCAGTTATAATTAGACCGTGGTAGGTGCTATTTCCTCTTTCAAAAATTTCTTCCAACTTACCGTTTAATGCCCTTAGTTCAATCCCAGTTAAATCATTTGTGTTCTTAACTTCAAATACAAAATAATCCTTGGTACTACTGTCACGTTTATCTATCAGCATAACATACGTGTCATAGGCAGTTATAGAGGCATTCAGGTTTTTGTCCAACAACTGAAAGGCTTTTTTTTGCCTTACATAGTCGTCATAAAGTGCCGAGGTTGGGTCTTTCATTTTGTATGTCCAATCCGGAAATGTGCCTTGAGAATCTTCTCCCATTTGTTTAAAGTTCAGTTTGGATAAAATTCTACTTTCAAAATAATCATACTTGCTAAGAATTATATTGTCAGAATACACATTCTTCCTTTGGGCAAAGGCATAATGCACCGCTCCAATTGAGCCTTTCTCCTGGACCTGCATTTTAATTTTTTCGTTAATTTCTTTGATCATGGCCAAATCCTCACCATTTTGTCCTGGATTTGCCTCTACTTTCTCCTGAGCTTCCATGGAAGTGTAGATTAACATCCCTACTACCAATGGCGCCAGCAATAAATACTTCAGTTGCCAAACTCCTTTTGATTTTGATTTTTGTAACATGACGATTCGTTTTTTGACTAATGATGATTTAAAAAATTGATTGATGAAAGAAATATGTTGGGTCTGGAAGACCTGTGACAACAGCAATTGATACTGTTCCGATTTATGGGTCTTGGCCACTTTTGCATCGGCGATGAACTCGTGCAATTCGGAAACCCTATTTTGATAAACGTAGACCAGGGGATTGAACCAGCCAACAATGCGCATCAGTTCAAAGAACAATAGATCCCAACTATGCCGCTGCTCTATATGCACCAGCTCGTGCTGAATGATGCTTTGATGGTCCTTTTCCAGCACCCTATCTCCCAAAAAAATGGACCTGAAAAAAGAAAAGGCTATTTCACTGTTTCGTACCACCACTCGGGTAAAGTTGTCAAAATACCGGATCTCGCCCTGGGCTTTGAGTCGGTTTATTTGATATAGTTTGTAGGCAAAAAGGAAGGCCGCAATGACCATTCCGCCGTAAAATATTATTTCTATTGCCGACAGATCAAAAGAAGGAGAATTTTCAGGAGCAATAACCACCCCTTCGGACATATCCATCCCCCATAAATACTCGGGATATACAAAATATTCGGAAGACACCGTAGTCTTAAAAGCCTCGACCTTTATCCAGGGCAATAACAGGGAAAGTACAAATGTCCCGATCAGGTATACCCGGTTCCATTGAAAAAAGGTTTCCCGCTTAAGGAACAGATCGTACACGATCAAAAATAATAACTGGAATGCCATGCATTCTAGGATATACCGTATCATTCCTTCTCTTTTTTAATGTCCTTGAGTATGGATTCCAATTCGGAAAGGCTCATATCATTCTTTTTCATAAAGAACGAAACCATACTTTTAAAAGAACCCTGAAAATACCCGTCTACCAATTTGTTGATGGACTGATTGCCGTAATCCGATTTCTTAATCAACGGAAAATAAAGATAGCCCCTGCCCTCTTGCTCGTGATCTACAAAACCTTTGCTCTCCAAGATGCGTACAATGGTGGAAACTGTATTGTACGCCGGTTTGGGTTCCGGCAATTCGTCAATTATGGCAGCAACGTTGCATTTCTGCAACTGCCATAATACCTGCATTACCTCCTCCTCCGCTTTGGTCAATTGTTTCATTTAACTAACTTTTTAGTTGAACACTAGAACAAATATAACTAAATATTTAGTTTAAACTAATTTTTTAGTTTAAAAAATTGAATTGAAATTATTGCGCGGTCCAGAAAGAGGAAAACACACCCCTAACCCCTCTCAAGAGGGGAATTTTGGAGTATTCAATATTGAATTAAACGCAAGATTAATTTTCTTTCTTTTATGAACCATCATCCTAAATGACCCGCTGGAGCTATGGCTGCGCACCATTCATTTCTTTACACGAAAAGGTCAGCGTTGCTAACCCATTCCGGCTTCTCTTTTGTCGAACCCACCTTATCCTCCCGCGGAAATTGCTGGACAGGCCCGTTTAGGGCAAGGAGCATTTTTTTTTTAGCATTGCAATGTGTGACAATAAAACTTTGAGTTTAATAATAACAATAGGCTCCTTCCCTTGGATAAGGGAAGGTGGATACTCGGCCAGCAGCCGAGGAGACGGAAGGGATTGGAGACCCAAATCCTAGGAAAGCACATAATTCCCATTAGAAAACTTAGATTAGGAAAATCCTAAATCTAGTAAGAGCGTAGCACTCGAACTGCCGCCTTCCTCTACTGAACACATGTAGGCACGAGCGTGACGCTCGCGCCAGCGAAAGAGCCTGCCTTCCCGTCAGGCAGGTTTGAAGACCTAGCCCTCACTTATTCTCCATATTCTGTACATATCCACAAGGCTTGGGATTTAAGAACCCTCCTTCTTCGCCTTGGCGAAGACACCTCCCTTTGGCTAAAGGGAGGAGCTTTTTTGTTTCGTTATTAGTAATGAAGATGAGAAATCGAAGATTCAGCGAAGCTAAACCAAAACATAAAATATGACCCGAATTACTGAACTGCCGACAAAAACTAACTGGCACTACCTATAACCAAGATGTGCGACTTCTCATCCTCCTGCAAAGAACCCTGTCGAAGTAACTACCCCGGTCATACCCCGCTACCATATGTAACAAATCCTCCCTATCTTCGTCAAACAGGAAGTACACTTCCCTAAAAAAATCAAAAAAGCCATATGGATATTGTATTGCTGACAATTGGATTCATCTTAATGTTCATAGGCATTTTAGGCAGTTTTCTTCCTGTCCTGCCGGGAACACCTATAAGCTGGGTAGGCTTACTACTGCTCTATCTTACAAAAGCCATTCCAGATGATTGGATTTTTTTGGGAATTACCTTGGCCGTAGCTTTACTAGTTTTTGCCCTGGACTACATTATTCCCGTTTGGGGAACCAAGAAATTCGGGGGAAGTAAGTGGGGAATGATCGGCACTACCATTGGACTCCTAGTAGCCCTTATATTTCCAGTTCTTGGATTTTTTGGAATCATAATCTGGCCTTTTTTGGGCGCTTTGGTAGGGGAACTGATCAACAGGGCCGATCAAAAAACGGCCCTAAAGGCCGCCTTTGGTTCTTTTTTAGGCTTTTTAACCGGGACCTTCCTGAAATTTATGGTTACCATAATTTATCTGGGCCTATTTATATATAAGGCCTGGGAATACAGATCTGCCTTGTTTCCCTTTTTTAGCTAATCGCTAATCCTACATCCAGGTTACTTTCTCCTGCCATGGTCCTTTGCTGACCACTGGAATTTCTTCGTCATAATAGCCCATATAGAAAAAGCCCAAACATACTTCGCCTGTATTCAACTCAAAAAAATCGCCCATATATTTAATCAGGCTTGGAGAACTCCAATAGCTCCCGATACCCAACTCCGTACAACAAAGCCACATATTCTGAACCGCCATGGCCGTTGCCGCCACCTCTTCCCATTCTGGTAAACTTTCTTGGAGATCGCGTTGCATACAAATGGCTATGACTGCGGCAGCCTTTTTTGGATTCTGAATCAACTTTTCCACCTTAAACTGCTTAGGCTTGGGTTCCGTTTCCATGTATTTCAATGACAGGAATAAGCCCAATTTTTCCTTGGCCTCCCCTTGTAGTACTTTAAATCGCCAAGGTTCCGTTTTCTTATGGGTAGGCGCAAAATTGGCAGCCTCCAAGACCTTTTCAATGTTCTCCCTGCTTATAGGTTCATCATTATATTGGGCAGGAAAAATAGACCGACGCCTCTTAATTATATCAAAAATCATACTTTATCAATTTAAATATTACAAACTAAGGTTTTTAAAGCCTTATTTTGATTCGTTTAACAATAAATTAATACAATGTCGCAGAGCAGGGTTTCTATTGTCCTCCTTCCAACAAACGGACAACACCGCTCTTTGCGGAATGTTCTTTAGTTCTATAAATTTTACTTTCATCTGAAAACCATATTGCAAGGAAGTAGGTATTATAGCTATCCCCAAATTATTCTCCACCAGCTTAAAAATGGTCTGGGCATGTACTGATTTATGGGAAACCTTGGGAGTGAAACCTGCATCCTCACAAATGCTCATAACCGTGTCAAAATACAAGGGACTATAGTCTTGGGCGAACAAAATAAAATTCTCTGCCGCCAATTGCCCTACATCCGTAAATTCCCTGGTCAATAAAGGATACAATTCAGGTAAAACCACGGAAAAAGTATCGGTATAGACCGGTTGAATATTTAGGCCTTCAGGCACTCTGGCCGTTCGTACAAAGCCCATATCCAATTTATCCTTCAAGATGGCATTAACCTGGGCATTGTTGGACAATTCCTCCAAATTGGTCTGGATGCCAGGGAATTTATCCTTTAACTTAATCAGAAGATTAGGTATCACTTCCTGCATGGCCGAACCCAAAAACCCTATTCGGACCTCCCCAAAATTGCCATCCCTAATATGTCTCAACTGCTTTTTGGTGACTTCCAAATGGTTTAGGATAAACTCTATTTCACTTTTAAGATATTCCCCTGCTGCAGTAAGGCTTACCTTCTTCTTAGTCCTGACAAAAAGCTTTACCTCCAGAATCTCCTCCATTTGTTTAATTTGTCGACTTAAACCTGGTTGGGAGATAAAAAGCTTTTCCGCTGCCTTTCTATAGTGCAACTCTTCGGCCACTGCCAAAAAGTAATTGAAATGTCTAAGTTCTATTTGATAACCCATGGTTATTAAGTATGTATATTAATAGTATTGCCGATTATCAAACATAATCAATAATTTTATATTGATAAAAAATAATCCCATGACTACTTCAAAAAAAACTTTTTTTTTCGGGGAAGATCATCTAACTGCAGGCATGGCTTTGAGCCTTGTAAGGGGAACGATCATAGGGCAAATCTCTGAAACAGCAAGAAAAAAAATTCGGGCCAGTTATGAAGTCGTGGCACGTATTGTGGACATGGGAAATCCTGTTTATGGCATCAATACCGGATTTGGTCCCTTGTGCACCACGAAAATTTCCAAAACCGAAACCAAAATATTACAAAACAATATACTTCAAAGTCATAGTGTGGGGGTTGGACCACCAATAGAAACGGAAATGGCCAAATTGATGCTCGTATTAAAGGCACATTCGCTGGCCAAAGGATTTTCAGGAATAGCAGAAGCCACCTTGGACCGAATATTATGGCATATAGATAACGATGCCATTCCAATAGTACCCTCCCAAGGTTCAGTAGGAGCGTCCGGCGACCTTGCCCCCTTATCCCATTTATTTTTACCTCTAATAGGATTGGGAAAAGTCCGATACGTAAAAAAGGTAATTTCAACAGCGCAGCTTTATAAAATATACGGTTTAGAACCTTTGGAATTAGGCCCCAAAGAAGGTCTGGCCCTAATAAACGGCACCCAATTTATTGCTGCCCATGCCGTAATGGCCATAGACAAAATGCACGCTTGCCTTACACATGCGGATATCATTGGGGCCATGATGATCGAAGGATTACAGGGTAGCGTTAAACCCTTTTATAAAGAGTTGCATGAGCTACGCCCCTTTAAAGGCAATAGCCATGTAGCTACAAGAATCCGTTTCCTATTGGAGGATTCAGAAATTATGCAGGACCATATCGATTGTGAACGGGTTCAGGACCCTTATTCGCTAAGATGCATTCCACAAGTGCATGGGGCCTCCAGAAACGCTTGGCTGCATTTAAAGGAATTGTTGGAGATAGAATTAAACTCGGTTACGGATAACCCTATCATCATTAATGAGGATTTAACCATAAGTGGCGGCAATTTTCATGGACAACCATTGGCTATGGCCCTGGACTATGCTTGCCTAGCTGCTTCCGAGCTTGGAAACATCTCTGACCGCCGTATTTATTTGGCTCTGGAAGGCAACAGTCCCGGGGTACCCCAATTGTTGATGAAAGATACCGGAATCAATTCCGGGTATATGATTCTGCAATATACCACTGCCGCCTTGGCAAGTGAAAATAAAGGCTTGTGTTTTCCAGCCAGTGCGGACAGTATCCCTACTTCCTTAGGACAGGAGGATCATGTAAGCATGGGATCTATCAGCGGAAGAAAAGTCCTTCAGGTATTGGAAAATGTTGAAAAAATATTGGCCATTGAACTCCTGACTGCAGCCCAGGCCTTTGAATTTAGAAAACCCATGAAATCTGGAGTCTTGCTGGATGAAGTCCATAAAACTATTCGCAAAAAAGTAGCCTTTGCCAATAAAGACAGAGTGTTTTCGGAGGATATTGAAAAAGGAATTGAAATGATCAAAGGCCGCACCATAATGCATTCGGTACAACAAACAATGAAGCGCAAAAATCTTAAAATGGAAAATCCATTCGAAGCCGAATTTGAAAAATATTAGACCATTGCAAAACATTAAGTACCTCCTGTACAATTCAGACATTCGATAAGCATGAAAAACTATACTCTTATAGGCCCCTTTAAACAAATCTTGACCATGGCAGGTTTACCGCTTAAAGGAGCCCTATCCGACGAGCAATTACCGATATTGGAAAATGGCGGTATTATTCTGGTGGATGACAAAATTCACGCTATAGGACCTTATCTGGAAATACAAGCGGAAGCAAACCTCCTAAATGCCGAAAATATACCTATCCAATCCAACATGGTATGCCTTCCCGGCTTAATAGATGCCCATACCCATATTTGCTTTGGCGGAAGCAGGGCCAAGGACTATGCCCTGCGCAATTCCGGCAAAACCTATCTCGAAATTGCCAAAGCCGGTGGCGGAATCTGGGATACCGTTACCGAAACCAGAAAGGCCAATAAAACCTCCCTAATAGAGGGGGTCAAAAAAAGAGCGGACAGACATTTGGCCCATGGTGTGACCACCATAGAAGTAAAAAGCGGCTACGGACTTTCGGTACAGGAGGAACTAAAAATGCTGAGGGCTATTGCACAAGCCAATGAAGAATGCCAGTCCGACCTAATACCTACATGTTTGGCAGCACATATGATCCCTAAAGATTACCATGGAACCGCAACCAATTATCTACTGGAAATTAGTTCTGAGCTACTTCCTGTTTTGAAAAAAGAAAGTTTAACCCATAGAATAGATGCCTTCGTGGAGGAAGGGGCCTTTTCTCCTTCTTTGATAGCACCCTATTTTGAAAAGGCAAGCGAAATGGGATTTGATATCACCGTACATGCCGACCAATTTTCAACCGGAGGTAGTAATGTGGCAGTCAAATATAAGGCAGTAAGTGCCGATCATTTAGAAGCCAGTACAGAAAAAGAAATTCAGCTTCTGGCCAAAAGCAATACCGTGGCCACTGCTTTGCCAGGGGCCTCTATGGGATTAGGCTGCAACTATGCGCCTGCCCGTAAATTATTAAATGCCGGAGCAGCATTGGCCATTGCCAGTGATTGGAATCCAGGTTCCGCCCCAATGGGTAATTTAATGGTTCAGGCAGCGATGCTAGGCACCTTTGAAAAACTTTCCAATACAGAGGTGTTGGCAGGAATTACTTTTAGGGCTGCAGCAGCTTTAAACTTAGAGGACCGCGGTACCCTAAAAACCAGATTATTGGCAGATTTCATTGCATTCCCAACCAACGATTACAAAGAAATTCTTTACCAGCAGGGAATGATGCTACCTTCCCTTGTCTGCAAAAAGGGAAAATTGGTAGTCGGCAATAACTAAAAAAAGGACCCGAACGATGACGAAAGAAAATTTTAAAGCTCAAATACTAGAAGGCATACCAAAGGAAATGCCCAATAAAAAAATCTATCCCAAAAATGCCAATAGAGCCCCTAAACGTAAGGATATCCTATCCTTGGAGGAAAAAAAATTGGCCGTACGCAATGCCTTGCGCTATTTTCCTTCCGATTGGCACGAAATCCTTGGAAAAGAATTTGCCCAGGAATTAAGCACCCTGGGCAGAATCTACATGTATCGTTTTAAGCCAGATTACCCTCTATATGCAAGACCAATTGACGAGTATCCTGCCAAAACTAAACAGGCAGCCAGCATAATGCTGATGATACAAAACAATTTAGACCCCCAGGTAGCACAACATCCTGAAGAACTAATAACCTATGGGGGCAATGGCGCCGTTTTTCAGAACTGGGCGCAGTACCTTTTGACCATGCAGTACCTGGCGAATATGACCAACGAACAAACCCTGCACATATATTCAGGGCATCCCATGGGGCTATTTCCCTCCTCCATAGAGGCCCCTAGAGTGGTAGTCACCAATGGGATGATGATTCCCAACTACTCCAAACAGGATGATTGGGAAAAGTACAATGCCCTAGGGGTTACCCAATACGGACAAATGACGGCAGGGTCCTATATGTATATTGGGCCACAAGGCATAGTTCATGGCACCACCATTACCGTTTTGAACGCCTTTAGAAAAGTCCTACAAAAAGAAGAATCTACCAAAGGAAAAATATTTCTCACCTCCGGTTTAGGGGGTATGAGCGGAGCCCAGCCCAAGGCAGGAAATATTGCCGGATGCATTACCATTTGTGCAGAGGTAAACAAAGCTGCTGCACAAAAAAGGCACCAGCAGGGCTGGGTAGATGAGCTTTTGGAAGGTTTGGACCAATTGGTAAAACGAGCGAGACAGGCTGTTAAACAAAAAGAAGTTGTTTCCTTGGCCTACATTGGCAACATTGTTGACGTATGGGAACGATTTGACCAGGAAAACATATTCATCCACTTGGGTTCCGACCAGACCTCCCTTCATAACCCATGGTCAGGGGGATATTACCCTGTTGGGCTAACATATGAAGAATCTAACATATTGATGCGTAATGACCCTGAAGTTTTTAAGCAAAAAGTACAGGCTTCAATAAGAAGACAGGTTACCGCCATTAACAAACATACCGCCAAAGGGACTTACTTTTTTGATTATGGCAATGCCTTTCTATTGGTGGCTTCAAAAGCTGGAGCGGAAATAACGGCTGAAAATGGGCAGGAATTTAGATACCCCTCTTACGTGCAAGATATTTTAGGTCCTATGTGTTTCGATTATGGATTTGGACCCTTTAGATGGGTATGTACCTCGGGAGACCCTGTGGATTTACAAAAGACCGATGATATTGCACTCCACACCTTGGAAGAAATAAAGATAAATGCACCCTGCGAGATACAACAACAAATACAGGACAACATAAAATGGATCCGGGAAGCCTTTTCCAACAAATTGGTCGTAGGTTCGCAGGCCCGCATTTTATATGCAGATGCCGAAGGCAGGGCTAAAATTGCCATGGCCTTCAACGCAGCTATAAACTCCGGAGAAATCAGTGCGCCTATTGTTTTGGGACGGGACCACCACGACGTGGGTGGTACGGATTCCCCCTTTAGGGAAACGAGCAATATTTATGACGGCAGTAAGTTTACTGCAGATATGGCCATCCACAATGTCATAGGCGATAGTTTTAGGGGCGCCACATGGGTATCCATTCACAACGGTGGTGGTGTAGGTTGGGGAGAAGTCATCAACGGTGGTTTCGGTTTAGTCTTGGATGGTTCTGAAGATGCCGTAAGCCGCCTTAAAAACATGCTGTTCTACGATGTAAATAATGGAATATCCCGAAGAGGTTGGGCCAGAAACAAAGAAGCATTATTTGCAATAAAACGGGAAATGGCCCGAACACCGGAATTAAGGGTTACCTTGCCAAATATAGTTGAGGATGAACTGCTGGACTTGTTGTTTCCATGATAATATAAATCAAGTCTATTTTTGATAGCCACATATGCCATATGAGCCTTTGCCGTAATCAAAATCCTACCAGCCATGAGGTTTGGGGCAAAATAAATATCGAAAATTTTAAACTTTACTTGGAATCATTTATTTTTATCCACTGAACAATCCCTCAACCGGTTGTATAAAACTTGTATTAAGGATTGTTCCCCCTTTTGTTGGAACAAACATTCTATAAATTAGTATAATTAAAATAATGACTCCCTGTCCAATCTGTAACCACCCCAAAACCAAATTAAAATACAAGCTTAAATTTAATGTACATGAATGTACCAATTGCGGTTTTCAATTTTGTCCCGATGCCACTTTTAATAAAAGTTTGGTTTCAGATTTAAATGAAGAAACTCGTGAAAAGGCCCTTATCAATTTAAGGAAAGAGAATTTCCAACATATCATAGCCTCCATTAAAAAAAACAAAGAAATTAAATCCAAGGGGCTAGAGGTAGGCCCGGGATATGGTTGGTTTTTGGAGGTATGTAGGGACCATGGCATAAGTTGCCTGGGCATTGAACCTGAAACACGCTTTAATGAACACTACCAAAAGGAAGGCTTACAAGTAAAGAATGGTTTTTTTCCACAAGATCTCCATGAAGAATCACATTTTGATTTTATTGCCTATAATGATGTCCTGGAACACCTGCCCGATCTAAAGGGAATTATGCAGGCCAATTACAGTTTACTAAATCCGGAAGGCCTATTGATCGTTAATTTACCACAACAAAGTGGTTTAATATATTTCATTTCCAAAATGGCTTATCTATTTGGGGTAAAATCGTTGATGGACAGAATGTGGCAATTTAATTTTCACAGCCCGCATATGAGTTACTTTACCAAACAAACCATGAATAAACTGGCCCAAGACAACCATTTTGAAGCCGTGGAATCTTTTCCATTAAAAACTATCAATTTATCTGAAATATCAGATAGGATAGAACAGGATAGGCAACAAGGGACTCTGGCGAAAATAGCAACTAAAATTGGGGTGTTTCTTTTGTTTCCATTTTTACAAATTTTCCCCGACACCCGTTGTTTTATATTTAGAAAAGGCAATTGAGTAGAAAAAAATGTAGTTTCTTCAAAACAACATTTAAAATCAAATATCGTTAAAATGTTAATTTAGTTGGTTTATTATTACGAATGGGCAGCTTGAAAGTATTTCTTTCCTAGCTGTTAAAACGCCAAGAAGTATAAAATCACCAAACTCGATGATTGAAAGATTACTAAAAATTAAAAACTCGATACTCCAGTTTACCGGATTTACTGGCGATAACAACAACTCCTTTAAAAATCCGATATTTATTCTACTTTGCCTTCTTTTTATTTTAACGCTCATTACGGCTTACTCCAATCATTTTAGCAACGGTTTTCATTTTGACGACAGTCATACCATAGAAGATAACAAGGCCATTACAGAAATAAACACAGTGGCATTTTTTAAGGATGTAACCACCTTTAGCACACTCCCCAGCAACAGGTCATACCGACCTTATACCACTCTTGAAAATGCCATTGACTATAAACTTGGAGGTGGACTGGTCCCCCTAGCATTTCATATCCATATTTTTGTGTTTTTTATTTTAACCTGTGCTGCACTTTGCCTTTTCGTAAAAAAACTTCTGGATAAGCTGGAATTCTCCCAACACAACCAGTTTTGGGGCCTGCTGATAGCTGCTGCTTTCGGCTTACTGTGTGCCAATGCAGAAACGGTCAATTATATTATACAACGATCGGAAATTGTAGCCGGCTTTTATGTGCTTCTGGGATTTGTTGCATTTTTGAGTGGTGGGAAATGGCGAAAATGGCATCTTTACCTCATTTTTCCATTTATTGGTTTCTTTTCCAAAGAAATGGCATTGGTGTTTTCACCGCTGCTATTCCTATATTTTTTAATTTTTGAAGAGGAGGTAGATCTTTTGCACTTTTACCGGGCAGCAGAATTTAAAAAATGTATCCGCTCCTTTACAAAGGTATTTCCGTCCTTTGTATTGACACTGGCCTTTTTAATTTTCTATTTCAGTATGCTCCCGGATACATTTGCTCCCGGAGGTCCTGATCGCTACAACTATTTAATTACCCAACCTTTGGTTATGTGCCACTATATACTAACCTATTTTATTCCCTATAACCTATCGGCTGATACGGATTGGGTAGCCTTTGAATCCATTATGGATTACAGGGCCATTTTGGGCATTGTTGGAATAGGGGTATTGATTTTCCTGGCGTTAAAAACATCGAAAAAGAAGGAAACCAAATTATTTTCCTTTGGCCTACTTTGGTTCTTTATCTCGCTTCTGCCCTCTTCCTCAGTTCTTCCCTTTGCAGAGGTGCTTAATGACCACCGAAGCTTTATCCCATATATGGGACTCACTATAGCTTTTGTTTTTGGCAGTTACTATGTACTTGAAACCTATTTTACCAAATTATTGAACTCTAAAAACGGTCTGTCCATAATATCCCTGTTCATAATCTTTTTCTTATTCGGCAATGCTTATGGCGTACACCAGAGAAACAAAGTATGGAAAGACGAAATTAGTCTTTGGAAGGATGTTACAGTAAAAAGTCCAAAAAATGGTCGCGGACATATGAATTATGGCCTAGCCCTAATGGCCCAGGGCGATTATACCAATGCCGAAATATCCTTTAACAATGCCTTGGAATATGTCCCATATTACTCCAGTATTTACACTAATATGGGTATCTTGAAAAATGCCATAGGAGATAAAGAAAGTGCCGATAAATACTTCCAAAAATCCTTATCCCTTAATGATGCCAACCATAAAACTAAATACTTCTATGGTCGATATTTGTTTCAAAACAATAAATTTAAAGAGGCTATAGATCAATTTAAAGAAGTTGACCAAAGTGTCCCCAATTATCTTGACACCAACGACTATATCTTCAAATCCTATCATAAACTTAAGGATTGGGAAAATATGAAAAGTTTTGCCAATGAAGTTTTGGCAAACCGGCCAAAAGATGTCACTTCCAAAAAATATCTGGATATCGCCTTGAACAAAAAATCCATTCTAACCGTTTTGGAAGAAGAGGTCTCCAATGCTCCCAGCCCAGAAAAATATCTGAATTTGAGTTTGCAATATTTTAATGAAGGCAACTACGAAGATTGTATACGAGTGGCAGGGAAAGCACTGGAATTAAATCCGGAATATGCAGATGCCTACAACAATATAGGTATTGGCCATTTTTATCTCTTGAATTATGACCAGGCCATTGAAGCTTACCAAAAAGCATTGGAATTGAACCCGTCCTATCAATTAGCGAAGAACAATTTGGCAAATGCCAAGGACAAAAAGAATGATTTGGCCAATGCCACTTCTAATTTATCGGATAAGGAAGCATCTGCTTATTATATAAATCTTAGCCTTGAATTTTACAAAAAGGAAAAATATCAAAGCTGCATAGCCGCCGCGAGGAAGTCGAATGCAATTAAACCCAACCCCATTGCTTTTAACAACATTTGTTCTTCCTACAACCAACTAAAAGAATACCAAAAAGCAATAGCGGCATGTAATGAAGCGTTAAAACTAGATGCTAGTTCCAAGTTGGCTAGGGGCAATCTAAATTACGCCAAACAACAGTCAAAAAACCGATAAACTAGAAGTCCAACTAATACAAAATTGAATCCCAATTAACCCGGCAACCATGGAAACACAGAAATATAGTTCAAATAAAATCGCTGTTGTAATCCCATTTTACAATTCCTCCAATGAAATATTGCTCGTTATTTCCAAATTACCGGATTATATTCATAGTGTTATTATTGTGGACGACCAAAGTCCTACACCCCTTCCCAAGGCGGATATTGAAAAACTTTTACCTTCCAAAGCAAAGGTCTATTTTTTAGAAAATCCAATAAATTTAGGGGTAGGTGGCGCTACCAAAAGAGGATTTGAAGAAGCAATTAGAATTGGGGCCGAAATAATAATCAAGGTAGATTCCGATGACCAGATGGACCTGAGTTACCTTCCCGATTTACTGGACCCATTAATGGCAAACAAGTGCGATGTTGCCAAAGGCAACAGATTTAGGGATTTAAAGGCTTTAAGAGCCATGCCCTTGGCACGTAGAATTGGCAATCTAGGCCTTTCGTTCCTTATAAAAGCAGCTACAGGCTATTGGCACAATTTTGATCCCACCAACGGATTTTTGGCCCTTAAAACCGATGTTGTTAAAAAGTTAAATTTTAATAATCTGGCCAACCGCTATTATTTTGAAACCTCCCTTTTGTCGCAACTGTACTTTGAAAAGGCGGCAATTAAGGATATTGCGATGCCCGCCATATACGGTGACGAAAAATCGAGCATGAAAATATGGCAAATGCCTTTTGTCTTTGGGGCAAGACTAACCAGCACTTTTCTAAAGCGTATGGTAAAAGAATATTTTTTATACGATTTTAATATAGGTTCGTTATACCTTTTGTTTGGCTTTCCCTTGTTTATGTTCGGTCTCATTTTTGGTCTTGCGGAATGGATATATTATGCCTCTATAAACACCTTTGCCCCTACAGGTACCATTATGATTGTTACCCTATCCATAATATTGGGCTTTCAGCTTATCCTTCAGGCCATCCAATACGACATAATCAATGCCCCGAAAGCACAATAAAGGACTAAAACGTTGCAACAAAAAATATTGTGCATCCGTTGCTCCTGTCCAAGGGAAATACACTATTATTGATAAAGATATTTTCTAGAATAGCGAACGTTTTATTCAACTATACTGTTCAAAGTTCACAGATTATCAATGAATTAGTCAACTAGGCCATCGGCCTAAAAAATTCAGTTAACATGCACACCTATTCCAAAACCGACCTTTTAATTTGGACAGGACGTAAGTCTAACCAACAGCTTTATCTTCATGAAAAGGTGATTTGCATTGATCTTAATTCCGAGCAAGTTCCCTTTATAAATGTGCGGTCCTGGGCAATACTGGGATATGCTTGCGATGAGGGCGTTAAAAGGAATGAAGGGAGAATTGGTGCTGCTTTGGGCCCAGATGCCATCCGCAAGCAACTCGCTAAACTCCCAAGCCACCTTAAGGAAAATACTTTATTATTGGATACGGGAACCGTAGATTGCAAGGATGGCGATTTAAAAAAAACACAAACCGTTTTGTCCCGTACCGTCACCCAACTGCTTAAGCAAAACACTTTCCCCATACTTTTGGGAGGAGGCCATGACATTGCTTATGGTCATTATAACGGAATAAAAAAATATCTGGCCATGGAAGGCACTAATAAATCCATTGGCATCATTAACTTTGACGCCCATTTTGATTTACGAAGTAACCATACCAACAATAATTCCGGAACACCCTTTTATCAAATTGCCCAAGACTGCAAACTGGAACAATCAAAATTCCGTTACCTGTGTTTGGGAATCCGTGAGGATGCCAATAACAGGACCCTTTATAAAACAGCAAACGACCTAGGCGTCACCTATGTTGAAAAAACAAACTTCAACCTACTGCATTTTAATGAAATAAAAGATAAAATTGCGCAATTTACCAAGGAGGTAGATTATATCTACACGACCATAGATTTGGATGGATTTTCCTCTGCCTATGCACCTGGTGTAAGTGCCGCTTCACCCATGGGTTTCTCCCCGGAAATTGTCCTGGAATGCCTGCAAGTTATAATTGCATCAAAGAAAATGATAAGCCTCGATATCGCTGAAATGAACCCTACTTACGATATTGACCAACAAACGGCAAAATTAGCCGCTTCACTTGTTCATTTCGTGATCCACCAAAGCCAATAATATTGTATGTTCCTTTAACCCATTATTAATCCCAACAAGGAACAAGCCTTATTCCAACCAAGACTGGAAATACTTGCCATCATCAATATCCAAGGCCGCCTTTGTAAGTTGCAAGGGCCTAAAAGTATCTATCATGACGGCCAACTCCTCGGTTTTGGATTTTCCAATGCTGGCTTCATAAGTACCTGGATGTGGGCCATGAGGAATCCCTGCAGGATGTAACGAAATATATCCTTGGTCTATATTCTTTCTGCTCATAAAGTCGCCATCAACATAATACAATACTTCATCTGAATCTATGTTGGAGTGATTGTAAGGGGCAGGTATTGATTGAGGATGATAGTCATACAAACGCGGCACAAAGGAGCAGACCACAAAGGCAGAAGTCTCAAAAGTCTGATGCACTGGAGGTGGTTGGTGTACACGCCCAGTAATGGGCTCAAAATTATGAATTGAAAAACCATAAGGATAATTGTAACCGTCCCAACCTACTACGTCAAAAGGGTGGGATGCATACACCAAATGGTGTAACTGCCCTTGTTTTTTGACTTTGATAACAAAATCTCCCAGCTCATCATAGGTCTGTAAATTCTGTGGCAATTTAAAGTCGCGCTCACAAAATGGAGAATGCTCCAAATGCTGTCCAAACCAGTTTCTATATCGCTTCGGCGTGTAAATGGGATGATAGGATTCCGCAATCAACAATCTGTTTTCTTGGGTATCAAAGGTAATCTGGTAGATCATTCCACGGGGAATTACAAGATAATCCCCGTACTCGAACTTAATTTCCCCCAACATCGTTTTTAAAACTCCCGTACCTTTGTGGATAAACAGCAATTCATCCGCATCGGCATTTTTATAAAAATAATCTGTCAGGGATTTTTTGGGTGAAGCAAGTGAGATATGTACATCTGAATTGAACAACATTACACTTCTACTTTCCAAATAATCGTTCATGGGCTCTACTTCAAAACCTTTGAGCAATCTGGACTTAATATTATGGGCGACCATGGCTTTTGGGGAAACATCGAAGGACTTACCTGCCTCCTTTACCATTGTTGGTCTATGCAAGTGGTACATGAGCGATGACATACCATCAAAACCAATGGTTCCGAACAATTGCTCATAATGCAGACTGCCGTCCTTTTTCTTAAAAATGGTATGCCTTTTGGGGGGAATTATACCTAATTTGTGATACAAGGGCATAGTTATATCCTTATTAATGATTCCTTTTTAAAAATACGATAAAATAAGGAGTATCTGAAATATTCAAGTTCAATTAATAATGATGCAATGATTGGATTTTTTTAGCTCTTGGATCCATATACTGATTTGTAATAACCTTGGAAAAAGATTAGAATGAGTGATTTAAATCTCCTAAATCATCACTTTTAGACGAATACAAACAAAAAAAGCCTCCCAAAATGGAAAGCCTTTCATCGGTGCTTGCCGATCCAAATTTACATCTGGACAAATCGACAAATACAACCTTGCCTCAATTTGCATTGAGACACAACACAACTAGGCAAAGATAGTAAAGGTTTTTAGATTTTCGTTGTTTGGACAAGCTTATTTGGACAATCCTTTTATCTCCCTTTTTAGACTGATCAGAGAACAAAGTTAAATCCGGATTCTTCCAATTTTTTGTACTTGTCATAATCGAACCTATACAAAAAAGCACCTTTTTTAGAGGTGGATTTATCCTTCTCGTCCAATTTTATCAGCAAATCGAAGGAAAGTAATTTTTTTCTAAAATTGCGATCATCCAATTTGGTCTGGTGGATGGCCTCGTATAAAGATTGAAGTTGTGGAATGGTAAATTTTTCAGGGAGAAGCTCAAACCCAATGGGCTTGTGCGTAGTTTTCTGCTTTAGTCGGTCCAAGGCATCGGCGATCATAGCGTTATGATCCAGTACCAATTGGGGAATATCTTCCAAGGCAAACCATTTGGCGCCATGTAATTCCACCTGTTCCCTATCATAGTCATTAATTCTGATCAATGCATATTGGGCAATGGAAATACATCTAGCTCCGGAATCCCGGTCCACATCGCTATACACTCTTAGTTCCTCCAAAAAAATATTCTCCAGGCCCGTAAACTGCAAAAGAACACGACGGGCAGCATCTGGGACACTCTCCTCTTCATTTACAAAACTGCCGATCAGGGACCAATCCCCTTTTAGAGGATCTATTCTCCTTCTAAAGACCAAGAGCTTCAAAATGCCCTCATCAAAACCAAAAACAATACAATCTGTTGCCACAAGTATTTTGGGCTGCGCAATATAAGGGCTATTATTCTCCAAGGCCGTCATTTAAACTATAATGTACTAAAATATCAAAAATATATATCAAATCATCAAAAGCCCAAATTTTAAACCCCTAAACCCATTCATAAGCAGTAAAAATTTATAGCTAAGTCCAAATCCAACTTTCTAATTTCATCCAATTACCTATAATTTCCGCTAACACATTTAGCAGTCATTTAACACTAAACCTCCTTCATTTTGAATAACTTGTAATAAAAAAAGATGAAAAATACTGCTATGTTCTGGGTAGCCGCAACAACTATGGTCCTAATTTCCTTGACCATAATGGCAGCTATGAACTTTCCATTTAATTGGATTTTTTACATTACCGTACTAGGGCAAATAATGCTCGTATATATGGTTTTCAGAGTGCTTACGGACAACTATACTACGGATAAGACCTTTAAGGACTTTTATGAGGATTGTCCGTTAAGGGGTGAAATTAATTAGAGGCCGATATTTCCTTTCCTTTTTTGCTATTTGGAGGGGTTGCCATACCCAATTCCGGTATTACCAATAAGGGGATTTGAGTGTGAAAGGCCAATCGTTTAATTACGGGTTCACGCGTCATTTTTTCCATATAACTGTGCTGATAATTAAGCATGGCCAACAGGTGTATGTCCAATTCATTTGTAAAGACCTCCAAGGTCTGGGAAACCGAGTTCAATTCTGAAACCGTATGCACATAATGCTCTACCTCACCAATGTACTTCCTCAACATATTAAGGTTGAATTGCTGGACTTCGGTGAGCGATTTAATTTCGTATTGTACATGTACTATCCTAATAGCGGCCTTAAAGGATTTTGCCATTTCCAATAGGGGCCTCAATTCAGAAGTCGTGTAAAATCTATTAAAATCTGTTGCAAAAGCTATTTCGGAAGGAGTCTTAAATTTAAAATGTTGGGGAATGGCCAGTACCGGACAGTTCTTAATAGATTTTATTATCCTAACCGTATTGCTCCCCATGAAAACTTCCTCCAATCCGGATGAACCTTTTGTTCCCGTAATTACTAAACCGATTTGATGGGTCTCTATAAGGTTCTTTATTTCATCTACCAATAGACTAAAGGAAGAGATCGTAATAAACTTATGTTTGGGATTATGGTACTTTTCCTGAATCTTTGCCAACAGTTGCTCCAAACCTTTTTCGGAATTAGCCTTTACCACATCCTCACAAGCTTTGCCACCGGCACCTGTCGCCATAAACCTACTATGTGCAATGGTAGGCGTATATGTATTCAAAATATAAAACTCGCACTCTTCATGCTTATAAAGGGAAATTGCATATTTGGTTGCATTCCAAGCATTGGGAGAAAAATCTGTAGGTAACAATATCTTTTTCAATCTATTTTATATTTTATTAAAACTTGGTTAGGGATTAAAACCATGGGGTAAAATTATGGGAAGTGCAAAACTTGAACTATGATATTTATCAGCTTTTTGGGTAGATATTCCGGCGCTAAAAAACTTCGGAAGTAGGCTAATCTGAAAGGTAAATACAACCCATTATCCACAAAAAAATGAAGAAAATAGAACTCACAATTATATGTGGGAGGTTGGGAACCGAGCAATCTATGCTACAATAGAATCAAGAAGAAACGGAATTACTGGAATCAGGACCCCTTGGCAACTTCATTAAGGCCATTTCTGTCGGCTATGGCCACTTTTTTTCCAAAGGCTTTAATCAACCCTAATTTTTTGAAATCTGAAATAATCCGAATGGCAGATTCGGTAGCTGTACCAACAACATTGGCCATATCTTCCCTAGATAATGTTAAGGCCAAATAGCCGTTCTTATCCTTTCCAAAATTTTCCTCCAAATATATAAATGCCTCGGCTATCCTTTGCTTCACGGTTTTTTGCGACATATTTACAATAACATCATCGGCTTCTTTTAAATCGTGGGCTATATGCCTCAATACTTCCACAGCAAAATTGGGATTGCTGTTAAGACTATCCATAATGGCATCTTTGGGAACAAAACAGACCTCCATATCGTTTACTGCAATTGCACTTAGGTTGGCCACTTCTTCGGTAATAACGGAACGCTGTCCCAAGACAGCACCTTTTGTCGCCAGTTTTACTATTTGATCCTTCCCGTTTGGACTTAATTTGGATAACTTGGAGACTCCATCCCTAACACAGTAAACACCATTTAGCTTATCTCCTTCGCCAAAAATGGTTTCACCTTTTTTTACTAATTTGGTAGTTTTGGTGTCTGAAACCCTTTTCAACTCTTCCTTGCTCATTGCCCGCAAGGAATTGAATTGACGAATAATACAATTTTCACATCTGCCCATAACTAACAAATTACCTGATATGGCAAATTTAAAGGATATTGGCAGAGAAAAAACTGACAATTATCATGTTTATAAATGGCAATCATGAGCATCTTTGCATGCAGGTATTAAGCAAATAATCTATGGATAAGGCAACGTGCTATCATTGTGGTGACGATTGCGGGAACAATCCCATAAATCATAACGACAAAAATTTTTGTTGTGTTGGGTGTAAAACCGTTTATGAGATTTTCTCCAACAACGACCTGTCTTACTATTATGACCTGCAGTCTGCCGCAGGTGCATCCCCTAAGGAAGTGGAGGGTAAATATGACTTTCTTGAAACCCAAAGCATTGTAGAAAAACTGATCGAGTTTAACGATAAAGGTACCCAGATTATTAATCTATACATTCCCCATATTCATTGCAGTTCCTGTATTTGGATATTGGAAAACCTGAACAAACTTAATAAGGGCATAAACAGTTCACAAGTAGACTTTCCCAAAAAGACCGTTAGGGTCACCTTTAACTCCAACAGGGTTTCACTTAAAGAGTTGGTGGTGCTAATGACCAGGATCGGTTACGAACCTTATATTTCCTTGGACGATTATGACAGGACCAAAAAAGGAACGGATCGCAGTTTGTCCTATAAATTGGGTATTGCCGGTTTTGCCTTCGGAAATGTTATGTTTCTTTCCTTCCCTGAATATTTTGAGGTAGGGGAATTTTGGCTGGAACAATTTAAAGGGGTTTTTAGATGGCTTATGTTTGCCTTTTCCCTGCCCGTAGTTTTCTATGCAGCCCAAGATTATTTTATTTCGGCATACAAGGGACTAAGATCTAGATTTTTGAATATTGATATTCCAATTGCACTGGGTATTTTGGTTTTATTCCTTAGAAGCACCGTTGAAATAATTTTCGATTGGGGATCGGGTTTTTTCGACAGCTTAACGGGTTTAGTCTTCTTTCTACTGTTAGGTAAATTCTTTCAACAAAAAACATATTCCTACCTGTCTTTTGAACGGGATTATAAATCCTACTTTCCTATTGCGGTTACTAGGATAACAAGTAAAAACACCGAAGAGAACACTCAGGTATATGACATTAAAGCTGGGGATAGGCTCCTTATAAGAAATGGGGAATTAATTCCTGTGGATGCTATACTAATCAACGGAAATGCCAAGATCGACTACAGTTTTGTAACGGGCGAATCGGAACCGGTGGACAAGAAATCGGGAGACAAGGTTTATGCCGGCGGAAGACAAATAAGTAGTGCAATAGAAATTGAAGCCATAAAATCTGTTTCCCAAAGCTATCTTACACAACTTTGGAGCAATGCCGTCTTCCAACAGGATAAATCGGGAAGTTTTCAAACCTTGACAGACAGTATTGGCAAAAGATTTACCATTGCCGTCCTGACCATTGCTTTAGTCTCTGCCATAATATGGCTAATAATAGACCCTAGTAAGACTATCAATGTTTTTACCGCCGTGCTCATAATTGCCTGCCCTTGTGCAATTGCCCTGGCAGCCCCTTTTACCTTGGGCAATATGTTGCGGATTTTTGGTCGCCACGGATTTTACCTAAGGGACACCCAGACCATAGAACAATTGGCTCAAATAGACACCGCTATATTCGACAAAACAGGTACCATTACCACTGCTGAAAAGGGAAATGTATACTATGAAGGCCTAGAATTGACCAGCGAAGAGGAGTCTTTGCTAAAAAACACCTTACGTTCCTCCAATCACCCATTGAGCAGAAAACTTTATGATATGTTAGCGGAACAAAACATTGTACCGTTAGAGGAATACGAAGAATATTTAGGCCAAGGGATCAAAGGTTCAACGATTACGGACAGTGTTAAAATTGGCTCTGCCTCCTTTGTTGGCAATTCCGAAACGAATCATATGGACAGTACCGCCGTGCATTTAAGCTCTAACGACGAATACAAGGGCTGTTTTATTTTTCAGAACCAATACCGGGAAGGGATTGGAGAAACCTTCAAAACCATGTCGCGCGATATGGAATTGGCCATCCTTTCTGGAGATAACGCAGGGGAAAGAGCCAACCTTACCAAATTATTGCCTAAGGGAACACCGCTATATTTTAATCAAAAACCGGACAACAAGCTCCAATTTATAAAGTCGCTCCAAGATCAAAACAAAAAGGTAATGATGGTCGGGGACGGTTTAAATGACGCAGGAGCTCTGGCACAAAGTAATGTAGGCATAGCCATTTCGGAAAACGTAAACGTTTTTTCCCCAGCCTGTGACGGCATTCTTGATGCCAAAAATTTCAAATCCCTATACCATTATATTCTGGCCTCAAGAAAAGCCATTAAGATCATAAAACTTAGTTTCATTCTTTCCTTAATGTATAACGTGGTAGGATTGTATTTTGCGGTAACGGGACAATTGCAGCCGGTTATTGCGGCCATCCTAATGCCATTAAGTTCTATTAGTATTGTCATATTCACTACCGTAGCTACAAACCTTCTGGGAAGAAAACTAGCCCAGAAATAGGCACCCAAAGAATAACCTAATAATTAATTTAAGATTAGGAAGGACCTTTCTTTTATTTCTGTTGCTCCAAATAAGCCACCAAGGAAGCCATTTCTTCATAACTGAGTGCATTCACCAGCCCAGAGGGCATCATTGAAGTATCCAACTCCTTTCTTTCGGCGATGTCGGATTTTTTTAATTGGGTAGCAATACCTGCAATATTTCTTATGGTCAGGTCCGTGGCCGATTCCTGGGTTACAAAACCAACATAATTATCCCCTCCTTTTGTCTGTATCTGTACCGTTGAAAATCCTTGGGAAATGGAGGCATTAGGTTTCAAGATAGACTCAGCGATCTGTTCCCTGTTCATAATAGAACCTATTTGACCCATAAACGGACCTTTCATTACTTCACCAGAAGACACACTATGACAGGTAAAACAAGCTTGGGTCTTGAAAATTTCCTTTCCTTTTTCAGGATCACCCTTTATGCTTTTCAAAGCGATCATGATATCCTCAATGGAAGCCTCCCCGATCTGTCCTTTTTTGTTTTTAATCTTTTCTAGGTCAACCGTTGGCATATCCTCTTTGGGAGCCGTAATTTCCACGGTGCCAAAATCATCGATCGCCAATCGGTACTTGCTGTTCAGTTCTGCATATAATCCCCTTTCATCTTCTGGAGTTTTTTCCCATTCCCCTTTTAAAAAGGAACGGATTACAGGGGTGTAATCCCATTCTACCGTTTTATAGTAGGGGCCATGGGTATCAGGACGGGTACTCCACCACCAGGAGGTATCATAGGGGGCTTCCTGATGATATAGACGTGCCAAGGTATTGATTATTTTATTCTTGAAAACGGTATCTTCCGTATTTTCATAGGTCTTTATCATTCCATCAACAGCCTTGGGGCTATGCATATATCGCATTGCCCAAAGTGCCATATCCCTCTGATCGGTATCCAAGGCACTGACACAGGCGTCCACCCCATCTAATTTAACCAATGCCTTGACAGCCAAATGCGGTACAATAATTTCGGCATTAGGCCTGGCATGAGGCCCTTCAGTTCCCATTTCTGGTGCTGTAAATGAATTTGGAACTGGAATCTCCAGTAATTCATTGGCCACTTCCTTTTTGCCCAACCTGCCCAAACCAACAATAGCAGCTGCTTTAACCCTATCAGAATCTGATTTAAGGGCATTTACAAATGGTGCTGTAGGTACTTTTTCTATTGTCTTCAAACGGTCCGACAAGGCCCTTAAGGCAAATTCCTGAACCTGTGGGTCTTTTGTTAATGAAACCAAACGATCAATTCCGCCTTCCGCAGCCAATTGGGCAAAAGTGAATATAGCAGTGGCGCGTACCTCCAATGGCAAAGAGCTGTCTTGGGCCAATTCCCAAACATTATCAGCCCCTTTCCCCCTTTTTATCAATTCATACTGGGCACTTAAACGAGTCTTGGCATTGCCTGCCTTCAGGAGATCCACCAAACTACCGGTCCAGTAGATATCCTGTGGGTTGGGGAAAGGCTCATAGTTATAATTTTCTGGTAAAACCCTGACCACATAGCCCTTATCCGGACTTCCGGAATAGCCTGCACCATCCCAAGCAGAAAGATACATGGCACCGGCAGCATCCACATCCACATCGGTTATCTGCGGCAATTGTATAAACTCTTCCTCATCCTGTATAAAACTGGCCTTGTTTTCAGTAAGCCTGTGAAAATACAGATAGCTTCTGCCCCAATCGGCCATCATGGGAACATTGTTGTATTTTTCCGGCCAGCGGTTATCGTTCATATAAAGGGACCCGGTTCCAGAGCCACCCCCAACATCCACCAATGCAGGAAGGATCTCTTCGGTAAAATGCTTGAACAGCACCGGATATCCATATTCCCCAGATTGTATCTGATGTATAAACCTAATGTTCCATCCCCCTCCATCATTGGTATTTCCCCTAGTGTAGATATTCATAAAGGGGTCAATGGCCACGTCGTAAATATTCCGCAACCCATGGGTATAGACTTCCATTTCGGTTCCGTCTGGACGTACGCGCAGGACACCACCGCCCAACATAGTCAATTGTGTTCCATCGCGATCTGTGGCATTGTGAAAACCGAAGTCGCCCACGGCAACATATATCCACCCGTCTATACCCATCTGTATGCCGTTGGTAGCATGATCGGTTCCTCTATCCGCCAGGTATTTCGAATTGCTCAAATTCTTTATTAGAACCTTGGCGGGTCCATCCGCCACTCCATCCTTGTCCTTATCTTCAAATACCACCAAATCCATATTAAAAGCCTTTCCGGTTTCTGGCGAAAAAGTAGTATGCAAAACAAATACTTCATCCCCAATGGCCAAAATGCCCCTAGGGTTATCTACTTGGGCAAATTCGGTAAAGGAATCCATTATTCCATCGTGATTACAATCTACCAAACGTTTTATAAACCCTTTGTTCATCTCCTTCCCAAGGGAACCCATCATGTCTACCCCAACAAAGACCTCACCGGTAGCAGCTACAGCCATACAGGCAGGACTTGGCGTTAAGTCGGGACCGGAGAATCCCGTAATTTTTAAGTCCTTTGGCCAATTCAAAACCTGGGCCAGAGAATCCGATGAGGGATAATTGATTGCCTCGGTACTTGGGGTACACGGGATCTCACTATGCTTACAACCAAAAAATATAAAACTTGAAAATAAAATAAATCCTGCCTTTTTATACATAATCATTTCCGTTAAAATTTGTAATTACACCCTAGGGTAGAAAAACCAGTTAAGGTTTACCGGATTTTCAGCAAAGTAGTGGCAAAACTAAAAATCTTTCCCATAAATCCATGATTAAATTGAATTATTACGTGCAGGGGAACATTATTTTAGATGAATCCCCATTATAAACGCACAGGCCAATCTTAAATGAAACCTTTATCTTTTAAAGATTCCATAGAGGATATCACATTAAAAATTAGGATATTTGAAAGGAGGGCAATATAAAAATGTACTTGGGAAAAGAACTTGTAATATTTTATCAAAAGCTGACAAATGTCATATTATTACAAAATCCCCATGTTTAGTTTTACGCCTAAATTCAGGTAGGTATGAGTGTTATTTATTTATTATTGACTTTGAGTATTATTGTCGCCGTCATTTTTTTTGCGGCTTTTATTATTGCTACCAAGAGTGGTCAATATGATGATTCCTATACCCCTTCCGTTCGTATGCTCTTTGAGGATGAACTTGTAAAAAATCCTCCTAAGGCGACAAAAAAAATATCTAACCAAAAAAGTGAAAGTCAAAAATTGTAATTATGGAAGTACAACAGTTTTATTACGATAACAAAATCGTAAAAAAATTCCTTTATGCAACTATGTTTTGGGGAATTGTGGGAATGTCGGTAGGGCTACTGCTTGCCTTTATGTTTCTTTTTCCAAATTTAACCGATGGGATATCCTGGTTGAGTTTTGGTCGTTTAAGGCCTTTGCACACCAACGCGGTTATTTTTGCCTTTGTGGGAAATGCCATTTTTGCAGGGGTTTATTATTCCACTCAGCGTTTGTTAAAGGCAAGAATGTTCAGCGATGGATTAAGTAATTTTAACTTCTGGGGATGGCAGGCTATCATAGTGGCAGCGGCAATTACCCTGCCCTTGGGCTACTCCTCTTCCAAGGAATATGCAGAATTGGAATGGCCCATAGATTTGGCCATTGCGGCCGTCTGGGTTGCCTTTGGATGGAACCTGATCGGAACTATGCTAAAAAGAAGACAGCGCCATTTGTATGTGGCCATTTGGTTCTACCTGGCCACATTTGTAACCGTAGCAGTACTCCATATCTTTAATAGCCTGGCCCTACCTGTTAGTGCCTTTAAAAGTTACTCGGTATATGCCGGGGTACAGGATGCACTGGTACAGTGGTGGTACGGACATAACGCAGTTGCCTTCTTCCTTACCACACCTTTCTTGGGATTAATGTACTACTTTGTCCCCAAAGCAGCCAATAGGCCTGTATATTCCTATCGATTATCTATCGTACACTTTTGGTCATTGATATTTATCTATATTTGGGCCGGCCCACACCACTTGTTGTATTCTGCCCTACCCGAATGGGCCCAAAATTTAGGGGTGGCATTCTCAGTTATGCTCATTGCTCCTTCTTGGGGAGGAATGATCAATGGACTTTTGACTCTGCGCGGAGCTTGGGACAAGGTAAGGACAGACCCAGTTTTGAAATTTATGGTAGTCGCTATTACCGGTTACGGTATGGCCACTTTTGAAGGACCAATGCTTTCACTTAAAAATGTAAATGCCATAGCGCATTTTAGCGATTGGATTATTGCACACGTACACGTAGGAGCCTTGGCATGGAACGGATTCCTGACCTTTGGTATGATCTATTGGTTGGTTCCAAAAATGTTCAAGACCAGATTACACTCCCTTCCCATGGCCAATTTCCATTTCTGGATAGGTACCTTAGGAATTATACTTTATGCTCTTCCCATGTATGTTGCCGGTTTTACCCAGGCGTTAATGTGGAAAGAATTTAACCCTGATGGAACCTTGGCCTACGGTAACTTTTTGGAGACCGTAAATGAAATTATTCCCATGTACTGGATGAGGGCCATTGGTGGTACCATGTATATTATTGGGGCAATTGTCATGATTTACAACGTAGTTGTTACCATTAAACAAGGTACCGATGTAGAGGATGAATTGGCCGAGGCTGCTGCCTTGACCAATGTATCCAAGAAAAGAACCACTGGAGAAACTTTCCACACTTGGTTGGAGCGTAAGCCTATTCAATTGACCATTTTGGCTACCATCGCCATTTTAATTGGAGGGATAATCCAAATTGTTCCCACTATTCTGGTAAAGTCGAACATTCCAACAATTAGCAGTGTTAAGCCTTACACCCCTCTGGAATTGGAGGGGAGAGATCTTTATATCCGGGAGGGCTGTGTTGGCTGCCACTCACAAATGGTAAGACCTTTCCGAAGTGAGGTTGAACGTTATGGTGAGTACTCCAAAGCAGGAGAGTATGTGTACGACCACCCTTTCCTTTGGGGAAGTAAGCGTACCGGGCCCGATCTTTTAAGGGTAGGCGGCAAATATTCGGACAACTGGCACTTGAACCATATGTACGACCCACAAAGTACCTCTTCCGGATCTATTATGCCTTCTTATTCATGGTTGGTGCGCAATAGACATGACAGAAGTAACATTCAGACTAAAATGGAGACCATGGTTACCCTGGGAGTACCTTATTCCGATGAGGAGATAGCCAATGCCGAACAATCTATGAACGAGCAAGCTACCAAAATAGAAAAAAATCTATACTCCGATCCGGATTTTGCCAAAGGGTATGAGGAAGACAAAAAATATGCCGCTGAAAATGGGGAAGAATTCATAGAAATGAAGGATAGGGAAATTGTAGCCATGATAGCCTATCTGCAACGTCTGGGAACAGATATAAAAATTAAGCAAACGGACGAAATAATTTCACAAAACAAATAAGTCATGCTAAAATTCGTAAAAGGTTATATGGAAAGCATAGATGGCGTTGCCACCTATCCCATGATATCACTGTTAATCTTCTTTGTGTTTTTTACCATTCTTTTCTGGTGGGTCTTTACCGCCTCTAAAGAACATATCAAGGAAGTTAGCGAAATACCATTAGAAACAGAAAACCAACCTAAAGAAGAATCGTTATGAGAAATATGTCACCTTGGTGGATAAGAGTCCCCTTAATCTTTTTCCTAATCTTCGGATTGATGGAGTATTTTATTGACTCCGGGGACAAACCCGCATTTATTGAATATCCTATCACCCTTATGTTTATGTTGATGGTATTGTTCATATTGGTGGGTATTGAATTGATCCTAAAATCAGTGGAAAATGTAATGTTCCAAACCCTTTCCCCTGAAGCCCAAAAGCGATATTTGGAATCCAAATCCAAGCAATGGGAATGGAAATGGGGCAAAGCCTTCTGGACAAAAATTACCGGAAACAAACCTGTTGAGGAAGAAAAGGAAATTATCCTGGACCACAATTATGACGGAATCCGTGAATTGGACAACAATCTTCCGCCTTGGTGGGTGTATATGTTCTATGCCACCATTATTTTTGGAGTGGTTTATTTGGCCCGTTTCCACGTCTTTAACGACTATACCCAAGACATGGAATACGAACAGGAAGTGGCGCAGGCCCAGATTGCCATTGAGGAGTATAAAAAAACCGCAAAAGGTTTGGTTGACGTCAACACGGTAGAACTATTGACCGAAGCCTCCGACATAAAAGCAGGAGGTGCTATTTTTACCACTAATTGTGTAGCTTGCCATATGCCGGACGGCGGCGGTGGTATTGGCCCAAATCTAACCGACGAATATTGGATCTTGGGCGGTGGGATAAAAAACGTTTTCCATACCATTTCTGAAGGTGGTAGGGATGGTAAGGGAATGATAGCTTGGAAACAGACCCTTAAACCTGCCGAAATAGCCCAGGTAGCCAGTTTTATTATCTCCGAGATTAACGGTAAGACACCTGCCAATCCTAAGGCTGCAGAAGGCGAAATCTGGACTGGCGAGTAAACACTTAAATATTATTGGGCACATTTTTACGCTTACCTATAATTACTATAAAGTAGAAAAAAGAAATGGCACAGGACCAGGACAATTTTAGGGACTCCATAGGAACAATTAATGAGGAGGGGAAAAGGGCTTGGATATATCCAAAAAAGCCTAGTGGCAGGTTTTACGAATATCGGAAGTATGTAAGTTACGTTCTTTTGGCTTTTCTCTTTCTAGCTCCCTTTGTAAAAGTGGATGGCAACCAGTTCCTAATGTTCAATGTTCTGGAAAGGCGTTTCAATATTTTTGGGTTTCCTTTTTGGCCACAAGATTTTCATCTTTTTGTAATTTCCATGATCATAGGGGTAATATTCATAGCCTTATTTACCGTCGCCTTTGGCCGTATCTTTTGTGGCTGGATGTGCCCCCAAACGATCTTCATGGAGATGGTATTCAGAAGGATAGAATTTTGGATCGATGGTGACCGAGGTGCCCAAATACGACTTAGCAAGCAACCTTGGAACGCGGAAAAAATTAGGAAACGTGCCCTTAAACTGATAGTTTTTTTCATTATTTCCTTTTTGATAGCCAATGTATTCCTGGCATATTTAATTGGCAGTGACCGATTGATGGAATATATCACTGACGGGCCCTTACAACATGTAAGCACATTGGTTTCCCTTTTAATTTTCACAGGGGTATTTTATTTTGTTTTTGCTTGGTTTAGGGAACAAGTATGTATTATAGCATGCCCTTATGGAAGAATGCAGGGCGTACTTTTAGACAATAAGTCTATTGTTGTGGCCTACGACCATAAACGTGGGGAGGCTGAAAACGGAAGAAAAAAGTTTAGAAAGGGAGAGGATAGGGAAGCCCTGGGACACGGCGACTGTATTGATTGTTTTCAATGTGTAAACGTATGTCCTACCGGTATAGACATAAGAAACGGAACCCAGTTGGAATGTGTCAACTGTACCGCCTGTATTGATGAATGCGATACCATTATGGAAAAGGTAAACCTACCCAAAGGACTTATCCGCTATGCCAGCGAAGACAATATTGAGAAAAAGTCCAAGTTCAAGTTTACACCCAGACTAAAGGGTTATACTGCGGTACTCGTAATTCTTACCGGAATTTTGATCGGAATGCTGTTTTTGAGAAATGAAGTGGAAGCAAATATCCTTAGACTTCCAGGACAACTTTATGAACATAAGGAAGGTAATATTATCAGCAACGTTTATACGTATAAATTGGTAAATAAAACTACCAGGGATATTCCGGACATAAGCTTTAAACTGTTGTCGCACAAAGGAACCATCAATTTGGTTAGGCATGAACTTTTTACGGTACCAGCTCAGGGATTGGCGGAAGGAACCCTCTTTGTAGAAATAAACAATTCGGCCTTGGAAGGCGACAAGAACAAATTGAACATTGGAGTATATAGTGGGGATAAATTAATTGAAACGGCAACGGCAAGATTTTTAGCTCCTAGAAGCTATAAGTAAATTAAAAAAGACAGGTTAAATACCTGAAAAACGAATAGATTTTCCAGCAATTGGAAATCGAAATTAAATGGAAAAGCCATGAAAATTAATTGGGGAACCGGAATTGTACTAGCCTTCATAGGATTTATAAGTTTTATACTCTTTTTTGTAGTTCGAATGAGTATGGATAATAAGGCCAATCACGATTTGGTAATCGAGAATTACTATGGGGCGGAATTGGGGTATCAAAAAGAAATTGATGCACAAAATAATTCACGCAGCAAAGAAGTAGACCTGACATTGGAAACAACAGACAACGGTATAAAATTGATTTTCCCAAATAACCTGAGTATAGCAGATATCAAAGGTACAGTGTCCCTTTACAGGCCATCTAACAAGCACTTGGATTTTGACTTACCTATAAGTCTATCCCAAGACTATTTGCTCATACCTGACAATCGTTTGTTGGATGGTCGCTGGGACATTAAGGCATCATGGGAATATCAGGGGGAGGTCTATTTGTTTAAGAAAAAAATAACCTATCACCAAAAGAAATAAGGAGTGTAAATATCACAATGGTCAATACCTTTAAACTATGTTGTTATCTGCCGTAATTTTGGGCCTAATGGGAAGCTTTCACTGCGTTGGAATGTGCGGTCCTATTGCCTTTATGTTACCAGTAGATCATAATAAACCGACCAAAAAATTATTCCAGGTCTTTCTTTACCATATGGGCAGGATTACCTCTTACAGTCTAATAGGTCTCATTTTTGGATTTTTGGGCAAAGGACTTTATGTCTTTGGACTACAGCAAAGACTTTCTATCATCATCGGAGTCCTAATGATCGTCATAATCCTAATTCCGTACAAAACTTTTAGTAAATACAATTTCTCCAAACCTATTTATTCCTTCTTGACCAAAATAAAAAGTCAACTTGGCAAGGAATTGCAAAAAAAGAGTCCAGACACCTTTCTCACCATTGGCTTCCTAAACGGATTACTGCCCTGTGGATTGGTTTATATGGCCCTTTTTGGCAGTATTGCCACCGCCAACCCTTGGCTCGGTGGATTGTTCATGGCCCTGTTTGGACTAGGTACCATCCCTTTAATGACCACTGCCGTCTACTTTGGCAGTATGTTAAAAGGCTCGGCAAAAAAATCAGTGCAGCGATTGATCCCTGTATTCGTGATCCTGGTTGGACTACTTTTTATATTAAGGGGAATGGGACTAGGAATTCCATATATTTCGCCCGAACCTGTAATGGAGGTTGTTGACAGTAACCTGGAATGCCATTAACAGGCCTTTATATTCCATTACCCCACCATTTTAAACTTGTCGCGTAATTGAAATTAATGTAAATTTCAAGTATATTGGAATACCGCCGTAGTAAGCAGGCCCAATACATTTTTAGCATAGTACATATACACCCGACCATAAACATACTCCAATGAAGAAAATAATACTTCTATGTTACCTCCTTTTAAATTGGACGGTACTAATTTCACAGAACGAAAAAATAAACGTCATCGTTTTTGGTGCACATCCCGATGATTGCGATATCGACACTGGAGGTACGGCCATTTTATTGGCCAAGATGGGGCATAACGTAAAATTTGTTTCCTTGACCAATGGTGACGCCGGCCATTATGCCATGGGCGGTGGGGAGCTCGCCAAGGTAAGGATTGCGGAGGCCAAGGAAGCTGGCAAAAGATTTGGAGTGTCTTACACGGTCTTGGACAACCACGATGGGGAATTGATGCCTACTTTGGAAAATCGACTTAAGGTAATACGGGAAATTAGAAAATGGAATGCCGATGTGGTCATTGCCCCTAGACCCAATGATTATCATCCGGACCACAGGTATACAGGAGTTTTGGTACAGGACGCTGCTTATATGGTAATTGTTCCAAATGTAGCCCCTGATGTACCCCCACTACAAAAAAATCCAGTCTTTCTCTACTCGGAGGATGGTTTTCAAAAACCCAGCCCGTTCGAACCGGATATTGCCGTGATCATCGATACTGTTTTTGATCAAAAAGTGTATGCTATGTCGGCACACAAATCCCAGTTCTTTGAATGGCTTCCATGGACAGCCGGAAATTTGGACAAGGTGCCCAAGGATGATAAGGGAAGATTGGAAATGTTGGCCAATTGGAGATCGCAACCTCCGAAGGAAGCCCTCCTTAAATGTGCGGAGAAATGGTACGGTCCAAAAGCTTCCAGCGCCAAACATATAGAGGGTTTTGAAATATGTGAGTACGGCAAGCAGCCTACAGATGAAGAAATTAGGATACTTTTCCCCATGCTCCAAAAATAACCCCATCTAAGACTAAGGACAATATTGTCTAGTCTAGGATTTTTTTGGCATTTTCGCTATATAATTTCTTCAAAACCTCATCGCTAAGGCCCAGCCCGTTGAACGACCAATGATAGGAAGATATATTCTTGTCATAAAAATGTTCATCCTCGCTTTCAAGGATGCGAAATGTTAATTCGTACATTTCCGGATCAGTACCCATATCAGTACCATAGACCAATTTATCCTGATATTTTTCATAAAAGCGTTTCGTGTAACGGGGTACGGCCGCCGTTTCCGCATATCTTGCCGAAATATCCGCAAACATATTATCGTATTTGTCCAAAAGTCTCCCAAGAATATCCAAATCATAACTACAATTGGCAAAATGACAGGCAATAAAAGTGGTTTTTGGATTTTCCCTAACGGCATTCTCCAAGGTAGTAATTAGTTCTCCATGCGTTAATAGCCCTTCCCTTGTAGTATCTATTCTCCATTTGTAAGCATTCATCAGCCCATCATTATGAACATCCATTGGCTCGTACATCCACATAGGATCTGCCACATGAATACTAACTGGCATTCCTAATTCACCACATTTTTCCCATAGTGGCCTCATCCTCTCATCATCCGCATGCATGCCTTCTGCCGGTGTTGGCTTAGAGTAAAAAAAACCAAAACCTTTGTCGCCCAATTCTCCAACGCCCTTTGCTCCCATCTTAAAACATCTTTCCAATTCCTTTACGGCACGTTTGCTCCAGCCTTTTTCTTCGTAACCTGTAAAATCGAAGCCGCACCAAAGCTCAAAACGGTCCCCGTATTTGGAATAAAGATTAACAATACTGTCAAAGGACTTCCCCGTCTGATAAGTGAGTACAATAGATTTGGCAACCCCTACCCGGTCCATTGTCTTTACCCATTCACTTATTTCCTGTTCCGACTTTGGATAGGGATGCGAGTGAAAATCCACCGCAGGAAATTTAGCTTTGGATATCTTGTTACTAGGGGTATTATAAATGGATACTGGATCGTAATCCTTAAGTAGAATGTCTTCCTGTGCTCTTACTGAAGTAGAAATAAAAGCAACGAATAAAAAAATGTGGTAGTAATTTTTCATATCGAGTTTCATGGGAATTAGACCGTGATATTTGCCCCATGTATCTCAAATATAACAATTTAAACATTACTTATTACAAGCAATTTAACCAATCCTTGGCCTAAACTATGATGGCCAAGTCGGGTACTTGGCCTTATTGACTTCCAAATCCTCTAAATTTTAAAAGTGATAACGGGTATTTTGGAATGATTGGCCACATCCTCCCCAATACTGCCCATTAGAAAGTGAGAAAGCCCTTTTCTCCCGTGGGTAGGCAAACCTATTAAATCGGCATTCCTGCTTTCACTAAAAGCAAGTATTCCCCTCTCTACACTATAATCGTTATATATCTCGACTTCCAAACTCGCCTTGGCCAAATGCAGGAAATTATTAATTTTCTTAAAAGCATCCTTGGTGCTCAGAAAATTATCTCCGGGAGTATTGATATTTACCAAAATCAATTCAGCTTCAAGTTTGTCTGCCAATTTCTTGGCCCTTTGGAAAGCTTCTAGATTTTCCTCCTCAAAATCACAGGCAAAAACAAATCGTTTTACCTCAAAACCTTCAATATAATCTTTAATTACCAAAACTGGTATGTTCGAATTCCTTACCATTTTCTCGGCATTGGAACCCACAAAAATTTCCGCGATGCCATCAGTTCCGTGGGACCCCATAATAATTAGATCTGCCTGGTGCTTTTCGGCAACCTCATTAACTTCGCTGTACACTTTATGATGCTTGACAATAGGAGTAACCTTGATTCCCTTTAGATAGGGCTTCTCCAAAAATGTCTCAAACCTTTTTTCAGCCAATTTTATCAAAAAGACGGCTTGCTGATAATGTGCCTGCTCATTGGCGGAAACAAGGGCCTCCGACAATTCCAACATATGTAGGACAAAAATCTCAGATCCGTATTTTGTAGCAATGGAAGCGGCCGTTTTTAGGGCATTTTCAGATTGTTCTGAAAAATCGACGGGTACAATAATTTTTTTCATAGATTTATTTTTACTGATTATATTATCAAGAGGTTAAAAAATAGAAAGCACAATTATATAGTCATCGAAAACAATCGAGTATCCGGTGCCTTGCGATGCAGGAACAAATCGAACGCCATACACACATTTCGTACAAAAGGCCTTCCTTTTTCGGTTACATAAATTCCATTTGAAACAAATTCCACCAAACCGTCCAAAGCCATTTCCTTTAGTTTGTCCTTGACCTCATCCAATTCGACCAACCTTTCATTTTGATGCTCCCAGCTACTACTAAATTTACACATTAAATTTAAGATATGCTTGCGAATAACCCTGTCTTCTTCGGTTAAAATGTGGCCTCTATAAATAGGAATAATATTACTTTCCACAAGGTGGTGATACTCTTCCAGACTTTTTACATTTTGCGCAAAACTATCCCAACTATCACTGATACTGGAAATTCCCAAGCCTACCATAACCCTAGTCTTAGAGGCGGTGTAGCCCATAAAATTCCTATGTAAGGTTCCGTTCTCCATAGCCTTGAAAAGTGAATCCGATTTTAGGGAAAAATGATCCATTCCTATTTCACAATAGCCCACCTCGGCCAACAAAGTCTTACCCATCTCATACTGTTCCCGCTTCTCTTCCGCTGTTGGCAAATCCGAATCTTTATACCCTCTTTGTCCATTTCCTTTTAACCAAGGTACATGAGCATAACTATAGAAGGCCAATCTATCTGGCATTAATTCCTTGGTCTTTAAAATTGTTTCGGCAACATCTTCCTTAGTTTGGAAGGGCAAGCCAAAAATAATATCATGGCCTACAGAAGTATATCCTATTTCCCTGGCCCATTGGGTAACATTTTTTACATTTTCAAAAGGTTGCAGCCTATGAATGGCAAGCTGAACTTTCTTGTTATAATCCTGAACCCCATAACTTACCCTTCTAAATCCAACATCATAAAGCGCTTTTAGATGTTCCTTGGTAGTATTATTGGGATGTCCTTCAAAGCTAAACTCGTAATTCTCCGCACGGGTGGCAGAGGCAAAAATACCATTGATAAGCCTTGTTAAATTCTCCGGCGAGAAAAAAGTAGGGGTCCCACCCCCCAGATGAAGTTCCTTTATTCTTGGTTTTGTTTCAAATAAATCACAATAAAGTTTCCACTCTTTTAGGACATCACTTATATATGGGTTTTCAACTTCATGACGTTTGGTAATTCTTTTATGACACCCGCAAAAAGTACAGAGGCTTTCACAGAAAGGCAAGTGGATATATAGACTTATACCCTCCTCCCCGTTACTTTCATTAAAATTTTTGATTAAAGTATTTTGCCATTGTCGGCCAGAAAAAGATTCCAGATTCCAATAGGGTACCGTTGGGTAACTGGTATACCTGGGACCGGGGATATTGTATTTTTGAACTAAATTGGGCATATGCTATTGTTGTTTGCAATAGCCACAAAAATACCATGTCGCGGCCTTTAAAAATATGATACTTATCAGGTTTCACCATAGTTCAATATCCAAGGACCACGATTCCAGAACCTTTAATTCCCGAATAAATCTTTCTACTCAAGGGTTTGAAGTCGGCCTTAATTCAAATAATCGTTAAAAACAGTACAATTGGAAACTAATTTTTTAAATAATCCGTTCTAGAGGCCCCTTTATGATAAAAACTATATTTTTGTAAACTTAAAAATAACCAATTATGACATTACTTTTAATGGCGGCCGGTAGCGGTAGCCGATATGGCAAGCTTAAACAATTTGATGACCTGGGCCCAAAAGAAGAGTTCTTAATGGAATTCAGTATTTATGACGCCCTTAAAAATGGCTTTGACCATATTGTTGCCATTACTAAAAAAGACAATGTAGATTTCCTAAAGGATCATTTATCCAGCAGATTACCAAAAAATATTAAACTGGATGTTTTGGCCCAGGAAGTAAACGATCTTCCTGAAGGGGTAACCTATTCTGGTGAAAGGGCCAAGCCATGGGGTACCGCCCATGCAGTATGGACAGCAAGGAATGTAATTGATAGACCATTCGCAATAATTAACGCAGATGATTATTACGGCAAAAGTGCTTTTGAAAGTGCAGCCGACTTTATTAAGAACAATGGTAACAAAGAGACATTTGGTCTTATTGCCTATATCCTAAAGAACACCCTATCCGAACACGGATCGGTTTCCAGGGGAGTTTGTAAATCGGAGGGCGGAAAATTGACTTCCATTCACGAGCATACCAAAATAGAATCCCAGGATAATGTTATTATCGATTCGGATTCTGGTACCAAATTTACTGGGGAAGAATTGGTCAGCATGAACTTCTGGGTTTGTCAGCCTTCCATATTTCCTTTTATCACTGAGTACCTTAAGGACTTTATCGGAAATAAGGATAACCATGCCAAAGGGGAAATATACCTTCCGTTCGCCATAAAGGAAATGATTGCAAAAAATCTGATAGATGTAGATGTAATTCCTTCTACAAGTCAATGGTTTGGGGTAACCTACGCCAGCGATAAGGACGTGGCAGTTTCTGAATTACAGCGTATGACGGATAATAATGGATATCCCTCTCCTTTATGGGACAATGTTTAGAACAGCTTATCCATGATTGAAAATAAAAATATTGAGCTCAACGAGCTGTTGAAAAACTTTTCCATAGATAGGAAAACCTATGAGTTCCAAGGAATAAATCAGGGCTATATCAATGACACCTATTTGGTGTTGGACAACCATTACCCATTGTATATTCTTCAAAGAGTAAACCATAATGTCTTTAAGGACATACATGGTCTTATGGGCAATATTGCCAACGCATTTCAACATTTAAAGGACCAGAACTACACGGCCATAGAACTCTTAAGAACGGAATCGGACAATTCTTATTTTAAGGATGAAAAAACAGGATATTGGAGGTTAATGACCTATCTAAACAAGACTACGGCCTATGACAATGCCACGGATACGAACATTGCTTTCGAGGCCGGTAGGGTGGTCGGGAAATTCCATCAACTTCTTGCAGAGGCGCCCCTGGACAATTACGTGGATACCATTCCGCAGTTCCATAATCTACCGTTAAGGGAAAATCAATTTGAAGAATCCCTTCTATCCGCGAAAACAGAAAAGTTGGAAACTGCCAAAAAGGCCATAAGATTTGCCAAGGAAACCTTGGAAAAACTCAAAATTTTGGACAATTCCAAGTTGCCTTTACGGGTTTGCCACAATGACACCAAATTAAATAATATCCTTTTCTCGAAAGAAAACAACAAAGCCCTTTGCCTTATAGACTTGGACACGATTATGAAGGGGTATTTTTACTTTGATTTTGGTGATGCCATAAGAACCGTTGCCAATACCGCTGCGGAGGACGAACAGGATCACGGGAAGATTACTTTTGAAAGACCTTTGTTCGAGGCCTTCATAAAGGGTCTGGAGAGTAACGGCCCCTTTTTATACAAAGAAGAAATAGACCTTCTGTCTTGGGGAGCTGTGTTTATGCCCTTCATCCACGGTTTAAGGGCGCTTACGGACTATTTAAACGACAACATTTATTACAAGGTATCGTACGAAAACCAGAATTTGGACCGCTGTTTAAGCTTGTTCGATTTCACCAATAAAGCACTGCAAGAAATAGAATATATGACCCAAGTGGTCAAGGAGGGGCTTACACCAAAGGTTTAAAATATTTTTGGGTTGATAAGGATTAAACCCTCTTGGTAGAATCCCTAACAATTAAGCTGGTTTTAATCACCTTGGTGGTGCAATCCATATATTGCTTGCTCTCTATCCGTTCAATAAGGACCTTGGCCGCCGTCTCCCCTATATAAGTACCGTGCTGACTTACTGCAGTAAGTGCCGGACTTACGTAGCGCGATAGCTTGCCATTGGTAAACCCTATAACGGAAATATCTTCCGGCACCCTATACCCCCTAGCCTTGATCAATCTCAAAACCTCAACCGCCGTAATTTCATCCAAAGCCATTATGCCCTCAATAGACTTATAATTTAACAAAAAAGTCACGAGTACTTCCAAATCACCCTCCTTACCTACCCTTAATATTAATTTATCATCAAAAGGAATATTAGCCTCTTCCAAGGCTTTTTTATATCCTTCCACCCGCAATTTACCTACACTGGAATGATCAATAGCGGTAACTAGGGCGACCGTTCTACAGCCGAGATTTATAAAATATTTGGTGGTTTTATAACCGGCCTCAAAATCATCAACCACAACCTTGTCGCATAAAATTACATCCGAAACCCTATCGAACATTACCAAGGGAATCTGCTCGTCCAGGATATTTTGAAAATGCTCAAGCTTGTTCTTAAACTGTGTTTCCTCGGCCATAGAAACTATCAATCCGTCAACAGTTCCTCCTCCTAGGAATTCAAGCGTTGCCACTTCCTTTTCATAGGATTCATCGCTGATACAGCTCAATAGAATATAGCCACGTTCATTAGCTACTTTTTCAATCCCTGAAAATACCTGTGTAAAAAAATAATTGAGAATATTGGGCACCACAACCCCAATGGTCTTGGTCTTGCGCTGCAATAAACTAAGGGCCACTTTATTTGGCCTGTATTTATTATCCTTGGCAAACTGCTGTATTTTGGCCTTTAGTCCATCACTAATTTCATGGCTATCATTGATAGCCTTGGAAACTGTTGAAATGGAAACACCAAAATATTGGGCAATCTCCTTTAGGGTTATTTTTTTCATAGAATCATCTTAATCCGAATTTCGGTAAAATAACTCCCATTATAATATTTTTAAAAGATTTTTTATAAAATCTTTAGTTGACCCCAAGTCAATTGCCCAATTTTTTTACATGACCTATACTTGTTATATGTATTGATTGATGATGTTCTCGAACAGCTCCTGTTTCCCGCTCTGCAATTTCAATTCCCCATTTTCCTGGGCTATTTTGTAAAGGGCTTCCAGATTCAATTTACCATTTTCAAAGTCTTTTCCTTTTCCTGAGTCGAAAGAGCTATATCTCTCCGCAAGCATCTTCTCATAGGCAGAGGAAGAAATGATCTTATCCGCAGTAAGCAAAGCACGGGCAAAGGTATCGGCACCTCCAATATGGGCATGGAAAACATCATCCAAATCAGTAGAATTCCTTCTTATTTTGGCATCAAAGTTTACTCCACCACCTTGTAGCCCACCTGCTTTAAGGAATACCAACATAGCCTCGGTAGTTTCTTGAATATTGTTTGGGAACTGATCGGTATCCCATCCATTTTGATAGTCCCCCCTATTGGCATCTATACTTCCCAACATTCCCGCTTTGGCCGCTACTGCCAATTCGTGTTGAAAAGTATGCTGGGCCAAGGTGGCGTGATTCACCTCTATGTTTATTTTAAAATCTTTCTCCAATCCGTATTCACGAAGGAATCCTATGGCCGTTGCCGTATCAAAATCGTATTGATGCTTGGAAGGTTCCATAGGCTTGGGCTCTATGAAAAAGGTTCCCTTAAAGCCTTGGGCCCTGGCATAATCCCTGGCCATCCCTAAGAATTGAGCCATATGATCCAATTCACGTCCCATATCGGTATTTAAAAGGGACATGTAACCTTCCCTTCCTCCCCAGAAAACATAATTCTCACCACCAAGGGCAATAGTAGCATCCAAGGCCAATTTTATCTGCCCTCCTGCCCTTGCCACTACATTAAAATCCGGATTGGTAGCCGCACCGTTCATATAACGCGGGTTGGAGAAACAATTGGCGGTTCCCCATAATAATTTGATTCCAGAGTCGGCTTTTTTCTCCTTCAGATAATCGGTTATTATTGACAATCGTTTCTCAGATTCCGCAAAAGTTGCCCCTTCCTGTATAAGATCAAAATCATGGAAACAAAAATAATCAAAGCCCATTTTACTGATAAACTCAAAAGCCGCATCTGCCTTGTCCTTTGCCGCCTGTACGGGATTGGTAGACTGGTCCCAAGCAAAATTTTGGGTACCTGGACCGAACGGATCTGCTCCCTGCCCGCAGAAGGTATGCCAATACGCTATGGCAAATTTAAAATGCTCGCGCATGGTTTTCCCAGCTACCACTTGGTCTGGATTATAATATTTGAATGCTAAAGGATTATCAGATTCCTTGCCTTCAAATTTAATGTCCCCTATTCCTTTAAAGTATTCTTTGTTTCCAATTATTGCCATCTCTTATTTATTTATAATGATTAGTTCCAATTCTTTTTTCCAATTTTCATAGGCCAATTGATATGCACTTTTATCCCCTTTGGGCTTAAAAGTCTTTACATGGTCGTTATTGGTTATATAGGTTCCGAATTTTTCAAAACCTCCTTCATTGATTCCGGCTGCCCTGGCCGCACCAATGGCCCCAGTGGTATTATAAATTTCAATGTCCTGCGACACTAAGGTCGATACGGTATCGGAAAAAATTTCCGACCTGAATAAATTATCATTGCCCGCACGCATTACCTCAATGGATATGCCGTCCGATTTCAAGATTTCCATTCCATAGACAAAGGAAAATGCTATCCCTTCCAAAGCTGCCCTACAAACATGTGCCTTTGTGTGATTATTAAGGTTGATGTTGACCAGTCTGGTTCCAATATCCTTGTTGTTGAGCATACGCTCTGCTCCGTTTCCAAACGGAATTAGACATACACCGTCCGAACCTATTGGAATTTCCGAAGCCAAGGAGTTCATTTCCTCATAGGACTCCACATCCAGATTGTTCAAAAGCCAGCGGTACTGAATTCCGGCACCATTGATATTCAGTAATTTCCCTACTCTTGGATTCTGCTTGCTGTAATTGACGTGGGCAAAATTATTCACTCTGGTGCTTTCTTTGCCCGATAGACTATCCGTAACCGCATAGACCACTCCGGAAGTACCTCCCGTGGCAGCAACTTCCCCTGGATTGAACACATTAAGTGCCAAGGCATTATTGGGTTGATCCCCTGCCCTGTATAATATAGGTGTACCTACTGCCAAACCACTTTCTTGGGCCCCTTTGGCATCCACTGCGGATTGAAGTCCAAAAGTATCCACAATATCCGGGATAAAGGACTTGGGAATACCATAATGCTCCAAAAGCAAATCTGCTACCGCATCTTCTTTGAAATCCCAAAGGATTCCCTCCGATAATCCAGAAATAGTGGTGTTGATCACATTTGAAAAACGATAGGCTATATAATCTCCCGGCAGCATTAACTTATCTGCCAACTGATAAAGGTTTGGTTCATTTTCCTTTACCCATTTTAATTTAGAGGCCGTAAAGTTTGCCGGGGAATTCAATAAATGGGCCTTACATATTTCTTCCCCTATTTCGGCATATGCTTTTCTACCTATTTCAACAGCACGACTATCGCACCAAATAATGGACTTTCGCACGGGCTCCCCCTGTTTATCCACCAACACCAAACCATGCATCTGGTAGGCAATGCCAACACCTATTATTTGAGCTGGTTCTACAGCGTACTTTTCTTTTATTTTTTTAATGCCACTACAGACATATCCCCACCACTCTTTGGGATCTTGTTCTGCCCAACCATTTTTCAGGGCCAGCATTTCCATTTCAGTTTCCGGTTCCTGTACCACCCCAACACTTTTTCCTGTTGCTACCTCCACCAAAGCCACCTTAATTGAAGAGCTGCCAATATCCAAACCCAAATAATACATATGTCTCAAAATTTTATAGGATAAATTTCCAATATGGAAAACCTAGAAGAACCAATCAAATATATTAAAATCTATATCATGACTAACATTTTGACTCACAGGGAATGAAAAAGCCAAAGTATGGACCTAAAAACACACTAAACCAGATTAAGTGTTAAAAAATTGAAAATCAGATAGTTATAAAATTTTCGTGTTATAACGAAACTTTCCGAAAACGCTTTCGTAGAATTAGGGAATCTGAGTCGACATTGAATACTACACCTTATCCGACTATTTTCCAGCCTATTACTAATATTATTCCTTTTTCTTGCTCACTAGACCTTTGGTAAACTCGTTCAAAGTTTCTACTTTTTCCTCGAAATCCCCTTTAATGGTTTTTCTGAATTCGTTTAAATTTTGCACCAAATCATCTATGTTCTCAGGAATTACGTCTTCAAAAAATTGACGTAGGCGTTTGGCAGTAGTGGGCGACTTACCATTAGTGGAGATGGCGACTTTTACATTGCCCTTTGTTACGATTCCTCCCATATAAAAATCGCAAAAAGGAGGATTATCAGCTACATTCACCAGGATATGCTTTTCCCGGCAATCGTGATATACTTGTTCGTTTACCGAAACTTTATCTGTGGTGGCGATAACCATATGCCGCCCTTCCAAGTATGTTTTATTATATAAATCCTTGGTTATTTTTACTTGGTGCTTATTGGCAAGCTCCAAAGTTTCCTTCAAAAATTCTGGCGCCACCATTTCTACTTGGGCTTGGGGACTGCATTTAAGCATAAAGGTCAGTTTTTCCAAACCAACATTTCCTCCTCCAACTATTAAAATATTTAGTTGGGATACCTTTAAAAAAATAGGGTATAATTCATTCCTTTCCATACGTCCAACAGGATTATTATTATTTCATTGAATAAACGCCTTTTACATTCACCTCTAAAAAAGGGGTTTCCAAAATTTTAAAAACCGATTCGTTCAAAGATAAGGTACAAAATCCTAGACCTTCCATCATTTTTAGTAGATTTTGCCAGACACAAAGGTGTTTTTGTTAATTCAGTAGAATAACGTGTTTATTTTTTTTATTGCCATGGCCAAAAGTGCTAATTTCGATACCCGTAACTCTAAACTAACATTATACATTGCCATTAGGTTTGCTTTTTAAAAAAATACGCCACGGGCATCATTACAACTCAACATTTCAATTATGACCAATTATACCAACTTGAAAAATCTAATCTTATCCCTATTGCTACTGTATACCTGTGTAACCAATGCACAAGAAGCTGTAGATTATGTTAACCCACTGGTTGGCACAGATTCCAAGCCCAGCATGTCTAACGGAAATACCTACCCTGCCATAGCCATGCCTTGGGGAATGAACTTTTGGACGCCACAAACAGGAAAAATGGGAGATGGTTGGGCATACACCTACGCTGCCGATAAAATAAGGGGCTTTAAACAAACCCATCAACCTTCCCCATGGATGAACGATTACGGTCAGTTTGCCATTATGCCACTTACCGGAAAACTGCGCTTTACAGAAGACCACAGGGCCAGTTGGTATTCCCACAAATCAGAAATCGTAAAGCCACATTATTACAGTGTATATTTGGCCGATCATGATATAACCACGGAAATTACCCCAACGGAAAGAGCAGCCATGTTCAGGTTTACCTTTCCGGAAAATGAAGATTCCCATGTAGTGCTCGATGCTTTGGACAAGGGTTCCTATGTGAAAATTATTCCCGGCGAGCGCAAAATAATAGGATATACCACCAAGAACAGCGGCGGGGTACCTGACAATTTTAAAAATTACTTTGTGATGGTCTTTGATAAGGATTTCGAGTCTACCAAGACTTTTAGCGGGGAGCAACTATTGGAAGGTCTGGAGATTGAAACCGACCATGCCGGTGCCATTGTTAGCTTTAAAACAAAGAGAGGTGAGGTCGTGATTGCCAAAGTAGCCTCCTCTTTTATTAGCTATGACCAAGCCGAATTGAATTTAAAGGAACTTGGTACCGATGATTTTGATACTATAAAACAAAATGGAAGGACAGCTTGGAACAAGGAACTGGGAAGAATTAAGGTAGAAGGCGGTAGTATAGATCAATTCAGGACCTTCTATTCCTGTCTTTATAGATCCTTATTGTTCCCAAGAAAGTTCTTTGAATATGATGCTAACGGAAATGTAGTGCATTACAGCCCTTATAATGGAAAAGTACTTCCTGGTTATATGTTTACAGATACAGGATTTTGGGACACTTTTAGGGCGCTTTTTCCTTTCCTAAACCTTATGTACCCCGAACTTAACTCCCAGATACAAGAGGGTCTTGCCAATGCCTACAAGGAAGGTGGATGGTTACCCGAATGGGGAAGTCCCGGCCTTAGAAACGTCATGGTAGGGAACAATTCCGCTTCCGTTGTAGCGGATGCCTATTTAAAAAATGGGAACAATCAAAATTATGATATCGATACCTTGTACGAAGCCTTGATCCATGGCGCCAACAATGCAGGTCCCTTAACCGCAGTAGGACGTGCCGGAGTGGATTATTACAACAAGTTAGGCTATGTTCCCTATGATGTCGATATCAATGAAAATGCGGCCAGAACCTTGGAGTATGCCTATGATGATTTTACCATTTATCAACTGGCAAAAGCCTTGAATAGACCCAAAAAGGAAATCAACCTATTTAAAAAAAGAAGTTTAAACTATAAAAATCTGTTCGACCCAGAGACAAAGTTGATGCGTGGTAAAAATAAGAACGGCGAATTTATGGCTCCCTTCAATCCATTGAAATGGGGGGATGCCTTTACGGAGGGTAATAGCTGGCATTACACCTGGTCCGTTTTTCACGATATTCAAGGCTTGGCAAATTTAATGGGAGGTAATGAAGCACTTGCGGCCAAATTGGATGAAGTATTTTCATTACCGCCAGTTTTTGACGAGAGTTATTACGGCTTTGTAATCCATGAGATAAGGGAAATGCAGGTAGCCAATATGGGACAATATGCCCATGGCAATCAGCCTATACAGCACATGCCCTATTTATATAATTTTGCGGGACAACCATGGAAGACCCAATATTGGGTAAGGGAAACCATGAACAGGATGTACACTCCGGCACCGGACGGCTATTGTGGGGATGAGGACAACGGACAAACCTCAGCCTGGTATGTATTCTCTGCCATGGGATTCTATCCGGTTTGCCCAGGGACAGATCAATATGTATTGGGAGCCCCATTGTTCCAAAAAACAACGCTTACACTTCAAAATGGTAAAGAAATCAGCATTAATGCCCCCAAGAACAGTAATACCCACAAATATGTGGACGAACTCACCCTAAACGGAAAGACTTATTCCAAAAACTGGTTGAGCCACAAGGAATTGATGCAGGGGGCTGTTTTGGAATTTGAAATGACGGACACCCCCAATAAGACTAGGGGAACTAAAAGTGAGGATTTTCCTTTTTCGTTATCGAATGAAAATTAAGAACTATTAGTGAAGGTATAATAAAAAGCGTAACCTTATTCAAATGAAAAGCGGCGGCCCATAAAAGCAAGAAATTGCCTTAGGACCACCGCACCGATATTTGTACCCTTGAAGGGATTATGGAATTTCTAGGACATTCTTACCTGCCCATCCCCATAAACGTAATATTTATTGGTTACCAACTGCTCCAGTCCCAGTGGACCCCTATGGTGCAGTTTGTCCGTACTGATTGCCAGTTCCGCACCAACACCCATTTGTCCACCATCCGTAAATCTGGTAGAGGCATTGTGGTATATGGCGGCACTATCCACCTGATCCATGAACTCCATGGCCAGTTCCTTATTCTGGGTCATAATAGTTGCGGAATGCCCTCCTGAATAGTTGTTGATCTTTTGAACCGCCGCTTCCAAATCCTCTACAGCCCCAACCACACACTTCATGGCCAAGAATTCTTCATACCAAATAGAGTCTTCTTTCACAACGGCATTTTCAGGTAGCAGTTCGGCCACCTTACTATCTACCACAACTGAGACTCCCTGCTCCTTTAAGATAGTATTGAGCTCCTTTATCTTGTTGGAATAATCATCAATATTAACATCGACCAGTATTTTATCCAAGGCATTACAGGCCGAAATCTTTTGGGTCTTGGCGTTGAGGATTACCTCTAAACTTTGTGCCCAATCCGCATCCTTATCTACAAAAAGAAAATTATTGCCCCTGCCGCTGACCAATACTGCACATTTGGCGTGCTCTTTAACAAAAGCGATCAACCGTTCCCCACCCCTGGGCACGATTAAGTCCAACTTTTCGGTAGGATTCCTCAAAAACGCTTGGGTCTCCTCCCTGTTCATATGCAGCAGTTGGATCCATTGTGTACCCAAACCATTTTGCTCCAGCGCCAGATGCCAACATTTCTCTAAGACAATATTGCTGTTTACGGCTTCTTTTCCGCCCTTCAACAAAATTTTATTGTTGGCTTTAAAGGCCAAAACCGCAGCTTCTATGGTAACATCCGGTCTGGATTCGTAAATAATCATTATGGTCCCAAAAGGCGCAGTTTTATTTTCAATTTTCAATCCGTTTTCCAGGGTCTCTTCCGATTTTATTTTGCCCACTGGATCTTGCTGTTGCAGCACCTCGTGAATAGCCGCAATCATTCCGTCTACCTTTTTATCATCCACAATGAGCCTATCGTACATAGCCCTGTCAGTTTTATCAAAAAGGTCCAGATCTTTCTGATTGGCGGCTATTATTTCGTTCCTTTTGCTATCCAAAATCTGCATCATGGATTGCAATACTTTATTCTTAATATCTGTATTTAATAATATCATTCGTTTTGTTTTTCGTTTGCTTATGCTATACCGTAATCTTGGTACCCACGCTTTTTCCTTCCACGATATCCAGAATAACCCGCTTTCTTTTACCATTGGCAATATAGGTCGGGATATTCTTGGAGGCGGTCTGCTTGGCGATGTTTAACTTGGAGCCCATGCCCCCTCTACCTTCAGCTTCACCTTTATCTATGGTCTTTATATATTTCTCCACATTCTGATCTACGCTCACATTCTGTATTACCTCGGTATCCTTATCATCGGGATGTCCTGTAAATAATCCGTCCGTATCCGTAAGGATGATCAATTTATCGGCCTTGGTAAGTTCTGCCACCAGACTTGCCAACTCATCGTTGTCCGAGAACATGGAATTGGTCAAGGAAACAGCATCATCCTCATTGGCAATGGGCACCACACCTTCTGCCAATAGACCTTCATAACAATTAATCATATTATCGCGATGGTTTCCAGGGTTAAAATCCCTTTTTGTGGCCAAAACCTGGGCACATTTCATTCCATAATCCTGAAAAATATTGTAGTAATGGCGCATCATTCTTGGTTGCCCGATGGCCGAATACACCTGTCGTCTTGTGGCCTTATCCGTAATCAGACTCTCGCCCATCACTTCCATACCGGCTATAACCGATCCGGAAGAGACAAGAACGGACATTATATTTCGTTCGTACAATTCTGCTATCTGTTGTACCAAATGATCAAGGACAGGTTTTACAATCCTGTTGTCTTTATTGGTCATTACATTGGTACCTACTTTTATGACTACTTTCTGTTTATACATATCCTATTTATCTTGTCCTAATTCAACAGCACGATTAAAAGCGGAGTACGCAGCCTCCTTAATAAGCTCCTTTACGTTATTATCTTCCATGGAATCCAATGCTGCCCTAGTCGTCCCACCTTTAGATGCTACTCTATCCATCCAAGAATTGGGGGAAAGATCGGATTGATTGAATAGGTCTACGGCTCCTTCGAAGGTGTGACTAACCAACATCTTACTGTCATTGCCCGAAAAGCCCATTTTTAAGGCAGCTTCCATCATACTCTGCATAAAATAAAAAACGTATGCAGGCCCACTTCCTGAAATTCCAGTGGAGGCATCAATAAATTTTTCGGAACTCACTAAAATAGATTTTCCAGTGGTATCCAATAAATTTTCGATAGTCAATAATTCTATTCTTGACACTTCCTTAGAAGCGGTATATGATGTTACACCTTTCCCTATCTGCGCCGGTAAATTTGGCATTGCCCGGACAATTTTATGAATGCCTAGCCCTTCCTGCATAGATTTTATAGTTACCCCGGCCATAATTGAAATAACAATTTGTCCTTCATTGACGAGGCTTTTCATCTTCTTAAATAAATCCTCGCTATGAAACGGTTTAACCGCAATAAAAATTAGATCTGCCTTGGGCACACAACCCTCTAAATTTTCGTGTACTTCAAAATGTAAAATCTTTTTTAAGGACAAGGTCTTCTCTTGGGAACTGTCCAAAATCATTAAATTTCTTTTTTTAAGTAGTTTTGATTTTGACATGGCCTCTGCGTAGGTCAATCCCATGTTCCCCGCCCCAATTACTAATACTTTCATGTATTGTTTTTAAGTTATACTTTGTTTACACCCTAATTGGTACAATAACCGTGCGATTACCCTATTAACGATATAGAGTTTAACTGTTGATATGATATTATCATAGTTAAAACTTATACCCAAGCGCTAGCCTTTGCTATAGCTAGGATTAAAGCATTTAAAATAAATTGGACAAATGTGGGTTTTGGCCACCAAATATACTTTAGACCATTTTTAGAACCTGACAAAATGATGCAATTGAGCAGAAACACAAATATAAACGAACCAAACAGTGGGATTGGCATGTTTAAAAACCTTCACTGGAGAAGGACTTAATTCTAGATAGAAAATTATTCGCGCAGTAATAACATAGTAATCCACATGCCTTAAAAACAGTCCAAGGCTAAAGGTATTTAGTGCAAAAAGTAAATTTTTAACATGGTGGCCTCCTCATTGAATTCATTGGAAACTCCATGAGGTATTGATCCGTCAAAATACAAAAGATCACCTTTTTCCAAGAGGACCTTATCTTTTTTAAGCAAGTAATTGACCTTTCCGCCTAGAACATAAATCAATTCATTGGCATTAGTAGAGATAGGCTTCCTATAAGCTCCAGCGGCAACATTAACGATATACACCCTAATACTGCTGTCCGAAGAAGGGCTGGACAACAGATGCGTATATTCAAGGTTCACGGAATCTTCCCGGTCTTCCTTAGTGCCCGTTCCGTTTTTGATCACTATATAATCTCCAGTAACATTTGAGGATAGGTCCAACTCTGACAGATCTATACTAAGTGTCTGCATTATTTTTAATAGAACGGGTAGGGATGGCGTAGTTCTTAAATTTTCAATCTTGGAAATTAGGCCAGCACTAACACCGGTCCTTTTCGCCACTTGTTGTAGGGTTAAATCTCTTTTCTGGCGGGCCAATTTTAATTGCCTACCAATATTTATAAGAATATCATCCATTTATCTATTATTGGTCATGTGCTTGCAAAGAGCTTGCTGCAAAGACGTTATAACGGCAAAAATAGGCATTTATTTTAATTGAAAAGTACTAAAAACTACAGCATGATTTAAAGAAAACTCAATACATGGAACGTCGATTGAATTTAATTCTATTGGATTCCATCTTTTTTTATAAAACAACCTCCAAATATATAAAGTGCCGAATATCAATATTATAAGTGCCTTTTTTTTAAAGGCCTTGGTATTGTGCTATCCTCTCTGTTTAAAATCTACATTTCTATCACTTATCGAAGCGGAGAGCCTGGGGGCATCGGGATGATTCTTTTCGGAAGGGGTTGGGTGCATAAAGTTACTTTTCCTACCTTCAATAGCGATATGGCCAGAAGGATCTAGTGTTAAAAAGGCGAAAACGGAATCCTGGTACATAGCCCTACTGCCATCAGAACCATATCCATCGCCAACATAAAAATAAGAGGCACTGTTCATCTGAAAATAATGGACATTGTTAATATAACTATGATCATCAACATGATGGTGACCGCAGAAACAGGCAATTACTTTTTGATAATCCGTTCTATTATTGGCATCATTAATAACTTTTCTTACTGCAAACCTACTTGGAGACGACCATCCATCCCATATTTCATCAAACGCCTGATGGGAAATAATAATGGTTTGCTTATCCGTTTTTTCCAAATCCTGTTTTAGCCATTCAATCTGTTCTGGATTTACCAAGCTTCTATTTGCCTGATCAATATAAAAATTGGCATTGGCATAATCCTCATATTTGCCATCCTTCATAATATAGTTGCCATCCAGTATCACAAAATGAAAGTCACCTTTATCAAAAGAATAATAGTTCTTTTCCATTCCAAAAAAATCCATGGCTTCCTTCTTGGTAACCTTATCCATATCATGGTTTCCCAGCACATGATATTTCTCACCCTTATAGGTATTCCAGAGGTCCATACATTCCTGGGATTCTTCCGTTGCATAACAAAAATCGCCACCTTGAATGATAAAATCCAATTTTCGGGAGGAAGCCTCCTTGATGAAAACCTCCAAACGCTCTAATCCATCTGAACAAAATCCGTGGTGGATATCGGTTATAAAACCAATATTTATCATATTATTTTTGGTGATCTTATTTTTAGGTGCGAATGCGTAAGCCCCAGCATTTCCCAATCCCAAAGCCAAAGTTCCCAATCCCATCTTGGCCATAAACTTACGCCGCCCTTTTGCTATATTTTGCATGATATTCTTTCTTAATTGTTTAACCACTTACTTTGTTAGATCTGGCTGAAGCACATTTGTTAAGCCATTCTTCACTAAAGGGATTTATATTTCCAAACCGCGAAATTTCAAACTCTGAAAAATCCATAGGATTGGACCTCCCAGATGCCATTTCTGCAATTCCCAAGCCTACTCCCCCTGCAACGGATATCCCGGCCCCGCAACATCCTGAAGCCACTATAAAACCTTTAGTTTCTGGAACAGCTCCCAAGACCAATTGGGAATCGGGAGTGTAGCCCGAAAATCCCGCCACGTAATATTTAATCCCCATATCATAGAAGGCAGGAAAAAATCGCGCTAGTCGCTCCCCATTTTCAAAAAGATCGTTCATTCCTTCATCCGCACTAAATACAAAATCCGTTATATCCTTTGGCACTTCTTTGGGCGAAGTGACCAGAGATTTACTTTCCCTTATCCCAAAGAGCAAACTACCCCCTTCAGGACGGGCATAAGCTTGGGCATCCGGCAATAACACCATAGGCGAATCTGTTGGGAAAATATCCGCTCTTTCTGTGATCCAGTATTGGCTTCTCACTGGAGCCATGGGAAGTCCGACTCCCATTTCCTTAGCTAAAATTGGCGCCCAGACGCCTGCAGCATCTACTACTGTGTCCGCAAAAATTTCCCCTTCAGGCGTCTTTACCCCTTTAACATCTTTGCCCTCATGTATCAGGCCCAGGACTTCAACTCCTTGCCGAATTTTTGCTCCATTTCTTCTAGCACATCTAGCAAAGAATGTCCCCAACATATAAGGATCACAGTAGGCCTCATTGGGAACAAAACCGATATTCAATGCTTCGTCCACCTTAAGCCAAGGTGTCTTTTTTTGTGCCTCCTCTTTAGTTATATAGTAAGCCTCTTGATTGTATTCCTTGGCAATTTCCATAAGCTCCTCCAAGTCCTTGACCTTGGCATCGCTGGCAGCCACGTGCATCATACCAACTACCTTAAAATCCAAAGTCTCCCCCAATTCTTCTTCCATTTCCTTGGCCACTTTAAAGGTCTCAACGGTCAATGGAATATAGGATCGCTTTGAGCGGACCATGGTCATTAGGGCAGCGGCTCTACTGGTAGCCGCGTTATTAAGTTCGTTGCGCTCCAATAGTACCACTTCTTTTCCCGGATTATTTTTACTGTAGTAATAGGCAATGGCACAACCAAATATACCGCCCCCAATTATTACTAAATCGGTCTTTTCCATTAAATTGTATTTCTTTTATTGCATATTATTTGTAGCCAAATCATTTTTTTCTCCTTTGAAATTGGAATAAAATAATATTGGAAATAACAGTTGGTATCCCCCACAATAGGCCTAATCCGTACTTTGCTGGTTCCACTTTATGGCCGCCAAGCCTCCTCCAATGAACGACATGATAACGAAGAAGTAAAATAGATTGTCCCAGCCGTAATACTCGTTAATTGCCACTACTATAAAGCCCGAGAACATCTGGCCAACAGACCCCATGCCATTAATTATGCCAGCAGCCATTGCAGCTCCTTTGGTACCGCCAACATCCATTGACCCCGCAGTGCAGATAAGGGAATCGGGCCCGTAAGTGGCAATCCCGATAAGGGCTATACTGATTATGGTGGCTATTTTTCCGTAAGGAACCATATAGGGATGGACAAGACAGGCAAGACCCAATCCTATCATCATAATAGCTACTGTACTGAATCGATTGGATTTAAAGATCTTATCCGAGCTGTAACCCGCCAGGATGACCCCAAAAAAGCCTATCAGCTCATATACCGAAGACATATAACCTGCATCGCTTACATCATAATGCAACGCTTTCTCCAAATACACTGGCAGCCAGAATAGAAATGCATATCTGGTCATTTTAAGGATCATATAGCAACTGGAATAGACCCAAAGGGAACTGTTCCTCAGCAACAGGCCCAAGATTTTAAGCTTCTCCGCCTTGGCACCTCCCTCAAATTCATATTTATTTTCAACAATTTTAGGCAGGCCAATGTCTTCCGGATTGTTTCTGGTAAATAGAAGGTACAGGATGGCAATAACAAAAAGTATAAGAGAAGGAAAAATAAAACCTCTTTTCCAACCCAATTCCGACATGAAATCCATATCGAATGCCACATAAGTGGCAAAAATGGTAGCTAGAAAGCCCCCGGTAACATAACAGGTAGACCACCAGGACATCACTATACCGCGCTCGGTCCGTCTAAACCAAGGGGTCATATTCTTTATTAATCCACTCCATCCGGTAGATTGGCCATAACCATTTGCCGCTATAAGGAAAACTATCACCCCTGCAGAAAAGGTCATCCCCAGAAATAAGTTTCCAATTGCGGCCAAAAACAAACCAACTGTAACCACCTTCCTGGGTCCAAAAGTATCGGACAGGTACCCATTAACAAATTGGCCTATGGTATATACCAAACTGTAAACAAAAATAATGGAAGCATAATCGGAGTTGTCCAAACCCAAATCCGTCTCCATGGAACTCCAGGTGACCGACAAGTTTTTCCTTCCAAAATAAAAGCCTGCGTAGGCGAGCCAAGTGAGAATAAATATCCTCTTCCTCCAATACTTCTGATCTACGGTTAAACTCATGGTGGGACTTTACTCTAAATTAATTAATAATCAAGCTTGGACATCAGCGATAAGTAATTTATTTTCGAAAAATTAAGCGCTTATGAACCCAATTTTTAAAAGGTATTCTTTTAGAACATGTAAAAAATTCTGAATATCGGTATAATCTATCTGCCCAATATTGGATATCCTGAAGGTGTCATAATTATTAACCTTACCTGGGTAAATGGTAAATCCTCTTTCGAAGAAAAAATCGTGCATCTCATCAAAATCATATTTATCATTCTTGGGCTCAATAATGGAGGTGATTATTTTTGAATGATGCTCTTTATCAATTAAATATTCCAGCCCCATCTCCCCTATTCCACTTAGTAATGTTTCCCAAGACTTGGCATACCTTGCATAGCGCTTTTCAATAGTTTCTGCCTTGGTTTCAATTATGGCCTGCTTTAAGGCATAGAAGGTCTGTACAGGAGGAGTAAACCTTGTTTGGTGTGTTTTTTCAAAATAGGCATACTGTGCATATAAGTTTAAATACAGGTTCCGCATGGGAATGGATTCTGTTGCCAACAATGCTTTTTTATTGCAGATGGCAAAACCAATTCCTGCCATTCCCTGAATATTCTTATTGGAACTAGCTGCCAAATAATCAATATTCATAGCCTTCATGTCCACTGGAATAGCAGCAAAACCACTCATGGAGTCTACTATAAAACTAATATCATAGTTGGCACATAATTTTCCTACGGCTGTAATATCATTCAACAAACCTGTAGTGGTCTCATGGTGAATCATTGCCAAATGCGTCAATCCCTTTTCACGTTTAATTGCTTCCTCCAGAGCCTTTAAATCAATAGGTTCTATGGAAGAAGATTCAAAAACCACCGTATCCAACTTATATATTTTGGTAATCTGGCTCATACGTTTACCATAGGCACCATTATCTATTATTAAAATACGGCCATTGTCAGGGACTACGGAACTCAATATGGCCTCCACAGTAGCCGTCCCAGAACCACCGAATAAAACAGTGGCATAGTCCTTAGGGTCTCCCACAAATTTGGTAATCTCAGTGGCACAGTATTCCATAAGATCCCCAAACTCCTTTTCCCTTGGACAAATATCGGTAACGACCTGGGCCAATTTTACGGAATCAGTGGTAGTTGCCGGACCAGGATTGAGCAACACATTTCTTTTTATTTGCATTTTGTATTTTCGATTAAGATTTTTGAATTACTTAAATTGTTTTATCAATTAGACACCGACTTAGGCTATATCCCATGGCAGGGAATAAGTCTTGACATAGGTATATCCTTTCATGGTCTCTATAACACCTTCCTTGTACCCCAAGCCGGAATCCTTTACCCCTCCAAAAGGCGTCCATTCCAATCGGTAACTAGGTGCTTCGTTTACATTTACGGTACCGGTATCCAATTCGGTAATAACCCTTTGAATGGATGGCCAGTGATTACTTACTACTCCCCCGGACAAACCATAGGGAGTATCATTGGCTATGTCTATGGCTTCATCCAACGTTTTAAAACGGATTATTGGAGCCACAGGTCCAAAGGTCTCCTTGGCCACCACCTCATGCGCATTTTTAACATGATCCAAAACCGTTGGGGCATATAGCGCACCTTCCCTTTTATGTCCGGCCAATAGCACCGCGCCATTGTCAATGGCATCTTGAACACGAGATTCCATTTCTTTTGCGGATTCTTCGGTAATAACCGTACCCATATCATTTTCGGCATCATAAGGATCCCCATATTTTAAGGCTTTTACACGGGCCGTTAATTTAGCGGCATAGTCATCTGCAATACTCTCATGGACCAAAATCCTTCTAATGGCTGTACAACGCTGTGCGGAATTCTTGAAGGTGCCGGACATAGTTACCTCTACGGCTTCATCTATATCGGCATCTTCCAAAACCAACAATGCGGAACTACCTCCCAGCTCCAAAACCAACTTCTTGTAACCAGCTTTGGAAGCAATAATTTTGCCCACCTTACTACCCCCAGTAAATGAGACCATAGTAATTTCTGGATGTATGGTCATCATTTCAGCTATAGCCTGTACATCGGCACCATTGATCACGTTCAACATATTTGGCGGCAGCCCACAATCCAGTGCCAACTGGGCAAAATAATATGCAGACAGCGGGGTTTTTTCAGAAGGTTTTAAAACCACTGTATTGTTCGTAGCAATGGCCGGAGCTATTTTGTGTACCACTTGGTTCATAGGATGGTTAAAAGGTGTTATACAACTTATGAGCCCCAAGGGAACACGAGTGGTGTATATCCTTCTTGGTTTACCATTTTTTGAAACATCACAGGGAAATACCTGGGAGTCATCATCCAATGCCTTCATGGCCGAAAATCGCAGCACATCGGAAACCCTACTGGCTTCATAACGGGTATCCTTTAGACAAAGTCCGGTCTCATCGGTAATCATTTTACTTACCTCGTCAACCCGCTCTTCCAATGCATTTGCAATTTTATTCAGTATATCGTAACGTTCATAACGGGTAAGGTTAATTTTGGTTTTCTTGGTATCCGTCAACACCTTGTCCAAGGTTTTTGTATCCAAGGAAGCTACCCTGCCCACCTGCTTTTTGGTGTATGGATTATAAATATCTATCCATTCCCCACTTGTAACCTGCTTTCCATTAATTATACTTCCAAACTCGATCATAGTATTGTTTTAAATGGTTTAATTGGAGAATCCGTTGCTCAAAAAGTGGAACAAATCGAAGTTCCTACTAGCGCCGGACGCCAATTTTTCACTGTATTCGGCGTTCAATTTCTTATTGAAAATCATGGGCACCACTTGACAGTGCTCTCCTCCATGTGAACGCAAGCCTTCCTTAACCTTATCCAATTCATGCCAATCAGGGGTCCTACCAATGGTAGTGGCCGCATCTGCCAACACTACCAAATCCCCAATTCTATCTCCCGGAAGTTCGTATTCCTCCACGGCTTCGGCATTGGTAAGAACCTTTTCTATTCCGTCCAGGGACAACAAATAGTCCTTGGCCGCGTGCAACTGGGATTTATCTTCCAAATAAAGGGTACCATAACCTCCCAAAGCCCCATGATGAACAACATAGGGATCAGTGATAGGCAAAATCACCCTCGATTTTATATTCTGGGCATCCAAAAGTTGTTCTATAAACTGCACTTTAGGACTGCCATCCGGATTGGTCTTGGCCTGCATACCATGGTCGGCGGTAACCCCGATAATGGCACCCAACTTGTCCAATTCTCCTAACCAAAGGTCTATTTTAGATAAGAAATCGTTCGCATCCGGACTTCCCGGAGCATATTTATGTTGCACAAAATCGGTTGTTGTTAAATACATAACATCAAAATGTTCGCGCTTTAACAATTTGGCACCGGCCTCAATGCAGTACACAGAAATATAGGGATCATAGATACCTGGTCTTTCCTTGCCCATTAATCCTTGCTCCACGTTTTCAATACCGTTTTCCTCCAAAGTGGCCTGATTGGCAAATTCCGCCGAAAAGCATATCCCATCCAAATTGTGAGCAAGCATTTTTCGCAACTTATCCTTGGCGGTAACCACAGCCACTTTTCTTCCGTTTTTACTTAACTCTGATAAAATGGTTGGCACCTTTAGATACTTAGGATCGTTCATCATTACCTCTTCCTGAAGCTCGGTATCCCAATAAAAATTCCCGCAAATTCCGTTCACCTTAGGCGTAACCCCTGTAACAATGGCCATATTGTTCGGATTTGTAAAGGATGGGATCACACTTTTTACCATTCCCATGGAACCTTCCTTAATAAACCTTTGCAAATTGGGCATTACCTCCTTGGCTCCTTCATAATAAGGATAAGAGGTTCCATCCATACATATTCCTATAATGGTCTGCTTTTGTTTAGGGTAATTTCTGTTGTTAATATTCATGTTTTAAAAAGTCTTTGAGTTTTTCACTAATTTTGCACTAAAGTACAAAATATTTACTAATAGGATAATTTTTATAATTAAAAATAAATGATACTTAAGCAAGGACAAGAGGAGAGTAATTGCCTAACAAAAATCAATTTAATATGAAGTAAACCCGCTAATTTGAGATTAATTTATCGTTAGCTAAACACTACATTCTTGGTATAAAACTGCCATTCTTTTCCAATAAAAATATGATAGTCCTAGACCAGCAAGGCCTAAAATAAATCCCCATTTCATTTAAGAAATAGGGACTTGCAAATTTTATACCTGTATCCTTATTAATCGATCAAACCAAAAGCTCTGGGAAGCCACAAAGAAAGTTCCGGAACATAAGTTAGGATCAACAATACAGCAGTCATTGCTCCCAATAGGGGCAATAATGGCTTGATCACTTTTGTGACCGGCACCTTAGCAACACCACTACCCACAAACAACAAGGTTCCCACAGGAGGAGTACATACCCCTATACACAAATTGAGAACGATTACCATCCCAAATTGAACCGGATGCATTCCCAATGCCATAACTACGGGTAAAAATATAGGTGTAAAAATAAGTACCGCAGGGGTCATATCCATAAACGTACCTACCACAAGCAAAGTGATATTGATAAACAGCAATACCAATAAAGGGTTTTTAACCGATTCCAAAAGGAAGCCTGTCAACGACTGCGGAATGGACTCGAACGAGAACAACCAGGACATGGCCATGGAAGTTGAAATTAAAAACATAACAATAGCGGTGGTCTTGGCACTCCTAAGCAAAATCGGCCTAAAATCACTAAACTTAAGCTCTTTGTTTACAAATCCGAGTAAAATTGCATAAACTACGGCAATGGCCGCCGCCTCAGTTGCCGTGAATATTCCGGCTACAATTCCACCAACTACGATAACCAATAAGGTCAAACTTAAAATGGCATTCTTGAAATCGTGGAACAGCTTTTTAAAACTTACCCTTTCTTCCTTGGGCAAACCCTTTTTTCTAGCATAAAAATAGACCATCAACATAATAGCAAGACCTACCAAAATTCCGGGTATATATCCAGCAATAAACAGTGCAGCTACAGATGCGGTGCCTCCACTGGCCAGGGCGAAAATTATTAAGACGTTACTGGGCGGAATCAAAAGACCCGTTGTTGAGGCACTGATATTTACGGCAGCACTAAACTCCCTAGGATACCCATCTTTCGCCATTTTTTCGGTTAAGGTACTGCCAATGGCCGATGCGGCTGCAATAGCCGACCCTGATATGGCCCCGAACAACATTGCGGAAATGATATTCACGTAGGCCAACCCACCCGGTAAACTCCCGATAAGCGATTTTGCAAAGTCGATCAAACGATTGGCAATGCCGCCCCGGTTCATGATTTCCCCAGCCAGTATAAAAAAGGGAATGGCCAATAATGCAAAATTATCGATACCTGTTGTCATTCTCTGGCTAACAGTGGTCGTAGCGGGCATATAGGCTATATTGATCAACAAGGTGATCGTAGTTGATATCCCAATGGCATATGCAACGGGAACGCCATAGGCCAACAAGCCCATAAAACTAATAAACAATACTAGGATACTTATGGTTTCAATACTCATTGTTATTGGCGTTAAAGGTTATTTTAATGTGATACACGGAAAAGAAAATGATCATAAGACCACAAATAGGCACAATGGCATAAACATAGCCCAGCGGCACCAATAAAGCCGGGGATAACTGCCCCAACTTTAAGGTGGTATACACCAAATTACCTCCGCCAATAACCATAATGACCAAGGCGAAAACAGCCATCACTACCTGTATTATTCTATGTCTCCTTTTTTGTTTGTCTGCCGTAAGTTTGGACAATAAAAAATCCATGGACAGATGTCCTTCCTTCTGTCCGTTGATATAAGCCGCTCCCAAAACCGTTAACCAGATTAATGAAAATCTGGCAAACTCCTCGGTAAAGGAGCTGGATTGGCCCACTACATATCGGGAAACTACTTGCCAAACTACGTCCAGCACCAATAAGCTAAATATTAGTACCAACAATCCTTCAATGGCCTTATTCAAAATTCTGTACGTCGTATGCATTATTGATCGTTAATTTGGTCGATTATTTTTTTCATCTTTGGATCCTTCATCAATTCCTCCAAAATTGGTTTCGTCTTTTCAACAAAGGGACTTTTATCCGGATTATAAATTTGCACATTGGCCTTTTCCAAGATTTCCATGCCTTCTTTTACAGTTTCCTGCCAATATATTTTTTGTTTTTTTACACTATCGTCCGCAGCATCCTGTAACCAACCCTTTTCTATATCGCTCAAAGTATCCCAAAATTTGGTGCCTACCACAACAACATCGGGTACCATACTGTGTTGGTCAAGCGTATAAAATTTACACACCTCATAGTGATTTGAAGTCACAAATGAAGGAACATTGTTCTCCGCACCATCCACTACTCGTTGCTGTAAGGCGGTATATAGCTCACCATAAGCCATAGGGGTGGCAGAGCCACCTAGGTCGTTTACCATATTGACGGCCATTTGGTCGTTCATTACCCTAATCTTTTTACCCTTTAAATCTTCTGGCGTCTTTATAAATCCGTCCAAGGTATAGAAGCTTCTACTCCCGGCATCATAAAAACAGAGGCCGCGTAACAAGTATTCGCTGCCCCCTTCCAAAAGCTCCTTGCCTATAGGCCCTTCCAACACCCTAAACATATGTTCACTGTCCCTAAATAAATAAGGCACACCCAGGACCCGATATTCCGGTGAAAAACTGGACATGGAGGCCGCACTTACCTTGGTCATGGCCACACTGCCTATCTGTAATAATTCCAAGACCTCCCTTTCAGTTCCCAATTGGCCATCGGGAAATATCTTGATCTGCAACTTTCCGCCAGATTTTTCATAAAGGGCCTCTTGCATGGCCAATATTCCTTTATGTACCGGATGGGTTATTGGCAGGGAGTGGGCAAAGAATAAGGTTTTGTGATCTGTAATTTCTGAACAAGAATATAAACCTAAACATACCAAAACACCAATTGTAACAACTAATTTTCTCATTAGGGATTTATAAACTTGCATATACATTTTTTTAATAGGACGTTAACGTTAACGCAATTGACTTTTATATTTTATTTCCAAACCTTAAAAATACTCTTTTTTTAAAATTCAACAACAATTCACCACAATAATAGCAATTAACCTGCATCTTTATCAACAATTGCACCTATCTTTTATAGATTTACTAATCTGGCATGAGCAACATTTCCCTAATGCCCTTTTCCAGGCCATAGAGCTCGGCCATACCAATAGCCCTTCCAATTAGCGAATATCCTGAGTAGAACTCGTCTTTTCTTTTTATATCATCCAGCAAAACATGTCCGTGATCCGGTCTGATGGGTATGGACACCTCTCCATATCCGCTTTCATGTCTCCTTAATTGTTCCTTAACAATCTCCAGCATTATCTTGGGCATAGGTATGGACCCATCCAAATGGGCAGCTTCATAAAATCTACCGTCTTCTTCCCTAGACACATTTCTTAGATGTAAAAAATGAATTTGGGGTCCAAAATCCTTAATAATTTTAAGAAGGTCATTGGAATCTACGGCACCCAACGATCCGGAGCAAAAGGTTAAACCGTTACTCGGCGAAGGAATACAATCCAAGATAAATTTCAAATCTTCATAGGTAGAAGCAATCCGCGGAATTCCAAAAACGGGAAACGGTGGATCATCCGGATGCAGCGCCATTTTTATGTCCAATTTTTCGGCTACAGGAATTACCGCCTTTAAAAAGTAAACCAGATTTTCCCTAAGCACCGGTTTTCCTATCTTACTTACCTCCTCCAAAGTGGCCTTAAAATCAGAAAGTGGAATAGCCTCCTTGGAACCGGGCATCCCAGCCAATATTGCATTTTTTAGATCCGCACGTCCTTGTTCGTCCAATGCATGGTAATACTTTTCGGCTTTATGGACCATTTCATCACTATATAGCTCAGTAGCCGTATTTCTTTTTAAGATAAACAGATCAAATGCGGCTACGGCCAATGGGTCGTACAATAAACTTACAGCCCCGGTTGGAAGAATATAGTCCAAATTTGTACGGGTCCAATCTATCAATTGCATAAAATTATAACAGACCACCTTAATATTGTTCTCTGCCAAATTTTGGAGGGTTTCAATATAATTCCGAATATAGAGGTCCCTTTCCGGAAGGCCGTATTTAATAGCTTTGTGTATATTAACACTTTCCACCACCGACCATTCCAAGCCATTGGAAGCTATTTCCTTTTGGATGGTCCTTATAACATCGGAAGACCAAACCTCCCCAATGGGCACCTGATGGCAAGCCGTAACAACGCCTTCGACCCCAAGTTCCTTGATATCCTTAAGGGCTACTCCAAAATTGGGTCCGAACCACCTGAGTGTTCTTTTTAAATATTGCATAAATTATACCCCAGAAAATGAACTGAATCCTCCGTCTATATCATTTATAGTTCCGGTAACAAACGAAGAGGCGTCACTTAGCAGGTAATGTACCATTCCGTTTAATTCTGATGCATCCCCAAAACGTCCCATGGGAGTATTCGCAATAATTTTTTCTCCCCTAGCTGTAAAGCTACCGTCTTCATTGGTTAAAAGCCTTCTATTCTGATTCCCGATAAAAAAACCAGGGGCAATAGCGTTCACCCTAATCTTATCACTGAATTTGGAGGCCAGTTCATGGGCCATCCACTTGGTAAAAATATCTACTCCCGCCTTGGCCATGGAATAACCCAACACTCGGGAAATAGTCTGTTTTGCCGCCATGGAAGAAATATTCACTATAGACCCAAAGCCCTGTTTTGCCATAATTTCACTCAAAATTATGGTTGGAATTACGGTGCCGAACAAATTTATATCCACTACTTTTTGGGTATCTCCCAACTCAATATCGTAAATCGTCTGATCCGGTTTCAAAGTAGCCCCGGGAATGTTTCCTCCGGCCAAATTTACCAGTCCGTCCAATTTTTCAAACTTGGAAACAATAGTATTCTTTAGTTCCGCCAATTGATTTTCGTCCATCACATCCAAAACGAACAAATGTGCACTGTTGGAAGCAATTGCATTTAATTCCTTGCACTTTTCCTCCAGTTTATCCAAGGACCTGCCAAGTAGCAGCACCTTGGCACCATTTTCTACAAGGTACTTGGCAATTGACCCTCCTAAAGTACCAGTTGCACCGGATAAGGCATAAATTTTATTTTCAATCGAAAAAAGTTCAGTCATCAATTCTATTTTTATAATTCTATTTTAACAAAACCCAAATATAACACAAGGCTATAATAATTAACATATTATCCGATATTTAGCCAAGGCCAACTAAGCCGAAGCATGGAGGCGGCATAAATCGACCAAAGTCTATATGACAATTACATCTCCTATTTTTTGGCCATTTTATAACCTTCAATGGTAGTGTAATACTTTGTGATCATATTGGGCACCTCCCAGTTGGGTAATTTACCTTCTTCCAAAAAACGTAGATAATTCTGGGTTACCTGGGCAAAATGTGCCTCATGACCAATTTTAAATTCATCGGGGATATTGATTTTCCACATGTCCTCCGATACTTTTTCGGCTTTGGTTCCGGCAAATTTAGGATTGATCTGCTGCTCTATTGTCTCCATCACCACCTTATCAAAATTTTCCCCTCCCTTGGATTTGATGTACAAGGTAGGCTTATAATTTTCTTCTGCGCCCTGTTTAATAATCAGGTCGCTTTTAGTCCCCCTCATAATGCTGTAATGGGTATCCCCTGTGCCTTCGGGCGCTTCATAGTTCCAAATCACCGAAACCTTGGCATACTTCCCTTTAATTTTATATAACATTTCTCCATTGCAATACACTTTTAGCTTATTGCCCTCCAAATCCTTTTGAAGATAATCCGGATAATCCTCCATGCCGGTAACCCTTTTAAATTCCTCCAAAGTCAAGACCGTTGGCCAACGCTTTGCTTCTACCATTTCAATGTCCGTGCGATTGATAATTTCTTCCGGAAATAATTCCCATTGCACTAAATCAACCAAGTGGGTGGTAACGTCCACAATTCCTTCACCTTCCTCATTTACATCAAAGAACCATGCCGGCCTAACCAATGGCTGTCCTGAAACGTACTTGAAGAAATGATGCACACTTTCCTTTATGATGGCCGGTTCTTCCTTGCTTCCTTCCAAAACTTGACCAAACACCTCCGGCAACATGGAAAACTGCCTTTGCATTCCGGTCGTAACCTCAAAACGCTCCGTCATAATATCGTAGATCATGACCCCTTTTTCCTCTGCAATTTTGAAGGCCTCCTCCAATTTCTGGAATCCCTCTGGGTTGATCACCAAAGGCTTATCGGCATAGACGTTCAATCCGGCCTTCACAGCTGCCAAAATATAGTCTATCTTTTTGGAGTTCTTACCGGCAACCACCATGACGTTGCCCGGTTTTTGAGCAATCATTTTTTCCAAATAATCGTCTCCATAATAACTATCTACCTTCCAATGTGTAGGGTTTTCAGTCCTTGTATTGTAGGATTCAATTTTGTTTAAAAAATCGTTTACTTCCGGCCCCTTTGGCGCATAAACATAGATGGTGGAGTCTACGCCCTTATACATCGTTTTTTGAACCAGGGCAGCATGAAAATGTCCGGGATCCAAGGTCATTAGCCTAACTTGATCTGAATTCTCGTCCATAATGGATTTTACTTCTTTTTTACTATCGCCGCATCCTAAAAATAAGATCATTAAAAGGACTGATATACTATTCTTCATTTTTTGGATTTATCATGTATAACAAGCCCTCCTATGTTCAATCAAATTTTGACCAAAGGAGGGATTATTTTTACATCGTTAAATATATTATATGTTTCCTAAACTTTCACATAGTCGGTCCCATAAGGTTTTCTCTGGTCCCTGTGCAACATGGCATTGGCCTCATCGTCGTTGACAAACATTTCTTTCTCGTTGTCCCACTCCAATTTTCTATCGACTTGCATGGCAATATCACTTATCAAACAAGTTACACAGGCCTTATGTCCTTTTTCTATGGGTGAAATAGGTGCCTTCCTTGTTTTAATACAGTCCAACCAGTTTCCGTGCTGATCGTCGATCTTCTCCAAATGAATCTCGTTATCGCCAATTACCGATTCCAATATTTTAGGATCCGAGGCATTTAGTGCCTTACTGCTCTTTTCTTTATCCACAGGATCAGAAGCTGAAGCCTGATAAGCCCCACGGGATACAAAAATCCATCCGTCCGTTCCTTCATAACGTATTCCGTTGGTATAACCACCACTGGTGTATACCGTAATTCCGTTGTCGTATTCGTGTTTTACAAAGAAATCGCCATGTACGTTCCAAAGTCCGGATTTTGGAAACTCAGCCAAGGCCTCTACAGATTTCGGTCCCGTTAGCTCGGTATCCATTCCCCATGCCGCAGAATCGTAATGGTGCTGTCCCCAACCTGTAATCATACCTGCCCCATAATTTCTTATCCTAAGCCAACCGGGTCTACTATATCCCTGTTGAGGGTGCACCCCGATCTCGGTATAGGGCACCAATGGGGTTGATCCCAACCACATATCAAAGTTTAGGTTGGATGGAACCGGCATAGGCGCTGCTTCAGGTCCACTTGGATCCCCGGGAAGGCCAATCTTAACGGTATGTATTTTACCAATACGACCATTTCTGACCAGCTCCGCTGCGACCCTAAATTGCGGCATTGCCCGCTGTTGGGTCCCTACTTGAAGTATAACACCAGTTTTTTGAACGGCATCCCGCAACTGCTGCCCTTCCTTTACCGTAAGGGATGTTGGTTTTTGCAGGTATATATCCTTTCCGGCCAGGGCCGCCTCCATGGCAGGCTGGGAATGCCAGTGGTCCGGAGTACTGATCACTACTGCATCTATATCCTTGTTAAGCAACATCTCACGATAGTCATCGTAGATCTTGGTGTCCATGTATTTGTCCTTCCCCGTTTTCTCTTTGTAAAAGTTATCCACCAAAACCTTGGCATCCTTGGCCCTATTGGAATCAACATCGCACACGGCAACATAACGGGACTGATCAAATCTAATGGTGTCGTGAATATCGTGATCACGCGCTATTCGCCCACAACCAATCTGTCCAATATTGATTTTGTTACTTGGTGCGTTTTTCCCAAATACACTTGCGGGAACTATAGTTGGAAAACCAACCACTGCTGCAGTGGTCAACAGGGAGTTATTAATGAATTTTCTTCTTTGCATCTGTTTTAATTTTATTTTATTCACAAATTATTTTATCGAAAACCAGGATATTCACCACAGTCCTCAAAATTACTCTTTTACCATCTTTGGCATCCCGGCAAAACTTTTCCAATAAGATTCCGCTTCCTGGGCCGTAAGCGTACCCTCAAAAACCACCATCCTATATTTTAAACGATACTCCTTATTTGGCTCAATTTTCCATTCTTCATGCCGAATGGGACAATATTCAAAAAACATATCGCCCCTTCCGCCATTGCCATCTATGGGCCAAACCCTCATGGGCTCCGGATGGGATTTATTCTCGGGATAACTTAAAAATAAAACACCATTTGTTCCCTTGCCATCTGCAGACTCCCCGGTTACCATACACCAGCGGGCGTTGGTACCATCTGCCGTAAGGCGGTCCATGCCTTCCGAAGTCAAAACAGAACAATTGTCCTTATGCCATCGCTCGGTAAACCGCATGCCCAGTCCTCCACCGTATCTGTAGGCCTCAAAAAGGATACCATTTTCAAGTGGCGATTTAAATTGGGAGGTATAGTCTACCATATATCTGTCCGGCCGTCCCAATTCCCAAACCTTCACTTCTAGGTTTTCGTCAATGGCAATTCGGTTATTCCCATCGGCCTTTAAATTTATATGTTCCTGATGTGCACTGAATCCTCCATAAACCGCTCCGGAAAAAGTATCGTTAAAATCCTTAAAAAGCACGGTCCCCTGACGCTCTACCAAATTCCAGAAATCTACCCGTTCCCCTTCAATTTGAGTATGTGTCCATGGACCCCAAATACCATAGTGATGATAGTGATCAGGAGGCTGAATACGACTAAGGGTATCCCCGGAAGGCGATAATAAAGGATGAATATACCCGGATTTTCTGAAGATGGAATCTACACCATACGGGGGATAGGTCATTCCATATCTATAGGTAAGCACAGGCATATCCTCCTTTAATAATTGAAGGTCACCATTGGATTTATTTAGTGCTATTTCCACGGAACCTTCTAAATTGGAACCTTTTTTTTCCAGCTTGTATTCACCAGTATTTTCAGGCTTATGTAAAAACCACAAAGACTCCCTATTACTATCCACCTGTAATGGAACTTTATTCCCATTATAGGTTAGAGCAACTTTATCCAAATTACCCCAGTCAACATTGCCCAAGCCTTCCAATTCCACTGAGACTGGGGAGGCTTGAGTAATTCCATCATCCAACACCAATTTAAATTTACGCTCCTCTTTATCTTTACAAGACATTATGAGCAATATAAAAAATCCGAGGAATATTTGTTTCATTATTTTGGTTTGAACGATGGAATTTACAAAAAACTAATCAAGACTAACTATCTTTTTTTAGCCCTCAGGTTCTGGTATAGTGGTCAAGGGCGGTATATTATTTTCAGCCCCTGGATAGCCCTCGTTCTGATTTATCACTCCTTGGGTATTTGCATTGATTGCCGAAGCAGGGATAGGCCAAAGCACATGATAAGGACTCATGGTATATTCATCCCCGTGTATGGTTTTAACTCCTTTATTGTAAAAGTCGGTCACCTCCATAATCCTATCGTACCAGAAATTATCCGTGGAGAAATTAGCCAGACTATAGGTCTTTCCATTGTATGCGGTCTTACCGGTCTTGGCAAAAATATAAGCTATACGGGTAAGTTCCGTTTTTCTTCCTTCCTCATAATAAAGTTCCCTGGCACGTTCATCCAAAATATAATCTATATCCACATCGGACGGAGTAATTTCATCTGCCTCTGCCCTTCTCCTTACGACATTGATATCATCTGCCGCAAGTCCTAAGTTTCCTTTCCAAAAGTAAGCCTCTGCCCTTAGCAAATAAGTCTCGGCCACCCGGTATACGTACCAGTCACCATGGCCTCCGGCCGGTTTCACATTTAAAGGATCAGGAACAAAAAATTTGTAATGTGGAAATCCATACCAGTTCCTGATGGTATCGGAACAAAGCGGTGTTCCGTTGGGCAGGTAAAGCTCCAGATTTTTTCCATAATAGGAATTGCCTGAACTTTGCAAACTAGGCGCATTGTACACCAAATCTTCCATGTCGTACCAATTGCCCAATTTATGACGTTGATCGTTATTGGCATTTTGCCATATCTCTTTGGTACTGTAATGTGTCCCCCTATTTCTACCGATTCCCCTTCCAATGGCAGTAACTTGGTCGATGTCTATTCCAGGAGCATCGGACATTCCATTTTGTCCATCTGGCGTATTTATAAAGCGCCACCATAGCGGAACTGCCTGTCTTTGGATACTGGTACCTCCAGGATAATCGCCATTATTCTCATAACCCAACCTATCTATTACGACTAATATTCCCTCGGTATTGCCAGGATTACTTTTATTTTCTACACGGTGCAAGTCCCAAGTAACATCCTTTGCAGCGTTACCGGCATCAATCCCGAACCTGTCTGTTATTAAGGTATGCGTACCGCCATTGATTATTTGTGTTGAAGAAGCTATGGCTTCATCAAAATCACCTAGAGCCAAATTTACCTTTGTCAACAAATGCAAGACTGCATCCTTATTAATATCCCCATTATTGGCCACGGCATTTACCATGGGTACCGCCCTGTTAAGATCCTCCTGCATTTTCCTTAGAATAGTTTCCCTGGCGGTGGAGACAAAATCTAATCTTGCGGTGGTAATTTCTTCCAAAATTAAGGGGACATCACCAAACTGCTGGGTCAATCTATAATACCTATAGGCTCTATGAAACAAGGCCCGTCCCAAAATATCATTTTTCTGGGCATCGCTTTCAAAGGTGGCATCATCCAATCTTCCAATTACGGTATTGGCATATTTTATACCTTTATAAAACTCCTCCCAAAACCATCCAATACGGTTAAAGTTTGCACTGTTTAGATTGGCATCGGGCAAGATCAACAGGTTCAAATCCTGGGCAGGACCAGATTTATCCGTTGTTCCTTCCACTGAAACCTCGGAAAAAATATTCTCTGTAATCATTGGTGCACCATCGCCATAAAATTCGGCCCTTAAATTTCGCATTGCCTGAGACAAAAGACTGTTGAGCCCCTCTGGTGTATCCAAGGCATTGCTTGGCGTAAAGAACGATTGTGGATCCGCATCCAAAAATTCTTCCTCACAGCCTGTGAAGGTGACTGCAACAATTAGGACAAAGCTTAAGTAGGCTTTTCTATAGTTGTATATAATATTTCTCATCGCTATTATTTTTTTATTAAAGACTTAAATCAATTCCAAAGGTAAAAAACCTTGGGGTGGGCAAACTCGCATCGTTATTTCCATCAGAATTTCTTCCGTCAATGTTGGTAGGTTCCGGATCGTAAAAATCCCAGTGTGGTGCATACACCGCCACATTTCTACAGTTGGCATACAACCTTAGACTCTGTAAGGACAACTTTTCCAAAAATGGCTTTGGAAATCTATACGCCAAGGTAACATTACTCAGTCTTATGAACGAGGCATCCCTCCATATGGCGAAATTGGAACTACCATCACTAGAAAACAACCTTGCATAATCGTTTATAGGATTATCAGGTGTCCAATAAGGCGTTTTAATGGAATTGGTCCTGTCTATAAAACCATTTCTGTTTTTGGCTTCATTAAATACTCTTTTCTGTCCCCAATTGGAATATACTTCAAAAGAAAAGTCAAAATTCTTCAACATGGTAAACCTATTGGACATGGCCCAGCTAAACCTAGGCGACCTATGACCTTGAAAAACATTGTCATCTACGGTAAAATCGCCACTATTATCGACATCCCTAATTTTCCAGTCTCCAGGAAAAACACCGTATTCGGCCGCCTCTGCCGCTTCATTGGTCTGCCAGATACCAATGGCCTCCTGACCCCAAATAACATCGGTGGCCTGACCAATAAAACGCTGGTTGGTAATATCATCCAGTTCCTTTCCGTCTTCCCCTATATCCCCATACAATTTCCTGATGTTGTTTCTGTTCAAAGAGAAATTAAAATTGGTGTTCCATTGAAAACTTTCCCTGTTGATATTTTGGGTGGACAAGGTGAATTCCAGACCCTTGTTTTCTATTTCGCCCAAATTTGTAGTTACGTTGTTAAAACCAATTATATTAGGTAATTGTCTGGTTACAATCAAATCATTGGTAATATTTTGGTACGCTTCAACAGAACCCTCAACCAGTCCGTTGGCCAAACTAAAATCCAACCCTAAATTGGTAGCCTTGGTTCGTTCCCAACGCAACTCTGTATTTTCCTGGGTACCGTTATCAAAGGTGGGCACGGTAATAACATTCCCGCCTGCATCCACATTTAAATATTTATCTGCGCCCAATCTGGACAAGGCCGTAAACCGCCCTATATCCCTATTTCCGTTTTCACCATAGGACAATCTTAGTTTTAGGAAGTTAACAAAATCTGATTGAAAAAAAGATTCATTGGAAATGGTCCAGGCCCCGGCAATGGATGGGAAATATGCCCTTTTGTTATTGGTCCCAAAGGCCGAATACCCATCCCTACGCATGGTCATTGTCAACAGATATCGGGAATCATAATTATAATTCAAACGAGTCATTACGGCATCGCCAGTACTTGTTTCATCCTCGCTATCCACAGTCTGAACGGTACCCAATTCCAAGGCACTATAGCCAAGGGCATCACTAGGCTCAAAAGTATTGGCCCTGGCCCTGGTAAAATAGCTTTGGTATTTTTCCCCATACACCAGAAACATTAAATTAAAGGAGTGTTTATCTATGGTTTTGTCCCAACGCAAAATGTTGTCCAATTGCCATTCATTGATCTTGGTTACCTGCCTTTCCGCTGAACCTACCACGTTTTGCGGACTGGCAGCGGAGGCATGGTTGTAATATTCCCTAAATTCCAAACGGTTGGTATACCCCACTTCATAAGAAAAGCCCAATGGCAATTTTAATTTGGCGTACACCCTGGAATTGAAGGTATGGTCCAAATCTACGCGATCGTTAAATTTTTGTGCCAAAAAAGCATTTACGGCCCCTGCACCATTATCGTCCTGGGGACTCAGGCGTATGTTACCTTCATCATCAAATTCGGAACCCCAAGGAGAAGATCTTTCGATCTGACCCCGGTCTGCAGCAATGAAACCTTCATTACGTTTTGCAAATTGGGTATTCATTCCAACGGTCAGCCAGTCGGTAATCTTAGCATCCAAATTCAATCGTGAACGCAGTGCCTCGAACTTTTCACCGTTTACTATACCCTCGTTGGAGGTACGGCCAATGGACCAATAGTAATTTAATCCACCGTTTCTTCCCGAAATACTGGTATTTATATCATTTCTAAAACCCTTTTGCATTATCCTGTCGTACCAATTGATACTATTTCCGGCCAAATAGTTTTCAATTTCCACATCCTGAAACCCAATCCTGTTCAACCAGGCCCTTGTAGGGTCACCTGCTGATCCATCATAAGCCAGCCACTGATCCAAGGTCACCCCAGATGGTAAGTTATTGGGATTGTCATATCTTCCCGGATTGTCGATTGTATTCTGTGGGTTGATGCTCTTGAAGACCTCAGTTCTCCAATTTACATAACCTTGGGCGTCATAAGGACGCTCTTTATAGGCGTCTGTTGCCATACCCACACTAGTGTTGATATTAATGGTTGGCTTATCGCTAGTTCCTCTTTTTGTTGTAACCAAAATTACACCGCTGGCCCCCCTTGCCCCATAAACGGCCGCCGAACTTGCATCCTTCATAACATCAAGTTTATCAATATCTGCCGGGGCAATATCGGATAGATCCCCATTATAAATCATTCCGTCCACTACTATCAAAGGACTTGAACCCGCACTAAGACTATTATTACCTCGGATTCGGATTTGGCTAGTACCTTTAGGGGAGGCAGAAAGCCCAATACTAAGACCAGCCACATTCCCTCTCAACACGTCGGTCACAGAGTTTGTAGACTGGTCGGAAAGCGCCGCTGCATCAACCTGGGAAATTGCACCGGTAAGGTCTTTCTTTTTCACCGCACCGTAACCCACCAAAACAACTTCGTCCAAAGTGGAGGCGGTGGACTGCATGGTGATATTAATTACAGCATTACCATTTACAGGTATACTTTGTGCTTCATAACCAATATAGCTAATGGCCAAGGTTGCATTTGAGTTGGCAACTTCAAAACTAAAGTTCCCATCAAAATCGGAAACCACCCCATTGGTGGTGCCCTGCTCAATTATTGACGCTCCTGGCAAGGGAACACCAAATTCATCTACTACGGTACCGGAAACAGTAAAACCATCCTGCCCAATAGCAGGAACGGAAAAAAGTGCGCATAAGAGGGTTATAAGCAATACAACCCTGCACCTAACTTTTTTAAATAAATTTTTCATACATAAATGTTTAAAGTTGGTTAGTTAATGAATTTTAGTCATGACTGGAAAACCAAATCATGTTCACATTCTGGACAAATCTAATTAATTGCAATTTATTACGCAACCGATTGCATTAATTTATTGGCAATTTATAACTAAATAAATAAATTTTGTTGAATTTATACAGTGCTTAACGGATAATTCCGCATAATTAGTCACTGACATATAATTAACTCTTATTAATAAAATTTTATTTGTATTATTGTTGCATAGTTTGTGCAACAATAATTAATATGGATAAGAGAATAACCATTTACGATTTGGCAAAAAAGTTAGGTGTTTCGGCCGGAACCGTAAGCAGGAGCCTCAACGACCACCCTTCCATAAGTATGAAGACCAAAGAAAGGGTTATCTCCATGGCTAATGAGCTCGGCTATAAAACCAATAAATTTGCGGTAAACCTCAGCAAACAAAAATCGAATACCATCGGGGTCATCGTCCCCAAATTAAATTCCATATTTATGTCAACCGTATTGGCGGGTATAGAAAAAATAGCCAACGAAGCTGGCTATAATTTGATTATTAGTCAATCTTTGGAGTCTATGGAAAAGGAAAAAATAAACGCAAAAACCTTATATGATAGCGGTGTAGACGCCCTTTTGGTATCCTTGGCCTACGACACTTCAAATTTTGACCATTTTGCCCATTACATTCGGAACAAAATACCGCTCATTTTTATAGATAGGGTTACCAATTTACCCAATTGCTCCACGATAATCATCAATAACCGTTTGGCCGGATTTGAAGCTACGGAACATTTATTGGCTCATGGCTGTAAAAACCTACTTTATGTTGGGGGAAACTTAAAACGTAACGTATATTTGGACAGGTTACAAGGGTTTAAAGACGCTTTAGAGAAGCATCAATTGGATTTTGACAAGACCACCCATTGCCTGGTAAGTGATTTAAAGCCTGATGACGTGGATTCCGTGATTCGGTATATGGAAAATTTGGAAAATCCGGTAGATGGACTTTTCGTAGCCAGTGATAACTTTGCTGCCCATATCATAAAAGCGTTAAAAAAAGAGAATTATAAAATTCCCCATGACATAAAAATCGTCGGTTTTAACAATGACCCGATATCAGATTTAATTACCCCTACTTTAACAACCATAAATTACCCTGGATACGAAATGGGCATTTTGGCAGGACAAAGTGTAATAAGTCAGTTGAACGGGAGTATTAACTTGCAGCCCGCCAATTCCATTACCCTTAGACATAAACTAATAGTTAGAGAATCCACATTAAATATTTTTTTTTAAGATGAATAAAACAGTTTACACCCTAATGACTTTTCTTTTTGTTGGCACAATTTTCGCCCAAAGTCTCGAAGATTTTCCAATAACCGACCAATGGCTTGCCAAAATAGAATCGTTGGCACCGTCCGCGCCAAGGGTCAAGGCCGATGTAAAAAAAATAATGGTTTTTTCGCAACACACGGGATTTTACCATTGGACCATTCCCCACAATGACGAAATGCTGAAAATTTTGGCTACAAAATCCGGGGCCTTTGAGGTTACCATTGCCAGGGACATTGACAGTTTTGATAAAAAGAATTTAAAACAATACGATGCCATAATCCTAAACAATTCTAATCCGGCAGGGCCCAAGCGCGATCTATTTTGGGACCTTCTCAAGAAGAATTCCAACCTTGATGACCAACGGATTGCCGAATTATCGGCACAATACGAAAAGACCCTGATGGACTATGTATCCAAAGGTGGAGGTCTAATGATATTGCATGGGGCCATTACGGTACAAAACAACTCCAAGGAGTTCAGTAAAATGACAGGGGGCAGTTTTGACTACCACCCCAAACAACAGGAAATGCATTTAAAGGAAGTAAATCCGAACCACCCTATGGTACAGGCCTTTAAGGGAAATGGGTTTACCCATGTGGATGAGCCCTATTTCTTCAACAATGCCTATTCCGATTATAATTTTAGACCACTACTGTACATTGAAGCCGACAAGCTTGAAGGTGTTAAGAAAGAAGTCAGTGATAACACCATATATGTTTCTTGGATAAAAAGATATGGTAAAGGCCGGGTATTTTATACCTCTCCATCCCACAACGCCCAAAGTATGGATAATCCGGAATTGCTCCAGTTCTTCTTGGATGGCATACAATACGTGGTGGGCGATTTAAAATGCGATGATAGCCCTATTGGAAAACCTTGATCCAATATCTTATCAATAATATAGCATCCAAAATAATGCGCAACTTTAGCAGTTGCGCATTTTTTTTCTTCCCAGTATATAATCACTAGATCGTTTTTAAATCTTGTTATTTATTAAAATCGAAGAAGTTTTTGGCATTGTAATAGGATATATCGGACACAATTTTCCCCAATAATTTTTCATCTTTGGGCAACTCGCCGTTTACAACATCATTGCCAATTAAGTTGCATAAGATCCTTCTAAAATATTCATGTCTAGGAAAGGATAAAAAACTCCTGGAATCGGTCAACATTCCCACAAAACAGCTTAAAAGACCCATATTGGATAACACATTCATTTGTTTTTCCATTCCGTCTTTCTGATCCAAAAACCACCATCCTGAGCCAAACTGCACCTTACCTTTAATGCTTCCGTCATTAAAATTACCCACCATGGTAGCTATCACTTCATTATCGGCAGGATTAAGGTTATAGATTATGGTTTTTGCCAATTGATCTGTTCCATCCAAAGCGTTTAAGAAACCGCTCAAGGCACGTGCCTGTGAAAAATCACCGATGGAATCGAAACCGGTATCAGGACCCAATTTGGACAAAAGCCTTTTATTATTATCACGGATAGCCCCAATATGGAATTGTTGCACCCAACCTTTTTTGTGATAACTCCTTCCTAAAAACAACAACACCTGCGACTTAAAGTATTGGACCTCCTGCTCGGAGATAGCCTTCCCGTCCATAACCTTATTAAATACGCTTTCCACATTAAAGGTGCCTTCATGGAAATAATACAGCTGTTCCAACCCATGATCGGCCAGCCTACCTCCCTGTTCATGAAAATAGTCGACACGATTTTCCAAAGCTGCCAATAAATCCTTATAAGAAGTAATGTTAATGTTCGCAGCCTGGCCCAATTTTTCCATATAGGCCACATAGGCAGCCCCCTGTTCTATGGCAAAGGTCTTATCGGGGCGGAAGGTTGGAAACACTTTTGGCGAAAGCTCTTTTTGCTTAATACTTTTATGAAATTGAAGGGAATCTATAGATTCGTCTGTAGTACACAGAGACTCTACTTTTTGTTGTTGCAACAATCCCACGGTATGATGGGAACTTTGCTGAAGCATCGCCGATGTGCGTTCATAAATTTCCTCCGCATTATCCGGCCCCAACAACTCATGCACCCCAAAATATCGTTGCAATTCCAGGTGGGTCCAATGATACAAAGGATTTCTTACCGTATAGGGTACTGTATCTGCCCATTTAAGAAACTTTTCTTTGTCCGTGGCAATGCCGGTTATATAATGTTCATCTATCCCAAAAGCGCGCATGGCCCTCCATTTATAGTGATCTCCGGCCAACCAAGCTTGACTTATATTTTCAAAAACCCGATTCCCATCAATTTCTTGGGGCGGTAAGTGATTGTGATAATCAATTATGGGCAATTCCTTGGCATAATTGTGATATAATGTTTTTGCAAAATCGCTCTGCAAAAGAAAATCCTCATTTATAAAAGTCTTCATCTTACTACCGTAATTTAATTTTAATACTATCCTATCCACTTTCTTAGTTCAAGAAAACAGAAAAGTTCTCATAAATTATTTCCCGATCTGTTCATACAATTCCTTTTCGGTATATTCCATACCGTCTTTGGAGGTAACCTCCCTTAACTCCTTTATTTTGTCTGGTTTCAGCCCTTTAGGGTTAACAGAAAAAGCATTGGTTACATAGGATATAATATCCGATATGTCCTTATCGGAAAGATTTTTATTGTACTTAAGGCCCGGCATTTGATGGTTGTTATCATATACTTCCCCATTGATGAGCAATGGCCCTTTTAATCCGTGAAGAATAATAAGTCCCAATTGTTCCAAATGGTTGGAAATATACTCGGAACCAACTAAAGGAGGTGCCAATCCGTGAATACCCTCACCACTAGTGGAATGGCAAGAGGCACATATTTGTCGAAAAAGTACCGCTCCATTTGTCCTGGAATCGGCCCTGGCAACCTGTGTTGAATATATATAATTGGGTTTATCACTTTTTTGTCGTTCCAAACTTTGTGCCGCCCAAAGATCTAGTTCCGAGTTTTTCAAATTGTCTTTCTGCTCCAACTGCAGCTTCAAAGCAGGCATAACCCCTTCGGCACCACTTAGTATAGCTTCCTGGACTATCGCATTATCTTTATACTTAGAGGACAGATCATAAATAAAAGGAAAAAACACGTCTTGGTCATACATCGCCCAAATTCCCAATGTTGAGGACAAATAAAGGTCCAACATGGGTTCTTTCCTCTTCGATAGCTCTGCAAAAAGCACCTTTGCTTTGGGAACATTTTTCTCAGAGGCGTACTCTTCCATTAGAACAATGGCATGGGCGGCGATTTCAGGACCACCACTTTGGGCCAATTGGCTCAGGAAGTCAAAAGAAAGTGCATTAAGACCTTTTAAGACATAAAGAGCGTGCAATTGCGCAAAAAGACTTTTATTGTCCAAAGCCATTTTTTTGAGCTCTGGCAAAACTCCTTTGTCATTTTTGTAAATTAAATATTGCTGGGCCCTATCACGTATCCAACCGTTGGCGTCCTTCAAGGACGCCAACAATTGGGATGCCGATAATGCCTCCAAGTCGGTAATTTCCCTTTCCGGATTATTCTTACTCCTAACCCTTAATATTCTGCCATAATCCAATATGGTATCCAATTTCTTCTCTGCGGATATCTTCTTTAAATACGGGCTCAAAAATGCATAATGCTGAATAACACCCCTGTGCATATCCACAATGTACATATTGCCATCTGGGCCATTGGACAAATTTACGGGCCGGAATCCTTCATCCGTGGAAGCCAGAAATTCTTTTCCCTGCCAAGCTTGTTTGGCCTCAACACGATCTCCATAAAAGGAAAGGATATTTCTTTTTATCAAATTGGCTTCGGGCACACAAACAAAAACGTTTTGATCATAATCTGGCGGGAACACCCCTCCCCTATACACCAATGGACCACAAGAGGCTGTAACATTAACCAATAGACTGTCCTGATTTAAAACGCCATCTTCATATCCCCGGTTTACCGATGCGGCATGTAAAGGGTACACACGATTATCGTTGGTCAAGGTTACGTCAACTCCTTTTTGGGGAACAAAATATTTGTTACGGACCAACCTATTGGGTAGTATGTGGTCTCCCAATAATTGGGTGGAATTGTTGTTGTAATAAAGCCTGCCAAAATTATCATGGGAAATACCCCACTGTCCCCTGTTGGTCGTAGGTTCCTTGTACCAAACCCCATCCTTTCGTTGGTATCTGAAATTGGATTTGGCATTGTAGATCCAATTGTCCAAATTCATCAATAATCCATTAGGCTGATGTTCAGGGTTGCCCACAGTAGCATAAAGAGAATCTACCAGTACCCTGTTTCCCGGCTTATCATTCTCAATTTCAACAAACCAAAGATTAGGGGATTCTGCGTATAGCAACCCGCCATACACAAGGGCAAGCGCCCTTGGCATTACCAGACTGTCCAAAAACGTTTTGGCATGGTCCATAGTTCCATCATTATCAAGATCTTCCAGAATTTTAATGGATCCACTGGGCAGATCTTCACCATCACCTTCCAAATTAACCATAAATCCCGTCATTTCAGCGACCCATATCCTGCCTTTGGAATCAAAATCTATAGCTACGGGAGCCGTCAAAAGAGGTTCTGAAGCAACCATCTCCAGTTCAAAGCCTTCTTCTACCCTATAATCCTCCAGGGAAATTTGAGGTTCATGGAAAGACGGTTTACATGAAATAACGATGAGCGAAAGAGAAAGAAATATACAAAATGATAATCTCATTAATATTGGTGGTTTGTATTCTGAAATTTTGACAAGGCCACTAAATTAATACAGAGGCATTTAAAATACTAATGGATTAATATATATTTGGCAAAAAACGGACCAACAGAACAATCCTTTATTTATTTGAAGAATATTACAGTTATAACACAAACAGGCCCAAGCCATAAATTAAAGACCAGCAAAATGTGGAATGCCATGGATGGTGTGTTAAAACTGAAAGGCAAGAGGAATCCCTACCCTGCAATTTCTTGAGCCAATTCCTTAATTTTGGCATCGGTCAGGGGCTTGGCTATAAAACCATTGACCATGCCATATTTTTTGGCGCGCTCCATGTCCCTTGAATCTACAGATGAGCTTAAAATATATATTCTAATGTCTTTTTCCTCGGATAATTTACCAAACTCGTCCAAAAACTCCCATCCGTCCATTATGGGCATGTTCAAATCCAAAAAAATAACCTCGGGCAACCCCTCCTCAGATTCAATTAGAGGTGCTATTACATCCAAAGCTTCTTGCCCATTTTGACAGACAAGAAAATCGGAAGCGAAACTATTATTCTTTAAAAGAATTTTAGAACCAAAAACAAATATAGGATCGTCATCAATAATGCATATGGTATTAATCGTCATTCCTTATGTATATTTTTTATTCATGCACTTAAAAAACGTATAATCCCTATACTCTATAGAATACGTTGGTTACTAATATAAATCATTTTTCTAAACTAGGACCTTTAATGTTTATTAACAAAAAGTTAAATACCAATTAAAATGGCTATAATGATACGTCACAATCACGATTCCCCTTCGGCCTACTGGATTAGATGTTATAAAACAATCCTGAAATACGCTGTGAATTTCGCGCCTTTATTTATTTCACTTTCTACCTCGATCTTACCTCCCATAGCTTCAATCTGATTCTTACTGATAAAAAGTCCGATTCCCCGTGCTTCTGCGTGACTGTGAAATGTTTTGTACATCCCAAAAAGCTTGGAGCCATGCCGATCCAAATCGATCCCAAGGCCGTTATCTTCAAAACTCAAAAAAGCATATTCCCCCTTTATTCCACCGGTTATTTTCAATTCTGGAAGTCGTTCTGGAGATCTATATTTTATAGCATTGGTAATCAGGTTTAATATGATGCTCTCCATATAGGCATGTACTGCCAATACATTAATATCGGTTTCAACCTTCAAATGGATTTTAGCATTGTTTTTCTTGATTATTGGATCAACTGTCTTTATAGACTTCTGTACACTTTTTAATAAGTTTTGAGAGGTTAAGGTTGAACTCACTTTTGAATTTATCTCCACAATCTCGCTTAGCTGGTGGATAGTTTCGTTCATATTATCCGAAACCACCTTTACATTTCGGTAATATTCGTTTTCAATTAATTTGGGGTCATCTTTCCTGGCCAGGTCCAAGAGCATGGAAATATTACTGGTATGCGATCTTAAGTTATGCGAAACGATATGTGCAAAATTGGTAAGGCGGTTGTTATGTTCCGTTAAGTTCTCGGTCAACAACTTCTTATCCGAAATATCTTGGATTTGGGCCACGAAATGCATTAGTTCCCCTTTATCATTCTTTACAGCGGCTACAGCCTCATAAATCCAGATATAGCTTCCGTTCCTATGCCTGCAGCGCTTTTCCATTTTAAAACCACTCTGGGTAGCAACTGTACTTTCAAAAAGCGCTTTGGCGGTTTCCACATCCTCAGGGTGCACAAAATCCAATACTGTTTTTTCAAGAATTTCCTTTTCCCCATAACCCAATATCTCACAGATTTTTGGATTGGCTTTTCGCAATTTTCCATTCAAATCTATGACAATCATCCCTATTGCGGCATGTTCAAAAGTTTGCCTCAATTCCTCCTCCTTTATGGCCAATTCCCTAGTTGTCCTGGTTGCTTCGTCAATATCTTGAAAAAACCCGTAAAGCCTAACACATTTTCCATTCAAGACTTCAGGAATGGCGATAGTCCTAGACCAAAATACCTTATTTGTTTTGGTAACTACTTTTAATTCACGATCAAAACCCTTTCCTTCATCCATTGCCAACCTTAAAGACTCAATGATGATTTCACGATGTTCCCCTTCCAGAAAAAACGGATAAACTTCCTCCAAAGTTGGAACATAATCTTCCGCCACCCCAACCATCTTTTTTATGGTAGGACTCCAATAAACGGTTTTATCCACTAAATCGAGCTCCCAAATCCCTATCCGCACGGCTTCATTAATGCGTTGCATGATATCGGCGTTATGAGCCAATAACAGTTCGTTATGTTTGCGCTCTGTTATATCCTGAACTTGGGATACAAAATGAATTACATCCCCCTTATCATTATGTATGGCGGACATAGATATGTTGGCCCAAATTACAGATCCATTTTTGTGTATAAACCTATGCTCAAGCCTAATAAATTTATGGATGCCATGGAACAGTTCCTCAATATACTTTCTGTTGACTTTTAGGTCGTCCGGATGGGCTATGTTTACAAGATCCATTTCCCGCAATTCTCCCTCGACATAACCGAAAATTTGACAGAAACTTTTATTTGCCCTTATTAATTTATTTTTATTATTTATCAGAGCCATGCCCGTGGCCGAATGATTAAAGGTTTGCCTAAATTGCTCTTCCCTAAATCTGATCTCCAATTGGACTTTTTTAATTTCATCAATATCCTGGATAAGTCCATACAACTTTGCACGCGCATTGTCCCTATGTTCGGAGGCACCTATTACCCTTACCCATTTTATTTGTCCGTCTTGAGTTTTTAATTGTAACTGCTCATCAAACTCCATGGGTGCCAAAAGAGCCTTGTCCACAATCAATTTTAAACGATCCCGATGCTTGCCTTCCAAATAAGAATCCAATCCTTTTTCCAGCGTTGGACTAAATTCCTCGGACACCCCGTGAATTTGTCTGGCAACCTTACTCCAGAATATAGTTCTTTCCTCTTGATCAACTTCCCAATATCCAATTTTTGCCGCTTCACTTGACCTTTCAAAGAGATTCTTATACTTTTTAAGCAATATTTCATTGGTTTTGCGACCGGTTATATCGTAATGAATACCGGACACAATTTCAGGAAGCCCGTTTAAACTATATTGGGTAACCTCTCCACGACTTAGTACCCAGACCCAATGCCCCATTTTATGAAGCATTCTAAATTCTATCTCATAAATGCCTTTCTCCCTAACATGTTTTTCCAGGGTTCCGTTTATTTGATCAACATCTTCTGGATGGACCAATCTCATAAAATCGGCGCGTGTAAGAGGTTGAAGCTCCGACAAGTTATATCCCACTATATCCGCCCATCTTTCATTGCATTTCACCATTCCCGTAACAAGGTTTCCTTCCCAAACCCCTATATTGGCGCCCTTGATCACATTTTTGTAATAATTCTTGTTGATCTTTAATTGCTTTTCGCTTTCCATGTACTTTTCTATACATATTGCTGCCCCAATAAGCCCTTGGAAATCCGGGGATTCGTCAGCAACAATGTTGCCCCTGAGGTTTAACCAAATATAATGTCCGTCCTCATGTTTCAATCGGATATCAATATTCAAAGGTTTTTTAGGGGAATTGGCTAAAAGGCTTTGACAAGAACTTTGCATCCGATCCAAATCCTCGACATGAACCAAGGATAAAAAATCTATCTCAATGGCGACATTTGAGCGTGAAGTGTAACCGAGTAATTGCGAAAATTTACCATTGATATAACCTCTTTCGGGATGTAGCAAATTCCAGCACCATAGGCCATCCAATAAACTATCTCCCGCAAAATTGAAAAATTCATTTTCATTTTTTAATAGATTATTAAATGTTTTCTTGAGTGCAGTGATATTGTTTTTTGGCATAAAATACTCCTTAAAATAATACATACAATCCCCTCATCATTCCATGGAAGATGGAACTGCATTTTAATATATTGCGCAGAAACCCAATGAATTATTATAATGCACACTGAAACTGACAATGCACAGCCTTGTGGGGTGCATTATTAGCCACATTAAATTGCTACTTGAAAGGAAAGGGGGAGTACCTTGTAGTCGTAACAGATTTCCCTATTGCATTGGCCAATTACTATTATTGCGCTTTAACCAATTATGGTCAAAGATAAACAAAGTTAACATTATTACATTAACGATTGAAAAAAGGTCAAATTACATTTTAACATAAGATTTTAGCCAACAATGGGAATACCTGTCATTTTACAAAAGAATTCATAGTCAAAAATATCCACTAATTTATAATAATAGAAATGGGATCTATGACCCCAGTAACATAGATTACGTACAAATTTAACAGGCACAATCGCCGCCAATCCACTATGGATCAACTAGGCTAAAATAGATCCAACATAAATGGTACTACCATATATAAAACGTCAGTAATATTTTATTCCCTGAATCTTCCCCTGATTTGGCTTTAATCAATAGAAATATCCCTTGGTGTTACTACCCTTAGGCGGAATTCCTACTTGCGTTTATGTTACCGTACAATGACCTAATTACTATTTTCTCATACAATTCTTTATATTCAGTTTCCGTAGTCATTTGCTGAAGGGCAAATTGTTGTATTACCAATAAAGGCAACACTATATTTTCCCTGATTTTAACCGACTCACGTGAAACCGACTCTTTCTCCATCAAAATCTTGGAATCTGAAATAAGTAACAGCATTTCTTTGGACAGTAAATATTCCTCATACAGGATGTTCCAGAATTCACCATATTCCTCATCATCTTTCATATAACTGGTCAATTCAAAATAACATTTGGCCAAGGACATCATACTATTGAGCATCAATGCTTTAAACAAAGGAACCTCTTTAAACAACCTTTTCAGATCCTCCAATTTTCCTTGGTCCTTTAAAATCTTAATAGCAGTTCCAATACCAAAATAGCCAGGGACATTCTGTTTAAGCTGACTCCAAGAACCTACAAAGGAAATAGCCCTTAGATCAGTAAGTTCCAGTTTTTTCTTATGGCCTCTTTTACCTGGCCTACTCCCAATATTTGCCTTTTGGTAGTATTTTAAAGTACTCCTATTTTCTAAATATGCGATGAACTTTTCGTGATTCTTTAAAGCATCGTATTTCTCGAAACTCAGATCGGACAACTCCTCCAATAATTGTCTTGACTCCTTGGAAATAACATTTTCTTTGCCAAAAAAGTTATTGGAAAGACCTGCTGTCAATAATTGTTCAGAATTATGAATAAACTGTTCCTTAGTGCCATAGGTACTGGTTATTGTTTGCCCCTGAATAGTTAATTGTATTTCATTATTGGCAATATCCTTAGTCTGTGCAGCATAAAATCTATGGGTTTTTCCTCCTCCACGGGCCGGTGGTCCACCACGCCCGTCAAAAAATATGGCCTTTATATTGTTCCGATCGCATACGGCGGACAATTTTTCCTTGGTTTTAAAAATCTCCCAATTTGCTTTCACATATCCACCGTCCTTGGTGCCATCGGAAAACCCGAGCATTATGGTTTGCTTATTATAGCGCTGGGCCAGATGTTTTTTATACTCTGGAAGATCAAACAATTCGTTCATTGTATTTTCGGAACTTTCCATGCCTTTCATGGTTTCGAACAACGGAATAATATCGAAAGTAATCTTATCCGATTCCCAACCGCACCACCTAAAAAGTCCATACACAAAAAGTACCGAAAAAATATTCTCGGAATTACTTATAACATATCGGTTACAACCTTCCTCGCCATTTTTCTCCTGAATCCCCCTTAATTGTAAAATATTCTGTATGGTTTCCTTAACAATATCCTCCTCATAATTCTGCACTTGCAGATCAATATCCTTATGGATTAAAATATCTATTAATTCCTGCTTATTCAATTCCCCGATATTCTCGGAAATTAATCCGTTGGACTTTAGTATAGCCTCTACAACTTGGATATGAACGCTGTGGTCCTGCCTAATATCCAAGGTGGCAAAATGTGTCCTGAAGATCTTAACCTTATCTATAAGGTGATCCAAATCCTTTAGGTAAAGCTTATTATATTTTCCTATGAGCATCGACCTTATTTCAAGAAGGGGTTCAATAATCTCGTCATAGCGCATAACCGTACTGGCATCGAACATGGTATTGTACAAGCGTCCCCTTAAATTGGAAATTACATCTTGAAGATCCCTAAAGGTCAGTTTTTGCTGTAATTTTTTTATATCGTGATAATAACATTTCATTAAGGTAATGCGCAACTCGTTGGCAACATCTTTGGTGATACTAGATGTTACAAAAGGATTCCCATCCCTATCCCCACCGGGCCAAAATCCCAATTTCATGATATTGTGATTGTTGAAATCCATATCACCAATATTATCCTTGATGTAAGCATAAAGTTCCCCAACAGCATCATAATATACATTTCTAAGAATATAGATTATGTTTTTTGCCTCGTCCAAGGGAGTGGGTTTTTTGGCATTTATTAAAGATGTAAGTCCTAATTGTTGTAGCACCAAATCAATATCATTGATTTTGTTTTCCAAAATAAGACTCCTTAAATTACTTATGATGTCCAAGACCGCCGGAGTATAAAACTGGGTAGGGTGAGCGGTTAAAACGATGCGTGCACTAAAGGTCGAAAGTTTTTCCGATATCTGGTCCCAACTTTTATTTTTATCCACTAATTGAAAATAATCCCCAATTGTTAGAGAACTACTATGTTTTTGAAGCTTTGGAAAAGCAGCATCCTCAACACTGTCATACAATACCACCTGTCTTTCCACATACTGTATGATCCGGAACATAAAATCTATCCTTTCCTTTTCCGAGTCAATATTCGCGTAGTTTTGAAAAAAAGCATCCAAGATTTCTTGGGGATTTTTTCCGGATTTCAATCCCGTTTCGGCCTGATGCAGTAATAAAGGTATCAGCATCCCTACATTTTCAATATCTTGGTATGGCAAATTAAGAAACAAGCTATTATAAATATTGAACTTGTTCTGGACCGATTTTTTAAATTCGTCTAATCTCTCTGATTGAAGCATACGTCTTTAATTACATTCTACATAATCATACTCCTTTTTTTAGGAACATGAATTTCAAACATTAAATATCGGTATATTTTTAGATTTGGAGGAGGATTTATATGCCAAACATCAAAATTTAATAGGGACACCTCAAAATCAACGGACTTGACAACAATAATTTTCACAACGCAGGGTAACAAGTTACATTTACATTGTAATAATAAAAAAGTAATTTTTTCATTTTCATATAGTGTTCTCGTAAAAGAGCTTTGTCTGACCGGCAAGGCTCTTTTTAGTTTGGGAAAATGGTAACCATAATAAATACAACTAATTATGTTATCTTCATGACATAATTGATCTTATGACATGGTGCCCAGCTTTTACAAAAACTATGCAAACCTTTGCATGATTAATATTCCCCTATCTTTCATATTATCAATATTTTATCGTTTTTTTGAATTGTACGTTCTCCAATTTTCATTTATGCTTGTCCAAAAGTTTAAGCTTATTAATCTACTACATGAAAACCAATAAAAAATTCCTTTACACCATATCAACGCTATTATTTTGGACAACTCTCTTACCTGCCCAAAATAAAATGGAAATCGATTATGTAAATCCGCTAATTGGAACTCCCTCTGCCGGTTTTATGGAAGGTAGGGATGGTGGTGGTACCATGCCCTGTGTGGGCACCCCTTTTGCTATGACCAATTTTGTGGCCCAGACCCGTGAAAATAAGATCAGCGAAATGCCATATGTTTTTGAGGACAATACCATTCAGGGTTTTATGGCAACACACCAGCCCACAGTCTGGATGGGAGATTACGGCTACGTATCCATCATGCCACAGCAAGGAAAACTAAAGCTTCTTCCCAAAGACCGGGCCTTGCCCTTTACCCATAAGGAGGAGATTTCGAAACCTAATTACTACAGTGTATCTATGGGTAATAAGGAACAAAAAATTAAAGGGGAAATAGCCGCTACCTCCCGCTGTGGCATCTTTCAATTCACCTTTCCAAAATCGGATGAATCCCATATCGTGATCCAGGGGATCAATATTACCGAGAACAAAAAAGCGTTTCATGGCTATATCCGAATAGATGAAAACAAAAAGGAGATTACGGGCTATAACCCTGAGCGAATGTCTTCCCATTTGGGGCCGGAACTTAAAAACTTTAAGGGTTATTTTATTATTCAGTTCGACAAATCCTTTGAGCGCTTTGGAACATGGAATTCTTTTAGAACAGAGCCCGATATCAATGAAATGGGCAGGGAGCAGACAGGCGCAAGAATGGGCGGATATATAAGTTTTAAAACCAATAAAAATGAAAAGGTCAAGGTGAAAATTGCGACTTCCTTTATAAGTTTGGAACAGGCACGAGAAAATTTATCCAAGGAAATACCGGATTGGGATTTTGACAAAGTGGTAGAAGATACAGGAGACATCTGGCAGGAAAACCTTTCCAGAATTAAGGTAGATGGGGCCACGGAAGACCAAAAAAGCATTTTCTATACCGCCTTGTTCCACACCATGTTGTTTCCTAGGGAATTTTCGGAATACGGACGCTACTACAGTCCGTTCGATGACAAGGTCCACGAAGGGGTTTCTTATAATGACTACTCCCTTTGGGATACTTTTAGGGCCCTGCATCCCCTGCTGCATTTTACACATCCTGAACGGGTAAGTCCCATGGTTCAGTCCTTATTGCAGATGTACCAAGAAGGCGGCTGGTTACCAAAATGGCCCAATCCTACCTATACCAATATCATGACCGGTACTCATGCCGATGCCGTAATTGCTGATGCCTATGTTAAGGGATTTAGGGATTACGACCTAGATCTGGCCTATGAGGCCGTAAGGAAAAATGCAATGCACCCGCCTTACAGGGACACTGAAAAAGTTTGGGGCGATAGGGACGAAGGTACTTTATACGAAGCTAGGGGCGGACTCACCTATTACCACTCCCTGGGATATGTAGCTTCGGACAAGACACGGGAATCTGTAACCAGGACCATAGAGTTTGGGATTGATGATTATAGTATTGCTCAGATGGCGAAGGATATGGGTAAAAATGAAGACTATGAGCGATTAATGGGATGGAGCAAGAATTACAAAAACCTCTACAACAAGGAAACGGGGTTTCTAAATGCCCGACTATATAATGGCGGTTGGGACAAAAACGAACAGGAAGGGTTTACGGAAGGTGGGAGATGGACCTATTTATTCGGTGCCATGCACGATATTCAGGGAAGCATTGAACTCTTTGGTGGAAAGGAAAAGTTTGCTGCCAAATTAAATGAAAACTTTGATGGCCAACACTACAGGCACGATAACGAACCTGGACATCACTATGCCTATCTATTTAACTATGCCGGACAACCTTGGAAAACCCAAGAGCTTATCCGCAAGCACACCTCAACCATTAATTATAGAAATCAACCTCTAGGAATCAACGGAAACGATGATTGCGGACAGATGTCGGCATGGTATATTTTTGGAGTTATGGGATTTTATCCAGTTACCCCCGGAACCGAAATTTTTGCCATTGGAGCACCACAATTTCCAGAATTCACCCTTAGATTACTCAAGGATGGAGCACCAAAATCCTTTAAAATAATAGCCAACAACCTTTCGGAAACCAATAAGTACATCCAATCGCTTACTTTGGATGGAAAGGTGCTGCAGGAACCCTTTATTACCTACACCCAAATAATGAACGGCAATGTGCTCGAATTTGAAATGGGAAACAGTCCCAACCGCACTGCCTTCAAAAACAATTAGAAACGGAATTAGCCTTGTTTTAAATTTTTCGTTATTCCAAAAAATACAAAGAGGATAGTTTAAACATTTCAAACCATCCTCTTTACAATATGTAAATTATTTACTCTATTCCAGATATGTGTCTTAACCAAGCCATTATTTCTTGGGTGTGGAGATGATAATCACTAATTTCTGGTGGGAGTCCTTTTTGTTCCCTCAATTGCGCACTGAAATCCTGAACTTCTTCCAAGGAGTCAAAAGCAGTGCTTTTTACTAATTTTTCAGATAAAAATGAAGCTATCAAAGCCATTTCCGAAGGCTTGAATTCTGGATGGTATTGTACCCCAAAAAATGATCCATTCTTATAGTCGAATGTCATACCCTGTACCTTGGAATGTACATTTCCGGCCAAAATAATAGCATTTTCAGGTGTTTCTACCACCTCATCATAATGGATACACAGGGCGGTAAACGGCGCTTTTCGATGTTTGAAAAATGGACTTACCTTTCCAGAAGCAGTTACTTCTATAGGCTTGGAAATCCCAAACTCCAATCCATTGTCACTTAATGCCACCTTGCCCCCAGCTACTACCGTGGCCACCTGCATCCCCCAACAGCTGCCGTAGAACGGCACACCGCTTTCAAAAACTTCATCGGCAAAATTCAATTGTCCATGAACATCCGGAATATCATCAAGAACACTTAAAGAACTTCCTGTCCATAAAACACCATCATACTGCTTTAATTCGGTAACTGTCGGCAATCCGCTTATACCATCCGCCGGAAAGGCAAAATCTGTCTGTGCCTTTGGAACCAATGTCCTTAACATTTCCTGAAACGTAAGATGATAGGGATTTATCCCAAAAGCCCCCCTTTGCAGGCGTGTTTGTTCGTTATTTCCTTCTACAATTAACAGTTTCACGCTTACAGTCCATTTAAATCTCCTGTAACCGCTGCTCTAAAAAGTTGCTCCAAATCCTTTGCGTTAACAGGTTTTGCGTTGGAAGGTGTTGAGGGATCTTTAAAAGCCATTTCCCCTATTTCCTTCGCGTTATCAATATTAATGGCTATATCTTTCAGTGTATGTGGAATATTCAATTCTTTCCTCAAACCGATTATATAAGCGATAATGGCATCGGTACCTTCCTTTTCCAGACCTAAAACCTTGCTTAAATGCACCATTCTTTCCTCAATTGCAGATTTATTCTGTTTTAGGGCATATGGCAATATTATAGCATTTAGCAGACCATGCTGTTTATTGTATATAGCCCCCAACTGATGGGCCACGGAATGCACGGAACCAAGTCCTTTTTGAAAGGCCGTTGCACCCATGGATGCCGCCACCAACATTTGTCCCCTGGCCTCCAAATTTTTTCCGTCCTTAACTGCTATTGGCAAATACTTGGCAATAATTCGGATAGCTTCAATGGCAATTCCATCGGCCATAGGGTGGTACCCTGGGGCACAATAGGCTTCAAGGGCATGTACCATGGCATCTACTCCTGTCCAAGCCGTAATATGCGGCGGCAGGCCCAAAGTAAGTTCAGGATCGGATATGACGATTGCCGGTAACATTTTTGGGTGAAAAATGATTTTCTTGGTATGCAATTTTTCATCCAATATTACCGAAGCCCTACCTACCTCTGAACCGGTACCGGCAGTGGTAGGGACGGCGACTATAGGTGCAATTCCGGCAGGATCGGCGTAACTCCAGTTATCTCCCACATCTTCAAAATCCCATAGGGATCTCGTTTGCCCGGACATAAATGCGATAGTCTTGGCCGCATCAATAGCAGATCCTCCTCCAAAAGCAATAACCCCATCATGTTTGTTCTTTATATAGTGGGCCACCCCATCAACAACATTTTTTTCTGTTGGATTTCCCTGTACATCACTATATACCGTGAACTTCAATCCATCCCTTTTTAGAATGTTTATGGTTTTCTCAACTATATCTAATTTTACCAAGCCTTCATCGGTAACAAATAAAGGGTTGTTGATTCCCAATTTTTTGCATGCCTGCGATATTTCGTTTATTCTACCATTTCCAAACCATATGGTGGTAGGATAATTCCAATTTGTATTTGCTAATTGCATTAATTCTTATTTTTTAAAGTCTATAAACTGATTTATAATTTCTTATTTCCCTTTTCTAAAATTAAAGGACTTTACCCGGGTAACATGGTCGTATCCAATTTTTGACAATGTAACACCCTTGCCGGAATTTTTAACACCAGTCCAAGCCAATGCCGGATCCAAATAATCGCAACGGTTCATGAAAACGGTACCAGTTTCAATTTTCCTTCCCAGATCAATAGCCCTATCCATATCCTTTGCCCACAGGGAAGCGGTAAGTCCATATTGGGAATCATTCATTAACCTTAATGCCTCCTCATCGTTCTTTACCTTCATAATCCCAACTACCGGTCCAAAACTCTCCTCGGTCATTACCTCCATACTGTGATCCACATTGACCAGTACATGCGGAGATAAATAAGGTGTATTTTTTTTTGATGCTGCAAACAAAGATTCGGCCACCAAGGATTTTGCGCCCTTATGCAAGGCCTGCTCTATTTGTTTTCTCACGTAATTGGCCGCATCGGTCTTCACCATAGGGCCCAAATTAGTTTCGGCATCCAATGGATTCCCTAACTTGTATTGCTTTGTCAGCGCTACAAATCCATCAACAAATTTGTCATAAAGCGTTTCATGAACATAAATTCGTTCAATACCACAACAAGACTGCCCACTGTTAAAAAAAGCCCCGTCCACCAAATTTTCAACACTATTTTCCAAATGGGCATCGGCCATTACATAGGCGGGATCTTTTCCTCCCAATTCCAAACCACAGGGGATAAACTTGTTCAGTAATGAATTTTGAACGGCTACTCCACCCTGTACTGAACCTGTAAAGTACACCCCGTCTATACGGCTATCGGCAATTAATTTGGCCGTATTCTTATGGTTCAGGTGCAGTATCTGAAAAACGCCTTTTGGCAATCCGGCCTTGGTAGCTGCCTTGGCATAACGTTCCGCCACCAGCGGCGTCTGGAACGAATGCTTTAAAACAACCACATTTCCTGCCATTAAGGCGGGAACAATAGCATTTACAGAAGTCAAGAAAGGATAGTTCCAAGGGCTCAACACACTAACAACCCCAATTGGCACACGCTCTACCCATCTTTTATCCGGATTCTCGGGATCAACAACTTTGTAGTCGCCCAAAGCCTCTTCCGCCACTCCTATCATATAATGGGCGCGGTCCCCAAATCCCTTTATTTCTCCCGGGGATTGACCCAATGGCCTCCCCATTTGCCAGGTAATTTCGAGGGCAATATCATTTTTATCTTCAACAATGGCATCCACGAATGCTGTTATATATTTAGCACGCTCGGCAATGGAAAGATTGGACCAAAGAGGAAAAGCACTTTCGGCCAAATGTAAGGCCTGTTCAATATCTTTTGGACCATGTTCTTCGGCAGTATAAAAAATAGTGCCGTCTATAGGTGATATGGTATTTATCATTTTTTAAATTATTTCGAAATAACGTTTTAATTGCCAGTCTGTTATGGCCCCAAGTTGTTGTTGGTCTTCCCAAAGTCGGGTATACGCATAATGATCCACAAATATATCACCAAACAGGTCTCGAGCAATTTTTGAATTCTTAAATTTTTCGGCGGCATGGGACAAGGTCCTAGGCAACTGAAGTTCCTGGGAGAAGTCTACATCGTAGGCGTTTCCGTCTACCGCTTTTGTAGGTTCAATTTTATTCTCTATGCCCCACAATCCCGAACCAATAGCGGCTGCCAGTGCCAAATATGGATTAATATCGGCTGCTGATACCCTATATTCCACTCTTTGGGACTTTTCAGAACCAGGAATGGCCCTGAGGGCACAAGTTCTATTATCTATGCCCCATGAGGCCGCAGTAGGAGCCCAAAAACCTGGAATGAGTCGCGTATAGCTATTACATGTAGAGGCAACCATGGCCAAAAATTCGGGCATTAACTTTTGCTGCCCTCCTATAAACCATCGCATCACATCGGACATGCCATCGGTCTTATTTTTATCGTAAAAAGCCGAGGAACCATCCTTATTTTGCAAGGATATATGGATATGACCGGATTGTCCCGGATAATTGGAAGACCATTTGGCCATAAAGCAGGCCATCAAATTGTTTTGTTGCGCCCAAACTTTTACGAAGTTTTTAAACAAAGCTCCATTATCAGCCGCCCTTAGGGCCTCGGAATACTCAAGCGCACCTTCCAGCACCCCGGCCCCCGTCTCGGTATGCAATCCTTCCAAGGGCATGCCCATCTCCTTGGAGAGTTCCATTATTTCGTGATAAAAATTGGCATGTGTAGAACTGCGCAATATGGAATACCCAAAATTACCGGGTGTCATCGGCTCCAGATTATGATAATTCTTAGCGCGAACGGATTTAGGGGATTCATTAAAAAGGAAAAACTCGAACTCAAAAGAAGCACTTGCCTTAAGCCCCAAGTTTCCCAATCTATCCAAGGTTTTGCGCAGAATAGATCTTGGACAAACACTTGCTGCGCTGCTCTCGGAAAAATCTACCAAAAAAATAACGGACTTGAAATCTTCCGTTGGCAACATTCTCATACTGGACGCATCTATCGTAGCATTTGCATCGGTAAAGCCATCTGCCCAGCCAGTGAAGGAATCATTTTTATATAATACATCATTGGAATCCCAACCAAAGATTACACTGCAAAAACCAAATCCCTTGTCCAATGCGGATAGGAACTTTTTGGAATTTACGTATTTTCCGCGGAGAACACCATCGACATCAACTACGGCCAACTTTATATTTTCAATTTGATGTTCGTTTATATAACTTCTTACCGATTCTATGGTCATTTGTGGCACTTCCTTTTTCATCTATTTAAAAATTTTTATTATTGACTATTAATCCATAAGTCTCATTCCATGGATAATAAGACTACATTTTTCTGTTTTTTTGGTTGATTATTTTATTCTTTTTTCCAACATTTAATGATATCTCTTAGGTATAGTTATAAATATATTGACAGACATAAATTCTCGTTTACTCTGCTGAAATGATATACATAAAAATCTTCCATAAAATTATTGAATAATGCGCAGCTATAGATGTAAAACTTAGTTTTTTATGTTTGCTTTTTTAGCATCGTGCTCCAAAGCAAACTCTTCTTCCGGAGAGAGTATCAATCGATGCCTACCCCTTAACCCAAAGTATAGTAGCCCAACAACCAAATACCCAATGGATATAAACACTGCCGTCCTATAGGACTGATCCTGTAACTGAAAATATATAATTACACTGGCCAATAAAATTGTGGACCAAGCACCTAGTTTTCCAAAAGGACTAACATAAGGTCTTTCGAGATCAGGCTTATTCTTCCTCAGCAATAAAAAGGAACCACATTGCAGAATATAGGAGAGCATGGCGCTAAAAACAGCGATATTAAGCAAGGCTCCTCCAATAAATACCTCACTTTCATTACCGGCCAAAAATTTGGTGACCATCAAAACCGTAAAACCAATCAGAGAGCCAAGAATCAATGCGGTATAGGGCGTTTTTCTTTTGCTATGGGTCAAGGACAATAGTACAGGGAAATACCCTGCCCTGGATAAGGAATAAATCTGCCTGCCAAATGCAAAAATTATGGTATGGAAAGATGCCAACAGGCCAATGGATGCCACCAAGGCCAAGAGCTTGGCTATATTATCCCCATACAGCACCTTAAATCCGTCCAGCAAGGGCTCCCCGGATTGGGAAAGGGCATAGGACCCCAACGGTATGGAGGCATTCAGCCATAGAATTAAAAACGCCGAAATAATCAAGGTGATGATGCCATAGGTCAACCCCTTGGGCATATCCTTTTTGGGATCTACGGATTCCTCAGCCGCCAAGGGCAACTGCTCTATGGCCAAAAACAACCAAACTGCGAAGGGCATGGCCTTAAGCGCGCCTTCCCATCCCATTGGAAAAAGAGAACCGCCCCCTCCTTCCAAATGTTCGGCACTGCCATCGGCACCCGCCTTAATATCCAAGGCATAAGTCATAAAATCGGAACTTCCTATAGAAGACACCCAAAATATCCCCAAACAACCCAAAGCCAATAAAGTTAAGGCCACGGTAAAACGAAAAGATAATTCCACCCCCACAATATTTAAAAGGGTAAAGATGGTATAAAAACCGAACCACCAAAACGGCAACATTTCAGGTGCCGTTTCAAAAATGCCCTGCATATAATTACTGAGAAAAAAAACAATAACTGCAGGAGTTAGAATAAATTCCAGGTTCTCTACCAAACCAGTAAAGAATCCTCCCCAGGGTCCCATGGCCGATCTGGCAAAAGAATATGCGCCTCCGGTATGTGGTAGGGCTGGAGACATTTCAGCGACGCTTTGGGTAAGTCCAACATACATTATAGCTACGATACAAGTGGCGACGAACATACCGCCCCATCCTCCAGAAGCCAGGCCCAGATTCCATCCTGAAAAATGTCCTGAAATCACAGCTCCAACACCTAAGGCCCATAAAGACCAAACACCTGCATGGCGTTTCAGTTCCCTGGATTCAAAATAGGATTTATCCATTTTTTTGTACTTAATGCCTTTGCCCATATTTTATTCTCTTGGTTTTGGTTACTAAATATTTTTAAGTAGGTAACTAATATACAATGAAATAGTAAAAACAACTTCTCAAAAAAATCGTATAAGGAACCATAGTTTTTTTAAAAAAAGGCCATAGGGAAAGAATCCCCATGGCCTAAAAGATTCGCAATAAATTTATTCTCAATGCACCCTAATCATTGGCTGCAACATCCCACCATAGTCTGGTGTTTATATCATCACCGCCCATTCTGGCAACGGCTTGTTCGTAATTGGCATTATTTGTTGATTTCACCGAATTGGGATACTGGAATCTTACCGGTACCCTTTTATCGTTTACCGCATCCGGTCCAGGAATAACTTCAGGCATTCCGGTACGTCTCCAGTCGGACCAGGCCTCGAAACCGGTATAAAAGAGGGCTATCCATTTTTGTAGGGCCACTTTTTCCAGCTTTTCGGCCGTTGTTCCTGTATAGGCCACTGCCGTCTGCCCCATATAGCCGTCCAGGTCGAAGGCCTGTAGGTCCGCTGCGATCTCGTTCCAGCCCCCGGCAATGATTCTATCCAAATAATACGAAAAAGAAGCTCTTATTCCATTTTCATAATAAGTGGCGGCATCGCCCACGGTTATGAAATTTCTTTCCCTGGCCTCGGCCAAAATGAATTGAAGCTCCGAGTAGTCCATGATAATGGTCTGGGAAGCGGTTGGGGAAGCCAGCTCCACGTTACAGGCTCGGCAACCGAGTAGAATACCAATTCTGGAAATAAAATTGGAACCTACTTCATCAGGGTTTCCTGTTGGACTATATCCTAAGGCCGCCTCATCATCCAAACCGTTGGGCATGCCCACATAATCATCAAGGTTATCCGAATAGATTCCCTTTCCGGAATTGGACGTAGGCTGCGCAAAAACGATAAGCCTTCTATCATTTAGATCTTTTAATCTGGTCTCTAGGGTAAGGCTTAACCTAACCTCATCAAAACTACCGGACCGCGTATCGTATTTTGGCTGGGGATTATCGGAGTTCCATTGCAAAAGGGCGGCATCTCCATTGCTTTCGAATATGGGATAGGTTGCAGGATCGCCCATAATTTCGGACATACCTGCCACGGCCTTGGCCTGGTCCACATCACTGATTCTCATCAAGAGACGAAGCCTTAGCGAGTTGGCAAACTTTCTCCATTTAAGCACATCGCCACCATATAAAATATCTCCTGATACATTTTGTGCCCCTGTTAATGCAGTATTAGCAGCCTTAAGGTCGGCCAAAAGACCGTCGTATATTTCCTGCTGGGGCGTAAATTCGGGCGTAATATTATCATCGCTGATTCCCTTTACGGCATCGGTATAGGGAACATCCCCATATGCGTCCGTTAGATAGGAATAGATCCACGATTTCACGATCAGTCCCACACCATAATAATTTTGACGATCTGGATTCTCTCTAGTATCACGAATAATATTCATGATATCGCGCAGACCATTATAGGCATCATTGTACGGATTGTCTGTAGGGGACCACTGATAGACATCCCCAGAAGTAAACTGTAGACGGGCCCCATATTGGACCACGGTAAAGCCTTCCTCCCATCCTTGGTTTCCCCAATTATAGGCCATTTGTCTTAAAACCCCAGGTAAAAGAAGCTCCGAGGAGGCTTGCTCAGGAAAGTTAGGGTTTTGATTTATTTCTTCAAAGTCTTCCGTACAACCCATAAAGGCTGACAAAAGAATCATCATGAAGAAACCCTTTTTTGAAATATGTATGTTTTTCATCTTTTCTACAATTAAAAATCGATTTGTAAATTTAGCGTGTATGTTTTGGTGCTGGGATACGACATATTCTCAATGCCTGGCTGCAAGGTACCACCGGCGACTGAGACCGTTTCCGGATCAAAATGCGGGTTGTCCGTCCAAAGCGCCAAATTTCTGCCCGTTAAGGATAATCTTGCCTTACTAATGGGAAGTTTATCTATAATTTTCTTGGAAAGACTATAGCCCAATGTAACCTCGCGCAATTTTGTATAGGAAGCATCGTATTTAGCAGCCTCCACGTTATCCCTTTCATAATAACGGTTATTGAAGGTCCTTACATCCACGTTCGCAGTGTTAGGCGTATATACCCCTGGCGATGTTTCCAACACTCCTTCGGCAACAATGCCCGTTTCCCTACCTTCCAAGGTCTCTTTTAATTGTCCAGAAGTAGAGCCTATTGTTTTGGTCCTGGATACTACTATGCCCCCTTGCCTAATATCGAACATAAAACCAAAATCCAAGGACTTATACTTAAAACTGTTCAATATTCCCAATGTATAATCAGGAGCATAATCGCCCTGGTATACCAAACCATCCGTTCTAATGGGGATACCACTGTTGTTTACGATCATTTGACCAAAATACTCACTATTTGGATCTTCAACACGTTGGAACCCCCTACCGTAAATAGCGCTAATAGATCCGCCTTCACGGGCTTGTATAAAGACACCGTTCCTTTCCGTAAGCGTATAATCTATACCGCCCAGATCGGTAACCTCACTTCTATTCCTGGAATAATTGAACATGGTGTTCCAAGTAAAATTATCCGTTCTTACCGGAATAACATTTAACATGGCCTCAAACCCATAATTCCTAACCTCGCCCGCATTGATCAACTTACTGGTATAGCCACTGGAAATATCCGTACTTATAGGTATGATCTGGTTCTTGGTACGACCGTCATAATAGGTGGCATCCAAATTTAATCTACTTTGGAACAAACGAATATCGGCACCAAATTCATAGGACGATGTAATCTCTGGCTTTAAAACAGCATTCGGAATCAATGAGGACTCGGTTAAAATAGGGTTATCCCCAAAAGGTCTTCCATTCGTAAAAAAACTGGACAATTTATAGGGATCCGTATCGTTACCGACCTCCGCATAGGCTGCCCTTAATTTTGCAAAAGACACAAATTCCGGCATTTTAAACATGTCACTTGCAATGGCACTCAAGGTAACCGAAGGATAGAAATAGGAATTGTTATCCGTTGGCAAAGTACTTGACCAATCGTTACGACCAGTTACATCCAAGAACAGTAAATTATCATAGGCAAATCTGGCAAAGCCGTAGAGACTGTTGATCCGCTTTTGCTCATTGTTGCTACTTACCTCCAATGGCCTTCTAGTGTTATTAAAGGAATAGACCCCAGGATTGATCAACTGTGGGGCAACCGTTTGGGTATAATCCTGTCTTTGGCGAAATTGGTTACCACCAGCGGATATATTTATGTTCCATTTTTCGTTAAACGTTTTGTCATAGGACAAAAGAAAGTCCGTATTGGATTCTTCAAAGAACACATTATCTTCCCTGTAATACCCCAATGGGAAACGTTGGGTGCTAAAGGCCCTTTTCTTGGCCCTCAGGTCCCGGTAGAAATCCCTTCCGGTACGGACCATCAAATTCCAATTATCGTTTATTTCGTAATTGGCACTAATATTCCCGTATACCCTATCCTTATTTTGTGAATTGGTATTTTCATAAACATTAAAGAAGGGGTTGTCGTGATAGTTGTAGTTATAATTGAACTGCTGCAGGCCTTCTCTCCCGGGCATCCAATAATCCCTCATGCTATTAGTGTTCAACTGCCTTCCATACCAAATGAACAGGTACATGATACTTTCCGTACCATAGCTAAGAGAAGGTCTATTATCACTATCCGATTTGATATAATTGACATTGGTATTAATTGTCAATTTGTCGGTCAGGTTAAGCCCTGTACTTAAGTTAAAAGTGTTTCTCCTAAGATCTGTATTGGGGACTATGCCCTCTTGATCCAAATTTTGGTAGGAGAACCTAATATTGCCCAAGTCTCCCGATTTGGAAATGGCAATGCTATTGGTCTTTGTGTATCCTGTATTAAAGAAATCCAAGGTATTGTCTGGCATGGACACCCAAGGAGTTGGAATAATAGGGGAATTGCTTACTAAATAATCCCCTCCTCTGGTACCGTCCTCCCGCGGCGAATCAAACTGCGGAATCATTAGCCCGGAATCCAATCTGGGACCCCAGCTTTCGTCAACACCATCGGCGATACCACTTCCACTTCCATCAACAAATGCAAACTGCTGGTTGTTACCTTGACCGTATTCATTTTGCCAATCAGGCAATAGCAAAACACTTTCCATGCTTATTCCAGTATTAACGGAAATACCTAATTGCCCTTTTTTGCTAGTTCCTTTTTTAGTGGTTATAATAATGGCACCGTTTGCCGCCCTGGCACCATATAATGCGGCAGCTGCAGGACCTTTTAATACGTTGATGGATTCTATGCTTTCAGGGTTTATCTCCGATGCCCCGTTGCCATAATCCACATCCTGAGTACCTGAACCGTTGGACCCAACAATTTCGTTGCTAATAGGAGTACCATCCACAATAAACAAAGGAGAGTTGCCATTGATGTTCAAAGAAGCATCACCCCTTATGGAAACCCTGGCAGAACCACCAAGTCCCGAAGGGCTATTGGTAATCTGCAAACCGGCTACCTTTCCGGAAATACCGTTCAAAAGATTGGGTTCTCTGGAAGATGATACCTGGTCGGCATCGAGCTCCTGAGAGGCATACCCCAAGGATTTCTTTTCCCTTTTGATCCCCAATGCAGTCACCACCACTTCACTTAGACCAGTTGCACTCTCTTCCAAGGTTATGGAAACATTTGCTTGTCCATTAACGGTGACCTCTTTAGTAGTATAACCAATATATGAAACCACCAATATAGCATTTTGACCATTTACACTGAGAGCAAAATTTCCATCAAAATCGGTCTGGGTACCGTTTGTAGTTCCTTTTTCCAGCACGTTTGCCCCAGGCAATAGATTACCATCAATATCGACAACGGTACCATTAACTTGAAACTGTGGCACAACTTGTACTTTTTTTAAATCATCTATTTTGATGGTTGGAGGCACTTTTTCATGTTTTAGCACTATCTGTTTATCCAACACCTCATAGGTAATGTGCATCTTGGAAAAAATTCTATCCAGAATTGTTGTAACCAATTCTTTATCTGCATTCACGGAGACAATTTTTTTATAATCTAACTCCTTGTCATTATACATGAATTTGAATTCTGTAAGCGACTCAATTCTGTTCAATACACTTTCGACGCTTACATTTTCAAGATTCAATGTAATTTTGGTCTTTTGACCATAAGTTTCGTTGGCATGAATTTGAAAAAGCGAAACAAGCAATAATAATAAGGTTGTAAGTTTCATTTTCAAATCATATTGTAGCTGAAAATGGGATTCCCTCCCCAGCCTAATTAGGTTTTTCATATTTTTGCAGTGTTTTTTAAGTGGTTAATTAATTTAATCACGTTATATCGGGAAGTGTTGGCTCACTTTCCGATTTTTTTTTGCTTGAAGGCCTTATAATTTAGATGTAAGGCCAAAATTGTGATCTGTCTAAATTATAGGAAGTTTAATTCATTGGCTACTGTTTTGTTTAGTTAGTTAATTGATAATTATTTGTCTGTCGTTGATATTGTATTTCATTTCGTAGGTAAGGTTAAAGGTTTTAAACACTTGATCGATGCTTTCAACATCAAAACTTGCCGTAAATATTTCTTCATCAAGTTCGGGATTATTGTTTACAATATCCACATTATAATGCCGCTCCAATTTCTTTACTATGTTTTTAAAAGGAACATGCCTCAATATGATTTTTCCATTCAACCAATCGGTATGCATAGCTATATCCGCTTCTTCCACTACAATTTGTCTATTGTATTTGTTCCATTCCGCTTTAAATCCAGGTTCCAGTAAAGATGCATTGGAAGAATCAAAAGTGTCCTGTTTATTGTAAACAACAACCGACCCTTCTAAAAGCGTTGTATTGACAAATTGATCTTCCGGATAGGAGGATAAATTAAATTTTGTCCCCAGTACGCGCACATTAAGCTCATGAGTATTAACTATAAATGGATTTTCCGTGTCCTTCGCTACACTAAAAAAAGCCTCCCCATCCAAAAAAACCTGCCTGTTTTTTGTTTTTAAGAATTGCACTGGATATTTTAGGGATGTTCCAGAATTAAGAGTTACCTGTGTTCCATCCGAAAGCAATAGATCAAATCTCTTACCATAGGGAACCGTGAGCGTATTGTAGGTTATTTCCTCTTTTGAAGTCCCATTGTTTTTATAGACTAATTGTGACCCTTGTTGTGCACCTAACACATTACCTTCAGAATCTACAACCTTAGCCTCTCCATCTTCAGAAATCACCTCAATATTTCCATTTTCCAATTGCAGAATTATGGCATCTTCTGGAATAATGGGTGTAGTACGGGAAGCAACCATAGCATCCCTAAATATAAAACCTAGTCCTACAAGAATTGCTAAAATAGCAGCGGATTTCAAAATATTAAGTGGAAGGCGACGTCTATTCTTGGCGGTTGGGTTTTTGGCATTGACAATACTATGAAAGTAAGGATCTATTTTTATATGCGCATCGTCCAAGGTGGATGACACATATTTGGCCTTGATCTCAAAGAATCTTTTGGTATTTTGATCCGAAGAAACAATCCAATCCTGAACTTCCTTTTCCTCCTTTGAAGTTGCAGTGCCCCTTAAGTATTTGTATATTTTTTGATCTAGCATCGTCATGTGTTACCTTTTATAGACGATTCAGAAAAGATTTACACCTAGTGCTGGATAATAAATTTATTGTGAAATTGAGATAAATTCCCTTAAATGGAACCGCATATGCCTCAGGGCACTGGCAATATGGTTATCTACCGTTTTATGTGAAACACCCATCTGTGCTGCTATTTCACTATGCTTCAAGCCCTCTAATCGGCTCTTTTTAAAAATATATTTACATTTTTCCGGTAATAATTCTATACTCTGAACAATTTTGCTTTGCAATTCATTTTCAAGCAAGAGCGAGGCCGCTTCATCCTGAATAAATTTATATTGAATTTCAGATTTTATGCGATAACTATTATCTATGTAGTTCCTTTTAACCTTTTCGTGCTTCAATTGGTCCAAGCACAAATTCTTGGTCATGGTATATAAATAATTATTGATATTGGACACATCGCCCAGAGATTCTTTATTTTCCCATATTTTAAGAAAAACATTCTGTACTATACTTTCTGCCTCCTGTTGGTAGATTAAATATCCTTTTGCAATTTGTACCAGTTTGGTAAAGTATAGTCTGAACAAGGTCTCAAATGCACACTTTTCCCCCTTTTCCAAAAGGGAGAGAAAAAGTTCATTGTTGATATTAGGGGAACCTTTTTTCAACTTATAAATGGGTTTAAATATTCGGCTCTATGAATTTACCAACCTAGAAAGTATATTCCTCCTGTTAATATTGTCTATGGATCCAACTAAATTCTCCCTTTCACCCTCCCGATCATTCTAAACTTATAGGTAATGCCATCCAATTCGCTTCCTTTTCCCAGCAGCATCCCAACCATTGATAAATACAAATTCACGACAATTTAACAAAAAATTACAATTTAACCAAGAATCAATTTTTTTTACTCCGCCTATAAAAATTGATTTTGGATTTTCTTATTTTTCTGGTTGCTAATCTCCTATTTCCACAATTTTTACAGGTCTTTTTTCCTTTAATGATTTTATGGCAGCTAGGCCAATTTGCAGCGACCTCAGTCCATCGGTGCCGTCTACCGCTATGGCATCCCCATTTTTTAGACTTGTTACGTAGCTGGCCATTTCGGATTTATAAGCGGCCGCATACCTTTCCAGGAAGAAATGAAGGGGTAGGGATCCCATGATTCCCTTATTGGTATATAAGCGATGTGAATCTTCATAAGTATTGTCTGCCTGAGCCATACCCTTGGATCCAAATACTTCTATTCGTTGGTCATAGCCATAGGCAGCTTCCCTACTATTGTCTATTACGGCCATGGTGCCGTCCGTATAGGTCAAGGTAACCACAGCGGTATCTATATCCCCGGCCTCACCAATGGCGGGATCTACCAAGACCGCTCCTTTGGCATAGACTTCCTCTACTTCCTTGCCCACTACAAATCTGGCCATATCAAAATCGTGTATGGTCATATCCAAAAAGAGACCTCCGGATTGTTTAATATAGCTTACCGGTGGCGCTCCTGGATCCCGACTGGTAATTTTCACCAATTGGGGCTTCCCTACGGCACCCTGCTTCACCAAATCATGAATTTTTCTAAACTCCTTATCGAACCGGCGATTGAAACCCAACATCAATTTAATATTGGCTTCTTTGACCACTTTTAAAACCTCAACAACCCGCTGCATGGATAGATCCAAAGGTTTCTCGCAGAAAATATGGACACCGGCTTTGGCCGCCATTTCAACATAATCGGCATGGGTATCGGTTGGGGAACAGATCACTACAGAATCGAATGGGGCAATATTCAACAACTCCTCAAAGGTCTCGGTGATATGGGGTATCTTCTTTTCATGGGCATATTTCCTACATTCTTCCATGGGATCCATTACGGCTACCACTTCCACATGGTCCATATGAAGTAGGTTTTCCAAATGGATCTTCCCTATCCTTCCCAATCCTGCTACGGCGAATTTAACTTTAGTCATAGATGTGTATTTCTTTATAATTTTTTCATGAAAATTGAATTGTCTATAACCCTAAGGATTTTATATAGTCCCTATTGGCCTGTGCACATATTTTGGGATTACCCATGCCCGGTAAAATATCCTGCTCTACCACAATCCAATCATTGTACCTCATTTCTTCCAATATTTTTACAATGGACTGAAAATCTACAGCCCCTTTTCCCAACTCACAAAACACCCCGCGTTTAATGGCATCAAAATAATCGCCATTGGCCTCTCGGGACGCCTTAGCCGCTTCTGGACTATAATCCTTAAAATGGACATGCCATATTCTTTTACTATACTTTTTAAGGGCCTTTACTGGATCACCTCCTCCAAAGGCATAATGCCCCATATCGAGACACAGACCCAATAAATTTGGATCGGTCAAGGCCATAAGCTTATCTATTTCTTCAGGGGTTTCTACATATCCTGCACAATGGTGGTGGAATACCGTCCTAATGCCGTAGGCATCCTTCACGGCCTTCGCTATCTTTTCTGCACCAGCGGCATATACTTTCCACTGTTCTTCCGTAAGTCCCATGGCGCTGGTAATTCTCCCGGCATTTTTGGTACGTTCCGGAACGGAACCATTATCATCTGCCAAAACAATAAAGGAATTCTTGTAGCCGGCATTGAACATAAGCTCCGCTACTTTTAAGGCGGAGACCACTCCTGCATCGTGGTTGGAGTCCTTAGCCAAAGCTACAGGGACAAAGGCGCCCAAAAGATCCAAACGTCTTTTTTCCAACTCTGCTTTTAGCAGGCTTGGGGTAGTGGGCATATAGCCCCAGTCTCCCAATTCGGTACCTATATATCCCGTTTCCTTTATTTCATCCAGAACCTGTTCAAATCCTATCTCTTCGGATTTTTCTTCCAGGTCAAATTCCAAGGCGCCCCATGAGCATGGCGCATTCGCGATTTTCATCATTTTACGATCCGATTAAAATTTTCTTGACCAAATGTTCGGCCATCTTTCTATAACTACCTTGGTCTGTGTAAAGAATTCGATAGCATGTTTGCCCTGACCGTGCAGGTCACCAAAAAAACTATCCTTCCATCCACTAAATGGGAATTGGGCCATAGGAGCCGCCACCCCGATATTGATTCCAATATTTCCTGCATCTGCCTCATTTCTAAACCTTCTGGCATTGGCGCCGCTACCGGTAAACAAACAGGCCATATTCCCGTAATTACCACTATTGACAAATTTTAGGGCGTCATCTATATTTTTCATGGATATAAGACTCATCACCGGACCAAAAATCTCCGTTTTAATAAGCTCCTTGTCCAATGCCACGTTCTCCAAAATAGTCGGGTTAAGGAAATTTCCATTCTCATAGCCTGAAATAGAAGCATTTCGCCCGTCCAAAAGCACTTTGGCGCCTTCATCTATTCCTTTTTGAATCAATCCTGTTATTCTTGCTTTACTTTGGGGAGTAATCACCGGCCCCATATTTACTTCCCTGTCCAGGCCATAACCGGTAGTTCGCGATTTAACGGTTTCATAAAGAGCATCCTTAATCTGTCTTTTTTGATCGTCTACCGTAATAATGGTTGAAGCGGCCAAACATCTTTGACCTGCACATCCATATACGGAATCGGCTATAATCTTTGTGGACATTTCAATATCCGCATCTGGCAATACCACCACCGGGTTTTTGGCACCCCCTTGGGCCTGAACCCTTTTGCCATTGGCCGTACCTTTGGAATAAATATACCTGGCCACCGGGGTACTACCTACAAAACTCACCGCCTTAATAGTAGGATGTTCCAAAATGGCATCTACCGAATCCTTACCACCGTGCACCAAGCTAACAAGTCCCTTAGGCATATCCAACTGGTCCAAAAACTCAAATATCTTCATCATGGTCATGGGCACCTTCTCCGAAGGCTTTACCACAAAGGCATTACCGGTAGCAATGGCATAGGGCAAGAACCAAAAAACGATCATACTGGGAAAGTTGAAGGGAGTAATACAAGCGGCCACACCCAATGGCTGCCTGATCATCATCTCGTCTATGCCAGTAGCAATATCCTCAATAACATCCCCGGCCATCAACATGGGCGTACCACAGGCTACCTCAATATTTTCGATAGCCCTTTGAATTTCCCCAACAGACTCCCCATAGGTTTTTCCAGACTCTTTGGTAATAATTTCGGCCAGCTCTTCGGTATTTTCCTCCATTAGGGATTTTAAGCTAAACAACACTTGAACCCGTTTTAGCACCGGAACCTTACTCCATTCCAGATATGCCTTGGATGCAGAAGCTACCGCCATATCAACATCTTTTCGTGTATCCTTACCATAAGGCACCTTGGCCAGGACTTCTTGGGTGGCCGGATTTACAATGTCTATTGTTTCCTTGGATGTGCTTGGTGCCCAAGCACCATCGATATAATTTTTTAAAATTTCCATTTTTTTAAATATTTAATAATTTTGATCATTGCAGTGCTACTGGTTGTTCCAGAGCAATACATAAATTAATACAGTAACAGCACACAAACCAATGGACATGGGAATGGTGTATTTCCAAGATTTAAGATTTACTGCGCCAACATCGGTAATTTCATACGTATTCCCATTGGGATAGAAATAGCTCACTGAATACATTATAGCTACATTCAGTAAAAATTCTATTCCCCATAGATGTACAAAATGGATACCGTGGGTGGTATAGCCCCAGGTCATAAAAATATAAAAACAAAGCCCAAATATTAAAGCAACTTTAGCCCCGGTTGCCGAGACTTTTTTCATAAAAAACCCTGCCAGTAAAATTGAGGCAATAGGAATAAAAAATATTCCGTTAAGCTCTTGCAGCAATTGATAAAGTCCGTCAGAGGCATTGGCCACCATTGGGGCTGCGAAAATGGCCGCTACCGCCAAAACTGCGGAAGTCACCTTGCCTATCTTTACCAATTTCGTATCACTGACATCTTTTGCAATGTGCTTCTTGTAAATATCCATACTGAACAAGGTGGCCACCGAATTCAAAACCGAATTAAAGGTACTCAATACGGCCCCCATAATGACCGCAGCAAAAAAGCCTATCAACCAAACAGGCAGCACCTTTTTAACCAACTGAGGATAAACGGTGTCCTGTTGGTCAAAATAAGTGTCCTGAAAATAATAGTAGCAAATAACACCGGGCAACACAATTATTAGGGGAATCAATATCTTAAAAAGCCCGGTTATCAAAAGTCCTTTTTGGGCTTCCTTCAAATTCTTCGCTCCCAAGGCCCTTTGGATTATAGTTTGGTTCATCCCCCAGAAATAGAGCTGATTAATGATCAAGCCGGTAAACAAAACTTCAAAAGGCAATACAGAGTCCCTTGCCCCTACTACATTGAATTTCTCTGGGGCATATTTGTACACCTTTACCAGTCCATCCACAATATTGTTGTCCCCTATGGCCATTAAGGCCAATACCGGAATTAATAACCCCCCGAGCAAAAGGCCAAATCCATTGATGGTATCGGAATAGGCCACAGCCTTTAAGCCTCCAAAAATGGCATATATAGAACCTATGACCCCAATAATGACTACTGTAATCCACAGCCCTTCGGATTTACTGACCCCAAGAGCCTCCGAAACACCAAACAGACTTTCAATACCTATGGCCCCGGAATACAAAACGATCGGCAGCAAGGTAACCACAAACGAAAAGATAAGAATGGCGGCCACCATGGTCCTTGTCATTCCATCAAACCTACTCTCCAAAAACTGAGGTATGGTGGTGAGTCCCATTTTTAAATATTTGGGAACAAAGAAAATGGCCGCTATGACCAGGGCAATAGAAGAGGTTACTTCCCAAGCTATAACAATGAAGCCATTTACATAGGAATTGCCGTTCATCCCTATAAGGTGTTCCGAGGAAATATTGGTCAATAACATGGAACCTGCTATAACGATTCCGGTTAGACTTCGACCTCCCAAGAAATAACCGTCGGATGACGCCAAGTTTGTCTTTCTAAGACTATACCAAGTAAAAAAGGCAACTCCTCCGGTAAAAAACAGGAATGAAGTTAAGATAATGATCAGTTCTGAATTCATAAGGCTGGTTGGTTATGGTCTATAAATAATATTTCTGGGTCTTCTTGTTTTCCAGAGAGGTCTTCAAAGAATTCTTCACGCTATCTTTCTCGGATACTTCGGCTACGGCCACATCCCACCAGGCAAATCCTGGGACAGCCTTTTTACGGTCCACCTCAATATAGATCACGGTAGTCTTGTCTATGGTTTTGGCTTTTTCAAGGGCCGCATTCAGTTCCTTTACATTGGCAGCTTTAATTACATGGGCACCCATACTTGCGGCATTGGCTGCATAATCTATGGGCAACTTTCCTCCGTCCAATTGGTCTGTCTCCTCATTTCTATAGCGGTAGTAGGTCCCAAAGCCTTCGCTTCCAAGGGAACTGGACAAGCTTCCGATACTGGAATAGCCATCATTGTTCAACAAAATAATGGTCATTTTCTGTTTTTCTTGGATCGATGTTACAATCTCTTGGGACATCATCAGGTAACTGCCATCGCCCACCATTACATATATTTCGGCATCCGGACGGGCCATTTTTGCGCCCAGACCACCCGCAATCTCATAACCCATACAGGAATAACCGTATTCCAGATGGAAGCCTTTCGGGTTTCGGGTACGCCACAATTTATGTAGGTCTCCCGGAAGACTACCGGCAGCACAAAGCACTATATCCTCAGGGTTGGAAAAGGAATTTACTGCTCCGATCACCTCTCCTTGAAATGCGGGCACTTCATTCTTTTCCTCATATATCTCCTCCACAAATTGATCCCAGCTCTTATTAAAGTCTTCCACTTTTTTACGATAATCTACCTTCACTTCATAGTTCGCCAGTTCCCTGTCCAAGGTTTCCAAAATAGCCTTGGCATCCCCTACCAGTGGCAGTGCCCCATGTTTAAAGGAATCAAATTCCGTAATATTTATATTGATAAACCGAACATTGGCATCTTGAAATGCCGATTTGGATATGGTCGTAAAATCACTATATCTGGTACCTACCCCTATGACAAGGTCGGCCTCCTTTGCAATCTCTATGGCCCCAGGAGTTCCTGTCACCCCTGCCGCTCCCAAATTCTGCGGTTCGTTATAATCCAATGAGCCCTTTCCCGCAAAGGTTTCGGCAACAGGGATTCCCGTTCTATTGACCAGTTTTTTCAATATTGCGGTAGCATCGCTATATATTGTACCTCCTCCTGCAATGATGATTGGTCTTTTACTTTCCTTTATTTGTTGGATTGCCCTGGACAAAAGTGTTTTATCGGGCATAGTCCTGCCTACATACCAAACACGTTTCTGGAACATTTCTACCGGAAAATCATAAGCTTCCGCCTGTACATCCTGAGGAATGGAAAGGGTAACCGTTCCTGTTTCTGCTTGCGATGTCAAAACACGCATTACTTCTGGCAGGGAAGTAATCAATTGTTCGGGCCTGTTGATCCTGTCCCAATACTTGGAAACTGGTTTAAAGCAATCATTGACAGATACATCCTGACTTAAATTGGATTCCAATTGTTGTAAAACGGGAGCAACCTGTCTTGTAGCAAATATATCCCCAGGAATCAAGAGGACTGGAATCCTATTGATGGTGGCCGCTGCAGCACCGGTAATCATATTGGTTGCTCCGGGACCTATGGACGATGTACAGACAAAGGTCTGCAACCTATTCTTTACTCTGGCAAAGGCAGCAGCCGTATGGACCATTCCCTGTTCGTTCCTTGCCACGTAAAATGGGAAGTCGAGATTTTGGTGCAGTGCCTGTCCAATTCCTGCTACGTTCCCATGTCCTAAAATACCCAGACAACCCGCAAAAAATTTGTTCTGAATACCATCGCGTTCTACATATTGATTCTTTAGATATTCAATTGTAGCCTGGGCCACTGTAAGTCTTTTTGTTTTCATCTGTACTTCTTTATTTATTTAATAGGTCAGATAGAATGCCCTGAGAACATATCGTCCCGATAGCTATCGGGAGGTTTGACAAAGCCGTTAATGGGCATTTCATCGCTTTTAGAATTAAAATCCGCCCTTTTGAGCTATAAAATCCATGGATTCTTCCAAGGTTGGCATAAAGTTGGCGCATCCTTTTTTCGTAACTACCTGGGCTCCACTGGCATTGCCCATTCTACAAGCCTTTTTTAAATCCCAACCTTGAAGGACTCCATATAAAAACCCACTGGCGAAGGCATCACCTGCACCAAGTACATTCAAAACTTTTACTGGAAACCCGGGAACATCCTCCCTAGAACCCTCCTTCTGGTAAATACTGGCTCCCTTCTCCCCTCTCTTCACTATTAGGGTCTCTATTCCGGAAGAAAGCAGTTGTTTAATGGACAAATCAATATCCCCTTTTATTTCGGGTGCTGAAATTTGTTGTTCCTTTATAGTTACCTGGGAGGAATCGATAAGTGTAGCGGCCAGTATTTCCTCTTCGGTACCTATAGCCATCTTCACTCTCGGGAGTATAGCCCTTACGGTTAATCCAAAAGCCCTATAATCGTGCCATTGGTCGGCCCTAAAATCCAGATCGAGCACTACGTCCACATCATTTCTATTGGCTATTTCTGTGGCATAAAAAGTAGCACTTCTGCTAGGTTCTATATTTAATGCGGTACCGTTGATCAATAATATTTTGTAGTCCGGAATATTGGCATTGTCCACGTCATCAATATCCACCTGACTATCTGCCGCATTGTCCCTGTAATAGACCAATGGAAATTTATCAGGGGGCTCTATCCCGAGCACCACGGCACTACTCCTAGTACCATTTTTTACTGGGATACAATGGGTATTTACGCCTTCCCCATTCAAGAAATTGAGAATAAACTCGCCCACTTTGTCGTTACCTACTGCGGTCAACAGACTAGCATTTACTCCTAATCTTGCACAGCCCACGGCTATATTTAGCGGAGAGCCTCCCACAAAGGCATCGAACCCCTTAATATCATTAAAAGGAGCGCCAATATTCTGTGAATAAAGATCGATACTGGATCTTCCAAACGTGATTACATCAAACTTTTTAGTGCTCATTTCCAATTATTGATTATTCATTTCAGCTGTTACCAATGGCAATCTTTTATCCTTTGAAGTCCATGAATTGTATATCCATTCATGATCGGGGTCTGTGGTATTGGCCAAACACTGATCCGTACCTGCCAAGAAATTAAGGTAGTAGCAATGAAATCCGTGTTCCGCCACCACTGGATGAAAGCCTTTGGGTATCAATACCACATCGTTATGCCTGGGCCTTACGATCTCGTCCAGCGACCTGTCTTTCGTATACACCTGTTGTATGGCGTAGGCTTCCGGCTTTTGAAATTTATAGAAATAAGTTTCCTCCTGTATTGGCTCCAAAACCGTACCATCTGCATCCACTAATCTTTCATCATGTTTGTGGGCCGGAAAGGAGCTCCAATTGCCAGAAGGAGTATATACCTCCCGGACTACTATTTTACTACAACCAAATCCCGGAGGAACCAGGTCATTGAACTGTCGGGTAGCATTATCCCCACCAAAAATGACTACGGGGGTATCTTCAGGTGTCACAAACTTGGCCGGAAAATCCTCCTCTACCTTGCACCAACCATAACCAATATCCAAGCTATCGCTCAAAGCCGTCAAGGTAAATTTGCTATTGCGCGATAGGTATAGTGTATGTGCCACTCCACTAAAAACATCTTTTCTACCATTTTTGGTCTCCCAATTCCCCCGATTGCCTTCTACTTTAAAGTTGCCACTCAAAAGCACTATCACCATTTCGTTGTCCTTTGTATCGTATTCCCAAGTTTCACCCTTGGACATTAACCTGGCCTCAAAATTGAGGTATTCCCACTTTGCCGATTTGGTGGTAATCTGATGGTATATTCCTGTTTTGGATTTTGGCTTTATTTGTAAATGTGAGCTATGTTCCATAATATTTTATCTTAAATTTTCATGCCGCCTACTTTCCCAGTGGCCCCTAATAGATCGAACTTTTCCAACATAAATTTTTCGTATTCCGCAACATAGATCTTCCCTGGAATAACAGGATCGAAAAGTTTTGGACTATCCCTAAAAAATTCCCGGTGTACCCGTGTCCATAACAATCGAGTATCTGTGGCAATATTGATCTTGCATACCCCGTAGGCGATAGATTTCACAATTTCTTCGGGGGAAACCCCAGATGCCCCCTCGTTCAATTGACCTCCCGCCTTATTGATCCGTTCTATTTCCTCCATATTAACGGCAGAGCCACCGTGCAGCACTATTGGGAAGTTAGGCAATCTCTGTTGAATTTCCTCCAATATATTAAACTGAATTCCATCGCCACCGGAAAATTTATAGGCCCCATGGCTGGTACCTACCGCGACCGCCAAGCTGTCGCATCCGGTCAACTCCACAAATTCCTGCACCTCTGAAGGCTGGGTGTATTTGGCATATTTTTCGTCTACGGACAAATCATCTTCCACCCCACTGAGAACCCCAAGTTCGGCCTCTACAACTATATTCTTTTTATGTGCCTCGGCCACCACTGCTTTGGTCCTTTTTACGTTCCCAATAAAATTATCATGGGAGGCATCGATCATAATGGAGTCATAATCGTTGGATTGTATTGCATTAAAAGCATGTTCCTCGTTCCCATGATCCATGTGAACGGAGTACACCGCTTTGGGATATATTTTGGAAGCAGCATGGATCATAGCCACAAGCATTTCGGGATGGGCGTAATTCCTTGCCGCTGGCGTAATCTGAACAAGAAAAGGTGCATTGGCCTTTTCCCCGGAACTAAAAAGTCCGAGGACCTGTTCCATGGTAAAAACATTTACGGCTGGGATGGCATACTTGCCATAACAATGTTCAAAAAAAATTTTAGATGAAACTTGCATGCAAAATTTTGATATAATTATTTATACCCTTAATATTTTATACAAATAACAATAAATAATTAATCTTTCGAAGAATTTCGTATTAAAAGTCTATGCAAAGGTTTGCATTAGGAAGAAGCTTAACCTTCGCATTATAATTCCTTATTTCTCCTTGGAAGAAGCCCTAATAACGAGTTCTGGCTTAAAGACTTCTTTTCGAAACTCCAGTATGTTATTCTTGTTGTTTAAATGACTTAATAAAATCCTGGCGGAGAGCATTCCCATACTATAAACCGGTTGCCAAACAGTTGATAAGGCGGGCGTAATAAAGGAGGAGTGTGGTTCATCATCAAATCCTAAGACAGAAACTTCATCGGGAATTTGCAAGCCCATTTTTTTTACGATATGCATGGCCGAAATGGCTATATTATCGTTATAGGCAAAAATGGCATCCGGCCGATCTTTGAGTTCCAGTATTTTTCTCGTGGCCTTAGCACCATCTTTATGTGAAAACCCGGGAACATGAACAATATAATCCTTATTTATTGGAACCTTATTTTTTTCAAGAGCATCCAAATACCCCTGAAGCCTTTGTTCGGTGGTACTCAGGTTTAAGGGACCTCCCAGATGTGCTATATTTTTACATCCTGTCCCAATGAGGTACTCCACAGCCTGGAAGGCCCCAATGTAATCATCTACCAACACCTTATCGGCTTCCAGTCCAGGACAGTCCCTATCAAAAACTACCACGGGTATACCGCTTTTTTGAAGTCTACGGAAATGATCAAAATTTTTGGTTTCTGATGAGGGTGCCACCAAGACCCCATCTATCTGGATCTTGGACAACCTTTTAACAATAGTCAATTCTTCCTCATAGGATTCGTTGGACAAACAGATCATTATATTGTACTCGGAATCCACGATCACATCCTGGATACCGGTGATTATTGCGGAAAAAAAATGGCCCGTAATTTCTGGCACAATCACTCCAATGGTATTGGATTTTTTTTGCAACAGATTCAATGCCAAAAGATTGGGTTGATAGTCCAATGCTTCCGCGAGTGACTTAACGGCATCCTTGGTCTCTTTTTTTATGGCTGGATGGTCGTTCAAGGCCCTGGACACTGTAGAGGGAGCTATATTGAGCTCTCGAGCTATGTCCTTAATGGTAACACGCCCCTTTTTCATAATAAGCCCCTTTTTACAATCCTTACTTCCCTTATCATATTTACATTGATTATAAAATGTAGTCCCTGTGGACTCCAACTTACATTAATTACAATTATTGGTACAAATTATGGAATTGAACATTATAGACAAAATACAACAAAATTTCTACATCGATTAGTTACTTGAATCTCATGATATATAATGCCCAATATAAGCAAGAGCATAATTAAAAAGAGATAATTGACCCAGATTTATTACAAAATTAAATACCTTATAAATCCAGTAAATAATCCCCGGGGCATTATTCTATTTTACAAAACAAACCAAATGTTAGAGTATCAACGAAACGTTGTGGCTCTTATGTACATGGGTACTTGAGCTCACGCTCAAGATTACTATTTTTTTTCGTGCGAGGCAAGCCTCGGGGTATTTACCCCTCTAGAATAAAAAATTGGGGCGGACAAATAATTGCCCGCCCCAATTTAAAAACTATTCTAATTAATTTTACTAATAACCAGGGTTTTGTTCGAGGAAACCGTCAATACCTGATGCTGCATCCACTGCGCTCTGTGGTATTGGAAACAATCGCTTGTTCACATCGGAATCTGTCTTTTCTGTCCAAGAATCCTCGTATTTACCAAATCGTATTTGATCTCCACGTCTAAAGCCTTCCCAATACAATTCAAAACCACGCTCGCGGAACATAACATCCAAATCAATAGAAGTTAGGGCCTCTGGTGTTTGATCTGGTCGCGAAGTTCTTGAGGTCCTCACGGTGTTTACATCCGTTAAAGCTCCCGCAGCATCCCCTTTTCTCAATTTTGCTTCTGCGCGCATCAAGTATATTTCGCCCAAACGCATCATAACAAGATCTATGCTACTAAAATTATTGGCATTCGGAGAGGTACGGCTAAATTGATATTTGGCAACGCGATATCCAGTATTATGCAGCGACCCTTCATTGGTAAAATCAATTTGTTCAGTGTGATTCACATAACCTACATCCCTATCAGGACCATTCCCTTTTATTTGTTTCACAGGATAAATCCTTACCCCTCCGTCGCAAGTATAAAACGAACCCCCGGAATCCTTTCTGGGGCCCCATTGTATTCCTCGCAATATACCCCTGTTCATTTCATAAGTGGCTACATCAGCACAATAATAATGGTCCTCATCATTCAACGGTGATAACCCGGTTAAATCCATTAATTCTGGCGGAATCTGTTGGTTTTGCTGATAAAATCTGGCATCTGCATCAGCGGGATCAACAGCACCATATGCCTCTACCCAAGTCTGATAAAAATCTGAAGTTATTGCTGGCCCATCTGTTCCATCAGAACTTGGATATTCCAATCTACCCCAGACAGAACCGGCGATAGACCAATAAGACCATCTACTTTCCTCATTTCTCAAAACCCCGCGTTGATCCAAGGCAAATATAAGCTCAGGATTACTATTGTTGTCATCATTGAACAAATCAAAATATTCAGGCGACAAGGAAAAGTCTCCAGAATTGATAATGTTATTGGTATATTCTATAACCTTATCCATATCCGCTTCCGAAAAGTTTGGCGTTCCATAAGGATCCCTATACACGGCAGCATTTAAATGAAGCCTTGCCAACAATCCCCAAACCGCAGTCTGGGTCATCCTTCCCGGTCCTTTATCCGTATTAATGACATCTACCACGGACAACAATTCGTTTTGTATATAATCTATGGCGTCCTGAGTCCTTAGCACTTCCGAAAGTTCATTGGAGGCTTCCTTTTTCAGCACCATACCCCAACTATCCAACATCAACAAGTTCAAGTAGGCCCTTAGTGCTTTCATTTCGTACAAGGCACCTGCAGCTTCCGTATTGCCTTCATCTGCCAAGGGTGTTAACACCTCAATGGCTGCCAATGTTCTGGAAATATTGGTAGTAAGTTCGTTCCAGCTACTGGAAATCAAATCATTGCTCGGGGTGTAGGTGTGCGAATGGGTGGCTAAAAACTTACCCCCATCAAACCAGTCGGTTCCCCCTCGGTAAGGAAGAATGGCTTCATCAGAGGCAATAAGCTGAAGTCCGTAGTAATTGGTATGTCTCCAAGTCCATGAAACATAGCCATAGGCAGGCGCAATTGCACCACTGATTACTTCGGCCTGAGCCCCCGTTAGGGTCTCATCGAATAATTCCTCTTTTAGATCCGTACAGTTCCAATTCAAAAAGGAACAGTACATCAATATTGTCATTATAAGTTTATTTTTCATTACTAAGCATTTTTTTTATTAGAATGATACGTTTAAGCCAAAAAGCAATGTTCTTGGTGATGGGTATGTAAACCGGTCTATACCAAAAGTTTGGATACCGTCTATGGTACTACCTGTATTGATCTCTGGATCGAAGCCGGAATAATCGGTAATTACAAATAAGTTCTGCCCTGTTAATGTAAACCGGACGTTACTTACCAGGTCCCCAAACCCAAGTTTTTGCGGTTTTAAGTTATACCCTAGGGTAGCATTGTTCAAGCGTAGGAAACTACCATCCTCTAAATAGCGCGTAGACACCTCATTGGAGTTGCTATTGTCCTCGTTGGGAAATTCTACTGCAAAATCGGTAGTGTTCAAATTTCTACTCAACTGGCCTTTCGAAAATAGGGACATGGCCGTGTGGTTATAGATTTTATTGCCAGAAACCCCATTAAAGTTAAGACCAAGGTCAAAGTCTTTATAATTCAATTTAAAATAAAAAGCATAGATGAGATCTGGAAGGGCACTACCCACCACAATACGGTCGTTGTCCAAAATTTCTCCATCACCGTTAACATCCCTATACTGATTTAGGCCATCGGCACCTATACCCAGAAATTCTTTCATATAGAAGGCACCCACCGGTTCGTTGTTCAAATACCCATTAATGGTGGCCCCTGTTTGTCCGGCTCCTTGTGCGGCACCAGTGGTAATTACCTCAAATTGGGAGTTCTCCACCCTATTTTCAGTGAAACTCATATTACCTCCCAAATTCAACATAAAATCTTCCGCCAGCAATATTCTATAGTCCAAGGCAACTTCAAGTCCGGAATTTATGATTTCCATATCCGGAATATTGGTCCAGATTTTTGGAGTAGGCTGAATAGGGTCTATCCTATTGGCCAACAATACCACATCACTGGTAACCTTGTGAAAATAATCCAAGGTACCCGTCAACTTACTGTTGAAGAGGCCAAAATCCAGTCCAATATTGGTCTGGGTAGAAACTTCCCATTTCAGGTCTGGATTCGCCGTTCGGGCGGGAACCGTGCCAAAAGGATAATCATCTATACTACTTGCATTTGGATCAAGCGGGTAGGTATCATTATCCGCCTTACTGTCTATATAACTTGCCAGACTTACTTTATTGTCAATTCCTTCCTGGTTACCAGTTTGCCCCCAACTAGCACGAAGCTTTAAATTGTTGACAACATCGCTATCGGCCAATACATCTTCCTTACTAATATTCCAGCCCAAGGCAACGGATGGAAAATATCCATATTTGTTATTGGCCCCAAATTTCGAAGATCCGTCGGCACGCATGGTAGCGGTCAACAAATATTTGTCCGCATAGCCATAATTCAGCCTACCAAAGAACGACTGAAGTTCATTCTTATACGCATAACTGTTTAGGCTCGTAGGATTCTCTTGGCTACTGATCTGATCCTGAAATTTAGGATCTATATCGTTGGTAGCGAACCCTCTTAGATCAAATTGTTTTTGCTGAACATATATTTCCTGATAGGAGTGTCCTGCCAACAAGGTAAAATTATGAACATCCTCATTGTACGTATAGGTCAAGGTATTCTCTACCAAGGAGTTCCTATTATTGGTATAATACGAGCTAAGGGTACCTTCTACCAAACTTTCCAATAAGGGATACGGATTGGTCTGCACATCCCTATCGGTTGCGGAGTAATCCACCCCGAGATTGGCCCTATAGGTCAATCCTTTGAAAATTTCCAAAGAAGGGGCAATATTCGCCAAGATTCGGTGGCTGTTGGAAACATCACTATAAATTTGGTTACGGACAATGGGATTTAACCTGTCATCGAACAAGGTGGGCTCCCCATTGGTATAAACGGGAATAGTCGGATTCAGTTGAAGCATATCCACTGTCATCCCTCCAATATCGGGCCTATCGTTCACCGTTCTGGAAGCCGTCAGATTTAAATCAACATTAAAACGACCATCCAAAGCTTTTTGGGTTACATTGACCCTACCGGAGTATCTTTTTAAGGAACTTGTATTAAAAATCCCCTTTTGATCATCGACCCCGGTAGATACATAATAGGAAAATTTATCCGCTGCACCACCGCTCATGGCAAAGTTAACGTTTTTGGAAATGGCGGTTCTTGTTAATTCATCCTGCCAATCCGTATCTGCCCCACCATCCAACAAAACTCCTCCTACAGCAGGAACCTGTTGTCTAAACTCACCAGCACTGAAGACGTCCATTTTATTGGCCAAGGTGGCCATTGCTGTGGAAATGGATAAATTCATCTCGGATTTGCCATCCCTACCTTTTTTAGTAGTAATGACAATAACTCCATTGGCGGCACGTGCACCATAAATTGCGGCGGCCGAAGCATCTTTCAGTACATCCATTGAAGCAATATCCTGAGGGTTGATGAAGTTTAACGGATTCGAGGCCACTCCAGTACCACTATTATCTATAACAAAACCATCAATAACAAAGAGTGGTGTGGTCCCAGACCGAAGACTTCCCAATCCACGGATAATAATATTCTGCGATGCCCCAGGCTCTCCGCTCACGGAAGTAACATTGACACCCGACACTTTACCCTGCAAAAGCTGACCGGGATTGGCCACTACTCCTTTATTAAAGTCTTCACTTTTAACGGAAGCGATAGATCCGGTTACATCGGATTTCTTTTGAACGCCGTAACCAACTACGACCACCTCGTCCAATAATGATGAGTCTTCCTGCAAGGCCACACTCACATTAGTTTGACCGTTAAGCGGAAACTCCTTCGTTGCATATCCTAAAAAGGATACAGCTAGAATAGCGCTCTCATCCGATACTTGTATGGTAAAATTCCCATCAAAATCGGTCGTAGTTCCATTAGAAGTTCCTTTTTCCAGCACTGTTGCACCGGGCAAGGGAACATTCTGTTCATCGGACACCGTACCGGTAACAGTGGTCTGCGCCCATGATGTCATAGATGTGCCTATCACAAAGACAAACATCAAAAATTTCAGTTTCTTCATATTTTCACAGTTTAAATTAGTTTTGTCATAACCAAATTAACACTAATTTAACGATATCGGAATTTTAAGGGCTTTAAAAATTATGCAAAGGTTTGCATTTCTTTAGTTGGGCAGAAATTTCTTACGGACATATATCCCCTAGTCCAAATACCATTACCCAGGATTAAAGTCAGACAAATATGAGCTAGCTTTACATGTAAAAAGCAAGCGCAAAAACCAAGGATTTTAATGAAGAACTTCTACCCTTCATCCCTAAAAAAAAATCACAAGAGTCCGTTATCAAAGACCTATAATTACGTTACCGATTAATCAACGCTTGGTTATTCTCGGCAAAACTATATAAATACAAGTAGGAAAATGAAGCAGTTTTATGATTTTACCTTGGCTTTACAGTTTAATAACAACGGCCTGGTTTTATTGCTCCTAAATTTTAAAAGAGAAACATATATAGGTATAGACATTAAAGAATTTACCCAGTAATTGCGGTAAAATTTCTAAATTTTGCCACTTTTGGAATTATTCTACAACAGTTATGGTGCTGTTTTCCAAGCTAGTAGTTTGGTTGTTATCCTAGTGAGGTGACAAATACCCATATTTTTAACAGGGTAACCATAACTTAACATTATAGTACCATATTCAGGTTATTATGATGAAGTGTAAAATCGCCAAATTTAATTTAGCGAGCAATCAAGGAATATTTCTATTAGGAATAAGGGCAAAAAAATTACCCCCTTTGGATCAGCGATAATTTTTGCTGAAATACTATATAAACCCATTGAACTGTCTATAAAGACAAGTTTTTAGAAATCAAAAGTATAGAGTACCCCAAGAGTAAGGGTAGACCAGGTTGCACCGTCCAATGCTATGCCGGTATAGGAGAAATTCACTTCTGTCTGGGCACCCATGAGGTAGCCTATTGTTGGCCTGTAATACAATCCACCATCATTACCACTGTTTATACCTAGAGCCTGACCTACATCCCCCCCTATTGAGAACGAATTGGATGTCCAAAATCTAACAGAAGCTGCGAGCGGCATAAATTGAATGTTGGGCAAGTCTTCAGAAAAAAGTTCCCTATCATATTTTTCAGGAAATCCATTTACGAAACCTACCATTACCCCTAGGTCCACTATTTCGCTTAGACCCCAGCGATATCCTAGATCCACTCCCGCAACTAGGCTAAGTTGATCCTGGAATTCATCTAATGGCAAACCGCCATGGATTCCTAGTTTCATGCCTTGTTGGGCATACAAGCCTAGACTTAAAAGTGTAAAAACAAAGGTTGCAAGTACTTTTTTCATAAATGTTGGTTTTTATTGGTCGGTATAAATCTAGGGGCTTCCTTAGACCGGACCACATTTTTGTTGTAAAAGGGGCAAAAATGGTTGTGGAGACAGGAATTTTTAATACAACACCCCAGATCCATTAAAATATATCGGTATAAAAACCATGTCTGCACGGTTGTATACCTTTTCTAAATATCTAATCCCCAATAAAATAACTTTCAAGCATAAATTCTCATTTCTTTCAATTAATAAATAAGCAAATATTTATATTTATTTTGCATTTTATATTTTAAAATTAATTATAAGGCAAAATAAAAACCATAAAGTGTTAAAATCAAAAAATAATTAAATCTTATGTATAACATAAGTATATAAATTTTATACCTTGCCGCAAAATCTAACCGACATGTTAACTCAAACACAAATTATTTATGAAACATTTTATTAAGCGGTTGAGGGGAAATGGACCATCACCCAATTCAATTCACACAAAAAACCCGATCCTAAGCATCAGCTTGGTCTTTAGCTTATTCCTTTTCTTGCTAAGCAGTCCACTGTTGGCACAACAAAAGGATATAGGCGGAACCATAACAGACGGTTCAGGACAACCATTGCCAGGGGCAAACGTATTGGTAAAAGGAACTACAACAGGTAGTCAGAGCGACTTTGATGGGAACTTTACCATCCAAGCCGGTCCAGACGATGTATTGGTATTCAGCTATTTGGGATTTACATCCCAATCCATTACCGTAGGCGACCAATCTACCATAAATGCAGTCTTACAAGAAGACGCTGCCCTCCTGGACGAAGTTGTCGTTACCGGATACGGATCGCAAACCAGAGCCACCCTGACCACCTCGGTCTCCAAATTGGACACCCAAATCCTAGAAAACTCCACTAGATCCAACGCAGCAACCGCCTTACAAGGTACCATTGCCGGATTAAGGGTAACCAACACCACTGGTCAACCTGGAGCCACTCCGCAAATAGTTTTGCGTGGTGGTACCAACTTTGACGGTTCTGGGTCCCCATTAATTCTGATAGACGGTATACCAGGGAGTTTTTATGCCCTGAACTCTGACGATATTGAGTCAATTGAAGTTTTAAAAGATGCGGCGGCCACAGCTATATACGGTGCCAGGTCTGCCAATGGCGTAATATTGGTGACCACCAAGTCTGGCAAACCTGGCAAATCCTCAATCAACTATAAGTATAAATATAGTATGAACGAGGAAAGAAATGAACAAAAATATATTGGTGCGGCCGACTTTATAAATTACAACAGACAATCAATTGCTTGGTATCGAGAGGCTATCAACAACTCTGGATCTTTTGGCGCCTTCTTGGACGGGGCCAATAGTATGGGAACAGGTGGAGATGCCATTAGTTCCCCTTTCACCACCCAATTATTAACCACCGATAATCAATATTTACTAAATCAACCAGGGTGGAACACTATCCCAGATATTTTGAATCCCAGTCAGGACATTTTGTTTTATGACAATAAGACTGTAGGCGATCGTATTTACCAAAATAGTGCCACCAAGGACCACTACTTATCTTTTGACGGTGGTAATGAAAAAGGTTCTTACTATTTAGGTTTAGGTCTTTTGGATAACGATGGCCTAATTCTTGGATCGGGCTTTAAAAGGTACTCAGGTAAATTTACCGGATCCCATAGAATTACGGACAACCTAAAGGTTAACTCCAATGTATTGTACTCCCATTCCAACCTAAGCTTAAGTCCATTGGGTGGTGACGACACCGTATTTAGGAGATTTCAGAGCCAGGCCCCAACGTCCAGAACCTTTGACAATAATCCTGATGGTACCTGGTCCAACATATATGCAGTAGGACAAAACCAGGGATTTGGTAATCCTTTATACTATCAGGATAAATTCGTTAGAAAAAACTTGGAACAACGCTTATCCGCCTCGGTAGGTATCGACTGGAATATTTTGGATAACCTGATACTCTCCATAGACGGAAGCCATTTTACCATCAACAATCACAACGAAAGCTTTAATAGAGCTTATAGGGTAGGAAGTACAACCGGCCCTTTAAGAACGGGCAGGGAAGCCTCGGTAAGTCTGGACAGAACCTTGAGAAACCAGCTGACCGGTACGTTAAACTACATCAAGAGTTTAGGCAGCCATAACTTTAATGCCCTGATTGGGGCAGAATATTTCAAGGACAATTACTTTACCACATCTGCTGGAACTAGAAATTCCCCCACAGACCTGATAGAAACCTTGAATGCGGGAGCAGAAGCCAATGGCATACCTTCTAGTTTTGAAACTGAATATGTACTTGCCTCCGCTTTTGGAAGATTACTATATGATTATGACAACAGATACCTATTTGGATTTACCTTCAGAAATGACGGCTCCTCTAGGCTAGGGAATAACAAGAGCGACTTTTTCCCAGGAGTATCCCTGGGCTGGAACCTGCACAATGAGAATTTCTTTGCCAATTCCAATATAGGTAATACTATATCTAGGATAAAACCTAGATTGAGCTATGGTGTCAACGGTAATCAGGAAGTATTGAGCAATTATGGTGTATTTGGGGCCTATGGTAGCCAAGGGGTATATAACGGACAAACCGGTTATGCCAATTCGGGATTGCCTACCTTGGATCTACAATGGGAAAAGTCAACCACCTTCAATGCCGGTTTGGACATCTCCTTCTTTAACAACCGACTTTCTTTCATTACAGATGTGTATTTCAGGGACATTAAAGACAAACTTGCCAATCTTACGCTACCCTACTACACTGGCTTTAGCAGTATATTGACGAACAATGGAACTATTAGAAACAAAGGTTTTGAACTGCAGGTCAATGGAGATATTATTCAAAACCAAAACCTTACTTGGAATGTTGGCGCCACCATTACTTCCAATAAAAATTACGTAGAGAAACTTCCAGAAAATGCCAACGATCTTAACAGACAGGACGGACAGTTGATCTGGAATGCCAAGACAGGGGAAGAAGTATGGGTAGGTGGTTTACAGGAAGGCCAGCGTGTTGGCAACAACCTGGTCATTGCTTATGAGCAGGAAGGTATCTATGCAACTCAGACCGATGCCGATGCCGATAGTAACATTCAAGATGATTTCTTGCCTGGTGACAAAAACACACATTTTGCAGGGGATGTAAAATGGAAGGACCAAAACGGCGATGGAATCATAAACAGCTTGGATAGAAAAGTAATAGGACGTACCACTCCAGATTTCTTGGGAGGTTTAACCACCAGTCTTAGATACAAAAACTTTAATTTGTTCGTAAAGACCGATTTTGCCACTGGCCATTTGGTGTGGAACCATATCCGGAACAAAGGTTATGGACAGACCCAGGGTAACCTCAACCAACCTACCGAAGTCTTGGATTCATGGACACCGAGCAATACTGATACCGACTGGCCACGTTTTGTTTTCGTAAATGGAACCAAGAATGTTTGGAGAGGGAATGAAGGAGCAAACTCAGGGGATAGTTCCAGCCTTGTAAATGCAGGTAACAGCCAATTTTGGGAAAAAGGGGATTATTTGGCACTAAGGGAAGTAACCTTCAGTTATGACGTACCCACTGAATATTTCAAGGATGTCATTAAAAGACTGAACATTTTTGTAACGGGAAGTAACCTACATTACTTCAAGAGCTTTACTGGGGAAACACCGGAAATTGGCGGCGTTCAATATGGAGCATTTCCCGTTCCAAAGACCGTTACCATTGGATTAAACCTAACTTTTTAAAATTACCACCATGAAGAAATATATTTCCATACTATTAATAGCCTTTACATTGGGTGCTTGCGAAAGTGAGTTGGAACTCACCAGCCCAAGTGAATTGACCACAGCCGGCTTTTGGGACACAGAAGAAGGAGTTAGAACCGCCCACACAGGCCTATATGCCAATTTAAGATCTTCTGCGGATGACTTATGGCTGTTAGGTGAAATAAGAAGCGATATCTGGGGAGGCAGAACCTTTGAATCGCCCAACAATGAATCCTTGATAAGATCGGACATCACTGTTGCCACGGCCCCTTTTGGCGGCTGGGCAGGTCTGTATACCAGAATACACCGCATCAACGATTTCCTGGCCAACGCGCCTGGTGTTAGTTTTGTAAACGAAGATGATAAAAATCATTTACTGGCACAAGCCTACGGTTTAAGGGCTCTCTACTATTACACCCTTCTAAAGACTTGGGGAGGAGTCCCTATTATTTTGGAACCCATAACCGATGTGGATCCTGCCAGTTTGAGCAAAGCCAGAGCAACCGAAGCAGAGGTGATGACCCAGATCAAAGCCGATATAGAAACATCTTTGAGCACTTTTGGGTCAGCCAACAATTTCTGGGAAGGCAATAGAAACTTTTGGTCCAAAGCTGCGACTTTAGCACTTAAGGGCGATATATACATTTGGTCAGGCAATCTAATGGGAGGTGGTGCTTCGGATTTTGAGACTGCAAAATCAGCCCTACAGCAGGTTGCTTCCTTCGGGCTAGCCTTGGAGCCGAATATCTCCGATTTATGGGGTGTTGGGAATGAAGGAAATAGCGAGTTTATTTTTGCCATACAGTACAAGCAGGATGAAGCTTCCAACTTTTACAATAGCCTTACTGGAAGAAGCACCGAAATTAACCCAACTTTTAAAGATAATGGTAGTTCCATGGGCGATTTTGTTATCGCCGGGGCCAACAGATATGGACAATCGGAAAAAACAATACTGTTGTTGGACGACAATGAAGACAGTCGAAAAGATGCCACTTTTATTAGATTGTATGTGGATGATAATGGTGGACTTGGATATCCGACCTATAATGAAACGGCCTACTTCGGTTCCGTATTCAATAAATTTTTGGGACAGGTTATTGGGTCCGAGCGTATTTTTGAAAATGATGTTCCAGTGTACAGATATGCGGATGTAATCCTTTTATTGGCTGAAACCAAAAACCTATTGGGCGAGGATCCTTCAGGAGAAATCAACCAAATCCGCGAAAGGGCATATGGAGAAAATTATGTGCCTCTTATCCACGCCTACACCAATGGGTCACAAACGGAGAACGCCAATGCCATCTTAGATGAGCGTTATAAGGAATTTATAGGTGAAGGCAAAAGATGGTGGGACCTAAGAAGAGCTGGGGACAGCTTTGTCTTTGACAATGTGAGCTTCTTAAACCCTGGCGACGAGTTTAAATTGGTATTGCCCATTACAACTGATATGATCGGCAGAAACCCTTTGCTGGAACAAACACCAGGATATAATTAAAATATTGAGTTAGTTTAAATTGAGTTGTTTGCTAAAAAAAGGGTTCCATTTCTTTTGGAACCCTTTTTAAGCTTCATCCGCAAAATCGGGATAATAAAATCAGGCGACCTATATTCATAATAGGAATTATTGTGATCTGATTAAATTATTTTGGGAGAATGAAATCTTTGTACGTAATTGTATTTTGTAATACATAATAAAAGTAAATATATGAACGGATTGATCGCCGCAACTTATGCGCCAATGCATAATGATTCCTCAATAAATTTGGATGTTATTTCCAAATACGGCCAATTTTTAAAAAATAATAAGGTGAAGGGAGCATTTGTAAACGGATCTACTGGAGATTTTGTTTCCTTGACAACGGAAGAAAGAAAGAAAATTATCACTGAATGGTCAAAACACGTACCAAACGATTTCTTTCTGGTAAACCATGTTGGACATAACAGTTTAATGGAAGCCAAAGACCTAGCAACACATTCTGCTGATAAAGTGGATGCCATAGCTGCCTTGGCCCCCTATTATTTTAGACTTAGCTCGCTAAGAAGTTTGTTGGAATACTGCAAGGAAATTGCAGGCTGCGCCCCTAACACCCCTTTCTATTACTACCACATTCCGGTATTGACGGGTGCCAATTTCCTAATGCACGAATTTCTGGAATTGGCCTCCAAGGAAATACCCAACTTTGCTGGCATAAAGTTTACCAACAATAACTTAATAGACTATAAATATTGTAAGGATTTCAATGATGGCGCATACAATATATTGTTCGGTTTTGATGAGATCTTATTGGCGAGCCTTCCTTTGGGAGCAGAGGGCTGGGTAGGTAGTACCTACAACCATTTAGCGCCCTTATATTTATCGATTATAGAGGCATTCCATAACAACGACCATAAGTTGGCAGCAGCTCTTCAGGAAAAATCAATGAAGTTCGTGGATATCCTAAATTCCAAAGGCGGCTTTAACGGAGCGGCCAAATCTTTTATGAAGGTTGTGGGTGTGGATTGTGGACCTAGTAGATTTCCGCATGTAACCCTTTCATCAAAACAATTGGAAGAGGCCAAGACAGTATTGGAAGCATTAGGGATTATGGACCATACCAGCCGATGATCGAATTTTAATAAATAGATAAAAAACATCCTATAAAGGAATCATGATCCCACAAAGTAAGTTATATAGAGATACCCTACTGAACAATGTTGTTCCCTTTTGGGAGAACCATTCCTTGGACCGTGAAAATGGAGGCTATTTTACCTGTTTGGATAGAGAAGGTAAGGTTTACGATACCGATAAATTTATGTGGTTGCAAGGAAGACAGGCTTGGATGTTCTCTACCTTGTACAACCAGGTGGAACCAAAGGAAAATTGGTTGGAAATTGCCAAAAGTGGGGTCGATTTTATAAGGGACAAGGGAATGGATGTACAAGGCAATGTTTATTTTTCCTTAACTGCAAATGGACAACCATTGGTACAACCCTATAACATTTTTTCGGATTGTTTTGCAGCCATGGCTTTTGCCCAATATGGAATAGCCGCACATGATCAGGAATACAAAGAACTCGCCAAAAAAACGTATCTGAATATTCTTCAAAGAAAGGATAACCCCAAGGGAAAATTTGAAAAAGGAACATTGGCCAGACCTTTAAAAAGTTTTGCCCTACCCATGATCCTATCCAATTTGGTATTGGAACTGGAAGATATATTGGAACCTGCCGAAGTGGAGCAAACCATAGATTTTTCGATGCAAGAGGTTATGGAAGTGTTTTTGGATAAAAAATCCGGTATAATTTATGAATTCGTAAAGTCCGATGGCAGCTTTGAAGACAGCTTTAACGGCCGTTTGCTAAATCCTGGTCACGGCATAGAAGCCATGTGGTTTATGATCGATATTGCCATAAGAAGAAATGACCAAGGGTTAATAAAAAAGGCATCGGAAACCATTATTAAAATTTTGGAATACAGCTGGGACGAAGAATTTGGCGGAATACTTTATTTTTTGGATTCCAAGGGATATCCGCCCCAACAGTTGGAATGGGACCAAAAATTATGGTGGGTGCATTTGGAAACTTTGGTAGCCCTGGCCAAGGCTTTTGAACAGACTCAAAATCCAAAAATTTCCCAATGGTACCAGAAAGTACACGACTATAGTTGGCAGCATTTTTCAGACCCGGAACACGGAGAGTGGTTTGGATATCTTAATCGCAGGGGGGAAGTGCTATTAAACCTTAAAGGTGGAAAATGGAAAGGATGTTTCCATGTGCCAAGAGCTATGCTCCAATGTTGGAAAACCTTCGAAAGAATGGAGAACAAGGGAATAATAAAATAGAAATTATCGTAAATTTATAAAACATGAAAAATATAATTTTAGCACTTCTGTTGGCAAGCTTTAATGCAACTGCACAACAGGAAACGTTCCATATCTCCAATGGGGTTATAAGCCATCAGGACCTGTTCAACACCTCTATGAATCCAGACGTATCCTGCTATCGTATCCCTGCGCTGGCTACCGCCCCCAATGGCGATATTATTGCTGCTATTGACGAAAGGGTACCTTCCTGTGGCGACCTAAAATGGAGCAAAGACATTAATATTGTGATAAGAAGAAGTGCCGATAATGGCAAAACGTGGTCCCCAATTAAAAAAATTATAGATTTTCCTTTAGGTCAATCCGCCTCCGATCCGTCGATGATCGTAGATGCCATTACCAATGAAATTTTTCTTTTTTACAACTATATGGATCTGGATAAGGAAAAAGACGTTTACTATTTACACGTGGTAAAAAGTGCGGACAATGGAAAGACCTGGAGCCAACCAGAAGATATTACCCCACAAATTGCCAAAACGGAATGGCACAACGATTTTAAATTTATCACTTCCGGTCGTGGTATACAGACCCGATCCGGGACACTCCTCCATTGCATGGTGAATCTAAATAACGGTTTACATGTATTTGGCAGTAAGGACCATGGAAAATCCTGGTTTTTCATAGACACCCCGGTAAGTCCTGCGGACGAATCCAAAATTATGGAATTGGCCAATGGGGATTGGATGATCAATGCCCGGGCCAATAAAGAAGGAAAGAGGTACGTACATGTTTCCAGTGATGAGGGAAAAAGTTGGTCAACTCGACCCGAACCCACCTTGATCGACCCGGGTTGTAATGCCAGTATTGTTCGCTACACCTCAATTGAGGACGGTTATAAGAAAAATAGATTATTGTTCTCCAATGCCAAAAGTGAAAATGGTCGTGTTAACATGACGGTTAGAATTAGTTATGACGAAGGCGAAACCTGGTCTGAAGGAAAAACAATTTACAAGGGGGAATCGGCCTACTCATCCATGACCATAATGGACAACGGGGATATAGGTTTGTTTTTTGAACAGGATGATTACCAGAAAAACCCTTTCGTAAGCTTTTCGTTAAAATGGCTGACGGATGGAAAAGACAAATATAAAAAACCGAAAAATAAAAAGAAATAGACAATTAATAAGAACAGATTATTTACAACACTATTCCAAATTATTTCATAGGGTCATAATAAATTGACATATCGAAAAATATTGGATATATTTATAACAGTTTGCCCACCAAATTAGAGTCGTGGCAATTTATTGGTTGCAAATAGAAAATAACAAACTGTAGTATGTCCAATATAAAAGATTTAGCCGATTATGACCATCCTGTTTCGAAGATGTTCCAAATGCCAAAATCAGCAGAGGAATGGGAACAATACAAATTATCCGATGGACAGTTGGCCCACTTCAAGGAATTTGGGTATGTTTCGGGCATAAAGCTTTTGGAAGAATGGCAGGTGGATTTGTTAAATCAGGAATTGGCGGAAATAATGGATCCGAATCATCCTGGCCATCATTTGTTCTACGAATTTCACAGTAACGAATCCCAAGACCCCAATTCGGTTTTATTTCATTCCCTAGGTCATTGGCGTATTGCCCCGGGCTTACATGATGTTCTATGGAACCCTGCCTTTATAATGGCCGCCCATCAATTGTTGGACTACAAATCCGTTAGGTTTTGGCACGACCAATTATTTTGTAAACCTGCCCTGCATGGCGGCGTAGTAGCTTGGCACCAGGATTATTCCTATTGGACAAGAACAATAGCCATGCAACACCTTACCTGCTGGACAGGATTGGATGATGCCAATACGGACAATGGTTGCCTTCATTATATCCCCAAAAGCCATAAATGGGGACTTTTGGATGCCCCCTCCCTTGCAGGTGATATGGATGGCCTCATGAAATACCTTAGCGATGATCAGAAAAAGGAGTTTAAGCCCACTCCCATTGAATTGAAAAAGGGTTACGCCACCTTTCACCATCCATTAATGGTCCATGGTTCTTACGAGAATAAATCGGAAAGAAGCAGAAGGGCGTTTGTCCTCAACGTATTTGCCGATGGCACGGTAAGCAATACGAACGAGGAGCTGTTGGCAGGGGTTCCCAAGGTCCCAAAAGGCCATAAGATGGAGGGTAAATTTTTCCCATTACTTTATTCCAAGCCTGACTGATCTACGAATCGTTTTTATTTTTACCATTCTTAAGAACATGGTCAAAATGTGGTTCCAAATGTCGGCGCATGGCACTTCTGTAGGTCTCGGGGGTACCTACCCTTAAATTATCCATCAGCATTCTATGGGTCACAAATTGACCAGAGGAATACTGATATTCTGTATTATTCTTCCTAGAGGACTGTAAGTACTCGTATTCAAAAACCGGCAATAATAAACTTTGAAATCTTTGAACGGTAGGGTTATTGGACATTTGATATAACTTACCGTGAAAAGCAATTTCCCGGTCGAGTGAAAATCGATTTTTCTCATAACTAGTTTCCTCCTCCAAAGTCACAATTTGCTCCAATTCATCCAAATCTTTTTGCGTTTTATGCTCAAAAAGGAAATCCGCGATACCCATTTCAAGAATAAGTCGTAGTTCAAATAAATTTCGAATTATGTCCTCCCCCAAAAGAGTGGGATCCAGAATACGTTCAAAATTGTTTATAATATCGGGCTGGGTAAGAATCATTCCCCTATGTTTCTTGGAATCTACCATCCCCAATGTCCTTAAGCGCAATAATGCCTCCCTCACCACCGTCCTACTTACTCCAAGTGCTTCTGAAAATTCCAATTCCTTCGGAATGGCATCTCCCGGTTTTAAATTGTTCTCCTTAAAAAATTTCAAGATTCTAATTTCGGCCTTATCTACCAAAGACAGATTTTCCAAAGGTTCGATCTTCTTAAATGTACTCATGCTTCACTACCATTAGAGTTATATTGTAACCTGTCGTAATTCACTTCACAGGTTGCCCAATTTTGCGTAATTTATGACAATATTACGACTAATTTAAGTTAATTGCGAACAAATTGTTTTATGTATTACATATTATAAAAAATATGAAGTACATTTCACAACACAAAAACCCAGAAATACACGCATTTGGCTAACCAAATTAGCCTTCACAAATAAAAGCAATAATAATAAACAGATGAACACAAGTCCTAGACCCTACGTTTTAGAAGAAATCAATTGGAAAACAGTAAGGGAGCAAAAGTATACCGTTGCAATACTACCTTGGGGTGCCACGGAGGCCCACAATTACCATTTACCATATGGAACCGACAATATTTTGGCAGAAAATGTTGCCATTGAAGCTGCTAAACAGGCCTGGTCCAAGGAGGCAAAGGTAATCGTCTTACCCAATATTCCTTTTGGGGTGAATACCGGACAAATGGATGTTGATTTATGTATAAACATGAATCCAAGTACGCAAATGGCTCTTTTAAAAGACGTGGTTCAAGTGTTGGAAGTCAATAAGATTAGGAAACTGGTAATTGTAAACGGACATGGCGGCAACAATTTTAAACAGATCATTAGAGAACTAAGCATTATACACCCTAGTATCTTTGTTTGTTCCTTAAACTGGTGGCAGGTAAAAGATGGGTCTCAATTTTTTACCGAACCTGGAGATCACGCAGGGGAATTGGAAACTGCGGTCGTAATGCATTTAAATCCAAATTTGGTGCTACCCTTGGACGAGGCAGGTGATGGAAAAGCCAAAACATTCAAAATAAAAGGATTAAAGGAGGGATGGGTTTCCGCCCAACGTAAATGGACTCAGGTAACAAAGGATACCGGTGTAGGAAATCCAAAAATGGCCAGCCCGGAAAATGGAGCAAACTACTTTAAGGCAGTGACTGACGGTATTGCCGAATTTTTAAAGGACCTACATGAAGTTGATGTTGATGACATGTACGAATAACAAGATTTTTCTATTGCCCTAACTGGATAGGTATAAATATGTTAAAATGAGAAATTCAAATAATATGTTATACATAATACTTTATTTTTGACTATATTGCCGACCAAGTTAATTTTACCATATATGGGGATATTACACAAGATTTCTATCTTTAGCTTAGTACTGTTCAGCACATTATCGGTTTTTGGTCAGGATAGCCTAAAACTCTCAATCCGTAATTTACCGAATCTCCCAGCAGCACCAGGACAAGAACAGTCTTTAGGTTATGCGGGCATGTTGGGTGGTGTACATGAGGGCGTCATCATTGCAGCAGGTGGTGCCAACTTTCCCGATGCACTACCATGGGAAGGTGGACAGAAGAAATGGAGCAATTCCATCTATATCCTTAGTGACAATGCATGGCAATTAGCAAAAACTTCGCTGCCTTACCCCCTGGCCTACGGAGCATCCATAGGCCTTCCCAATGGAATTCTGTGTATTGGCGGTAACAATAATGAAGAAACCAGTAATGCTGTTTTTCTTATGAGTTACGACAAAAATACCTCGGACATATCCATAATAAACTACCCGGACCTCCCAGAACCTCTATCCAACTCTGCCGCCGTTATCAACGGAGATTATGTTTATGTTATTGGGGGCATCAATAATGGTAAGAGCACCAACGCATTTCTAAGAATGGATCTAAAAACCAAAACTTCCTGGGAACGGCTTCCGGATTTCCCGGGTCCCCCCAGGGGCCTTCATACGGCAGTGGTCCAAGAAGCCACTGAAGCTAAAAAGATATTTGTGGTTGGCGGAAGGAATGAAGTAAAGGGAAAACTTTCGGAAGTAATCCGCACCTATTTATCCTATAATCTCAAAAACAATACTTGGCAAGAAGAAGGTGAAGTACTTATAGACCAAAAGCCCAGGGTATTGATGGGGGCCTCCGCCGAAGCCATGGGATCTATGCATTTAATGATTTACGGTGGTTCTGACGAAATACTTTTCAATCAATTGGAGCAATATGGGTTACAAATTTCCAAAGAGAACAAAGATTCCATAAGGCAAAATTTAATTCGATCAAGAAATAATATATTAAATACACATCCCGGTTTTAGCAGGGACATTTTGGCCTACAACACTATTACCAAAAAATGGTTCGTCCATGATAGTCTGGACACTAAAATTCCGGTTACAGCATTGTCCTTTAACCATCTGGACGATTTTTTAATCGTCTCAGGTGAAATATCTCCCGGAATACGCACGCCGAAAGTACAAGCGTTCAAAATTGCGGAAGCTGCACATCCTTTTGGGCTGCTAAATTATGGGATATTGGCGGCATATTTGTGCATATCGGTCCTTATAGGGCTATATTTCTCCAGGAAACAGCGCTCTACTGAAGACTACTTTACCGGAGGGGGACGCATACCCTGGTGGGCTTCGGGACTCAGTGTTTTTGGAACCTTGCTGAGCGCAATAACCTTTATGGCTATACCGGCCAAAGCATTTATAACAGATTGGTCCTATTTTATGCTCAATATGACCGCCATTTTGATTACCCCTGTCATAGCATATATTTTTATTCCATATTTCGCGAAACTTAGAATTACAACAGCCTATGAATTTTTGGAGAATCGGTTTAATTATACGGCAAGAGCCTTGGGAAGTTTGTCGTTTATCCTGTTTCAATTGGGAAGGATAGGGATTGTACTATTGCTTCCCTCCTTGGCCATATCCATAGTTACCGGTATACCCGTAGAGGCCTGCATATTAATAATGGGAATACTATGCATTATATATACCGCTTTCGGTGGTATTGAAGCGGTAGTCTGGACCGATGTATTACAGGTGGTAGTATTAATGGGAGGAAGTGTGTTGGCTATTATCTGGATTATGCTGCATACAGAGGCTAATTTCAGTGAAATGATAGATTATGCCACGGATAGAGATAAGTTCAACATTATGAACATGGAACTCAATTTTACCGACTCCACTTTTTGGGTGGTTTTTATTGGAGGATTGGCTTCTGCTCTGGTCACCCAAGGAACGGACCAAACCATTGTTCAACGCTACTTGACCAGTAATAATGTTAAGGATTCCCAGAAAACCGTCTACACCAATGCCATTATGACCTTGCCCGCTACCATTATTTTCTTTGGTATTGGAACCTTGCTATTTTTATTTTATTCGGAAATGCCCGATCGCTTATCCCCATCCATTACCAACAACGACTCCATTTTTCCCTGGTACATTGTTAAAGAACTCCCTACAGGGGTATCCGGGCTTCTAGTGGCCGGTATTTTTTCGGCGGCAATGTCCAGCATTAGCAGTAGTCTTAACTCGGTTTCCACAGCTTTCTGTAGTGACTTTTATAAACATTTTCGTCCTAAAATAGCCGATTTACGCCTACTACGCATTGCAAGGGTAGCTACCATAACCACAGGTATTTTAGGGGTGTTGTTTGCATTATGGATGGCGAGTTCCAACATAAAATCCTTGTGGGATGAATTCTACAGATACCTCGGCCTTTTTACGGGCGGCCTGGGAGGAATGTTCCTTTTGGGCATGCTGACGAAAAAAGCAAATGCCAAGGGCACGCTGATCGGATTTGTGTTCAGTGGGATTTTAATCTACTATATAAGTAACTTCACCACAATTAACTTTTTAATGTACGCCTTTTTGGGATTGGTATCCTGTTTTGTTTTTGGATATGTATTTAGCTTAATATTTAAAGATAAAAGTACTAAGGGCCCTAAAAAAAAGAGTTTCTAAGTAAACCATTGCCCCGGCCATTATCTAATTTATTATAGGCCAAAAAAGAAACGATAATGTACTTCATAAACCAAGTGCTCCACTAATTAGAAATATGTTTCAATTCGTGTAAAGCTGCTTCATTTTCCCTTTTCAACTTCCAACGTCTATGGCTCCACAACCATAATTCCGGGGCACTCATAATGGCCTGTTCCAATTGTTGGGCATATTTTTCCAATATCTCAAAATTGTCCCTTATTTGTGGATGATCTTCTATAATCCGAAACTCCAATTCATAATAGCCCCTCCGCAATTTTTTGAAAAACGGAAAGAGGACTACCTGATCTGTTTTCTTAGCTATCTTATCGGCCCCGATAAAAAAGGCGGTTTCCTGATTTAGAAAATTATACCAGTATTTGGAACTTAGCTTATTGGGACTTTGGTCGCCTATCATACAATTTAACGTAAGTACTTTCTTTTGATGATTGTCCAAAATGGTTCTAAATCCCTTGTCAGATTCCACGCAATTTACCCCAAAACGTTCCCGCATATTTTTGAACAACTCATCAAAATATTTGTTTTTGATGGGCTTGTAAAATGTATTGGAGCTATACGGAAACATTAAAGGCAAAAAAACCAACCACTCCCAATTGCCTTGATGCCCTGTATACATGAGGATACTTCGTTGGTCATCCACATATTTTTGGATTAACTCCGGATTCTTGATGAGCAAGCGTTTTTTGATTTCCTTCTCCCCTATCGTCAACCTTTTAAACGATTCCAAAACGATATCGCAGAAATGTCTATAAAAATCTTTGGCAATCTGCCCTATCTCTTCCTCACTCTTGGAAGGAAATGAGCTTCTGAGGTTATTGAACACCACCTTTTTCCGATATCCCACTACCCGGTATGCCAGAAAAAACATCATATCAGAGACTACATAAAGTGCCCCCATTGGTAGTATGGAAACCGCATAAAAGGGCAGAAATTTAACTTTTGAAAGATATTTCATCCTGTTCAGTCTTAAGTTCTCCAAATTAAAACCACGGCATTTCTGATTCAATGCAATGGCAATATGCAAAATTATAAATACTTCCCCATTACGGTAAAATCTGAAACGGTAAGAATTTGTTAATACTATTCAAAATCCTGCTAATTTATTGATTTTAAGACAATTGACAACAACCCGATTATCAAGGGAGCAAAAAAATTAATATCAATTTTTAAAAATGACCAAAATCATTTACCCGCGCTTTTCAATTTCCTAACTTTAAGGTTGCAGGTATAAAAATTTGCAACTACCAACCATTTTTTATCCCTTACCAGCTTTTGTGATCAAGAATTAAGCTTGTAAATATTGGGAATATATAAACCTAAAGAATCATGTATTTAATCTAAAACACAAAATTATGAGTGCTACAATAAATAATAAAAGAATGATGGAGTGGCTAGACCCCAACGAAATGCACGAGGCCAGTCTAAAATGGATGTCCGAATTAAAATTCATTAGGGACGAACAGCTGTTCTTGAACGATTTGGTAAAATCGTACACTTTACAATTAACAGATTCGGCGGTGTTCAACGAAAGCAAAGACATTATAGGAGCTATAACAGATGCCGAAAAGGAAGTAATTGTGCTGATGAAAAAAGTCCAGGCCCATGAAAACCAATTGGAGATCATGTTGGATCAAATAGATCAGTTGAAAAAGGAAAAAGCTTATACCGAAACCCATTGGGAATTGAATTCCGAAATGCAAAAGTACTCGGTTGAATATAGATCGCTTAAAACCCGACTTTTCAAATTGGTATCCAAGGTGATGAAAAAGGACAAAGGAAATAGACTGCTCAACTAGAAATAATTGATGATTACTTTGATAAGTTTACCATCTAGCCCGTGGTGTGGATACTCTATTGGGATGATGTAGGCCAAAAAATTATCATTGTCCTAGTGAAAAAAAATTGATCCGTCCCCATATATTTTTCAGAAGTTATGTTATCCCTAAAATTGGTAACATAATAAAGCCTCCTTTTGGCCATACGGTTTAGTTCAAAGCTTTTAAATTAACCAACCTCTTTCCCTAATTCCGTTAGTTTTAACAAAGTTTAGCAGTGTTTTGCAATTTATTTAAGAAGTTTCTGAGCAACCTTTGTACAGATAAAATATCTAAAGAAAAAAATCGTTTAACCTTGGTCTATTTTTTTTAGATACACTGAAATATATTAATAATATGGAAATAGTGACCCCAATAGTAAAGCTAATAGACAATAATCCATTTATCTCAATAGTTTTTTGTCTGCTTATAGCCTTAGCACTTATCACCTACAAAATCGTTAAAAAAAGAACCTATTAAAATCCATTAAAGGGGATGGGCGAATTGGTCCATCCTCTAAAATTTTTAGTCTGAAAGAAGCCATCAGCTGAATGTTTATTTTCATCTAAAAAGGGCTTTCAGCCAGCGAGACTGCTATTAGTTAATGGGCAAAAACCGATGAAAGTTGATTCCTATTCCCTAAACAGGTGCATCACTAAAATTACCATTTAGATGTTCTAGAAGGACCCTCTTAAACCAACAGTTCCTGGACCTATTTGAAGGTTCCAGCTAATTTTGTTCTTAGAATCGATCGCCGGATATCTTTCTTTATTAAGATATTTGTCTATGGAATCGACGACCACAACGCTTACCGCCATACTCAGTGCCACATCGGTCAGCCAATGTGCTCCACTCCAAAGTCTGGTTACCGGGGAAAGAAGCCCCAAAGTATAAAACCCGCCTTTGGCCCAAGGGTTTTTAAACTGCTTGCCTATGGCATAAAAGGTGGTAAATGCCAATATGGTGTGACCCGAAGGAAAACTGTGATAGGCAGCCTCCTTACTAAAAGGTTCAAAATTTGCCTTACCTACATTGGCAATGGGCCTGGCCCTCCCCACCAAAGTTTTACTTACGGTCTGTATCAACCCCACCGTAGTGGCCGATGAGATTAAGAGCACCCCTGTTTTTCTCCATTTTTCATTCTTCGTAAAAAGCCCTATTAAATACACCCCTCCGTTGATGGAGTAGTTGTACAGCGGTTTTCCAAGATAATAGCCGGTTTCCTTAAGAACTCCCGGCACGTCCTCTTCCTGCCCCTGAAACCAGTCGGAACTTTCCTCGTCAAAAGTAAACAAGGCAGCAGTTCCCAAGACTATGGCCCCTGCCGTTAAAAAATCTTTTTTCTCCCAATGAAACGGCCGAGAGTAGGCATATTTTAACCCACCAAAGGCACTTGCCCCATCATACCCCAGCATTTCCCAAGTGGTGACCGTATCCTTTACCTGGGATTGGGCCTCCATTTTATGAATACATAAGAAAAGGACTAGACCAAATACAAATACTTTCATTTTCAAAACCATTAGAAACTGCTTCTTAATTGTGGCCAAAATTAACCAATTATGGTTTTAGTTCTAAATTTTAACGTATACCATCAAAAAAAAGGCCATTGTTAGCTGTCACTGTCAATCATATAGGTCGAGGTAAGTATATTTACCCTGACAAACCGCAACATTCCCATTCGGTCATTTCTCAAGACTATTAGGCTATAAATTAACACCTGTTCCCTGCAACGAATCGTCATGGTCCCAAGTAATCAACCAAGGATCCCGAGTTTGGATTTGAAAGGCCTTCATTTTTTTGATCATTTCATCCACTACTTCCTTATAATCCGGGTCATTGGCCAAGTTCAATATTTCATCTGGATCTTTTTCCAAATCGAATAATTCAAATTCGGGGTGAAATAGGTAATCCTGCACCTTTCTTTTTCCATAAAACTCCTTTTGGTTTCTATGTACTTCCTGCCAGGTTGATGCCGCCCACAGGTCTGAAGCGAAGGGGTATTCCAAGCGCCATGCTATGTTTCTGATCAGCTTATAATTCTTGTCGCGAACCACACGCATGGGGTAATACATAGTAATTTCATGAAAGGTATGGGAGGCATATATTTGATTCCACCCCTCAGGTTCCATTACATTCAATACCTCTTTGAAAGAACGCCCATGAAAGGATTTATCCTTTACTTCCACTTTCGCCATATCCAAGATGGTGGGCGTCAAATCTACCCAGGAAATCATAGCGTCGGAAGTGGTATTCTTCAATTTTGAGGAGGGATCTTTAATAATACAAGGCAACTTCATCCCAGGCTCATAGAGAGTGGTCTTTGCTCCCGGAAAAGCCATTCCGTTGTCCGATATATAAATAACAATAGTTTTGTCTGCCTTGCCCGACTCCTTGAGCAGCTGCATCAACCTACCAAAACCCTGATCTATCCTGGAAACACTTTGATAGTATTGCGCAATTTCTTCCCTGCTTTCCTTGGTATCCGGTAAAAAATCGGGCACAAGAACATCTTCGGGATCGTAGGTTATGGTTTCTACTCCGGCATATCCCTCCTTCTTATTTCCGAAACTATTTGGGGCATCCCACTGCCCTGGGTTGGTAGAGGCTGCGCGATGGGGATCATCTGTACAGAAATAAAGAAAAAATGGCTTTTCCGAAGCCAATACATCTTTACATTCTTCTGCCATTTCCACAGTGTTTCTTGGGTTGGCCTTTAACTCCTCCTGAAAATGGTACACCGATTCGGGAGCTACGTGGTACTTGCCTATTCTTGCGGTAGTATAACCTTCATTCTCCAGTAATACCGGTAAGGATTTTACCTTGTCATAGGTGCTAAAATGGTGATAGTCGTGCACATGTCCGTAGGAACCCGTAGCATGCCCATAAAGCCCAGTTAGTATTACCGACCTACTAGCGGAACAACTTGCCGTGGTACAATAGGCGTTGTTAAAACGTACGCCTTCCCTAGCCAATTGATCCAGGTGAGGGGTTTTAATTACATTATTTCCATAAGACCCCAAAGCATCCGTTCCGTGATCATCGGCAACAAAGAGTATGATGTTGGGCCTGGATGCGGTTGGCGGTTCCGAAGGAGCTTCATATTTCTTATCTGTACAGCTATGAAGCAAACACCCCATAATGGTAATACCAATAATTAATTGCCTTACTTCCATCGGATTTACTTGGTTTTAAATAAATTATAATATTGTCCTGGACAGGGGGCTGTCTTCCGGAGAACATTTTTGGCCCTATTTTTTATTACTCCTAAAGCGTGTAGAAAACTATTTCAACTCCAATTCCTCAATTTTTCCTGAACCTATGCCCCGAATCTTTTCAAAATCCGCAACCAATTCCTGAAGTTTTTCGGGATTTGATTTGGCCAAATTCTCCTTTTGACTTGGATCTTTCTCCAAATTGTAGAGCTGATACTCTTCTGAATTTCCTATTTCAATATTGACCGATTCAATAACTGCAGGTCCCTTATAGGGTGGAATCATAGCCCAATTTCCTTTTCGAAAGGCTGTTCTTGTGGTAGCCTCCAATACCAATTTATCCCTTCCCTTATTGGATTTACCCAAAAATACATCTAAAAGGTTCTCACTATCCTCCCCTGTTTTATCACTTTCTACCAAAGCGGCAATTGAAGTGAATAAGTCCACCTGACACACCATAGCATCCGATTTTCTTGGAGCAATGGTACCTTTCCAATACGTAATAAAGGGAACTTTGGTACCTGCCTCGAACAGGCTATATTTGCCTCCCCTTAATATTCCTGCCGGAGTATGGTTGCCCAATTTTTCTACAGCGTCATCATAATAGCCATCATTGACCACCGGGCCGTTATCACTCGAGAAAACGATTAAAGTATTTTCAAGGATTCCTTCTTCCTCCAAGGTTTTCATAAACTCCCCAATCACCCAATCGGCCTCCAAAATAACGTCCCCTCTTGGGCCCATGCCGGATTTTCCGACAAAACGTGGATGCGGAGTACGTGGTACATGAGGCTGTTGTAGTGCGTAATAAAGAAAAAACGGTTCATTTTTATGCTCTAATACATACTGTTGGGCCTTGGCCAAAAAATGGTCTGCCATATCCACATCGCTCCACTTGGCAGCCTCACCACCTTTCATAAAGCCAATTCTGGGTATACCGTTCACTATACTGTTGTTATGGCCGTGATGCCATTTCATGGTCGTTAGCTCCGGATTGTTCAAACCAGTTGGCTCACCTTCAAAATTTTTATCGTAGCTAACTTCTATTGGGTCGTTAGGATCCAACCCATCTACGTACCCATCGGCAATATACACTGTTGGCACCCTATCCTGGGTTGCAGCCAATATATAGGAATAATCAAAACCTACTTCATTGGGACCAGGGGATACCCTTTCGTTCCAATTTACCATGCCGGTGCCAAGTCCCAAATGCCATTTCCCCACAATACCGGTGGCATATCCTTCGCCTTTCAACATTTTGGGTACCGTCATTAGCGCCGTGTCGATAATTAATGGAGCAGTTCCCGGTAATATTTTAGCGTCTTTATTGCGCCAGGGATATCTACCGGTTAATATGGCGTACCTACTTGGGGTACAAGTAGCAGAAGTGGCATATCCATTGGTAAACTGCACTCCTCCCTTTGCCAAGGCATCCATATTTGGTGTACTGATCTCGGTTGCACCATAGGCACTCATATCCCCATAGCCCAGATCATCCATATAAATAAATACAATGTTCGGCTTTTTTGAATTCTCTACAACAGCAACCTCTTTTTCTGCCTTGGATTTGCATCCTACCATAATCAAAACAACCAGAGCGGTTTGAAGCACATTTTTGTTAATAATTTTCATTTTTTAATTTAGTTTATTTCTATTGATTCCGAACAAGCTGCCAGAAAGGTACGCTTCATCAATTTTAGATTGAGACTAGTCCAATATTTTTATTTCAACTTTTGATCATAGAAATAATAAAAAAGACCTGCTATTTTGGTATATTCTTGGCCATAATACATAGATTGTTTATTTAGAACTTTAAACAAACCGGTTGCGGAAGGCTTATTTGGTTTCCAGTATACTTTAGTAGTCCGGTTTGCCTGTCTACCTCAAAAACAGTGATATTATCTGATTTCTGGTTGGCTACCAAAAGAAAATTGCCATCTGGCGATAAAGTAAAATTCCTTGGCCAATCCCCCCAAACAGGTTCTATGGACAACACTTTTAAATCCCCGCTTTCAGATACAGAATAAACAGCTATACTATTATGTCCCCTGTTGGAAGCATATAGAAATTTCCCATCATTACTAATATGAATATCGGCACACGCATTTGGTCCTTGATAATCATCCGGAAGTGTACTCTTTTTATCGATTTTTGTAAAAACTCCAGTCTCTTCATCCACGGTGGCCGACAAGACGGTACTGGACAGTTCATTTATAATAAACACCTTGTTTTGAGTTGGATGGAATACGAGATGTCTTGGACCGTCGCCGGGGTCCAGCTGTAAAGCCACTTGCGCTTGCCCCAATTTATTCTCCGAATTTATTGGATACGTCAAAATCTGATCAATGCCCAAATCTACGGCATATAAAAATTTTCCGTTTTGGGAAAATTGTACACAGTGTGCATGGGCCGAATTTTGGTTGGGATGCGGACCACTTCCAGTATGTTGTATCCCTTGTGGTTCCTCTAGTATAACCCCCTTCTCATCCAGCGGATATAAAACGATACTTCCCGAACTATAATTTGCCGCTGCAACAAGGTGTTCCTCGGGACTTACCCCAACATAACAGGCTCCATCACCTAGACTGGACAGGTTGGACACCCTGTTCAAGGCCGTTTTATCTTCGTTCCATTGGAATGCCGACACACTCCCCGGTTTGGTCCCATTGGAAGAATACACTTTCTCCCCATCTCTTGAAAGATACAGATAACCTGGTTTGTTCTCCTTTGCTATATGTTGCTTATTGGTAAGCGCTCCGGTTTCTAAATTAAAATCGATTTGGTAAATACCCTGTTCTTCGCCTTCCGCAAAAGTTCCGACCAGAAATTTTTGAAATTTTCCTTCGGAATTCTCTATTTTTTCAAAATCCGCCTCGGATATTTCTGTCTTTTTGGAGTTGGATTTACATCCGATCAAAATAGACATCCCCAATAATAGGGCTATGAATCCATAATACTGTTGCACTGAAAGTCTTAACATATCGTTTTATTTCCAATATTAAATCTTAAATATAATGATACCTACTCTCTAAAAAAAAAGAGTTTAAACATTTTCAATTACAAGCCTACTTTTTACAAATAAAAACCTCCATAGTACCTTAAAAACAAGGCATTTGTAGTATCTTGTATCGCCTGTACGATGTAGAATGCGAAAACAACTGCTTTACTTATCCATAGCCCTATGTGGACTACTCTCCCATGCACAGTTGGAATGCCCAACCATGGTAAGTCCCGCGGATGGTTCCTTAAACATTGTTTCGCCTACAATTATTTCGTGGTCAGAAACCCCTTCGGCATCGGGCTACCTTTTAACGCTAGGAAGCTCCCCTACTTCCGATGATATCCTGAGCAAAACAATATATACGTTGAATTATAGCGAAGAAATCAATTTTCCAAACAATGCCACTATCTATGTCACCATTACTCCTTTCAACGATATGGAAATTGCCAGCGGTTGCCCAAAATGGTCCTTCAGCACCCCTCAGGAATGTGACTTTTATATCAATCCAAAAAAGGATATATCGGTCTGTTATACCGAAAACGTAGGGACCAAAGAAATTTTTGTAGATTTTGCCAGTATTGAACGGGAACTTATAGGTGCTCAGGAAGATCTTTTGTTAACCTATTATGATTTGATCGGTAATGCCATTGATCTTAACCAACTTTTGCCAAACCCAAACTCGAGCCCATATACTCTTCTGGTTAGAGCTTCGGATGCCAATGGCTGTATAAAAGAGACTATATTTAGCCTCAGGTTGGTAAGGCCTCCACTTGTTGACCTATTGGATGATGTAGTGGTGTGTGAAAGTTTTACGCTACCAGTTCTTAGTGCGAACAACCGTTATTATACCGGACCCAACGGCACTGGCAGTGAACTCCAAGCTGGCAATAAAGTTGCCAACAGTCAGCTCATTTATATTATAAACCAGGTTGGTTCCTGCATGGAACAATCCAGTTTTAGAATTAGCATTGACCCTTTAGTTTGTGTTGGACAGGCCAGCGCAAAGCAATACCCAAAATTCTTCACGCCTAATGGCGATGGCATTAATGACTTTTGGCAACTTAATAGGTCCGAATTAAATATTACGGAAAGGTCACCAGTATTTATTTATGACCGGTATGGAAAATTAGTACGAATGTTGGAATTTGAGAGCCAGGGCTGGGACGGCAGCTATGATGGATCACCAATGCCCTCGTCGGATTATTGGTTCTTTGTGAATTTGGGCAACAACAAGTCCTTAAGCGGGCACTTCAGCTTAAAACGCTAAAACTTAGCTATCCATTTCCTCTATTCATGGAAGTAATTCATTTCTTTTCTCTAAGAATCTTTTTTTTAATCACCAAATTCATTCATATATAGCGGTCAATTTCTACTTTTATCTTGGCAAAATGCTCCGCCAGCCCTTCAAAATCCATTTCTTGAATCAGTTTTTTATTAAAGAGCGAACTGCCCATGCCTACCCCTACAACACCAGCCTCAAAAAAGGATTTAATATTATCTATAGAAACCCCGCCAGTAGGCAAAAGCTTAATGTTGTTAAGTGGAGCGGCAATGTCCCTTATAAATTGAACCCCAAGCTGGGAGGCCGGGAATATTTTTACAGCCGATGCCCCTAAACTCCAAGCCCTATATATTTCCGTAGGGGAGTAGGCTCCCGGAAAAATAGGTATCTCTTGTGCCACAGCAGTTTTAATTACTCCCTCATCAATGATCGGGGTCACAATAAATTGGGCCCCGGCAGCAACGGCCTTTTTATAATCCTGCATATTGCAGACGGTACCAGCACCTACATTAAGCTGCTGAAATTCGTTTCGCAACATAGATATCATATGGGCGGCTCCAGGGGTGTTCATGGTTATTTCTATGGTGTGTAGGCCGGCCAACAGATACGCTTTAGCAATATCCCGCATAACGTCAATAGACACTCCCCTAACAATACCCACAATGGGGGCCCTATTGTAGAGCTCCCAAGAAAATGATTCTTTATTTAACATGTGTTTCCAAAATTTTTCGATGGCCAACCAATAGGGCCGTTTCTATAATCTGTGGCTCAAAACAAACGATTCGGGCCTCGGGCAGAAAAGATTTCAAAGCCAATTGGTACAATTCGTTTTGTATTCCCGTTACCGCAAGATACACTGTTTCACTGCTTTCTTTCAAATGGGACAACTCCGCTCCTATCAATAATCCGGATAGAAAATAATAGTTTTCATAGCTGGAGGATTTATGTATCAAACTATTTGCCCTAATGGAAAAAAGCGATGCCATCTGTTGGTTGTCCACTCCTTTTTCAACTCCTTTCAAAAAAATATCCTCAAATAAAGGGCTCCATGGTACTTCCTCCAGGGAGGGGGCCAAAATACTGTGCTTCCCAATAACCTCAAATAATTCCCCGGTCATATAGGTAGTGAAATCCATAAATTGCCCGTCCTCGAATTGGATATGTTTACTATGCGTTCCCGGCAACAAAAGTATCCCCCTTCCACTCTTGGGCAAGTAATCCGAAAGCCCTATGGCCTGGATTTCCTCCCCACGCATGACATCGCTATCGGTTCTAGCCCCTGAGATTAAAAGGAGGTCCAAATCCTTACCCTTGGAAATCCAATTACTAATTAGATCTTCCCCAGAAAATGCAATGGGCAATTTACAATACTCCAATTCCTGCATGCCTATGGAAGAAGACAGCATGCCCGAAGACACCACATAACGCTTTCCCATTGCCTGCAAATCCAACTTCTCCAGCTGTGCCAACAAGTAATTGGTAAAAAAAGCTTGCTGGGATAGATTTTTTTGCAGTTTATATAACTGATAGCATTTTTTAATCCCCCTATCGGTCTTAATTTCCGATAGTATCTTTAAGGAATGTGTTTCCACCAAACGCAATCTAAAATTGGAGGTGCCCCAATCACAACTAATAAAATTTTCGGGTAGCGCCATATTTTCATCAAGCTTTAATTGCTCATTTTTTTTATTGAGTTAATTGCAACGTGCAATGACTCAAAAATCCTCTTCAATATAACCGATCCATATTCCTTCAAGGGTAGGTAAATATTCAAAAGAAACTAGGGGTTGTTCTAAAGATTCCATTATTCCCGAAAAATACGTTATTTTTTTCATCGCTAAACATTTATCGGTAGCCTAGCAAGTATTGGCACAAATTCCATGTTTGTATTTTCTAGTCCGGATGGCTCCATTTTACATTTTCTAGGCTATACTTTAAATCCTTTAAAAACAGACAGTCAAGACCATTTACTGTAAAAATCATCAATACAATAAGCGAATTTGGTATCGGGAATATCTAAGGTTCCATAAGGCTATTGACATTAGAAAAGCCTACAGACCATCTCTATTCGGACCACGATAGTCTTAATAATCGAAAATGTTCTTTGGACATACGTCCCTAAGTCAAGGCTCCGAGATTCCAATTTCCTATAGTCAAGGTCTTCTTCTTATGGTCTGCAGCTATTTAAAGGAAAACAAACGCGTATCCCAACTAATTATGACATTCTAAAAAGTACAGTAATTTATGTAGGCAGTCATTTGATTATGCAACATGCTGAAATGCTTATTCATTCCAGTGTTCTGTAATAATCTGTCGAATTTCTGGATTGTCTGGATCAGTATCGCCCAAAAATTCCCTTTGCCTTAATATCTCCTCTTTCATTTCTGCAATGATATCCTTGTATACGGGATCACCATAGGCGTTACGAAGTTCATTGGGGTCCTTTTCCAAGTCGAAAAATTCCCAGTATTTATCGGGTTGCTCCTCTTCACTGTATCCATTCACCTTAAGTCCGTTTCCATAATAAAACGCAAGTTTATAGCGCTCTCCCCTAATTCCAAAATGGCCAGGTCGGTCTTTGCTATGGTCCCAGTACCTATAGTAACCATGCTTTCGCCAATCTGCAGGGGTATTTCCCTTTAAGTTTTCCCGAAAACTGCGGCCTTGCATGGTTTCTGGATATTGAATTCCTGCATAATCGGCAAACAGGGCCGAGAAATCCACATTTTCAATAATATCGGCAAGTCTCGACCCGGCGGGAATCTCTTTTGGGTATCTTATAACAAAGGGCATGTGAATGGATTCCTCATAGATCAAACGCTTGTCGAACCATCCGTGCTCCCCTAAAAAATACCCCTGATCGGCCGTATATATCACTATGGTATTTTCTGCCAATCCCGACTTTTCCAAATAATCCAACAACCTTCCAATGTTATCATCAATAGCGGCCCCGCAACGCATAAAGTCCTTGGCAAATTTCTGATAGGTCTTCATTCTTGCCTCATCAGCGCTCAACCCGTCTACTGAGAAAGGCAGTTCCGGATAGGCCATATAATCCTTTCTCAATTCCGGATCGGCAGTGGCATCCAAATAGCGTTTTTGTAGATTGTTTATAGATTGTCCATTAAAGACCCGCCCATTGGTTTCCGCTCCTTGGTCATAAAAGGAATCTGGAACTGGGATTTCCTCATCGCGATATAGATGACCAAAACGATCCGGATAATCAAAAGGTTCATGGGTAGCCTTAAAATGGCACATTGCCATAAAAGGTTTGGATTTGTCCCTGTTTTCTATCCATTCCATAGTTTTATCGGCAATGATATCGGTACTGAAACCTTCCACTACCTTTCCACCCCCATAATAATCTTCCCAGTTGTCCACTGTTTTCAGTCTGGGGTTCCAATATTCTCCCTGCCCTGGCAATACGGAATAATAATCAAATCCTGCCGGCTCTTGTTTTAAATGCCATTTCCCTATAATAGAGGTAGCATAACCGCCTTTTTGCAGTTCCTTCGCTATATTGTTATGACTCGGGGATAAACCAGCACCTAGGGTAGTAACCCCATTAATGTGACTGTATTGTCCGGTTAGGATCGTTGCCCTACTGGGGGTACAAATGGAATTGGAAACCAAACAATTCTCCAGTACACAGCCTTCAGCTGCCAACCGTTTTATATTGGGATTGTGCACATAATCCTTAAGTATACCCCCGTAAATCCCCCAGGCCTGGGCAGTATGATCATCGGACATTATAAAAAGAATATTGGGTCTTTCTTCTTTGCTCGAAGTGTGCCCCGAAGTGGTTTTTTCCTTGCAACCAAAATTGACATATAACAATAATACCGTAAGCGTTATGAAAAGGACCTTTAATTTCATCATCTTATTATTTTAAGGCTTAAATTTCCTAAAATTCGCCTTAAAACCAAAGGAAAGCTACTGCCAATTATGTTTATCGTATCCGCCAGATCATTTTTACTACGGCATACTTGGAATGCATTACGGAAGGATATATATTCAAGGTCATGGACTACCCTTAATAGTGAACTGAATATATACACTTATTAAAGGCGGTCAACAAAATAAAAAAAGCAGTTTTGGGGAGACCCCTGCTTTAAAAATTTTGGACTATAGCAAATGCTCTGGATTGATTAAAGCTTTACTTTTCCGCCGAAATCAAGTTTAAATATCGACCCATCCAGTAGGGCAACAGCCAATAAACAGGTTCTTTTTCTTGGGTCGGGTCACCGCTAACCGCCACATAAGGGTTTTGATCCCATCTCATGGTTCGGTATTCACTTGGTGGGCGCAAGGCCGTCTGCAGGTCTTCCAGAATAGGTTGCCGAACTACCTTAAGGTCTTCCCGTTGTGCATTGTCCACATACCAGTCTACCAAGTCCAAGGGGGCATCTTTTAAAAAGGCAATGGAGTTATCCAGTTCCTCATCTCCAGCTGTTAGAAGATTGTATGTAAAATTGATCAAGGGGCTCTTTGCTCTTTTATGTTTATTGAACCATTGCTCCAAATGGTCCTGATACTCCCTCTTCAACACTGGATCATCTTCATAGTTTATTAAGGTCGGATACATGTATAGGGACAAAAAGATATCAAAATAAGTTTCCCAGGAAGGATTGGTATTGTGCAAGGTTTTTGCGTTTTCCAAATACCCCTCCTCCTGTATCAATTTCAAATATTCCTTTTGATATTTTCCTTTTTTGGTAATGTGATAAGTAAACTTCAAGAAAGCCAGCAACTCCAAAGAGTTCAATGCCTTTTCCGGAGCCCAGTCGGGATTGTGGTTCAAAATACTCGGAGACCATACGCCCCACCTTGTATGGGTCCCGTCTACATCTACCAGGTTAAAGTCGTTCTCTATGAGGTGGTCCATAATTTTACTGAAATGATCCGCTACCCGCCTTTTTTCCTTAGAATCGGCCACCAAGTTATAGTAACAATAGTAGCCGAACAGATGCCCAGAAATCTCATCGCTACTGGTATCGCCCTTCCACTTCCATTTACCGTCCTCGGAAACATGCCAACGCTTTTCCACTGGCTTTTGTCTGGGATCTTCAATTATTGCCTCGGCCAATTCGCGTTCCGTATAAGTGCGGTTCATATCATGGGATTGCTCCCAGGAAACTGGAATTATAGTCCTTGCAAAAAACCCATCTTCGCCGGTTACTTCCCTTAAAAAATGTAAGAAATCGAAGGCTTTTTTGGCTCTTTCCTTAGCCACCGGATTTTTGGTTGCGGCATATCTAAAGGATTCCATTGCCAAATAATTGGAGGTAAACTCCCCATCATTGTCGTCATCCTCAGGTTGAATAGTCGTAGTATCGCCAGGCACCACCAATTTGGAACGGGCTATTATCCAAGGCTCCCGAACATGGCGCCTTATCAGTTTATCATAAAAATAGTCCGCCTTGTCTTCAAGGGTCATTTGTCCGTTCTTAATGGCACTTACTCCATTAGCGGTGGCAACCCATGCATTTCCCTGCTGGTCGAAAGCAATATCCCTCACCTCGTCCGATATCAACCAGCGCCTGCCCACTCTAACGGAATACTCTTCTTCATCTGGGATAAATCTTGTTATCCCGTATAGGGTCCCTACCCACATCCTACCGTCCGGTCCCTTGGTCACAGCGGTTACATTGGCATTGATAATACCATCTTCAGAGCGTTTTTCTCCAATTTTTGTAGTTTTATTTCTAATGGAAACCCCACCTAATCCCCCTATCCACATATTTCCATCTTGGTCAAAATCCATTCCCTTGACATAGGCACTGATCAAATCCTCATTTCCTTGATATGCCGTAGTTTTTTCATCTTTGCAGTGGAACAGACCCACGTCCGTACCTATCCAAAGTCCGCCGTTATTGTCCGACAATACGGTACGAATACTTGTCGCCGTATTATATTCCTTTTTAGACCATTTTTTATCCTGGTACAACCATATTCCATGTGGCCCCATGGCATAAACACCCTCTTTTGCCGATAGCAGTTGGGCGATAGGCGGCTTAGGACCTTCCATTTTCTGGATATCCCCGGAACGCACCCTATAAACTCCGTTCCAAGTGGCCATCCAAACACCTTGATCCGTATCAATTTCTACGTCATAGGCAGGACCCTGATTATTCCCACTAATAACTAACTTCCATTCCCTGGAACCGACTTCCTTATGGTAAATGCCATTTTTGGTGGCAATCCAGATGCCTCCCTCCGAATCGGGTTGAATGGCCCTAACATTATTGGCATCCTCGCTGTTTTCGGCAACAATAAATGCCTCGTGATATTCCTGAGCAAAAGGCTCATCTACATAAGTTGTATTAAGTTTTGGATTGGCTTCTAAGTCTTTGGTTTGGCCAATAGACAAAATAGGAATAAGAAAAAGAAAGAAAATGGCTTTGTTCATTTTAGATTACTGATCGGTTTGGCCGCTAAAGTTAATCTAAGCTGGGGATATATACCATAACAAGACAACAATAAAAGATTCATGAAAAGAAGAATTGAATTAACCTTTATAGCAGCAAAACTCCAATCTGAAAAATCATCCCAAAGACGAAGCAACACTTGCCAAAGTATCTAAATCCCACTCTTTAATGCCTCCTTTTTCTTCCTGGCATAGTACCTGCCTTCTTTTACGTAATAGGATCCAACAGGAGGGGAATTATCGCCAAATTCCTTCCTAATATAGGTAAGGATCTGGGCTATCTCTTCATCTTCCAAATAGTCTACTGGGGGCATCACGCCATCGAATGTTTTACCATTCACTTCGATAGGCCCACTTAAGCCACTTAATACAACATCAATAAGCGTTTTTTGGTCCCCTTTGACCCATTCGGAACCGGCGATGGGTGGAAATCTACTACCATCTCCCTTACCATTGGCCATATGACAGGCTCCGCAATATTTGTTATATAATATTGCTCCCGCTTCTGCCCTAAGCGGCGTAAGATCATCCTTAACTTCATCCGGGGTTTTTATATGTGGTAATTTTTTGAGCTCTTGCATTTTGGAAAGTTGTTCCTTACCAAAATTCTTTTTATCACCTTTGTACATTACCCTCCAAATTTTTCCATGTTCACTTTCGCTAATATACAGCGAACCATCTGGTCCCATGGCGATACCCATAGGCCTGTATCCCGCATCGTCGGTATCAACTATTTTATCGACCTGTGTAAAACCATCGGCAAAAACTTCCCATTCCCCAGCTTTTCCATTTTTAAAGGGGACAAAAGCAATAAAATAGCCCGCTTGAGGAAAAGGAGCCCTGATGGTGGAACCGTGAAAAGCGATAAAAGCGCCATTTTTGTAATGCTCAGGGAATTGATCACCTTGATAAAAATGTAGGTCATTGGGTGCCCAATGACCTGGGAAACCAATTAGAGGCTGCTCGTATTTTGCCCCATCGCCTTCCTTTTTACCATCTCCCCCATATTCGGGGTTAAGCAATTTTTTACCCTGCATATGATCGTAATAGTAGTACGGCCAACCCGCATTGGTACCGTCTTTGACCTTGAGAAATTCTTCGGAGGGCAGCATGGCACTTTGCCATGGTGAAAAATATTCGGGCCAATTACGGTTCAAATTATCCCTGCCATGCTGAAGGGCATATAAGGTATTATCGTAATGGTTCCAATCCATTCCCACAATACTCCTAATGCCTGTGGCATAGCGGTAGCCGTCCTTTTGTGTCTGACCGGGCTTATTGGCGTCAAATTGCCAAATGCCGGCATGCCACTCCAACTCCGGACATGGATCCTGCCCCAATGCCCCTGGCATTCTATTCTGTTCTTTTGACTGGCACACATCTCCTGGAGAACCAAAGGGAACATACATATGACCATCCCCATCAAAAGTTAGTGGCTTGGCAATATGGGAATATCCATAAGGGGAATTTTGATAGTCATCCGTGAGCATGACTTCCGGTTCACTTTCAGGTACCAACTTGCCCCTTGTCAGCTTTTGCCTATATACCGTACTGGCTGTACTATAGTACAAATAATCATTATAGATCCGCATTCCTGTTGCATAGTACCCTTTTTGATCGAATACCCCAAACCGTTCAATTTGATCTGCTTTTCCGTCATTATCAGTATCACGCAGACCCATATTCTCACCGTCTGGATGGGCAAATCGCATTTTTATATATACATCGCCATTGTCATTAACCGCAAGGTGACGGGCGGGCCCTATACTGTCCACTACCACTACCGCCTCAAAACATTCAGGAAGTATTAATCCCCCATTATCCGGATCTCCAGGTGGTAAATTCCTTGTGCATTGCATCATAATGCCCGAAAACAATAAGATAAACAGAATGTAATTTATACGGAGGAGAACTGCCATTTCTTTGTATTTCCTATTCGGTACCAAGTCGGTTAAATTTATTATTAAGTATCTAAAATACCATGAATTGGTTGAAGATTCATGTGTGCATTTCTAATGCCATTAGGAGTCATATATAACCTTTTCATTTAATGACATAAATACTTGATTCCTAAACCAAACAACATCTCCTAAGCTAATCAAATTTGTTCAAATAATTAAATGACTTCAAATTATTTTTAAAGGATGATTCCGATATTGCATAAGTACAAAACTTCAAACCTTTATTGGTCAGGATGATTAAACGAAGAATTTTGTATTCCTTGATAACCAGGTAGACTTGAGGCAAAACTTGTTTTTGAATCTACTCTAATTTCAAATCCAACGCCATAAAAAGCAATTTATTCCAACAGGCTCAATAATGCAACATTCTTTAGCCATTTAAAATAAATTCCAGACCTCCTGAAACAGAATTCAATCCCTTGTGGAAAACCGCAAGGGAATATCTTTTTATCAATTTAAGTTTGCTCCATAAAATGCCATAATGGGATACTAGTTTATGAAAAAGGCAATGCCCCATTGAGGTACAATTAATCACATCTTAAACACATACTGGCCAGCTTGCCGAAAAGGTATTCGGGGGAACTATCCAATTTGGCAGGCAAGGCCTTTAAATGCAAGCCCAAGCTCGCAGAGGTTAATTTAAATGGAAATCTAAATTATTCCCAAAACCATTATCACTACATTGAAGACCTTAGGCTATACCAATAGCACGTTCCAACCGACATTGACTTTCCGTTATTTTTATAACTTTGGCCGCATGGATAAAACAACCCAAATTCAGGGTACTTATATTTATTGGGATGCCCTGAAGGGCAGTATCCTTGTACTTTTGGAGGCCAAGAGCTTAAACATAAAAAGAATTGCCGCCGCCACCTATTATTACAATACGTTCCATAATAATCTGTAATGATTTGGGAACAAACATATCTCAAATCAGTCAAAATTGACCTATGTACCAAGCTTATTGTACCAAAAAAATTGTGAAAATAAAATAGTAATTACCGACATTCCAGAAATGAAGAAATCTTCTTATTCGGCATTTAACAAGTCAATCTTTATACTTCTGCTTTTGGCATTGGCCAATACGGGGATAATGAAGGCTCAAAAACTGCCTCTTCCTACTCGTGCCAATGATGCTATTTCCGGTAGCACTTTTAAAAATCAGATCGAAACCCTAAATTTGGAAGACAGGGAAAAGCAAATTTACCAAGAGATATTGAATGGAAATGTGCCTACTTTTTTACGTGTTTTGGTTCCAATTTCATTTTCAAAAACCATCCAGGATTCCACATATGTTGTAACCTATTTTGTACTTCCAGATTATTTGGCCGTTGGCTCAGATGCCGATTATTTCCTGATGCCAATGACCCCTATTCTGGCCCAAAAAATAGCTAAGACTATCGGTTTTACCCTCCCGACCAAACGAATGGTAGATCAAATATGGAGCAATGCCTCACTAAAACTGGCTCCCTCCCCCATACCACCCACTCCCCAAATGACAACCATTCCGGTTATGTGGGAACACAATACTGTACTAAAAGTGCAAAGGAAAAAAAACATTAAACAGGCACCTTTGGGAGATTTGGTGGCCGGACATAAAAAGGATGTTATCATCTCGAACAAAATCTATGAAAATTCGTCCAAGCCAGTTGTAATTTACGGCTGGCATTACCAAAATGGAACCCCCATCCAACCCGTCTACGCCGGTCATAGTAATACCTACGCAGATTATAGTCACGGAATAAGATTAGTACAGGATAGTGTTTTGATCAATAACAAAATCGATCTCATTACAACTTTGCTTCAGGATGTTGATAAATCTTCCTTATTTAGTGATGAAGGGGTTATTGGGAAGCCATTTTATCCTGTGGATCAATCCGAGTAAGGATCCTTCCCAAAAGTTATGTTTCAACTGAATTAAGAGTCCGATCCTTGTAAGAATACCATCAGTCTTTACATTAAACATAAACCTAATTAAGCTTATATGGTCTTTCTACTTTTTACTTTGACCTGATCAATTAGAAAGATACTTAACACGACCGGAAACCAAGGTTTATTTTCATGCATTTATGCTATTATTTCAGTTTATTCTCTTATATCTTGCTGCCCGCTAAAGTTCGAATAATGAGCTAATATCAATTTTACAGGTATTAAATTTTCGTATATTTATAAAGAAGGAATGCATCTATAATTATGATTTTTTTTTCAAAAATCCGCGGATACTTTCAACATTAGGATTGTTGGACAGTTTGGATTCCTTTGATCAGATTCTTTCAGGATAGTACTAATTTAGTTTTAATTGCAATTAGATGAAATCAACCTCCTCTGCCCATTTCAAAAAAGTATTTTTCTTGCTCGCCCTCTTGTTGGTAATAAGTTCAATGTGTTTTGGACAGATTAAAATCATTTATGAAACGGATATGGAAACTGACTGTGATGATGCAGGGGCTCTTGCCATGTTACATGCGCTTCAAGACAATGGTGAGGTAGATTTACTCGCCGTGATGCACAACACCTCCGACGATTTTAGTGTGGGCTATATCGATGCGGTAAACACGTATTATGGTCACCCTGATTTGCCAATTGGATCATATAAAAAAGATGATACTTATTCTAGGGATATTGCTATCCTATTAAAATGTTGCACGGATTATACACAGCAAATTGTCAAGGATATTCGCTTCGTACATGATGTTGACACAAGAAAGGATGTACCTGATGCTGTGGACCTGTACAAAGAAATATTACAACAACAGCCGGACAACTCGGTAGTTATCATTTCCGTTGGTTATCTTCTGAATCTCAAAAATCTTATCAAAGATGATCGGGGGTTGCAATTGGTTAGAAAAAAAGTAAAGGAATTAATAATTATTGGTAGGACTTGGTTTCCTAAAGACACCATGTTACCACTTAGCATGAACTTGGGCGGTCAGCAGATTAACCATACTGCCGGCATGGCCTCCATGGATGTTTTTGAACATTGGCCTACGCCGATCCATGTTGCCGGTAATTTTATCACTAAACCCTATCATAGAGGGAAGGAATTGATGAATACACCTGAAAACAACCCTGTCAGGGAGGCGTATAGAATTTACCGAGAAAGATATGGAGATTGGGACCATCATCTTGCCGATTTGGAAACGGTGTACTATGCCATTTACAGAAATCAAAAGCCGGAATATTTTACTTTGGGAACCGAAGGCACTCCAAAAATAGGGTTACATAGTGAGCCGAACGGCATTCGATATTTTTACAACCTATGGGATACCTCTGAAGATTCCCAACATCTGTATTGGTTGACCAAAGAGGATAAATTTGCTGAAATTTCGGAACGAATTGTTGAGTTGATAGTCCAACCTCCAAAATAATAAGATAATTTCAACCATATAAAATTCAATCCATGGTGCTTTTAGGCTTTAATTCCTTATTGAATTAATTTATATATAAGTTTTTAAGGCATTCGCACTATATATTTTATCCACTACGGAAACAGGCAACCCTAAACCTTTGAACCTTCCATTTACCTTCCGGACGGTCATCCATTCATTTTCTGTGAAATATTTTATGTGGTTTTGGTATCTTTCATTCATGTGCCGGATCAGAACATCATCTGGGAGACTATTATCTACTATAATATCAGATCCGTAAATAATACGGTCCTGATAAGTGATAAAAAAATCATATATCTTTTTCCAATGGTCAATTGTCTGGTACTGCAAATGACATATCCTTTCAGCAAGGTCTACCATGGCATTCGGAAATTGATCCAAGAAAGCTGCTACTTCGTTGGTGTCCCATTCCTGACTTGCCAGATGTAACCCAACAAATCGTAAATTTGGATGTCTTTTTAGTAGATTATTCCTGGCCCCAAGTTGTGCTTCATAATTAGGTATTTCAGGATGATGAAACATATGATATTCGGGATGTGCCATAAAATAAGCCTTGTCCGACTCCACTGTCATATCCTTCGTTGGCAACCAACAATTTTTAGGCTCTCCATTATGCCCTAAAAGAAGTATATTGTTATCTTCTAAAAATTGAAAGATCGGCTCAAAGGAAGGATGGTCTATCATTACATAATTACCTTTATCATCTTTTAAGGACATTCCTATATTCTTCCAAACCTTGACTCCAACTGCCCCCAAATTCATGGATCTGTCTATGTTATCAAGGCTTTTTGAAAGCCAATCGGAACCTCCCCAATCTTTACATGAAAAAGTAGTAGCAAAATCAATTTGGCCCGGATAAATTTTCTTTATTTTTAATATGGTCAAAAGTTGGTCTTGTATCGAAGGAAAAGAATCCGTTTCCGTAACAATGGATAGAAAGCGCATCTCATTCTCAATTCCATAATTTAGAAACGATTCATTTAAAGTATTGAAATGTACATGTGCATCAAATCTCATTTTAAGAAAAATCAATGGGATAAAAAACTACGGCTAAATTTGAATGGTAGTCCAAAAAACATGTATTTGAAAATTCTTTCAAATCAATATACAAATATTTCATCACATTGTAATAGCGCGACTTAAATTGAGGATAATGATTAATTACAATCCAACTACTATATGAAAGAAGTCAGCAATGGCGACACAAGAAAACAATTCTTCTTGTTTAGATTGACTCAGTTATTTCATAAATATCCAAATACCCAGAATTATACTTGATGCACTTTAGAGGATGGCGGTTAGAATATGAAAGTAGAGGACGAAGATGAATAGAATATCTGCACAACTGCTGGTAACAAAGAATTAAGTTTAATAATTAATTGTATAATGGTGAGCCCAAAAAAAGAAATCTTCCATTACCTTTAGACCAATTAGTTAACCTTAAATATATTAAAGAAAAGAATTCCGATGACATTTGAACATCGCTATGATTAATTGTCTATGGAGTCATTATTTCTATAAAAAAATCCGGTGGCTCATAAGGGTAATTTGCTCTTGTTCGTTTAAAATAAGTGGATAAGGAAATGATTTGCCCCAAATGGTTTTCAAAAAGATAATGTGGGTATCCCTCAGTTTCCAAAATATTTAAATTTGAATTATTCAAATCAAGTGTCCTAACCTTTTTTTCATGTAATGATTCTGAATCTATAGTCCATTCCGGATCATTATTGGTGCCCATTATTTTACTTCCATTGGCATTAATAGCCAAAGGAAAATAAGGTTGTTCAAATGATCTCAAGGACGCACTGGCCAAGTCATATATCCTATTTTCCCTGAAATTAATGATACTATTCTCGCCCGGGTTAAACACAGTTTCCTTTGCCAACCCAGCGGTTAAGGGGACATTAATGGTAGTTTTATCCGTCAGATTACCTTCAGGACTTATACTATAAATGATACTTTGGGCTTGATCTCTGTTACCAATGATGATGCGGCCATCATTGATTTGTAATACATTATAACCATACTGGCCCAGATTTTGCGAAAAATGCTCTTGTTTGTCTATAAGGGTAAGGTTCGAGAAGTCGCGTACTACGGTATAGGCATACCTATTATCCAACAGGAGATAACGATCATTACCAAGATAAATAAAGTCATCCAAAGAACTTGATCCACTAAGTTTCAGGTCGTATTTGAACACCAAAGTTTGAGGGTCATATACCGAAATACCATCGTATTTAAGGTACATTAGTTCTTGTCCTACAGATGAATTGATGACTTTAAGATCATTCCTGCCGTTTCCATTGATAAAGGTTCCATTGTTTGAAAAGGCTTCCACTTCCCGGGTTCCGTAATTATAACGCATAATGTAGGAATCGTAAATATTATCTCTTCCTCCATTTAGAAATACTACGGTTTCATTAGGGGAAGCTGTGAAATTGAAAATACTTTTTAGGTCAATGACCCTATCTGGTTGGTAGTTGGCCTCTTTAGCGCTTGCTACAACCTGAGCATTGTAAAAGTTCTGTTTCCCAAATTGATTGTAAACACGAATCTCATACACCGGATTCTTAATATAGGGAGGGGAAAAATCGGTAAAATTTGTAGTATTGATGTCCGTTATTTGAATCAGGGATTGTTCCTGGTACATAGATCCATATCCACCAACAAAGTTCTTTACTAAAACCTCATAATGGGAAAAGTAGAGTCCGTCATATTTTTCCCATTGTAATAGTATATTATCGTTTTGAACTACGGGCTCTTCCAAACTTACGCCCGGAACATTCAATGATTCGGACGATATCCCTACAGAATAGCTTGTAAATAGTAATCCCTTATCGGTATATACTTTTAGGAAATAACAAAAAAAAGTCTCCACCGGCGGGTTCATTTCTTCATAATAAACGGTGTCCTTATCGTTTATAGTAGCCACAAGTGTTGACTTGCCGGGGTCGCAACTTTCACCGCTTAAATAAATCTCATATCGGTCAAAATTATTTATTCCATCGTATTCGTCCCAGCTTAGTTGGATTTTATTGGATACGGTTTCGTTCTTTACCAAATTATTGTAATAAAAATAGCTCTCATTTGGACGATAGGGCTTTGCCAAAAACTGGAAAATATCTTCTTCCCCGTCCTCATCAAAATCATATTTCGCCCTAAAAACAAACTTGTCCTCCGTGAGTTGTACAATGACCATCTCATTAAAGTCCTTGAACGAATTTTCCAAAGTTATGATTCCCCTATCAAAACTCCATTGCAAATCCTGTTCCTCAGGAATACAACCCGAGTTCGGAATAATATACTCCTTGTAGGAACCATCGTCCAAAAAAGTAAAAAAGTCCCTGTCGCAATTGCCATAGGTTTTGGGAACTTCGGCCGTTTGTTTTTGGTAGTTCACTTCAAAAACAGACCAATATTGGTTTAACAGTTCTAAATCTGCATTCAAGAGAGCTCCTTGGTAGAAAGGGTCGGATTGAATAGGTGAATCATCTTCATTTGATAAACATCCGGACATCAAAATAAGAAAGCCGAAAGACAAGGCAATACTGCCTTTCAAGGTAAAATTTTTGCTCATTATCAATCAAAGAATTAGTGTTGTAAAAACCCTATACACCCCTAGTAAGGCAAGTAAATGTATTGAATTCCTCAATTCGTTGATGAAAAATCGTTTACATTATTAATAGTCAGTTGAGAAGCCCCAATATCATCATATTTACTCATTCAAATTATCCGTCTATTTTTATAGATTCTGCCCATGAAAACGATTCCCAGATTGTGAACTCATAAAATTTATGGTAGGAAATGAGCTTAATCACTTGGTCAAAGACGAAAGAAAAAACGCCAACCAGAGTTGAAGGCCTTTAAAATCGAAAACCACAATCTATCATGAACAAAACCTCATTATTCCAATTGCCAACCAAGTTTTGATTAAGAACAATCCGTTATTTCCAAAATGAAAAACAACCTATTATAAAAATGGTTCTTGGACTTAGGTAGACAAAAATTCACAATAGGAGTAAAATCGTACAGAACAGGAAATTAACAGCACAGTACAGGATAGGTCCCCAAATACCAGGATGTAATCTTGTTGTAAACCAATGGTTAATATCCATTGACAATTCAAGTAAAGTTTTTTGGTCAAGAATAATTTTTATAGGCCTAATAACCAAATTGAACTAGATCAATGATTACTAAACTAAACTCTTAAAACATGAAAAGAAAGATTTTAAAACAGACCAAGTTGCTTTTCGCACTATTTGTGTTAAGCTTTTACAGCTATTCCGCGATAGCCCAAGGCCCAGGTATTTCGGGTACGGTAAAGGCATCGGACGGCATGCCGATACCTGGGGTGAATATCGTTCAAAAGGGGACCACAAATGGGGTTGTCACCGATTTTGATGGCAATTATTCTATAAACCTTACTGATGGCCCCAGAATTCTAGTATTCTCTTACCTAGGATATCAGACCCTAGAAGAGACCGTTGGTAATAGGTCCACAGTAAACGTTACCCTACTTGAAGACACTCAAGCCTTGGACGAAGTGGTGGTAATTGGTTATGGTACCCAGCGGAAATCCGACCTAACAGGTTCTGTAGCCTCCGTAAGCTCTGAAGATATTACACAGGTGCCATCTTCTAGGGTGGATCAGGTTTTACAGGGCAGGGCTGCCGGTGTTCAAGTAACACAAACTAGTGGAGCACCAGGTGCTGGCACTGTCATTAGGGTTAGGGGCGGTAATTCCATAACTGGAAGCAACGAGCCTCTCTGGGTTATTGATGGCATTGTGGTTGGAACCAATTTTAACTTAAACAACATTAATGCCAACGACATCAAGTCCATAGAAATATTAAAAGATGCATCTTCTATTGCCATTTACGGTTCCCGGGGTGCAAATGGTGTAGTTCTGGTAACCACTAAAAATGGTGCTGGCGCCGGTGTGGGCAAACCCCAAGTAAGTGTAAACCTATACACAAGTATGCAAATGGTACCAGAGCAACCAGATATGCTTTCTCAAGCAGAACAAATAGCTTTCACGAACGAAAGTGCACAGTTTAGATCAGCGGCATTACCTTTTCCCGATGATCCATCTACCTATCCCAACAACAATTGGTATGATTTATTAATGGGCCCATCGCCTATTTATAACGCAGATGTTTCTATAGCCGGAACTTCAGAAAATGGCAATGTTAATTATTACAATTCATTAAATTATTTTAACCAAGATGGTATAATTATTAGCTCTGGTATTGAAAAATATATCTTCAGATCAAACTTGGACCTTAGGCTAAGTGATAAATTGAAAACAGGCTTCCGTATCAACTATTCTAGAATTAATCAAGATAACGGAGTGGTAGGGTTTGGCAATGTTTTTGCCAACCTTCCAACACAACCAATTTATAATGAAGATGGCACATTTAATGGGTTTGATGAAGTTATTGGTGCACCTTGGTCAAATCCGATAGCAAATGCACAGCTGAATACCAATGAGACATTCACCAATAATTTATTGGCTACGGCCTATCTTGAGTATAGTCCATGGAAGAAGTGGATGATACGATCAACATTTAGTCCGGAATTTAATAACATCAAACAAAATAGATTTATTTCTAGTCAAAGTCCAGATTTGTTGGAAGTAGGAGACCTTGGCAGAGCTAGTGTACGCACCGTTGCAAGTTCAGGTTGGAACAATGAAAATACTGTACAATATCAATCTGATTTTGGCGAAAATCATAATGTGACCGCACTTGCTGGTGCTTCATTTCAAAAAGTATACACTGAAGTTGCCGAGGCAGAGGCATTTGGCATTACCAGTGATGCTACAGGCTTTAACAACCTAGGTTTTTCCGACCCTACCAGATCCGTAGTAAGTAGTGACTATGACGGCTTTCAGGTGGCATCGTTTTTTGGCAGGTTAAATTACAGTTATAAGGACAAATACCTTCTAACCTTGGTAGGTAGAACGGATGGTAGTTCAGTTTTTGCAGAAGGCAACAAATATGAATTCTACCCGTCCATAGCAGGAGCTTGGAAAATCAGCGAAGAGGCCTTTATGCAAGACCAAAGCTTTTTTAAAGATTTAAAGTTACGGGCGAGCTATGGTAAATCTGGTAATCAAGCCATTGGACCCTACAGAACACTAGGTCTACTTACAGAGGCCAATACCTCTCTCAATGGTGCTGAAGTTCCAGGATTAACATTGGGGAGACCTTCCAATCCCAAATTAAAATGGGAAACAACTACTTCGCTGGATATAGCATTGGAAGCATCAATGTTCGGCGGCAAACTATTTACTGAATTCAACTATTACCAAAAAGAGACGAATGACCTGTTATTGGATGTTACAATACCTAGGCAAACAGGTTTTACCAGCCAATTACAAAACGTTGGCTCCCTTGAGAATAAAGGTTGGGAACTTTTAATAAATTCAACCAATATATCCAATGACAAATTTAATTGGAAATCCACTTTAACATTGTCGTCCAATAAGAACAAAATATTGGATCTTGGAGGGGCAGATTTTATTGATGTAACTGTAGATGCAATATTGGGTTCAGGAAATACACGCTTAATTGTTGGTGAACCTGTGCCTGTTTTTACAGGGGTTAGATATTTGGGAACCTGGAAGAGTCAAGAAGAGATCGATGCCTCTGGCTTAACAGACCCTCAAGTAGTAGGTGGATCCAGGTTTGAGGATTTAAACGGTGATGGGATTATATCAACTGAAGATAATGTTGTCTTAGGAGATCCAACGCCAGATCTAATTTACGGCTTCGAAAACTCCTTTTCATATAAGAACTTGGACTTTTCATTTTACTTTCAGGGTACTACAGGGAATGAAGTATTTAACTTAAGAATGCGTAACCACTATTTTAATAGAGGAGAAACTACAAAATTTGGAGATTTACGAAACCGCTGGACAGTGGATAACCCTACTTCGGACATTCCTAGGGCAGGGGCAGATTCCGTAACAAATACACCCAGTAACTCGGAATATGTAGAAGACGGATCGCATTTACGCCTTAAAACAGCAAGAATAGCCTATAATTTTCCTATAGAAAAAATGGGTTGGGGAGATAGTGTAAAAAACATGAGTCTATATATTTCCGGAAGTAATTTATTGTTATTCTCCAATTTTAGATTGATCGATCCAGAAACAAGTAATTTCGGAAGAAATGGCTTAGGTAATATAGCTCAAGGTTATTCTGACGGGGAATATCCTAATCCACGAGTGTTGACAGTTGGTCTAAACGTAACCTTTTAATAAAAAACACAGATGAAAACAATAAACATATTTTTATACATTTTGATGATTTTCTCCTTCCTTGGTTGTGAGAAGTTTTTGGAAGAAGAACCTAGAGCCCTTATTGCACCCGAAACTTTTTTTGCTTCAGAAAATGATGCAAGACAAGCGGTAAATGGTATATATGGTATTTTAAAAAACAATTCTATTTATGGACAGGTAGGACTTGATCACTTTTATGACAATGGAGCTGACATTATTGAACCTAACCGTTCTGCAAATTTTGTAGAACCTATAGGGAATTATTCAATGAACGAGGCTTTGGCAGATGTATCTGTTCAAAAAATGAGTGTTTCGGATACCTGGAAAGATCTTTACAGAATTATTTTCAGTGCAAATATTATAATCGATAGGGTTACTGGCAATACGGCTATAAGCCAGGATGCACAAATAGATATTATTGCCGAAACTACATTTATACGTGCTTTATGTTATTGGCACATCACCAACCTTTGGGGTGCAGCTCCCTATTATACAGAACCACTAACAATTGATGAAGTTAGGGTTTTAGGAAGAACCGATAAGGAAACCATAGTAAATGGTGTATTGGCAGATCTACAATTTGCCCAAGCCAATTTGCAGGATTCCTATACTGGGGATCAAAGTGGTAGGGCTTCAAAATGGGCAGCGGCCATAATTGAAGCAAAAATTTATATGCAGCAAAAAAAGTGGCAGCCCGGATTGGACAAATGTTTGCAAATTATAAATCAATCTCCACATACACTTTTACCAACCTATGCGGAAGTATTTGATCCTTCCAATGAATATAATGCAGAGATTATTTGGTCCTTGGATTTTGCCAAAGATATCAGAAGCCAGTTTGAAGAAGGTACAGTTCGTGAAGACGGCACACTACCGGCCGCATTTGGTAATGGTAACTGGAGACCAAGCATGTTTAGCCCTCGTTTAAGGGATGAGCCCAAGAACTCAAGTGAACGAAGTGCCTTGGCAGCCGCACTAAGTGAACGAGGTGAAGCCTTTAACGGAACTGGTCTCCAAGTAGCTTCCAAGGATTTTGCTGAAAAATTTCCATTGAACGACCTAAGAAGACCTTTGAATATTGCCGATACCTATTTGGGGTTTGAGTTGAATTTCCCCTATATGCCCAAATTTTGGAATTTAAATGTAGATTCCTCCCCACGCTTTAACCATTCAGATAATAGATTAATTTTCCGGTTGGCAGATGTTTATTTAATGGCTGCAGAATGTGAAAACGAAATCAATGGTCCTGGCAATGCATATCAGTATATTCACCCCATTAGAGAGCGGGCGTATAGTACTCAGGCAGAATGGGAACTTGTTGGTCTTAGCCAGCAAGAATTTAGGGAAGCCATTTATGATGAACGTAAATGGGAATTGGCTGGAGAATGCTTTAGGAGATATGATTTAATTAGATGGGGCATTCTCTTGGATGTAGTACAAAATCTAGAATACCGATTCTGGAAACCAAATGAAAACATTAAACCGTATCATGTATTATTGCCCATTCCCTTGCAAGAACTGGAATTAAATCCTGCTTTATTGGATTCTGACCCAACGAACAATGGCTATCGTTAGGAGGTACAAATAATAATGTTTCCCAAGCATAACTTTGTTTGGAAATATGAATTTTGTTTAGTTGAATTAGTTAGTGAGGTGGGGCAAAAAATTATTTTGCCCCATTTTTTTTAATCCTATTCAATTAAAGTGAAATAGCCTATTCGACCTCCAGGCTCATATTAAGACAATATGTATCATGTACGTGCTGAAAATGCACATGTTGAACTTTTAATCTTGGCAACAGGGATAAGCTAATAAATTTTGTCTTCTAATTTTCAACAAGAAAGAATATAGCAATATCATCATTGAATTGTCGGATATGTGTCTGAAGTGCCTCAATTGAAATATATACGTACAATATTCATAAAGTCAGTACTGGAAGTATATTCTTCAAATACCAAACCGGAACAGGATGGTACAGGACAGATAATAAGTACAGTTGGAATAATTTGCTATTAAATAATAATAGAAATTAAAATGGGAAATTGGGTTTAGTATTTGGTGTATTATTTTACACATCATTTATAACTTTTTCCAGGTAAAATAGAGTTTATGGTTGGCCGCCATTTCGTTTGCTGATGTTTATTATAAAATGGAAAAAGTAGTAGAACCCAACACGACAACCCTCATCCTTATCAGCTACTACTTAAAAAAAGGATTTAAAAATCAATATTGGCCTGGTTAAATAAAACAAAACATATTGGTCAAAATTCAAAATTATTTTCTCATCGATAATCATGAAACCAAATGCTTCTATCCATATTTCTCTCACCTCCTCTAAATGGTTTTTATAAAATGAAAAGTTTTTTTCATATATCTTTCGTCCTATTATTTTCTATTCTTTCAGTCTATTCGGCAAAGGGGCAATCCTTAAGTAAAGATGAACTTATTGTTCATAACAATGTAACTATTATAGACCGAACAGGGGTATCCAACGAAGAAGAACATCCAATAGCCTTTGGAAAACGCGAGTTTTTTAATTCTGTTAAAGCTGCAGGCGGGTCAATAAACAGTATTAAGCATTGGACACAAACTGAACGGAAGACTTATATAATTTTTGGCACTTTAGACAATGATGTTGTAAGGAAATTGGTTTCAGATGAAACAGAATTAACATCATATAAACCTGAGGGCGTCTTTTATCAATGGAGAGATACACAAAATGGAATGGTCCTAATAGTGGGTGGAACAGATTCCATAGGTCTTATGTATGCGCTTAATGAGATTTCCCAACAAATTGACGATAAAGGACTTGCTGTCTTAACGGAGATTGAAAATACCATTGAGTTTCCTGACAACCCAATTCGGGGTTTAGATAAATTTATAACAGATGAAAATGATGATTCCTGGTTTTTTTCAGAAGAATATTGGCAGTACTACATAAGTCAGTTGGCCAAAAACCGTTTCAATCGGCTTACGCTTATCACAGGATATAATGACGGGAAAAACGAAGATTTTATGATACCCGTCTATCCATATCTAATTAAAGTACCAGGATTTGAGAATATAAAACTCAAAAAGAACTTAGTAAAAACCCCTGAGGAATATCTAACACAACTTAAGCGAATAGGTCAAATAAGTCATAACTATGGACTGGAATTTGTATTCGGAATTTGGGGTCACGGCAGGAGTGAGGAATTAATTTCGGGGCTTCCCAAAGATGATAAAGAATATACCCAATATTGTTCCTATGGTATGCGGGAACTTCTGCGGCGAGTGCCAGAAATTGATGGTATTCACTTACGTGTTAATTACGAATCCGGGGTTGGAGGTTTTGGGGATACCGCTGAAAATTTTTGGAAAGAAATAATATTAGCAATAGGGGATATTTATCAAGAGCGCAAGGGAAAGCTCTTTTTGGATATACGGGCTAAAGGCCTAACTGTAAAAATGCGCCAGTGGGTTTTGGAAACAGGAATCAATCTACATGTAACCAGTAAATATACATGGGAAGGTGTAGGCCTTCCATATCATCCAACGGAAATGCGAAAAGGCGAATTGACCATGTTGGACAACATTGATAAGCGTCAACGCTATGGTTACGCAGATTTTTTATACCATTCCCGGGATTTTGAATTTATTTACCGGTTATGGGGAATAGGAACTACAAGATTGTTCACCTGGGCCGATCCAGATTACGCAAAACGATTTTCACATACAGCGGGTTTTGGGGGTAGTAGAGGATTCCAAGTAACACCGCCATTGGCAAGAAAACAAAACAATTGGAACCTTTTTGATGATTCTTCATTGGTTTATTATCAATGGGAAGATCAACGTTATTGGGCCTGGCATTTGTTGTTCGGAAGACTAGGCTATTCCGCAGATATCAATCCAGAAGTATGGGAGAGGGCATTTAGACAGCATTATGGCAAATCATACAAAGCCGTGCAAGATGCTTTTGGCACCGCAGGAAAAGTATTACCTTTAATTACCTCGTCCCATCTTACATATCATCCAGCAAATTACAATTGGGGAGAAATGGACAGTGGTGGATCCTTGTTTGTTATAAACAATTCCAATCCTTTCTATTTTGAAAAAGAAAGAAGTTATCAATCGGCAGAACCTGGAGATCCCGGTCTATTTTACATTATTGAGGAATATGTTAAAGACGTATTGCAAGATGATTTAAAACCTAAAATTAATCCAGTACAATTAGCAGCCCTTTACCACATCTTATCGCAGGAAACTCTAGACGCTTTATCAAAAGTAAAAAAGGAGGATATACCGGAATCATATAGAAAAGAATTTATAACCAATGAAGCCGATTTAAAAATTACCGCAGCACTTTCCGCATATCATGCCTATAAAATAAAAGCAGCAACTGATCTTGTTTTCTTTCAGGAAACACAAAAAAAGGGTTATTTAAAATCAAGTCTCAGAAACATGGAAGAGGCTCAAGACAAGTGGAAAGCTATTGTTGGCCTTACAGATAAAATTTATCACGAAAAGCCGTTTTTTTTACACGATAATGGCACATGGAAGGATAGATTGACCGAAATAGCTAAGGACATAGAAATATTGAATGAAATGATAGGAGAGTCCAAGACCATAGATATTATAAGTCATTGGGACAATTTTAAACAAACCAACAATTTGTTGGCAAACAATTTTGAAGCGATAGTACCCAATAAAGTAAGGAAGAAGGAAGGCTTAAAAGTCACTTTTATAACAGGTAAATTTTTACAAAACCAAGAAAAACCAAAGGTTCATTTTAGAACGGCGAATATGGCTTCCGGTAAATTTAAGGAATTAAAAATGGAATGGGATGGAACAAACTACATTGCCAACATACCTTTAGACAGCCTTGATCCGGATTATGATTTACTTATATATTTTACATCCGTCTCCAAGGAAGGGCACGTAGCAATGCACCCCGGTCTATTTCATAAAAAGATCATTAGCCCTTATTATGTTATCAAGATAGAGGAATAATATAGTTTCAAACTGTTCTCGATGAATTCTAGAATTCGGAGGCTAGTATAAATTGTAACAAAACCACTTTGTTACACCCTTATACTACTGCCAAAAGTTCATTAATTTTAATATTAATAGGTTTGTTTACCAACGGTAGATAAATAACAGTTCCATATTAAGTCCCTGATAATTGCAAACTATAATGAAAAACCATATTTTACTATGGCAAAAGCAGTTGTTGATGATTTACAACAATAAGCTGTACTTAAAGTATGTTTTTATCATTTGGACCTAAATTTTGAGGATGTTTTATAATAATCGACATCGATTGATCTTAATTTTTGTGATAATGTCCACTTGCTCATGGGCCCAGACCGTCAATTTCCATTTTAAACATTTATCGGCTGTAGACGGACTCTCCAATAGTTCCGTAATAGCTATGGAACAAGACAAGTTGGGACAAATGTGGATAGGCACCCGAAATGGCCTGAACAAATATAATGGCACTCGATTTGATGTTTTCAAAAACGAACCCAACGACTCTACCACTTTAACCAATAACGATATATTGTCTATCAAAGAAGATAGTGATGGATATATTTGGGTGGGCACCTATAACGGTCTTAATAGATACGATCCGGTAAAAAATATATTTAAGCGCTACTATCAAACCAAAGCTCCTAATTCCCTTTGCAACAACGTGGTCATCTGCATAAAACAAATGTCCAATGGTGAAATGTGGTTAGGTACTGCCAACGGTATTTCAATATACGATAAGGAAAAGGATGTCTTTAAGAACATCCCCTATTTGGAAGGCAACACATCCAGTCTCCCTTACAAGAATGTTCAACGTATTTTTGAGGATAGTAAAAAAAATGTTTGGATCGGTACCTCCTGGGGATTGGCCAAATTAATTGGCCGAAATGGAGATCGGTTTGAGTTCGAACAATTTAGATGGAAAAACGACTCTCAAGATTTATTTATTCAAGATATTATTGAACCTCTGCCAAACATTTTGGGATTAGCCACCAAATACAATGGATATATACTATTTGATACGAACCAAGAGAATTTTAAAATCCCAAAGTATTCTGGAATACCAAATTCTACCGATGTCAGGGTCCTACAACGTTCCAATGATGGCTCCATTTGGTTGGGCACAACCAATGGTATAAAAATCATTGGGCCCGAAGGAAAGGTATGGGACATTAAAAACGATCGCAACCAAACGGCAGGTTTGAGCCAAAATTTCATAAAATCCATTTTTAAGGATAAGAATGGTTCCATATGGGCAGGCACCTATAGTGGTGGCGTCAATATTTGGGACAAATCCAACGAAAACTTTGTCAACTTTACCAATAGTGAAATTAATAACAATGTGGTAACTGCAATTGTATCGGATGAAAATTTAAACTTATATTTTGGAACTGAAGGCGGCGACGTTACCATTCTAAATCCTAAAAAAAATACCGTAGACATTCTAAACGTTTCCAATACTAATGAATTTAGACCTAATAACATACAGACAATGTTACTTTCCGGTAAATCCATGCTGTGGGTGGGAGTACTGAATTACGGGGTTTATGTGTATGATATTTACACAAAGAAAATACTTAGCCATATACTAACAGATGAACTAAAAGAGTATGTACAGAACACAGGGGTGTATACTATTAAGGAAGGTAAGGGTGGCATATATTGGCTAGGTACCTTTGGCAAGGGTCTGATAAGATATGATCTAAAAAATAGATCGTTCCGTGTATTCGGCAAAACGTTGGGGGAAGAGCCAAAACTATCCACCAATATTATAAAGACCCTATTAATAGATAAGTCAGGCAGTATTTGGGCAGGCGGACTGGGCGGGCTAAATTTAATTCATTTTAATGATGAGGGTTCCTACGACCTGTCCTATTATTTTGTTGATGAGTTCTCAGGAGATGATATAAAAACCATATTCGAGGATAGCAATCACCGAATTTGGGTAGGTACAAAGACTATAGGCCTTCAAAAATTTAATGGCTCCACTTTTGAAAGGGTTAATCTGGACAAACAAAACCCTATTTCTACCATTTATACTATAATAGAAGATGCACAGGGCTATTTATGGTTAAGTTGTGATAGGGGAATAGTAAAGTATGATACCAAGGAAAAAACTTCTGTGATCTACGATCAGCGTGAAATATTGAGTACCAACGACTTTAGTCCAAATTCAGGTTTACTAACAGAGAGCTCCCGTTTATATTTTGGAGGAGCTGAAGGTGTCACCTCCTTTGACCCTGAGAAATTGATAAGGAACACCTATGCCCCAAAGGTCATCCTATCGGATTTACAAATAAGGAATCAATCCATACCAATTAAAGGCGACGAAGAGATTTTAACCAAATCAATTGCTTATTCCGAAGAGATAAGCTTGACTTATGACAATGCCAACTTTTCAATTAACTACGCCATACCAAATTTCATTAACCCCAATAATAACCAGTACGCCTATCGCCTTATTGGACTTGATGATTCTTGGATCTATACCAACAAAACAGAGGCATTTTTTACCCTTCAAAAACCTGGTGATTATATTTTTGAAGTAAAAGGCGCCAATAATGACGGAGTATGGAACGAAACTCCAGCAACATTGAATATAACAGTAAAACCGGCTCCTTGGAAAAGCAATTGGGCTTATACTTTATATGGTCTCTTGCTTGTTTCTACATTATATGGGCTATACACTATAATGAAGTCCAAAACAAAATTGAAACAAGATTTACGATGGCAGCAATTGGAAAATGAGCGAAAAGAAGAAACCAATAAGGCAAAACTGCAATTTTTCACCAACATCTCCCATGATTTTAGAACTCCCTTGACCTTGATTTCAGGCCCCTTACAACAAATTCTGGCGGATTACAAAGGCAGTAGCATTATGTATAAAAAATTATTGGTAATAGAAAGCAGTGCCAATCATTTGTTGCAACTCGTAAATAGACTGATGGATTTCAGAAAATTGGAGGACCACCAATCCAAATTACGGGCAGCAGAAGGCAATATCGTGAATTTTTTGCAGGAAATATATTTGTCCTTTAGCGAATTTGCTCAAGACCAAGGCTATACTTATACCCTAGATTGTTCACATGAACAGATATTGGCATATTATGACCGCTCCAAGCTGGAACAGGTATTTTATAATTTAATTTCCAATGCCTTTAAATTTTCCCCACATGGGGCAACAATAGCAATAGATGTAAAAAAAGACACAAACAATATTTACATTACCATCAAGGATACGGGAATTGGGATTAAAGAGGAATATAGGAATAAGGTTTTTGACCGTTTCTTCGAAATCCCTTCAGATGACAAGAATAAAAACAATTATAACAAAGGTACAGGCATTGGGCTTTCAATAGTAAAGAATATCATTGAACTACATAAGGGTACCATAATTGTAAAAAGTAATGAACCGCAAGGTTCTATATTCGAGCTTACATTACCCTTGGGAAGGGAACATCTTTTAGAGGAAGAAATTATATCCGATTTTAAATTTAGTGACGATATTGTCCAATACACGTCACAGTTATCCCCAAAGGAATTGGTTTTGCAAGATTCATTGGACAATATAATAGAAGACAAAGACTTGCCGGTCGTATTGGTGGTTGAAGACAATGAACAACTTAGGTCTTTCTTCAAAAACCTTTTAATAAAAGACTATAAAGTCCTGGAGGCGAAAAATGGCAAAGAGGGTTTAACAAAAGCCCAAAAACATATACCTGATTTAATAATTAGCGATGTTATAATGCCTGAAATGGTAGGTACAGAGCTTTGTGCCCAGATAAAACAAAACATAAGCACAAGCCATATTCCTGTCATCCTTCTCACCGCAAGGACTTCCTTGATATATAAGTTCGAAGGGCTGGAGAGTGGTGCGGACGATTACATAAGCAAGCCCTTCAATATACAGGAATTTAAGCTTAGGGTCAAAAATCTTCTAGAATCCACCCAGCGACTCAAGGATAAGTTTTCAAGTGAACCAGGATTGTTACCCAATGAATTAACCGTATCCACCTTGGACGAAAATTTACTCAAAAAAGCAATGGATATTGTGGAAGAAAATATTTCTAACATTGAGTTCGATATCACCTCATTTTGTAGGGAGTTAGGAGTAAGTCGGACAATTTTATTTTCCAAAATTAAAGTGTGGACAAACTTCACACCAAATGAGTTCATCAATGAAATTCGATTAAAGAGAGCTGCCCTATTTTTGGAAAAATACGAAATGAACATTTCTGAGGTGAGCTATAAAGTTGGTTTTAGAGATCCCAAATATTTCAGTAAATGTTTCCAGAAAAAATATGGGGAGACACCCTCAAAATTTAGTAAAAAATTTTCGGATCAATCTCAAAAGTTGGGTCTAAAGAGAAAAATAATTTTCTTTGTGCTTTAAATTACATTGATGAATAAAGGCACTGAGTTATCCTTGTTAAGTTTAATATTACCAGAA